>NZ_BQXO01000002.1:307367-596184 GCF_045862785.1 Furfurilactobacillus curtus | reverse complement strand
GTTTTTGTTACTTGGTTATAAAGTGAATTGACTTCACAATGTGTATTGCTTTGAACCGAAGTTCAAAGACCCTACACATTTGATTCGTCGAAACGTTGTTCAGTTTTCAAAGATCTACCTGTCTGCTACCAAATTGGTCTGTATCAGACAACTTAATTAGAATACCAGTTCCTCACTACTCTGTCAACAACTTTCAATAAATTATTTTCAAGATGTTTTGAATTGGTATATTTGCCGCTAGGAAGGAAAAATGTTTATTTCCTTTTTGACGACGTTTATTAGAATACCAGTCCTGAATCCACGGGTCAATCATTTTGTTACAATATCATTTGTTTTTAATGTTTTCCATTAATGCCAGCCAATTCCTTATTGTTTCCCGTATAACTGTACCCGTTTTTTCCATAATGGATATTGCTAAAAGCAGCGGAAACGCAAAAAAAGACACGCCTCAACGTGTCTTTAAGATGCTGCATTAATCTTCTTGGTCGAGATTATCTTCTGCGCGCATCGTTGGGAATAATAAGACGTCGCGAATCGACGGGGCATCAGTCAATAGCATGACTAGTCGATCAACACCGATTCCTAAGCCGCCAGTTGGAGGCATACCGTATTCCAACGCTTCAACAAAATCTTCATCAATCAATTGAGCTTCATCATCACCGGCATCGTGTTCCTTCGCTTGGGCTTCAAAACGCTCACGCTGATCAATCGGATCATTTAGTTCTGTAAAGGCATTGGCGAATTCATTGCCCATAATATAAAGTTCGAACCGGTCTGTGAAACGCGGATCATCTGGATTCTTTTTAGCCAGTGGTGAAATTTCAACCGGATGACCATAGATAAATGTAGGCTGAACCAGCGTATCTTGAACCTTATCTTCAAAGAACTGATTAATAATATGACCCACTGTCCAAAACGGTTCATAATGAATGCCGTTTTCTGTTGCTAATTGTTGTGCCTGTTCAAGATCCATTGGCTGCCAAAAATCAATACCTGTTTCAGCCTTGATGGCATCAACCATGTGAACCCGTTTGAACGGTTTGGCAAGATCAATCGTCGTGCCTTGATAGCTCACAATGGCATCTGTAGTCACTGCTTTAGCAGCGGCCTTAAAGATTCCCTCAGTTTCATCCATCACATCGTGGAAATCCCAGTAGGCAACATAAGACTCTAACATCGTAAACTCAGGATTATGTTTGGTATCAATGCCTTCGTTGCGGAATACACGGCCAATTTCATAAACCCGTTCCATCCCACCAACAATCAAACGTTTTAAATGGAGTTCTAAGGCGATTCGTAAGTAAAGTTCAATATTTAACGCATTATGATGAGTGATAAACGGCCGTGCCGCCGCCCCACCAGCAATGTTATGCAATACCGGCGTTTCAACTTCTTGGAAATCCAAACCATCTAGGTAATGACGAATAGCCGAAATGATTTTTGTACGCTTCTTGAATCGATCAAAACTATCATCATTAGCGATCAAGTCAAGGTAACGTTGCCGATAAATTTGTTCTTGATTCGTTAAACCATGAAATTTATCAGGGAGTGGCCGCAACGCTTTACTTAAGAAAGTTAATGCTTGCGCACGTACAGTTAACTCGCCCATATCGGTCTTAATGACATCACCTTTAATGCCAATAAAGTCACCGATATCCGCCCGTTTAAATACGTGGTACATCTCTTCACCAATGACATCTTTGCGAACATAAATTTGAATGCGCCCGCTACGATCCTTTAAATCGGCAAAGCCAACTTTCCCCTTACCACGTTTGGAGACCATCCGTCCAGCAATTGTTACAATATGGTCTTCATTGGCCAAAGTTTCCTTGTCTTCGTCACCAAACTGCTCATGCAATTGCGCAGCCAAATGTGTCCGGTCAAATCGATGGCCAAAGGGTTCAATCCCTTGATCGCGCAATTCTTGCAATTTTTCGCGGCGCACGCGCATTTGATCATTCATTTCTGTATCTTGTTTTGCCACATTAATCCCTCACTTCTGTCAAATTAACACTGCCACCATTTTACACTAAAAGTTAGCCTTGCCGAACACTTTCCGAAGTTTCCCGTGCTTGGCGGGCAGCTAATTGCGTCATGAACCGATCAAATAGTTCAATCATTTCAGCTGATGTTTCTGCGTTATTCAAGGCGACTTTTGTCCGCGCAGAGTGAGCTATTCCTTTCAAGTAGTAGCCGGCCTGGCCCCGAAACTCACGTGAACCAACGTGATCACCTTTTAAATCCACTAACCGCTGCAAATGTTCCTTAGCGATGGCAATCTTTTTATCTGCAGTTGGCTCTGGCAACAACTCCCCTGTTGACAAGTAATGCGCCATCTGGCCCAATACCCATGGGTTACCTTCTGCGGCACGACCCACCATTGCGGCATCCGCACCAACTTCTTCAATCATTTTCTTGGCGTCTGCCGGTGTTTGTATATCACCGTTTCCCATAAATGGAATATGAATCTGCTTAGCCACTTCATGCAAGATGTGCCAATCAGAGTGGCCCTCGTAAAATTGATGACGTGTTCGCCCATGCATGGCCAATGCGCAAGCACCGCCGCGTTCGGCCGCTAAAGCATTTTCCACTGCGTAAAGATGGTCGGGATCCCAGCCAGTACGCATCTTGACGGTCACTGGCTTCTTGACCGCATCTGTCACATAAGAAACCATTTCATAGACTTTATTGGGGTCTAACAACCACCGAGCACCGGCCTCCGTTTTAACCACCTTGTTAACAGGGCAGCCCATATTAATATCGATAATATCCGCCTCAGTTTGTTGATCTACATACTGGGCCGCTTGAACTAGGGTTTCTTTCGTCCCGCCGAAAATTTGAATACTCATTGGATGCTCAGCTTTCGAAACACTCATCATCGATAGCGTTTTTTTATTTTGATACATAATACCGCGGTCTGAGATCATTTCGCAGACAACCAAGCCGGCCCCAAATTCCTTACAGATAACGCGAAAAGCTTGATTAGTCACTCCAGCCATCGGTGCAACTACAATCTGGTTAGGAATCTCCACTGAACCAATTTGCCACTTCATCTTTGCACCTCCAAATTTTATGCCTGCTGTTCGGTAATAATTGCGGCCAAGTCTGCTTCACTGAACTTATACCGGTTGCCACAAAAACGGCAAACCGCTTCGGCACCATGATCCTCATCAATCATTGCTTGCAATTCATGAGCAGGCAAACTACTTAAATCGGTGGCAAAACGGGCCTTCGAACAATCACACTGAAAAGCCACGGGGACTTTTTCCAAAATATTTACCCGCGACTCACCAAACAAGTCAGTCAAGATGTCTTCTGGTGTCTTCCCATCGCGTAGCAATTGCGAAACTAACGGCATGTCTTTTAAAGATTGTTCCAGTTGACTAATCGCCTGATCGTCAGCCCCTGGCAAAACCTGGATCATAAAACCGCCAGCCACACCAATCGTATTGTCGTTTTCTACAAACACCGATACCCCAACTGCTGACGGGATTTGTTCCGACTGAGCCAAATAGTAAGTGAAATCATCCCCGATTTCCCCACTTACTAGACCGACCTGCCCCGTGTAGGGTTGATCCAAACCTAAATTTTTTGTAACCGATAAAAACCCATTGTGACCCACTGCGCCGCCAACATCGATGTGTCCAGCCTCATTAAGGGGCAGATGAACGTGTGGATCGATGATGTACCCCTTAACAATACCATTGGCATCTGCATCGACCACAATTCCTTTAGCTGGACCGTCGCCAGCTACTTTGACGGTCATTGTTTCTTGCCCTTTCAATAAAGAAGTACCGAGTAATAGTGATGCCGTTAACGTCCGTCCTAACGCTGCCGAAGACGCACTCCACGTATCGTGGCGCCGCTGCGCTTCCGCAACCACTCCTGTACTTCTCACGGCATAAGCGCGAAAATTACCGCCATCAATTATGCTTTTTACTAAATAATCGTTCATTTCAAACTCCCTCGTTAACTATCCATCACTCACTGATGGCGTAACCCAAAATTTCTGAAAGCAAGTATACCGCACTCCATAAAAAAAGTCAGTTACGCGTGAACTCAGGTTGGGATGGGGAGACAAAAAAGTATCTCGTCAAACTTGACGAGATACTTTCCGCGTAACCAACTTAAATTATTCGTTTGAATGTGAATCTGAATCTGATTGTGCCGATGATGTAGGTGCCTCACTAGCAGATTCTGGTTGACTCGTCGCCGATTGTGGTGCGCTTGTCGCTGTAGAATCACTGGTAGATGCACTGAGCGCATCATCATGTGCTGCAGCACGTTGCGCCTCACGCTGTTCGAGCGCACTCTTAGCTTGTTCAAAGGTTGCTGCTTGCGCATCAGCATTGGTTGGCTGAGCTTCTGGCATCTTACCCGTCTTAAACAAACTTAGAATCTGCTTCTCATCCAACGTTTCATATTTCAAAAGCGCTTCGGCAATCAATTTATGCTGTTCACGGTGACTCTGAATAATGTCACGGGCTTCTTGGTAACCCTCGCTCGTTAACCGACGAACTTCTTCATCAATCAACGCAGCGGTCTCTTGTGAATAAGGGGGTTGTTGGCCGTATTGAGCACCTAAGAACGGTTGCCCATCACTCTCTAACGTAACCATCCCCAGCTTATCACTCATCCCATACTGGGTAACCATTGCCCGAGCAATGCCGGTTGCTTGTTCAAAGTCATTAGATGCACCGGATGACTCAGAGTTAAAGATAATCGCTTCAGCAGCACGACCACCCATCAACCCGGCGATCTGCTCTTGTGCATCTTTTTTACTCATTAACATCTGGTCTTCACGTGGCAACATGATTGCGTAACCGCCTGCACGACCACGTGGGACAATCGTAACTTTGTGCACGACTCGCGCATCATTTAAGACCAAGCCCACAATCGTATGGCCAGCTTCATGGAATGCCACCGTTCGACGCTCTTGATCTGAGATAACCCGATCGTGCTTAGCTGGACCAGCGATGACGCGATCTTCGGCCTCATCTAAATCGGCTGCATCAATTTGCGTCTTACCGCGACGAGCGGCCAACAATGCAGCTTCATTCAATAGGTTTGCCAAGTCGGCACCTACAAAACCAGGCGTCTGTTTCGCAATTTCTTTTAAATCCACATTAGCAGCTAATGGCTTGCCCTTGGAATGTACTTTCAAAATTGCTTCACGGCCCTTAACGTCAGGACGACCCACTAAGATCTTGCGGTCAAAACGACCTGGCCGCAATAACGCAGGGTCCAACACATCAGACCGGTTCGTAGCGGCCATGACAATGACCCCTTCATTACCCGTAAACCCATCCATTTCAACTAACAACTGGTTCAACGTTTGCTCGCGTTCATCATGGCCGCCACCCATGCCAGTTCCCCGTTGACGACCAACTGCATCGATTTCGTCAATGAAGATAATCGAAGGAGCACTCTTTTTGGCTTGGTCAAATAAATCACGAACTCGGCTAGCCCCGACCCCAACAAACATTTCCACGAAGTCAGAACCAGACATGGAGAAGAACGGTACGCCAGCTTCACCGGCAACAGCCTTGGCCAGCAACGTTTTCCCTGTACCTGGCGGGCCCTCAAGTAAGACGCCGGCTGGAATGTGAGCACCTAATGTCGTAAATTTATGCGGATCTTTCAAGAACTCGACCACTTCGACTAGTTCTTGCTTTTCCTCTTCTTCACCGGCAACATCGCTGAACCGAATTGTATTACTCTTCGGATCAGCAGGCTTAGCTTTAGATTTCCCAAAGCTTGCCACACCACCACGGCCACCTGCACCGCCTTGACCAGCCTGCCCCATCATCATGTAGAAGAAGAAACCAATCAAGATGACAGGCAAAATTAAGCTAATTAAATTAATCCAAAAACCGCTGGATTCTTCCGGCTTAGTATCCATCTTGACATTATGTTTAGACGCCGCATCAGTCACCTGTTGGACGCTAGCATTATTCTCCAAAATAGAACTGGTAAAGTTCTTAGCAGTTGTCGTTTGACTACTACCAATCCCAAGGCCGGTACTACCAGAACCAGAAACTTTTTGTGCCTTTCGATACTCACCGGTGATTTTATAAACTCCACCAGCCGGTTGTACCTGAAAGTTTTTAACCTTGTTTTGCTTTAATTGACGGACAAATTCGCTGGAACGAATGTTCTGGGTTTGAGATCCGGAGTTATTGCCAAAAAAGAAATATAAAATTCCCATAAATGACAAGAAGATCACGATCCAAAACAAACTATTCCGAACCGGCCCATTTCGGCGTGTATTCATGCATTGCCTCCTGACGGCATAGACGTTATTCAGACCATGATCAATGGCCTGATCAGGGTTAATCCCTGTTGATGAAACATACTATATCACAATTGACCTATCTTGACCAAATAAAAATCACGCCTTTTTCGGTCAATTTTATTAGGCACAGATTTTTCACTCAGGACGGTCACCTTCATATACGGATGGTTTTAAAACACCCACATATGGCAAATTACGATAGAACTCTTTGTAATCAAGTCCATAACCAACCACGAATTCTTTCGGCAATTTGAAACCCACATAGTCGGCTTTAGCCGCGACCACTCGACCCTCAGGCTTATCAAGTAACGTACAGACCTTGATGTCCTTAGCCTGTCGCTGTTTCAACAGATCGATCAAGAATTGTAGGGTACGTCCAGTATCGATAATATCTTCCATAATAATGACATTACGTCCAGCTACATCAGCGCTAAGATCGTGGACCAATTGAATCTCGCCAGCTGAAGCAACGCCACCGTGATAACTGGAGACATCAATAAAGTCCACTTCGGCCATAATGTCCATCTCGCGCATCACATCAACCGTCCATAAGATCGCACCCTTAAGTACCGAAATTAAAATCGGCCGTTTGTCCTGATAATCCTCAGTGAGCTGCTGCCCCAGTCGGTGAGCTGCTTCCTTAATGTCTTCAACACTATAGAGCGTTCTTTCAATATCGTTATTCATTCGCTACTCCCCGTCTAGTTTTATCGACAATTCAATTAGTGCGCCATCGTTACCCACTGCTACTTTTCGACCAACTAGCCACAACGGACGACCAGTGTTGGTCGTTACGATGAGTTGTGCTTGACGTTGTTCAACAGGTACCTTTTGATCGATCAAAATTCGGCGCACTTGCTGATGATGCCCACCATGCAAGGTAAGCAGATCAGTTTTTTTTGCCAACCGTACGACCAATGGCCACTCAGATGCCTTAACGCGAACGTGAACGCTGTGACGCTGTGGTTGCATCGTCACAACTTGTTGAGCATCACAAGCATCTAGCCAGCCCCCATTGCTTAAGGGGTGTCGTTTGTTCAATGTTACCATAGTTTTATTTTCAAATTGAAGCGACAACTCAATTTTCTCAGGCGTTTGCGTTCGCCTTTGAAAGAAATAATTGTCATAGCGACGGACGAGTTGCCAATTTTTATCTAAGTTGAAATGGGTCTGTGGCGGACCACTAGTCAATCCACGAGCGGCATTTTGCCAAGCACCAGCGGCAATATTAATTGGTCCTTGTTGACGTAAAAAATCTTGTTTCAGTAAAAAGCTTGTTGGTAACTCATGCTGGACAACTTTAGTCACCTGGCCGCCAATTTCCGCCAAAATTGTTTGGGCCTGACCGCGCAGATAAAACGTCACTTGCTGCTGATCCACAATCGACTGACTAAAGTCTGCGACAAATCGGGGATTTTCTTGCTTGATGAGTGGAATGAGCTGTTGGCGAACTCGGTTACGGGTCGCCGTCAGCTCTTGATTTGTTGTATCTTCAAAACTCATAATCTGCTGGCGTCTCACAAAATCCCGCAGCATCGTCTTAGATACACCTAGCAAGGGACGAATTAAATGCCCATTCGCAAAAGGGCGTCGCCACTCAATCGCTAAATTACTCGTGAACGATCGGCCTTCGATCATCGCCATGAGCGCCGTTTCGACTTGCTCATCTTGTTGATGTGCCGTCGCCAACACATTGGCTTGATACTGGGTCATGACCGTTCGGAAAAAATTATAGCGCACCTGACGCGCAGCTGCCTCTAAGCCGGACTTAGGATGTTCGCGTTGTGGCCAATGCTTGACAACTAATTTAATATCGCTGCTAGCTAAATACTGACGGAGGTAATTTTCTTCCTGGTCACTTTGGGCCCGTAACTGATGATTGACGTGTGCCACCACCAACCGTGGTCGCTGTGCTTTTGGTAGCTGTCTAAATAATGTCAATAAGGCCATCGAATCAACGCCAGTGGACACTGCTAATACAATCGTATCTTCTGGCTGCCACAGATGATGTGTCCGATTAGCTTGCAAAAACAACCGCATCACTTTGTCGATATCGTTTTCCTCCTTAAGCCTGCCTTTAGAAAAAAAGCATCACGGTTTTAAAAACCGCAACGCTTCAATACACTGCTATTGACCTAGCTACGTCGCCCACCGCGGCCGCCTCGCTTACCTTCAGTGTTGTGCTTTAAAGTTGCCAAGCGCTGCTCGCTATCCTTTAAAAAGCTCGCCATCATTCCATCAAAGCTGCTGTCAATCGGTTGTGACTTACGCCCGCGACTGCTATGTACGTTGGCGTTATTTACTCGCTTAGGTGCTGAGGTATGTGGACGGTCATGGTGCGACTCAGTATTAGACGATTGTGTCTCGAGTGCTTTCATGGACAAGGCAATCTTCCCCTTGTCCACGGATATGACCTTGACGCTAACCTCGTCACCAACACTCAAGACATCGTGAATATCTTTGACATAATTATTTGAGACCTGACTAATGTGAACGAGTCCACTTTGATGATCGCCTAAATCGACAAATGCACCAAAATTAGTAATTCCCGTCACTTTCCCTGTCACCTTACTACCAACTTCCACTGCCATAGAAAAAATAGCCCTCCTGAGCACCTAAACCTACCGGTAAAATTAAAATTATTTTAACATAAAACAGTCGCAGATAGTCACTGCGGCTGTTGGTTTGCCCGTTTTCAGTTAATTTTATTTCGAATTACTTGGTAGGTTGTAGACAATCTCACCATTCTTCGAATATAAGTATTTCGACCGAATCAATTGCGTTAAATAGTCATCATTATGCAGCTGTTTCACCTTTTGGTTCAGTTGACCATGTTCAGCTTTTGCGGTACTCAATTGCTTTTGAGCAACCTCAGTTTGCTGATTAATTTGATGAAGACTAGCTAAATTTTTTCCGTAGGCCCATACACATAAGACTAGTGCGACGGCAAAACCAATTAAAATTCGAACAGCTCGACCACGACGTTGTTTACTCAAAGCCAGCTTTTGGGCATGATGAGCCACTTCACTAGCGCGTAAACGCTGTACATAATCGTTATTCAACTGATGAACCGTCTGTTTATCTTGCATGTCATGCCCCACCATTAATGGTCAACTTCGATTGTATTCAATCAACTTATTAACTAGAGTATAACAACGGCTAAAATAGATGTAAATGACAAAACCATTACACCTCAACGTTTTAGGGCATTTTTAGGGGAACGTACTTTCGTCATGCAATTAAAATTGTAATTATAATTCAGCGTTAAAATCTCGAGCATACGCTTCATTGATGACTTTATACATCTTATCAGCATCATCTTTTTTAACAATTTCCATCAGATTTAAAACTTGAATGGTCAGTGTTTTATTACCAAATGAAATGACTAATTTATCATTCACATTGACATTACTGGATGACTTCGCTTTATTTCCATTAATCGTAATTCGGCCTTGGTCAGCAATTTCCTTTGCCACCGTGCGCCGTTTAATCACTCGTGATAATTTCAAAAACTTATCTAATCGCATCTTTCACCTCGTCAAATTCTGACTTAATTTCGCTTTGTTAGTTTTAACAATCGCCTTCCACCCGGCAAGGTTAACCACTCTCGCATCGAAAACAATTGTCCCCATAACGCTAATCCAACAAAGACGCTCATCCCAATAACCACACAAATCGCAACCATCAAGATAGCTGACCCACGCGTTAGTGGCAGCCACAACTGGAATAACCAACTAGCTAAACCAGCTAGTCCTCCCATTGTACCAACGGTTCCTACCAATTTGCGGACAAAACTACCATGAGTCAAGGCTGTTCTCATCGATGTTGGACTACCCAACCATAATATTAGCATCATTGCCGCCAAACTAATCACCGTCAGCCAACTAGCGCCATTAATTCCCCACACGTAAACGGCCCAATAGTTAAAACAGCCTTTAACAATGAGCCCAGCAGTTAACGCAATTAGCGATAGTCGATACTGATTCATGCTCTGCAAAATACTATTATACGTACTGATTAAGCTAGCGAAAATGATACTGAGACAATAAATTGCTAAAGCCAAGCTACCAGTCTCACTGCCAAAGAGAACTAAATTTATGAGTGGCATGAGCACGACTAATCCAATTGTGGCGGCAGCTGATAGGGCAAGACTAATATGAATCAACATGGTTAGTGTCATTTGAATTGCCTGTTGACGCTGTTGACGCCAGGCAACGCTTAACGCTGGTAATAAAGTTGCCGAAAAACTGGTTGCGACAACTAGACCTAACTGTATTAGCGGTTGAGCTCGATCATAAACGCCTTTGAGCGATTTAGCAGCTGGGTCAGTAAGCCCACTAGCAACTAAACCACGCTTCACCGTAAATGAATCAACGAGTTGCAATAGGATAACAACCGCCGCAAATAAACAGATGGTACCACCTTCTTGCCACAAACGCCCCATCAAAGTTCGCCAATGATCGTTTGTAGCTACTGGTTTTGTTGCTGGTAACGGCCTGAATAGACTTCGATAAGTTTGTCCAAAGACGATTAAGGCGGCAACAGCTCCGAATAACGCCCCGCTCATGGCCCAAGCGCCCATCCGATACACATTCCAATGCTGGTGCGCAGCTAACCAGGCGACAACAATAATGACCATCACCCGCACGACCTGTTCCAATACTTGTGAAATCGCAGTGGGCCGCATATTAAACTGACCTTGCGCCAAACCGCGGCCAACAGCTAAGAATGGCAAAAATAACGCCATGCCAGCAACTACCTGAATCAGTGGTGTTAAACCAGTGTCACCCATCGCCGCTGCAATGCCATGACTCCCCACAAACAAACCGATGAACAAGCATAAGCCAAAGCCAGCTAAAATAACAAAGATTCGGCGAGCAACTAACCGTTGGCGCCATGGATCTGTCACCTCAGCGATTAATTTTGAAATAAATACTGGCAGGCCACTCAAGGCGAAGGTCATTGCAATCCCATACAATGGATAGACTTGCTGATAAACGTAGAAACCCGTATTCCCGACTAAATTTTGCAGCGGAATCCGGTACACGGCACTAAGAACCTTAGCAATAAGCGCCGCTAACGACAATAACAAAGCCCCATTGACTAACCCCCGACGAGCTGTTTGGGTAGGCTTATCCGTTGCTTTGGCTTGTGGATGTATCTTCATGCGGACTCCTTTACTCCAAGATTCTGTAGCCAAGACTTAATCGGCTGCGTTCGTCGAAGCCGTTTCAGCAGTTCTTGTTTCCGTTTGAACACCGACCGTCTCAGCCAACGCAGTCACAAAGGCACTCAATGATGCAAGCCATTGTGTCTCCGTCATTTTAGGCTGAATAACTAATTTGACGACCAATTGTCCCGCATTATCACTTACTGTGGCGCGTAACTTTGTTTCGGATAAGGCTTTAAAAATCGCCTCTCCTGACAAGATTCGACTACCTTCTGCAGACAAAGTCACTAAAATCACATCATCGGTACGGGCAATCTTACTGATGAGTGCCGCATCGGCAGTCATCTTTAAATGACCCACTGCCAACAAATTAGCGACTGCTTGAGGATAATCGCCAAAGCGATCAATTAAGTCCTCATCAACTTCCACGTACTGGGCTTCGTTGTCTAATTCACGAATTCGTTTGTATATTTCAATCTTCTGCCGTTCGTCAGCAATATACTCAGAGGGAAGATATGCTTCAATGCCCAATTCGATTTCCGTATCCGATCGCACTTGGACAGATTGTCCACGCTTTTTAGCGACAGCTTGCGAGAGCATCTGGGTGTACAAATCATACCCGACCGAGTCAATAAAGCCATGCTGCTGCTGACCTAACAGGTTTCCAGCCCCTCGAATAGACAGATCACGCATCGCAATTTTAAAACCAGAACCCAATTCAGTGAAATCGCGAATTGCTTCCAACCGCTTTTCACTTTCTTCGGTCAATACTTTATTGGGTTGATAAGTAAAGTAAGCATAAGCCACCCGATTGCTGCGTCCGATTCGACCTCGCAATTGATACAGCTGTGACAATCCCATATGATCAGCGTTCTCAATGAACATAGTATTTACGTTGGGAATGTCAACGCCGGTTTCAATAATTGTAGTCGTGACTAACACGTCGTACTCACCGCGAATGAAATCGTATAGAACACTTTCCAGTTGCGTTTCAGTCATTCGGCCATGGATATATGCCACGCGGGCATCTGGAACAAGTTGTTTCACATTGTCGACCACGCGTTCAATATCGTCAATGCGGTTATGCAGATAAAACACTTGGCCACCGCGGGCAAGTTCCCGGTTGATGCCATCTTGAACGGCAACCGGATTAGCCTCCATCACATACGTTTGAATGGGATAACGGTTCGCAGGTGGCGTCTCAATGACGGATAGATCGCGAACTCCAATCATCGACATGTTCAAGGTTCGTGGGATGGGCGTTGCCGTCAAAGTCAAGACATCCACTGACGCGCGCATTTGCTTAATTCGTTCTTTGTGTTTAACGCCAAAGCGTTGCTCTTCATCAACCAGTAGCAATCCTAAGTCCTTAAAAATGACATCTTTGGATAACAAACGATGCGTACCCACGACAATGTCAATTTCACCGCTTGCCACACCGGCCAGGGTCGCTTTCATTTGCTTGGGCGTATCAAACCGAGACAATATCCCGATTTTAACGGGAAAACCATCGAAACGCGCGGTCATCGTATCATAGTGTTGTTGCGCTAAAATTGTTGTTGGGACCAGAAAGGCGACTTGTTTCCGATCTTCAATCGCTTTAAAAGCTGCTCGCAAGGCCACCTCTGTTTTGCCGAAGCCGACATCGCCGACTAACAAACGGTCCATTGGCTTAGGCTGTTCCATATCATGCTTGATTTCATCAATACTCCGCAGTTGATCTGGTGTTTCAACGTAAGGAAATGCCGCTTCAAACTCAGCCTGATAGGCATCATCTGGCGGGAAAGCGTGACCTTTTTGCGCGGCTCTGGCGGCGTATAGGTCAACCAGCTCGTCGGCAATGTCTTCGATTTTACTGGCAACTTTACGTTTTGTCTTCGCCCACTCGGTTCCACCGAGCTTATTCACCCGTGGTTTTTTATCTTCAGACGAAACATACTTTTGAATCAAATTTAACTGCGTGACGGGAATGAAAATCTTCGCATTATCTTGGTAATCGATCGTAATGTAATCTTGGTGAACCCCATCCACTTCCAAGGTTTGCATTCCTTCAAAGCGGCCAATCCCGTGGTTGATGTGAACCACATAATCGCCAGGTTTTAATTCTGTATAACTCCGTAATCGTTCGGCATTGGCTAATGTTTGCCGTCGCGGTCGCTTTTTGGTGACTTTGGCAAACATTTCATTCTCAGTCACGACGACCAAGCCAGCTGCCGACAACTCGAATCCATTTTGCAAAGTGGCCGGCACCACTTGAACAGCGCCCTGGGTCAAGTTGCTGACCTTATCTAAACTGGCTTTTATCTCGAAATCGTGTAGGGTGTCATTGACCTTACTGATCCGGTCTTGATCATTGACCATGATAACCACGGTCTGGTGTTGTTTTTGCCAACGTTCAATTTCCGTCTTTAAAACCGGTAGCTGACCGAAAAATTTCTGCATATCCCGGCTAATAAAATTCGTCAGTTGATCAAAACGCATATTGCCCATGCCTTTTTGAAAAAGCGAGAAAAAGACTTGCACCTGTTTGATCTCACGGATCGTTTGCCGAAAATCATGGCCTAATGGTTGTTCTGGCAACATCGATTGCGTCCGCAAACGATCCGTGATCCAGTTGGCTTCATCTGTCGAAATCTGCCGATCTGTTTCAATTAACCGATTGTAATCATCGAATAAAACAACTCCATCAGTAGTCAAGTAATCCAGCAGCCCTGCCGGCTCTTGGTAAAACAAATGCGCGTACAACCCCAATTCGGGCACCGTGCTTGGCTGGGCATCATCTACGAGTAATTCGTCAAAGTGGGCCGTTAGCTGTTGACGCTCATCACCACTTAATGTGTTTGCGTACTTATCAACGAGCTGGCTTAGTTTCGCCTTACCACTGCTTAACTGAGTCGGATTCATCACTAATTCTGTAGCTGGTAAGACAGTGATCTGTTCAATTGTTTCGAGACTCCGTTGATTCTCGGGGTCAAAAGTTCGCAATGAATCAATCTGGGTATCGAAAAAATCCACTCGCACTGGATAATCAGCATCTAACGGATAAATATCAAAAATGGATCCGCGAACAGCAAAATCACCAGGACGAGCGACCAACTGCTCGTGTACATACCCCATCTGATGGAGTTGGTTTTGTAAGTCGCGTAATTGATAGTCTTGGCCGGTTACCAAAGTAAAGCTCGCCGCGGCAAAATCACTGGGTTGCGGCAAATACCGACGCAATCCCGCCAAATCACTGATAACGACAATTGGCGCTTGCCGTTGCAAGGCGTGTAAGGCACGAACCCGATCAGCTCGAGCCTCAGGCGAACTTACGGCTATTTCGGTGGCTAACATTTCCTCCGCGGGAAAGTTAAACACCTGCTCATCAGGCAGCACATTGGTTAAATCGTCAGCTAGTTGACCAGCATGAAAAGCCGTATCTGTCACCATCAATAACGGCTGCTTTAAATCTGCTAATAGTGTACTCAGTAAAAGTGAACGAGCTGAACCTGCCATTCCGGTCACTAATTGCCGGCGTTTATTGGTTCCTGCCAGAATCTGTTGGTACTCCGGCGCCGACCGCATAAAATCTTGTAATTCCATAATCTTCCTTCCGTATGACGATCATTAAAATGCACCAGCTGCTGACCCTTAATTAAACGAATTCATCACCTGATCAAACTCCGTCCCTGATAACCAGGCTTCAACTGCCGCTTGAGCATCATCCATCCCTGCTCGGATCCCCAATGTTTGCGCCTGGGTAAAGCGACCTAAAACGTAGTCAACGACACTGACAGAGGCAGGATGATCAATGCCAACGCGGACTCGTTTAAAGGCCGGTGTACCTAAATGGGCGATCAAACTTTTAATGCCATTATGACCACCAGCCGACCCTTTTTGTCGCAGCCGTATTTTACCGACTGGCAAATCCATGTCATCGTGAATCACGACTAAATCATCTAAGCTCACGTGATAATAGTCCATCAATGGCCGAACGGCACGGCCCGAATCGTTCATATATGTTGTTGGTTTAACCAATAATACTTTTTCATGTCCGATGAGTGCACTACCTATGAAAGCTTCTTGGCGCGCCCGTTTAAACGTAACACCATACTCATCCGCTAATTGATCGACAACCATAAACCCGACATTATGCCGTGTCCGTTCATACTCAGCACCAATGTTTCCTAACCCTACGACCATCTTCATTTATCTGTCCTTGCCCCACTCTTGATCATTAATTTTGTCTTTCCTACTATGCAAAAGGGCTGATCGATCGGTTTCCCTATCAATCAGCAATATTCGCTTCAGTTAAAATTGTTTTCAGACTTGTATTATAGCACATCCTCATCTCGAAGCGCCTAGGCGACACTGGTCTAGGACGACTTAATGCGGTATTTCACAAGGCCTCCATATGTTATACTTACACCGGTTACAAAATAAAAATTTAGTTATAGAGAGGATGATTATTTTGGCTACAAATCATCAAAAAGTATTGCTTGTTGGTGACGGAGCAGTAGGTTCAAGTTACGCTTTCGCCATGGCACAACAAGGCCTCGCAGAAGAATTCGTCATTGTCGACGTCTTGAAAGATCGGACTGAAGGGGACGCTTTAGACCTTGAAGACACCTTGGCATGGCTCACGCCAAAGAAGATCTACTCTGGTGAATACAGCGATGCTAAAGACGCTGATCTCGTTGTTATCACAGCTGGGGCACCACAGAAGCCCGGTGAAACTCGCCTAGACTTAGTGAACAAAAATTTAAAAATCTTGTCAACGATCGTTAAACCAATTGTTGACGCTGGTTTTAGCGGCATCTTCTTAGTGGCGGCTAACCCAGTTGACATTTTAACTTATGCGACTTGGAAATGGTCAGGCTTTGACAAGAGTCGGGTCATTGGTTCAGGAACTTCATTAGATACTTCCCGTCTACGAGTTGCATTAGGCAAGAAGTTCAACGTGGATGCGCGTGACGTTAATGCTTATATCATGGGTGAACACGGCGACTCCGAATTTGCTAACTTTGATGAAGCAACGATTGCCGGCAAGCCATTACTACAAATTGCTGAAGAAAATGGCGTTTCTCGTGATGACCTAGCCACAATTGAAGATGAAACACGGCACAAAGCCTACGAAATCATTAACCGTAAAGGAGCCACTTTCTACGGCGTTGCAACTTCATTGATGCGGATTTCACGGGCAATTTTGCGGGATGAAAATGCGATCTTGCCAGTTGGCGCTCCACTAGATGGCGAATACGGCTTAACTGATACCTTTATTGGTTCACCTGCCGTCATCAATGGTCAAGGAATTGACCGTGTGGTTGAAGTACCATTATCGGCTGATGAAAAAGAAAAGATGGCAGCTTCTGCAGCAACTTTAAAAGAGGTTCGTGATAACGGCTTCAAAGAAACTGGCCTATAATTTGAATCAGCTTATTAGTTACCTTGACTAATGCTGCTCTAACCGATGTCTAACTTAGGCATCGGTTTTTTTAGACTACTTTTTTGATTTAAATCCGTCATGACACCATCCTTGATCCCCGATTGTCGTTAAGGTGTGGTATGATGAAAACAACATTCTTACCATTTTTTAATTTTTGGAGGTCGCTGCATGTTATTAAAAACGCTCGTTAAACCTTACGACAGTATCACCACAGTGCGTGAGGATGTCACTTTAGAAGAAGCTTTGAAAGTGTTAGAAGATTCCGGCTTCCGTTGTGTACCAATTTTAGACGAAACTGGCAAGATTTTCCGCGGTAACATTTACAAAATGCACATTTATCGACACAAATCACGTGGTGGTGACATGAGCTTACCAGTTACTACCTTGCTCAAAAATGCAACGAAATTCATTTCCATCAATGATGCCTTTTTTAAAGTCTTTTTCTCAATCAAGGATCTACCTTACATTGCAGTATTAGATGAAAATAACTACTTTTATGGCATTTTAACGCATACTCGTTTGCTAGACATGTTGTCTCAAAGTTGGAATTTCAACGTTGGCAGTTATGTCTTAACCGTGGTTTCCCAAGGTGAACGTGGTGATTTAGCTAACATCTCAAAAATCATTACGAAATACACTTCCATCGCTTCGTGTATGACACTAGATGTGCAGGCCGGTGAATTGGTCCATCGAACCCTCTTCACCTTACCCGCCGATGTCGACGAAGAACGTTGTCAAAAAATCATCAAGGCTTTAAACCGTAAACAATTTCGCGTTTCCGAAGTTGAAAATTTACAACTCGAATAACCAACTGTAACTAAAATCGGCACCGCTCAGCTAAATTACTTAAGCTGAGCGATGCCGATTTTCGTCTGTTAATTTATATTTTGAGTTCAATCACGTTCGACTAATCCAACACTAATTCCTAGTGCACGATCGACCCGATTCATTACCGAATCATCTAAATGAGTCACACGATCACGAAGACGTTGCTTGTCAATGGTGCGAATCTGTTCTAATAAGATTACCGAATCCTTGCCAATACCATTACCCTTGGCGGGCACCCCGACATGGGTCGGCATCTTCGGCTTACTGATACGAGCCGTGATTGCCGCAACGATTACCGTCGGGCTATAATGATTGCCGATATTATTTTGTACGATTAGCACTGGTCGCATGCCACCTTGCTCTGATCCCACAACAGGGGACAGATCGGCATAAAAAATATCCCCGCGCCTTACTTCCACGTTTGCCAACTACCTAAGAACCTCTCTTTAAGTCAATATGTAAATGGAGCGACTGCTCCATTGCTACGAAGACAAGCTGCTTAACGATCTAAGCGAGCAACTTCTGCCTCCGTTGCGGAAAATTCATCAGCGATTTCTTCATTCAGTTGTCCCATGGCTAAGTAGCCTTGCGCCAATTGATTAAAATCAGCTGATTGGTGATTCTCCAGAAAGTGACCGAGAACAGAATTAATTAATTCATTCGGATCCAAACTGAAAAATTCACAGTATGCATTGAGCTCAGTTAGCGTCGCATCATCAAAACTAACTGGTACTTGACGTCCATCCTTTGCCATGCTGACTCCCCCGCATCCATCCTTCTACCAATCGCTTGGTGCCTACATTTTAGCATGTTTTAAGTGAAAATTATCAATTACACAAAACTGTAATATTTGACGGCCGCTAGCTAGTTTTCATAAACCCGTTGGATACGCATGTTGAGATTGGTCGCAATCTCGTAATGAATGGTTCCCGCATACGTTGCAATGTCTTGCATCGTAATTGTCTCTGCTCCATCTTCGCCGATTAACGTCACTAATGCGTCAACTGGATATTCACGAGGCAATCGAACCATCAACTGGTCCATGCAAACCCGGCCGACAATTTCACAGCGCTGACCGTCCACCAAGACGTAGAAGCCTTGCATTCGTCGGGGATAACCATCCGCATAGCCAATCGGCAAAGTTCCAATCCATTCATCATGTCTAGCCGTGTAGGTTGCCCCATAACTAACTGAGTCCCCAGCTGCCAAACGTTTGACAAAAGCTAGCCGTGTCGTAAGACGTAACGCCGGTTCTAACGGATATGGACTGGTCAAACTGCCTCCCGAAGGATTTAAACCGTAGATACCCACGCCAAACCGAATCATATTGCCATTACAAGCTTCATGCCATAATGATGTGGCGGTATTAGACACATGCACATAACGCGGACGTCGCGGTACCACCGCCATCATCGCTTGCCAACGTTGTACCTGATGATCAAAATAGCGATGATCAGCTTCATCGGCCGTCGCAAAGTGGGTAAAAATCCCTTCGAAATTAAATTTGTTCGGATATTGGGCTAAAACAGTCAATCCATCAGCTAATTCGGTCGGTTTCTGAAAACCAATTCGCCCCATCCCCGTATCTAATGCGAGGTGGATGCGCAATTGCCCAGTAAGCATTGGTGCTGCATCAGTCAACCACTGCTGATCACCCACAGTTAGCGCAATATTATGCTCACAGGCAATCTGTGCCCAAGTGACCGGTGTAACACCCAATACCAAAATTGGGGCGGTGATACCGGCTTCGCGTAGGACCAACGCTTCATCTAAGATGGCCACACACAGCCCGGTGGCACCAGCAGCCAAGGTAGCTCGAGCCATTTCAACCAGTCCATGACCATAGCCATTGGCTTTGATAACGGCAAACATTTCCGTCCCCGGTTTGGCGCGCTGCAATTCGGCCTGAATGTTGTGCCTAATTGCCGCAAGATTGATGTGCGCGATGGTTGGCCGGTGCCGCCCAATAATCTGTGACGTCGTTGTATCTGTCAAAAGAATTGCCCCATTTCAAAAGTTAAATAATCACCAATCACCCGATTTAATCCTAATGGATCTCAGGCTGTTCTAAAATCACTTGAGTCATGACTTGCGTAGCCGTGTGGGAGATAGAAATGTGCGCTGGCCCATTAAATGGGTGCATTGTTAACATCGGCTTGCCTAACTTATCGTCAAGAATTTCAAGATCTTGAAATCCGACTGCATGTCCAAGACCAGTGCCTAATGCTTTGCTGTAAGCTTCTTTAGCAGAAAAACGTCCAGCTAAGAACTCCAGTTTGCGCTGACCTTTCAGTGTCGCCATAGCCAATTGTTCATCCGCCGTGAGCACCTTCGCCGCAAATTTTGGAAACCGTTGATTCAAATCCGCTACCCGCTCGATATCCGTTAAATCAATCCCGGTGCCAAAAATCATGCTATTCGCTCCTGTCTCTCTTTACTATCGATCTAGACTAGTGACATCTAAGCGAAATTATAGCATAGAACTGCGCATCAATTCGGTGCCAATGTTTTAAAGATCAGAGCGGAACATGCCTGGGTGATGTCGAGCACTAGCGGGGACTGACTGGTTGGCGTTCATTGCCAATTAGGCAGGCTGGGCTAGGCACAGACATCAGGCTTAGCGAACATAAAAAAGCCCCCGTCGGCGATCAACCCGAGCAGAGGCATGAATAAATATTAATAATTAGTTATGCTTAATGGAATAGCTACGTTTGCCACCGCCATTGCGGCTGCTGTTACCATTACGCGAGCCGGAGCGATGATCATAATGTCCGCGATTACCATTTTCGCGTTCACGTGATGATCGACTGTTATGTCCGTTACGGCTGTTGTTACCACCACGGTAATTCCGACCGCCACCATTTCGGCTCCGGCCACCACCGCCACCACCGTGACGCCGTGGCAATGGACGTTCTGGTGTAATATGGACGGGCACATCATGCTCATCACCAGGTGTCAAATTGCTTAGCAAGGCTGCCACTAAGTCATTGGCATCATAGTGAGCTAATAAATCAGCCGCTTCTTGGTCAAATTTATCGGTATCAGCATGTTCAACAAGCTCTGCGACTGTATTTTCTGCAGCAGCTAACTGCCCAGCAAATGCTTCAGCAGCTGAAGGTGGCTTCAATGGTAACATCCGCACCTTCGTTAGCTTTTCAATCTCACGCAGATAATCCATTTCGTTTGGCGTTACAAATGTCAAACTAGTTCCATGATGCCCGGCACGGCCAGTCCGGCCAATTCGGTGAACATAGCTTTCGGGATCTTGTGGGATGTCATAGTTGTACACATGGGTTACCCCAGAAATGTCCAAACCACGAGCGGCCACGTCCGTTGCCACTAAAATATCCAATTTACCATCACGGAATTGTTTCAAAATTTGTGAACGCCGTTGTTGGGTTAAATCACCATGAATCCCGGCAGCATTATACCCACGAGCTTCCAAACCTTTCGACAATTCATCGACGCGCCGTTTTGTCCGACCAAATACAATCGTTAGATCAGGATCTTGTACATCAAATAACCGCGTCATTAAGTCAAACTTTTCATATTCTTTTGACTTTACGTAGAATTGATCCACTAAATCAGTGGTTAATTCCTTAGCCTTAATTCGGACTTCTTTAGGAGCACTCATGAATTGAATGCCAATCCGCCGAATCTTATCTGGCATTGTTGCTGAGAACAGCAGGGTTTGACGCTTTTCAGGCACCATCTTGATGATGCTTTCGATATCATCAAGGAAGCCCATATCTAGCATTTCATCAGCTTCGTCTAAGACTAACGTTTGCACGTGATCTAAACGAATCGTCTTCCGATTAATATGATCAAGTAATCGTCCTGGCGTACCAACGACAATCTGCGGGTGGTTCTTAAGGCTGTTAATTTGACGACGAATGTCTGCGCCACCATAAACAACTTGGACCCGTGCCCGTTCATATTTACCCAAGCGATATAATTCTTCTTGAGTTTGAATGGCTAATTCCCGTGTTGGTGAAACAATCAATGCCTGAACATTTGGGTTTTCGGTATCGATACGATCCAAAATTGGTAACCCAAAGGCCGCCGTCTTCCCCGTCCCAGTTTGAGCCTGACCAATGACATCATCACCAGCCAAAACCAATGGAATGGTCTGTTCTTGGATCGGGGTTGCTTCTTCATAGCCACTTTCATCAATGGCTTTTAGCAGGTCTTTATTCAGACCTAGTTCTGCAAACTTCAAATTAGTTCCTCCTCAAATCAAAAGGTTTCGTCAACACTAGCAAAAATCCGTCTGCTAAAGCGTGAAAACGGCCGTCCTGATTCGTTTTTTCTTGTGTGATATTCAATTTTTAACGCGTGCACGTTTAAAAAACGCAACTGTAATAGTTTAACGCGTTACGCAGCGATAAGCAAATGTTTCCTAGTCTGAACTAGCCGTCTTAAGTTCGCTAGGCTCTCGCAATCGCCTTAGTGTATAAAAAACAATGACGTCCCCAAATGGTAACGTCATTGTTGATATAAAAACTCAATTTAACTTTGTAAAGCCGTTAAAACCGTTTCCAAGTGCAATCCATGACTAGCCTTCAAGACAACTTCATCGTCGGCAGTAATATCAGCCAATAATTCCGCGATTAACTGTTCTTTACCCGCTGTTGGATAATAGTGAATAGCTGCCTTCGGATAACTAGTCGTCAGCGTTTGAGCTAGTGCTTGCATGTGTGGACCAATCAAATAAACTTCCTCAATCTGATCTGGAACTAATGCCTCAGCCACAGAAGCATGCAGCGCATCAGCATCTTGACCTAACTCTAGCATGTCACCAAGAACTGCAATGTGGCGACCCTTTGCTGGTGTTTGCGCAAACAAACGCAGGACATCTTTCATCGCTGTCGGGTTAGCATTATAAACATCACTTAAAATGGCCTCACCCTTGGCACCAGTCAACCACTGTGTCCGATTCTTGGTAATGGCCACCGCACCTAAACCCTTCACGAGATTCGCTGTCCGAATGTGAAATAACTGGGCGACCGTCAAAGCCGCTAATGCATTATTAACGTTATAGTCACCCATCAAAGGAATCGTAAATATTTCATCAGGCCATTGGTTCACAGTAAACGTCGTTGTGTGCAAATTTGTATCCTGATTAATTTGTGTCGGATATAAATCGTTAGCGCTTTGTTGTCCAAACGTCCGCTGTTCATTAGCAATGTTTTGGGCACGACTCACCAGTAGTGGCTCATCCCCGTCGTAAACAAAGCGACCGTCCGCTTTTAGCCCGTGAGTAATTTCCATTTTTGCATCGGCAATCTTATCGCGTGTACCGAAGAACTCAATATGCGCTTCACCAATCATCGTAATTACCGCGACATCTGGCGCTACTAACCGACTCAATTCATCCAGCTGGCCGAAACGATCCATACCTAATTCAACGACCAAAACTTCCGTATTTGCTTCCATCGAGAGTACCGTGAATGGTACCCCTACTTCATTATTGTAATTAGCGTAAGTCTTCACCACGTTGTATTCCGTGCTAAGCAAACTTGCCGTCATGTCTTTCGTTGTTGTTTTCCCGTTGCTGCCAGTAATCGCAACTACTTGTGGATTAATCTTGGCCAACCAATAGGCGGCCAATTGCGTCATCGCGATTAGTGGATCATCCACGATTAAAACTGGAAAGTCGTGTGGCGCATGGTCAGCTTCGTCGGCAGCCCATAAGCTCGCTATCGCCCCATGCTCGCGTGCACTGTCAATGAATTCATGACCATCATGCTCGCCACGAAGCGGTACAAATAGCGACTCGGAAGCCAACTGTCGACTATCAAAGTGTACAGATGTCACCGTAATAGTAGCTGACTCGCCTAAATCATTTTGTGCATCAACTGCCTTCGCAATTTCTGCTAACTGCATTTTCATGATAAACCCCTCATATCACACCATTTAACTGGCTGTGTTCACGCCATTTCGACTAAATTGCGTGATAAACTACATTAGTCAATCAATCACAATTGTTTATGATTATACCATATCTCATAATTCAACTAAATTTCTTGCAAGACGCCACTCAACACGGCACAATTAAACTAAATTATCTGATGGAGGTTTTCATGCAAAACGTTCTGTTCGTTTGTCTTGGTAACATTTGTCGATCGCCAATGGCTGAAGCCATGTTCCAACGACTCATCAACCAAGCTGGTTTACAAAGTAAAATCCAGACTGAATCAGTCGCCACCAGCAATTGGGAAGAAGGTAACCCGCCTCATCCTGGCGCGCAACATATCTTAGCTGAACATGGGTTATCGATTGCCAATCATCGCTCCCGCCCCATTACCACCGCTGACTATGATCAAGCTGACTGGATCATCACGATGGATCGTGAAAATGTCGCCAATTTACGAGAATTATTGCCCACTAATCAATATTACAAAATCCATCTGGCTTATGACGTCATTCCCACTGAAAGCGGCAAAGAAATTCCCGACCCGTGGTACTCACACAATTTTGCCTTAACCTATCGCCAGTTGGCTGAAGTATTACCGCTATGGTTGGCAAAAGTCCAACAAAATCTATCATAACCTGATGTGGTTTTTAACCTATCCTGTTAGTCCCCAGCTGAGCATTTTATCATGTTCAGCTGGGAATTTTTCATTGCTTCCGTTAAATACACCGCCTAATACTGCTCGTTAGTACTTCATTCCATTGGGCCCTGCCTATTGACTACCTCACTTTTCTAATCACCAATCTCCCAACAATTTGTGGAGAACAAAAATTGCGCCCATTATCCATCATTTGTACACTTATCTCATTAACTAATTTGGGGGCGTCATCATGAAAAATGGCATTCTGTTTGAAAAAAAGCGAGAAACGAGGGGATTTCCGCTGATCGATTATGATCGAGGTGCCTCGACAAAACATTTGGTCATCTTATTAATTGTCACAATTTTGGCTTCGCTCATGCTTGTTTTCGCCGACCCAATTAAGAATGTATGGCTTAATTTTATCTTTGAAAATATCGTGCCATTTATCATATTTATCATCGCGTTTAATACTTTGTCTGGTTCTAAGATTAGCCAATTATTCAGACGCTTAACTTGGCGAGATTTGGGGTTCGGTCTGGTCATGTTAATTGCCGGCACAATTTATAGTAACGTAGCGGTTACTCTATTAAAAGAACTCCACTATCAGGCAGTAGCTGACTCGACGACAAGTGTTCTACTCCATACGGCTAAAGATGTCATACTCGAAAAGTTTACCGTATTGGAAATTGGCGACGTTCTAGAAACCTTTTCTGAAGAATTTCTCGCTCTCTTTTCATTTTTAATTGTCGCAGCGCTTATCCAAAGACACACACAGTTGTCGAGAAATAAAGCTCTCGTAATCTCCTGGATCATTTCCATGTTCATATTTGGTGCCATGCATTTTAAGGCCTATGATTTTCATTTCCTCGAAATGTTTTTTGCCGTTGGCGTCTCTCGCTTCTTTGATACTGGTGTTTACATTCGGACCAAAAATATTTTTATCACTTTTCTATCACATTTTTTGTTTGATTCATTTGGCTTTTTAGCCGTAACGCTTAGAGTCTTGACAGGACTTTAACCAGTTATACCTGGCAAAATTTCAAACGCCCACGCATGCATTTGATTTGCAGCGTGGGTGTTTTTAGACCTTCGTTAAATGTCAATCCTCGTACACAAGTCGCTCGTAGTTGATTTTAAGAGCTCCTAATCCTCTTCGTTGATTATGCTAATTTATCGATCAAACTCGTTTCATGCCATTGGCGGAACCTGATAACTAAATTCCAGCAGACTTGTCTCGTAGTAGTAGGAAAAAGAAATTAGGCTTTTATAGCTCGACAAAAAAGCGAACAACGGCATTAGCCATCATTCGCTTCAAGCGTAGTTATAAGCTGCATTTTATCAGCCAGCTTAGTTTACGTTAACTTGATCAGTTTACTTCAAACCATACTTCTTGTTGAACTTGTCAACCGCACCATCGGCTTGAGTGAACTTCTGCTTCCCAGTGTAGAATGGATGTGAGTCAGAAGTGATTTCAACCCGGATTAATGGGTAGGTGTTGCCGTCTTCCCAGTCAGTGGTTTCTTGAGAAGTCGCCGTTGAGCCTGAAATGAACTTAAAACCAGTGGTTGAGTCCATAAAGACAACTTGGTGGTAATCTGGATGAATGCCTTGTTTCATGAGTGTAATCTCCTTTGCCATGAGTCATTTGCTGAGTCATAGTTACATGTAATCAACCCAAACAATATACCATGAATGAGTCTAGCGCGCAAGGTCACTAATACTCAAAGACACCGGCATCGGTATCTTCAATAATTTGGACTTGTGCGCCTAATGCTTTAAGCTTTTCCGAAATACGATCATAGCCTCGTAGAATGTTTTCTGCATTGTTAATGGTCGTTTTACCATCTGCCATCAAAGCAGCGATAACTAACGCCGCGCCAGCACGAATTTCGCCAGCTGCGACTGTGGTGCCAGTCAATTGATCACAATGATTGACTACAATCATCTTATCTTCCAGCGTGATATTTGCACCCATTCGGTTGAGTTCAGCAATGTGCTTTGTGCGTTCTGGGTAAATTGTGTCGATAATGAGACTAGAACCGTTAGCTAAGCCCATCAGCGGGGTAATCGGTTGCTGTAAGTCGGTGGCGAAGCCTGGATAAGGCATCGTTTTGACTTGAATTGGTGATAGATCATTAGATTTATGCACATAAATGCTATCTTCACTGATATCCAATTTAACACCTAGCTCTTGTAGCTTGGCAGTAAACGCTTCGAGGTGTTCTGGAATAACATTTTGGATATTAATCCCTGAACCGATCGCTGCGGCCATGGACAAATATGTGCCAGCTTCAATGCGATCGGGAATGATTGTGTGTGTATTCGACGCTTGGAGCGTTGACACGCCCTCAATACGGATCACATCAGTCCCGGCGCCGCGAATTTTTGCACCCATATTATTCAAAAATGTCGCCAAGTCAATAATTTCTGGCTCTTTGGCCGCATTTTCGATCACTGTCAAACCGTCAGCTTTCACTGCCGCTAAGATGATGTTCATCGTCGCGCCCACGGAAACCAAATCCAAAAAGATCCGCGCCCCATGCAACCCTGCGCTAGCGTCAATATGCACAGCATCATCAATTTCGGTGACTTGGGCGCCTAAGGCTTTAAATCCCTTAATGTGCTGATCAATCTGCCGCGGACCGATATTGTCACCACCAGGAAATGAAACAGTCGCCCGTTTAAAACGACCTAATAAAGCCCCCATGAAATAATATGAGGCTCGTAAACTCTTAATCGCTTTTCCAGGCAAGGCGTTTTCTTCAATCTGGGTGGGATCAATGTCGAGTACACCATTTTCAAAATGGGAGGACACGTTCATTGAATCGAGAATTGCCATTAAATTATGGACATCCAAGATGTCAGGCACCGAATCAAATTGAACCGGTGTATCAGCCAAAATTGCTGCCGGAATCAAAGCAACTGTGCTATTTTTGGCACCGCCGATAGTCACCTCACCAGATAAACGGTGACCTCCTTGGATGATCATTGATTTCATGCGTTATTCCTCTCTCATCACATCAGCTGCCGCAAGCAGCCATATGTTTACACTTAAATTTATCTACTGCTTCATTTGCTCAACCACTAATGGGGAGCACGCAATTATCTTCAATACTAATGAACGAACCTTTAAAACACAATAAGAGGATCCGCTTCTCAGTATATTTTTAGAAAATGTTTTAGAACCAAAAACATCCACTAAGTGATTGAATCTGCCAAGTCTTCAATCGAACCTAATGGATGTTATTAATTGTCGTAATAAACGCAACTATTGACGACTAATGTGCTCGTCATCAGCAGCTTTCACAAAGGCCTTAAAGAGCCCTTCTGGACGATCCGGACGAGATAAAAATTCAGGATGATATTGCGCGGCCACGAAAAATTTGTTCGTTGGTAACTCAATCACTTCAACCAACCGGTTATCTGGAGATGTTCCTGAAAAGACTAAACCATGTGCGGTCATCTGTTCACGGAAAGCATTGTTGAATTCGTAACGGTGACGATGACGTTCAGAAATAACCTCTTCATTATCATAAGCAGCGGCCGTTAACGTCCCCGGCTTCAATTTCGCCGGGTAGGCGCCAAGTCGTTGTGTGCCACCGAGGTCTTTGACATTTTCTTGATCAGACATCAAATCAATCACTGGATATGGCGTATCCGGATCAATTTCTGTCGAGTTAGCATTCTTCAAGCCAACGACATCACGGGCAAATTCGACACATGCCATTTGCATTCCTAAGCAGATTCCTAAATATGGCACATCGTGTTCACGGGCATATTTGATGGCCAAAATCTTACCTTCAGTTCCGCGACCACCGAAGCCGCCCGGCACCAGAATCCCGTCAGCATCAGCCAATAATTCATCCACATTATCAGCGTTGATCTGTTCGGAATTGAAATGATTGATCTTAACATCCGCATCCACTACGTAACCAGCAGATTTCAATGCCTCGTTAACAGAAATATACGCATCTTGAAGATCAGTATACTTGCCCACCAAGTCAATCGTAATTGTCTTGTGCAGGTTTTGAACATGTTGCTCTAACTGCCGCCATGCGGTCATATCAGCTGCAGGGGCATCAACTTGAAAGTGGTTCAAAACAATGTCATCCATGTGTTGGTCTTGCAGTGCTAACGGTACCGTGTACACCGTTGGCACATCCATCGATTCAACCACGGCCTCAGGCTCAACATCACAGAAAGAAGCGATCTTATTGCGCATCGATTGCGTAATTGGTTTCTCTGTACGAACGACTAGCATATTAGGCTGAATTCCTAAACCGCGTAGTTCCTTAACACTATGTTGGGTAGGTTTCGTTTTCATTTCACCGGCAGCCCGCAAGTATGGAATTAATGTCGTATGGATATAGAAAACATTGTCGCTACCAACTTCTGTCTTCATTTGCCGCAAGGCTTCGATAAATGGTAATGACTCAATATCGCCGACTGTTCCACCAATTTCAGTAATCACAACGTCAGCATCTGTAGTCTGACCAGCTCGCATGATTTTTTCTTTAATCGCGTCGGTAATGTGAGGAATAACTTGGACAGTCGCCCCCAAGTAATCCCCACGACGTTCCTTTTGTAAAACTTCTTGGTAGATTTTCCCCGTTGTAACGTTTGAGTATTTATTCAGGTTAATATCAATAAAACGCTCGTAGTGGCCTAAATCCAAATCAGTTTCCGTACCATCATTGGTGACAAAGACTTCACCGTGTTGGTATGGACTCATCGTCCCTGGGTCCACGTTAATGTATGGATCAAACTTTTGAATGGTGATCTTTAAACCACGATTCTTCAGCAGTCGTCCTAACGAGGCTGCAACGATCCCTTTCCCAATTGACGAAACCACACCACCGGTGACAAAAATGTATTTGGTCATCTAAATAAATGCTCCTTCTCTTATTTTGCGGGGAATATCTAACAACGAAAAAACTCCCAATTCAAAAGAATTGGGAGCCTTAATTACAACTTAACTGTGCCCGTTCACTGAACGGGGCCCAAAAAATATAATACCGACTTTATGCATGTGGGTCAAGAAAAAAGATCAGAACGCTCGCCATCGCGGGTGAAGGTGAGCACCAACAGATAATCGTAATTGGGCGGTCTTGGCCCGGTTACGGTTGTTAGTTGGGCGCAACCTTCAGCGATGGCGAGCGTGTTTAGGAAAGCGTGTGTACCAGCCCGGGTAAAGACGAGCACCAACGGACACCAAAAAAAGTAGCGTCTACAGCCATCGCCATAGACGCTACTTCCTAATGAGACAGTCGCACAATTTAAAGGCTCCTATTCAGGATCATCCTCATCATCGCCGTTTTCTTCGTCATCATCATCGTCGTCATCATCATTTAATTCGGCGAGCTGACCCTCGATGCCATCTGGTAACTCTTCATCAGTGTCATCGTTTTCGGTATCATCATCGTCATCATCAAAATCATTGTCTTGCGTATCTGGTCCATCTTGACTGTCATCATCATCTGACTGACCAAAGTCGTCATCTTCTGGATCGTCATCATCGTAGTCAATGACATCATCGTCATCAGCCGCGTCCGCCAAAAAGGCATTAACCTTACGACGCTTTTTACGCTTTGGCTGGTCTTCGTCTTCTTCACCGTTAATCGTAGCTTCATCGATCGAGTCAAATGGGTACCACGTCCGCAGACCCCATGTGTTATCTCCGAGGGAAATGAAGCTGCCATCAACGTTTAAGTCAGTATAAAATTGCGCCAAACGTGCGCGAACTTCTTCATCACTAGCGCCGAGGTACGTCTGAACCTCATTGGTTAGGTCAGCAAAGCCCATTGCTTCACCGTGCTGTGAGAGAATTGCGTGAGCAACTTCAATCATCGACAATTCTTTTTTATTTTGACCTTCGAAAATTTTAAGTTCCAAAATAAGGCCCGTCCTTTCGAGAGTGTACATCTTATCATAATGTCTTATACAGCAAATTGCAATCTAATTTGATAATCACCAATCAAGCTTTTCCCAGCCATTAATTCATAATCGACTGCGATGCGGCCAGCACTTAGGTCATCATTAAGCCGCACGTTTAATTGAGCCGTAGCTACCTCAATGGACATTGTGCCGTATGGTGTTCGATAACTGGTCGTCACTGCTTGACCATCTAGGAAATGTAACCGCAAACCATTGTCGCCGCTGCGCGTTAGCGTAATGTCTTCTGAACTAGTCAGCTTAAACGTCACTGGTGTCGGCGTCCCATTATCATCCTCCACATAGCGTAAGTAAAGCATGTCGTTGACCATAATCAGCCGGCCGGGCAAGGTGAAATCGAACTGTTCCGTTTCACCAGCCTGCGTGATATTTGTTTGCAAATAAACTGTGACCGTTTGTTCAAACTGCTGTGCCACCTTGACCCCCCACTTTCTGCTAACCATTTAACTCTAGCTTTAAATTATACCTTAATATTAATCAATTCGCTCAGATGATGTTCCAACCAAACCGTCAGCCATGGTAACCGTGCAGACTTGGCCTTGTTTGGGTATAATAGTCGCAGTGATAAAAACGCTATCATCCTTAATCCTTATGAGAAATCAGGTGTTTTTAATGACCGATGCTCTAAGCCTCGCTCAAACGACTATGCTCCTGTCACAACATTTCACCAAGACTGAGGGCTTAGCCACATTTGCCAACATGAATGCGTTGCTAAGTTTAATTGAACACGAATCCCAACCCTTGTTACATTTTTGGATGCTCGACAACAATGTCATTATGGGCTTACGAGATGCGGACCTTCCTCATCTTGAACAAGCTTATCCGATTTTAGGGGAACATGATTATGTCGGCTTTGTGCGCAACTCTGGTGGTCTGGCGGTGGTTTCGGATCCCGGCGTTTTAAACGTCAGCCTTTTCTTTCCGCCAAGTTTGCTCAAAATGGGGGTCAACGAAGCCTACGATCAAATGAAATTACTCGTCGATCGGGCATTTCCTGAACTTCCCATTGAGGCGGGAGAAATTCCGCGTTCTTATTGTCCGGGCACCTACGATCTAAGTGTCAACGGTCACAAGATTGCCGGCATGTCGCAACGTCGCCGCAACGGTGGCACTGTGATCATGTTATACCTCAGCGTCAATGGCAACCAAAATGCACGCGCCCAACTCATTCACGATTTCTACACCGTCGGGCTCGGACACGAAGAAAATAAATGGGATTTCCCAGATGTCGATCCCGCCACGATGATGAACGTCGGCGATTTGTTACCTCAATCTTTGACCATTGAAGAAGCCCAGGCGCGCTTTGTCAAAGCCGCTCAGCTAAGCGGCACACAGTTAGCTAAACAACACTTAGCCGATTTGATGACAGAACCAGAATTTGGTGCTCAAATTGACTTTGAAACCAAACGCTTACTGCAACATCAACCGACATTTAACCAGCCCGATCAGACATCACACTAACCCAAATTCAGTTGTTTCAAGGAGAATGCATGGACTATCAAAGTCAATTACTGCCTCGTGAAAAAGTCTTTCGCGATCCCGTTCATAACTACATTGCTGTATCGCATCAGGTCATTTTGGACCTGATTAACACAAAGGAGTTTCAACGACTACGGCGCGTTAAACAGCTCGGTGTGACCGAAGAGGTGTTTCACGGCGCTGAGCATAGCCGCTTTGGTCACTCACTAGGCGTCTACGAAATTGCGCGCCGTATCTGTGATAACTTCAAAAATGACTACCCAAGCCAAGCAGCCGGAGACGGGCTGTGGAATGACGATGAACGTTTAGTGACACTGTGCGCTGCATTACTTCATGATATTGGTCATGGTGCTTACTCACACACGTTTGAACACATCTTCCACACGAATCATGAAGCAGTCACCGCGCAAATTTTGACGTCTCCCAGTACTGAAGTCAATGCAGTGCTGCGCCAAGTTAGTCCAGAATTTCCCGCACAAGTGGCCAGTGTAATTCAGCACACCTATCCAAATCCACAAGTAGTCCAAATTATCTCGAGTCAATTGGATGCCGATCGAATGGACTACTTATTGCGTGATGCTTACTTTACCGGTGCTGATTATGGCCGCTTTGATCTAGCTAGAGTGTTACGCGTTATGCGCCCTTATCAAGGCGGCATCGCCTTCACCATTGACGGAATGCATGCTGTCGAAGACTATATTTTAAGCCGCTTTCAAATGTATCAACAAGTCTACTTTCACCCAGTGTCCCGCGCCATGGAAGTCATTTTGGATCACTTACTTTTACGCGCCAAAGATTTGTATGACAATCAACCAATTCGTCAAGAAGGCTTTCGTCCACTATTACTGGAACCTTTCTTCAACCATGATTGGACGTTAGTTGACTATTTAAAGCTTGACGACGGCGTCTTAAACACTTATTTTCTGCACTGGGCCGATAGTGATGACGATATTTTACGCGATCTCGCTCGCCGCTTTTTAAATCGCAAGCCGTTAAAATCCGTTGAATATGATAGTGATACGACAGATTTGTTGCCCATTTTACGCGATCAAATTGAAACGGTCGGCTACAATATCACCTATTACACGGCCACTAACGATAGCTATGACCTACCATATAATGCAAACCCACATCACTCCCGCAAGCCCGCCGCTGAGATTCAACTGATGAAAGCGGATGGTTCAACGATTGAGCTGTCCGCTCTCAGCACTTTGGTGGCAGCCATTACCGGTCGTGAATCGGGGGATCAGCGGTTCTTTTTCCCACGAGAAATGCTCAGCCAACATGCTGAAAGTGATCTTTTTAATCCTATCTACCAAGAATTTCAGACCTATATCAAAAACGATCAATTGATTCACCCACAAGGAGTCTAACCCATGACCATTAAATTAATTGCAATCGACATTGACGGCACGCTACTCAATGAAAATGGTGACCTGAATCCAGCCACTATTTCAGCAGTTCAAGCTGCGCGCGATGCCAATATTAAAGTTGTCCTGTGTACAGGACGACCGCTAACTGGTGTTGCAAATTATTTGAAGCAGCTTGGTTTATCTGGTGATGATCAATATGTCATTACCTTTAACGGCGCGCTTGCTCAAACTATCAGTGGTCGCATTTTGGTTCACCATACGCTGGATTATCAACAATACCGTCAATTAGAAAATTTAAGTCACACCTTAGGCACCCACTTTCACGTCGAAACAGACCAAGCTATTTACACAGCGAACAGAGATATTAGCCCTTACACCATTGGCGAAGCTTATTTGGTCAACATGCCCATTCGCTATCGTGCAGTCGACGAAATGCCCACGGATCTGACACTGTCAAAAGCGATGTTTATCGATGATCCAAAGCTGGTTGAAGCCGCTTATCAGGCGTTACCAGCTGAAGCCAAACAACAATTTTACTTTGTTCGCAGTGAACCTTATTTTCTTGAGGCGATGAATCAGGCTGCTTCGAAAGGTAACGCCATTACTGGGCTGGCTAGTGATCTTGGTTTAACCATGGCCGAAGTCATGGCCCTCGGTGATCAAGGCAATGACTTATCCATGATTCAAGCCGCTGGGTTAGGCATCGCCATGGGTAACGCTATCCCCGAATTAAAAGCAGCTGCTCAAGCTGTCACTTTGACCAATCGTGAAGACGGCGTTGCTGTCGCCATTCAAAAATACGCGCTAAACCATTAATGGTTACACCAAACCAATCTTCAATTTGACTACTTCCCACTAAAAAGACCACGATTCGCAATGTTTTACACTAAACATTGCGAATCGTGGTCTTTTAATCGACCCAGATATTTTCATTTAACCGCTATTTTCTCCACAGTAGCTGTCTAGCTTAAGTTCTTAACTTTTTAATCGCCATTTACGCTAGCCTACAAGGTTAAAATAACGGCTAGGCCAATCAAAATCAGTCCGCTAATCCATAACCAACCGTTCCAAGCTGAAACACGCAACGGTTCATTCTTTTTCAAGGCGATATCCTTTTGATTAACGCGGTCATCTGCTTGTTGATCCTGCTTTTCTTTATATGTTTTTCGACGCCGACGAAATCCCGTAAATAAATGGGCATGAGATAACTGCATCACCGCACCGATGACAATCAAAAATAAACCAATCATAAAATACGCGTCGGAAATCTTAATCAAAGGAACATGGCTTATCCAAGCGACCACCCCAGCCACCAAAAATAGCCCCAGTCCACCTAAGGACCAACCGATGGGTGTGTTTTTTGGTTTCATTTCAGCTCCCCCAATCTTTTATCATGATACAAAAATACCGCAATTACTTGCGGTATAAAAGTCTTTTTAAAATTAGTAACGGGCAGTACTGACTACGGCGTCGTCAATAAATTGGTGACTTGCTGCGTATTGGCATCATATCGATAAATTCCCGTCAAGTTGCTAACCGCCGGATCCGGTGCTTGGGAGCGAACATCAATTTGATATTGTTGATGACCCAAATCTGACACTTGATACTGCCGACTGCCATCCGTTTCTACAAAGCCCATCTGTTGACGAAATGCATTTAAAATTGTCGTTTGGTTAACTGATGACGTCTGTGTTGCTGTCGCACTCGTCTGACCTGACTGCGACTGAGCCACAGCTGATGACGGCGCCTGCCTGGCTACGACGGAACTGTTAGCGCTGCCTTGTTGAGCAACATTCGCCGCGACAGAGGTTGAGCCTATTTGTGCAGTAGAATTAATTTTAGAAGCTACTTTAGAAACATTCTGACTTGAACCAGCCCCCGTAGTGCTGGTGTTCACGGACCCATCATTAGCCACACTGGTTGCTGTTGCCATAGAAGATGAATTCGTGGCAGATGTCGCAACTGAGCGAGGCTTTTGCTGACTCGTTTGTAATGTCTTACTTGTCTTACTAATCTCTGCTTGTGCCGTTGTACTTGTCTGGATCGCGTCAGTATTAGTGCTGCAAGCCGCTAGACCCGCCGTACTGATGACAATTAAACTGCTAACGATCACTTGTTTAAGCAATAGATGTTTCATCTTTCATACCCCCAGTGGCTTGACTAACTTGAAGCCCTCTCACTGATCTTAGTATACCATTCAATGACAAATATTACGTAAACATGTCTATCACATTACAACACGTTAGAAAATCTTAACTTTGATTTTATACAAACAGTCCCATATGATTGCCAAATTATGGCGGCATCATATGGGACTGTTAAAGTAACTATCAGTTGGATTTGTTCACTAATGCGAGCGACCATCACGGTGGAAACGCGTCTTAAATAATGGACTAACTGGTTTGTTTTCATTAATGCGTTTGATGGCATCCCCGACTAACGGTGCAATGGAAACCTTGACGAGTTTATCAAATTGCTTTTCAGCCGGTAAGTTAATCGAGTCGGTGACAACGACTTGTTTAAATGGTGATTCTTTCAGTCGATCGACGGCTGGTCCTGAAAGTACCGCATGAGAACAACAAGCGTACACTTCCTCAGCGCCGGCCTCCATCAGAGCCCGCGCACCTAATGTGATCGTGCCAGCCGTGTCAATCATATCATCAATCATGATACATTTTTTACCCTTAACATCACCAATAATATTCATGATCTCAGCCACATTTGCCTTAGGACGCCGCTTATCAATAATCGCAATTGGCGCTTTCAAAAACTCGGCTAAGGCCCGGGCCCGCGTCACTCCACCGTGATCAGGTGAAACAACGACAGCATTTTCAGCAATATGGTTCGTGATGAAATAATCTGCCAACAATGGTGCGGCCATCATGTGATCCACTGGAATGTCGAAAAAGCCTTGAATCTGGGCGGCATGTAAATCAAGCGCCAAAAGTCGAGTTGCGCCAGCTTTTTCAAACATGTCCGCAACCAATTTGGCAGTAATTGGTTCACGCGAACGCGCTTTTCGATCTTGGCGCGCGTAACCATAATAAGGGACAACCAAGTTAATTGTATTCGCACTAGCCCGGCGCAAAGCGTCGATCATAATCAATAATTCCATCAAATTATCGTTAACCGGTGCTGATGTTGATTGAATCAAGTAAACATTGTCGCCACGGACGCTTTCTTCAATGTTGATGCGAATTTCGCCATCGCTAAATCGATCGACGGACGTTTTGCCTAATTCAACACCAACTTCTTCAGCAATTTTCTCCGCCAACGGCCGGTTTGAGTTTAGAGCAAAGATTTTTAGCTTTGGGTCAAAGTATTGAGTTGCCATGTTTCCTCCACGCGGATGATGTGATCACAGTCTTTTTCGTTCTAATCGTACCTATTAACTTGCCTAGACGCAAGCATCTACTGTCCGGATTTGATTAAGCATCTTCTGGCTTGTGAGGTAAGCGATCCCAGTAATCTGGTTTATTTGTTTGCCGGGCCCGAGCAATCGCCATATCATGGAAAGCCACGTCTTTGGTGATTGTGGAACCAGCCGCAATAAACGAATGATCCGCCACTTGCAAGGGGGCAACTAGGTTCGAATTACTACCAATAAACGTGTGATCACCGACGATTGTTTCGTGTTTAGCAACCCCGTCGTAATTGACAAAGACCACACCACAGCCAACGTTGATGTCCGTTCCTAAAGTAGCATCGCCAACATAAGTTAGGTGGCCCACCTTCGTACGATCACCAATATTGGCCTTTTTAATTTCCACAAAATTACCCAAGTGAACATCATGACCAATATGCGCTTGCGGACGAAGATGGCTCATCGGACCAATGTTCGAACCGGATTCCATTTCGCTATCTTCAATCAAAGAAGAAGTCACCGTGACGTGATCATGAATCCGACCATTGCGAATCTCAGAATTGGCACCAATGAAACAATCTTCACCAACCTCGGTGTGTCCCTTTAATTGGACATTTGGTTCAATAATCGTATCCGCACCAATTTTGACATCAATATCTACATAAGTATGTTCCGGGTCAATGAAGGTCACACCGTTAGCCATATGTGCATCATTGATCCGTTTGCGCATGACCTTCGTCGCCTCAGCTAGTGCCTGACGATCATTAACGCCCATCGACTCGCTAAAATCGCTCATCCGATAAGCGCCGACTCGTTGACCCGCCTGTTTCAAGATCCCAATCACATCCGTTAAATAATACTCGCCTTGCGCATTGTGATTGGTGACTTGATGCAAGGCTTTAAATAACGCTTGATTGTCAAAGACGTAAACTCCTGTATTGATTTCATCAACAGCCGCCTCTTCAACAGTAGCATCCTTTTGTTCCACAATTTTTTCCACCAAACCAATATCGTTACGAATAATCCGTCCGTAACCGGCTGGATCAGGTGCGATGGAAGTCAATACTGTGCCAACATCACCCTTAGCTTCATGATAATCAAATAGCTTTTGCAACGTTGCAGCTCTAAATAAAGGGGTATCCCCACTTACAATCAAGGTCATACCATCTGCATCACCAAGAATGTCTTCAGTCTTTAAAACGGCGTCACCAGTCCCTAGTTGCTGCTCCTGCAAGACGTATTTGGTACGATCTCCCAACTCATGTTGCACATCTTCTGCGCCAAAACCGACCACCGTCACAATTTCATCCATGTTGGTTTGCTCAACCTGAGTCAAGACATGATCAACCATTGTTTTACCGGCTACCCGATGCAGAACTTTGTATAACTTGGACTTCATCCGTGTGCCTTTACCTGCTGCTAAAATAATTGTATTCCGAGAACTCATGCTAACTCCTTTAATTAACGTTCATTGCCAAAGACCCGCGTTAGATAATTCCCCGGGGTGGCTTTAATTGGTTCTGATTCACTTTGCAAAGTTTCCACATGCAGTAACGAGGTAAATGTCTCTGACTTACGATCACCATTAAAACGACCTTCGCCAAAGACCGTAATACCGGCCACTTCACTATCCAGTTCACGTACCAAACTAGCTAACCCAGAAATCGTGCCACCACCTTTAACAAAATCATCGACAATCAATACCCGAGAACCAGCAGGCAGCGCTCGTTTGGCAATTTGCATTTTTTCAATTGCCGTTGATGAACCTGAAACATAGTTGACACTAACCGTAGCACCATCGGTAATTGCGCCATCTTGGCGGGCAATCACAAATGGCACATTTAACTGTTCGGCGACAGCCTGGGCAATCGGAATACCTTTTACAGAGACGGTCAAAACTAAATCAATGGTTTGGTTCATATACTGCGTCGCAATTAGACGACCGATTTGTCGTAACACTTCCGGTTGGCCCAATAAGTCAGACAGGTAGACGTAACCTCCTGGCATTACCCGATGCGAATCAGACACCTGTTTGCATAAAGCGTTAATATAAGCTTCAGCATCTTCTTTCAAAATATAGGGAATAAATCGTGCACCACCGGCGGCACCTGGCAAGGTTTCTAACAAACCAGTCCCACGTTCTTGAAAGGTCCGTTTTAAAATGGTGAGATCCTCGCTAATGGAGGATTTTGCCGACTCATAGCGTTCAGCAAAAAAAGACAGCGACACCAAAGTGCGCGGTCGTTCCAGTAAATACCGGGTCATATCGATTAAGCGATCTGATCGTCTAACTTTCACGTTAAATTACCTCATCCTCGTTCTAATTTTATGCGAACAAAAAGCGTTCTTTCCCTGGTTAATAATAGCACAATGTTCGGCTTTGTTCTTGATAAAATTTGCATAAAGAACGACTGGCTGAGCATGTCTAGCGGTTGGGCTCTCCAAACTCTTTTCTGAAGCAAACCGCCCATAAATTTCCAAGTAGTTGATTTAAGACCACCTAAAAAAACCATCCTCTCCGTAACGAGAAGACAGTTTCTGATAAGAAAACGATATTAATCGTGGGTGGCTAGTCGATTGACGCCTAACCCAATAAAGTAGATAACCACCTCAATCGTCGCGATAAAAAATGACACCGGCCAATTCGTCCAGTAACTCAAAGCCAACCCTAACCAGACACCAATGAGCGCAAAAATCATGGACAGGCCAATCATCGTACCAACACCGTGAACAAAATACTTAGCAGCCGCGGCGGGAAGCGTCAATAGAATAAAAATTAGCAGTGAACCCACAATCTGTGCGGCGACACTAACGGAAAAGGCCAATGCAACCAAGAAAATAATCGACAGCAGCGTTCCATGCACGCCCGCTACCCGAGCCCCGATTGCGTCAAACGAATCAAATTTAAGCGAACGATAAACGGCCAAGATCACGATCATTACAACGATCGCCAAGACGGCCACTTGTACGACTGAAGCGCGGCTGATTCCGATTACTGACCCAAATAAGATGTTAGTTGCCGAGCTGGCATTTTGATTTGACAACGCCAGAAATAAAATTCCCAGCCCAATGGCTAACGCGGAAATAGACGTGATCGAGGCTTCTCGCCGGGAGGCTTTCTCACTCAATTGACCGACCGCCACAGAGCTCACTGTTGTGAACAACAGCATTCCAGCCAATGGGGTCCAGCCAATAAACAAGCCAAATGCCGCCCCAGCAAACCCAATTTCCGATAACGTATGGGTCAGAAATGACATGTTGCGGGCCACAACAAAGACCCCAACCAGCCCACTCACCAATGCAATCAGTGTTCCGGCAGCAAAAGCATTTTGCATAAAAGGATAGTTAAGCATGTGCGGCCTCCAATACTGATTCCTTCAAATCGGCCACATGACCAAGTTGATACCCACCTGCTTGCATAAGCAAGTAATGCGACGAAAAGGCCTTTGTTAACGGAATATCATGGGTAACAAATAGCACTGCCGCCTGGTTTTCTTGCTGATAACGCTTCACGAGATTCAGCAATTCATACTTCATGTTGTTATCTAAACTAGCTGTTGATTCATCTAAAATCAGCAATTGCGGTTTCCGAATCAAAGCTTGAGCTAGATAGGCCTTTTGCAGTTCTCCCCCAGAAACTTTTCCTAGTGGCGTCCGCGCAATTCGCGTTAAATCGGTGGTGACGATCGTCTCGTTTATCCGCTGTTTCTCCGCATGACGCCACCAAGGCCGCCAGTTATGGTCCAACGCTAAACCAACAAAATCGCGAACCGTTAGCGGATATTCCGTATCGATATTTCGAAATTGTGGCACATAACCAATCGTCACGTTTGCCCGGTTAGGATGCCACATCACGGAGCCACTCGTTTGCCGTAATTGATGCAATAAAATTCGAATCAGAGTTGTCTTCCCGACGCCGTTTTCACCTAAAATACTCAGAAATTCTCCCTGATGGAGCGTAAACGACAAATTCTTAAAAACAGCCTTGTTAGGAAACGTCATCGCTAAATCCTTAACAGATAGCAGTGACGCAGCTTTGTTTTCCATCGATGTCACTCAATCGCCTCTCTTTAGTTAGCCGTCATGATCAAAAATTTATCGAATAACGGACTAACATTTGATTTTAAAAAGTAATGATTACAGTTTAATAGTGTAGCGAATCTGATGCGTGAATGCAATTAAGAAATTAATTGCATTCCATTTCGATCCCTCATCAATCGTCAACTAACTAAAGCTTCGCCTTTAACCAGTGTCGTTAGCGTTAGCGCAAAGTGCTTGCGATAAGGGCAGCGTGGGATGATCGCCAGTGTACGACAATGTAAAAGTCTAAACAAATCCTCGCCATAAAGCGATGATCTCTAGAAGTTCACATGTCTGACTCACGCTCTGATTTTAAAAAAGATTGACGGCCTTTAGCTTTCACGTTACAGTTGAGCCAATAATTTTAGTTAAAAAGAGGAGGACGTCCGCCAATGCGCCATTAAGCCTGTCGTCATAAAAAAACAAACATCAGAAAATCGGGTAGACAGTCATTCGAATCTATGATGATGTTCACGTTTGTTTTTTTGGGGTGATCGATGCTTTAGCGTGGGGATGTCCTTTTGTGTACCCTTTTTTTCATAGACTTCGATCAACCCTTGTTTATCATTAAAGGAGTTGATTTAATGTTCATTCTACAAGCAACCAAGTTACAAATTTCCCGTCAACGAAAGCTATTAAATATCGACCAATTAGTCATTAACCCTGGTGATCGCATTGGTTTAATTGGCGCTAACGGTGTCGGTAAAACTACACTACTCGAAGTCCTTACTGGCACCTTGGTTCCCCGTGCTGGTCATGTCGATCGCCGCGTTACACCAACGATCGTGACACAGCTACATGAAATTTCAGCACAGAGTGGCGGCGAGCAAGTCAAACAGGCATTAATTGCCGCCTTCCGCGAGCAACCGGCCTTCTTAGCCCTAGATGAACCATCTGCCAACTTAGACCAAACTAATCAGCAATGGCTTATCACTCATCTGGCCCGTTATTCTGGGACGCTGCTCATCATTTCCCATGATCGGCATCTATTAAATGCCATCACGACTACGACTTGGTCAGTCGCTGATCAACAGCTAACGAGCTTTTCTGGGAACTATGACGCCTTTCAAACTACTCAGATGGCTCAACGTCAACATCAACAAGCAACCTACCAAGTGCAACAGCGAAAGCAGCGGCGCCTCGCTGAGGCGGCCCAACGGCGCGAACAAAAAGCCGCCCATGTTGTGAAACCAAATCGCCATCAGCACAGCAAAAATGAACTCAAAAATTTAAAGTCAGTTTTGAGAAATAATCAAGGTAAACTCAGCAAGACGGCTAGTCGTTTGCAAAAACGGGCCCAGCTTGAGCCGGTTCAAAAACCGAAACACACGCCGACTGTAACCTTACATGTCCAGCAATTTGCGTCATTAGGGCGTCACACACCGCTTACGCTTGAGCACTTTACATTGTCTGCCGCTAAACACCAGTTAAGCGCAGACCTAAATCTGACGGTTAAAACTGGCGAACACGTTGGCATTGTCGGACCTAATCAAATTGGCAAAACCACGCTGTTACGCTCAATTTTAACGAACAATAAGCGCGGAATTACTGTCAATCCAGCGGTTAAGTTTGGTCATTTTGCGCAAAACATGAGTCGTCTTAACTTAACAAAATCAGTTTGGACAAATGCGGTTGCTAATAGTGAACAACCTCGGGTGACTTGTCAAACCGTTTTAGCCCAGTTTGGCTTCACCACAAGTCAGCTGAATCAACGAGCCGGGCAGTTGAGTGGCGGCCAACGGGTCAAACTCGCCTTAGTGACCGTGCTCCTGAGTGATGCAAATGTCCTTTTATTGGACGAGCCCACCAACTTTTTAGATTTGCCCACCTTAACCGCCTTAGAAAATTTTCTAGCTAATTATCCGGGCACTATTTTGTTTGTTTCACACGATTATGAATTTGTTGAGCATGTCGCCACTCGTAAATATAAACTATCTGCTGAGGGGCTCACCGTTCAACCCGTTGCTGATCAAACCGTGAAATCCAAACCGACCGCCAACCAGACACTACTAGATGAATTCCGTCATGAATTATCCATCATTGAACCAGACACCTCGAATCACTCGATTAAATAGGCCAAAGCGAGGCCGTGAATGACTGTTCAAATATAGACAGTCATTCACGGCCTCGCTATTTTTTATACCTAATTTTGATTTAATGAATCAGCGATCGCCGCAAAAAAGCGAGCACCGTTCGTCGGTAACGGTCCGGATGGGTGCGAATGGCTCGAATATGTGGCGCTTGTCTATCAATCATCAGTTGTTTGGGGACATTGGCCGCGTCATATAACGCATAGGCGTCCTGCACCGGGACAGTCTGATCTTCACCACCATGAATCATCAAAATAGGCAAGTGATTTTGACGGACTTGAGCCAAAATATCCCCTTCGCGAAATGCGTAACCGGCTAGATGCTTGGCAAACGAATTGGCAATCGGCATTAAGGCCGTGCTGGGCACGTGATATTTGTGCCAAAGTCGAAATTTGCCTTCTTGAAAAACTGATCGGTAACCACTATCCTCAATGATTCCTTTGACATTTTTAGGTAAGGCCTGACCGCCTGCAGCCATGACCGTCGTCGCTCCCATGCTAATTCCAAGCAGCACAATTTGCACAGTTAACCCACAACGCTCAACCACAGTATTAATCCATTGCTGATAATCTTTTCGATCTAACCAACCATAACCAATCACGTTTCCGTCGCTGCGTCCATGTGCTCGCGCATCTGGCATCAGCACGCTGAAACCTTGCTCGATCATCAATTTGGCCCAAGGAATCATCTGTTCACGGGCATGGTGTAAGCCATGCGCTAAAATAACAACGCCGTAGGATGGTTGGTAACCAGCAATAAATGTTGCGCGTAAAGTTAATCCATCAGGAGTCTCAATGGACCATGCTTGTCGTTGTTGATTTTGATACCACTGATTCTCATCAGGCGTATTTTCTTTCAAAGAAGCACTAATTCCGGCTCGCTTTTGCTTACTTGACCAATTCATTGCCAAGTAGTAGACCCCATAGCCAGCGCCCACTAAAGTGGCATAACTACCAAGACCGACCAACGCGGTTCGTTTGACTAATTGTCTGACTTTATTCACCTGTTAATCCTCCGTTGAACAAGGTGCCTCACTTAATTGCACTGCTGCGCCCAATCGTACTGGCCGTACCACATAAACCTCGCGACAGAAACCAGCCAATCCGTTAGCCACCCGTTGCGCCCGGGATCGTTTGCGACAAATCCCATAGACAGTTGGGCCGGTGCCAGTCATTTCTGCCGCATCAGCACCAAAACGCAACATTTGCGTCTTGAGCCGTTGAACCACGGGATACCGCCGCGCCGTGATCGGCGTTAAAACATTCGCGGTCGCCTGACAAATGCCATCATAGTCACTGGCATGAATAGCAGCCAGTAAATGCGGCGTAGACGCATGTTCCAACCGACCATAATTAATTTGGCGCAAAATTGAAGGCGTTGAAACACTCGTTTGTGGCTTGGCAATTACTAACCACATCGGCGGTAGTTCGGGTAAGGGTTCTACTTGTTCACCACGCCCTGTTACGTGGGCGGTCTGGCTCCAGACACAATACGGAACGTCCGCATCAATTTTCAGGCCTAGTTCGCACAATTGCGCCGGCGTTAAATTCAACGACCACAATCGATTAAGCCCTCTTAACACTGCGGCTGCATCAGCAGAACCGCCACCCATTCCCGCAGCAACGGGAATATGCTTTTCAATCGTGATATTCACTGCTTCTTTACGGTGATAAGTATTGGCGAGTAACGCCGCAGCTTGATAGGCTAAATTTCGCCGATCATTGGGCAAAAAACCAGTATCCGTCATGACCTTAATTCGTCCATTGCGACCTAAAGTCTTAATCGTCACTAAATCTGCTAGGTCAACCGAAGTGAGGACCATATCCCACTCTTCACTACCATCCGCGTGATGAAACGGCGTATCGAGTAATAAGTTAAGTTTGGCAGGCGCCTTTTCCAAAATCTCCGTGGTGTCACCCCCAGTTAACCGAATTGTTATTTTTTCTATTTTACCCCAAACAAAAAACACCTTCCACTAGGGAAAGTGCTTCATGCGTGAGTTCGCCGTGATGATTACTGTTCATCAAAAGCGATTTCAATATTTTTAGTTAACACATCTGTGTAACTGTAAGAGACTCGTTCAAATGAGTTCTCCTCCTGATCGAGGTCAACCACAAAAACAGCCGGATACGTTTCCCGCAGAGTGCCGCGACGCTTAGTCACCTTTTTGCGACCAGCCTGAGCGACGACCATCAGCTTTTGGCCTAATTTGGCGTCCAACTTAGACTTGATACTTTGTAATGTTGCTGGCATGCAATTCACCTCACATGCATAATAGTATAGCATGGTCAAGCAAAAATTACAATTGTATCAGAGCGTGAGCCAGACCGGGTGAGACCGAGCACCAACGGACAATCATAATTGGGCGCTTTCTGCCCGGTTGTGGTTGTTGGTTGGGCACAGGACTCAGGTCTGGCAAGCGCGTTTATGCCAGAGTGTGAGCCAGACCGGGTGAGACCGAGCACCAACGGACAATCATAATTGGGCGCTTTCTGCCCGGTTGTGGTTGTTGGTTGGGCACAGGACTCAGGTCTGGCAAGCGCGTTTATGCCAGAGCGTGAGCCAGACCGGTTTGAGACCGAGCACCAACGGACAATCACAATTGGGCGCTTTCTGCCCGGTTGTGGTTGTTGGTTGGGCACAGGACTCAGGTCTGGCAAGCGCGTTTAAGCAAGAGCATGAGCCAGATCAAGTGAAACCGACGCCCTAACCTAAAAAACACCGCGCTCATGTAATCTGTTGGTCAGTGCAATAAAACCCGCCAATGACAGTCGTTCTGCTCTAATACTTGGCTCTAAAGCTAAATCATCCAACGTCTCGGCCATAACTGCTTTGGTCGCTGGTGCCTTGCCAAATAGGCTTTGCAAATTATTCCATAAACTCTTGCGCCGGTGAGCAAAACATCCCTTAATCAAATGAAATAAAGCCGCCTCATCAAACGGCAATTCGGTTAACGGTGCACGCGGTGTCAACTTAACGATCGCTGAATCAACATTAGGTTGAGGAATGAAGGCCGTCCGGGAAACGGTAAAAGCTAATTTTGCTTGCATCCGATAATCCACGGCCAAAGTCAATGCACCATAGGCTTTGGTACCTGGTACCGCGCTCAACCGTTCAGCGACTTCTTTTTGCATCATGACAACAATTGACGCAAAATCGACTGCGGCATTCATGAGCCCCATCAGAATCGGTGTGGTGATATAGTAGGGCAAATTTGCTACCACCTTAACCGACGTAGCACCTGGTAAATGCTCAGCAATCGCTGAAGCCAAGTCAACCTTTAGAATGTCTGCGTTCACAATTGTGACATTCGGGTAGGGCGCCAGCGTATCAGCCAACACCGGCAGTAATTGCTGGTCTAATTCAAACGCCAATACACGTTTGGCCCGTCGTGCGAGTTGCTCGGTTAATGCGCCAATGCCTGGTCCGACTTCAATAACATCGTCTGATTCTGTCACCTCAGCTGCATCAACGATATTGGTTAAGATATTTGGGTCCGATAAAAAATTTTGTCCAAGACTCTTTTTGACCGCGATGCCATAGGTATTCATGATCGCTCGCGTTCGCAGCGGTGTCGCAATATCGGGTCGTTTTTGTTTATCGCTCATGCTGATTCCCTTCTAGTTCTTGATCAAGTTGTGCCACCGCCTCGATAAAATCAGCACGGGGAATTTGAAATAGCTGGAGTCGTTTTAACAATTGCTTACCATTTACATATCCCAAGTTAAGCAACTCGCCCAACCGTTCGCGCCGCTGTCGGGAAGTTTGATCACCAATTAAATGAGCAGCAAGCAGGTCGCTTTGAAAAATAACCGCTTCAAAGTGATCAGTGCCGGTCGCAACATGTGCTAAAGCCGCTTGAATAACTGCTGGATCAGCATGTTCAATTCCCAAGCTACCACCAGCATTCTCTGGTACGCCCTGTTTGCGCGTGATAAATGCATGTTTGGCTTCTGGTACCGCTCGACTAATGAGCTTGCGTAAACGCTCACCGTTAAAGTCTGGATCCGTCATCACAATAATGCCACGTGTTGCTTGCAGTTGTTTTAACTGAGCTAACATTGTTTGGCTTAGCGCTGATCCATTTGTTTCAAACGTATCTGCTTCAACCGCCTGTAAAATTCGTTTCGTATCATCCTTACCTTCAACAACAAGGACTTCTTTTAACTTCGTCATCAATCTTCAATCCTAAAAAAGTCATTGGCATTGTCATAAGTTGCTGCAGCAACGCTTAGTGGCTCAATGTCACGTAATTTCGCAATTGCATTGACTGTATCGACAATTCGCGCCGGTTCATTTTGTTCACCGCGATGCGGCGTCGGAGTCAAGTATGGCGCATCCGTTTCAACCATCATGACATCAAGCGGTGTCACTTTGACGGATGCATGCACTTCATGAGCATTCTTAAAACTAGCCACCCCTGAGTAAGAAATGTGCATGCCCAAATCTAAAAAGCGTTTGAGCCATTCTGGATCGCCATTGAAACTATGCATGACTCCACCAATATCACGAATATCTGCCGCTTTTAAGATCGCATACGTGTCTGCAAATGCATCTCGATTATGAATGATAACCGGTAACTGAAGCTCTTTGGCAATCGCTACTTGCCGCGCAAAAATCCGTTTTTGATCCTCAATATGTTGGTCAAGCTGATCCACATGGTAATCAAGGCCAATCTCGCCTAACGCTTTCACACGGTCATCTTGTAGTTGCCCAATTAACGTTTCTTCTGCTGCGTCCGTGTATTGATCGGCCATTTCTGGATGCCATCCCACCGCTGCCCACATGGTCTCGTACCGATGAGCAAGCTCGATACCGCGCTCATTCAGCACGGCATCTGAACCGACATTCATCATCCGCTCCACACCAACTGCTTTCGCATGCTGATTAAATTCAGCGGCATTCTCATAAAACGCATCATCATTCAAATGGGTATGTGAATCAAAAATTTCCATAAATCCCTCTAAGTTATTTGATTAAGCACCTGGTGTTTAGCCCAGAATATCCCCGTTATTGAGTTCATCTGGAACGATAACCAACGTGACTTGACCCTCGTGTTCTGTTGATAACAACATGCCCTGACTAATCTGCCCGCGCATTTTACGTGGTTTCAAATTGGTCACCGCTAAGACTTTTTTGCCGGTAAGCTTTTGGTAATCTGGATACCACTCATGAATGCCAGACAAAATTTGCCGATTTTGTTGATCGCCAGCATCTAGTCTAAATTGTAACAACTTATCAGCCCCTTCAACGGGCTTAACTTCAATAATCTGGGCGACCTTGATTTCAACTTGATCAAAATCTTCAAATTTAATGGCCGATTTCGTCAAATCAAGCGTCACATTTTCTGGTTCCCATTGAGAATCAGCCGCCGCGGCCATCGCGGCCCGCCCCTTCTGCTTATCAGATTGTGTCATCTGTGCTTGAATAAAGTCAATTTCAGCTTTTGCATCTAATCGTGGAAAAATGGGGGTTCCCTTAGCAACAACCTGTACTTTAGCCGGTAAGTCGGCTAATGATAATTGTTGAATCTGCATGTCTTCAGGTTCGGTGGATAAACCCAGTTGTCCCAAAATGGCTTTCGGCGCATGCGTCATAATTGGCTGTAACAGTAGCGCGATCACCCGTAAGCTAGCCACCAAATGGCTCATTGCTGCCGCCAAGCGCCGGTCGTCACCAGCCTTTTCAGCCTTGGCTAATACCCAAGGTTCGGTTTCATCGATATATTTATTGGTCCGCGCCACTAACCGCCAAATGGCACTGAGCGCATCAGCATAATGCAACGAAGCCATTAACTCGTGATAACGACTGATCGTATCAGTGGCCGTTTGTTCAAGGTCCATGTCTGGCCCGTTAACACCACTTTCAAACACCGGTACGCTACCCTTGAAGTACTTGTTGACCATTGCAACCGTTCGGTTTAACAAATTGCCAAGATCATTAGCCAGATCGTAATTAATCTTGTCGACAAAATCCTCCGGCGTAAATAGCCCGTCATTACCAAATGGCATCGCTTTTAATAAGTAATAACGCAAGGCATCAAGGCCATAACGTTCCACCAGCGTTTCTGGATAGATGACATTCCCCTTTGATTTACTCATCTTGCCATTTTTCATCAGGAGCCAACCATGGCCAACAATGTGTTCAGGCAATGGTAACCCCAAAGCGTGCAACATAATCGGCCAATAAATCGCATGGAAGCGCACAATTTCCTTGCCGACCACTTGGACGTTGGCTGGCCAAAATTTCTCGAAGTTAGTCGAGTCTTTGCCATCATATCCTAGTGCCGTAATATAGTTGGATAGCGCGTCAATCCAGACGTAAATCACATGACGTGGATCAGATTTAACCGGCACGCCCCATTTATAACTCGTCCGCGAAACCGACAAATCCTCTAAACCTGGTTCAAGGAAGTTCTTAATCATTTCATTCATTCGTGTGCTTGGAATCAAAAAGTCAGGATGAGTCTTGTAATAGTTCAACAACCAGTCTGCATACTTGCTCATCTTGAAGAAGTAAGATTCTTCATCCGTCCAGACGACTTCGTGACCAGATGGCGCCTTTCCGCCGGTCACATTGCCTTGCGCGTCATGAAAAACTTCGGCCAACTGAGATTCAGTAAAGAATTCTTCATCGTCAACCGAGTACCAGCCCTCATAACGCCCCTTGTAAATATCGCCTTGGGCTAAGAGTTGCTCAAAAATTGCCTGCACCGCTGCTTCATGATCCTTATCTGTCGTTCGAATAAATTTGTCGTTGCTGACCTCTAGCAATTTCCAGAGATCTTTAATTTGCGTTGCCATCTGATCAACGTATGTTTTCGGATCTAGGCCCAATGATTCAGCCTTTTCTTCGATTTTTTGACCATGTTCGTCCGTTCCCGTTAAGAAAAAGACATCATTGCCCATTAATCGACGATAGCGAGCCTCTGCATCAACGGCAATCGTGGTATATGAGTTACCAATATGTAGCTTTCCTGAAGGATAATAAATTGGGGTTGTAATATAATAAGTGGGCTTTTTTTCTGCCATGAAACAATCGCTCCTTTGACTCGATGAAACCGCGTGGTTCCCGAATAATTAACAGTCAGTATACCATACTATCACTCAGTGCGAAGCAGACTGGGTGACGTCGAGCACTAACCAACAGAGGCAAATTGATGGCTTTGATCAATCAGGTTCTGTTGGTTAAGCGACAGTGTCAAATCTGCATAGCACGACAAGATCGCCCAGTGCGAAGTAGACTAGATTAACGCTGAGCACTTTTGCCTAAAACAATTCGATTTGGGTTGGTCCTAAACCAGTAAAATGTAAGTCTAATTCATCCCGCAACATTTCTGCATTAGCAGCCGCATCGCGGTGTCCGTTATTGTTGAAGATCACGTAAGTTTGTTCAACTTGCTTGGCAACATTGCTAATTGCTTGCCCAAGGGTTTGAATTTCTTTCGCTGAATAATGATAGTTGGTCCGCTCGTGCTCCCAACTTCCTTCCCGTTGCAACCACCCCCGCCGATTTTGCCCATGAAGACGAAAATAGGCGGCAGTTGGTGTGGTCACAATTGGTGTAAAGGGCACGCCAGCATTTCCATCAAATGGTTCATCAGCAATGACATAGGTCAAGTTGAGTGATTTTAAATAATTGAAAACATCTTCGCTCAAACCACCTTCATACCAACTCGGATCTCGAAATTCAATACCGACTGGCAAATCAGCCATCTGAATCCGTACTTCCCGCAAGTAGCGAATATGTTCGAGTGTGCGGGTAAAAAACGGCGGAAATTGGAATAACACCATTGCTAGCTTGCCACTGGTTACTAACGGCTTAATCGCCATTTTAAAAGCCTTGAACGTCGCCATCCGTTCCCTTTCTGAGACTGGCGTGTGACCATCATCATGATGCGTCATGGTTGAGTGGGCTTTCAAAATGTACTTAAAACCATCTGGTGCCTGACGAACCCATTTTTTAATCGCAGATGGCGCAGGAACGCCATAAAAAGACGTATCTAACTCCACCAACGGAAAGACGCCTGCGTATTCGTCAAACCGTACTTCTCGTTGTTCATCGTGGATCAGATGTGGATGTCTTGTCCATGTTGATAAACCAATCGAAATCATTATGTCTCCTCCAAACAGCAATCTCAGGCGTAACTAGCCGAATTTTTGCGATTATCCGCATCAAGTCAACCGACTATCGTCAAAAACACAAAACGAGTTTGGGACAAAACCAAAATCTATATTTCACCGCTAACCTAAATAGCTAAAACGTGGGACATAAGTCAATTGACTCCGCTTAAAAGCGAACTTCGAATGATGGATAAACCGTCATCATTCGAAGTTCGCTTTTAATGTTCGTCACTTACCGACTTATGTCCCACTCTCAATCACAATTCTCAATTTTAAACTAATCGCGTGCTACTTGAATTGACGCACAACTGCTGTTTCTTCATCAGATAACCGCATGCCCTTTAGATGGCTAATCAGTGCCCGTCCCTGTCGTCGATAATTACCGCGAATGCCGGAAAATGACCAGCTAATCAGTGCAAAGAGCATCGTGACAACCCCCGCATTCGTGCGACTCATGGCCACACCGAACATCATGGCCGGCTGTGCACCAAAAAAGACTTGCCAGGCTCCATAAAACATCAGAAAATCAAAAATCAGTTGGAACCGATTCATCCAGCGCATCTGCGCCAGTAAATTACCAAGTCGGGCAAAAATATCCTCGCGAGCCAAGCCGACCACCTGCCTTCCCTTTTTAATTAAGTTAATTGTAAAAAATTCTCATGAAAAACGCAATCAATACGATGCAGCGCCTGTCGCATCACCGAACAAAAAGTGTCGCCAACAAACACCCTTGCTTGACACTAATCAACTTGCAATTTAGCAAAGAACTCACGTGCATCGCCGGTGAATTGCGCGGTAACGTCTCCAGCCTGAATCGCCTCATTATTGACCACCAAAACTTTTGCAGTTGGACGTCGATAACTGATCAACCCGGCGAACGGATAGACTTTAAATGAGGTGCCGACGATAACTAATAAATCGGCTGCTGCCACCGCCTGGACCGCTTGTTTTAAAACAGAATCACCGATTCCCTCTCCGTATAAAACGATATCAGGCCGAATGACGCCGTGATCTCTTTGATGATACATCGACTGTAAATAGTCTTGCCAAGTCACTGACTGACCATCAAGGGTGCAATAACAACGAAATAAATTCCCGTGAAATTCCACGACAGCGTCATTCCCCGCACGACGATCTAGATTATCAATATTTTGCGTGATTAATGAAGCCCGGCCTGCGCGACATAATGCCGCAATTTTCTCATGAATAACGTTCGGCTGGGCATCGGGAAAGTACATATTCTCTTTAACAAAGTCATAAAATAGCGCTGGCTGTTGTTCAAATAAATCGTGACTCAACAATATTTCTGGTGGTAGACCATGGAATTTTGATGAATAAAGGCCAGCCTTTGAACGATAATCAGGGATTCCTGAAGCCGTGGACACCCCGGCGCCCGTCATGAACGTCACATGTTGGGCCTGATCAAACAATGCTTGATAATTAACGGCCATGTCAAACTCCTTTTATGCTCTACGCAGGTGGGTATTCAACGAATGATATAAGCGATTTTTTGCGCGTCAAAGAAGTCTTTGACCGGCATATCATATAGTTGTTTAAAATAGCTAGCCGTATCTGATTGAGCTGAATCCGGAATTGCCAACACAAACGAGTTTTGCCGATCAGATCGGTTAAGTCCTACATAAGCACGTTCGCCGGTTTGGGGATTTTTCAAATCAGAATGGAAGATTTCAAACAACTGACGCATGTTTAATCGCAATTGACGTTCACTGAGAACACTTGAAATAGTGGTGAAGGCGGTGCTATTCAACGGCGGCAGCTGCCAGGCTTGCAGTTGTTCGTCAAACGCCTTGAACAATTTTACAATTGTTCGCCGCATTCCAAAGGGGGTATCAGCTGTTTTCTCGATCATCCCCATATATAATTTTTCAGCAGCCGCAAAGCTCATTGGAAAATTCGTCGTTAATTCCGTTCGGTGGCGTTCAATTTCTTCACCAAAAAAGACCAATGCATCCAGCATCACCAATAAACGGAGCGCATTTTGCGCGTCATCTTGTTGACCAGTTTCTGGTTGAATCGTCGCAAAAACACCGTCATAGTATTGGCTTTTAATCGTGTCATCAATCAATCCATGGCCAGCCAGCGCCGGAAAAATCACCAAATGATTGGCAATGTTGAAAAGTTGTGTCGACATCGCCATTAATTGCGTATCTAGTTCATCATCACCAAACGTCAGATTGAAGTAAATTTGTGGAAAACCTTGTAAGAGCATCAACAGATGACTTAATTCATGGGCAGCCGAATATTGTGGCGCTGTAATGTCATCAACCCAGATTAACAACCGATCTTTTAATAGTCGTTGTTCGACCTGATCATCACGCACATAACCTGCATGTTGGTCACCAAATTGAACCATTACAGTGCCAGGAAACAAGTCATTAACTTGATCTAGCAGCGCTTGAACCGTGGGGATTAACTTAATTTCTGCCATGTTGCCTCCTTATTTCGAGTCGCTTAATAATTCCGCTAATAGTCGTTTTGCATCTGCGAGTGTTGGTCGCGTTAATGCCTTCAGTTTTGCCACTAATTTAATCACTTGTGCTGGCGTCGCACCAGCAGCCAATGCTAAATTACGATATTGTAGGGCCATGTGGCCCGGTTGGATACCCTCGGAAACTAAGGCCCGCAACGCGGCCAAATTTTGCACAAGACCTAGCGCAACCGCCAATTGATTCAATTCAGTAACGTCTTGAATGTCAGCAATTTGACGATTGATTTTCGCCAATGGTAATGATGCGGTCACCCCGCCGACTAGTCCTAGATGCATCGGCATGGTAAGTTCACCATTTAATTTATTTTCGCGCAGTTGCCAAGTCGCCAAGCCACGATACTGGCCTGTCTGTGCCGCATAAGCATGCGCACTGGCTTCCACTGCACGCCAGTCATTACCAGTTGCGACAACGAAGGCATCAACGCCATTCATAATTCCCTTGTTATGGGTCACTGCCCGGCTAACATCGCGTTGAGCTAGTTCACTTAAACTAACGATTCGCTGTGCTACACCTGCACCAGCAGCTGCATCACCCTTAGCTAAGCGGGCAAATGACACTTGCGTCGTAACCTTGACGAGACTAGCCTGACCATCGTTAGTTAAAATCGCTGTCAATGGTTGGTGGCCCAGATGTTGAGCTAATTGATCTCTCAAGCCATTTAAGAGGTCATTCATCGTGTTGGCCCCCATGGCAGCACCAGTATCCACAGTCAGATCCACACTAGCAAAGCCATCGGCCAAATCACGAACGATCAACGTCTTAATCTGACCGCCATGATCGATTAGGCTTGGATGCTCGGCCAATGCCCGCCGCTTTAGTTCAACTTCATTTGCGGTCACAAACATCCGTAATTGTTCAAAATCAATACCTTCAAACAAAATTTGCCCAGTCAATGCCTGTCCCAGAGTCTGTGCGACCACGCCACCATCGTCCAGCGTCATTAAACTGCCATAGCTTGCCGCGGCAACAACAGATGGCTCTTCGGTCACCATTGGTATTTGATAAGCCTGCTGATTCATCAACAAATTAACGGCGATCCCTTCTGGCAGACGATAGGTGGTCAGATAATTTTCAGTTAAAAGTGCCTCAGCATCGGTGGCATTATTCTTAACCATGGCGACTTGGTCAGCGCTCAGAGCTCGTTGTTGGGCAATGTATTGGCGCCGCTGTGCTGGTGTTAAAAAGCGAAACGAGCGTTGTTCTTGATTCACAACTAGGCCTCCATTTTTTGTTGATTTAAAAGTTAAGGATGGGCTTGATATTTAGGATGTTGACTGACATATTCGGATACAATTCCTTCCCGTACGCCACTTTCCGAAAAAATCACGCGGTCTGAATCCAGCAATTGTAATAACTCGACAAGAGGTAACATCCCGCCAACGATAATATCTGCTCGATCATATTCAAGTCCATCAATCGCTTGCCGTTGCGAATTATCCTTGGAGATTAAGCGATCAAATGTGTCAAAGACGGTCTCCGTTTTCAAGCGATAACCGTGAATGTCTTCGACGCGCACCATCTTTTGTGCTTTACGGTTAATACGGGCTAACGTGCGATTGGCACCGCCCAGCAAGACGATCGGCAAATGCATGGCATCATTAAGCCACCAAATATCCTGCAAACGTTTACGAACGAAGACTTGCCCGGAAAAAAGATTGCCAGCGGTAATAATGTTTTCAAAATGGAATTGCTCGGATAAATTAACGGCACCAAAGGGCACGCTGATCAAATTCTTGGCCTTGCGGTTAGCGACATGAATTAATTCACAACTGGCGCCACCGGTATCCAAAATGATGCAATCATCCAACGGCAAAGCATTGACAGCACCTAAAAAGTCATAATAGGCTTCGTCGTCACCAGATAATACCTGCAATTTAAGACCGACTTCTTTTTGAACCCGACTAAGAAATTCTGTTTGGTTGACCGCTTGACGCACTGCCGCCGTTGTAATGGCTCGCACCGTCAGATTGGGAAGATTCGCATACAACTTTTTGAAACTAACGAGCGCTTTGATGGTTCGATCCATAGCCACTTTTGTCAACCTTTTTTCGGCACCCATGCCTTCAGAAATACGGGTATCCTCTTTAATTCGCTTAACCTCTTTAAATGACCCGTCATTTTCGATTTGTGTGATTCCCATACGGACGGAATTCGAACCCAAATCAACAATCGCTAAATTTTCCATGCATCTTCGCCTCATTTTCAACGCATCATTGTTGTTACTTGCGTTGCGTAAAATAATTAATACCCATTGCATCACGAACCTCAGTGAGCGTTTGGTTAGCCACTTCATTAGCCCGGGCTGATCCTTGTGCTAAGACGTCATACACATAATCAAGATTGGCGGCATACTCTGCCCGTCGTTTACGGATCGGTGCTAGTGTTGCTTCTAAAACTTCATTTAAGTAACGCTTTATTTTAACATCTCCCAGTCCGCCAGCCTGATACTGCGCTTTTAATTCTGCGACATGGGCTTGATCAGGGTCAAAGATATCCAAATAGGTGAAGACGGTGTTCCCTTCAACATGACCTGGATCACTCACCTTGATGTGTTGTGGGTCGGTATACATCGACATCACTTTTTGCGTCACCGTGTCCGCATCATCAGCCAAGTAAATTGCATTATTCAATGACTTACTCATTTTAGCGTTCCCATCTAACCCAGGAATTCGGCCCTCACCCTTAGGTGGAAAAACGCCGGTCGGTTCAATCAGCACAGAAGCATTATAGGCGCCATTAAAGGCACGGACAATTTCACGAGTCTGTTCCAACATGGGCTCTTGATCATCGCCAACTGGCACCGTCGTGGCTTTGAAGGCGGTAATGTCAGCGGCCTGACTGACCGGATAAGTTAAAAAGCCAGCGGGAATACTTTGGCCAAACCCTTTCTGAGCAATTTCTGACTTCACAGTTGGATTTCGTTCCAATCGCGCCAATGTCACTAAGTTCAAATAAATCATGGTCAGTTCATTTAATGCCGGAATTTGAGATTGCACTAGGATGGTAGACTTTTTAGGATCAATCCCAACTGCTAAATAGTCCAACGTAACTTCAGTCAGACTGCGTCGAATTTTTTCTGGATCACGTGCATTATCAGTCAATGCCTGCATATCAGCGATCATAATAAAGGTGTTGTATTCCCCAGAATTTTGCATCGTCACCCGATTACGCAGTGAGCCAACGTAGTGTCCGATATGCAACTTCCCGGTTGGTCGATCACCTGTTAAAATCACTTTTTTTGTTTCTGCCATCTAATTGGCCTCCTTAAAGGGTAGCTTCGCTAAAATAAAACCGTCCTATCATGACCGCTTCTCACACGAAAAGAAGGTCATCATAGGACGGTTACCCGCGGTGCCACCTAAATTGGATCGCTTACGATCCCACTTAAAATTATTTTCGATGCAAACGACATCCTAGCCCACTTCGTCACCTTGGCTGACTCTCACCATCTCAACCTTGCTGTTTTATGGTGTCTACTCCACTACGATGCTGATTGTTTGACACAATCCGTCTTAATTAAGTATACCGACTTTTAAAAGAGCTGTCAAAACGCACTAGCTAGCGATTTAAAACTGTAATTCATCATCGTTGACAGGTCCGTTTTTGGCGGCTAAGATGGTCAGAGTTTATTAATGTTGCGACTGACACAATGGCACCTGGAGGCGTCAACTTGAATAACGATGAACAGCAACTAGAACAGCAACGACTTGACCAGGTGATGACCGAAATCACGCGTCAACAAAAAGAAGGACAGCAACAGCTCACCCGTGCTCACGAAGAAACCAGCGCCGTTCAGAAGAACTATGCGGATAACGCTTCGGTTAACACGTTTGAAATCGACGACGCGATGGAAACCAACGCGCAACTTCAGCAGCAACGCCAATTGGTCTATCTAGCAGTGACTAACGAAACGACCATTGGACAACAGTTGGACCAACTTGATCAACTACACAAATCAGCATACTTTGGCCGGATCGATATCAAAGATACTGATGAAGATCATCCTGATACCCTATATATTGGCACATTTTCTTTGACGGATGCCAATCAGAATTTTCTCATCTATGATTGGCGAGCGCCAATTGCCAGCGTCTACTACAATGGCACTTTAGGTTCGGTGAACTATAGCACGCCTGCAGGCCGACAAACCACAAACCTAACTAAAAAACGCCAATTCACCATTAAGAATGGTCAAATTATCAACATGTTTGATACCAACGAGACCGTTGGTGACGAAATGCTACAAGCCGTGCTTGGCCAACAAAACGATGCAGTCATGCAAAATATCGTTGCTACCATTCAAAAAGAGCAAAATGACATTATTCGCGACACCACCTCGGACTTACTTGTCGTTCAAGGCGTGGCCGGATCAGGCAAGACCTCTGCCATTCTACAACGAATTGCCTATCTGTTGTATCACAGTCGCACAGCCACCGAGCATACTTTACAAGCGGATCAAATGGTGCTCTTTTCTCCGAATCGTCTGTTCAGTCACTACATCTCAGAAGTTTTGCCGAGCCTTGGAGAACGTAACATGCGCCAAGTGACCTTAGCTGATTTTCTGACCCAACGGCTTCAAGGACTAAACGTTGAGACGCTATTTGAACGCTATGAAGCTGACGCCGCCCAAACCAATTCGCTGTTTCCCGATGTCCGCGATTATTTAGAAAGCCCTGCTTCCGTCAACGACCTGTCGACCTATTGTCAGAATTTAACGCCAGCTGAGCTACGCTTTAACGATGTTTTGTTAGATGGTCGTCTCTTTTTCACTAAAGAAACCATTGCCGCTATTTATGCCAGTCAGCCGGACACCATGGGGACGCCGGCTAAATTTTTAGCCACTAAAAATACGCTTATCAAACAATTAAAAGCCCGTATTCGTAGTGAAGCCAAGGCGGATTGGGTTAATGAAGCGCTAGATAATTTGGACACCGAACACTACCATAACTTACTTGGCAAACGGTTAGGCACGTTCAAAAATGTCGATGCAGAATTAAAGTACGCCGCACGTCTGATTGTTCGACGCCAATTTGAGCCAATCTATGATGCGCTATTTAACAATTACTTCTTAGATATTTATCGCCAATACGATCACTTTCTTCAACAGGTTCATCCTCAGTCTGTTGATGCTGAACATTGGGCGATGCATGAGCAGGACTTCGACACCGACATTGAATATCACCGACTCGGTTTAGTGGATGCTGTCCCGTTACTATTCATTCGAGACCTAATTACCGGCGGCGGACAAAATCGTAGCATTGCCTATTTGTTCATTGATGAAATGCAAGATTATTCACTGACACAAATGTGTTATTTCAAACACGCCTTTCCAAAAGCAAAATTCACGTTGCTTGGGGATAGTGAACAAGCCCTGTTCAATCGGCTGCAAACGCCAACTGACTTGTTGAATCACCTCGCCAGCGCATTTTCAGCCAAACACCCTAACTTAATCACGCTAAATCGAAGTTATCGCTCAACTAAGCCAATCACCGAATTTGCAAAGGGCTTATTACCAAACGGTGATCAAATTCAAGCCTTTAATCGACCAGGTGACCTCCCACGCATTTTTATGCGCTATAATGAAACAGATACATTGGCGGTAACACGGCAATTAGCGCAACGTGAAGTAGCTCAATCTGGTACTGTAGCCGTCTTAACTAAAGATCTTACCGCCGCTCGGATCGTTTATCGCGAACTGCATAGTCATGTCAATGTCACTTTACTCAATGACACAGATCGCACTTTACCCAGCGGTGTTGTCGTCTTACCCGTTTACTTAGCCAAAGGCTTGGAATTTGACAGCGTCATTGCTTACGATGTTTCCCAGCAAAATTATCCAGATGACTCGGCAATTGGGGCGCTCTACACAATCGCATCACGTGCGATGCATCATCTAATCCTCGTTTCCAACGGGCCTGTGAGTCCAGTCATTAGTACGATTCAATCACAGCTGATGATGATTGAACATGTTGTCAAAGAATCATGATTTTTAGAAAGAGGCGCTTATGAAACTCGATTTTTCTGTGGCCGTCCACAGCTTACTTTACCTTGATGAAAATAGTCCACGGAAAATTACGAGTGCAGAACTGGCCAAATCGTTACAGCTTAATCCAGTCATGATTCGCAACATTTTGTCTGTGCTTCACAAACAGGGATATATTGAGGGTTCAGTTGGCAAGAATGGTGGCTATTTACTCCAACGGCCGTTGGCTGAAATGAATGTCGGTGCATTATACGATCTGACGATTCCCCCCACGATCAGCTACGCGCGTTTCATCACCGGCGACTCAAAGGGTTTAGTTGCCAATGATACCGATGACAGCGATATTTCTGCCAACATCAATGAAACGCTCACGGATTTATTCACGTTAGCCGATGCTGACTATCGGCGTTTTTACCACCGCTTTTCCATGACCGACCTAAAAACCGATTTACATCAACATGGTCATTTCATCGACCTAGTAAATCAATTAAGTTAAAAGCAAGCTGAAAATCGCTCTTTCAATGAAAAAAGTTGTCATCCCAAATCGGGAGACAACTTTTTTTACATGTGCTCTTTTCACTAACCTTACTCTGACTTTGTCGCTGCTACACGTTGCTTGCTTAACGACCAGCGTAATAGTAACGGCGCAACTAAAGTGGCCAGTACGATCACAAAAATCATATCCACATACATTGGTTTGGCAAGCAAATGTGCATTGAAACCAATTTGAGCGGTGATCAACGCCATCTCACCACGGGCCACCATCCCCGTTCCAACCACGCGCCCACTATCGCGATTAAAACCCGTGACTTGAGCTCCAAACTGTCCACCGACCCATTTGGTCAACACGGCTAGGGCCGTCATCAATAAAATAAAGGGTAATGAAGCGACAAAGTTGGTAAAATCGACACTCAATCCGATGCTAACGAAAAATACTGGAACAAAAAAGGCGTTACTGATCGGCTCTACATGCTCGTCAATTACTTTTTTCACGGATGTCTGGGCGACTGCAATTCCTGCAAAAAAGGCACCAATGGCACCAGATAAACCGACTAGTTCTGCTAGGTAAGCCATCGCCAAACAAATCACAATAGCAGTCACCGTCCGCGCCGTCGGGATTAATAATCGTTCGCTAATACGGGTCAAGAGCGGCGCAACCCAGCGCACCAGCAGGTACACGGCAACGAAAAAGGCTGCTTGAAAGACCAATTGCAAGCCTAGGTTAGTAGATGGCCCATGGCTAGCTGAGCCACCCAATACTGCCACCATCAAGCTCAACAACAGCACGCCAATAATGTCATCAGCGACCGCCGCCCCTAAAATCGTTGCTCCTTCCTGCGTATCTAATGCGTTAAACTCCCGCAGCACCACCACCGAGATACTGACCGACGTCGCCGAGAAGACAACCCCGATGAACAGTGCCTCACTCCAGCCATAGCCAAATAGTAAACTGGTTGCACCCATTAGGACCACGGGCAAGATGACGCCACACATCGCCACGGCTAATGCCGGCCGTAAATAGCGTCGCAACTGGCCGATGTCACTTTCCAACCCAGCCATAAACATCAATAAAATCACACCCAGTTCGGCAAATTGCGTGAGGGTGGTCGATGACTGAACCCAATTTAGCACCCCTGGGCCAATTACAATCCCGACTAACAATTCACCAATAACCGCCGGAACCCCGAGACGGGCTGAAAAATGCCCCGCAATGGTCGTTGCCGTCAATATTAAAATCAAGGTTCCAATAAAGTTCATTCATGCATCCTTTCGTTAGATCCCGTTCCTCTTGCCCAAACGTTGGGCAAAACACGCTCTAGTGTATTCTATTCTAGCGTATTTTTACGCTTGCGCCTATCAAAATCAATTGATCCAATGCCCGCTACGTTCAGATTGGTCTGCTTTTCCGGGAACCCACTACATTTCAACGCGATGCTTGATGCCGTTTTGTAAAAATCGGCATTACCCTTGGTCTGGGCAACAAGCTGTTGGCAGGCTTAACCGCAGGTGCCGGACACAAAAGAGTTTGGGACAAAACTAATATCTAAATAGCCAAAACGCGGAACATAAGTCATATGTCTCCGCCTAAAAGCGAACTGTCAACGATGAATAAACCATCACCATTTGCAGTTCGCTCTCAGTGCATCGTCACTTACCGACTTATGTCCCGCGCTCTAAACGCCATGATTTGGGTAAATTTGAGTAGCTCTAATTATCTTAATTCTATATAAAAGATATTGCTCGGCTTAAAACAGGTAACTTAAATCGGATGCAGGCGTTGGATAAGCCATGATTTGATTGTTCACGTCAGCCACCGTCGCCCCTTGATTAATGAGCGCCGTGAGATAATTGATTAACTCATCTGCGATCGTACTCAAAGCGCTGGCACCAACTAAGCGTCCTTGCCGATCCAAAACAACCTTAACTTTGGCCAATGGATCATGAATTCGTTGATACGTGTACCAATGCGTCATATCAAGCGCCTTAACTCGTCGGTCAGTGGTCGTGGTGGTCTCTGCTGGACTAACCCCAACTTGCGCCAGGCGTGGCATCCCAAATACCACCGTTGGAATCGCAGGATATTGGATGGCCTCAGAATGAGCGCCAGTTAAAGTATCAGTTAAGTAGCGTGCCTCAAAGCCAGCCACAGGCGTTAACTTCGGTATGGATTTTTTAGCCACAACGTCACCTAACGCATAAATATGCTCGTTAGTCGTCTGTAAATGGTCGTTCACAACGACTCCATGCCTATCCGCGGAGACACCGACCGCTTCTAGATTCAAAGTGTCGACATTAGCAATTCGTCCAGTTGCCGCTACTGCAGCCGCCACCGTTAAGTCAAACTGTTGATCACCAGTTAATTCAATACCGGTACTGGTTTTGGCCACCTTAGTTAGGGTCACATTTTCGTGAAAATGAACACCGGCCTTAGCCAATTGATCACGCAAATCTTTCACTAACTCTGCGTCAAAAGCGCGTAAAGCACGATCGTGTCGTAAAATCACATGCACGTCTGCACCTGCCGCATTGGCAATGTCAGCCAATTCAAAAGCAATGTAACCACCGCCAATAAACGCAATCTGTTTTGGCAATTGACGCCAATTAAGGAAGTCCGTGCTGGTTTGAAGTAATTGCGCACCATCAATGGCTGGCCGTACCGGTCGTTGACCAGTCGCTAAAATGAATTGTGCCGCTGTCAGCGTCTCTTCACCAACTGCTAGGTGGCCAGCGGATGTAAAGGCCGCGTGACCATAAAATGTTGTAATTTCACTGTGCTGTAATCCTTGTAGTGTGTCATCAGGAATGGCATCCGTGTATGCAAACTTATTGCGCATTAAATCAGGCCAGTTGATCGTCGTCGTCCCATCTAGTCCGGCGTGAGCCAACTGTTCAGCATGACGTTTAGCTTCGACGGCCGCCACAAGGATCTTTTTAGGATCACATCCGCGGTTGGGGCAAGTACCACCCCACAAATTTTCTTCAACAATCGCAACGTTTTTGCCAGCAGCTTTCAGACCATAAGCTAACGCTAAGCCACCTGGACCGCCACCGATCACAATTTGATCAAATGATTGCATCATCCACCTCCATTTTCTCCAGTGTAACGACTTCACCACGGTAACGAAAGTAAACTGCTCTAAGGTTCTAGCGCTGGCCCAAATACCGCACGATATCAGCAGCCGTGACAAATCCTAACTGACGTTTACCATCCACTACACGCAAAGCGGTGGCATCATCTAATTGGCGGTATACTTCCCCTAGAGTTGCATCCGCGGTCACGGTCACTGTAGTCGCATTGGAATCATCCAACTGTTGTTGTGCAAACCCCATCATTACGAGCTTGCTAACGTATACATCGCGATCTTGCTTAGCAACACTTTGCGCAAAGAATTGTTGCACAAAATCATTGGCCGGATGCTGAGCGATTTCCGTCGGCGTAGCAACTTGTAAAATCTTGCCCTCGCGCATGACAGCAATGTGATCACCCATCTTAAGGGCTTCGTCCATATCATGGGTCACAAAGATAATCGTATCATGGCGGGCTTCGTGTAAATCAAGAACCAAGTCTTGTAACTGCGTTCGCGAAATCGGATCCAAGGCTGAAAAGGCTTCGTCCATCAACACTAATGGTGGATCAGAAGCGATTGCTCGGCAAATCCCGATTCGCTGCTGTTCACCACCGGACAGCTCTTGTGGCATTCGTGTCCGATACGTCGCTGGATCTAATCCTACCGATGTTAGTAATCGATCAATCAGCGCATCAATCTCTGCTCGAGCAACACCTTTCATTTCTGGAATTACCGCAATGTTTTCAGCAACAGTCATCGTCGGAAACAACGCAATTTGTTGCAAGACATAGCCGATATTCCAGCGTAGTTGTTGCAAGCCGATCGTTTCTATATCTTGGCCTTGAATCGTAATTTGCCCACTAGCCTGCGGTTGCAGTTGATTAATCATCTTTAAGGTCGTGGTTTTGCCGCTACCCGAGGTTCCGACTAACACAAAAATTTCACCTTGTGGGATGGTCGAATTGAGATCATCGATAACGGCTTGTCCATCAAACACTTGACTGACATGGCTAAAAGCCACCATTGGCGGATTCTCATCAACTGCGGATTTAAGTTTAGCTGACTGCTGCATCAACGATCACCAGCTTTCAATAGGTGGTTAGCCACCAGATAACGTTTCGCCACTGAGGCAGATGATTGGTGTTTCACATTCACTTCATAATTCATTTCTTGCATCTGTTTTTCCGTAATCCGCCCCGCCAGCTTGTTGAGGCTTTTGACGACACCAGGATATTGTTTAGCCAAGCTTGCTTTCATCAATGGAGCTCCTTGATAAGTGGGAAAGAAATGGCGATTATCTTTGAGCACTGTTAAATGATACTGACGCAATTGACTATCGGTTGAATACGCGTCCACAAGATTAACTTTACCGGTATGAATTGCATCATAACGCAAAGTTGGTTCCATCGATTGTGCGGATAAGTGTAAGCCATAACGCTGGTTGATCCCTGGCAGTCCATCCGGTCGATCAATAAATTCCAGTGTCATCCCCGGCTTCAATTGATTTTCCACCTGCTTTAACTCACTGATGTCATGCACATCCCATTGCTTGGCGTCCTGACTACGAATGGCTAAAGCAAAGGTATTGTTATACGCCATCGGTTTCAAATAGGTCAGATCATCTTGCTGTTTCAAAGCTGTCGCAGCCTTTTGATAAGTCTGTTGCGCCGTTAACCCTTTATCGTTAACCGGTTTTTGCAATAAGCTTTCTAATACTGTGCCTGAAAATTCTGGGTAGATGTCTACTTGATCATGCCTAAGTGCATTAAATAAGAAACTTGTCTTACCAAAATTGGGCTTTAACGTCACTTTCACTCGTGGATTATCCTGCTCAATTAAATCTTGATACATATGAATGAGAATATCCGGTTCTGAACCAAGCTTACCAGCGATGACCAATTGCCTTTGTGGTTGGCGCACTAAATTCACCACACCAGCTGCGCCGAAGCCAAGCAAGATCACTAAGCCACCGATGACTAACCGTTTTAATGAAACTTTTTGTAACCGCATGATCACCCAACTCAAAACAATCGCTAGTAAAGCAGACCCCAGCGCCCCAATTACGGTCAACGTGGTATTGTTGCGATCAATCCCTAATAAAATGAATGTTCCGAGGCCACCAGCGCCGATCAGAGCTGCTAACGTGGCGGTACCAATAATCATCACCATTGCCTGGCGGATTCCTGAAATAATCACGGGCGCAGCAATCGGTAATTCAACTCGCACAAGTTTACGCGTCCGACTCATACCGAACGCAGTAGCTGCTTCTTCGATTGACGGATCAATTTCATCAATCCCGATATATGTACTTTGAAAAATTGGCAGTAGTGCGTAAATCACTAAAGCAATCACTGCCGGAACCGCACCAATTCCCACAATTGGAATCAACAAACCAAGTAACGCTAACGATGGGATAGTTTGTAAGACACCAGCAACTTGGAGCAGAACCGCTGCCACGCGTTGGTGTCTCGTGGCCCAAATGGCGAGCGGGATGGCAATTAACATCGCAATAAGTAACGCGATTAGCGATATTTCGATATGTTGCCACAAAGCCGTGATTAACGCCACGCGTCGATCAATTAGTGTTTGAATAAATTGATTCATGACTCTATGTATCCTCGTTTTCTGACAATTTAATGAAAAGCCGTCGTACAGGTCACAAAAATCACAACGCGACAGGGACAACTGTACATCTACCGGAAACTATTTGTCAATTTGTTCGCACTAGATCAGTGTAAAACCCACCAAGTGTTTCTGGGCGTTAGCAAGAATCAGACTTTGGCTGAACAAAAGACTCAGTGCAAAACAAAAAAACGCCAATTAATCCCCAAGGTGGAGGAGACTAATTAGTGTTTATTTACGCAATATACGTCAAAATTTACGCCGTTCGGGCTAAGAAATAACGTTTCTTTCCCCGGCGAACGATCACAAACTTGCCATCGAACATCTGGCTAGGATCAATAACTGCTTCTAAATCTGTTTGCTTATCACCATTGATTGTGATTGCCCCATTCGTCACATCTTCGCGCGCTTGTCGGCGTGAAGCTTCAATGCTGCTGTCCACTAAGAAATCAACAATATTCTGTGGTGCTGCCACTGTCGTCACACTTGGAAAGGCTTTGAAACCTTGTTCGATTTCATCAGCTGTCAGCGCTTTGACATCTCCAGAAAATAACGCAGCTGTGATCTTTTGTGCTTGTGCCAAAGCTGCATCGCCATGGACAAATCGCGTAACTTCTTCGGCTAACCGGCGTTGCGCGACGCGTTTCCACGGCTGACTTTGGACCTGTTCAGCCAAGTCGTTAATTTCTGATTCATCTAAGAAGGTGAAGTATTTCAAGAACTTCACGACATCCGTGTCCTCTTGGTTAAGCCAGAATTGGTAAAATTCATAAGGTGTTGTCTTTTCAGGATCTAGCCAGACGTTACCACCTTCCGATTTACCAAACTTGGTACCGTCAGCCTTTAATAGCAACGGAATCGTCAAGGCAAAAACCTGTGTCTGTGCCCCTTCAACTCGTCGAATTAGATCAAGCCCAGCGGTAATGTTACCCCATTGGTCACCACCACCGATTTGTAATTGGACGTCTTGTTCGCGATATAACGTCAAAAAGTCGATTGACTGTAGAATTTGATAGGTGAATTCGGTAAACGAAATGCCCACTTCCAAACGTGATGCCACGATCTCCTTGTTGAGCATCGTCTTCACATTGAACAACTTGCCGTAATCACGTAAGAAATCGAGTAAAGTTAATTTTGACAGCCAGTCATAGTTATTGACCAATCTAAATTGATCTTCACCAAACAATTTAACTAATTGATGCTTCAACGCCGCTTGGTTATGACGAACTTGATCCATCGACTGCAGGACGCGTTCCGCTTTTTTACCAGATGGATCACCGATAGAACCCGTAGCACCACCAATGACAATCACTGGTTTATGACCGGCCAATTGAAAACGTTTTAAGATCATAAATGGAATCAAATGGCCGATATGCATAGAATCCCCCGTTGGATCAATGCCACAATATAATCCGATTGATTTCTTCGCAGTTAATTGTCGCAAGCCATCTTCATCACTCGTTTGATTAATTGCACCACGCCAACTCAATTCGTCAATAATATTCATTATCCCAACTCCTCATCTATTTTAATACCAATCCCAACCAGGTACAGGTGCATAAAAAAGTCCCCTGCAAGTTATGCAAGGGACGAAATTTTCCGCGGTACCACCCAAGTTATTACATATCTGTAATCACTCTCATCGATATCGGAGATGCACCGTCACAGCTAAAACCCGTGTTGTACTTCATGAAGATAACCTGATCGGTTCTCACCACCACCGACTCGCTAAACAGAGAATCACTTCACTACTAGACTCGAATGAATCACACGCTAACTGTTAATCTGGTGTTATTGTACTGATCTCTTTAACGGCTGTCAATGCAGAGTGAAAGCCAGTCCGCTTTGAAGGCCGACCAGCCATAATTGGTCTCATTTGACATAGAAAATATAATCCAGCGTGGTCGGATTTTCTTCCGGTTGAAACCTTTGCGGATCATAACGCTCGTAAGCATAAGGCAAATGTTCCCAATCCGCTTCTGTCATCATGTGGCGCAGAATCAGTTCTTGTTTAGCAGCATTCATCGCCCGATCGCCAAACAAATCACCAGTATCAGGATTGCCGTTGACCCAAGCGATAGCGGCAGAACTAGCCGGCACCGTAATTGCTTTAAAACCATCTGGAACCTGTTGGCTCTTGCGGAACCACTTGCCAATCCAGTACGTAGGTGTTGCGCCATCAAAGACCAATAACCCAATTTTGGCAGGATCTAATGGCTTGTTGACCGTCTCCAGCCGTTTAAATTTATCAGAAGTTTCCCAATCCAACCAAGCATAGTTATAAGACCCTTGTTCTTGATGATCATAAGGTAAGCCAAATAGTTGGCGTTCTGGTTCGGACACAAGTTCACGATGTGTTACTTTCATATTCATTGATCTCCTTTAACTGAGAAGTCTCTCCTGACTTTAGCTAATCCACGTCAAGAATACAAGAAGGAGCGCTGAGCTTAATAAATTTAAAACAGACCTATTTACATATATAAAAGAGTTAATATATGTCTACTTTATTTCAATTATGCTTTTGATTTTTCAATCATCACTCATTGACCACAACTTTAGCTCAATCAGACACATTATTTGAAACAGTTTTAAAAGCGATGCTAGACTGAATTTAGACCAAGCCAGTTTCATTTACCCTCTTACATCACTTTCACACATGGTTAGTCATTACAAACAATCTTTTAATTACGTTGCGTCCCGTACGTTTAGTCACCTTGAGATCGGAGGTGGTGATGATGCTAGTGGTCCTCGTTAATCGACAAACGCAAAAACGGCAGGTAATTCATGACCTAGAGTCGATCGCCTTAGTTGATCACGATCATGAAGTTCATCGACCACAATACTACATCCCCAATGCCAGACAACAATTGACGGCAATCGCGTTTATTTTGACTAGAACTCACGATGATGCGGTTCAATATGCAACTCAGGATTGGGAATTACGCCACGATTGAATCATGGCGTTCAACGATCAACTGATTTCGACATACAAAACGCCTTGCGATTGCAAGGCGTTTTGTTAATGCTTGTATAAATAAGTATACGTTCCATCCTCATTTTTGCGGAAAGTAAACTCGTGGTCTTGTGTATCACTAGTTCGCCAACGAGTTACGCCGTAATGGATCGAGTCAGATTCTTGTAAACGCGTTAGCACTCCGCCAACTAATTCACGATCATCATTAAATGATCCGCGTAACACTCCCTTTAGCGCAGGTAGAAATTCATCCAAGTTGGTAATCATCCGGCTCACTCCCTTAGCTCATTCTCTCTTAGACCTCCTTTATTTTACCAAAAAAACCGGTTTATGTGAACACTATCACAAAAGGTCATTAAGTCAGAATGAGCTAAGTGTAAATTACAATGAAATTCACCGGAATGACCACGATGACACCAATTTGATTAATCAAGACATCAGTGTTGACCAACGTAAACTTGGCACACGCTTAAACCGTTCCATTTCCGGAAATTCTCGCTCGCATCCGTTCACGTCGCTCATTAGCTGGTGCAATCATTGCGGCCTTCTTCATGGCCGGATCAGTCGTCACTGCCTGGTAAATGGTCACCAACAACGCCATCGCGACAAAAATCAAGGGGAACCCAGCAATGGTACAGATCGCTTGCACCGTCGTGAAGCCACCAACTAAAACAATGCCTAACGAAAAGACGAGGAAAATGACGACCCAGGCCATCCGATTCCACCGAGTTGGCTGTTGCCGTCCGGTCAGTGTCAGGCTGGTGAAAGAAGCGACGATGAATGCTGACGAAGAAATAGTCGTGGCCAAAAAGACAAAGCAAGAGAGACAAAATAGTAACAACATCACGATTTTAAACGGTAAGGTCTGAATCATGGCTGCCAACACGGCTGCTTGTCCCTGCGTATTCAAAATATGCACTAAATCAAGGGTCCCCGACTGTTGTAACCATAGGGTGTAACCGCCGAGCACCGCATAAAAGCTCAGGCAGCCACCAACCCCATAGGTCAACATCCCAACGATGACTTGGCGAATGGTCTTTCCTCGTGAAATTCGCGCGATAAACAGGCCCATCACCGGCATGTACGCTAACCACCAGCCCCAATAAAACATTGTTTGTCGTTGGGCGAATCCGTTAACGCCGGGATTAGCCTTATTGGCCGATAATGCAGCAAAATGTTGAATCAATAAGCTTAAGGTTTGTCCTTCTCCATTAAGCAGACGCCACGTTGGCCCAACTAACAACACGATGATCAAAAAGCCAATCGCTAAATAAATGTGCCAAGCTGATAGTCGTTTAATTCCCTTATTCAAACCAGCATAGACAGTTAGCGCAAAGAGAATAAAGAGAACACCAAACAACGTCAGTTTTAACCAAATCGTATCTGCAACGCCAGTTAAGGCGCTGAGCACCTTGGCAATAACAGGAATCTCCATCCCAATAGATGAGCCAATGCCACCCATAATGCCAAAAACGACCAAGAAGTCAATTATTTGACGAACTAGATGACGGCTTCGACCTGGGCCGGCAAGCATCGGCATAGCTGAGCTCAATCGCTGAATTGGCAAACCTTTGACATGCATCGGATAGGCGATTGCAATCGTCGCTGTTGCAAACATCATCCACGCCATTGGCCCCCAGTTGAATTGCCCACACACATTAGCATAAACATACGCCGCTGTAGAAAATGGCTTGGCGCCAAAGGCAGGATGTTGTAAATAAGCTAACGGGTCCGTCGCACTCAGCATCAAGATACTGGCATCAATTCCTGTCGCAAAAACCATGCTCCCCCACTGAAAGCCACTATAGTCTGCTTTAGTACCCGCTTTGCCGAGCTTGATGTGGCCGTACTTCGAGAATGCCAAGGCCATAAAGAAACAAAAATTAACAATGTAAATCAATAGATATAACCACTCGGTGTGGCTTGTTAATAAGGTCAAAATCGCGTTCATAGATTGCTGAACGGCTGAGCCGCCAATGATTAATACCAATGAAACTAACCCAAAGAGAATCATGGTTGGAACAAAGACAGCTCGATCGACATTTTGACGCTTTAAAATTTTAAGTCGCTTCTTTCTTTTTTAAACAAATTTCTGGTTACCAACAAACGGGCACATAAAAACGCTATGCATGTCTGATTTTCATCACCTGCACAGCGTTTGGTCGCTCGATACAAATGCGATTAATCCATAATAAGGATTAATCCTAAATAGGGTTGTCACCTGGTGATCCACTCGGAACTTGTTTGATCACTCGCGCGGGATTACCTGCAATCACAACATTATCACCAAAGCTTTTCGTGACAACCGAACCAGCCCCGACGACCACGTTATCACCTAAGGTCACGCCTGGTAAAATCGTCACGTGTCCGCCTAACCATGCGCTATTGCCAATCGTAATTGGCGCACCAAATTCCACGTCGGCATCTCGGGCCACCGGATCCAGTGGATGAACGGGGGTATACAGACCCACATCGGGGCCAAAATAACAATGATGACCGATCGTAATCGGACAAGTATCCAAAAACGTATTGTCATAATTCGCATAAAAATGGTCGCCGATGTGAATATTCCAACCATAGTCACACTTAAAAGCGCTCTCGACAAAAAAGTCGGGACCTGTGTCAGCTAATAACGTCTGCAACCGATGATTACGCTTTTCATTGTCCGTTTGCGCGTTAATTTGTTGCAATTGGGCACGCATAAATTTGCGTCGTTCAGTTAGTTCTTGATCAAACTGCTCGTATGGCTCACCAGCAGTCATCCGCTCTCGACTTGTTTTCATAACTTTCATGTTATTAACGCTAGCACTCTTTCATTTTTCATGCAAAGTTCATTTGCGGAACAATGCCCGTTTAACGGCATTACCACGGGCATAACGCCCTTTACTAGCTTTTTTATCCGCAACCGTGTCATAATTAATGAAAACGTATTCACGGAGGTTAACCATGAGCCAAGAACCTGAATTCATGAATATCCAAACCGTCAATCCTCATATTATTGTCGATTTGAAATACGCAACGACTGACAACTTCACCCATCAAAAAATTTATGACTTTACAACTGCAATTGCGCGAACACCCACAGCTAAAAAACTCGGCACAGCCGCTAACCAACTCTATCAACAAGGCTACCGGATAAAGGTCTGGGATGCCTATCGCCCGGTCAGTGCCCAAGCTAAACTCTTCGAGGTTTATCCCGATCCACAATGGGTATTACCGCCTGATCCCAATAAAAGTCACCAAAAAGGGGTGACCTTCGATCTAACATTGACTGATCTAGATGGCAATGAGCTGCCGATGCAAAGCGCATTTGATGCATTTGGTGAGACCGCCCGACGCGCTTACCATCGCAGCCCTGAAATTGAAGCCAACTACCAAGTCCTCAACCGAGCCATGATTGGCGCAGGCTTTCTCGGATACAGTGAAGAATGGTGGGATTATCGCGACAGTAACATGGACGCGATGGGCCCAGCTTCCGCGGATCCGAATGACTTTTAACAGAGTGTGAGCCATCACGGGTGAAGGTGAGCACCAACGGACAAGCGTAATTGGGCGGTCTTGGCCCGGTTATGCTTGTTGGTTGGGCGCAACCTTCAGTGATGGCGAGCACGTTTTCATCAGCGTGTGAGCCAGGCCGGGTTGAGTCCGAGCAACAACAGACAAGCGTAATTGGACGGTCTTGGTCCGGTTACGCTTGTTGGTTGTGCACAGGACTCAGGTCTGGCGAGCACGTTTACACACAATAAAACAACCGGTCCGCTTCATAGGCGGCCCGGTTGTTTTATTGTGTCAATTAACACCTATTTCGTTTCCTTCAGTAGTTTGCCAATCACTGGCACCTGGCCAAAATCAGTGGCGCTGTCAGTCGGCACTACGACTAGATTGGCACTCGAATTTGCCAATTGAGCGTACGCATTAATCGACTGGTTAGCAAAATACTTATCCGTCGCGTTGCTAAGACCGGCCTGAACTGTGTCAATCCGATAACGCTCTGCATCTGCTCGTGTTCTAGTGGCTGTAGCTTCCGCCGATGCCGTAGCCATTAAGGCATCATTTTTGGCTTTATTGGTGAGTTGGATTGAGCGTGCTTCCCCTTCCGCTTGCGCGATCACTGCTACCCGCTGACGATCGGCGGTTAATTGTTTGTCCATCGCTGCTTGAATCGCTTTAGATGGGGTCAATTCATCAATATTAATCCGATCCACGTTAATGCCATACGTGTTAGTAAGATCGCCGATGGCTAGTGCCAACTCTTGATTAATTTTAGCTGTTGAACCCAGCGCTTCATTCAATTCCATTCGACCGATAATATCTCTTAGATGTCCACGCACGAGTTGCGCCATTGATTCAACCGAGTCGGTATTATCATATTGGTATTTCATGGCATTCGTAACGTGAAAGTTCAGCGTCAGACTTGCTGATACATCCGCATTGTCTTTGGTGATGATCGAATAATTAGGTAAGGCCAACGGTTCCATCGCCAAACTGACATTTCGGATTTTTTGAATCATGGGTACATAAAAGTGCAGCCCTGATTCCACACTATGACCATAACGACCTAGTGTTTCTACTAATCCTTGATTGTTTTGTGGCACAATTTTAATTCCAAATGGCATAAGTCATTCCCCCTGTATGTTAAACGCGTTTCAACGTTAAGATGTTGCCATTACTCTCAATCACCGTGTAAACTGCATTTCGATCCACCGACTCGTTGGCATCGATTAAATAGCGATAAAAAATTCCGGCAATTGAAACTAATCCCGTATCAACCATGAGCGCCGTGCCAGACACGGTTTGTCCAATAATTTGTCGTTGTTCAAAGGTTACTTTGCCCACACTAGTCCCTAGAACCTGAACAATATGCGCGTTCACACTACGCCCTTCTCGCCGTGCCACATTCGCCAACTGATCATAAAGTGCCTGATCCAATCGCAACAAGAAGCGTTTTTCGGCCATTTTGACCACTCCCTTTATATCGTAATGATATCACAATGATATCATTAGGTAACTTTTTTCTTATTTGTTAACCGCCCCAACCGCCTAACTCGCGAAGTACAAATGTTTGGCTCAAACCAGCGAATAGCTTACCGTTAGATCAAAAAAGGTAGGCTGCTTATGAAGAATCAAACGACGACCACGTCAGTCACAACGGGCCAGATGTTTCGTTTTGTCTTCGGTCAGGTTCTCAATCGACGTTGGCTATTAGGACTTAATGTTCTCGCATTGACCGTCATTTCATTATTGGAATTCGTCATTCCACAATATGAACAATACATCATTGACCACGTCATCCCTCGTCGTGACCTTGGCCTTTTAACAGAAGTGGTCTTAGGTCTCTTAGGCACCGCCATTGCCTTAGGTGTTTTAAATTATCTATCCACCTATTATATGGGGATCATGAGTCAAGGAGCCATCACCAACTTACGAACCGAGTTGTACCAATACACCTTGCGTTTGGATACGCACTTTTTTGAATCCAGTAAAACTGGGGATTTAATGGTTCGCTTAACCAGTGACATTAGCAATTTGCAGAGTCTCATCTCCGCGAATATGTTGTCCATGATTGGTAGCATCGTTACCTTTATATTCGTTTGGATCTATATTTTTATCATTAACTGGCAAATGGCCGTCGCGGTTACGTTGACATTCCCCTTGATGTTTCTTATCTACCGCGTTTTTCGTACACGGATTCATAACGCTTTTCGTGCGGCCCGAGCGTCGCAAGCGCAGATGTCAAACCAAATGCAAAATACCTTAACCCAAATTGATTTGATTAAGAGCTACACCAATGAAGATCTAGAGGAGAATCGCTTTGGTGCCTATGCCCAAACGAACAAACAGGACATGATCAACGCCACTCAAAACCAAGCAATTTTCTCTCCCTTGATTGATTTTGTAAACTACCTTGGTGTGGCAATCATCTTGGCGCTCGGGGCGTACTTTGTGATTCGCCGGCAGCTAACGGTTGGACAATTGGTGGCTTATCTGAGTTATGTGGCCATGTTACAGGGGCCAATTCGTGCTTTTACTCAAATCCTTAATCAACTCCAACAATCATTGGTTTCTTATGGCCGGGTTATGGATATTTTGGCTCTCAAGCCTGCCATTACCAACGCGCCTAACCCCGTGAACTTTCCTGCAATCAAGCAAGGTGTAACCCTAGATCATGTGTCGTTTACCTATCCAGACAGCGACGTTTCTGAAAATGGCCCGGTTTTGCCGGCGGTTACTGACATCACGTTTACGATTCCTTTTGGTAAAACCACGGCTTTGGTTGGCCACTCTGGCTCTGGCAAAACAACGCTAACACGCTTGATTGACCGCTTATATGACATAGATAGCGGCACGATTGGCTTTGACAGTGTCCCGATTAAAGATATCCGTCTAAGCTCGCTTCGCAAAAACATTGCGATCGTCTCTCAAGATGTCTACATCATTGATGGATCCATTCAGGACAACATTCTGTACGGTCGTGAGAATGCCACTGATGATGAAGTCTGGCAGGTGGCACAAATGGCTGATATTGCCGACTTTATTCACAGTCTGCCGGATGGGTTAGCGACGCAGGTGGGTGAACGTGGCGTCAAATTGTCTGGGGGACAAAAACAACGGCTGTCAATCGCTAGAGCATTGCTTAAGAATGCTCAAATTGTCATCCTAGATGAAGCCACCGCTAGTCTAGATAACGAATCAGAAAAAGCGATCCAACATGCTTTAGAAAACCTCATGAAAGCTCGAACTTCACTTGTCATCGCTCATCGTCTATCCACTATCCACAGCGCTGATCAAATCATCGTCATGGATGACGGTCATTTGGTTGAACAAGGCACTCATGAATCACTGCTAAAGGCCAATGGCGCTTACGCCAAGCTCTACAACGCTCAATTCAGCTAGCCACGATTATCAAGGAAACTTCTTCGCCAAAATGTCCAGTAGCGCTTATAGTTAGGTTAGTTAAGTGTTTAATAAAAGGCGGCGATCAGCGATGAAAAAGCAAAACACACTTCAAATCACACTAATTCTTGGCCTATTCTCGCTCATGAGTAGCATTTCTGGTTCCAGTGTCAACTTGGCATTACCCAAGATTAGCACTGCATTGGGTGTTTCAAATTCAGCTTCCGTATGGGTTTTACAAACCGGCTTAATCACGACCGCCATTCTACTCGTTTTATTCGGTCATTTAGGTGATTTAATTTCTAAGAATTTCATCTTCCTCTATGGTGGGCTTATCTTCATCATTGGGTCTACCTTGTCCGGACTCGCCCCAGCATTTTGGCTATTGCTGGTGGGACGTGTGGTTCAAGCAGTAGGATCAGCGATGATCATGGCCAATTCCATGGGCATTGTGACTGACGCCACTAACAACCAGCAGCGAGCTGAGGCACTCGCAACGATTTCAATGTTCACCTCGGTGGGCTCCATTTCCGGGCCGGCGCTGGGGGGCTTTTTAATGGCTGTCTTCTCATGGCGAGGTATCTTTTTATTTAATGTGCCGTTCGGATTAATTGTTTTATTCGTCGGTTTTCGTGATTTACCGACACCGCATGAAACACTGCACGCCATTCGTCAGTCTGCTCATGGTTCAAATTGGACTGGTCAGAATTTATTCACGATCGGGATGATTATTTTCTTTCTCAGCAGTCAATTTTTCCAGGGCACTATGAGCAATGTTTTGTTGGGTGTCCTTCTACTCGTCGTCGGAGGCGGAATAACCATTGCCGCCTTCATTCAAGATGATCGATCCAAACAACCCTGGATTTCACCACAAGTGATGCACAATCCAACCTACATGGTGTCGATTGCCACCTTATTTTTAACGATGATGGTCAATGTTTTCTCCAATGTTCTGTTAACATTTTATCTTCAAAATTACTCTGGTTTGTCACCACTCGTCAGCGGACTAATCATGGGACTTCAATCGGTCATTATGCTATGTGTATCTCCTTTAGCTGGCTTTCTTGCGGGACGGATTGATCGTAATTTACTAGCGCTAACTGGTTTAATCTTTTTAACGATCTCTCAAGTCGGTTACGTTTTGTATCCTGCTAACTTGGATTGGGAACGCATCATTGTCCCAATCTTAATTAACGGTTTCGGCATGGGCTTCTTCTTATCGCCTAACAATGCTCTTACGATGAGTGTCGTGAGCCATGAACTCTCTGGCGTGGCTGGCTCATTTAGTTCATTAGCTCGAACACTAGGGATGACCACTGGAATTAGTCTAGCTTCATCAGTCCTATTCATTCAACTTCCTGGCGTTCACCAGATCACTCGTACAGTCGGGCCTGCTTTCCTGCGGGCCTTCAGCAATGTATTCTTACTAGCGACTGGGCTATCTGCATTAGCCGCCATTCTAGTCATCTATCGCATGGTTAAAGCCCGCCAACAAAGAAGTGTTACAACCGCTAAATAATTTTTTTGCTGCAGGACAAGGTAGCAAACTTAGCTAACGCTGATAAACATAACCATCTGTCATACGAGTCAAAAAGAAAAATCCTTAACTCTAAAACCGAGTTAAGGATTTTTTCGTTGTTAACGATGTTTATATTTCAAAATTAATAATCAACCTTGACCGCTTTGATCTGTTCAATAAGGCCATCCATCGTTTTCACCGCAGCTTGGTACTTGGTCATATCGTCTGCACCGAACTTAGCGTTGAAGCCCTCTAAGCCACCAGCGGCAAATTCATACTCGTATTGGTAAACATCTTCGTAAGCAGCTGCAAACGCTTTTAACAATGGATGATTTTCTTCGCCGCCTAATTGTAAAGCCATTTGAATCACCCGAAAATCGGTGTACGCCATCTCAAACTGAACTGCCCAAGCGCGCATAAATTCATGTTGCGCCTGAATGTGTAGAAAGTGATGATCGACGGTCCATTGTAGTCGATCAATGGAATCTTTAACATCTAACATATCTTTGCCTCCTTTTGTCTAGTTATTAGCTTAATTTCAGGAAAACACCTGCTTCAGTCATTAAGTTAGTAAAGTCGGGTACTGTCTCAGTCCTGTTCCAATCACGCTGTAATTCACACGCTAATTGAGCAATCGTGGTCGGTTGCGCTCCAGCAGCGGTAACCCGTTGAATCGCAGTTTCATGCGCAGTGACTGAAGTTCCTCCCACCGCGTCCACAACCGGAAAGACCTCGAACCCTTCCCGCATTGCATCGAGGGTTGGAAAGGTCAAACAAGCTTCCGTCCATAAAGCGGCAATAATAATTTTGTGTTTACCCGTTGCTTTCACTGCATTGTAAAAATCTTCATCTTCCCAGGCATTAATTGAAGTCCGATCATATGATTTAACATTGGGTAAAACAGCCTTCAATTCAGGAATCGTATCTTGATTGCGACCGGTAGCAACATTAACAGTTGAGAGGATCGTCGGAATATGAAAGGCGTTAATAATTTTCTGTGTGACGACAATGTTTCGAATTAGTTGAGCCCGGTCCATCGAATTAATTGAATTGATTTGTGTTGGTTGATAATCGATCACCGTAAAGACGGTATCGTCAGGATTCATCAATTCATCTACATGAAAATCACGTTTTGGTTTACTTGTCATAAGTGCACATTCCTTTCCACATCAAATTAATTGAGCCGTGGGTTGATACAACGATTCCCCTACTGTTCTAATATTAAAATAAGCGACATCGAAATGAATCGCAATTTTTCGTACTTATAAGCTCGTACCAACTCAATTCAACGCTCATGGATACGCTACTCAGCATGCCTTGCCAAGTACAATAGTATTCACGATTAGGAAAAAGATTAGATTAGCGCGGCTTACAATACGATTGCACAAAAAAACGACCACCAATGGTAGTCGCGATCAAAATCTATTTCGAAGGTGGTAATTGCTGGTCAAAGGATGTCTGCAGACGTCGTAGTTCATTGACCTGAGATTCAATAGAACCCAACATTTCTGTTTGAATCTTTTGAATCGCCAACAGATTCGGCTGATCTTGTTGGATAAGATGATCGACCTTAGAATGGAGCACGCGAATTTCTTCTTCTGATTTCAAATTCACGTGATAGTCATTAATCGACTGTAACCGATCATATTCAGCCGCCCGATTTTGACTCATCATGATGAGCGGTGCCTGAATCGCCGCCACCATGCTTAAGAACAAATTCAATAGAATGAAAGGATAAGGATCAAAATGGACACCAAACAGGTGCAACGAGTTAATCACAATCCAACCAATCATGACCGTAATAAATGAAATAATAAAGGGCCAGCTCCCACCGAAGTGCGCGACAGCATCCGCAACCCGCTGACCAACTGTTAGTGAATGTTCCAATTGCTCCCGAACATCGATCGCTTGATAGGTGTCTTTTGCTAAAACACGCGTCAACTTTTGATTAAGCTTATGATTTTGCCGATAGTCTTTGGCAATCATTTGATCCATTTTTAATAAACGATAATGAACCAAATGTTCACTACAGATAAAATCTTGGTTTGTCGCCTTGGGAAAGTCCTGACGAATCAACGCCTTTAAGGAACCATCCAAGTCTTCTAGGAAAACACCATCTACTAGATCAAACGACTTCTGATCAACCAGACAGTGAACTGAACCACCGTTAAATTCTTGCATGAGAGCATTCCTCTCGCTTAGTTGCTAAATTTGACGCGTCCACAGTTAGCTAGGCGGGATCTATGTCCGTCTTCTGACTGCAAACACGCGGGACCATCGTCGCTGGTTGAACCAAGCTGATAATCTGTTGTAAACATATTGCCCACCTGCCTTTCCTAATTGCCAAGTAACTTACGCCCTCATTATATCGGCCCAACGCTTCACTTTTCAAGTCTTTTGCCATTAAAGAAAGCAGTGCCAAGCAAGCCGGGGGTATCGAGCGCTACCACAGACAACAGGTCGATGGAACTTGACAATGAAATCTGAGCGAAACAAAAAAACCACCACTTAATCGCGATGATTTTTCGTCTAAGGCATATTACATTAGCTATTCAGTCAAATCTTCCTTTAGTGTTTTTGTCCGCGGTGGTCGACGAATCGCAACTTTGAAGTCGCTCCAAATTAGAACCACTGCCGTCAAGATCATTAATAAAATTGCTAATAGGGTTTCCATCTAGCAAGCCCCCCGTTCCTAATAATTTAAGTGATTGTACCACGGTTTGCTCATGATGGGAATTCTTTTGTTTGAAATAAGCTTTAACTAATCAAAGCCACTCGTTTACTGACGCCAATCCGAACGCAACAATCCGTAGACATAACGATCTAGCCATCGTCCGTCAGCCAATAGTGCTTCACGATCAGTTGCTTCTCGTTTAAAGCCCACCTGCTCATAGACATGGATCGCCATGGGATTATTTTCGTTAACTGACAAATTAATTTTAAATAAGCCCAATTCACCGAATCCCCAAGTTAACAAACCTTCGATTGCTTCGCGACCGTAACCATGATTGCGTTGGGCACCCACAAAAATGCCAATTCCCAATTCGGCTGTTTGGTCCGCTAAGCTCACGTTAGTCAATTCAATCCAACCCAACGGCTGATCCGTCGATTGCAGACGCATCACAAAGATAAAGTGGGTCGGATTAGTGGCATTTAACATATTAATAAAACGTTGCGGCGAACGCGGGGTTTCAACGTCCCAAGCACTTAACTGAGCAAAATTATCGTCCAATTGATGGCGAGCAAAATAGGTTGCATCACCCGGATAAGCCTCTGTCAGCAACAAACGCTCCGTTTTAAATAAAGATTTCATTGATTAACCCTCACTTCGCCAATCATTCTGCAATAACCCATACAAATTCTGATCCACGCGTTGCCCCGATATGAAGCGTTGCTGTCGCAGTGTGCCTTCCTTATTAAAGCCGACATGCTCAAATAAGTGTTGCGCAGACAAGTTATCCGCGTTAATCCACCCCCGTACTTTATGCAAATTGAGTTGATTAAAGGCAATTTGTAAGGCGAGCTGGATTGCTTCTCGGCCGTACCCTTGATGTCGATTTTGTTCATTTAAAACGGCAATACTGAGCACTGCACCACGATTTTTAAGCTGCATGTCCGATAATCTTAACCAGCCCAACAATGCTTGCGTTTCACGAAGACGAACCATTAATGTCATCACAAGCGACTGCGATGAAAATTCTTGCACAAATCTAGCAGCGTCACGTGGCCATCGATTATCTGTCGCCATCGCAATCAAAGCAGGATCAAATTGGGTTTGTACCAATATATCAGCGTCCGTTGATTTGAACGCAGCTAAGCTAACCCGTGGACCGATGAAGTCATTTTCAATTACCATTTTCATTCATCCCCAAATCCGTTGGCGTCACGACTAACTCAAACACCTCACAAGAGACCGACAATTGATCGCTAAATTTAATCGCCTCCTGCGCTAATTCTTGTCGCCAAAACGCTTCATGTGCGCTCCGCCAATTGGCGAGGGTTCGGTCTCCTTCCCCCTCGTGATAGGCATGCTCAGCGGTTACTCGATTAAACGGCATTGTTTCTTGAACAACCGTCTTTATAATCGCCACCGGCTGTTGTTGACCATCCAAAACAATATCGTAATCCCCAACTTGTACCGGTGGCTCATTGATTGGGTCAGTAACGGCTGATGAAGTCGCCGTTTTAATGCCCTGGACCACCAATTGGGCTAAATCGTTAGCCATCTGAGGATTGTTGCCAAATCCCCACGGTTCTGGTTGCGGTAAAACAGGCAAGTCGTTACTGTTCAAAAACCGTTGCCAAAAGCTTGCGATCGTCGCTAATTTCACCGGATCGTGAGCTTGATCGAATACTTCAGTCATCCTTATCACACCTCAATTAACCTCAACTCATCCAATAAACTGGTTTTAAGATTAGATTTATATTAGCATACTCATTTTAATGTAATCAAACATTTTTCAAATGACCCGCTTCGTTCACTAAGATGTTTTTCCGTGGGGGTTTTCATGCGCAATCGTTTTAAAACCTGTAAAATGAAACACAGTACTTGTTTGACAACCATTCGTAAAAAAGGAAATCATTATGTCCTCAGACAATCATAAAATTGCACTACCAGCTGCTGTCATTAAGCAGCTTCGCCTTCATGTCGGCGACCAATTACAAATCACCGTGCCGGCTGATGACAGTCAACAGGTGACGTTAAAAGCCCAACACGCCACACGAGAACAACAGACTTTGCCGACGCGCTGGTTCCTAATTCCATCAATTTTAGCTAGTCTCATCTTTTTCGGTTACTTTGCCAGTCGTAACCAAACACAAATTGCGTTAACTGGTAATGACTCGATTGCTAGTGCCGTGATTACATTGGGATTGATTACCGGTTCGTTATCTTTTATCTTTTTTTACTTCATTCAAAAGCGCGACATTCAACGTTGGCTAACAGGTTCACTATATTGGCGCAGTTTTCCTACTATCCTACTATCTTTTATTGTCATTTTAACTGTTGCCGTGTTGGGATTTTTCTGGTTTATGGGGATTTTATTTAAAAGCGTCACCTTTGACCAATTTACATCTACCTTTCTCTTCTTTTTGTTCGTCAGTTTAATTAATTATTTGATGATTCTCTCAGTAACAGCCCTATCGGCCAATATGATTTTCCTATTGCTAATTTCCGTCATTGTTGGCGGTGCCCTATCTGCCATGATCACAAATAGTAATAAACGTTGGTGGGAACATAACATCAGCTTCTTGGGGACCCAAAAAGCCAGTTACAGTTGGCAATTTAATTTGACGTTGATTGTATCGGCGCTATTAACTTTGGCATTAGTCGATTTTATTTTTGTCAATTTGCAGAAACGCTTTGGCACAACTCGCCGACTCATCACATTGCGAATTTTGTTAACTTTAACGGCGCTTTCATTAGCAGGCGTGGGCGTATTTGCCAATAATGGCCGCGGATGGTTGCATCTGATCCACGATCAAATGGCTTCACTGATGGTCTACTGCATCATTGCTATTATTATTGGCATTCGCTACTTTCTACCCCGCTTAACGCCTGAATTCATCACGTTATCCTACGTCATTGGTGGATTACTTGTCACCGCCTCGTTACTATTTCAGCCGATTGGTTACTTATCACTGACGGCCTATGAATTAATCGGCTTTACCATGGCATTTGCCTGGCTGCTACTATTATTGCAGCGGCTCCAACGACTCGTCGTCGGCGAACAAGCCACCTATACCGTTACAATTGAATAATAAAAAATGCCACACCAACGTCTTCACAGACATTGGTGTGGCATTTTAGGATTATCGTCTAAACCCAAACAGACCGCGCCGTTTTGTTTTAATTTCTGAAACAATGGGGCGTTCTACGGGGTTGCCATTTAAAATATTTTCGGCACTGCGCTCAAAAAGTTCCGCTCGATCGGCGCCAAAATCTTTAGTCAACTTTTCAAATGCCTGCCGCATCTCATACTTACGACCGGGTAAATGATGGGCATCCGACGCTAACACATTGACTTGCCCAGCTTCAATGAGTTGGTAACTAAAGTTGGCAACTTTTTTGCCAAATGTCCCGACATAACTACTGGCCGTCAATTGAGCTAAACAATCGTGCTGTCCGATTAGTTCAAGGAGTAATTCTGGCTTAGCTAAGATGGCCGTATTGCGTTCTGGATGAACAATCACTGGGATCACGCCACGTTGCTCAATTTCAGCAATCATTGCCTTGGTGTAGGCTGGCACTTCATTGTCTGGAAATTCCAGCATCATGTACTTGCCAGTCTCGTCTGCATACAGAATATCATCTTGATCTATAGCGGTCAGTAAATCACCATTAATCCGCACTTCTTGACCAGGAAACACTTTTAAATCAATGCCATTGAGTTGTAATTGCTCAGCAAACTTAGCGGTGGCCGTTAGTACATCCGCCTTATGGTTTACGTAAACCCCATTGAGATGATGTGGCGTTAATAAAGCATGGGTCACGCCGTTATCAACTGCGTCAGCCGCCAGTTCTAATGATATTTCCATGTTCTTAGACCCATCATCCACACCGGGTAATAGGTGACAATGCAAATCAACAACTGCCATGATTATTTATCCTTCTTCGTCTCCGTACTCCCGTAACCATATCCGTAGCCATAACCGTAACCGTAGCCATAACCGCTGCGTTCTGATTCTCCAGTGCTATCGTTCATAACATAGCCTAACACGTTCGCGTGAGCCAAATCCAATAGTTCCTTAGTTCGCGATAAAGCAGCTTTATTGGTGACCCCGAAACGAACGACCAACACCACGCCGTCAACTTTAGCGGTCAATAGTTGGGCGGCAGTCACAGTTAGCATTGGCGGCACGTCAAAGACGACCATGTCAAAGTCATCATGCATTCGCTTAATCAAGGTGTCCATCCGTTTAGAGTTCAACAATTCTGATGGGTTGGGAGGCACCGGTCCACTAGTCACCACATACAGATTTTCAACAGGCGTCGTCTGGACCAGGTCGCGGTAATTTTCGACCTTGTTCTGTGCGAGGATGCTCGTCAGTCCATTCACATTTTCGACGCTAAACGTCTTGTGCACGGTTGGCCGTCGCAAATCAGCATCCACAAATAATACCCGTTTGCCTTGTTGGGCCCACGTAATGGCCAAGTTAGCTGAAACGGTTGACTTGCCTTCACTGGCATCAGCCGACGTAAACATGATGGTTTTTACAGGATGTGTCACTGATGCAAATTCAATATTGGTTCGAATCGTACGGAATTGTTCTGAGACGATTGCTTTTGGGTGAACAGCCGTGATGACTTTCGCCCCGTTTAGCATCGTGTCTTCAGAAAGTTTTTTTGTCTTACGATGAAATAATGCCATTTTTCTCTCCTTCAACCTATAACGCTGCTAAACTCGACTTGATAAATGCTTTGGTTCTCCACTACGGCCACTATTACTGTCAGACCGAGGTTGTAGGACATCAGCAATCACCTTGGTAATCTTCTGTTGACCAGAAATTCGGGTCACATGCCCTAAGTTAGTCAATCCCAGCATCTCATTCAAAGCTGCTTCGTCTTTAACCGTCCGATCAGTCAATTCACGAACAAAGGCAATAACCAGACCTAGCATTAGTCCAAGAACAATACCAGCCACCGTTAATAAAGTTGTACGTGGAGAAATCTTTGTTGGATTTGCGACTGCTTTGGAAACAATGGTCACATTATTCACAGATAAAATTGATTTAATTTGTCGTTTAAAGACCTGGGCCGTCACATTGGCAATCCGGGCCGCTTCGGCCGGATCAGTAGCTTTTACAGTCACCGCAAAGACCTGCGAGTTCTGTTGATTGCTGATACTAATTGCTTTTTTCAGTTGTGTTGGTGAAACGTTGTAAGTTTGCGCACTACTTGATCGTGTCACCGCTGGCTTAGCAGCTTGCACCAGAATTCGGGTGCCATCCGCATTCGTTCGATACTTGGCCTTTACCGCTGGTTGTTCCACAATTTTAGCAGGATGGGCCAGTTCGCGACTCACACCGTTTAAAATCACCGGATTCGTAATGATATCTTTGTAGGTCGTGATCATTTGAATATCCGCTTGTTGATCCGAATATTGCGCGCCATTGTTAGTACTGTTGTCGCTCTTCCGACTAACCAAAATTTGTGTGTTGGCACTGTATTTAGGTGTCATCACAAACGTCGCGGTGGCCCAAACGGCTGCCCCAGCAATAATTCCTAGTAAAACGATTCCCAAAAAGTGCTTCTGAACCACGCGCCAAGCCTGCATTAGGCTCATGTTTTGTTCCATAACCAAACTCCTTAATTCCTCAGATACTTATGTAGTTTACCGCAACCGCATTCTTAAAATAAGAATACAGCAATACTATCATACAAAAAAAAACTGTGAATTACTTTAAAATTCACAGTCGTTACAAAGAAGTAATATAAAAGTTATCAAAATAGATACTTTATTCATCAAATACAGAAGCTTGCAACCGACCGCGGACCTGACGAATCCGAGCCTCGCGAAACAATAATAAATATTTTTGTCGTGCTAAGGCAGTTTGGGCGATTAATTCACGTCCATTGTCATCCTCAACGACGGCATTTTGAGTTTCTGTTGCCCGATCCCAGACGCGCTTAGCATAATCGATATCATCCAGGAGGACTTCATTATATTGCGCGCGCATTCGTGAACGCCGATGACTAAACCACATCATTACTCCTCCATAAAGTGAGACCCTTTACATTTCTGTACGTCCTTCAACAGCTTTCAATAAAGTCACTTCATCCGCATAATCAATGTCGGAACCGACGGATAGTCCATGGGCCAGTCGCGTAACCTTGATTCCCGCTGGCTTAATCAACCGTGATAGATACATTGCGGTTGCTTCTCCTTCTGGCGTTGCGTTAGTGGCAACAATAACTTCTTGAACTTCGCTGTGCTCCTGCAAGCGTTTAACTAAACTGGTGATATTGATATCCTCAGGTCCCTTGCCTTCAATTGGCGAAAGCACCCCATGCAAGACATGATACAATCCATGATACTCACGCATTGCTTCCATCGACATGATGTCCTTGGGTTCTTCAACCACCAAAATGGTTGTCTGGTCGCGGGTCTTATCCGAACAAATGACACACGGATCCGCTTCCGTAATATTGCCACAAATCGAACAAAAATGCAGATCACGCTTCGCTGAAATTAAGGATTTCGCAAAACCAGTGACATCATCACTATCCATATCAATCGTGTAAAAAGCCAACCGGGTGGCTGTTTTGGCTCCAATTCCTGGCAACTTCATATAGCTTTCAATCAGTTGGGCAATTGGCTCTGGGTAATCCATTCTCTACCTCACTTACACCTGACTACAGGCCCATACCACGGGAATATTTCCCCATGGTGGCTTGCGTCGCTTCATCAATTTGGCTCATGGCATCGTTAACCGCTGCCAGTACCATGTCAGCCAACATATCGGGATCATCTGGGTCGATTGCAGCTGGGTTGACGACCAAATCAGTCATCTTGTGTTCCCCAGTAAAGGTTGCCGTCACTAAATCATCAGGTGCTTTGCCGGTAAACGTCTGCGCGTTTAATTTTTCCTGATCGACCTTCATTTGTTTTTGCATCTTTTGTGCTTGACGCATCAAGCTTTGCATATTGCCACCCATCATAAGTTGTTACCTCCATAAAATGTTTTTAACGACATTACCTTAATCATCTTTAACGGTCACATTATCGGCGCCAAAAATTGCTTGGGCTTTAGCAACAATATCATTCACTGGTTCACTAATGCCATCATTTTCTTCATCAGTCGACTGGACATCCTCAGAACTACCCACGTTTGGCGCAGTTGCCATCGAATCAGCCGTTGTCACAACAGCTTGCGAACTGGCTGACGTGTTATTCGTGTCACTACCAGTAGTTAATTCGTCTTTGTGATCAGTTAAGAAATCCTTGCGAATCTGCGGCCACTGGTCCTCTGGTACGAATAAAACCGTTGTCACTTCACCCGTCAATCGATTAAGATCATCCTGCAAGGTTTGTCGAAGTTCATCATCGCTGGCCGCCTTATCAAAGAAAAACGAATAACTAAAGGAGACGATAACTCCTTCGCCACTGGCGGCTACTGGCTTGGAGACATTCATCATCGCACGCTGCGTGATGGGTAACATCCCCAACAATTGATCCCAGACCTCCCGCATCGCATCTAGGTCACGCTTAGTTGCTGACCGTAGCACCGGATAAATTTTAGCCAAATTGACGCCACTTCCTTGATGGCTAGCTGGGGACGCTGGTTTAGCTTTAGCTTGTCCGGCTGACTTAGCTGATCGGACTGGTGATGAACTAGCTGACATCGAAGTAGTTGTAGCTGTGCTATCGTCAGGAGTAGCTTGGACAATGGCTGTTTTGGTAGCTGGTTCACTCATCAATTGCGCTAACTGTTGTTTGAGCACGGTGACCTGTTGTTGCAGTGCGACAACCGATGCTGAATCGGTCGTTGACGTTGCTGGCGTCGCGCCATCTGTAATGGGGACTGACTGATCAGCATGTGCTTTAATCTGCGCCAATTTTACCGTTAAGACTTCCAAATAGACATCTGGATGCGTGGTAAACCGTAACTGTGTGGAAACCTCATTCAGCGCGTTGATCATTTGATAGAACACATCAGGCGCTGTTGACTGGCTCAATTGCTGAAACGCTTCATTGTTTCGATCACTGCCGGTCACCATCGCGGGGGCTTCTTGGTACAACAACAAGTCACGCACATAGCTAATTAAATCTTCGACAAAGCGGCCCGCGTCTTTCCCATCATCGAGAACTTTCTGCAGTGCGGCTAACCCAGCGGTCGGATCGTGGTCAACAACTTTTGCGACGTAATCAGTCAACAGTGACTCTGTCACACTCCCCGTGACTAGCAAGGCATTAGTTAGGGTTACGATATTGTCGCCAAAGGAAAGGGTCTGATCTAAAATGCTCAAAGCATCGCGCATGCCACCTTCAGCCGCATTAGCAATAACGCGTAAGGCATCAGCCTCGTAACTCACTTGTTTTTGGTCCAAGATAAACGTCATGCGATCGATCGCTTCTTGAGCTGTGATCCGTTTAAAATCAAACCGTTGCGTGCGCGAGATAATCGTCGCCGGAATTTTTTGTGGTTCTGTGGTCGCCAAGATAAAGATCACGTTAGCTGGCGGTTCTTCGAGCGTTTTCAATAGGGCATTGAAGGCGCCAGTAGATAACATATGAACTTCATCAATGATATAGATTTTATAGGTTGCTTGAGTTGGCGCGTATTTCGCCTTATCCCGAATATCACGAATCTCTTCAACACCATTATTAGAAGCCGCATCAATTTCGATAACATCATTCAAGGTGCCATCCGTAATTGCCTGACAAATTTCACAATGGTTACACGGTTCCCCGTCCTGCTGGTTGGGACAGTTAATCGCCTTGGCAAAAATCTTCGCCGCTGACGTCTTTCCGGTCCCCCGCGGGCCACAAAAAAGATAGGCGTGACTAGTCTGATTCGTCATAATGGCATTTTTTAATGTTTGCGTAATGACTTGTTGCCCAACAATTTCGTCAAATCGTTGCGGTCGCCACACGCGATAAAGTGCCTGATAGCTCATGCGATCCGTCTCCATTCTCCGATTAAACCAACAAAATTCTCTTAACAGTATACTGGTTTTTGACGTAAATAAAAAGCGTTCAGCCCATGGCCAAACGCGTTAATGTCTTATAAACATGAAGCACAAACCGCCGCAGACTTAGTGCTGCTACCTTCCGGTCCTGACACAATTCGTGAGGGCGACCTTGCCTCATGGCCTTTCGGCAACTATATATACTACCTTACTCATCCCAAAATTGCCACCACTTTGTCCGAAAACATCCCGATAAAAATTAATGTTGTCGCGGCTTAGGCTTACCACGCCCCAAACGAATTGCTTTAAAGAACGTTTGCATCAAACCACTAGCAGCTTCAGCCATGATGCCTTCATGAACCTCAACTTGATGATTGAACCGCCCATCCTCCAGCAATTGGTAAAGCGAACGCACCGTTCCAGCTTTAGGGTCGCGAGCGCCAAAATAGACCGCGCCAACCCGCGCATTAATGATTGCGCCACTACACATCGGACATGGCTCAATGGTGACAAATAACTGACAGTCCGACAAACGCCACGTCTTTAACGTGTGATTGGCTTCACTGATGGCCATTATCTCAGCATGTAAAGTGGCATCTTGGGCGTGCTCCCGCAAATTATATCCGCGACCAACAATTTGGCCTTCATGCATCACGACCGCGCCAATGGGAACTTCGCCCACGCTACCAGCAATCCGTGCCTGCGCCAAAGCTTCTCGCATGCCAAAGTCAATTTGGTCGTCTGTCAATTCGATGCTTTGACGATTGCTCATGCCGCTGGCTCCGTCAAAACTGACCGCAAGATATAGTAGCCTTTATCTTTTTTGACCACTTCACAATTACCAAACGTCGCGGCCATTAGTTTCTTTGCCGATGGTGCGCCTTGCTTTTTTTGTAGCACCACCGTTAAGGCACCACCAATAACTAAATGACCTTGGGCACCGGTGATCATATCGTCAACAATTTGCTTGCCAGCCCGCACCGGCGGATTCGTTAAAATCGCTGCGTACTGTTCGGTGACCGCTTCATAACGATCTGACGTAAAGATGTGAGTATTGGTTAATTGATTTTGTATTGCATTTCGCCTGGCCAGCGCTAGCGCACGCTCGTTAACATCGACTAAATCAAGTTGTCGCTCCGGGTAGGCTGCAGCCACTGCTAGCCCAATTGGGCCGTAACCACATCCGAGATCTAAAACCTTACCTGACGGAACGTGGTCTAGATCAACGGTGCTTAATAAAACACGTGAACCATAGTCAACCGTGCGCTTTGAGAAAACACCATTGTCCGTGGTGAAATGCAATTCGTGACCTAATAATTGAAAATTCCACGTCGCTTCGTGGTGGACTGTCTCCGGATTTGGCGTATAATAATGATTATTCATTGCTTGTCATTGACCTCATTTCTGATTTTATTTTACGGGATTGACGCTCACTTGCAACGCGAAAAAAATTTAAAATCGACCAGCCTTACTCGCACACCATATCTTGTGGTCATCTTCAAAAAGACGACACAAAATGTGGTGTTTTTAGTTGCATTTACGGTGGCAGACTTTATACTAATAGTCATCAAGAAGTAATTTACACCCGCAGAGAGGAAGTGGCCATTATGGCTAAAGTAACGGTTTTTACGAAGGATAATTGCATTCAATGTAAGATGACAAAGCGTTTCTTGACCGAACACAACGTGGAGTTTGAAGAACGTAATATTAATCAGCACCCTGAATTAATCGACTACTTAAAGGGTCGAGGCTTTCAAGCAATGCCAGTGGTTGATGCGAATGGTTTGGATGCTGTCTCTGGTTTCCGACCAGACGTACTTGCTCGCCTTGCGACCGCATAGTTAAAGACACAAGTCGTAATTTCTGGCGCACGTGAACGTTGCGTGCGTCTTTTCTTTTAACAAAAATCTGGAGGCGTGGCTGGCATGGCTTTAAAAGACTTAACTGATGTGACTTATTACGACCTAAATAACGAGATTAACATTCCGGTGAACGGTCAAATTCAACTCGACAAGGACCAACAAGCCCTCGATGCGTTCATCAATGAAAACGTCAAACCCAATACAATGACGTTTGGTTCGTTGCGGGAACGTTTCGACTACTTATTAGATCATGAATACATCGAACGGGACTTCTTCGAGAAATACGATTTTGCCTTTGTCGAAAAGTTATACGACTACTTACGCGCCCAAAATTTCCACTTCAAGACCTTTATGGCTGCTTACAAATATTATGCGCAATACACCTTACGGACCAATGATAACCAAACCTATTTAGAAAATTTCATTGATCGAGTCGCCATGAATGCCCTTTTCTTTGCCGACGGCGATGAACAATTAGCCATGGATTTAGCTGATGAAATCATCCATCAGCGTTACCAACCGGCCACCCCTAGTTTCCTAAATGCCGGCCGGGCCCGCCGCGGTGAATTAGTCTCCTGTTTTGTCTTATCTTTAACCGATGACATGAACTCGATCGGACGGGGCATTAACTCTGCACTTCAGTTGTCTAGAATTGGTGGCGGCGTTGGCATTAACCTGTCAAACTTACGGGAAGCTGGCGCCTCCATCAAAGGCATCGCCAACGCTGCTTCTGGCGTCGTACCAGTCATGAAGTTGTTGGAGGATTCTTTTTCCTATTCGAATCAATTAGGCCAACGCCAAGGTGCCGGGGTCGCTTATCTATCTGTCTTTCATCCTGACATCATCGGCTTTTTGGGGACGAAGAAAGAAAACGCCGATGAAAAAGTTCGAGTCAAAACGCTCTCATTAGGGGTTACAATTCCTGATAAGTTCTATCAGTTAGTCGCTGATGACGCTGACATGTACCTCTTTTCACCGCAAAGTGTCGAAAAAGAGTACGGCACACCATTTTCTTACGTGGATATCACCAAAGAGTACGATAACTTGGTGGCCAACCCGAACATCAATAAAAAGAAAATTCGCGCCCGAACTTTGGAAACAGAAATCAGTAAGTTACAGCAAGAATCCGGCTACCCATACGTAGTTAACATTGACACGGCTAACATGCATAACCCGATTGATGGCAAAATCATCATGAGTAACTTGTGTTCTGAAATTCTCCAAGTCATGACGCCTTCAACCCTTAACAACAAACAAGAATATGAAGTTTTGGGAAAAGATGTCAGTTGTAACCTTGGTTCCACTAACATCGTTAACTTGATGGCCTCACCTGATTTCGGCCACTCCGTTGAAGCGATGGTCCGCGCCCTCACCTACGTCACAGACCACAGTGATATCGACGTGGTGCCTAGTGTACAATACGGCAACGACCAGAGTCATGCGATTGGTTTGGGTGCCATGGGGTTACATGCTTACTTTGCCAAAAATCATATGCAATATGGTGATGAAGATGCCCTAGATTTCACTAAAGTGTACTTCATGCTACTCAACTACTGGTCTCTAAAAGCCTCCAACAAAATTGCCGCCCAACGTCATCAAACTTTTGGTGGTTTTGAAAAATCAGATTACGCAAATGGCAGTTACTTTGACAAGTACATCAGCGAAGATTGGGGACCAAGCCGCCAAAAAGTTGCCAAGTTGTTTGACGGAATCTTCATCCCAACTAAGGCGGATTGGGCCGCGCTAAAAGAAGCTATCATGACGGACGGCTTGTATCACCAAAACCGCATGGCAATCGCCCCAAATGGTTCCATTTCTTACATCAATGACACGACAGCCAGTCTGAATCCGATCGTAAACCGCATCGAAGAACGTCAGGAAAAGAAAATCGGCAAGATTTATTACCCAGCCCCATATCTGTCTAATGACACGATGCCATATTACAAGTCTGCTTATGACATTGACATGCGAAAAGTCATTGATGTGTACGCGACCGCCCAAGAACACATCGATCAGGGCATGGCCTTAACCTTGTTCATGCGGTCAACCATCCCAGCAGGCCTATACGATTGGAAAGCTGGTCGCACCGATAAAATGACTACTCGAGACCTCAACATTCTTCGTTACTACGCTTGGAAAAAAGGTTGTAAGTCGGTTTACTATGTCCGGACATTCACGGATAATGATGGTGAAGTCGGTGCTAATGAATGTGAAAGTTGCAGTATCTAAAAGTTAATCCAGATTAAGCGACTGCCAGCGAGTAAGGAGAGTTTTTATGGAAAACGGTTATTATAAGGCCATTAACTGGAATCAAGTTTCAGATGAAATTGACAAAGCAACGTGGGAAAAGTTAACGGAACAATTCTGGTTAGACACACGGATCCCCGTTTCTAATGACATGGACGACTGGCGCACCTTAGATGACGATCATAAATGGGTCGTCGGTCACGTCTTTGGTGGCTTAACCTTGTTAGATACGTTGCAGTCTCAAGATGGGATGGCTGCCTTACGTCGTGACGTGCGAACGCCTCACGAGACGGCGGTCTTAAACAACATTCAATTCATGGAATCCGTCCATGCCAAGAGTTATTCCACCATTTTCGAAACATTGAACACGCCTGATGAAATTGATGAAATTTTTGATTGGAGTGACTCAGAAGACCTATTACAAAACAAAGCCAAACGGATCTACACGTTATATCATGACGACGGAAATCCGTTGAAGAAAAAGATTTCCAGTGTCTTCTTGGAAACATTCTTATTCTACTCTGGCTTCTACACACCGTTGTACTACCTAGGCCACAATAAGTTAAACAACGTGGCGGAAATTATTAAATTGATTTTACGGGATGAATCCGTGCACGGTACCTATATCGGCTACAAATTCCAGCTGGCAATGAAAGACCTGACTGACAATCAACAGCAAGAACTCAAGGACTGGATGTATGACTTCTTGTACTATCTTTATGACAATGAAGAAAAGTACACTCACCTTGTCTACGATCGCGTTGGCTGGGCCGACGATGTCTTGAAGTTCATCCGTTACAATGCCAATAAAGCCTTGATGAATTTAGGTCAAGAACCGCTCTTCCCTGAAGGCGCCGAAGATGTAAATCCCGTCGTCATGAATGGTATTTCCACTTCCACCTCTAACCACGACTTCTTCAGTCAAGTCGGTAACGGTTACCGACTCGGCAATGTTGAAGCGATGGACGATAACGACTACAAGATATAAAAACCGCCTCATAAAAAGGCGACCGGCCTGCTCAGTCCAAGAGCAAGCTGGTCGCCTTTTTTAGGTTACAAGGGGTTGGCCACTTAGATCAGTATCGATTTAGATTGGTCTACTTTTGAACTAATTCACTTATTTTTTGAAAGTCATAGTGCCTACCCGCATTTTGACTAATTAAGGTTGGAAGTGAAACTTTACTGTTGTCCCAAACTCGTTTCAATAAAATTCATTATCCTGTTCACTGTGTTGTCTCATCTGTACAAATCATCATGGTATACTAATCCACAGAAGTTTTTAACGGAGGTGTCAACCCATGGCAAAGATCAATTCACTCTGCGTCTTTTGTGGCTCGTTACCCGGGAGTCACCCAGAATATGCCATTCAAGCAGCGCTGTTGGGTGCTTATTTAGCGGACCATCATATCCGCCTGGTTTATGGCGGATCGTCTGATGGTTTAATGGGCACTGTCGCCAATGCAACCATCGATGCCGGCGGACGGGTAACCGGAATTATGCCGCGTTTTCTCAAAAAAATCAGCACTGAAAGTAATAACCTCACCGATTTGGTCGAAGTGAGTACCATGGATGAGCGTAAAGAAAAAATGCTAGAGCTCTCCGACGCATTTATCGTCTTACCCGGTGGTTTCGGCACCTTTGAAGAACTAGGCACCATGTTGTCATGGAGTAAAATTGATATTCATACCAAGCCAATTGCACTCTTTAACATCGATCACTTCTATGATTCTCTATGGCAATGGTTTGTCGACGCAGCAGAGGCGCAGTTCTTACCGATTAGTGATTTGAAACTGATGGTCAATGCCAGCTCCATCGACCAAATTTTCGACTACTTTGCCACGTTTAAACACGTGACAATGATGCCGCACGCGTGATTGCCATGCCATTATTGATTAAATTTATACCGCTGATCTTAATCTTAACCAGCTTCCAAATTTGGTTCACAGCCTACCTAGGGAAGCTCCCAAGCGCAAACGTGTGGCAAAAGATCACGCTTATTTCCGCTAATGTCTATGCTTGGTGTGGGTTGGCCTTAGTCTTTATGCCGGCATTATTTCCGTTATCCTTTAGCCACTTTCATTATGTCTATCACACGATTGGACAAGCGATCGTAATCACCCACCCCTATCAAACGATTGACAGTCAACAAATCTTTAATGTCCTGATGACATTTCCTGCCGGTGTCTATTTACGACTTTTTGGTGTTCGGCGTCTTCGCTTGCGCCAGGTCATCTTGATCGGGTTAGCCCTAGGACTGACGAACGAAGCTGGTCAATTTATCCTCGATCAGCTGGTCAACCTCGGTCGCTCTGTGGCAATTGACGATCTGCTAAATAATGCCTTGGGGTTAGTGCTTGGTTTCTACTCGTTAACGCGACTTCCCACCTTACGTCAACTCTTTCACTTACCGCATTCCCTTACTCAACGAGGTCACCATGATTCAACCAATCAATAAAAACCCTTTAACCTTGTCCCAGATAGCTCCCTCAGCGACCCTTGCTGACCAGCAAGCTGTCATCGACCTAGTCGACACTTTGCGCGCTCACCAAAATGAAGCAGTCGGCATGGCGGCCAATATGATCAGTGTGAATCGGCGAATCATCGCCATCTATCTAGGCCCATTAGTGTTGCCACTGATTAATCCAGTCATCACCCAAAAAACGAGGACTTACACCGCGACCGAGGGCTGTTTGTCTTGGCCAGGTCAACGGCAAACCACCCGCTATCAAACAATTACGGTCGACTACTTAGACGCTCGCTTTAAGTCGCACACCCAGACATTCACTGATTTAGCTGCCCAAATTATTCAGCATGAAGTGGACCATTGTGATGGCATCGAAATTTAAGCTGGTCTGCCGTTTATCCAAAAAGGAGCTCCTGTCATGACGCAACGAGTCACCATTGCTGATATTGCAAAACGAACCGGGCTAGCATCATCGACTGTTTCACGCGCACTGCGGGATAGTCCACGCGTTAAGTTAGCGACTCGCCAGCGCGTGCAGCAAATCGCCAATGAACTAAACTTCCGTCCCAATACGCTGGCCCAAAGCATGCGTAATCAACGCACAAACGCAGTCGGTGTTGTGGTTAGTAACATTTTAAATCCATATTTCACTGAGTTGCTGCGGGGCATTAGCGATGAATTGAGTCGAGTTGGTGATCACTTAATCTTATTCAACACGGATGAACAGGCCATCAAAGAAACTAACGTGTTAAAAACGTTGACCGGGCAAATGGTTGACGGGTTAATCGTCGCTAGTACTGGCGGCATTGACAATTACGAAGACCTCACGGAAACAACCCCTACCGTATTTGTTGACCGCCTCCCCAACACTGCCAGCATTAATCGCTATGACGCCATTTTGACCGATAACCCAACGGCCGCAGCCGGATTAACCCAATGTTTACTAGACAGCGGCGCTCACAGGGTTGGTTTTCTTGGCGGTCAAGTGACTTTTTCGGCTAACGAACGTTTAAACGGTTATCAACAAGCGTTATTAACTAATCAGTTGCCGGCAAAACGCAATTTAGTTCGGTACACAGATTATACGCTAGCGACGACCACCCATGCGGTCCATGAATTACAGCAACAAGCGCACGTCGATAGCTTACTGGTGACGGACACTGTTATTTTGGCACAAGTCTTAACTGCACTGCACGCCATGGCTCAACCAATCACTTTAAAACTGGCCACTTTTGACTACTTGCCGTGGTTTGATTTTTTACAAGTCCCTTTAGTGGCAGCCCAACAGGCCACTTATCAGATGGGTCACGCGGCGGTCACCACACTACTGCAACGGATCGCTCAACCCGACGTACCAATCACGCTGACGCGCTTTCCAGTAACTTATCATCAAAATTTCTAATATATTGACCAAAATAGGGCCCTAGAAAGCGGTGATCAAAACCGCTTTCTAGGGCCCTATTTCGGTCTTCATGAAACTAAGGCCTAGTTTTCATAAATGTCGGCCGTTTTCAAAGACAATCGATTGTCCTCTGGATTTTGTAGGGATTGCTGTTTTCAAGAAAAAGTTCGATCTGCCAGCTAAGCCGATGAGACTGGGATTTAAGCCCCTTTTCCGTTAAACAGGAAAAAACGATTTTTACACAAAATTCGATTGTTGTAAATCCAGCGACCGGTTAAGATACATTTATGTAAGCGTTTACTGAATGCTAATTTCGCCTTATGAAAGGAACACATTATGTTATTAGGCAGTATTGAGGCCGGCGGTACGAAATTTGTCTGCGCAGTCGGCGATGAAAATTATCGGACCAAAGATCAAGTTAGTTTCCCCACCACCACTCCAACAGAAACCTTGCAACACTGCATCGACTACTTTAAATCATTCGACATTCAAGCGCTGGCAATTGCCTCGTTTGGTCCGATTGAATTGCGGCGCCACGATCCAAAATTTGGCTATATCACTAATACACCCAAGCCTGGCTGGGCAGACACTGACTTTGTCGGCACCTTGAAGCAAGCCTTCGATCTACCCATTTATTGGACAACCGATGTGAATGGCTCCGCTTATGGCGAATATGTGATGACCACGCTCACCAATGAACGCATTAACTCGCTGGTCTATTACACCATTGGTACCGGTGTTGGCGCTGGTGCCATCATTAATGGCGACTTTGTTGGCGAGCTTGGGCACCCTGAAATGGGCCATGTCTTGCTTAAACGACATCCGGATGATCTGGATTTTGCCGGCATCTGTCCATTTCACGGCGACTGTCTGGAAGGTCTCGTCGCTGGGCCAACGTTTGAAGCACGCACCGGTCACAAAGGTCAAGATGTGCCCTTGACCGATCCAGTGTGGGACATCATGGCTTACTATGTCGCCCAAGCGGCCATTCAAACGACATTGACGCTACGTCCCGGCAAGATTGTCTTCGGTGGTGGTGTCGTCAGCGAACCCTTCCTCGACAAAGTCCGTACACAATTCGCCGACTTATTAAATGACTATGTTGCCGTTGGTAACCTCCATGATTATCTAACCATGCCAGCCATCAAACACAACGGTTCGGCCACGCTCGGTAACTTTGCTTTAGCGCTACGTGAATATCAAGCTTAACGACTTTGAAGGAGGAAACATCATGTCATCAAACTCAACCCGAACGATTTCAATGTCAAAAGCGATCGGTCTCTTTATCCTGTCATTAGTGATTAACTCGGCCGGCAATGTGCTCACATTGGTCACGACCGCCAAAATTCACCCTTCCTTTTTAGGCTCTGCTTACTGGACCGCCGCCGAAGCTAACTTAGGCCACGCCATTCATTGGAACCTATTCTGGGCCTTTCTCGTCTTTGGCATGCTCATTACTGTGCTCAACGCCATTTTGGTTGGTCACTGGGAATGGCGCCGGGCAGTTGGTAATTTGATCTTTATGGTGCCCTTCTCGGCGTTAATTCAAATCTTTGCTGATTTCTTCAGCGGTAACGATCCGCAATTATTTGCAGGCCTGCCGATGGCTCATGGTCCGTTAATGATCGGTCTATACGTCATCTTAAACTTCTTTGGCGTCGTGTTGATCGCCATCGCGATTTCGATTTATCAACGCGTCAATCTGGTCCTCCATCCGGCCGATGATTTGATGCAGATTTTACGTTTTAAATACTGTCATGGTAACGCTACAGTCGCCATGTGGATGTCTTACATTCCACCGACCTTGATGGCCATCCTCGCCTTTGCGATCACCCGCCAATTTACCAACCTTGGCATCGGCACCTTATTCGCTCTCTTATTCCAAGGTGGATTGACCGGCATCGCCGATCACTTCATTTTTCCTCACTTGACCCACCAAGCCGTTGACGTTGGTGTACCTGACCCAAGTCACGCCACAATTTAACTCGGCTTAAAGCTGAAAGGAAGTCATACTTATGAGTCTCACAGATTATGTTGACGATGTTCAACACATCGGTATCCCCACCACAGATTTAACTCAATCAATCGCCTTTTGGAGCAGCTTGGGATTCACCAAAGTCGGCCAATTCAAAAATGGTGAGGGACAAGTCGCTTTCATGCGGCTCAATCACCTCACCATCGAAACCTGGACGATGGCTGAAACTCCGATGCGGCCTGGCGCCATCAACCACATCTCATTAAACACCACTGATGCAGATAAGACATTCGCTACGGTCAAAGCAGCCGCTTTCAAGTTGATTGATCAACACGTCCAAAGCTTGCCGTTTTGGGAGCATGGGATTAAGTACTTCAATATTGAAGGGCCTAATGGAGAGATCGTGGAATTTTGTGAGATTGTAAAGGGATAAAACAATATGGAATGGCGCTGATCCACATATCTCGTGTTGATCGGCGCCATTCCATATTGTTAATTGCGATTCAGAAACTGCTGTAAAGCTTCCTGCCAACTAATGATCTCAAATTCGGTTGCTTCACTTCATGTCAACGATCAGAACCCCCATCTCGACTTTTCCTTATTACTGACCATTTTCCGCGTACTTCGCTTCCACAGCGGCTTTATCCTTTTGCCACCAATCTTGATGGTTAGAATACCAATCAATGGTATTCTTCAAACCAGCGCGAAAATCGGTGAATTGTGGACGCCAACCAAGTTCTTCGCGTAACTTAGTTGAATCAATGGCGTAACGTAAATCATGCCCAGGACGATCCTTGACTTGATCATAAGCGTCGCTTGGCTGTCCCATCAACTCAAGGATCATCTCTAAGACCGTCTTATTATCCTGTTCGCCATCTGCACCAATCAGATAAGTTTCGCCAATCTGTCCCTTGGTTAAAATCAACCACACTGCGGCGGAATGATCATTCGTATGAATCCAGTCTCGCACATTCTTGCCACTACCATATAACTTCGGCCGTTCGCCACTGAGAATATTAGTGATTTGGCGAGGAATGAATTTTTCAATAAATTGGTAAGGCCCGTAGTTATTGGAACAGTTCGAAATTGTTGCTTGTAAACCAAATGAACGCACCCAGGCGCGAACTAGCAGATCGCTACTAGCTTTTGAGGAAGAATATGGACTTGAGGGTTTGTAACGGGACGTGGGTGTAAATTTCTCACCGACTCCTTCGCCATGACCCGGCAAATCTTCTCGAAGTGGCAAATCACCGTACACTTCATCCGTTGAGATATGGTGGAAACGTTTATTATATTTCCGGGCCGCCTCAATCAATGTGTAAGTGCCAATAATATTGGTTTGAATAAATGGGGATGGATCTTTAAGCGAATTATCGTTATGACTCTCCGCTGCATAATGCACGACCGCATCTGTTCCTTTAACTAACTTATCCACAATAATTGGATCACAAATATCACCGACCACCAGTTCAACACGATCACCTAGTAAATCGGCAATATTCTCCTTATTGCCCGCGTAGGTCAATTTGTCCAGAACCGTGACCTCCGCTTCTGGATGATTGTCATGAACATACCGAACAAAATTAGAACCAATGAACCCGGCACCACCAGTAACTAGAATTTTCACCATAACTCCTTTAATTATAGTATTCCATCTCTTCTATCTTCACTATTCTACACGGTCGTCAAATACCCGCTGCACCTAATAATGCCGATTAACTAAAAAGAAAGAAAACACTATTTCGATGTTTTATAAAAACATGACACCTTCAAAAAAAACACTTTTGAATCAAGTGTTTTTTAAGAACGTCGGTTAATCGTGTTTTAGTTACTAACTTAGCAGTTACACCCGCTTCGTAACCAAATTGATTTTTTGTTATCTAAGCATTTATAAACCAAAGAAAAAACATCCTGTTCCTAAGGCAACGCCTTAAGTAAACCAGGCCACCTACCACGGAAAAGGATAAAGGTTGTCGAAAAGAAATCAAGATTAAAAACATCTTTCACTACAGTGGCTAAATTCATCAATGCCCTTACGTAAATCAATTTACCGTCATCACGTAGATATTCTACTACCATGAGTCAATTAGTCTTTCAAGGACTTCTATTAAGAATAAGGTGATTGATCAATACCAATTTATGATGATTCAAGCATAGTAACTAAGAAAACGTAATTATAGACGATCATTTGTTACTGCTGACGTTCAAAATGATCACGTTCTTCACTTTACCAATGTGCTTTCAAAATTTACAAAGAGCCTGTTTTCATTTCACTTTCAACTTTGTTCATGATGAACTGGAAATTAATTTCTGCGAGCCAGCTGACATATTCTCCTATACAGCTGTGAAAATAGCGGATTCTTAAAAAAGAATAAGCAATAAGTCAAAGTAGCAATGGAAAAACTAATAGAAAAGGAAATTATTTGGCCAAGCAATGTTGCTTTAAATATAATTGTCTCAAACCAGTAAACTAGGCTAAACTCAATCACAAGAATCAAGAAAGGAATGCCAAATTTACCATACTTTGTCAGACTTAAACTCGGTATGATATGCCGAAATACGGACAACGGTTCATACCAAATAACAACGACAATAGTCGACAAAATAGTCCCTAAAATTATTCCTTCTATCCCAAGGTGGAACAATTTTAAAAAACATAATGATAAAAACAAATTTATTATCGCCTCAAATGGAGCTTTCCATTTTTGTGCCCATTGTAAACCAAATGAATCGGCAAACATCCAAGAGGGCGTTCTTATGAGCGTCAACCAAAGATTAAATGATATTAGCCACGTTAGAAAAAACGGAAAAACATTCTTTTCCCCTAACCAAATCCTAACGAACGGAGTAACAAGACCAAAAAAGAAGAAGAAAATAAAAGTCGATAAACTATATATACTGAAACTAATTTCCATAAATATTCTTCTGTTTTCAACTTCTGTACTTTCAACCCCCATCTGACCGATACTTGGCGTAATGGCTTTAGAAATTGTTTGCATAATTTGACTGATAGCGGCCGTTAAGACAGTATAGTTTGAATACATTCCAACAACAACTAGGTTAGTAAACATCGACAAAAGTATATTGTCAGAACTAATCACGACCACGCTGCCAACTTTGTTTGAAACTCCACCAATACCATTTCGCCAAAGAGTGCTCATTTGGTTAGTCGTCACACTCGTTTCAACGCTGTTCAAAACCTCAGCATAATGTCGTTTAACAAATTCTGTGATAACAACATTTGTCAGCACTGTTCCTAAAACCTGAATAACCATATAAACGACAGGATTAGGCACGACTAATAGCTGAATGATTTGAATTAGATCAACCACGATTATAAAAGCCGAGGTAACACCACTGACTATATAACTCTGCTGATCAGCTATTAATAAGGATCTATTATATGTATTCAAATAACCAACTACAGCATTTAATACATAGAGAAAGTAAATTGTATAAACACCAGAAAGGTTAACCCTCGTTCCGATGATGCTTGGAATGAATGGAACAACTGTAACTCCAATTAAAAATACTAAAAGTGCAATAAGCCTGTATACCTTTTTATAAAGTTTCAGTATTCCCTTAACAACAGGAAAATTCTTTTCATGGAAAGGCTGATAAAACAAAAATACAAAAACTGTATCTAAGCCTAAATCCGCTATTGAAATGACAGAAAGTAAGCTAGCATATACACTGTTTAATCCTAAATATTCTCTACCGAGAAATCTAACAAAAAAAATTCTAACAACTAAAGATAAGATCAGTTGAACTGCATATCCGCCAGTAGAATATAAAACATTTCTAAAAGCTCTTTTGGTGTTTGACATTATTCAACCTCGATATCTACTTCTAAAATTTACAGCCGAAACCATACTATTCCATAAAAATTAGCATGAAGTGCACTAATGTTGTAAAACAAATTCAAAATGAACACAAATGTCAATATTAATAACGGAGCATATAAAAACGGACCACTAGTAAATCTAGAAGTCGTGACAGCAGTCAACAAAACGAACAACATAGGGACCAAAACAGCTAACCTCATGCCAAATGAAATAGAAATCAATGAGATAAGAAAGTAAATTTCAAAAATAGTACAAATTCTTTTTAAAGACTCTACTTTTTGTCTGAACAGTGGATTCATTTCCTGCTGTTTTAACATCATCGAGCTCATTGAAATTGCAACTAACCCAAGTGTGAGCGCTAAAAAAAAATGAACAAGTCGTTGGGGAGACAAGTAGTAATCAAAAGTCGTTGATTGATATCCGTTAAGTCGATTAGAGATCATTCTAAGATAGCTATTATTATTTTGAAAGACATTCAATAAAATCAATACCAAACCAAACACAGAGGTTCCTATCAGTGAAACCCATTTGCTGAAAAAATTTTTTTGATTTAGGATGATATATACTATAACGGGAATCACAAGAATCATCACACCTGGATGAATTAAAATTGGAACTATCAACCAAAACAAATGTGAATATCTCGTTGAAGCTGTCTTAGTATCTAAAAAACAAGCATCAACAATGCTAAAGAGAGCTAAAGCACAGGCAAGAGAAAATCGCATACCACTGATTAATTCTAAATAATTCAGCCAAGTTACACTAGATAAAAGAACAAGAATTTTTGCCAATCTTGTAATTTCAAATATCCTAGCAAATTTCCAAACAGTATAAAAAACTGCGGTAAATGTCACACCAGCAACTATAAAGGGTAACGCTTCAACTTGTAACCAACGAGCAACCACGTACATTAGACCAGTAAACAATGGATAGTTCAAATAATCTGGGGCCCACATTTTCAACCAATATTTCAGACCACTTAGTGGAATATTCTGCATACCTTTCACAACAAAAAAGATTCGAGTAGCATCATCAGTGATTAAAGGTTGAAAAAAAAGTGCAGGGTACGCTAATGAAAAACCTCCAATAGCTGAGACCAAAATAGATTCCTTACTGAAGGCCAAAACTAAGACGCTGCCTAAAAAGGAAATTATTGGTGAAAAATAAAAGCTGGAAAAAAGCAATAAAAGTACCGTAAACTTCAAAAGAAACTTAGGGACAGCGTTCTGCGCCTGAACCATCAAAAACCTCCTCATGTTACCTGTAATTGTCTATTTACCGGAAATAAATAAATCTCAGTAAGACATTAATAATAAGGTAGTAAAATGTTTTTAATCTCAAATATAAACTAATTCGTCTAGTTGAACCGGAGAACGAAAAAAGCATTCGCAACAATCGATTAGCATTACTTGCGACTAGTCTTGATCGGACAAATTTGATGTTTAATGAAGAAACCCACAATGCCTGGATAAGCATTCGTTCGTTATTAAGACAAAGTACCTTTTTAGAAACACCCATTTTATTTAATGAATTATTGACTAGCCACAGTGATAGTAATTTGTCACTAAGGTTAGTATACGTGATCGAATGTGTGATGCTGTCCTTACGCTGCACATAGTTATAGACAACTCGATTTAAATATAGAATACTGTGGATATTCTCATTTTCCAATAATTCAAAAACGAATGGCATATCCTCATAGTTCATTTGCCTAAATCTAAGTGTTCGTATCAATGATGTCCTAATGATTTTTGTCGGCAAATAACCTGCAACAGGATCCGTGCCTCCACCAATTATTGCATGTATATAATCCGCTTTACTCAAAGAAATATAAAAGCTATCGTCCTTAAACAGATGTCTATTAAGCTCAGTTCCATCGTCATCAACCTGAGCATAACCAAAAGACAAAATATCCACGGATGTTTGCTCTAAAATCATAAAGATATCTTTTAAATACACGCTGTTTAGAAAATCATCGCCATCATAAAAATAAGTATAAGTTCCATTAACCTGTTTTAGACCAACGTTTCTAGCTGCTGACAATCCCATGTTTTCTTGCGTTACAACCGTAATATTGGAAAACTGATTAGATAGTTGATGACCGATCAGCTCAGTATCGTCTGTCGAGCCATCGTTGATTATAAAAATTTCAACTTTTTCATTATTCAAAAAAAATGACAGGCTTGTTACAGCCTTGGTTAAAAAAAATTCAACATTATATGCAGGAATAATGATCGATAATAATTTACTTTTCATATTTTGATTTTTGTGGATAGTTTGTCTCAAGAAAATCGTTCACCTTGTTAAACGCCTCTTCATTTGCGCATCCATCATCGTTAATAACAACAACCTTTGATTTTTTTTTGATTTTTGGTATCTGTTTTTGAAAATCGCTAAGGGTAAAAAACTGTCCTTTTAAAAAACCAGGAGCAAAATTGCCATTCACATTCCTCAAATACCTTATTGCCCATTCGTTAATATCAGTGAATTCGCGAAAACGATGGTTCCAAGTGCTTGCAAAATTTTCAAAAAAAGTATCATAAGCTTGTTCAAAATCCGCTTTTCTAAAGGGCATTATCAAATGTTGGTTATAAAATCCCAAAAAGCCTCCATACGGTAAGGACAAAAATGTTCGTAGATTTTGAACACCATAATGATAGTTAAAAAACAATCCCAAGTGCTTCTTCATCACTTTTCTCTTAGAGAAATGCTGATTAATCAATGCCACTCCATTAGAAGAAATGTGAAAAAAACCATCAGACATTGGTACCGTTCCCGTCTCAATTAATGAATCAACAGGTAATCCATTCCTAAAGAAATCAGTTCTTTTTGTGCGATTCACGACTAACGTCTCGTCGTTAAAAACGATGAAGAAATCACCCAACTCCTTTATATTACCGATACTCGTTAAAATAACATTAGAATTAAAGGTAGGCAATGCTCCGACGATAAAATCAGAGTGGTCAACAATGATGACTTTTTCTTTATTAATCCACGATGGGACTTGGTGATCAGTAAGAAGAAAAATGCGACCTACCCAACTCATGTTTTTGTCGATAGATCTCAACACATATTTTAAAGTTCCATAATCACGGTATCGGTTACTTGTATTGTTTTCATCATTTAATAACGTTTTTGATTCGTTAAATCGTTGTCTTTTCCTCTTCCAATCTGAATCCTCCCCGTCTACCCATGGGATTACGACGTCAATCTGCTTATCCATCTTTCATTGCCTCGTCAAACACTTCATAATATTTATGTAAAACTTGTTCTAACTCAAACCTTTTAACTAGCGGCTCGATTGCTTGCTGCCTTTGGCTCAAGCTCTTAAGACTTTCAGTGATTTTCATGGCCAAATCGGCCTCTGTAACTTTACTTGGAATCATCACGTCGGACAAGCCGTTCAGGATTTCTTTGCTTCCAACGTTTTCAGTTGCAATAACTGGAGTTCCAAGGATAAGGCTTTCGATTATTGAGGTTGGATAGCTCTCCACTAATGACGTAGAAATAAACATCTGACTATTTTTTACGTACGGCGTCGGATTTTTTTGAAATCCAAGAAAGTATAGTCCTTCAGTCTGACCAAATTGCGATTTCAAATTATTCAATTCTCTTCCATCACCAATAATCGTCAATGAAAGAAGAAAATCATTTTTCCGAGCCTGTAAAAAGCCCTTAATTAATAAATCAACCCTCTTTATTGGGTCCATCCTTCCTACTGTTATTAATCGAATCGTTCCCTTCGTTTTTTCTTTCCATTCCGTAAATTCACTATTCAGTATATTGGCTTGCTTTCGAATGCGTTCTGTATCAATTGGGTTTGGAAGAATTGCTGTAGGCCACAAAAAATCAGAACCAAATCTCCTTTTAAACGATACTTCTCCTCCACGAGACACAAAAATTATTTTTTGAAATTGTTCGTATGCCTTCTTTTGAGCATCCATATTCCTAAAAAAAATATCAGTCCAAGGATTGGAGCTGAGATCCGTATGTACCCAAGCAATTTTAGGTCCATCTAATACGGACGAGATTTCTGTAGCAATTCCTTCCAAATATGCCACGGTCAAGTCTGCTCTACCTAATCGTCTTTGAATTATCATTTTAGCAAGCAAAGGGAAATATTTCAAAGCCTTAAAAAAAGAAGAACGTGCAACCTTGGAAAAAAAGCCCTTCTCCAAAGGAACTATGTTCCTGATTGAGACATCTTCAGGAACCTCATCTAGAAGTTGTCCTTCTTTAGTGTGTAAAACTAATTCAACAGAATAGCTATTTCGATCATAGTTTTTTAAAAAATCAATAAGTGTTTTTTCTGCCCCACCAAATTTTAAATTTTGTATAACAATTCTAATTTTTTTCACTCTGCTTATCCTCGAAAAATAAAAGTGCAACACGTTCATTCATTTCCCAAATGTTAACTACTCTATTACTCATTTCTTACGACTATTTTCTGTAAAGAGTCATTAATTTTTTTGCAGCCACTTTATTATCGTAAAAAAACAATCTTGAAGTAGTTTTTACAATTTGTTCGCTTTTAAAAATTTCTGTTATCCAAAAGCGAAATGAGCCTGATGATATAGGTAAAAAAAGACACTCGTTTGTTAACTTAATTTCGGAAGAAATGTTCTGAGAAAAAATGGATTTCAATCCTGCAGCTTGTGCTTCAATGCCTACAGTTGGCAACCCCTCATATAATGAGGGTAACAAAAATATATCGCTCATGCTTAACAACTGATCAATATCTGTTCTTTCACCTAAAAAGACAATAATATCTTCTAACCCTTTAGCCCTTGAAAGGCTTTCCAATTCGTCCAACAAGCTACCTGTTCCGACAATAAATAATTTAAAGTTATTTTTTTGTCGCTGATTCATTGAATCGACAAGATCAATTAAAAAAGTCTGATTTTTTTGTTTCTCCAGCCTTCCAATGTTAATCCCAACAACAGTGTTTTCCTCAATGCCCATCTTTTCTCTGTTGCTTTTGCGATACCGTTTGGCATCTACGAATTTAGCTAAATCAATACCATTAGGAACAATTAAAAATTGCTTACCTAGGAACAAGCTGTTCCCTGCGTCTTCACTGACCGCTACTAGATCCGTTGCAGTTGTAATAAGTAATTTCTTTAGAAAAAAAGCTAATAGTAAATGTGTCCGTGTGAAACCCTTTCCATCTGACGTTGCATGACTGACCGCAACTCTCGTCTTGATCCCACAAATAAGGGCTAGAAGTAAATTAATACCACCACCAAAATAAATCTCATTTTCTACTGCAAAAAAGTTTTTAGTCCGAAGCAGTCTAAAAAGTTCCTGAATATATTTGAAAAAATGCCGATTTGGGTCCGGTAAAACAAAAATTTTGCCACCCATTTTCTTGATTTCATCATTATACGGAGTGACGTCCTTGTACGTATCATATATGACGAAATCAAACACAAATTCGGACAAATCAACAGTTCTAAAAATATTCATCATGAAAGATTCGGCCCCACCTAAACCCATCCTTCCTTGAAAATGAAGAATTCTTTTGACCATCAGATTTTCCTTTCGATTTGAGAAATTAAATACTTGGTAAAGTAATAACTTGCCTTCAAATAACCAAATCCTAAAAAATTATAAAAAATCTGAAAAGTCCATTTTGCGGCCTTTACTTTATTTGAAGTTTTTGACTGGTGCACCAAGTAATCAGCTAGCGGATCTGTAGAAAAACGAAAAAAAGTCAGATTATGGTCCCGTGCTAAACTAAGCCACAGCGCATAATCTTCGTGATCAATTTTCGGAAAATTTATCCATTTTTTTAGGACAACTTTTGTATCTAAAATGACCGTGAGCATTCCAATAGGATTTCCACTCAACAAATCATTGAATTTATACTTCGAATGTTTTGAAGTAACAATTGCGGTTGGCCGACCATTACGTATCTTACGATACGTTCCAAAGGAGGCCGAAACTTCATTTTTTTCCATGAAATAAAGTTGATTTTCTAATTTTTTTTTATCCCAGCGATCATCACTATCTAAAAAAGCGATGTAGCGTCCCAAACTATTTTTGACGCCAATATTTCTAGAATTAGAAATTCCCAAGTTGCGTTGTAAATTAACTACTTTCACACGCTCATTGACTGCATATCTACTCAATAACATTGCCGTATCATCAGTTGACCCATCATTTACAACAATTAATTCAAGATTAGAATAACTTTGCTGTAGAACAGAATCAATAGACTGATTAACTGTATCAGCAGCATTGTACACCGGCATAATAACAGAAACCAAATCTATCATTATTAATTCACACCAATTCCCTTCGAAAATTCATCTGGCGCCGTCTCCAGTTAATATGACTCTTAAAGTTCCAAACATAATGTGAAAGTCCATTCGATAACTCACATGCTCGATATAGTAATTATCAAGTTCAGCTTTTTTCTTAGGAGTTAGCTCGTATCCTCCGTGAATTTGCGCATAACCACTTAATCCAGGCAAAACTCGAAGTCGTTGTTCAAACCCAGGACACTCATCACTAAATTTATGAGTCATTAAAGGTCGTTCAGGTCTCGGCCCGATGAAACTCATTTCACCCTTAAGTACATTCCAAATTTGTGGTAATTCATCAATACGCGTCTTCCGAATGAACTTTCCTACAGCAGTGACACGCGGGTCATTTTTCTGGGCCCACATAGCACCAGATTTCGATTCTGCATCATTACTCATTGATCTAAGTTTAGTGATTTTAATAACCTTTCCCATATATCCGACCCTTTTTTGGGAGTAAAATACGCCCCCCTTGGATGTAAGCCCGACTAATAAACCAAAGAGAAATACAATGGGCAGAGCAAACAAGCCAAGGATAAGTGCAAAAACAAAATCAAATATCCGCTTTACACGAACGTATTCACCACTAACTGGTGAACCAATTTTTTCAACAAAAAGCAAATCATAAGTGCCATCATTTCTTTCGATAACATGTGTTACTTCCATAGTCTCTCCTCCACATCAATTGAGATTAATATATTGCCAATACCTCGTTAATCCTTCTGAAACAGAAATTTTGGGCATGTATCCTAATTCTTTCAGCTTATCAACACTAGCCACTGATACTTTTATATCTCCTGTCCTAGCATCCTGCATTGAGACATTAATATCCGTCTGTGCAATCTTCTGATATGTTCTCACTATTTGATTTAAAGAAGTTTCATGACCAGTTGCAATATTAAAAACATCACCTTTAACATTGCTCCCAAAAGTTAGTAATTCAAGCGCATCTAAAACATCACTTATATATACAAAGTCACGAGATTGCTCACCATCACCGAAAATCTTGAACTCGGTACCTTTTTGTAGCGCCTCAGTCAGGATAGAAATTACGCCCGAATATGGTGACTTAGGATTTTGCCGTGGACCATAAACGTTAAAAAATCGAACTGTGACAAAGTTCAACTTGTACAAATTTGCATATGTAACCAAATAGCGTTCAGTGGCAAATTCGTCAATTGCGTATGGCGTAATTGGAGAAACTTTAGAGATCTCTCGTTTCGGTAACTCTTGTTCATTACCATAAACAGCCGCTGACGAGGAAAAAAGAACCTTTTTAGGCTTCAAACCATTAGTTCGTATTGCCTCTAGTATGTATATGTTAGCCTCTTGATTAACTTCATGTGTATAAAGTGGGCGCTCAATCGAATCAGCAACGCTGGCCACGGCCGCCAACAAGAAAATATACTCAAAATCATTATCGACAAGTAATTTTTCCATAAAGCCATGATCAATAATTGAATGTTCATAAAAAGTAACTTGTTTAGAGTCTGGAATGTTTTCTTTAAGACCCATTGAAAGATCATCGACAATGGTAATTTGATGCCCTTCACCAATTAATCGTTCAGCTAAGTTAGAACCAATGAAACCGGCTCCCCCTGTAATTAAAACTTTACTCATTTTTATGTGTTCTCCTTCAGCACTATAACTATCAAAAGTTAACTAGACTTAAGTATAAGCCAGAAGTCCTTAATTATGGGCATTGTTACAATATTGAAATGAATTCATCATCATACTACTCTATTTGTCTAATCAAATATTCGCAAGCTTAAATAATGTGAATAACTTTTATCTTAAAGCAGTGAATAGCTAAAATAAACTTACATTGCTATTTCACAGCGTTTTGAAATCGTATACATTCAAGACTGCCAATTTAAGTCTCGTTAAGAAAAAAACTTACTGCTAGTTTCTTAGCAAAAAGAAACCGGTAGTAAGTTTTACAAAAACATTTCATTTGAGTAGAGCCATTCTATTTCCGCCTAAAGATCAGCACCCGCTTCTCGCCATTATTTCGCTTTGCATTTACCACGGCCGTAATCTGCATCATGGTAAAGACCAGCGAACTGCGCCGTCGATAAGCGATGTACTTTCCGTGCCAGGAGGTGACGTACTTTTCTTTATAATTACGCAACCCTTGGAATCCATAGAACCGGTAGCCGTATTCATAGATCAAGTGGGCGATGCGTTCTTCAATGAAGCTAAAACGCGACACGCCGACATTAGCTAACGGGGTCATCCCCATATTAAAGTCCTTAAACCCTTGGGCGGCGTTTAACTGTAATAGGTGAATGAACATGACATCCATTGTGCCAGATGGCGCGTCTTTGCCGTAGCGCATCAAGTCGATCGAGGCAACATCGGTATGAGTGGGCATATTCGTTGTAAAGGCGATAATGTGCCCATCTTGATTACGCATGACGTAGATTGACGCCTGGTTGAGATAGTAGTCATCAAAGAAGCCCAAGGAGAAGCCACTCTCGTTTTGACCGTCAAGCCATGCATTGGAGATCTCACGCAATTCAGCCAATGTTTGCTCACTAAATGGCGGCTGTAGTTCCTCAAAGGTAATCCCGTCGCGATCGAATTTACTCATCAGGTTGCGATCAGTTTTACGTTTTTTACCATCCATACTAAACGATGGCAAATCAACGAAGCCTTCTTCACCAAATTTGAAGAAGTCGTACCCTTTTTCATGGAGGCTCATCGTCATGTCTTCATCGATCTCGTAAAAGACAATCGAATATCCTTCTTTATCAGCGACATCCAAAAAGTCATCAATCGCGGCATCGCGATAAGCTGGATCCCCGACCGGCTCGCCCATCACAATCAAGCGATCGGCCTTTTTTTGGTACATGAAGAACACTTTATCTTCGCCATCCACTTGATAGAAGTACAACAACTTATCCTTGAGATAGGCTAGATGACTAACTTCATTGCCACCATACGTTTGAATGACGTGATCAACACGACTAGCATCAAACGGGGTTGTGAAGATCGACGATTTACCGTTGTGCAGATACCAATACACGACCACCAGAATCACCATCGCAATGGCAATCGCCGTTAAACCGCTAAACCAAACGCGTTCTGTGGGAAACAAAGCCGCGCGTGGAACATGATGGAGTCGTTGATAATTGGGGGTGTTATATACCCCGACAACAATGTACGTGATAAAGATCCCGACAAAGCTGAGTCCATCGACTAAGATGGCGCCCCAAGAATATTCGAAATGTTCGCGATAAAATTCCTTATGCGACAGCCACAAAGCAAACAGCACGGCCACTAAAAAGACCGAAATTTTAATGGAAGGATCCTTCCACAAAGTATTGAGGGTCGCCATAATCAGCACAATTGTGGTTGGCCAAAATGCCCGTTTGACCCGCGAATTGACCCCTCGTGCTAAGCCAATTAGGAGAAAACCCATGATGATATTAGTCGCTTGATTGGCAAAGTAGACGACGTAGCCATAAAAGGCCCCATAAATCTTGTTATATTCCTGCAGATGGGGAAAGGTCGAAACTAAGATAATCATCACGCCTGAGAACCACAGAAATAGGGTTAAGAAAACGTGCGCCACTCGACGGAAAAGCTGCAGTGGTAGACCCTCAAACGCCTTATTAAAGCGGCTTCCAGCATCGTTAACAAAGAATACGACCCCGACCAAAAATGGCAAGATGTAGTAAAAAATCCGGTATAACAGCAGCCACACGAGCGCATCAGCTTTACCGACCCCGATAAAACCCAGACCGGTAATCATGAAGGTGTCAAAAGACCCGATTCCACCAGGAATCATCGACACAACCCCAGCCACTGAGGCCACCGCAAACATTGGCACCACAGCGGCCAAATCAACCTTAATGCCCATTAAATAGCCAATAAAGATAAAGAACAAGGTGCAGCTCAACCACTCAAAGCTCGATCCAGTCATTAACGAAAGTTGGCGGCGCCATGTTAGATCATTGAAGAATTCAGAGTCGGTAAACCGGGTGGTCAATAAGACGACTGGAAAGTACAGCGCTCCACCGACGAGCCAAATCCAATAACGAGCAAAGATGGTCCCGATGCCCAGGACAAACACTTGAAAGAGGGCAATCCAGCAGACCAGTGACAATCCGGTCAATAAAAAGAGCGCAATTTTGGAAATTGCAAAGAGAATTTCTTTGCGTGTTGCCCCTTTACTATAGAAGTTGGCTCGCAGACTGGCCCCTAGTAGTCCACCGAAGCCAGCGATGTTCGTGAAAGTGTTAACGGTCCAGCCAGAGCGAATCACATAGCCCCGTTTAAACGTCCCGGGGAGAAATTTCACAATATTAAAATCGTAATTTAACATCGGCGTGACCGCAATAAAGCCGACCACTAGCATCACGAATAAGCTAGTCATCGATTGATTAGCAAAGATCGCGGCCACTTGTGCACCACTAATCTGCTGCAGATCACGGCCAATCTCGTGAACAACATACAGCAACACCGAAAAAACAAAAAGTAATCGTAAAAGCATCATGTGGCGATTAATGGCCGCCCACGCGTTACGCAAAATTTGCATCTGGTTTCTCTCTCCCCGTCATTGGACAAGTTGTCCCAGTAAAATGTTGATTTTAGTGTACCATGTTCCATGCTAACGGTTGAGCTCTGGCCCTCCTGATTTTAGATAAACATCATAAGTTAGCCAACTTTTCATATAAAAACAGCTGTCAAAGACAGCTGTTTTTATTTAGACTATTCTGGCCTAATCACAAAATCACATTCATGATCCATCGTCGCGTCAATATGATACGGTGCTGCAACATCTGCGCCCCAACTGTCGATGCCACCAACACCACGAACAGCGCCGAATAGACTCAGCACGGTACGTCGTGGAATTGGCAACTCTTCAATGTGTGTCGCATTTTCTAACTCGAATGGCGTGTATGGTAAACAACTAAAGGCAAATGTTGGCGTGCCCACTATAGCGAGTGAAAACGGAGCTGCATCAGGGTCTGCGTTATTTAACGTTTGTCGGCGGGTCACGGTCAGTTGCTTGGTATCCATGTGCATCCCCATTTCTTGCGGGACCAAGTAAGGCGTCACGGGTAGGCCATCCACATGGTAGGTTCCAGTTGTGCCGCCAGCCATACGGTCCGGATAGGTTTCTCCAGATAACCCAGTGTAGTCAAAACTACTGGCAACAGTGGGCATCGTTAACCGCAAGCCAAACACGGGTAATTCAGGCAACTCAGACTGACCGCCAAAGTGTTCGTGAATCGCTAATGTGCCATCTGCGCGAACTGTGTACGCAATAGCTACCGTCGTACTGGGCACGGTCGTCGTTTGGTAGGTGAAGGTTACGATCACTGATGACGCCATTTCGTGATTCGAAAACCGATTATTTTCTGGCGCTAACGGTAAGCCCAGATCAACGCCATCAACTTGAACGTTAATCGCCACACATGGTGAGAACAAATCAGCGCCCAACCACATAGCGGACCGTTCGGAAAAATGGTTGCCGCGATCATTGTCCGTGGTAGCGCGCCAAAAAGCCGGCCGAGCCACCCGATACAGCCATTCTTTGCCGTCAATGGCTAGTGATTCTAATCCCCCACGATCATAACTAAAACCATAGTAAACATGCGGGCCATGCACGCCTAACACCCCATCGCCGTAAATTACACGTAGGTTATCTGTCGTATTTGCCATAGTAGTAGGCCACCTCCTGTAAAGCTGGTTTTGGTGTCCGATCTGCGAACATCACCCCGTCACCAGAAAATTCATAATCCGAGTGGCGATCGTCAAAATCCCCACCATATCGCAGAACTGGTTGACCGGTAACTTCATCATTGACCCACAAAGCCTGATCGATAAAGTCCCAGATGAACCCGCCAGCATAACTAGGGAACTCATCAAATAAGGCCATGTAATCACCAAGACCGCCGAGCGAGTTGCCCATATCATGCATATACTCGCAATCTAAGAACGGTTTGGTGGGTGATTCCATCAAGTATTGGCGAATTTCAGTTGGAGCGGCATACATGCGACTTTCCACATCAGAAATCTGTTCTTCATACGCGGGATTTCGAATGACCCCTTCATAATGGGTTAACCGACTGGGATCAACCGACTTATAATAGGCGTTCATAGCGGCAATATCCTCGCCAGCATAGGATTCATTACCTAATGACCAGAATAAAATTGCCGGGTGATTTTTAAACGTTTCATAGTTGTTAACAGCGCGGTCTAGCACCGCAGCCCGCCATTGTGGCAATGATCCTGGCACATTGACAGATGGTTCAACAGCACCGAGTTTCTGCCAAGTCCCGTGTGTTTCTAGATTATTTTCCGCCATCATGTAAATACCGGCTTGGTCACACAAATAATACCAGGGAATCTGATCGGGATAATGACATGTTCGCACCGCATTGATGTGTGCCTGAGCGAAGGTTTTTAAGTCGGCTTGCATATCAGCCATTGAGATCACCCGTCCGTGATCGGCACTCCACTCGTGGCGGTTGACACCATTTAAAATTAACCGCTGACCGTTAAGTAAAATCACGTTATCTTTAATTTCAATGCGACGAAAACCGACACTTGCTGGTACTGCCTCAACCACGTGACCGGTGACGTCTATGATGGTTAAGACGAGCTGATACAGGTATGGATCATGATGATCCCAACGATGGACTTGCGGCAATGTCAAGCGATCAAAGGTCACTGTCGCATCGGTTGTCTTAACTGCCTGTTGTTGAGTGGCAATCGTTGCCCCAGTAGCATCGAGCAAGCGCAATTCGATATGTTGACCAACTTGTCGTTCACCACTTAAAGCAGCTTTAACCGTTAACAAGCCTGTTTCAAAGTCATCGCTGAGTGTCGGTTTAAGCGTCAAATCTTCTAAATGAATTTTTGGCCGGCTAACTAACTGAACACTGCGAAAGATCCCCGAAAATCGAAACATATCTTGATCTTCTAAAAATGAGGCCGTACTCAGCTTGAACACGGCAACGGCTAGCAGGTTATCGCGTGATTTAACATACGGCGTTAAATCAAATTCCGATCGGGAAAAACTATCTTCCGCATAACCGATAAAATGACCATTGAGCCACACATACATCGCCGTTTGCACACCATCGAACTGAACAGCAATGCGCTGATGAGCCCACTGCTGCGGTAAATCAAAGTGCGTCACGTAAGCGCCCATTGAATTGTCAGGGGCTTGACTGAACATCCCAGCCTCCACATTTTGCCCCAACGTATAAGCTGCCCGGCGATATTCTTTACCTTCCCACGGATATAGCGTGTTGATGTACTGAATTTGCGCGTCATTGTGCAATTCGATATGCCCTGGGACGGTGATCGTGGTGAAATTGCGACGATCATCCTCCGGTTGGAAAAAGTGTTGTGGGCGCGCTTGCGGATTAGGTGCAAACTTAAAATCCCATTCCCCATCCAGTGACTGTGTTAACGAACTAGTCTCAGCTTTCATTTCTTGCTCATTAATATAGAAGAAATGATCACTATGTGCTGGCAATGTCCCGACCCGAAAAACCTGCGGATCATCCAACCAGCTAAGTTGTGGTTCCATCTGTTAACCTCCATGATTCTTGCGTTGACAGTTTTAGAAAGCGGTTACATTTATATGGTACCGCAAGTCACTACAAACTGCAGGGGTGATGCACAAGATGAGTCAAGTGGCTCATCATCAATTGCTAAACGGCGCCGGGTCATTAAACCAAACCGCTATGGTTACCAAACAGGAACACTGTCGAGCTCCAAAGACCTGAGGCTTGTGCTTAACCCGTAATCACCAATTGGCAAAAGACGCCAACTGGTGGTCACTGGTTAATGCTCAGCCTCAAACCGGCCTTTTCCGCTCTGAATATAAAAAAACACCCCACCAGATTCCCTTAACTGGTGAAGTGCCGTAACAGGTAGTTGATGACACCATGAAAACGGTAATTTTCATGAAACATATTGTTTTAAATACGATCACTAATCACCCCGGAAGGATGATTCTCGAGCGCATTCCGCGCGATTTATCGAACCTTTTCTACAAAAAGTTGTCCAAAAAACACTCACAACATGAAGCAATGGCCCAGCCGTAAAGATCGGCCATCTCCTGGGAATTTTTGGGTCATCAACTGCGATCCCTGTTACACCCTCAGCTTAGCATGTACAGCCGCGTGCGACAAGTGAATAAAATCAGAGTGCTCGCAAGACCGGGTGAGTCTGAGCAACAACGGACAATCGTAATGGGGCGCTTTTGACCCGGTTGTGATTGTTAGTTGTGCACAGGACTCAGGTCTTGCGAGCGCGTTTTCGATAGCATGTGAGTCATCACGGGTGAAGCCAATCGCCTACAGGAAATCGTTCTCATAACCTAATCAGATCATGACTGTTCATCACGCACCGTCCTGACGCTTGGCAGCTGTTCAAGTCACGCCCACATCCTTATTCCAGTCGAAAATGGGTTCCTGATGAATCCACTTGCGCAATCAGGTGCTTGGTCGGTTCCGAGTCAAATGAACCAAAATCAATAATGTGACTACCATCATCCACTAATTGCACACTTTCTATTCGATCAGTAACCAGGTGCTTTAATGTTTGAATCACATCACGATGTTGTGCCATTTTTTGGGCAGCAGTTGCTAATGTGTAACCCTCGTCCAGGTAAGCCTTCATCGCTCGAACCTTAAAAACAGTTTCGTATTTATACTTTCGATTACCTTCACTCTCGCTCAAGCAGTTAATGTAACCTTTGTCTGTCCAATACCGCAATTTAGTGGTTGTAACGCCTGTTGCTCGGGACAAATCACCAATACCGATAGTAATAATATCGTCATGTTTAAAAATTTTTGCTAACCAGGCTTTGGAGCCTTCGCCCCCTGCAAATTGTTCCATGCTGTTACCTCAATTATCTATTGACGTTTAGTAGCTTTTTAGTTAATGAATCTGTTATGACTAATATATAAAAAATATAATTATCCTTAGTGCTATTTTCTAAAGGACTGATGTCTTAGTTAATCATCCAAAGTACTGACATTTCCTTGAACTATTATATATTTTGAAATATCATTGTCAACTTGCTTGACACTAATCACATGAAGTCTTATATTAATCCTCGTGCTTTTTAAACATGAATTTTGTAATGAAAGAAGGAACTCCTATGGCAAAAGCCGTCGATACCAACGGCAAACCGTATAACCGTGCCTTAATGGTTGTCGTTTTGCTAATTGGGACATTTTGTACCGTCCTGAATCAAACTATTTTAACGACCGCTTTCCCAACTTTGATGAAAGCCTTCGATATTTCTACTTCGACCGTTCAGTGGCTAACCACTGGTTTCTTAATGGTCAACGGGATCATGATTCCGATCTCTGCTTACTTATCAAGTCGTTTTAATTCAAAATGGCTGTACATCTCCGCGATGGCGATCTTTGAAATTGGGACAATCATCGCCTTCACTGCGCCAAGCTATGGTGCCTTGCTTACCGGACGCTTGGTGCAAGCCGTGGGGGTCGGGATTGCGATGCCATTGTTACAGACTCTGATGCTAACGATTTTCCCCGCTAGTTCTCGTGGTGCCGCCATGGGATTGGCCGGAATTGTTATCGGGGTTGCACCTGCTATTGGACCAACTCTATCTGGATGGGTCATTGATCAATATCAATGGCGTGATTTATTTGGCATGATTATTCCGATCGTGGCCGTTGTCATTGTCGGCGCATTATTCTTTATGAAGTCGGTTATCGAAACAACCAAGCCACGACTAGACTGGCTATCTGTTGCGATGTCGACACTTGGATTTGGTTCATTATTATATGGCTTCTCATCCGTTGGGGACGATGGGTGGACATCTGTGAAGGTCATTTCAACACTCGTGCTTGGCGTTATCATCATTGCCTTATTCGTTTGGCGCCAGTTGACTATGGACCACCCTTTCCTTCAACTACGTGTCTTTAAGTCTAGCGAATTTACCATTGCCGCAATTCTAAGTTCTGTCGTGATGATTGCCATGACTGGGGTTGAAATGGTCTTACCATTGTACTTGCAAATTGTTCATGGGATGAGTGCCTTTCATTCTGGACTAACCCTTTTACCGGGTGCCCTGATGATGGCGGTAATGAGTCCCATCACCGGCCAAACTTTCGACCGAATTGGTGCTAGGCGTCTCGCTATCGCTGGGCTATTTCTTCTAACCGCGGGTACTTTACCTTTTGTCATGATCACCAAAACCACGCCAACGATCTACGTAACTTTCTTGTACGCGGTTCGCATGTTTGGGATTTCCATGGTCATGATGCCAGTGACGACGGCTGGGATGAACGCGCTGTCCTTTGATTTGATCTCTCACGGAACCGCGGTTAACAACACAACCCGGCAGGTGGCTACTTCCATCGGGACTGCCGTCATGGTTTCAGTTCTTTCAAACGTCACTAAGAACGCCATGCCTGCCCACCACGTGCTTACTCAGACCCCGCTGGTCTACAAGGTTCGTGCGATTAATGCAACCTTAAGCGGTTACCACGCAACTTTTTGGGTAGCGATCGGCTTTTGTATTCTCGGCTTTGTCTTGGCTTTCTTCCTTAAGGGATCCAAACGAGCTTCAACTCACGTCACTCAAGCGAACACAGACGGCTTAAAGACTCCTGCAGCCACTGATAATGGAGGTGAAGCCTAATGATTTTAGTCACCTTAGTTCTCGGTGCCATCGCCTTTTTCGTTTGTTTTGTCTACATTAAACCAGTTATCTGGCGAACGGTTGGGACGTTGTTGGCGCTTGTCTTCCTCATTCCATCCTTACTCATGATCAACTTAAACGATCACGATCACTTTGGCATGAAGAAAGTGACCACCACTACAACTAAAGTCATCTATTCCGCCGATCCAACCGGCAAAATGAACATGATGCTTTATCAAAATATTGGTACTAAAGGCACCGAAAATACGCAGATTTATGCGACCAAAAAGGGTCAAAAGAAGCCCGGTCATACGCAGGTTAACGAAAATACGTTTAACCACGTCAAGTCAACGACTGCTTCAACGGCTACTTTAACCACCAAAGAAACGCGGTGGGTCTACAAGAACAACGCGACCAAATTGTGGTTTAACGTCGCTAATAATAACCACGAATTGATTAAACGAACGAACACGTTCCATCTACCTAATGACTGGGTACACTTATCAACAACGCAAGCCAAACAGCTGAAAGCACAAATGGCTAAACAGCAGACCCCTGCTGCCCAAGCGCAAGTCAAACAACAGGCCGCTGCATTCGTTAAGCAACAGATGCAAGCCGCCATCGCAAAAGATCCTAGTTTGGCCAATAACCAAGCTAAGCAACAACAATTGAGCAAACAATATGCCGCTCAATTCCAAAGCCAACTGATTAAAAAGGCTGTGGCAAATTTGAAGTAAAATGTCATCTTAACACTGGTGATCACCAAGAAATCACCTTTCTTCAATCCAGAAAGTGACGTTTACTCCAAAAGTTTGCATTAAATAAATTTACTAATTAGGCAGTTAATTCTCGTTCAAAATTGAACGGTGATTAGCTGCCTAATTTTGCTTGGATTCGCCCTCAATTCTAATAATCAATTTCATACACTGACTGCTTGATATAGTTCGTAGTCTGAGCGGCTGGCGGTCTTAACCAATTAATCCCGCTTGTGGAACCCGACAAAATCTGAGGGCAAGCCGGTGGTGTCGAACAACCACGAACATGTTAATTTGAGTCTGACTATAAAAAATCTCCTCACCTTCTCAGCCGTCCGTTTCTAAAACCGGTTAGCTGAAAGACAAGGAGATTTTTTTCATAATGCAACAGTTGATGAAAAGCTATTTGCGTTTTCTAACTGGAAAGACAGTCAATGTCGCAGCGGCCAAGATCGCAAACAACTCAACTTGCTGGTCAATTGAATCGCGGTGAGTGGTGCTTGTCTTCGGTAACGCAGATTTTGGATTCAATGATGAATGTAAATGTGATGCATCTAGCCGATTAACCCCAGCCGGATCTTTGATTACGTCTTGTGGTGTCGTTGTGACCGGCTTGGCTGACCGATTATTAGCCACAGAGGTGTCAGAACTGGTGGTTAAATTGTTGCTAGTAGCCGAAGAATCAGCTGAACTAGAGTTAACGGAACTAGCAGCGGACGAATCAGCCGAACTGGAGTTGGCGGAACTAGTAGCGGACGAATCAGCCGAACTGGAGTTAGCGGAACTAGCAGCGGACGAATCGACCGAACTAGAGTTAACGGAACTAGTAGCTGACGAATCAGCTGAACTGGAGTTGGCGGAACTAGCAGCGGACGAATCGACCGAACTAGAGTTAACGGAACTAGTAGCTGACGAATCAGCTGAACTGGAGTTGGCGGAACTAGTAGCGGACGAATCAGTTGAACTAGAGTTAACGGAACTAGCAGCGGACGAATCAGCCGAACTGGAGTTGGCGGAACTAGTAGCGGAAGGATCGACCGAACTAGAGTTAACGGAACTAGTAGCTGACGAGTCAGCTGAACTGGAGTTGGCGGAACTAGTAGCGGACGAATCGGCTGAACTGGAGTTGGCGGAACTAGTAGCGGAAGAATCGGCTGAACTGGAGTTAGCAGAACTAGTAGCTAACGAATCGGCTGAACTAGAGTTAGCAGAACTAGTAGCTAACGAATCGGCTGAACTGGAGCTAGCAGAACTAGTCGTTGACGAATCAGCTGAACTGGAGTTGGCAGAACTAGTCGTTGAAGAATCGGCTGAACTGGAGCTAGCCGAGCTAGTAGCGGAAGAATCAGCTGAACTGGAGTTAGCAGAACTAGTAGCGGAAGAATCGGCTGAACTGGAGTTAGCCGAGCTAGTAGCGGAAGAATCGGCTGAACTGGAGTTAGCAGAACTAGTCGTTGAAGAATCAGCTGAACTGGAGTTGGCCGAACTAGTAGCGGACGAATCGGCTGAACTAGAGTTAACGGAACTAGTAGCGGACGAATCAGCTGAACTGGAGTTAGCAGAACTAGTAGCGGACGAATCGGCTGAACTAGAGTTGGCCGAACTAGTCGCTGACGAATCAGCTGAACTAGAACTAGCTGAACTATCTCCATCAATTTTGGTAACATAAACATTATTTACCCTACCGGTTGTTGCTTCGGCGATTGTTTCCTGTGGATTGGCAAGTTGATAACCAGTCGGAATATTTTGAAAATCATTGTAAACAATTTGAATATAAATATAGTCCCAAGAGCCAACTTGTTGACCAGTTGCTTGATCAATGTAGTTATAAGTAGTCGTGATACTATCATATTCCTTGTTGTATTCAGCTAATGAAATTACCGGAATATGGTAATCGAAGGTAATGTTATCATCGGTGGAAATTCCATAGTCTTGCGTATCTGAGTGCCAGTAACTGGCATGATATTGACCGGCATAAATTGGGAATCCATGAACATCTAATGCTGGATGATTGAATTCTTGTTTAGAAATTGTCGCGACTACAGTTCCATCTTCTTCTAGGTAAACGACACCATGATCAACCTTTGCATCACTTGTTGCTGAAGAAGAAGTAGCTGAGCTAGTAACTGAAGAGTCAGCCGAACTAGTAGCTGACGAATCGGCCGAACTAGAGTTAGCAGAACTAGTGGTTGACGAATCAGCTGAACTGGAGTTAACGGAACTAGTCGCTGACGAATCAGCTAAACTGGAGTTGGCCGAACTAGTAGCCGAAGAATCAGCTAAACTGGAGTTGACCGAACTAGTAGCCGAAGAATCAGCTGAACTGGACTTGTCTGAATTTGTACTCGATATCCCAGATGATAATGCTGTAGTAAAATTCAATATATGGTTATTCGTCTCGAGGGGTTGTTGTGTTAGTTGATTACTCGCCTGTACCTTCATAGAGGTTGCTAGAAAACCTGTAAAAGCCAAACTTAGCGTAGCCGAAAACAGCCAAAATTTATTTGCCCTTTTTGTTATTAGAAACTGGTTTGATCGTCTACTCATTTTGTATTCCTCCATTTACTCAACAGTGACAGACTCTGGCTCAATAGCCGTATCGGTCGATAGGCTGTTTTTTGGCATTAGGGTCGTTATAGGTCTCCACAACTAACCAAGATTTAACTAGGTGACTCGATATTGTTTTTATCATGATTCTTCCCCCCAGAAGAAAAAATAAGTGATTTCATTCACGAATTATAAAAATATTAGCTTTCCTTATGAGGTAGTATAATGCACAAAATGTTATATTTCAATTTTGAATATTTTCTTTAATGTACGATAAAACTTAAACCGCCGCAGTATCAGTCAAGACATGTTGCAAGAAGCTCCAAGAAGCGTGGTTAATCCACAGCAACAAAATACTAATACCCATATGAATTGATTCAATCTAAATACTGAGGGAGATGCCGATAGCAGTGAATAATTAAAGCGACCAAAAAAGAGTGTTTGGGACAAAACCCAAACACTCTTTTTGATCTAGATTGTTTATCTCGTTGAAGCAAAGTCTGACAAAGCATGTAACCGTGTGTTCACTAATGATGCATAGGTGTCGACAATCGTATCAGTAGTAAAGTGGAAACGTTTGACCACTTCGCTACCCTTACCACTCAGGCCAAAGCTGTCGATCCCGATCACTTTCCCATCTAGCCCGACATACTTGCCCCAATCTGTGGTCCGACCCATTTCAATCGCCACACGATTTCGCACATCATGAGGCAAGACTGTTTCACGGTAAGATTCTGGTTGGGCGTCGAACAGATCCATACTTGGCATTGAAACAACGCTGACATCCTCACCACGATCTACTAATCGCTGTTGGGCAATGATCGCTAATTGAACCTCTGACCCAGTTGCGATTAAGATCCCATCTGGCGTGCCCCCTTTTTGTGGTGAAATCACGTAGGCCCCACGGCTCACCCCTTCTGGATGCAGTTTAGCCCCAGCTAGAACGGGTAGGGTTTGACGAGATAGAATTAACGCTGTTGGGCGATCATGGGTTCCCATCGCCTGCTGCCATGCCGCAATCGTTTCATTGGCATCGGCCGGTCGAATCACCGAAAGCCCAGGCATCGCACGCAATGCGGCCAGTTGTTCAATCGGTTCATGCGTTGGCCCATCTTCCCCAACCGCGATTGAATCGTGCGTGAAGACATAAGTGACCGGTAACTTCTGCAGAGCCGCCAAACGAATCGCCCCGCGCATGTAATCTGAAAAGACCATAAAGGTACTGCCATACACCCGTGTACCGCCATGCAGCGCAATCCCGTTCATGGCACAACCTTCTGCAAATTCCCGCACGCCAAACCACAAATTACGATTGACCGCGTTATCCACATCAAACCGACCATTATCCTTCAAATCAGTCTTATTGGAAGCAAACAAATCAGCCGAGCCACCCCACAATGAGTGTTCTCGCTTACCTAATGTCTGCAACACCTTGGCGGAGGTCAACCGCGTAGCTTCAGCATCGCCAAGTTCATAGTCATCGGTTAAATCACTGAGATCAACACTCTTAATTTGACGCACATCATCCGCAAAATAGGCCGCCAATTCAGGATATTGCATCGCATAGCTTTCCATCATGTGGTTCCATTGTGCCTCAGCCTTATGCCCACGACGTCGAATCGAACGATAAAAGCGTTCATACACTTCGCCTGGAACGTAAAACGGCGCGTATGGCCAATCGTAGGTTTCTTTAGTGGCAGCTAAAGCTGTTTCACTCAACGGCGCGCCATGAACTTTATTGGTGCCTGCTTGTGGTGAACCATAGCCAATGGTTGTTTTGACTTCGATAATAGATGGGCGATCTTCAGCGGCTTGCGCTTGTTTAATCGCATGATCAATCGCGTTTAGGTCATTGCCATCCCCCACGCGGTGGTAGTCCCAACCATAACTTTCAAACCGTTGATGAATATTTTCGTTAAATGCATTCGACAAGGGACCGTCGAGTGAAACGTCATTGGAATCATATAACACAATTAATTTGCCCAGTTTCAAACGACCGGCCAGACTTGCCGCTTCGTGGGAAATCCCCTCCATCAAGTCACCATCACCGACCAGCGTGTACGTGTAATGATCAACAACGTTAAAGCCCGGCCGGTTGTAGGTTGCCGCTAAGTGTTCTTCAGCCATCGCCATGCCAACAGCCATCCCTAGCCCCTGTCCTAGTGGGCCAGTCGTGGCTTCAACGCCATCCGTCCAGCCATACTCTGGGTGCCCTGGCGTCTTACTGCCCAACTGGCGAAAATGTTTTAAATCAGTCATTGAAACCTTGTAGCCACTTAAATGCAACAGACTGTATAACATCGCTGATCCATGACCAGCTGACAAAACAAAGCGATCACGATTAAACCAGTGTGAATCTTTTGGATTAACGGTCAGATGGCGGCTCCACAACGTATAAGCCATTGGTGCAGCTCCCATTGGTAATCCAGGGTGACCTGACTGTGCCCGATCAATGGCGTCGAGACTTAACGTCCGCACACTATTTACCGCTAATTGGTCAATTGAATCAAACATAAATTCATCATCCTTTTCTTTTAACAATCCGGCGAGTAAATCACGACCGGTGCTTTTGGTCTATGTTTGATACAATAGCGGTCTCATCATAAGTCAGCAAGAATAAAATGGTGATAATGATGATAATTAGCTTAAAAATTCATGAACCGTTAAAATTGGAATACCGTTTTATGTCCATAACTATCAAGATGTTTATCACATTGGTCTATATTTTAGCACACGGTTGTATTTTGCCATTATTTTGTTGACGAAAAGCCACATTGTTAACCAAAAATCCGTCTATTTTTATAATTGGTATAGTTAAAAACCACTCAGCCACTTGATCCCTTGACTGAGCGGTTTATTGTATTTGTCGAGCTACCCAAGCCTGATGTCTGTGCCTAGCCCAGCCTGCCTAATTGGCAAAGAGCGCCAACCAGTCAGTCTCAGCTAGTGCTCGACATCACCCGGCTTGTTTCGCTCTGATTATTTATCGATGCTGATTTTGTTGCTGTTCAAGTTCACGGCGCCGGTTACGCGTTAAGAAATAAAAGGGGATTGCAACCACCAAGGCACCCAGTCCCCAAATCAAGTTCACCAATTGCGCCTGCGCTAGTAACCAAAATGAAACCAATACTGCAATAATGGGAATCACTGGTCCAAACGGAACCCGAAAGGCTCGTGGTTGATTTGGACGCGTTCGACGAAAGACCAACACCGCTAAAATCGTCGGCAAGTATTGAGCAAATCGCGAGACAACTGAAATGGCAGCTAACGTACTAAATGTGCCCGTCAAGGCCAGTGGCAATGCTAATAGAACCGAAATGATGACCGCAACATCAGGTACACCACGCCGATTCAGGTGACCAACAATCCTCGGCATCACGCCGTTATCCGCCATCGCTTGACCACTACGCGGTACCGTAAATGACTGTGCAATGGCAATGCCGGTAATCGAGATCACAGTCCCCGCACCAATAATTGCTTTGCCAACTGGTCCTAGAATCGCTGACAAAGCTGTTTGCATCGGTGCCGTCGTTGTCGCCAATCGTGGTCCCAAGATACCAATCGAGACGGTTTGAATTAAAAAGTACAACAACGCCACCAGACCCATGACAGTGATGATCGCTCGCGGCACATCATGTTGGGGATTTTTCATGGCTTCGGCGGCAATAACAATGGCCTCAAAACCGGTAAACGCATAAAACATCACAATTGCCGCTTGACCAAATGATCCGGTTGCATAATGCCCATGCGGAAAAAACGGCGTAAAATTACCCGCATGCATGAAAAAGAGCCCAATTGCGACAAAAAACACTAGCGGAACCATTTTGGCCACAGTGACAACATCATTCAACCATTTGGTGACGTTAACACCGAGAATATTAATTAGTCCTAACCCAACTAAGAGACCCGTAATAATCGTTGCGTGCCACACTGGTTGCGCTAACACTGGCCATAAAGCGCCCAAAGCGGTCGCTAATCCTGCTGCCATAGTCGCCCAGGCAATAATACTAATCACCCAGATAATAAAACCAACTTCGTAACCAATAAAATCACCAAATGCGGCTTTTGCATAGACGTACGGGCCGCCGTTTTCACGAAACAAGCTTGCATCCTCTGCAAAACAAAATGCAATACTGATCACTAAAAGCATGTCAAATACAAAGACTAATAAGCTAGCTGGGCCGATTAATTTCATTGCGGTATTTGGCAACAAAAAAATTCCTGAGCCAATGATGGCATTTAGGCCAAACAAGACGATGCTGATAAAGCCAAAGCGTCCCTTCATTGCAGTTCCTTCTTCCTATAAATAAATATAAACATTATTATGCACCTTAGAGGGTACTCAAACGCAAATAAAACTCGTGAGAAAATCAGCCAACTTATTTCAAGACACTAAAAAGGCCGTCCATCACTGGACGACCCTTAATCAATAGACTTAATTATTGGCTTACGCCAAGTTGCTTACCACCAACCGTTTGCTTCCCAGAAGGCTTGGGCGCCGGCCCATGAACCGTAACGAGAATCAGCGTATTGCGTTGCAACAGCTTCTTGATGAGCTGGTGATAAGTCGCCGCCCAACTTGTCTAAACTAAGTTGGTATTTGCCGTAGTATTGACCATTAACGGCTGTGTATGAACCACCAGATTCGCGAGCAGCAATGTAAGCTTGGGCTGCTGAATCAGAACCAGAAACCGCTGGGGCTGCAGGAGCAGCGGTTTGTGCTTGAGTGGTTGTTGCTTGCTGTACTGCAGCAGCTGGTTGTTGCGTAGCTGTTGTCTGCGTTTGTTGCTGGGTCGAGGCAGCAGTGTTAGCACCATCGGCATCAGGAACAGTCAGTGATTGATCAACAAAGATTAAGTTCCCACCATTTTGCAAGTGGTTCGCGTTTACAATGGCTTCAACAGTACTGTTGTTTTCAGCAGCTAACTTAGAAACCGTGTCACCACTTTTAACAGTGATATTGGTGTCAGCATTTGCGACGACACTCCCTAAACCAAGTAATGCGGTTGCGCTAGCAGTAGACAAGACTAATTGTTTGATCTTCATATGCTAAAATTTCACTCCTAAGGTTGTTTGATGTAACCAGGATTGGTTACATGCTGGCTAATTAACTCGTAATGGTGAGTTAAGATTTCTTTAATAACAATAACTTAACGATGACCACTATACAGATTGTAAATAACAGAAGAATACCGTAAACATTACAAATTCAGCCGTAAATGTCATATATTCCGATATCTGAAACATTTCGTAATATAACCCAATTCGTGAAACGTCTTGTGCCCCTAACAATTTATCGACTTATCAGTTACTTGTGGACAATTGTTTTCAGACCTCTTTACGGCTCTTATTGCGATGACATAGCGGTTTAACTGACCACATAAAAAGATGCATTTTGCAAGCAAATTGCAAAATGCATCATCGTTCGTCTCGTTTAAGTTAAAAAGCTAGGATTCTGACTGGCGCCGTGAAAAAAGCCAACTAATGACGAAAATTGCCATAGCTAAAGTCACACCCATTAAAATAAAGGTACCTTCGCCCAACCAATCGATAATAAACCCGAAGATAAAGTTACCAACCGGATGCATAAAATCAACGGAGATAAACCAAATTCCGAAAACTCGTCCTAAATAGGCCACTTCCGTTTGATCTTGCACTAAGGTGTATAAACTAACGCCGATTCGTGAAATCAAAAAGCCATAGATGCCAGTAACGACCAGCAACACCAAATATGGTCGCCACACGCCGGCAATCAACATCACCGCCGCGAGTAAATAGATCTCATGTTCAATTTGATTCATGGTGCGTACTTTTTGTGAGCGGATCAGACTCAGGCCTCCGAGCATGCCGCCAATTGCCATCACCGCCATTAAGTAACTATATAAGTGCTCATCACCATTGAAATAATGTTTAACATCATATGGTAATAATAAATTAAAGGCGGCATAGAAAATATTCACGACACTGTCAACAACGACCATCTGAACCAATAATGATTTGCCTAACACATATTTAAAACCGCTAGTGAGACTTGACCATATTGACAATCGCTGACGGCGTTCCGGTTGATAACGATATGAAATGCCTAACACCAGTGCGATAGACAACAAAAACGAGGCCGCATTAATAAACAGAAACTCGCGGAAATTGACCCATTTAATGGCGAGTAACGCGCCACCCAATAGTGGGGCAAAAATATCTGCCAGATTAATTGACGTGTTAGACAAAGCATTAAAGCGTTGTAGCGCTGACGTTTCAATCAATTCTGGCACCAATGCTTTGGCCGCTGGAAAGTTGAAACCTAGACCAATGTCTAAAATCACCGTTAACAGTACCAGCTGATAAAACACTGGATGATTGACATCGACAATTAAGGCCATTAGTAAACAAGCAATAAAACTCAAAACATCTGACCAAAACATGACCATTTTACGATTCATGCCGTCAACCAACGGCCCCGCTAATAAATCAGCCACGACCAACACAATTCCGCCAATCCCTTGAACAATTCCCAGTAAAGAGGCAGTCCCTGTGGCCTTAACAATGAACCAATTTAATCCAAAGATATACAACGCATCTCCGAGTCGTGAAATGAACGGACTTAAAAACAACGGCCAATTGAACGTCCGTTTACGATTAACTACCGGCAATTCTGACATCTAACCGCCCCCTTTCCATATCTGTTAAATTCGTTCTATCATACCAAAAAATCAGCTATCGTCGCCTGCTTTTGGCTTTTTCAAAACAAAAAAGCCCAGTCAAGATGATCACACTCACCCAACAAGGCTCTACTGGTCTGGACAACCAGCTTCAATACTTCCGCAGATAGACAGCATCAATGGTATGATGCCTGACTTTATGCAAAATGACGTTAGCCCGATTACGCGTTGGCAGAATGTACGCTTTCAGGTTGCGCAAATCAACATCATCCCAGACCTGTCGTGCATATAGAAATGCATCTTCTCGTGATCCAGTCGCCAATTCATGATAAAAATTAGTGGGATCGTTGAATGCAGAATTCAGCAAAATATTGAACCGTTCCAAGAACCAATGCTCAACTAATTGCGGATCCGCATCTACATAGAGGGAGAAGTCAAAAAAGTCACTGACAAAAATTTCAGCTTGCGAAGGTAATTGTAAGACGTTGATGCCTTCAACAATTAAAATGTCTGGTTGATCGATTTCGTCATACTCATTAGGAATCACGTCATACACCTGATGTGAATACTTAGGTGCTTGGACATGAGGCTTAGATTGTTTGACATCATTTAAAAATTGAATCAGTCGGGGCATGTCATAACTATCTGGAAACCCCTTGTCATCGGCAATCCCTTTCGCCTCTAACACGGCATTAGGGTATAAAAACCCATCAGTGGTGATTTGTTGCACTTTTAGTTGCGGGTATAAGTGTCGTAATAGCAAGGCTAATAGCCGAGCAGTTGTCGACTTTCCAACGGCAACTGACCCAGCAATCCCGATTAAAAAGGGCACATGCCGGTGAGAAACGCGCAAAAAATCACTACGTTCATCATTAGCCCGTTGGAAATCCCGGTACTTCAATAGAATGTAATGCACCAATGGCATGTAAATTTCGCGCACATCGTCCAATGAAATACGGTCATTTAATGAGCGTATTTGTTCCAAATCAATCTCATCTAATGGTACAGACTCAGCATCGAATAATGTTTGCCACTGATCACGTTTAAATTGGTCATAATTATCAAGTTGTTCAGCCATTTGCTTGCCCCACGTTTTTAAAAATTCCTGTTCAGTATACCATAGCAAAACGGGTGTGAAACCACTTTTTGAAAGCGGCTTCACACCCGTTGTTATTTTGATTTCACGCGTTACGCAGTGACTGTTTCTCGCGTATACAACGCTGCTGGCACACGATCCATTAATGGCGTTAATTCACCAGTTGCGAGCAATGTTAATTGGTGCATCGCCCGCGAGCAGATCGTGTAGAGCAATTGCCGCTCACTTTCGTCATAGTAAACTTTCTTAGAAGCATCCCACACGATCACCGCGTCAAACTCTAACCCCTTTGCTAGATACGCTGGGACAATTAAAGTTCCCGGGACTAAGCGCTGATTTTCCGTTCGAATCAGTGTAGCCTTCACTCCGGCGGCCTTCAATTGATCGGCGACCGCTTCACAGGCCGCTAATGTTTTCCCAATAATAGCGGTCGTCTCATGGGCTTGGTCGTTAGCACTCAGTTGTGTCAATAGCCGCTGTTCTTGTGCGGATTGAGTTGGTGCTACCGAGACAATCGGTTTATTACCTGCCCGATTAAACGCCGTAATTTGTTCCCCATCGACTAACAAGGCCTTCGTGAAATCCGTGATCTGTTGGGTCGACCGATAGGATTTCGTTAGCTGAACAACCCGCGTCTTTTCTGGATCAAACATCGTTGATAGTTCACTGAGCAATGTCCGGCTGTTTTCTTGTGTGAAGATTGCCTGGTTTAAATCACCGAGTAATGTAAATTTAGCCCGTGGAAAACTAAACTTCAGAAAAGCTAATTGAAAGGCCGAATAATCCTGCACTTCATCAATGAAGACAAAACGAATTGCTTTCTCACCTTTTTTGCCAGTCATCATATCGTATAAGTATAGATAAGCAGAGGTGTCAGCTAATGAAAGCTGATGGTTTCGGTAACCTGATAACGTCGCTTCAACACTTGCTTGCCACTGTGCTTCACTGATTCCTTGCGCGGATAAGTCAAGCATGGCCGGTACATGACGCAAAAAGTGTGCGTATTGCGCGTTAATGTTCAAATACCGACTCCGTGAAATGGCCAATTGAACGGGTTTAAACGCCTTCATCACGATTTGTCGCGCTAAGAAACGATACTCTTTATCTTGGCTATCGAATTCACGTGGTTGATCTCCAAACATGGTATCGACTTCTTCACGGGTCAAATTCTGCACTGCTTCTTCAACCCATTTGTCGCGAATCTCCGTTGAAATACGGCGATTCAAGATCTTAATGAGCTCCTCACGCGTTGCTGATAATCGATTGGCCAAATGATAATTTTCGTTGAATGAATAATAAATTTCTGCAATTTTTTCCTTACTGATGAAGACTTGATCACGAAATTTAATATCACGAAAACGCATGTCCGCTTGTTCCAAATGATTTGCGTACTCTGTGACCACGTTAAAGTAGTTAAGGCTCCCCTTTAACGTATTTACCGCACGAAACTGATCATCCGTTGTTGCTTCAAAACGTTGTTGCAATGTTTCAACTTGAATTTTCGGCAGACGGCGATTGGTGTACTGCAAGTATGTCATCTGCACCATGTTTTGTTCACCTAATTCAGGTAATACTTGATTGATGTAATCGTTAAACAACTGATTAGGTGAAAACAAAACCACTTGTCCAGCGGTCAAATTTCCCCGATACCGATACAGCAACCAGGCCACTCGCTGAAGCACAGCTGCCGTCTTCCCAGATCCAGCTGCTCCCTGAACAAATAGGAGATCAGAATTGGTGTCTCGAATAATCTGATTTTGTTCTTTTTGAATGGTGGTCACAATACTCTTCATCTTAGTATCGGAGGCATTGCCTAACGCCTCCATCAACATCGAGTCACCGACAACTTCATCGGTATCAAACATCGTCACAATCACGCCATCTTTAATCTGAAATTGACGTTTTAACTTCACATCCACAGTTTGTGGACCATCAGGAGTCTGATACGTAATGTCGCCCAGGCCACCATCATAATAAATTGAAGAGATTGGCGCCCGCCAATCGTAAATCAAAAAGTGATCTGGTGAGTCGGCAAACGAACCCAGGCCAATGTAAATTGTCTCTGGCTTACCAGTTGGACCTTCTTGAAAATCAATTCGGGCAAAATATGGCGTCTGTTCTAACTTCTGCAACACGTCTAACCGTTGCGTGGCATGTTGCCAGCTATTCTGGCGTTCATCAAGCATTTGTTGTTGTGCACGTAATGACATGGCAGTATCCGTCATGCCTTCATAGCTACCTGTATTTAGATGAACCTCGCCAAATGCCCGTTCAATATCTTTTCGGTCTCGGGCCGCAGTGGCAATATCCTCACTAGCGACCTGTTGCGCAACCTTAATTTTTCCAATGACACCATCTAGATGCACTTGTTCTTGTTGCTCGGCTGAGTCAGTCACGTGATCGCCCTCCATCTTGTCTATGGTCCCCCTTGATTCACTTAAAATCAAAGTTAATCAGCGAAAAATCGTACTAAATATTATAGCTCAATTAGGGTGGTTAAGTAAACTGATTGGTATGAATCGATGGCGTTACCTTTGCGTGGGCGGGTGTCAAAAATTGGCGTTAGATTCCCCCTTTTACAAGGTTATTACTGTCGACCAACCTGAACTTTGCGGGTGTTCGGCTGGAACGCCGTGGGCCTGCTCTGAATCCGGAAGTACACAGGCTGAGCCGATGCCTACTACGTCCAGGTTGGTCTACTTTCGGTTCACCCGCTTAAATTTTGGGGCTAGTGTAAGCACCAAAGTACAATTCATACTGGCCTGATCCTAAACACCACCACGCCAAAGGATTAAGTCTGGCGAGCGCGTTTACATCAGAGCGTAAGCCATCACGAGTGAAGACGAGCGCGTTCCGCCAGAGTAAGTCAACCGACTGAATTTGGTCAATCATGATCCACATAACTAAAAATTCATCAAAGTCAGCTCCGATGTCTCGCTATTCATACCTATTTTATCTACACTTAAGGGTAATCGGAGGACGACGAGGAGGACAGTGCATGTCACAACTCTTTCACATTTTGAGTCACTTACAAGAATACATTTTGCCGCTTTTCTCTTGGATGGGCGATTGGAGCTACGTCACCTTGTTTCTTCTGATCTTTGCGGAAACCGGCTTGGTGATTTTTCCATGGCTCCCTGGAGAATCTTTGATCTTTGTGACTAGCGCCATCGCGGCCGCGACACAATCAAATTTAGACATTAAAATCTTAGTCCCCATTTTCTTTTTTGCAGCAGTATTGGGCGATACGATAAACTTTCGCATTGGCGCTTGGCTGTTGCGCTTCAAATTCATTAATCGTCATCTGCGTGGTGGCTTAGAACGCGGCCGTGATTTTTTTAAGCGATATGGCGGTCGCGCCGTCATCTTCGGCCGTTTCGTGCCACTCATCCGCACATTTGTCCCACTCTTAGCTGGTTCAACGAAGATGAGCGAACGTCGATTTGCGATTTTAAACGTTATTGGCGTCGCATTGTGGGTCACTGTTGGTAGTGTCCTTGGCTACTACTTCGGCCGTCTCCCATTCGTCCAGCACCACTTTGCCTGGATTTTTGTTGGCGTCGCTGCAATCGGGATTTTACCTGGCTTTATCGTCGCATTAACACGACATCTACGCCGTCACTCTAATCACTTCTATCGACCATAATGCTTAACCTTGGGAGGCACGTTCCATGGGGCAACTTTCACTATTAATCTTATTATTAGCGGCCTTAATGACACCCTTGTTAATGGCTCGTTTTAAAATTACGTTCTTACCGACCGCCGTCGTCGAAATCATTGTCGGTATTGTCCTCGGCACGAGCGGTTTCAACTGGATTCATACCTCGAGCACGCTCAACCAATTGTCCACATTAGGCGTGATTATTCTATTATTTTTAAGTGGCATGGAAATTGATTTCAGCCTTTTTCGTCGCCATCCCCTACCTCAAACGGCACGTGCAAAGAAGGCCGCCGCCAATTCACCGCGACAACTGGGTCCACTCATGCTCGCCATCCTCGCTTATGGCACCGTCGTCATATTAGCAATTGCAATGGGTTGGACCCTCAAAACCACCGGCTTATTCACAGATCCATGGTTAGCTGCCATTTTATTTGCCACCATCGCGTTGGGGGTGGTAATCGCTACGCTAAAAGAAAACGAATTGCTCAGTCGCCCCTATGGACAAACCTTGCTCTTAATCGCAGTTCTAGGTGAAGTGGTCCCGATGCTGAGTCTCACGGTCTATGCGAGTCTGGTCGGTCATGCGAGCAAATCAATCTATTGGGTGCTGATCTTATTCATTGTCGCTGCCATCTTGCAACTACGCTTCCGCACCTTTTTCACGTGGTTTGAACGAATTAATAAATCAACCACTCAGTTGGACATCCGCTTAGCTTTCTTCCTCATTGTCGCCCTCGTCACTGTGGCTGAAACGGTGGGAGCCGAGAACATCCTCGGGGCGTTTGTTGCTGGTATTGTGATGAAATTACTCGAACCACGACCAGCGACGCAAGAGAAACTCGATTCAATCGGTTACGGCTTCTTCATCCCGATTTTTTTCATCATGACTGGCGTTAAATTAGACATCCCCGCCCTAATGGCCAGTCCGCAGACCCTCTTATTGATTCCTTTACTATTTATTGGCTACGTGGTGGCCAAACTTGCGATCTGGCCCATTCTGAAATTACGCTTTAAGGCCGTCAATGCAACGGCCGGAACTGCCCTATCGGTGACCACCATCACGTTAGTTTTGGCTATTGATTCCGTTGCTGTCTCGCTCCATCAAATGACGAATCAACAAGCTGGTGCCTTTTTGTTAGCGGCGATTATTACCTGTATCTTTGCACCACTACTATTTAACCGCTTATTTGCTGCTGACGCTGAACCATTGCCCAAACAAACGGTCCATTTCATTGGCACCAACATCACCACCGTCCCGGTGGCCCAGCAACTGGCTAAAGGGTGGTATGACATTGCCATGTTTACGGATAAACCAGAAAACTATCGTGCCTATAATAGTGAAGTTAATGTCACATTGGTCGATCCATTCACGCCTAAACGACTCGCTGATATTGGTGCCTTTGATGCCGATATCTTGTTTATTGGTCATTATAACGCGGCCCAAAACGCCGGCGTTGCCTTAGCTGCTAAAGAATACGGTGTGCCCCGCGTATTGGTTCGCTATGAAGATCGCAATATTTTAGATCAAACCGAAGATCAACTCACTGCAGCAGGGGTCGAGGTCTTCAATACGGGGGAAATCACACTAGCCTTGTCGCGCAGTCTCATTGAAGCGCCTGATACCTTGCGCATTTTGACCGACACCGATGCGGGAATTTTCGAAGTCACTATCCTGAACCAGCGTTTCACCGGCATCAATCTCAGCGATCTGCCATTCATCAATCAAATCACAATTTCACAGGTAATTCGTAATCGACAATTTATCAAACCAACTGGAAATTTAGTGTTACAGCTCAATGATCGCTTAATTTTCACTGGCTCTAAAGCCGCCATTGCCGACATCCGCGCAGCTCTTGGGACCGTTAATCATTAGTAAAATCGACTGGCTTAACTTTGTCACTGGTTCTGTCACCCTGCAATTGATTGTCGACGTAAAGTTTAAGCGGGTAGAATTCTAAGAATAAAAAGGGAGTGACCCCTCTAGTGATCGAATGTTAATTTGAAGAAAACAATCTAAACACACTGGAGGAATCACGCTTGTCGTCTGTATTACAAAAAATCATTACCGAAATGGTCACTTCGTTTGGAAAGTCCGCTATTTCATTACTTGCAGGTCGACAGGCGGACCGGATTAAGGCAATTGGCGAACGAACATTGGACACGAGTGTTAGCACAAAATGCGATAGTATCAAGCCCACAGCTTGTCCAATAGGATCAAAATCGCCTTTGGTCCGCCCGATAGAAGCGATCACGCTGCAAGTCGAAAGATAGGTGAGTGAACTGAAAAGTAGACCAACCTGGACGTAGCGGGCATCGGCTCAGCCTGTGTCGTTATCGTTAGCGTCCTTCGCTTACGATAAAGTCTGACTGTGAAATCAGGGTACTTCCACGTTCAGAGCAGGCCCACGGCGTTCCAACCGAATGCCCGTAAAGTTCACGCTTGGTCGATCGTGGATAACACTGTCAAGGTTTAACCTATCACTAGTCTAAGTGACTACCCCACTAAAAGTTGACGCCATCAATTGACTAGATTGATTGGAGCGAAACACCGGAATTTGCTATGATAGGACTATTAATAATTACGGAGGCTCTCATGTCATTTAATGTTTACATGGTTCGTCACGGGCAAACTTATCTGAATTTATATCATCGGATGCAAGGGTGGGTGGACGCACCGCTGACCGAAAAAGGAATTAACGATGGCGAACACGCCGGTTTATTGCTGAGCCAGATTCCGTTCGATGCTGCTTATTCGAGCGATTTACCGCGGACTTTTGCCACGGGAAAACTAATTTTGGCCGCCAATCCTAGTGCACTTTCACAGCCGATTCAGCGCCCAGAATTCCGTGAACAATTCTTTGGCTTCTGGGAAGGCTATGATGACATGCTCATGTGGCATCAAATCGGTTCCCCCAAGGGCGGCGATAGCTACAACGCCTTGATCGAAAAGCTGGGACTCAAAGATGCAACTAACTTGGTCGCTGACGCTGACCCTTATCATCATGCGGAGCACTACGATGATTTATGGCGTCGAATTCAAGCTGGCATCACCTTCTTGCGGCAACAACATCACGATGGTGATAATGTCTTAGTGGTAACCCATGGAACGTATTTACGACATGTCATCGATCACTATTCCGACAAATTTGCATCCCAACCTGGGCCACGCAATGGTAGCGTCACTAAATTAACCATCGACGCCGACCACGTCACAGTTAATTATACTGATCGTCTCGACGCTCAACTTTAAGGAATAAAATAAATAAGCAGGTGCGACTTCAATTGGGTGCGCACCTGCTTATTTTTTGTTCGCCCTTAAAAAACGGCTAGTTACCCACCGAAGACCATTTTGGATAAACCACCGTCATCAAAAAAGACGCCCACTTAAGCTGGAGCGCCTCGTAAATTAAAATTCAGAGCGATTCTATTATGATACGTTCAGCAACGATTGCCGAGTTATGCTTGCTCAGTCGTATATCGCGGTGCTGCCAATAGCGGCTGTCCAGCCATTCTGTCATGTTGTGACGACTGTTTTAAAGCCATCGTCAATGCCGCTAATTTAGGGTCACGATGCACGTGAGTTAAGTCAACACGATCTTCTTCACCTTCAACAAAACGACGCGCCACCTGATTGATTTGACGGGCCAGTTGCTTAGTCGGTCGTGACTGCTCCGAGCTTTCATAAGCGGCAATATCATGAACCAAGCGTCCGAGTAATTCGTCATTTTCAATATGGTTAGCTAAATACAAGATCACTTCATTCATCCTGAGCACCTCGCCTTTCGCCTGAATGTGACCAACAGGATAAAACTATTTTTGTCTGAAGTCAACCATATTAAATATCTCAGCGTAACACAAATCTCAACTAGCCGATTGCCAATGGTTGTTCCAGCACAAAAATCAGTTGATCAAAGGCTTGATCAGTCTCGGGTAACGGCAAGCTGAAGAAATTGTGCATCATATAAGGATAATCGAAAAAGTCAATGTCAACGCCAGCTTGTTTAGCCTTTTCACGAAATTTAACTGCGTCTGGATAAAGTAATTCCCGCGTGCCAACAAAAATGGTTAACCGTCCCAGCCCAGTGACATCTCCATACAGCGGACTAACGTGCCAGTCGGTCGTGACGGTATTGTGCGCATAATAATGACCCATCATCACTTGTAACGAGTAACGATCTAAGACCGGATCGGCAGCCTCATAATACCGAATTTCATCATTGGTTAAGCCCACATCTAACACCGGGGAAAGGGCCACAATGTTTTTCGGTTGCGGCAGGTCCCACTCCTTTAGTGCCTCAGCTAATGTCAATGCCAAGCCACCCCCAGCGGAGTCGCCAATAATAATTAACTTAGCCGGATCGACTGTCTTGAGTACCTCACGATACAACCGTTCCAATGAGGTTAAAACATCCTGGTAGTCGTAATTTGGAGCCAGTGGATAGATCGGCATTAACACTGTCCCTGATAATGTATCAGCTAGTTTACGGGCAAACCGAATTTGCATCGCTTGTGGCTGATTCCAAAAACGACCGCCATGCAAGTAAATAACGGTATATCGATTGTCATGATAACGTCCATGGAATTCATAAGTTGAAGGATACGTTGACGACATGATCGCATGATACTTGGCTTTAAACTGCTGATTCATTTGCCAAGGTTTCGCATTTTTTTCAGCAAAATATTCATACGTGACTAAATTTTCCGCATGCTTATAGGGACTAAACATTTTTTTGGGTTGTAGACGCATTAACCCAGCCAAGACCTTACTACTAACACTACGACGCTCAATCAAACGCGCCTGAGCCGTGACGGCTGCGGCCCCTAAAAGCGCGGTTGCTGTCAGGATCTGTTTAACCTTCATGGAAATCCTCCAAAATTGCTGGCTAACATCAAAGCCAAATTGTGGTTTTCGTATCCACCACAGTTTACAACTTATCTAGGGCGGTTGCCTAGCTTTTATCAGAGAGTGTGAGCAAGACCGAGTGAGGCCGAGCAACAACTGGAAATCACGGACGGGTGGGCTTCACCCGGTAGTGATTGCTGGTTGTGCATAGGACTCAGGTCTGGCGAACACGTTTACATCAGAGTGTAAGCAAGACCGAGTGAGGCCGAGCAACAACTGGAAATCATGGACGGGTGGGCTTCACCCGGTAGTGATTGCTGGTTGTGCATAGGACTCAGGTCTGGCGAACACGTTTACATCAGAGTGTAAGCAAGACCGTTTTGAATCTGAGCAACAACGGACAATCACGATTGAGCAGGCTAATCGCAAGGATGGAGCATTATTAAAGAAATCTGGTCTTTCAGTTATATTTTCAGGTCTATTTAAGCTTGATTCAGTATCTTAAATATTGTTGATAGCAATATTGCTATCACACTCCTACACTCCGAAAGAATTCATCCCCCAAAAGCCTTCCTGTTATGGCTAGCAGGAAGGTTTTTAGCTGGCCGAACAACTTTGTTCAAAAAAATTGGTGGTTTTTAAGTTATTTTAAGCTCCACCAGTTATCTTAGATAGTGTTGATGGCCAACAACTCTGTCAACAATATCTCCTGACATATTTTCAAAAAATAAACCACTCTAACAGCGACTTCCTCAGTGAAGTCGCTGTTTTTGTTGAACAAAAAAGTCGTTGACCGCCTTCACTTGAAAGCAACCAACAACTTCAAATAATCACTAAGCTTGCTGTAAGACTTCTAGGCCGGCCTTACGAGCACGATCTTGATACATCCCAATTTCATCTTCAGCCGCCCGAACAAAGTGATGCGGTGCAATTTCCACCATCTTACGTGGTTTACCATCACTTTCACGACTGGAATCATAGTCCAACTGCTGTCGGGTCCGTTCAATCTCTGGATCAGGAATGGGCACGGCTGACAATAGGCTCGTCGTATAGTCGTGTAGTGGTTTGGTGTAAACCTCATCGGCTGGGCCGATTTCTAACATTCTTCCATAATGCATCACTCCGATTCGGTCAGAGATATACTTCACCATTGACAGGTCATGGGCGATGAAGAGATAAGTCAAACTCTGCTTAACTTGCAATTCCTTCATCAAATTAACCACTTGCGCCTGAATCGAAACATCCAGTGCTGAAATGGGTTCATCTGCAATGATGAATTTAGGATTAACGGCCAACGCCCGTGCGATTCCAATCCGTTGACGCTGACCACCAGAGAATTCATGAGGATAACGACTAGAATGGTCTTTATTTAAACCAACCGTTTCCAGTAAATCTTCCACCATTTTAGAACGCTCTTCGTCATTTTTAGCTAAATGGTGGATATCAATTCCTTCAGCGACGATGTCTTTGACTTTCATCCGGGGGTTTAATGACGCATATGGGTCTTGGAAAATCATCTGCATTTCTTTCCGAAATTCCAACTGTTCCTTACGATCTTTGATTTTAGAAACATCACGTCCATCAAAGCGCACCTCACCGCCAGTTGGTTCATATAAATGAATGATTGCTCGCCCAGTCGTCGTTTTGCCAGAACCCGATTCACCAACTAGGCCAAACGTTTCCCCTTCGTAAATGTCGAAGGAAACGTCGTCAACGGCACGAACTTCATCACGTTTGCCAACGTTGAAGTACTGCTTCAGATCTTTAACTTCTAAAATCTTTTTCCGATCTGTGTAATCCATTTTGACGCTCCTTTCTTTATTCACGATCATCGTCGCTCGGAGCGGCCGGTGTCGGTAGCGGTGCTTCTGGTCGAATCAATTCGCCATCGGCATTGTGCATCTTGGCCCATTGATCTTGTCGTTTCGCAATGGCCACCGGTGGCACCACTTGTGGTGAACGTGGATCTAATAGCCAAGTTGCCGCGTAATGTGTTTCAGAGACCTTAAAGAACGGAGGTTCCTGTTCTGCATCAATCTTTAGCGCATACGGATTACGGGCCGCAAATGCATCTCCCTTAGGCGGGTCGAGCAAATCTGGCGGCGTACCAGGAATAGCGGACAAGTCGCCGCTGCGCGTATCTAGCGTCGGCATCGAGTTCAATAACCCCCATGTATAAGGGTGTTGTGGATTGTAGAAGATTTCGTCAACCGTGCCGTATTCCACGATTTTACCGGCATACATAACGGCAATCCGGTCAGCCATACCAGCAACAACCCCAAGATCATGGGTAATGAAAATGATGGAAGTCTCAATCTTTTCTTGAAGTTCTTTCATCAATTTCAAGATCTGTGCTTGGATGGTTACATCCAAAGCAGTCGTAGGTTCATCGGCGATCAGAACTTCTGGATAACAGATTAAAGCGATTGCGATCACGATTCGTTGCCGCATCCCACCAGAAAATTGGTGTGGGTAATCGTTGATCCGGTGTTCTGCATCAGTGATACCAACCAACTTTAACATTTCTAAAGCTTGCTCCATCGCTTTTTCGCGTGAAACATGATTGTGAACCCGCAATGGTTCAGCGATCTGACGACCAATTTTCATTGTTGGATCCAACGAAGTCATTGGGTCCTGAAAGATCATCGCAATATCTTTACCACGAATTTGTTGCATTTCTTGTTCAGACTTCTTAAGGACATCTTGACCATGAAACAAGATTTCACCACCAGCAATTTCAGCATTGTCGGCGTTCAATCCCATTAAAGCCCGTGTCGTTACCGATTTACCCGAACCAGATTCACCAACAATTGCCAGCGTTTCACCCTTTTTTAAATGGAACGAGACATCACGAATCGCCTTAACTTTACCTGCATAGGTGTTGAAGTTAATGCGCAGGTGGTTGACTTCGATTAAATTTTCATTCTCAGTACTTTCCACGATTAACGTCACCTACTCTCTTGAACGTGGGTCAAAGGCATCCCGTAAGCCATCAGCAAACAGGTTGAAACAAATCATGATCACCATCAACACGATGGCCGGGTACCACATCTGGAAAGGTAAAAACTGGAAGTTCTTTTGCCCATCAGAAATCAAGGTCCCTAGTGAAGCAGTCGGTGGTTGGATCCCAATCCCAATGTAAGAAAGGAAGGCCTCAAAGAAGATGGCGCTGGGGATCGTAAACATTGTCTGAATAATGATGACCGAGCTCATGTTGGGAATTAAATGCCGCATGGCAATCTTCCATGAACTTTCACCTAGCGTACGAGCCGCCAAGATATATTCTTGACTCTTCAAAGTCAACGTTTCGGCCCGAATCAAACGGGCCATCGTCGTCCAACCGGAGATCGCGATCGCCAAAGAAATTGACAACAGTGACCCTTTCATCACGACCAGTAACAAAATCATGTAAACCAAGTTAGGGACGGAAGACAGAATTTCGATAATCCGTTGCAGAATTAAGTCCGTTCGGCCGCCCCGCCAACCTGAAATCAGTCCATACCCGATCCCGACAGTTAAATCAAGCAAGGTGGCAATTAGCGCAACCGCCAGGGAGACACGGGTCCCGGCAATGATCCGTGACAACAGATCACGACCTAAGTAATCCGTGCCCAAAATCCAATATTTGCCAGCAGGTACATGCTGGGCGGTGTAGGCATTAACCCGGCCACCGTCAACACTTTTTGTTCCGTCTAGACCAGGAATATGAACACCTGGAATTTTTGGTGGCAAGTTCGTATATGCGGGTTGCGCGTTATTCGGTTGATGCGGTGAAATCACCGGGCCAATCAAGGCTAACGCGAAGATGACCAATAAAATCCACATTGAGACAAAGGCAATTTTATTTTTCTTTAACCGCCGCCATGCATCCTGCGTGAAAGTCAACGACGGAGCGGCAATTTTTTCATTATCTAGATGATCTTCTTTACCAAGCGGTTCAAATGCATCATCTGGAACATTGACGTTTTCAGCCATTAGCCTTGACCTCCTTGCAGACGAATTCGTGGATCAACAATACCGTAAACAATATCCGTTAATAACAAGACGACCACGAGTAGCACGGAGTACATCATCGTAATCCCCATGATCGTTGGGTAATCGTTAGTCGTAATCGACTTAACAAATTGTTCCCCAATTCCGGGGACGGCGAAGATATTTTCCACCACCAGCGATCCAGTCATCAGGTTAACAGTCAAGGGACCAATTAACGTAATCAATGGGATCAAGGAATTACGCAAAGCATGGTGATAAACCACGCCGGTCTGTGATAACCCCTTGGCCTTCGCTAATTCAATGTAATCGGAGCTCATAACATCGACCATTTCAGTACGGATAAACCGCGCCGTCGTGGCAAAGGGCGAACCTGCTAACGCAATAGTTGGTAGAATCGTGTATGCGAAGTTCCCCCAACCAGCCACGGGGAAGGCCCCAGCTTTAAGGCCAAGATAGTACTGCAACAAAATGGCCAAAACAAAGCTTGGAATGGAAATCATTAAGATTGAAATAATCGTCATCGTACCATCAACCCAGGTGTTGCGGCGAATGGCAGCGATGCCCCCAACGATGATCCCTAATAACACGCCAATAATCATTGCCTGTACCCCTAATTGGAAGGAGGCTGGCATCCGCGTTGCTAAAAGGTAAGACACGGGTTGATTATCAAATTGGAATGAAAGGCCAAAGTTGCCGTGAACCATTCCGGCTAGATAAATTACATATTGTTGCCATACTGGCTTATCTAACCCATACGTGTGATAAATCATTTGAATCTGAGCATGCGAGAGTTTCGACTCGTTACTTAACGGTGTCCCTGGCAACAACTTCATCATGAAGAACGTGATGGTCGCAATCAGAAATAGCGTTAGGAGGAGGTAAAACAAACGCTTCAGTAGGTATTTTGCCATAAACTACTTCCTCACAATCTAACCAAACGAGTAATAATTGCTAGATTTTCAACAAATGAGATTTTGCTGAAAATCATTAACATTTATCTTAAAACAAAACGTGGAGAGAAACCAGAACGAAATGGTCTTTCTCCACGTTGCCCGAAACGGTTAACCCTTTCGGTTCGTGCGAACGTCACCTGATTACTTAACGTCAACGTTCTTGTAGTTCCAGTTAATTCCTGCAGAGTTGTAAATGAGACCCTTAACATAACTCTTGGTCAAGAATGGACCAGAACCTGATGCTGTCCCCCAGTAAAGTGGCACGACCCCAACATCTTTCGTCAAGATCTTTTCAGCATTAACTAAATCGTTGTAACGAGCTTGCTTATTATTAGCGTCCTTACCAGCTGAGTCTTTAACCAAAGTATCATACTCTGCGTTATTCCACTTACCATCATTTTGAGAGTTGTCGGAAGTCATAATCGATGAATAAGTGTATGGATCATTGTAATCAGCGCCCCATAGTGAAACAACAGAGTCAAAGTCGCCAGATTGTGACTTGGCCAACCGATTCTTAAATGGCACATTTTGCAGTGTTACCTTAACGCCTGGTAGCTTTTCAAATTGTGATTGTAAGAATTCGGAATTTGACTTACCTGTTGAGGTATCATCGGCCAGTAAACTAAAGTTCAAACTAGAAATGCCGACTTCTTTTTCCCCTTCTTTAAGTAACTGCTTTGCCTTGGCTAAGTCGTGATCTGTGTAGCCACTAACTTCAGCCTGCTTAGCAAAGTCTTCACCTGTGGATGGGTTCTTGGCAATGTCTGTTGGAATAAAACCAGTAGCTGGCTTTGAGCCGTCTTGTAAGACGTTATCAGTCAATTGCTTGCGGTCAATGGCCAAAGACAAAGCTTGCCGAATTTTTTCGTTCTTGAAGGCTGGTACCTTGGCTTGGTTAAGCTCTAGGTAAGCTGACGTTGAACCAGGATAAAATTTGTAATCTTTACTCTTCTTGTAGTTGGCAACCTGTGAACCAGTCAATTGCGTCTGATCAATTTTACCGGAGTTGTATAAGTTAAGATCCGTGTTAGCTTCCTTAACCACTTGGAAGTTGATGGTTTTCGTCTTAACCGCACTCTTGTCCCAGTAAGTATCGTTCTTAACCCACTTCCACTTAGTGTTGGTCCCTGTCCAACCTTCCATCTTAAATGGACCATTGTAAACTTGGTACTGCGACTTCATCCCATACTTTGAACCATACTTGTCGACCACTTTTTGATCTTGTGGGAAGAAGATTGGGAACCCAAGTAACAATTTGAAGTAAGGAATTGGCTTTTCAAGGGTTACTTCGAGTTTGTACTTGCCGTCTGCCTTAACCCCTAAACTATTTACGGCTGCCTTTTTATCCTGAATAGCAGAAGCATTCTTCACGCCATCAAATAGATAAGCATATTGAGACGCGGTCTTCGGATTATTAGTCCGTCGCCATGAGTAAACGAAATCTTGCGCGGTGACTGTGTCTCCGTTAGACCACTTGGTGTTCTTACGCAAGTTAAACGTCCAGTGCAGCCCGTCTTTAGAAACCGTTGTCTTGGTGGCTAATGCATTTTCAGGCTTCGCATCTTTACCGATGCGATAGATCCCCTCTTGCGTGTTAGCTAGGGCAGTCAATGATGAATTATCTGTCACCTTAGACGTGTCCATACCTGGCAATTCAGCCGTAGTAGCTAAATTTAATGTTCCTTTATGTGAAGATGCACCTTTGCTGCCACACGCTGCTAACGTAATGGCAGAGATGGTGGCAACTGCGCCGAGTGCTAGTACTCTCCGCAACTTCATATCCCCAACTCCTTTTTCAACTGTACATCCACCACAATGAGTGATGTACGCTCCTAGTTAGATCCATTACTCCAGTAATCGACCATGGCCCTCAAGACAAATGATTCAATTTGAAAACCTTAGATTGAATACTAAATGAGAATTTGGTTAATGTCAATCGAGATTCTGCCATTTTTAAAAATCACGTTTGTTATCAGGGTTGAAAAAGGCTCCAAATCATTGTTATATAAGCGATTCGCTTACAACATTACAATCCTATTTCTGGTGATAAAATTAATCATCGATGTCAGAAAACGTTCGTTATTCCTGTGATCTGCGAAAATTTAAAAAGCATTTTTCTCATTTAATCCATGGTTTTTTTCATTTAAGTCAAATTATCTATTCGCTACGCGGGTCAAGTTGACCGTCAGGACTTCATCAGGTGTTGTCTGGTAATCAGCTAAAATCCCCTTAACGATGCCCTGTGAAGGACCGTGAGTGGTGACAGATTGTTCATAATTTTGAATCCAAGTCGCCACAGCATCAAAGCCAAATTCAAAGCCTTCGAAGACCTGCATATATTCTGTAGCACGCGGGTTCGTCGTCACAATCGTAATTTTAGTTACTTGTTGATCAGTAACAACCAAGGTTAGTTTAATAAGTCCGTCATCGTGAACTGTCTGAGTGCCATCTGTCAATTGTTCAGGTAATTTATATTGTGCTAACCGCATATTCTGGTTATACACATCGCGCACATATTGATATGAACCTAATGTTAATGCCATCATAAGGACCTTCCTTTCTTAATTACCGGTATCGTAGCAATTAAGCCCCAGTGGTGCGATTAATTGCCCTCGCTAAATTAACCAAGGCAAGTGGATTGTCGAACTCAACAAAAAACCGCCACTCTCCAAATTTCGAAAAGTGACGATCTAAAATATCAATCAAACTCATTCATTATTTCAACAAAGCTTATTTAACATAAGCTTCCTTATAGTTCCAATTAATTCCGGCTGAGTTGTAGATAATCCCTTTAACGTATGGTCGTTGCAAAAATGGTCCTGATCCGGAAAATGAACCTGTGTAGAGTGGCAAAACGCCATAATCCTTAACTAAGGTTTGGTCGGCCGTGACTAAGTTCTTAAACCGGGCTTCTTTGTTCAATGCATTTTTGCCCGCAGAGTCGGCAACATTCTGGTCATACGTTGCATTCTTCCAAAGACCATCGTTGTAAGTCCCATCAGAAGTGAAGAGGGCAAACGTGTATGGATCGTTGTAATCAGCGCCCCACAGCGTGACAACTGATTGGAAATTGTGATCAGCCGAACGTGTTAGGCGTGTCTTATATGGCACATTATTAACGTCAACTTTGACTCCCGGCAACTTTTCAAATTCGGTTTGCAAGAACTCTGCATTTTTCTTCCCGGTATCAGTATCATCCGCCATTAGGCTGAAGTGTAAATCGGTGATACCAGCTTCTTGCTCACCTTCTTTTAACAATTCTTTGGCCTTAGTTAAATTCTGTGTCAATGCGCCTTTGACCTCAGCTTCACTCGCGAAATCTTCACCGGTGGATGGATCCTTTGCCAACTTAGGTGGTGTAAATGTCTTAGCTGGCTTGGAACCATCTTGTAGCACGTTATTGGTTAACTGTGTCCGACTGATTGCGTAAGATAATGCTGCCCGAATCTTTTGGTTCTTGAAGGCAGGCACTTTGTCTTCGTTCAATTCAACATAGGCCGCCGATGAACCAGGTCGGTAAATATAATTTTTGTTGTTCTTGTATTGAGCGACTTGATCCCCAGTCAACTGGGTCATATCAACTTTCTTGGAGTTATATAGGTTAAGCGCCGTGTTGGATTCTTTAACCACTTGGAAATTAATCTTATCTAGCTTCACGTGCTTCTTATCCCAGTATGTGTTGTTTTTGACCCAACTCCATTTAGAATTCGTCCCCTTGTATCCGGAAACTTTAAAGGGCCCATTGTAAACTTGTGTGGCTGAAGTTTGACCATATTTCTTACCATACTTGTCAATGGCTTTTTGGTCTTGCGGGAAAAAGACTGGAAAGCCGAGTAATAATTTAAAATATGGAATTGGCTTCGATAAAGTAACAGATAATTTATACTTGCCATCAGCTTTAATGCCTAAAGAACTCAGCTTTGCCTTGCCCTTTTGCACAGCATCAGCATTCTTCACCCCTTCAAATAGGTAAGCATATTGAGAACCGGTCTTGGGATTGTTCGTCCGTCGCCATGAGTCTACGAAGTTTTGGGCTGTCACCGTGTCACCATTTGACCACTTGACGCCGTGACGCAAGTTAAATGTCCAATGAAGCCCATCCTTAGACACGGTGGTCTTAGTAGCTAATGCATTCTCAGGCTTTGAGTTCTTGCCAAGCCGATAAATTCCTTCCTGTGTATTTGACAGGGCGGTCAGTGACTCATTATCTGTCGCAATTGACGGATCTAGAGTCGGCATTTCAGCCGGTAACATCAGGTTTAACTGTCCCTTATGCCCCGACGCTCCCTGACTATTCCCACAGGCTGCTAATGTGAATACCGATAACGTTGCTGCCGCACCTAGTGCCAAAATTTTTCCAACTCTCATTCAACCACACTCCTCAACCCTCAACTCAGGCAGTACACCCCTCGCATCAAACTTATGTAACGAAAAGTTGAATTGATATTAGATTAAAATAAAATTAAAGTCAATGTTTTTTTGCTAATTTATTTTTAATCATCCCATCAATAAGCGTTACCATCCCACCGTCATCACGGCCATCATTGGATTCATGCTATACTAAGTACATTAAAATCATTTAGAAACGAGGCAACGTCTATGGCTGAAACAGCTGTTGCACCTAAGGCAGTCATTATCGCTGGTCTAAACACTGGAGATCGCAACTTCGACTATTCGATGGAAGAACTTGCTAATTTAGTGGCTGCCAACCATATGATCGTCAAAGAAGAGGTCCGCCAAAAATTGGATCGGCCACATCCTGGTACTTACTTCGGCAAGGGGAAAGTCGCCGAACTAGCCACAATCGTTGCCAGTGAAGACTTGACGACCATTGTGACTAACGATGAGCTAACCGCTTCGCAAATTCGTAACCTTGAACGGGAAACCAAAGCATCGGTTTTAGATCGAACTGCCCTCATTTTGGATATTTTCGCCAATCGCGCCCAGACACGTGAAGCTAAATTGCAAGTGCAAATCGCGCAATTGCAGTATCAACTTCCCCGCCTCCACACGAGCGTCAATCAACGGCTAGACCAACAGACAGGTGCTGGTGGTGGCGGTGGATTCACTAACCGCGGGGCCGGTGAAACGCAACTGGAAATGGACCGGCGAACGATCAATAACCAAATTAAACACCTGAAAGCAGAATTGGCTGAAATCACTAAGGCTGCCACAACTCAACGCACCCAGCGTGAAAAAAATGGCTTGCCAACGGTCGCCTTAGTTGGTTATACCAATGCCGGCAAATCGACAACCATGAATGGCCTAGTTCGTAAATTCGGCGCTAATGAAGACAAGCAAGTTTTCGAAAAAAACATGTTATTTGCAACCTTGGATACCAGTGTCCGGCAAATCACCCTACCAGATCAAAAACAATTTTTACTGTCAGATACCGTCGGCTTTGTCAGCAAGCTACCACATAACCTAATTGAAGCCTTTCGATCAACCCTAGCGGAGGCTGCCAATGCGGACCTACTCATTCAAGTCGTTGATTTCGCCGATCCAAACAGCGAAGCGATGATGACGACGACTAATGAAACACTGGCGGCAATTGGCGTCACCGATATTCCAATGATCGTTGCGTTTAATAAGGCCGATTTAACGGACGCCAATTATCCGGTTCGAGAAGGCATGCAACTCATATACTCGGCCAAGGATGACGCTTCATTAGATGAACTAATCGCAATAATCCGTGAGCAAATTTTTCAAAACTATCAAACCGTAACGTTGTTGATCCCCTTCGACCAGGGTAATATCCTTAACTTTCTCAATGAAAAGGCACATATTTTGGCCACTGATTACGTCGCTGAAGGAACGAAAATTACGGTTGAATTAACGGATGAATCTGCCAAACGATTTGAAAAATATCGAATCGACTAAGCAACGAACCTAAAAAGCACGTCGCCAAAGCCCACAATTATGGGTCTTTGACGACGTGCTTTTACATTGCAACGCTAAAATTTACCAGCTAAGCGTGCCCATGCCACCGCTTACGTAATTCATTTAGCTGCATTAATAACTGTGCAACGCTTAGTAACAACATAAATTTTCCCAAGAATCCGGGACGCTTTGGGGTTGTTGCTGAAGTAGCATCTGGTTTGGGCTTGAATTTATCTTTTTTCATTTACAATAGCCTCCCAATGAAGTTGTCTGACCAGCTAATCAATTCTTGCCTATCATTATCATACCGATTCTATTTAGGTTCCGTCCAATTTAAAGACCAGGGTCGCGACTTTTATGGAGCGAATTACTGTTATTCACTTCCGATGTAGCTTGCCGACCCCTAACATTCTGTCACCAAAACTTTACACTAACAGTCGGGGATAAAATTAACAACTGTCCGTATGTGTGATCAGCAATGACATCCAAAAACCATGTTTACTACATCAACTGCCAAAAAAGGATTAGCAAACGTCTCTGCTAATCCTAAAATATGGCTATCGCGATAATTTCACGGCTTTGCAGACTGGACCTACTCATCTTAAGTGCAATGTTGCAATCACTTAAGCAGTTGTTCGTCAATTGATCCTCGTTAAGCTTGAAAGCTACGCCATTCGCCGGTCGATATAATTGGCGACAACGGATAAACCATAACAAACCACAAAGTACATCACCGCTAATGCAAGGAACATCGGAATGATGTAATTAGCGTTTTGCCCGTAAATAATCTGCGCATGGAACGTCAAATCTGGCAATACGATGATCGTGGCCAACGATGTATCCTTAATCAAGGAAATAAATTGACTGACCAAAGCCGGAATCATTTTCTTGTAAGCTTGTGGTAAAAGAATGTGTCGCAATGCTTGCCAATAGGTCAACCCATTGGCTCTAGCGCCCTCCATTTGACCAGTTGGAACAGCTTGAATCCCCGAACGAATAATCTCAGCCAGCATGGACGATTCAAAGATCGTCATCGCTAAAATAGTGGCAGGAATAATTTCTGGTTTAAAGCCAAAGTTAGGCAAACCAAAGTAGGTAAAGAAGATAATCAACAATAGTGGCAAATTACGGATCACATCGATCACAAATCCCACAATTGCAGATAAGTACTTGATTTTAGTGTAACGAATAATCCCTAATAGTGAACCAACGATGAAGCTTAAAATGACAGAAATGACTGATACTTCAACGGTTACCCAAAGCCCTTCAAGTAGGTAGCGTAAGTTGATCCATGAATATGCATCGATAAATGATTTCATCGGCTTGCCCCCTACGCTAAGCGTTTTTCTAGATGACGCATGTAATAACTGATTGGCATCGTAATAAACAGATATATCACACCGACAACCATGTAACTATTAATCGTGTCAAATGTCGTTGAAGCAATGTTATTGGCCTGATACATTAAATCAAAGCCAGCTACGAAGGCTAAAACGGATGAATTTTTCACTAAGTTAACAAACTGATTCCCCAATGGCGGAATGACTAACCGAAAGGCTTGGGGCAAGACAACATAACGCATGGCCTGCCAAAAAGTAAGCCCGTTAGCCCGCGCACCTTCCATCTGCCCGGAGTCAACTGACTGAATGCCAGAACGGACCGTTTCAGCAATAAAAGCCGATGTATAAATCGTTAATCCGATTGTACCAGCCGTGAAACCATTTACTTTTACAATATACATCGGAATGACCAAGTAAAAGAAACTCGTGATGACCAACAATGGAATATTACGGAAAACTTCGACGTAAATTCGGGCAATGACTCGAGCTGACTTGCTTTCGGTCACTTGCATAATCGCAAACAAGGAGCCAATGATTAGGCTAAAAAACAGTGCCAAAATGCTTGACAGCAATGTCCAGCCCAGACCAGTAAGAAGTTCGTTCCAGTGCGAAGTTAAAATATTAGCCATTATCGCTCCAACTCCTTGTAGTTAAATCCGGGCACATTCCCGAACCACTTTTTGATCAACGCATTGTATTCGCCATCGGCCTGCATCTCTTTGATAGCCTTATTAATCTCGCGAACAAATGGACGTTGCCCTTTGTTGACCGCGACCCCATATGGTTCTTTGGTAAAGGTCCCGCCAACAACTTTAAATCCAGGATTTTGGACTGCCATTCCATAAAGGATCCCATTATCGGTTGTTAAAGCTTGCCCTTGACCGGCTTTGAGTGAAGTCAATGCCTGCGCGTAGTCTTGTAATTCCAAGACGCGGGCTTTGGGTGCATACTTTTTAATATTTTGAACTGAATTCGCACCAACTACTCCTAACACGGTCATGCCCGGCTTATTTAGATCCCGTACATTCTTGATGTCACTGCCATTAGGCACTAAAAGTGACTGGCCAGCATCAAAATATGAATTGGAAAAATCAACGATTTTCGCCCGTTCAGGCGTAATCGTCATCGTCGCAATGATGGCGTCAATGTTACCATTTTTTAATAGCGGAATCCGAGATTGGGAAGTGACTTGAATAAACTTCGCTTGTCCCTTAGTTCCTAGAATATGTTTGGTGATGTGCTTGGCCATATCAACGTCAAAACCTTTAATCTGGTTATCACGCACATCCATTAAACCAAATAATTTTGTATCAGCCTTCACGCCCCACGTGATTTCATTGGAATGACGATCCAGTTGCAGAATGTCTTTTTGGGCCAACGATTGGCCACACCCGCTCAGACTAACCAGCAACAAACAGAGTGCTGCGGTAAGGGTCGCAAGTTTAAATCGTCTCCTCATGCGTGTCCCCTCCTCAACTAGTGGTTAATAATCTTGCTCAAGAATTGCCGAGCCCGTTCTTCTCGTGGATGATCAAAGAAAGCTTGTGTTTCATCGTCTTCCAAAATTTGTCCATCAGCCATGAAGATAACTCGATTGGCCACTTCACGAGCAAAACCCATTTCATGCGTTACCACTAACATCGTCATACTCGAGTCATTGGCAATCGTCTTCATAACCCCCAACACATCGTCGATCATTTCTGGGTCTAACGCTGAAGTTGGTTCATCAAAGATCAATGCTTTAGGCTGCATCGCTAGTGACCGGGCGATCGCGACCCGTTGCGCTTGTCCCCCAGAAATTTCGGCCGGCATATTGTCTGCTTTGTTAGCTAGACCAACCTGATCCAAGAGCTCCATGGCCAATTTTTTATTTTCAGCTTCATTCTTATGTAACACAATCCGCGGTGCTAACATAATGTTTTCCAGCACGGTTTTATTTTCGTACAAATTAAAATGCTGAAACACCATGCCCACATTCTTACGAATCCGGTTTAAATCCGTTTTTGGATTTGCTAAATCTTGGCCGTTAACGATTAATTGACCACTTTGAATGCGTTCCAGTCCATTAATCGTCCGTGACAAAGTACTCTTCCCGGAACCTGATGGTCCAATCAGCACCACCGTTTCACCAGCTTCAATTGTTAAATTGATGTCCTTTAACGCATGAAAGTCACCGTAGTACTTTTGTACGTCGTGAAATTCAATCATTGACATAATCGGTCCCTCACCCTCAAATATTCTCAATCCTTGGTACTTTCAATGCTTTCACAAGCCGTGTTATTAGTTTAGTCCAAAAGAAGAGGACGTGTCAAAAGGCGACTCGCCTAATTCACGTCCTCGACTAGTTTAATCTTAAGACTATTTTTGCTGCATTAGTGAAATTCTTGCTCGTTACTTGGTGAACCTGTCGCGACTTCATGAAAATTTGCAGCATCTGTCCCGGTTTTCTTCTCTGAAAACGCGACTTCTACTTTAATCGTGTATGGAAGTTGCCGTTCAATCGTGCCTGAACGACCAGCCGTTTTCGCTAAACCACCTTGTAAAACTGCGCTTGCAATGAACAGGTCAAACCGTTGTTGTGCTTGATTAATATCCGACAACCCTACTCGCGTAATTCGGCCGACTGGCAGAGCGGTCATTTGGTTGAGCCCAGCGTAAACTAACAGGTGACCAGCCTCAGATTTGAGGATTGCAAATGGCAATGGAACGCCTTCGCCAATCGCAAATACTGGCTGGTTGCGCGCTGTCGCGGCAGTTAATACTTCCTGATCCGATTGCCCCTCGTAATCCTGTGGTAAAAGGTTGGCATCGTTGAATTGGGCCGCAATCGTCGCTAAATTTTTATGCTGAGCGCCATTCACCGTCACTTTGGCGGGAATAACTTGTTTGTTATCATATAAGCCTGTGGCAGGCGCAAATCGATCCAATTGATCGCGTTGTGTCAATTTATCTTCCTGTTGTTTAAGCCGTTCATCGCCCAACACCTTGGCGATCCGTTCTGACGGGTCCAAAGGGAATCGGCGTTTGAGAAAATAAAAGAAAAAATTGACCGCCGTACAATACATCAAGAATAAAAAGACGAGAATTAACAGTGCACCACGAATATGGCCGCCGTTTTGAATGAAACGAACCCCAATATACAGTAGGTACCAATCACCCAGAAATCCCAGAATTGTATAAATTCGTCCTTTTAACTTCGTATTGACGTTAAAATAACCTAAAAAATGGTTGGCCATGTCTAACAATGATAGCATCTATTCACCTTCTTTGATTGATCTGGCTGATGATTAACGAACGGCCCTCACTGCCCTGTCGTCGTCTGATTATCAGTTGAAGATTGTTGATTTGACTCTTGATTTGCTGGTTTACTCTGACTCGTGGAATTGGCAACACTACTGCTATTCGTTGTGCTTGAAGCATTCGTCTGATCATCATCCGTTGGTTTTGCACTAGAATTTTCTGTCGATGTATCATTACTTGAACGATCCGTGGCCGAATTGGTCGAAGTCTTCTGTTCCGAATTACTTGAAACACTTGTTGAACGTTCACTAACCGAGGGGCTACTCGAGCTAGTGGAATTGTCACTTGTGCGAACGGTTGGGGCCCCCTCTGAAGTATTTGTCACCCGATTGACCACAATATTGGTCGCTGAAAGCGCCAAGATAATCGAGACCACGGCGACCGGTGTAATAAACGGTGGAATTCGATGATCCATAAAAACACCTTCCTTTTCAATCACATCTTCACTGGGTTTTAGTATAAACAAAGACCGCCAATAGTCGTGATTGGCGGTCGTGATTTAGATGTAAATTAAGATTTCAACTCGCTTGTTCGGCGGAACAAGCAGCGCAAAGGCCATAGATCTCAAAGCGATGGCCTTCAATTTGTGCGCCAGGAAGTTGGTTTTCAAAAAAGCTCATATCCAATGGACACATTTCTAATTCCGTGACTCGTCCACACCGCCGACAAACAAAGTGGTGATGATGCATATGTGCAAAATCACACTGAAATTTCACGCGCGCCTGATCCCCATCAACTTGCTGTTCGACCAAGCCCAAATCAACGAACTCTTTGATGTTTCGATAAATTGTAGCATGACTCATACCTGGATATAGTTGCCGCATATAGGCATCTAACGCGGTTACATTCGTATAATAATCCGGTTGTTCAGACAAAAAGGTCAACATTGTGCGACGCTGTTTAGTGATTTTAAAATGGTTTTTTTGTAAAACCGTCACGGCTTCTGTCACATGATCAGTCATGGGCGTCCCTCCCCATTTAAATAGTAACTGTTACCATTAACAGTGTACCAGATTTCAACCTAAAAAGCAGCTACCTTAGTTGGCAATAGCCGCTGTCACAATATCATCAATCTTCACCTTAGTCGTCGCCAAATTGTCATTCACTATCACGTGTGCCACGTTCTTTAAAGCTGACGGTAATGTGAGATCGCGCCGGTATTCAGGGCTGTCCAAACGTTCCTTAAGCATCATGCTATCATCGCCACGCTTCGTCATCCGATCAATGAGATCGGCATCTTGACTGACCGTTAAAAAGATAATCACAGCTTCTTCCCCGAGCTGTTCGGCGTACGTTACCGCTCCCTTCGTATCCAATACAATCGTAATGTATGGATTACTTTCAAAGGCTGCGTCAAGGCCTTCATGAGAAGAGCCATAGCGGTAACCTGCATAAGCAACTTGTTCTAAATAATGATTCTGATCAAATGATTCATCATTTTCAAAATAATAGTCGACCCCATTCATTTCACCCTTGCGTGGGGGCCGCGTTGTGTGTGTGATGACCTTGGGCATATGATAATAATCCCGCAAGTAATCACTAACTGTGGTTTTGCCAGTACCAGTCGCGCCGGTAATGACAAAGACACGCTTTTTCATGTTGTTCCTCCGTTTTTCTCATTAACAGCTTTTAATCATACACCATCCTGAGATTCTTTTGAACTGATCCGAAAATGGAATCTTCGAGTTAGGTCGGCCACTGTAAAAATTGGCATTGCAAAGTGTAGTCTCATCTTCGTCTTGATTTATAAGTCGCCATGGTCCTTCAGTAATAGCCTGCCACAAACTCATGCATTTGTGGCAAAAAGATGATGCCTAGCCGATCGAGTTCAGGTTGGTCGTCAGTGAACAACATTGTAAAAAGTTTAATCTGACATAGTCTAAAATCGTTTTCCTGTTGACTTTGAATTCAAAAAACCGTATATTGATTAACATTAAATGAGATTTATTCTCATACTCCGAGGTAATCAACATGGAAAAAACGCATCTAACTCACAACATGAACATGGCGTTTAGTCTGTTTGGATAGTGCTTGCGCCAGTCAATGGACGTAAGCACGGTAAACTTCCGGTTTACGTCCAGACGACTTATTTTTCAATGTTGAAACTGCCGTTTGGATGAAAAGGACTTTTCTTTCAACCAAACGGTATTTTTGTGTCCGATTAAAATTTAAGGATCAAGCCTACCCGCGGTTGTAAGCACGCATAGACTACGCTGAGGTGATCATATGACAATTTTAGAAAAAATGCGCCAGAAGGAACCATTAACGAACTACTTAGATGCCGATCGACGCTTAGTTAAATCAATGTCGGCCCGTGATTTAATTGCCTTAGGCATCGGTGCTGTCATCGGGACAGGGATTTTTATTTTACCTGGTACTGTCGCCGCCACCAAGGCCGGTCCAGCCATCATCTTGTCCTTTATTGTGGCTGCAATTGTCTGTGGACTGGCCGCCATGTGCTACGCCGAATTTTCGTCGGTACTCCCAATTGCAGGCTCAGCTTATTCCTATGGCAATGTTATTTACGGACAATTTATCGGCTGGCTATTGGGCTGGGCACTCGTGCTTGAATACATGTTATCAGTCGCCGCCGTATCAACCGGTTGGGCCGCTTACTTCAATGCTTTACTTAATGGCTTCGGTCTTCATCTTCCCCATGTGATCACCGGCTCTTTTGATCCGCATCACGGTACTTATGTCAATTTGGTTGCTGTTCTGATCATCTTAATTGTGGCTTGGCTCCTTCATCGAGGGATGAGCACGTCAACGCGGGTCCAAAACGTGATGGTTGTCATCAAAATTATCATTATTTTAGTCTTTGTCCTCGTCGGCTTATTTTATGTTAAGCCTGCCCACTGGCGTCCGTTCTTTCCATACCATGGCGGTGTTTTGGCCGGTGCTTCGGCTGTATTCTTTGCCTTTTTAGGATTTGACGTCGTCGCCGCTTCAGCAGCTGAAGTTAAAAATCCCAAGCGCAACATGCCCATTGGAATTATCGGGACTTTGGTTGTCGCCTCCCTTTTGTACATCGCGGTATCGATTGTTTTAACTGGTATCATTTCATACCGTGACCTAAATGTTGCTGACCCTGTTGCGTTTGCTTTACAAAAAGTTGGTCAAAATTGGGGCGCTGGTCTCGTCTCATTGGGCGCTTTAGCCGGTATGTTTACGATGATGCTTGCGATGATTTACTCATCGTCACGATTAGTCTATGCCATTGGTCGTGACGGCTTATTGCCAAAAAAGTTGAGTCATATCAATGCCCAAACTGGTACGCCAACTAATAGCTTAGTAACGATCACCACGATTATTGCCCTCATGGGTGGCTTAATTCCTCTCGACCAATTGACTAATTTGGTTAACATCGGGACGCTTATCGCCTTTACCTTCGTTTCATTTGGGGTCATCCCGTTACGACACCGTCAAGACATCAACCACGATCATGGATTTAAAGTGCCGTGGTACCCTGTCTTACCAATTGTTTCTGGGCTCACCTGTCTGCTACTCTTGGGACAGTTACCACGAGAAACTTGGCTTGCTTCGGCAATTTGGTTCACTCTAGGAATTGTTTTGTATTTCACTTATGGGATGCGTCACAGTCGTAACTAAAAAATTAATATGACCTATTGTGCTGTTCGACAAGGAATAAAGTCCTTTGTCTAGCCGGTTTCAATAAACCTATTTAAATAGTTTACTCGTAATATGATATTTTAATTAAAATGAGCGTATTGTGTAATGATTAACTAGCTATATATGTAACCCGTTTTACAATTTTTATGGTATTATTATGTCTAGTAAATTTCACACAAGTTATCTAGGTTAGAGGGAGAGACAACATGTCTAAGTCAAAATTATGGTTCAGTTCCGCAATGATGGTGCTTACCTTAGGACTATTGCCAGTCACCGCAGTTAACGCCCAGACTCATGGACCAGGCACTAGCGACAATAACATTAGTTCGACAAAAGTGGGCGAAGGTTTCATTTCAACTGGATCTGATGCTAATTCACAGGCTCAAGCTCGGTCTACGGCAGAGTTTAACGTTCAAGGTGGCGATTTAACATTGGATAGCGTGCCTGACTTTCAATTTGGCAGCGTCAAGACCAGCGCCATTATTACTGGTGATCAAACACTTCACTTGAGTGATAACAACGTTTCAAAGAATGCGGCTAATTTGGACGGTAATAACACTGGTCACTTATCCATCACCGATTACACCGGTTCTAACAACGGTTGGCATGTTGTTGGCGCACTTGGTCAGTTCAAAAACACCACGACTAGCGGTGCTGTTATTGATCAAGCAACCCTTGCCTTATCACCATCGACGGCTACCAGTGACAACAGCCAGACTGCCCAGGCTAACAAAACGACTTTGACAGCTAGTGCTACCGATACGAATTGGGGGACTGATGCCCAAGCAATCTGGACAGCAGCAGCTAACCAAGGTCAAGGGCAGAACACGACCACTTATGTAGATACAAATAACACGTTAACGATTGGTAAACAGACCAATATTGCGGCTGGTACCTACCAAGCAACCCTTTATTGGGCATTACAAAACGTTCCAACTGCTCCGGCGGCGAACTAGTTTATCTTTTAAACGACGACATCATTCGATTGGTCGCCCTACGAAGTCCGTTTTGTCGGTAGCGACAGAACGGACTTTTTATCACGACCCTCGCTTATTTAAGAAAGAGATATTATGACAAACAAGCGTCACTTCTATTTATCATCACTCTTACTAACATTGAGCTTTCTCCTATTCGGTTATGTATCCATGGCCCCAGCGGTTGCAGCTACGCCGGATTCGGGAGCTGGCTTTACGATCAGTCCCCAATTTCCGGCCAACCAAAATTCGCAAACGACAGGCTACTTCGACTTAACCGTCGCGCCAAAAGACACGCAAGAGATCACCGTCAACGTAATCAATACGACTGATCACGCACGAAAACTGCGCGTCCAACCGACAGATGCATGGACTGGCGACAATGGTTTGGTCAACTACACGCCGAATCCGAAAAAGCGACCAGAAACGAAGACGTCCTTTACTAAATTGACTAGTCGCGGAGTCACCGTTGATTTAAACGCTCATGAAGGCAAACCGGTCACTTTCACGACTAAGGTGCCTGCACAAGGTTTTTCTGGACAGATTCTCGGAGGAATTTTTGTGACTGACCCGGCGGTAACTAAAACGACCGGTAAACAAAATTTCAAAATCAATAACCGTTACGCCATGATTATTGGGGTCCTATTGCATCAAGCTAACCGAGCTAAAGTCACTCCCGATTTAAAATTAGCCTCGGTCACCGGCAGTCAAAAGAACCAACGGGCCACAATCTTGGCTACGCTTAAAAATCCACGTCCAGTTTTGTTTGGTAAAATGACGATTCATGCCAAAGTAACCGGCCAAATGCGAACCACGACAACTTTGAAAAACTATGAAGTAGCGCCTAATAGTCGTTTTAACGCTGCCATCGATCTCGGCGAGCGTAAACTCCAGCCTGGTCGCTATCATCTTGACCTAACCGCGAAGTCTGGTCGACACACTTGGCATTTCAAACGCAATTTTACAGTAACAAAAAAGGCGGCAAATCAGGCCAATGAACACATCAAAGTTAAGCAAAACTGGTTATGGTTGTGGATTACACTTGGCGTCTTGGCTGCCGGATTACTCTTGTTTGGTGGTTATTGGCTGGGTCGACGTCGACAAAGAAAGTGAAGGTGATCAACTTGAAACATTTACGATGCCTGATCACGATTTTTTCACTCCTGCTTGGTTCCGCCGGCGCGTTGATGACTGAATCAATTACACCAATCCAAGCTGACAGTTCCTACCCGACTAATGGCACGCCAAGCGGACCACCGTTTCAATTCTTGGGTGGCTATTTAGTCGGGGGCTTTTCCCAACAACCTGCCGACATAAATACAATCTCCGACCAATCCTACAGTCTCACTGTTAATGGCAATCGCGGCTTCTTTGACCCGCTATTTTTGAATAACATCACGTGGTACGAATATGGTGACAATCACAAATGGACCCAGGTCAATCAGACTAACTTGCTGCCAGCTACCTTGACGACTTCAACGCATGTAACCCAAGTGACCACCCGCTATTACCAAGCAGCCCTCAACTACTCTGGATTTTTATCAAGCAAAACATTCTGGTCACAAACAGCTAAGGTCACGATTTCACCACAAGCCGTCAGTGCCACTGATATTAGTGTCGATGCGGCTTCTGATACCTTGCCAAATGGAAATTCAATCAATATGCAGGCCATCTTAACGCCGAGTAATGCTACTGACAAAGTAACCTGGTCTATCGATAACTCAAGTATCGCGTCAATTGATGCCAACGTGGGTACACTGACCGCCAATAGTGATACAAAAAAGTATGGACCAGTTAAAGTCACCGCCACAACAGCCAATGGCCTTTCTGCCAGTAAACAAATGTATGTCGGTGCTTTACAAGACACCGTGGTGCCTGAAGGCCAGACCGCGACGTTTTCGGTTAAGGGCTTTCCAACTGGCAGTTCCATCATCGATTGGCATCAGGTTACTCCTGACGGCACAGATACGATTGCCACCAATCAGCCAAATATATCCGCAGGAACCGGCACGAATCAATTAAAGAATGGCATCTTGACCATTAAAAACACCACCTACGCCCAAAATGACTATCGTTACTACGCTGACATTCAACTTCCTGATGGCAGTCAAAAAGCGACCACGAATTCAGCAACTTTGGAAGTCATCAAAGGTCAAGACCTTTCGTTAGATGCCGTCCCCAATTTTGTTTTTCGTAAATCTGATCAAACGCCGCTGTCAATTAGTGACATCGCTAAGGGCACGACACTGACCGCCTCCAAGACGGTCGACGTCAAGAATCAGACTGGCAATTATGATGGAAATGATCGTAACGCACTGTTTGTCTATGACCCGCGGCCAGCCAGTTCCGGTTGGCGTTTATCAGCTTCCATGTCACCGTTTACCAACTCCCAGACTGGTCAAATTTTCGGTGGTCATGGCGGGCTTGCCACGCTGACGATGATTGACACCACCGGACAAGCGGTTGGCCAATTAGTTGATAATCAAACGAATACGCTCATCAAATCAAATAGTAAGCCAAATCTAACTGCGGATGCCGATCTGAGTCCTAGTACATTAACCCTTCAACCCACGAGTTTGGTCACACCAGGCCAGTATGACGCTACCATCTACTGGACTTTAGCCAACGTGCCAAATCCTTAATAGCCAAAAACGATGAACATCTGACCAAATCTGATCAGACGTTCATCGTTTTTTAACTGCCACCTTTTCTCAATTGACTCAGGCAAAATTGTAGCAAAGATTATTTTCTAAACATCTTAAATTGAAGAAACAAGTCATTGTATACGCCAGTTTCTCGAACACCCAGGTCTTGATAGACCTGGGTCTTTTTTAAGACCTGAGCACTCGGATAAAATTGTTGATCATTTCGAATGGAAGCTGGTAATAATTGTTCAGCCGCTTGATTAGCCGTTGAATAACCAACGTACAAGGCATTCTGCTTCGCATTCTCCGGCCGGTTCATGAAATTGATAAACGCATAGGCGGCTTTCAAATGTTTGGCTGTTTTCGGAATCACTAGGCTATCAATCCATAAGTTAGTGCCCTCAGATGGAATCACATAGTGAAGATGCTCATTATTACTAATCATTTCCGCAGCATTGCCAGAGTAAGTCACCGCTAAAGGCGCTTCATTTTGTTCCATGTACATCATAATCTCGTCATCCAACACTGCTTTGACGTTCGGCGTTAATAAATTCAGCTTGGCTTCGGCAGCGTTTAGCTCGGCTTGGTTATGCGTATTGACGGAATGTCCCTGTGCAATCAATGCCATCCCCAAAATATCTCGTGAAGAGTCAACGAGCATGACACTATCTTTATATTGCGGTCGCCACAAATCATTCCAGGTCGTGATTTCGCCGGGCTTAACGTACTTATCATTATAGACGATCCCTAATGTACCCCAGAAATAAGGGACCGAGTATTGATTGTGCGGATCGAACGCTAAGTTCTTAAATTGCGGTGCCACGTCATTCATTCCCTTGATTCGTTTGGGGTCAAGGCGTTTAAGCAGATGATCAGCCTTCATTCGTTGCACCATATACTCGCTAGGCACCGTCAGATCGTAGCTAGTACCACCCTGCTTAATTTTCGTAAACATAGATTCATTGCTATCAAACGTTTGATAAGAGACGTGATAGCCTGTTTCTCGTTCAAATTTGGTAATCAATGCTGGATCAATGTAATCGCCCCAATTGTATAAATTGAGGACATTATTCCCCGCCCCGGTAACACCTTCGACCTTCTGTAAATGACGGGCTGTTAAACCTAAGCCCAGACTAATCGCCAAAATTAAAACCACTAAGCTAACTAATCGTTTCATTTAATCACCGCCTCCACTTCCTGGCGGTTCTTAGCTTTGCGACCTTGATTATAACGATCCAAGAAGTAATAGCCAGCGATGAGCACTAACGAAACCATGAACCATAAGGCTGACAACGCATTGATTTCTAAATCAACCCCTTGCCGAGCCCGCGAATAAATTTCCACGGATAACGTGGAAAAGCCATTTCCGGTGACGAAAAAGGTGACCGCAAAGTCATCAAGTGAATACGTGATTGCCATGAAAAATCCAGAGAAGATCCCTGGCATAATTGCTGGCAAGATGACGCGCGTTAGCGTTTGCCAACTATTGGCACCCAGATCAGCAGCCGCATCGATCATTGACGCATTCATTTCATTTAACTTCGGCAAAACCAGCAAGACAACAATGGGAATGGAAAAGGCGATGTGGCTAAGTAAAACGGAAAAAAAGCCCAATTGGAGGCCAAGCATAGTGAAAAAGATTAAGAAGCTGGCTCCGATGATCACGTCTGGTGAGACCATCAAAATGTTATTAAGTGACAAAACCGCTTGTCGAACTGAACGGTGCCGTGTCTCATAAATACCCAGCGCCCCCGCCGTCCCAATAACAGTTGCACACAGCGATGACAATAAGGCCACAATCAACGTATCTAAGACAATCTGTAGTAGGCGTGGATCATGAAACAAGGTCTGATAATGAGCAAACGTAAAGCCGTGATAGTTACTCATCGTATTGCCTTGGCTGAAGGAATAGACCACCAGAAATAGAATCGGGGCATACAAAATGATAAAGACGACCACCAGATAAAGTTTGGACCAACCCCCCAGTTTATTTTGCATGACGGGACCTCCCTCTTGGTTTCCGTTCACCCGTCACCAACATCGTGATGACCATTGCGACAATCAGAATCACCCCGATGGTCGAACCCATCCCCCAATTTTGCGTCACGAGGAAATGTTGTTCGATTGCAGTACCTAAGGTGATCACGCGATTTCCGCCGATCAGTCGAGTAATCATGAAAAGTGAAAGCGACGGAATAAAGACCGACTGAACACCCGCTTTAACTCCATCTAAAGTGAGCGGAAAGATCACCCGACTAAAGGTTTGCCAACCGCTAGCCCCCAGATCACGACTCGCATTGACGTATGAGGGACTGAGCTGAGCGATGGCGTTATAGATCGGCAAAATCATGAATGGAATTTCAATATATGTCGCAACAAATAAGAAGCTTGCATCTGTGAATAGGAGTTGCTTGGGACCAATCCCAATGAAAGTCAAAAAATCATCAACTGAACCGCTGCGCGACAACAACCCGATAAAGGCATATGTCTTTAGCAACAAGTTAATCCATGTTGGCAAAATAATGAGCAATAGCCACAGCTGTTTATGTTTCAATTGATTCAATAAATACGCAGTCGGGTAACTAATTGCCAATGTAATGACGGTAATCAAAAAAGCATACCACACGGAATTAAAGGTCATCTTTAGATAGACCCCGGAATGAAAATAGTCTGCATAATTGCTTAATGTCGCGTGCCCGCTGATGTTAAAAAAGGATTGATAAACAATCAACACGACCGGTGCAATGACAAACAGACCAATCCACAATCCATAGGGAATGTAATAAAAGGCTTTGTTCTGTCTCACCGATCAGATTCCTCCCCTTCATAAGTTTCCAGCCGAGCGTCAAAGTCTGCTTCAGATTCATTAAAGCGCATGACATGGATATCCTCTGGATCAAAATACAGGCCAACTTGAGCGCCAATCTCTGTTTGATGAATTGACTGCACCCGCCAAGTATTACCGGTGGCATCTTGGCCAGTAATTTCAAAAAAGACCCCGCGGAATAGTTGTGTGGCCACGGTAATCGTGAGTTTTCCCTGATCAACGGTCGTAATATCCAAATCTTCTGGCCGGATGACGACCTCGACAGGTTCGTTGGGGCGCATCCCCGCGTCGACACATTCAAACTCGGCATCGGCAAAACTAACCCGATAGTCGCGAACCATGTGCCCACGGACAATGTTACTTTCGCCAATAAAGTCGGCTACGAAGTGATTGATCGGCTCATCATAGATATCCACCGGGGTGCCCGTTTGCAAAATTTGGCCCGCATTCATGACAAATATTTCATCACTCATGGCTAAAGCTTCTTCTTGATCATGCGTCACAAAAATAAACGTGATCCCTAAGCGTTGCTGAAGCGCGCGCAATTCATACTGCATCTCTTTACGTAATTTCATGTCTAAAGCTGACAACGGTTCATCAAGCAACAACACATCTGGTTCATTTACAATAGCCCGGGCAATTGCCACCCGCTGTTGTTGCCCACCAGAAATTTCATTAATCTCTCGATCTTCATACCCGGATAGCTGAACCATTTTCAGTGCATCCAACACCCGCGTTTTAATTTCAGCTTTGGGTACCTTACGTAAGCTAAGGGGAAAAGCGACATTATCAAAGACGTTAAGATGTGGGAACAAAGCATAATCCTGAAAAACAGTATTAACTTTCCGTTTATTGGCAGGAACCTCATTAATCCGTTTCCCGTCAAAATCCACTTCTCCGCTGGTCGCATCAGTAAAACCAGCAATGATTCGCAAAATTGTGGTTTTTCCACAGCCAGAAGGGCCTAAAAGGGTGTAAAACTTTCCTTGTTCAATTTCAAAATTAATCCCCTTAAGAACTTCTGTATCTCCGTAACGTTTCACAATATCCTTAAATTCAATAATGGTTGCTGCCAATACGCAAGTCCTCCATCATCCTTAAATCGGCGTACGTACGCCGTTTTCATCCAGTTCCATAGTAACCGAAACTAGCCCAAATAACTAGCATTCTCATCAAGCTTAAATGGGTTCATGCTAAAACATTTACTAATTTTTACCTCATCAATTGAGAAAACTAAAAACTGACTTTTCACAACCATCTCGCTGACAATGTGGAATCGGTGCACTCCTTGGCAACGAAAATTCAAAAAGTGATCCACCGAGCTTTACTCAGCAGATCACTCATCTAATTGTATCGACTCACAGACTTACTTCATGTAAACATCCCGGAAATATAGGGCAGTACCATTCGGATCAATGACTAATCCTTTAACATTTGGTCGTTGCATGTATGCGTAGGCGCCTTGGAACACCGGTGCAGTGAAAGCATCGTTTTTAACGATTTCATGTTCCGCATCCTTCAACACTTCCCAACGCTTTGTTGGATTGGTGGCGTAAGTTGAGTTCGCTTCCGCGACGTCCTTCAAGAACGTTGGATTTTTGTAATCTGTATTCAGGTGATAGGCGCCACCGTCGGTAATGAATTGGTATGGGTCTTGATAGTCGGGGCTCCAAATCCCATAGATAATATCGAATTGGTAATTATGACCAAAGTTTAAACGTTGCTTTAATGGTACTTCACGCACAGAGATCTTCAAATCTGGCAATGTCTTTTGGTAGGAACTCTGCATAAATTCAGCTACCGCCTTCGCTTCCGGCGTGTCCGCTGACAAGAATTCCAACGTCAAGTTCTTCTGCCCGAGTTCTTTCAAGCCTTCCTTAAATTCTTTTCGCGCATAGGAAGGATCATAAGGCGTTAAACGTCCACTGTAGGCCCGAAAATCCTTGCCTGCTGCATTAGTGACAAAATTGGCTGGCACAATACCATCTAACGGTGTCGAACCATCTTGAAGCACATCCTTCGTCAATTGCGTTTTATTAAACCCAGTTGCGAGGGCGCGCCGGATATGCACATTAGCCGTTGCTGGTCGCTTTGTGTTGAAGTTCAAATAGCCAATCGCTGGAATTTTGCGAACATGATAACCACTACGACCCTTATATTGCTTCACATACTCGTTATCAAGATCAATGAAATCTAACTTGCCTGACTGATATAAATTGGCAGCCGTGCTTTCGGACTTGATGGTCATCATCGAAATTTTATCAATCTTGATGGCCTTCGCGTCCCAATACTGATTATTCTTAACAAACGTCCATTTGTCGTTGGTTCCCGTCCATCCGGTTACTTTGAACGGTCCATTATAGATGGCGTGACGAGAAGACGTGCCATAATCCTTCCCTTGCTTTTTTACGTAAGCTTCGTCTTGCGGCGCATAAGGGGCGGTCGTCAATAATTCTTTAAAGTAGGTCACGGGATTAGCCAACGTCACCTGCAAAGTGTGTTTATCCAAGGCCTTCACACCAAGCTCATTTAGGGGCTTTTTACCTAAACGAACCTCCTGACCATTTTGAATCGGATCAATATTTTGGGCATTAGGCGAACCAGTGGTTGGATCAGCTAATTTTCGCCACGCATAAACATAGTTGGCGGCAGTGACCGGATCCCCATTGCTCCATTTATTTTCACGTAATTTGAACGTATAAACGCGTTGATCATTAGAAACACTCAACGACTTAGCGCCCGCTAATGTTGGTTTGCCTTGGGCGTCAATGCGATACAACCCTTCAATCGCGTTTTGAATGGCTTCTCCTGAACTAATATCTGAGTATCGACTACTATTCAACGTGGCCAATGCATCAACTGTCCCCACACGAAAATTATTCTTTGATTTCGTAGCAGTTTGTTGACCACATGCCACTAATGTCACCGTTGCGACTAACGCAACGGTGATTAATCCAACAATCCGTGTCAATTTTCTTCTTTGCACTTTTTACCCCTCCAAAAAATAACGATCATCAATCGATTTAGCTCATGGCAATAAAAAAGTCCAACCAGTGAATCACTTGGTCGGACCTGTCACAATTCCACGTTTACTACCGCCTACAAGTGTCGACTGTCAAAAACGTCAAATCAAAACAAGCCCCTAATTGGGACGATTGACAGACTTTCAATTGACTCGACATTCTTGTTTTCATCGCAGAAGCTCCTCGATTTTATCTCTAGAATAAACTTACTGAAAATAAGTGTTGCTGTCAATTAAAAAGTATATCTAGATTAACTTTTACAATGTTACTCACTTGTCAGCCAACCTGAACTTTGCGAGTATTCGGCTGGAACGCCGTATCCAGCTGTTTTTTCAAATGAGGCGACTATGTCGGTCGTGATTTGTTATATAAACGAGAATCATGACCGCTTTGAGTCCTATGCACAGCAAAAGAAAGCGGTATAATGAACGATAAAAATGATGCGGTGAAGGAGTTTTTCGATGAAAAATAATCAGTTTGCTCGTTTAAATGTTGACCTAGAAACAGCAATCGATGAATTACAACAAATTCGTTTTTACGATGAGCCAATCGCTAAAGCAACAAACGGTGTATTCACCTACCGTTTACTGCTGCGAAAAGCCTTTCTATCCGTCAAAACTGGTGCTGGATTTGATGAAAAGCTTGCCAACTACCTAGCAACGCCAACGTTAGACCTTAGCAACTGGCTTGATCAAGAAAAGCCGGTCACTGCAACGGTCTTTTACCGCGTTGCCTTGCAATTATTAGGCTTTTCAGTTGATGTTGATTTTGACCTTACCGATCCATTGACGGCGATGCGAACGATTCAATTACCCCTTCATCAAAGTAAACAAGTCACGTGGACAAAAGCAGATGTCTTAGCCGCTTGGTATCTCCTTTTAACCACCCATACTAAAACAGGTCAGACTTACTTAGACCACTTAGCGACCAATGGTTACTTCACTAATTTTTATACATTACCCACCGACCAAAAACCATTATTCTTTAATGGCAAAGCACAACCCGTTTTTGACACTGCCACCCTCATTCGTGAAGTTGTCTATGTTGAAAGTAGCGTCGATTCCGATCATGACGGACAACTTGACTTGTTAAAAACGGAAATCATCCGACCAGCAGATACCAATACTGGTCTTAAAATTCCGGTCTTATATACCGCCAGTCCTTATAACCAAGGTACCAATGATGAAGCTGGTGAAAGCATGACCCATAATGTCAATGTGGCTTTAACGGCTAAAACGCCAGATCAAACGCGCTATGAGGATATCGCTTATCAACCCGATCAAGCCGATACGCTGCCTCAGCCACGTGCCGTCAATACGGAAACGACAATCGCAGCGGAAACATTTGGCCGCGAAGCTAGTTATACCTTAAATGACTACTTCTTGGCTCGCGGATTTGCGGCCGTTTACGCTGCTGGCATCGGTACCTTAGACTCTGACGGCGTCCAAACTTGTGGTTCTGTTGAGCAAACGCAGGCCACGGTAGCAATCATTGAATGGCTTAACGGATCACGAAAAGCTTTTACAAATCGCACGGATCAGGTGGCCATCACAGCTTGGTGGTGTAATGGCAGTATCGCGATGACGGGACGTTCTTATTTGGGTACTTTAGCGACAGCTGCTGCGACGACAGGCGTTGATGGCTTAAAGACGATTATTTCTGAAGCCGCGATTTCATCGTGGTATGACTATTACCGAGAAAATGGTTTAGTCGTTGCACCTGGTGGCTTTCCCGGCGAAGATGCAGATGTCTTAGCAGTCGAAACTTTTAGCCGAATGTTGGCGCCTGCCGATTATCGCCGAATTAAGCCGATCTTTGACGCCGAACTAGCGACTTTACAAGCCGGCATGGATCGAGAAAGTGGCAATTACAATCGATTTTGGGATGAACGTAATTACCGAAAGAACCTCAGTCAGATCAAGGCCGACATCATTATGGTACACGGCCTCAATGACTGGAATGTCAAACCGCATAATGTTGAGCGTCTATGGGCTGGACTCCGGGGCCTACCGATCACTAAAAAGATCATCCTCCATCAAGGCCAACATATCTACATCAATGCATTTCGATCATTAGACTACACGGACATGATGAATTTGTGGTTGAGTCATGAATTATACGGTCTTGATAATGGCGCTACAACTGTTTTACCTGATGTTTTGATTCAAGACAATCTGACGCCAGAGACCTGGACATCTTATCAAGACTGGGCGGAACCAAGTGTATCCAAGCAACGCTACTTCTTTGCCAATGACGCCTTGGTGGATGCTCCCGCCACGCACAGTGCCCAATCATTTAATGATCATTTACCCGAGGCTGTCTTCAATCAATATCGAGATCACAACGAGCAGTGGCAGCAAGACTTACTGACGGACAGCAAGAACAATTTAGCCGATGCGCGCCTGTTAATGAAGACAAGTCAGTTCGCCAAAGACCGCACCATCGACGGCAATGTCGCCGTTCATGTCTCAGTGGCTGTTAACCAGCCATTAGGCCTTTTGAGTTTTCAACTCGTCGACTACGGCCAATCCAAGCGCTTCAACGTCTCGCCAACGACGTTAAACGCCCATGGTCTAGATTTAGGTTATCGTTGGCGTGAGGATGCACTGCGTGAATTCACGCTGGCCAATCACACTACACCATTCAAGATGATCACTAAAGGACACATCAATCTACAAAATCGACAACATCCTTGGCAAAACGATGAGCTAAAACCTAATCAGTTTTACGATGTCGATATCAGTTTACAGCCAACCTTCTATCACCTACCTGTAGGCCATCAACTCGGACTCGTAGTCTATGCGACAGACTTTGGGATGACTGTTCGCGGCAATCAAGATCTGCGCTATTCGATTGTCTTAGATCAAAGCTTTGTCGATATCCCCTTTAAATAAAGCCATTGTTTGACTTAATTAAAACAACCCAAATAACCCAGAGTCTGGGACAAAACTAAAATCTAAATTTCATTTCCAATCTAACTAGCCAAAACACGGGACATAAGTCAAGCAACACCGCCTAAGAGCGAACTGCCAACGATGAATAAACCATCATCATTCGCAGTTCGCTCTTAGTGCTCGTCACTTACCGACTTATGTCCCGTTCTTGAGTTATTTGTGATACTGACACACGCAACTTATTCGCTTTAATATCATTATTCCACGACGTTTAGTGATGAGGGCTCAGACTTAGCAACTGTTTCACCTGACTTAACATTCGTGTCGGAGGCCTGTACAACACGACGACCAGTACGAGCACGAAGCGCATACAATATTGTGACCGTATCGACAATTTCTTGGCACAATGCCCCCAAAATGGCCGGGATAAGTCCAAAGCTAGCGATTACCATCAGGCCCGTACAGATCGCAATTCCAATCAGCACCGCTTGACGCGCAATGACCATCGTATCCTGTGCAATCAGTGTCACTGCTGCGACTTTACTTAAATCATCTTTTAACACGACCGCATCGGCAGATTCACTGGCAGCCGTTGCTCCATGGGCGCCCATGGCAATTCCTACATCAGCCATGGCCAATGACGGGGCGTCGTTAACGCCGTCACCAATCATCACAACCGGTCGCTGCGCGGGTGTTAATTTAGCCAACACGGCAATTTTTTCGGCTGGCAATTTCTCAGCATCCACGTGATCAATGCCCACTTGCCCGGCAATTTGATTTGCAATTGCTTGCTGATCTCCTGAAATCATCATCAATCGCTGGGCACCTAATCGGTGCAGCATACTCATCGTTGTAGATGCTTCCGGTCGAATATGATCGGCTAAGCTAATAACACCAGCGTATTTTCCGTCAATATTGACATAAATCGCTGTGCTGTCCACCTTTGTTGACGCTCCAGCAAAAGCTGCTTTTCCTGCTTTCACTCGATGCCCATCTACCACTGCGGAGACACCGAACGCTGTCACCTCACTAACATCTTTCACAGGCAGCAACGTTGTCACGGCAGCGGTCAATGAACGCGCTAAAATATGCGTCGATTGCTGTTCAGCAGAAGCTGCCAGTTGTAGGACTTGTTCGGCAGTCCATGGGGCGCACGCTTCTACCTGCTTAACACTCAAACAACCGCTCGTAATCGTACCCGTCTTGTCAAACGCAAACGTCTTAGCCTTGGCTAACTTCTCTAATGTTGTACCAGATTTCACAATGATTCCGTGACGACTAGTGCGGCTCATTCCTGAGACTAACGCAATCGGTGCCGCCAAAATCAGCGGACACGGTGAAGCAACGACTAGGACTTGCGCAAAACGAACCGGATCTCCGGACCACCACCAAGCGAGTCCAGCAATCACATAGGCCACTACAGTGAAAGGTACTGCATAACGATCGGCCATGCGAACAAATCGTGCTGGCCTTGCTTCAGATTCTCGGACTAAGTGAACAATCCCCTGATATTGACTATCTGCGGCCACTTTGGTGACAAGCATTGTCAAAGCCGCATCCCCGTTAATCGTACCCGACATTAGTTCTGCGCCAGCATGCTTTTCAATCGGTGTTGACTCACCCGTCAGACTAGCTTCATTGACCAAACTTACTCCGCTAAGCACCTGACCGTCGACTGGAACTTGTTCACTAGGTTTGACCACCAACACATCATTGATTTTAACTTCATCAACACTGACATCTTCAAATTCATTTTTTATCTTACGATGAGCTTTAGTTGGTGTTTGATCCAACAATGTTTTCAATTCTCGTTTAGCCTTGTGGGCGGCATAATCTTCTAATGCATCTCCACCAGTTAGCATTAATAATACGATCATGGCAGCCCAATACTCGCCTACCGCTAATGTCGCAGCTACCGCTGTAATGGCTAATAAATCGATTCCGAATTGACCTTCTTTTAAGGTCTGAATCATATCCCACAACATTAATAATGCGATCAGCACTCCAGTGATCGTAATAAGCCACTGAGCCAGCATCGGTCGAGACAACCCAAACGCCAAAATCAAGGCCACCGTACTCGCGACTAAAACACTCCATAATCGTCGATAATTACGCATGGTTGGACCTCCTCTAGCAGTTCAATCATTCCTCCTCTTATTATAATGGCTCTAATGTAGAAGAGCGAATTAAATGCCCATTAGCAATGCCACGAACAACGTGTCGTAACCTTGAATAAAACGCCAACCATTGCAACCTAATGTGATATAAGTCTTGATTGTGATCAAATTGATTAGCCAACGAACCAAGCCCACACAATCAGGACCAATTCACCTAATGCTCGCAAAATATGCACCCGCCAATTAATCTGGTCGTGGTTTTGACGATCGATTAAATACTCAACAATTGAAACGACAATACAGCCACTCAGTAGCAATAAAACACCCAGTAAACGTTCTTTGGTGAACAACACCTGGCATAAGATTAAAATTCCACCCAATAGCAACCACAGTTGGAATTGTTGGGCCGGCCGTGACTTTTTTAACTGAGCAGTCACAATAATCCAAATCCCATATACCGCCACGGCAAAGGTCGTGACGAAGTTTAACACGTTAATCATGTCTAAATAGCCTCATTTTTATTTTTTCGGTGCCAATAACGGACTACGGTAGGCTGCACTCGGCGCTAATTTTAGATCCGGTTGCGTTTGGGCTAGCCAATCATGCATTTCATCTATTGTTTGGACAGAGACAGCGTTAGCCGTTTGAAACCGCGGCAACGCCAATGCTGATACTTGCGTCGCAGGATAACCGAGTTTTTTTGTCAAAATCATCTGATAATCAAGACTATTAGGGTGACTATTCAACCAACGAACGGCTTGATTATAGGCGAGCATGAATTGGCGCATAGCATCCGAGTGATGAACTAGCATCGTTTGATTTATCACTAGTGCTGTGTTGGCTTGTCCGGCTTTAGTTTGGGCAATCGAACGAGCACCATTGCGTCGCAACTGACTCGCCGCCGGGTCTGGCAAGCTAACCGCTGTCACAGCTCCGGTATTTAAAGCAGCCAATAGCTCTGCTTCATTCGCATAGTTTTGAATCATTACAGTATCAGTCAGTCCTGCGTGATCTAATAACTGCGTAGTGGCATACGCAGCCGTTGATGATGCGACAACCCCCACTCGTCCGCCATTTAAATCGGCCAGCGACGTAACCTCATCATTAATCGTCATGATCGTCACGTAATTCGTCGTCAAGCTCACTATTTGTCCAGCGGCCTTAGTCGAATTAGCCGACATTAGCTCAGGCACGCCAACCACGGCGCCATCAACCTGGTGTTTTTGAAGTGCGCTGACCCGTTCACTGGCGTTGAGTTGAACCATTAATGTGACATTTAAGTGATGGGCGGTAAAATATCCTTGCTGCGCCGCCACATATAATGGCAATGCATCGATCGAATGCCCAACCGACAGTTTCAAATCGGTCACTGGCGTTGGCTGATGATTAGACGAGTGAGCTGTTTTCTTTGATGACCCACAACCAACCAGTAATACCGCTAATAGAAGAATCAATATTTGGCCATACCTAGTTCGTTTATGCTTGATCATCATGGTGTGGCTCACTTGCCGATGACACAGCCGGAGAGGCAGACTGTTCTAGTCCGCCAATAGATGATGCACCCGCACTCTGGCTAGTCGTCATACTGGCTGGATAAAAGATTTCAACTTGCGGTGTGACTGCTGTCGTTGCTTTTTGTTCACCGTTGCTATCATCTACCGCGCCACCGTCAGCCGCTGGATATTTGGTCTGCTTTCGACTGGCCGGCAATAACGTTAGTAACAATAGAATCAATTGGCCAATGCGACCAGCTAACGCCAGGAACACCCAACCAGCACTCAATTGTTGATCATGCAATCGTCGAGCCATCAATGCCAACTTTGGCAACCAGACTGGCACACTCAAGCCAATGCCCAACACCACTAATAGAACTAGCGGTCCGACCATCCCTTGCCAATTTGGTGCTGCCCCAAGTAGCGTGGCCTCACTTAGTCGCCGACCAAACGTCAACACTGCGCTGATAAACAGACCCATTGCCAAAAAAATTCCATAAATGGTGCCGAAAATGCCCCAGGCTACTCGCGCCCATAAGTAGTTTCCTCGCGAAGTTGTATCACGAAAATTGAAAAAGTTTCGCCAAGTATGCCCGAACGCATTCCCCAAAATACCGTGAACATAGCCGCGATGGTCCACAACTAACGAAGTCGGCTGATTATCAGCATCAACCATGTGATACCACGGTGCTCGGTCATCTTGTTCAGCTTCTGGCAAGGCGTGCAGCACAATCATATGTACCCCTGGTAAAAGCATTAGCCATTGATACTCACCGGGCAACCGTAAACTGTGGAGCCGGCGCACAGAAAGACTGAGATATTGGAGAAACTGGGCGATAAAAAAGAGGTCTAAAATAAGGCGTACACTCATCGATATACCTGTACTCATCGTTAGCGCTGGGCTCAGCAGCAAATTCAATACGATCGTCACAATTGCCATCCCGATAATCGCCGCCCAAAAATCCCGACGACGAGTCTTGCCGTGATAGTTAAACATCTGTTGCCAACTGGCTCGATAATTCTCCCAAACATTCATATTTGTCACCCTTTCTCAACTCATGCTATTACTATTATTTTAGCGGACTTGATCCTAGTTTGCACAAATTATCGTGCCTTTTGTCTCGTGCAGCAAAAGTCAAACGTGCTACACTAATAACAACGGTGCAACCGTTTTATCTTTAAAACAAACCAACATGGTCTTATTTTGCTTCAATCACCATCATCATGGTTTGAAATCAGGAGGCTACCCTAATGAAACAAGGCACCACGATTATGACCCTCGATAATGGGTATCATTTGTGGACAAACACCCAAGGTACTGGCGACATTCATCTCTTATGTTTGCACGGTGGCCCAGGTGGTAACCACGAATACTGGGAAAATTTTGCCGAAGAATTAGGCAAACAAGGCTTAAATGTCAGTGTCCACATGTACGATCAACTTGGTTCGTTTTACTCGGATCAACCTGATTATTCGGATCAAGCTACTGCCGATAAGTACTTGACCTATGAATACTTCCTCGATGAAGTTGAAGAAGTCCGGCAAAAGCTTGGGATCGATAACTTCTATCTCATCGGACAGAGTTGGGGCGGATTATTGGTTCAAGAATACGCCGTGAAATATGGTGACCACCTCAAGGGCGCGATTATTTCATCGATGGTGGACGAAATTGATGAATATGTCACGCATATTAATCAAGTCCGCGAACAAGCATTACCTGCTGAAGAAGTCACCTACATGAAACAATGCGAAGCGACCAATGATTATGACAACAAACGTTATCAAGATGACGTAGATGTCTTAAATCGAGGCTACGTTGACCGTAAACAGCCACCGGCCATCTCTCATCTAATTTCTACAATGGCCACCCCGGTCTACAATGCTTTCCAAGGCGATAACGAATTTGTCGTGACTGGTAAGTTAAAGGACTGGCATTTTCGCGATCAGCTCCACAATATCACCGTGCCAACGTTATTGACCTTTGGCGAACACGAAACCATGCCTGTTGAAACAGCCAAGACGATGCAGACATTAATTCCTCATGCTCGGCTGGAGACCACGCCTAATGGTGGCCACCACCACATGATTGATAATGCGCCCGTTTACTTCGATCACTTAGCGAAGTTTATCAAAGACGTTGAAAGTGGTCATTTTAATGACTAATTAAGCACTGGCCTTCAATTGAGGGTCAGTGTTTTTTTATGGATTGGCATTAGTGATTGTTTTGTCGCTTTTTAAGTAACATTTCCGTTGATCAAAGTATCTTGCAAAGATATCATCAATCGTCCTTGAATTGAAAATGACAAGCCTATTGATCCCTTGAAAAGGTAATCTCAGAGCCTGATTACATGCACACGCGACTTTCATCCTCATCAAATGACGTGTTACCATTGGATGAGTTTAGTGTAACGGGGGAAAATTTATGTTAGCCATTTCATTAGCCATCATCATTGGTATTGCCTTGCCCATTGAAACCGCGGTCAATTCGCGATTACAAGGCGTTTTAAAATCGCCATATTTTGCTTCATTGGTTTCTTTTCTAATGGGCACGATTCTACTGACCTGCATGTTGTTATTCACAGGCCACTCTTTCCTGATTGCTGGTAATTTTTTTAGTAATCATCCGTGGTGGATTTGGTTGGGTGGTGTGTTAGGCGTTATTTACTTAACTGGTAACATTCTCCTATTTCCCAAATTAGGGGGCATCCAAACAGTCTTAATGCCAATGGTCGGCGAGATTTTTGCTGGTCTAGTGATCGATGACTTGGCGTTATTTGGCAGTGGTCATCATGCCTTGACCTGGTTAAGGGCCTTGGGAACCTTATTAATGATCATCGGTATTGTGTTTGCGGTCGTTTTACCTGAACGGGCTCGTAAGGCCACTTTTCAGGGGGCCGCTGAAGCGGATGCACGTCGCCGTGAGCCAACCCGCTGGTTATGGCAATTATTGGGTATTTTATTTGGCACATTCGCCGCGTGCCAAACAGCCATCAATGGCCACCTCGGCCAGTTATTAAAATCGCCTATTCAGGGGGCATATGTCAGCTTTATTGTCGGCACCGTGCTGTTATTGGTGGTCGTACTTTGGCAGAATCACTCACTTCGCCTACCAGCTGGTGCTTTGGCACGGGAACCATGGTGGATTTGGTTTGGGGGCTTTATCGGGGCGCTTTTCGTGCTGGGCAACGTTTATCTGGTTCCCATTATTGGGACTGGTCTGACTGTGGTCATTGTTTTATTAGGTCAGATTGTTGGGGGACTACTTGTCGACCAATTTGGTTTACTAGGCGCAAAACGCAGTCCAATTGTTCCTTTAAAAGTGATTGGGCTAATCGTCATGATGTTCGGCGTCACATTGATCAAAATTTTTTAAAAATGAGTTTGATATCTAACAATGGCCAAAGCGTAATAATCACATTAAAAATCAATAAACAAAAACGCGTTGATAAGAACAGTTCCTTTTGTTGATTTAGATTAGCGAGCATCGTTAAGTGAATAGACGTCAAAGCAAAAAAACGACGGTCATCTTTGAGGGTTGATCACGAGCAAAGTGGTCAGTGGAGGGGTCCTATTCCAGGGCTAGCGACCCGCGTACCTGACGTAAGAAATCTATAAATAAAGATGGTCCCGCCTGTAACGTCCTTGATTCTGGTCATTGTCAGAAAGAAGCTTTTACGTATTGTTCCTACCTCTCTTAAAGCTCCTCACGATAAGCTTTCGTGACTAAACCTTTAAAACACACGGTGGCCGAGTACTTTGAGCAAATTAATTAAAACGAATGCGGCGGGCCTGTTTTTAAACGCGGCCTCAAAGAGTCCCAAGCAATCCCAGTCTTTGCTACACCATCACTATAAAGAAAAAGCGGTATTAAGGATTTCGTTGAATCCTTAATACTGCTAGCCCAGTAGATTTTAAGCAGAGTCACTTGACTTATGTCCTGTGTCTTAGCTATTTAGGTTGGAAGTGAAATCTAGATTTTGGTTTTGCCGCCAACTCTTTCCTACGCTGAGGATGATTAAAACTAACTTATTTGCGTGACAAAAATGACCACCTACAACTGGTTAGCTCGCACCAGCCGTACTGGCATTTTCTTCTTGATACTCTTGAATCACATTGAGAAATGCTTCTCCGTATTTCTCCAGCTTATTTTGGCCAACACCTTTAATGGACAACATTGCTAAATTACTGTCTGGTAATTCTTCACAAAAGGCCTGTAAGGTTTTATCTGAAAAAATAACGTATGGCGGCACATGCTGTTGCTCAGCAAAGTTCAATCGTAATTGTCGCAATGATTCGAACAAATCATCGTCCACTGAAACAGTCCGTTTAGCTTTAACGGCGCCACGGCGCAAGACTTTGGCTTTGCCTTTTAAAACACTGGCCCCTAGTTTGCTGACATGCAATGTCGGGTATTCCCCGCCAATTTGTTGCAAATAACCGCCACTCGTCAAAAAGTCGATTAGATTGGCAACCTCTTTTTGTGGTCTTTCTTTCATCAATCCGTAAGTCGATAATTTGTCAAAATGTTCCGTTTGAATCCGTTTGAGCCGCGATCCGGTCAGCACTTGCGCAATTAATGATTTACCATAGCGTTCGCGCATCCGTAAGACACATGACAGAACTTTTTGTGCATCGAGTGTGACATCAACTTGGTCACGACTATCTAAGCAATTACCACAGTGACCGCAATCAACAGCTTGTTCACCAAAATAACCTAAGATATAGCGCTGCAAGCAACCTTCCGTATTCGCATACTTGGCCATTTCTTGTAATTTAAGGTATTCGCGGGTTTTAAATTCAGGGGCCATCTCTGACTGATCAATAAAGAAATGCTGAATCTGTAAATCAGCCGGTTGATAAAGCAAAATGGCTTCACTAGGTAATCCATCCCGACCTGCTCGTCCGGCTTCTTGGTAATAGGCTTCTAAATTACCGGGGACTTGATAGTGGATAACGAACCGAACGTTGCTCTTATCAATTCCCATACCAAATGCATTCGTTGCTACCATTACTTGCAAACGATCATAGAGAAAGGCTTCTTGATTTTGATTACGTTCAGTCTCGCTCATTCCCGCATGATACATACCTGCTTTAAAGCCTTTATGCACCAGCAACTGGGTCAAACGGGCGACTTCCTTGCGCGTACTAGCATATATAATGCCAGCCGCATTGGGGTTCGCCTTTAAATACTCTAATAAAAAAGCTTCTTTATTTTGGTTTTTGACAACTTGAAACGAGAGGTTGTCTCGCGCAAATCCAGTCGTTACCTCGTTGGCGGGATTGATGTTAAGTCGCGTCATGACATCTTGCGCCACTTTTTTCGTGGCCGTCGCCGTCAGGGCAATCACCACCGGATTCGAAGGAAATTGTCGCACAGTTTGCATGAGATTTAGATAGCTTGGCCGAAAATCATGGCCCCATTGCGAAATACAGTGCGCCTCATCAATCGCCAATTGTGAAATATTGAGATCACTCAACTCGGCTAAGAACCGCTCATCATCTAACCGCTCTGGTGCAAGATACACTAATTTAACTTGCCCCATTGCCGCTTGTTGCAAACGCCCCTCAATCTCGCCATAAGATAACGTACTATTGATAAAAGTCGCGGGAATCCCATTTTCCGCTAATGCATCCACTTGATCCTTCATCAAAGAAATCAATGGCGATACAACGACCGTTAATCCTGGCAATAGCAACGCCGGAATTTGGTAACATAGCGACTTGCCGCCCCCCGTTGGCATCACCGCCAAGACGTTTTGATGTGTTAACACCTTATCAATAATGGCAGCTTGTCCCGGGCGAAACTCATCATACCCGAATTTTTCTTTTAAAATTGTTTGTGCTGTGGCGTTCATGTTAACCCCTTAATTAATCCGTTACCCGCGACAAAGTGTAACTTCAATTATACAAGGGTCCGCCGATATTCGCCAGTTAACCGCGAGGTATGATCGTTGCTTGGTGGTGCCGTTGTAAACACGATAGTTGACGCTCCGACAGCTCAGTTACCGTTGGTTTTACGACGCGAACAACTTGTGAACGACTGGTTACTGCTCGTGTCACATATCCTTGTTGAAAATCACAATTAATAATCTTTGATCTAGTCATCTGGCGAAGCCTCCTTAGCCATCAATCATAAAAGTTAAAAAGTTAATGCCGTGTTATATTAATCGACAGTTTATCTTATTTATAAGTAAAAGTAAATTATTTTTTATAAAATTATGAATAATCTGGCCAATCCTTTGGAGATAACGCCACTCAAAAAATCCCCCACTTTCCGAAATTCATCACGGAAAATGGGGGATTTTACGAACACGGGCAAGTCGCCTGTCCGATTATTAATCCAATACTTGCTTAGACTGATTTAGCCCTTTTTACAATCATAGACGTCGATTGAAGAAACAGCTCCTGGCAACCAGTCTGGTCCATATGTGAAACCAAGTTGACCCTTACCAAAGGTCGTTCCCTTCCAAATAAGGATCGCATCATCAGTGGTAAGGACGTTGCGAATTTCATCCAAATAGGCACCATTTTTGACCTGTAATCGTAATAACATTGGCGCACTTGCTTCAAGGGCGGTTGCCGAAAAATCTGTTCGGTGACCTGCAACTTCCACATAAAAACGTTCTGCCATGACTAATTCCTCCAATTTACTCATTCACTGCATTCAGATTAGCATGTCTGCTCTACGACAACAATTGTTTGTCATCGTCAGCTAGTCACTTACCAGATTTGGACGCGATCTGCTGGCGCTAACCACATGCCATCGCCTTCATGCACATCAAAAGCAGTATAGAAATCAGCTAAATTTTGTGCCTGTACATTAGCCCGCAATTTGTGTGGCGCATGCACATCAATATTCAAGAGCAATTGTTCATAAGCTTCGCTAGCTTTCATGCACCAGACTTTGGCCCAATTCGTAAAGAACGCGACTGCATCAAAATCGGTGTCAGCTTTAGCCGCTTCTAATGCACAACTCAGGCCACCCTGATCAGCCACATTTTCAGAAACAACCAGCTTACCGTTAACGTGACCGCCAGCAAATGGTAGGCCATCAAATTCATCGATCATGGCTTGCGTCAAACCTTGGAAATGTTTCAAATCGGCTTCATTCCACCAATTGTGCATATTGCCATATTCGTCAAATTGCGCCCCATTGTTATCAAAGGCATGTGAGATCTCGTGCGCCATTACCGCCCCAATCCCACCAAAATTTTCCGAACTGGTCTGCGATAAACTATAAAACGGTGCCTGCAAGATTGCTGCTGGGAAGACAATAATATTGTTCGATGGATCATAGTAAGCATTAACGGTGGCTGGGTCCATATCTGCCCACATCGTTCGATCAACAGGTTGGTCAATTTGATCAAAATTATCTTGCGTCGCCAGTTGACTAAATTTCAATGCATTATCAAATAATGTTCCACCGTCACTCGCTGATGTCACCACCAATTTAGCGTACAGCGGACTAATTTTATCGGGATAACCGACGTTTGGAATCAAGGTATCTAACTTAACGATGGCTTGTTGTCGCGTTGTCTCACTTAGCCAATCATTATTCGCCAAACGCTGCTTATAGACAGCAATCATCCGGTGTACCATCTGCGTAACGTCTGCTTTGGCCCGTGAGCCAAAGTATTTTCGTGCATAGTAATCCCCAACAACCATGTTAAAGCGACGATAAGCGAGATAATAGGCCCCCTTTTGTGGATTAAAAGCCGACTTGCTGCCGGATAGTGCTCGCTGAAATTCGCCATGAATAACCCGCGCGTCATCAGTTAAGTGCCCTGCCCAATTAAAGACAACATTGACCAATAACCAACTCTTCACCTCAGCAAAATTATCCGCACTAATAATATCGTCTACGGCGGCATAATACTTTGGATCGGTTACAATAACTCGGTCTACACGACCGGCCAAGGCCTCATCAATATACGCTTTCAGATTGATCACAGAACTGGATTGAGCAAAGTCACTCAGCGATTGTGGGTTGTACATTTTCGGATAATCAGCTTTTTCTTCACTACTCTTTTCATGAGCGGCCATCTTCGCATCTAAAGCTAAGGCCTGGTCCAAGGTCATCTTAGTTGTCGCCTCATCAAAGCCTGCCAATTTAAACAGCTTGCTCATCATAGCTCGGAAGACCTCAAGTAATTTAGGACCAGCCTCATTGCCAGCTTCATAATAAGTCGTATCCGGTAAAATCAATGACGGTGCTTCAACATATAACGCGTTGCGCTTGGTGTCCTTCATATCCGGACTGACGCCGATTGGAAACGGATCGCCAATACCGTCACGTAAGAACTCAACTAGCTGTTGCTGTAAATCGTGATAATTTTGCAACGATTGCACCTGCTCAATTAAGGGTTGGAGCGGTGAAAAGCCAAGTTTTTCACGCGTTTCATAATCGCTAGCAAGACGATAGTAACTAATGAAGTTGGCTAACAACACGTTATTAGGCGCCACCTCGCCGCTTAGCATCGCATCAAAATCAGTCATCAAGGTTTTTTCAATTTGGTCGGCCAAATCAGCAAACCCACCCGTGGTCGGTTTGTCGGCAGGAATTTTAGCCGTCTTCAGCCACTCCCCATTGACGCCTAAGTACAGATCGTCTTTAACCGCGGCCGTGCCTTCATCAGCGCTACTAGCACCGCCAGCTAACTGAACATTATGATGTTTTACAGTCATTATGAAACTCCTTCTCTGATTAAATTAAAAACTGATTAAAAACTTCATTCAGTATAGCAAGTTTATCACAGAAACGAAAGTCACTCTGACTAATGGACTTGCATCCGTGCTTCACCAGTTAATGAAAAATTTAAGTAGGCTAGATGCCCCAAATATGCAGAAAACGATTGTCGAAAATCCATGTACTTGTCATAAAAATAGTTATTACCTTGGAGAACTAATAGTTATATGCAGCCAGTAGGCCAATCTGGGCATAGCGGGCATCGGCTCAACCGGTGCTATTCTAGGCAAATGCCCGTGAATTTCAGGTTGCCAATAGCGAACAACATTATGAAATATTTAGGCCGCTACCAGTCTAAGACTCCCCCATCAAAAGTTGACGTTACTGCTTCATCCTAATGACTTGTTTTAATGACCTGATATCGATACACTCCTAAGTGTAAAGGTTTTAATCATTAGAGAAGGTGACGACCATGTTCGACAAACGCATCATTCGTATCATCGAATTTGCTCTTAGCTGTGGCATGCTCCTCATTGCCCTTCTACTGACGATTTTTATGTTTCGTGAACTTTACTACTTAGCTTTGTTGGTGACCACTCATGAAACAGCGGCAACATTTGCCAGCGTGGCCGAAGTCGTTCTCGCATTTTTCTTGTACTTCGAGCTGATTTCATTAGTCGTTGATTACTTTCGCGTGGGCCATAAAATCCCCTTACATAATTTTATTTATGTCGGCATCACCGCAATGGTCCGACTACTCATTGCTCAACACGATGATCGATTAGGGATTCTCATGTTAAGTGGCGCAATTTTAATTCTTGTCATCAGCCTACAAGTTCTGGATTTTCGGCCGTCTAAACGGCCATAACCCTAAAGCAAATCAAAGAAACCTCGATCAGAGTTTATACTTGAACTCAGATTGAGGTTTCTTTGTCACCTATAGGCTTGTTTTAAAACAGCTAAGATTGAATCTCTACGCCAAATAAACCAATCAACTGAGCCGCCTGAAATTCATTGACAATCAGGCCCCTAATTAAATCAGCGCTCACCCGCAAGGTTTCAAATTCAGCATTATGCCAATCTACCCCCGCTAATCGCGTTTCAGTAAAGTCGGCATCAGTTAATCGTGAGCCATTAAATGATAAGCCTTGTTTGATTGTTACGACTTGAAACACACTTTCACTTAACTCACAATCGATCAATTGACTACTCGTCAACTGAGCTTCACTGAAATTCGCATAAGTCAATTTACTAGCCGTGAACCGTGTTTGCTTGAATATTGCCCCGCTGAAGTCGCCACCAGCTAACTGAACGTTACTGGCCTGACAATCGTACCAGCGCGTCTGACGCCAAGATGTATTCACTAATTGAACATGGTCCAACTCAACGTGTACTAATTCAGCTTCATCAAAGTTACTTTGTTCAAATTGACAGCGTTCGAAAATCACATCCATTAAACGAATCGGTAAGTTTGATACGGTGAACTGACAGTTAATATAGCGTGTATTTGTCTCTACCTGATCTAATGACAATGTTTGATCACGCACTTCAACTAAATCTGACATCAGCTTTTCCTCACCAATCTTTAGATTCTCATTATATGAGCCGTCACATTTATTTTCTTAAACTTAATTTTTCCACATTTAAGGTTTCATCAATCCACTCGTCGTAAAAACCAGCTTCATGACTGACCATGATCAAGTTGCCACGAAAGCTGCGCAAAGCATCACTCAAAGCCGCTTTAGTCTCGTCATCTAGATGGTTTGTCGGTTCGTCCATGATTAAAAAGTTAGCGGGCGTTAATTCCATAATTGCCAGCTTAACTTTGGTTTGTTCCCCACCAGATAATAAATTCATCGGCTTCATTACGTTGGCTGCATTAATTCCAGCTGCGCCAAGTTTAGTCCGAATGGTCTTAGGCAACATTGTCGGAAATTGGTCTTGAATTGTTTGGAGCGGTGTCTTTTGATCATCCTCCCACACCAAATCTTGGCTAAAGTAATTCACTTTCGCAGACGGAGAGAATTCAGCCTCACCGCTTAATGGCTTAAGCGTTCCTAGAATTGATTTAATGAGCGTTGATTTTCCGACACCGTTAAATCCAGCAAAGGCAATCTTTTGAGCAGTACCAAGGGTAAACGTCACCGGAGCTAAGAGTGGATGTTCATAGCCAACAGACAGTTTGCGAACCACTAATGCATTTTGTGAACCAGTGTCTAGGTATGGAAAATCAAAACGAGCGCGTAAATTATCAGCTGGTGGATCAATGCGATCCATCCGGTTTAGCATTTTTTCACGTGACTTCGCTAAGTTAGAGTGAGAACCGGCTTTGAACTTTGAAATCAATCGTTCATTTTTCTCAATTACGACTCGCTGTTTCTCATAAGCCTTTTCTTGAAATTCTCGTTTCTCTTCCTTTTGCTTCATCGCCTTTTTGAAGCTGCCTCGATATTTGGTGATTTGACCAAACGAAACATCGCAAATTGCATTTGTGACGGCTTCAAGAAAGTCATAATCATGAGAAATGATCAAGGCAGCACCCTCGTAGCCATTTAAATAATCTTCAAGCCACTGAATATGGGCCACGTCTAAATAATTGGTCGGTTCATCCAGCAAAATCACATCTGGATTTTCAAGCAATAATTTAGCTAAGATAATTTTTGACCGCTGTCCACCTGACATTTCTGAAACTACATGATCTTTACCAATCTCATTCAAGCCAAGTCCGGTGATCACCCGTTCAATTTCTGTTTCAACTTCATAAAAATTTTGGGCCGCCAATTCATCTTGCAAACGCCCCGCTTTTTCCAACAATTGGTCATCCATTGACGTGGCGTAGTCAGCATAATAGCTCTGCATGCGGTCATTAATCGCATACAGGTCAGCAAAGGCGGTATGCAAAAATTGAATCAAGGTCATCCCTGCTGGAATATCCGCATATTGATCCAAATAGCCAATGCGTAAATTTTTCTGCCATTTAATACTGCCAGTGACCGGCAAAACAGTCCCAGTTAGAATTTTAATTAGCGTCGATTTGCCGGCACCATTTTGACCGACAATCCCTAGATGCTCCCCTTTTTCTAATTGGAAGCTCGCATCTTCATATAAATTTTTATCAGCAAAACTCATTGATAAATTTGAAACTTCTAGCAAACTCATGTGTTAGTTACTCTCTTTTTCTCAGTCATGCTGGGACCTTAAATGAAAAACCGGCAGGATCAGCACGCCCATACCGGTTAACAACTATTACTTAATTAAGTCTTTAATTACCCAGTCTTGTTCCATTAATCGTGCCTACTAATATAACATAGACCTATGGGTGAGAGCAAAACTCAGAGCGTATGCATGGCCGCTTTGATCCTGAGCAAAAAGCCTTGCAATCCCGTTAAGAAAGATTGTACGCAAAGCTCATTAGTCAGGTTTTGCCTAAACCTGTGCTACACTTAAATTAAGTTAGTGAAAGGGGCGGTGGCCAATGAATGTTCGCACCATCAATACTTATGAAATCTCGGTAACCGATCCACAACGCGCCTGGCGCTTTTATCATGAGGTATTTGACTTACCTGACGCAGTTTTAACGAACGGCTTAGAAACCGTGTCAGTCGCTGGTAAAAACGTAATTTTTCGTCAAGTCCCTGCCCACGACACTCACGTTGACCTCGATCATCCCGACCTGATTTTACGCGCCCGTGATCGAATCAATGATCTAATTAACCACCTGCAAAACTATTATGTTCCCATTGTCGCTGGTCCGACACCAGAAGATGATCTACAAGCAATTTTCGTTAACGATTACGAAGGCAACTTGATTAAGATTTTGGAACGGGCCAAGTAAGTCAACGACGCAAGTAACGCATCGAATAAGGAGGTTTTTATTATGAAACCTGTTGAACGTGATTATCATAAATTATTTGTTCCCCGTCGATTTGGTTTTGGCTACAACTTTAACACCCGCAGTAAAGGTGGGCGTTTCTTAGCAAGATCGGTCACGATCGCGATGGTCTTATACATGGTTGTTAGCATTCGTCATGGTAAATGGGCTGAAGAACACGGCCGTTAAACAACTTTTTATTGCTAAATTTAACCGGAGCTGTGTCATAACACCGGTTGGCCAACGAAAATAGCACTGTTTCCCGTAAAAATTGGGAAGCAGTGCTATTTATGTTGAATGAAATTGGCAGGCTTCGACGCGTAATTGAGACAATGTTCATCTCGTCGAGTTCCTCCCGCCATCTTGGTTATCAACGCCGATGGGACCATGCTTGCCACAATAAGCAACCCACGAAAAGCAATGGTGCTAAAAGAATCTCCACCACAAATAACACAAAATTAGCGCCCCAAAAGACAGCATCATCACGGCTTTGAACGTTCATCCGCGCCTTGGTTTTATAGCCATAACGATCATGATCACTCGCTTGGCCACGTTGTTTTCGCTGATCGAGATCATGGCGATCCAAAGCATGTGCAGTGTAGGATGGTTGATTTTGGTCGGCAAAGTGAAGCCGTTTCGCCACAAATGAGAAAAAAAGCCAAAGTTAATCACGCAAAGCGTATCCAACCATGACCATGCCCATACCGTTTGAAACCCACGACTATGCATGGCAAACAAGGCCACTAGCACCAGCAGAGCAGGCAATCCCCTCACATAGATTTTTATCAGCCACATTCGCTCACCCTTTTATTAATCCACTCGTTGATCCAGTGTGACATCCCACCACTGCTGAGAATGCTGGCGCCATTCCAAGACACTACCCACCGGCTGTTCGCGGATCGACCAAATGGTTGGTTGTAACAGGATCACGAAATTAAATGGCAGCTCCTCTAAGGGAGTCGCTAGCGGATCTTGATCAGTTGTGGCGAAAAACCGCCAACCAGTGTCGACTTCATTGCGCGGATCTTCACGTATTGCATAGCCGACTTTTTCGCCATTAATGATTTGGCTAGAAACTAAACTTGTTGGCCGAGCTATTGTTTGATCGACGTGTTCTGATTCGCTCATTGAGCCTCCCTTAATCACAATAATGTCTGCCAGTCTCGTGCATAAATGAATCCCATTGCTTTTTCACCCGTATGAACCCCGATTATTGGCCCAATAATGCCACTTTCAAACGTCACTTGAGGAAAGTTTGCTTGGGAAGTTGCTAGCCATTGCGCTTTTAAGTCTGGGTTATTGGCGTCAACAATGCTAACCCGCAGTGGATAATCCGTTTGGGCAACAATTTCGTGAAATTGCGTTTGGATCGTTTGAAAAGCTCGTTTCATCTGCCGCTCCCGACCAACAGCAATAATTTTGCCCTCGGGAGTAAAAGCTAACATTGGTTTAATTTGCAGCATGGCACCAATCAAAGACTGACCATTGGAGATACGCCCAGTCCGCATAAGATGGCGCATATCATTCACGACGAACATCACCTTTGTTGTTTGGCGTAACTGAGCTAATCGTACAAATATTTCGTCAACGGACAAGCCCTGTTGAGCCAAGGCAGCTGCTAACAAAACTTGATTGCCTGCCCCAGCACAAGCAATCCGAGAGTCCCAGACATGAACCGCGATGTTTTTAACTGACGGCGCGTAGCTCGTCACATTTGAAATGAAGCCGGAGATACCGCTGGACATGCCGACAACAATCGCCGTGTCATACCCATCAGCGACTGCTTGATCTAACACACGTTGAACCTCGCCGTTAGAAGCCTGTGAGCTAGTCGGTGCTTCATGCTCAGTTTTGAGTAGCGCATAAAATTTGGCTGCATCAAGATCAACATTTTCGTGGTAGACGTGGTGACCAAAGAGAACCGGATCATTGATGACATAGATATGATACTGATCCAAATCCGTTTGATTGATATACGCTGAACTATCTGTTAATACCGCAATTTTCATCTTTCAACCATTTCCTTACATCCTCATTGAGACACTATTGAGACTTTACGAAGTTGCCAAAGTATAACGCGCTTTAAGGTAATTAAGCTATTATTGTCCCTAGCCATGCCAGAGTTACGCCACCTAGCAGCGTCATCAACAAGTAACAGCAGGCAATGACTCGCTGGTGCTGACGTTCTAATAATAGCACCTCATTAATCATGGTGGAAAAAGTGGTAAAGCCGCCTAAAACCCCCGCCCCAACTATTACCTTGACTGCTAACGGCATTGGTCCAGTCATCAGAATCCCTAACAGAAAGCTGCCTGCCAAATTAATCCCGAATGTGGCCCAAGGAAAACGTGATTGTTTAACCGGTATTTGTGCCAATTGCATCACTGCGTAACGGGCCATTGCACCTAAGCTAGCTCCGCTCCCCGCTAGGAAAACTAGTAAGCCATTACTCATCACCGCTCACCTCCACGTTGTGCTCGCGCCATTAACCATTTTGCCAGCATTTGTCCAGCAAATGCGGCACATAAACCGCCGACTAGTGACAACGTGACATAAAGCATCGCACTACCAATGAAGTGGCGTAAAAGTAATTTAACCATCTCTAAAGAAAAGCTAGAAAATGTCGTAAAGGCGCCAACAAACCCAGTACCAAGCCCCAAGATAACTTCGCTCGGTAGTGGCAGGCGTTCCGCCGCCCAAAAGTTCACCAGCGTTAATAAAAAAGCTCCAATAATATTAATCAACATTGTTGTCCATAGCCAATGGTCACTCACCGGCCACAACAACTCCACTCCTTCTCGACTAGCGCCTCCTAGAAAAGCAAAGCCAGCCACTGCCAGATACCGTTTCACCAACCACCGCTCCTTCATCTGATAAGAATTAATTGCAAATAGCATACACGTTGCTCGCCCATTCACGCAAATTTGTTTGCGCTATATTTTCACCCTCCGCTTCCTTATATTTTTGCGTTATGTCAGGCTGACTTCACTGCGAATTCCCATGATCCGCTCACTTTTTTCAAAAAAATGCTTGACGCGTTCCTTTGGTTCACCTAAACTAATTGCCATAAAGACAGCCGAAAAAAGGAGATCGTTGTGATGGCTCATTTCACGAATACTCAACTAAATACTTGGCAAAGCCGGTAATTCAGGTTGCGTAACCACCATCTTGCATGGATGCAATCCTGAAGTCAGATCTTCGATTGTATCTGTGCCGACGACTTTGATGTGAATTCATCACCGAGTGCACGGGACAAAAACTGTGCGGGCTCGGTGTTTTTTTGTTTAAGACAGCTCGCAACTTGGGCTGTCTTTTTCTTTTTCCGTGAAACCAGGATTCACCATTAACTTTGACTAAGGGAGATAATCATGAAACGTATGTACGGACTAATCACCATTTTACTGATTTTCCTCGGTGTTGCTTATTTCCAGGGAAGTAACCAACAGGCCACTAAACAAAAAATACCGACGGTCGGCATCCTTCAACTTTTGAGTCACCCGGCCCTCGATACCATCAACCGTGGCATTGATGACAGCCTAAAAGCACATGGTTATATTCCGGGAAAGACGATCCACATTGATTTTCAAAATGCGCAAGGTGACCAGAGTAATTTGCAGTCAATGAGTGCCCGCTTTGTTCACGAACATGTCGATGCCGCTGTCGGCATTGCGACACCTTCCGCCCAAGCCTTGGCTAACGCAACCGATAACATTCCGATTGTCCTAGGTGCCGTGACTGATCCTAAAGGTGCTAAATTAGTCGCCAATAACGAACACCCTGGTGGCAATATCACTGGTGTCTCTGATCAAGCCCCTTTAAAAGAACAACTAGGATTGATCAAACAATTAACGCCACATTTGCGTACACTTGGCATCATTTATACCTCCAGTGATGATTCTGCCACTGCACAGGCAAAGCAATTCACCGCGCTCTGCAAAAAAGAACATATTAAGCTTAAAGCCTATACCATCGCTAGTACAAATGACGTCAACCAAGTATCACAAACAATGGCCAATGAAGTTGATGCCGTTTATGTACCAACGGACAACACGATGGCCAGCGCGATGCAAACCCTGGTTGCCAATACCAACGCTAAAAAAATCCCCGTTTTCCCAGCTGTCGATACAATGGTCAAACAGGGGGGCCTAGCAACCTATTCTGTTAATCAATATAAACTAGGCCGTTTAACTGGCGACATGACCGTCGCAATTTTGAAACACAAGTCTAAACCAGCAACGACACCGATTGAATTTGTCCGCCACGGAGATTTAACCATTAACTTGGCTACCGCTCAAAAATTAGGCATCACCATTCCACAATCGTTAATTAATGAAGCCAAACAAAAGGGGGAACTTTACAAATGAGCTTAATGACATCCGCAATCGGTCAGGGCCTCCTGTGGGCTGTTTTAGGCCTCGGCCTTTTTCTTACTTTCCGAATCCTTGATTTTCCTGACATGACGGTTGAAGGAACATTTCCGTTAGGGGCCGCTACCGCCGTTGCTTTAATTTATCGTGGCGTCAATCCATTACTCGCTACACTAGGTGCTTTTCTAGTGGGAATGGCTGCTGGAATGATTACCGGTTTGTTGTATACCAAGGGTAAAATTCCGATTCTATTAGCCGGCATTTTGGTTATGACGGCTGCCTATTCAGTCAACTTACGCATTATGGGCAGTGCAAATTTAAGTTTGTTGGGGAAAGCTTCACTCTTTAAAAATCCTTTTTTGACTGCCCTCCCCCAATATTTTCCAGCCGTATTTGTCGGCCTGATTGTCATTATCGTCACCACCCTGCTGCTTGTTTTCTTCTTAAACACCGACCTTGGGCAATCCTTTATCGCAACCGGGGATAATCCCACGATGGCGCGCTCAATTGGGATTAAAACCGATCGGATGACAATTATGGGATTAATGATTTCAAACGGGATGATTGCAATGGGTGGCGCTTTAGTCGCTCAAAATAACGGCTACGCAGACATCAACATGGGCATTGGCATCATCGTCATCGCCCTAGCGTCCATCATTATTGGTGAAGTTGCTTTTGGCGGCCTTTCGCTCACACAGCGATTAATCGCCGTCACCTTAGGCAGTATCCTCTACCGCTTCGTCTTATTGATCGTCTTACAGCTAAACTTCTCCGCTAACGACCTGAACTTACTTTCTGCTATTATTTTGGCTTTATGCTTACTCTTGCCACGTTTTCGGAATTTCATTCACTTTGACCATCTTGTTGAAAGGAGTGTCCGCCATGACAACTAATCCAACAACGCCATTACTTGAGTTAAAACATGTCAGTACAATTGTTAACGCGCATACACCAAATGAAACAAAAATCCTTAACGATCTGAATTTGGAAATTTTCCCGGGCGACTTTATTACCGTGCTTGGCGCGAACGGCGCCGGTAAGTCGACACTATTTAACGTTATTGGCGGTAATTTAAATGCTGATCAAGGTGATGTTTTACTCCACGGAAAATCCATCAAACATGAAAGTGAAGAACAACGGACTCGTTTTCTAGCACGCGTCTTCCAAGATCCCAAATTAGGCACTGCCCCACGAATGACTGTCGCGGAGAATTTATTACTTGCTGCTCATCGCGGGCAACAACGACGATTAGTTTTCCGCCAATTGCGTCGGCATTTGGCTGATTTCAAAGCAATGGCTGCTACGATGAATAATAATTTAGAAAATCGACTGTCAACGGCTACGGGAGATCTTTCCGGTGGGCAACGACAAGCCCTCTCATTTTTAATGGCGGTGGAAAGCAAACCCGAATTGTTGCTTTTAGATGAACATACTGCTGCTTTAGATCCCAAAACCTCGCAGCAACTGATGCAAGCCACTAATGATCGCATTGCCAGTGACCGACTCACTTGCTTGATGATCACTCATCGTCTAGAGGATGCCTTAATCTACGGTAATCGCTTGATCGTGTTAACCGATGGCAAAATCACCTTCGATGTTCGCGGTGAAGCAAAAAAGCAGCTAACCCGCGAACAACTCTTTACATTCTTTGAAGATCTATAATTTGGGTCGCCAACTTCAGTTTCCCAGTGAAGACGCGTATTCTTTAAACAGGATCAAAATCACTTGAGAGAGGTTTGTTATGTCACCGTTAGTGTCCATCATCGTACCAGTTTACAAAGCTGTCGATTATTTAGATCGCTGTATTGCCAGCCTCAGTCGGCAGACTTATCCAACCATCGAAATCATTTTAGTCGACGATGCTTCGCCTGATGAATCCGGCGCCTATTGTGATTTTTGGGCTAGTTTAGATGAGCGAATTCAGGTCCTCCACCAATCGACCAACCAAGGCGTGTCAGCCGCCCGAAACCGAGCTTTGACCGTCGCAGAAGGGACCTATGTCTGCTTCGTAGATAGTGATGATTGGTGTGAACCGGACTATATCGAACATTTCGTCAAAAACATGATCTCTCGACACGCTGATTTGGCCTGCTGCGGTTATTTTGCTGATGGCTTGTTAATCAAAGCCACCACCAACAAACCACTTTCGCGTCATTTAACCCAAGGTGAAATGTTACAAGATGTGATTAAACCGGGCGGCGATATTCGCGGGTTTCTGTGGAATAAATGTTACTCACGTGCCTTCATTGTTGAAAACCAACTGCAATTTGACACAAGCCTATCCGTCATGGAAGATCAATTATTTAACGTCAGTTTCATTCGTGATGCGCGTACATTTTGGTATGATGCTTATCAGACCTACCATTATGTCACCCACAGTGGCAGCGCCAGCCACAATCTCTCCGCGAAAACCTTTGCGGCTGAAATGAACGCACTAGATAAGATTAGTAACGTGATCCAAGAATCTGATTTGCAATTATCGTTACAAAAAGTCCTCGCCTCAAATCGAGCAACACTGAACGATTTATTTAAACAGGACCATTAATATGTCGAGCTCCACCAGCCTGATCCTTGCGCTTAAGCTGCCAGCAACCATCGGCAAAAAGCGCCAATCGTCGCTGACTAGTTAATGCTCAGGATCATCGGGCTGACTTTACTTCGAATATTGGCAATTAACTTCACTGCATTCTAGGAGGAAGTTAATTGTCTTTTTTTGTAGCCCTGACCTAGACTGAATTTATTCAAAGACCTCAGACAGGTCGGTAACAATGAATGATTTAATTGGAGGGATAGTTCATGTCAAGAAAAGACCGTAAACAAAAGATTAAGGATTTACTCACCTTAGAAAAAGTGGAAGGACCTGTTATTTCACTCTATTTGCCATTACATCCTCGCGAAGACAGTCCCGAACAGGATACGGTGACGCTTAATTCGCTCATTGATCAAGCTAAAACGGCCATTGAGCTAGAATATTCGAATAAATTATGGAATGCTTATCAGTTTCAACTGAATAAGCTATTTGCCAATGGCTTACCAACTTCGGAAACCTTGAGTCAAGGCTTGTTAGTTTATGTCACCACCGACAGTATTGAACAAATCGACTTAAATTTCGCGATTACTGCCGGTTTATACATCAACCCACAGCCATTGTTATGGCCAATTCTAATTAACAATCGGCCACAACCCGACTTTGACTTACTCCTGCTACAAAAGCACCAAGCACGTTTGGTACGCGTCACATATGCCAACCAAGTCACATTTGACACGATCCTCACGATTACTGCTAGCGCAGCGGAAAAGGCGGACCCAACCACGTTCTTTACCAGCGTTGATGAGCAAATTCTGACGCAGGCCACTAATCAAGATCAATTACCGCTAATCTTAATTGCTAATGAACAAGATCAAGGTGCTTTCCGTAAAGTTAGCAAGAATCGCGCGCTAAGTGCTTCAATTACCCAAACGATTGACCCTAATTTGCAAGCTGATCGCATGCAACTAGCACAATTAGCCCAGCAAGTTGCTGACAAATTAACGACTGCTGGTATCGCTGCCCTCCAGACCGAGATCACCAACGCACAAGGTGCTAAGAAGTTTATTCAAACACCGACTGAAATTGTTGATCAAATCAAGGTTAACGATGTTGCGACATTAGTCCTGACCTTAGACACTTTGACCGTCTTTGGTGATGCCAGCACCGTCAATGATTTGCTTAAACAAGCTGTTGTCGGTGATACTGAGATCTTCATTTTTACCGATCAAATGATGACACCAGTTGCACCATTGGCCATTTTACGCCACACAATCTAGCCATTTAGTTAAACGGTAAGCGCCATATCTACTTGGTGTCAGATTTAATCCTACGTTAAAAACCATTTCCAATCATGTTGCCGACTATTGCGCCGAACATGATTGGAAATGGTTTTTTGTCGAGCTTCGTTTATTTACTCTTTGTCCCTATTTGCCAGCTTGATCCCACCACAACTTAACGAGTGCTTGCGTGCCATCGTCACCTAAATGTTGATCATCCACTAACTGCTCGTAGAGCGCTTTGGCCACTTGGGTTGCAGGTAAATCAAGATGCATCTTTTCCGCTTCATTTAAAGCAATCCGCAAATCCTTTAAAAAGTGCTTAGCAAAAAATCCGGGAGTGTAATCATCCTTTAAAATCCGTGGCCCATACGTATCCATCGACCAATTATCAGCACCACCATGACTGAGTGTGGCTAAAACATCCGTCAAGGATAAACCAGCCGCTTTTGCATAAACCAACATTTCCGTCAAACCGGTCATCGTGCCGGCAATCATGATTTGATTGGCCATTTTTGCATGCTGCCCGGCACCGGCATCGCCGAAGCGATGAACCGATTGGCCCATCAGTTCAAATACCGGCATCACCTGCTCAAAAGTTGCTTGATCACCACCAACCATCACCGTTAATGTCGCTTTTTTTGCACCAATATCACCGCCTGAAACCGGTGCATCTAAGGCACCCACTTGGCGTGCTTTGGCAGCTGCCGCGATTCTAATGGCTAATGTTGGCGTACTCGTTGTCATATCGACCACGATTTGGCCAGGCCGGATTCCTTCGAAGATACCAGCTGCACCAAAATAAATCGCCTCAACATCTTGCGGATACCCCACCATGGAAAAGATGATTTCACTATTGGCGACCACGTCCAACGGTGTTTCAGCCCACAATGCTCCTTGATTAAGTAGGGACTGTGCTTTAGCCTTGGTTCGATTAAAGACCGTCAGTTGGTGTCCTGCCGCTAATACATGTTCAGCAATCGCTGACCCCATAACGCCTGTGCCAATAAACCCAATTTTCATCGTCAAACCTCGTCTTTCCATCTTAACTGATACCCTAGCTGCCCAAAATCAGTCACGATCTATTTCAATTTTCGCGGAATTAGGTTACGAACACCGCCTTCAGGCACACGCATGTCACCAAAATACCGTGGAATCAAGTGTACGTGTGCATGAAAAACTGTTTGACCTGCGTCTGCGCCTAGATTCATGCCGATGTTATAGGCATCTGGGTGATATTTCTCATCTAAAATGGCCTTCATCTGCATCACAAGATCATCGATCGCCACCTTTTCTTCTGGTAGCACGCCCCACCAATCGCTCACGTGGCGTTTAGGGACGATCAATGTATGACCTGGATTAACCGGATGAATATCCCAAAAGGCTTTTGCATAGTCATTTTCAATGATGAGCTCTGCCTTCTCACAAAATGGACAACCTGGTAAAGTCGTTATTTCGATTGCCATATCCTGACCTCCCTATTTATCACTTTGCGATGCTAATCGGCGTAACCGGCGTCGGTGATGATTACTAGTCATTAACCAACCCCAACCAAGGCCACTTACAGCAATAACCACATCAGCGATCAATTGGGTTTGTTGAATGCGATCAGCAAAATCATTCAGCTGATCGTTTTGAACCGATCGACTAAACGCGGTCAAAACCGGACCACTGATCATACTTGTCACAGCTGCTCCACTATCACCTTGCAAACCCACGGTGGCCATTTGCTGGTTAAGATTATCTTGAATGGCTCGTTGAACGGGTGGAACGTCGAAATTTAACACATTGCCTGCATAGATCTCTTTAACGCCCGTACTCAGCACCGTTCGAATCAATTGGTTAGAAATCAGACCAGTTGGCAAATGATGCGTAGTCATTTGCGTCTGCAACTGCTGTTGAACTTGGTTAATCACCAATGGATTTTGAACAGCTCGAACCATAAATGAACTGCTTAAGATCGTTAGCCGTGCGACTAAACTTACGATAAAAATCAAACCAACGAGGCCGCTCAATAGACGATGTGGTCGCTTGATCTTCGTCGTGACTGGCGGTTGAATTGTACTTTTCTTCAACTGTGGATGTCGTTGCATCCGACTCGTTATTGCTTGTGCTTCATTCAATTTCATATCGTTAGTTTAGCACAAAGCCATATGAAACCGTTGTTGTTCGAATTTAAGAATCCACTAAGCTCACTTTCCTTATTGTTGAGTTCGTTAATTATTATGAAAGCGATAAATAAGATTATTTTTTTCAAAAAAAGTTAAATTAGTTAATCCCCTGTCACTGTTCGTTTTCAGGAACATTTCATAGAGTTTGGTTATATGAAAATCAGAAATTCAATTGACACAAAATATAAAATAACTTATAGTGATCATCAGAAAGACATGCAAAAGCTGACAGTAATTAACGTCGACGCAGCGTCAAAATCACAATGATCCGCTGCGCAAGGAGGACTGCCGATATGCTACACATTTATACGATTGGTTCATCAACTTCATGCCGCCGTGCCATTAAATGGTTAACAGACAAAGCGGTTCCATTCATCGAACATCCAATTGATACAACTGAAAATAAAACAGTTAAATCACGAGAAAAATTAACGCCCATGACAATCCGCGAATTTTTGGCTGCTAGTGAAGCTGGTTGTGATGAATTATTAGCACCTCGATCAATGGCCATGGATCACTTAAGCCAACGTTTAGATTTAGCTAATCTATCCCTTAAACAGATGATCACAGTGATCGCCAATCATCCGAAAATGCTTCGCTGGCCAATCGCTTTTGATGATCAACGTCGAATTCTTCAAGTGGGCTTTAATGAAGATGAATTTGGCACATTTATTCCCCGTAAATTGCGCAAACAAGAGTTAACCAGCATCTTGGCTGCGCTTCATCAATAAACATCAACAACCTCACTCAATGATTTCCTTCAAATCACTGGGTGAGGTTGTTTAATTATCTGCACCGCATTGTTCGTTATCGTTGAATTGTAAATCTTTGCTAACATCCCTGAAAAAATGAATTCCAAGCTTCACATCTACCTATCGCAATGCTACGATACGCACAACTTGATGTTTATTTGATAGGAGATTTTTAGCAATGGATCTGACCTCTTGGGGACGTTTTTTTATTCATCACAAGCACAGTGAACCAGGCCACGTGGCAATTGAAATCGGTGTTGACGCACGCAAACCAACCTTAGTTAACGCTTTTTCACGATCTTTAAACGACGTTGATCACTTGGCCATCAATTATTCTGCCGCGACCATTGTCATTCAGTCAACTGACCGACCAGATCTGATCGTGCGTGAATACATGCTCCTCGATGAGGCCCAGTACTATGCTAAAGTCGATCAAACAATGGATACGCTAATCATTCGTGCCGGCGATCGCCCTGCCAAGGACAAACTACATATTCGAATCGAGATTGAAGTGCCCAGCACCTACCACCAGCGCTTAGAAATCAACTCGGTCAGCGGTACCATCAAATTGGTTGATTTACCACAATTGCGGCATTTAGCAATCACGTCCACCAGCGGTAGTATCGCACTTAGCCATTTAAAGACTCATAGTTTACTAATTGACTCAGTCAGTGGTGCGATCAATGGTGAACAGTTATCCGCAACTGATGCCACCATCAACGCTGTGACCGGAAACGTAGCGCTAGCCACTGCCTATGGTCGCTACAATGTTCATTGTGACGCAGGCGCATTACGCTTGATCGATGCACATGGCAGCGGTCGTTTCAATGTTACCAGTGGCTCTGCCAAGCTAGCCTTTACCACTGTCGACGGCAACATCACGGCCGAATCATCTGCCGGATCGGTACGGCTGCAAGTCCCACGAACTTTAAGTTACCGCTTTAATCTAGAAACCTCGATTGGCACATTAAAGACACCAGAAAATGCTCATTTTTCAAATAATGAACGTCGTTATCAAACTGGTGCCGTGGGTGATGCTAGTGATTTATTAATCAGTATGCTCACCGTGGTGGGATCACTAGTCTTAGAGACACACTAAATGATTTGACCGGTAATACGACAATATTAAATCTAATTAAAACAGTCCTTATCCCCCAGAACAAGCTTGGGGGATAAGGACTGTTTGTCGAGCTACACTAGCCTGTTGCCTGCGCCTAGCCCAGGCCGTCTAATTGGCAAAAAAACGCCAACCAGTCAGCCTCAGCTAGTGCTCGTCACCACCCGGCTTGTTTCACTCTGATTGTGTTTGTCGAGCTACACTAGCCTGTTGCCTGCGCCTAGCCCAGGCCGTCTAATTGGCAAAAAACGCCAACCAAATCAATCATTATGACTGAGACCGCTTAGCGTCAGTTTTTATGACCAATTGTTGATCCTGGTTGAAGAAACGGCGATACGCAATGTATGATGCACTGACCGATCCTAGACTTGTCGCCGATAACAACATAAATACGACCATAATTTGATATTTAATCGCATAGACTGGATCGACCCCCGCAAAAATCAATCCTGACATCATGCCTGGTAGACTCACGATCCCATAAGTTTTTGATGCATCAATCGTCGGTTGCATCCCTGTTCGAATACATTCGCGAACAATTGAAATTGCTGAATCGTGCGGCGTTGCGCCTAACGCAATTCGTTCCAATACCTGCTGTCGTTGATCACGAAATAGACTAAGCATATTACGATAACATAACCCAATTGCGACCATTGAATTGCTGGCGATCATCCCAGAAATTGGAATCATCTGTGAAGGAACAAATTTTATCGCACCAGATAAAACCAGCCCGCTTAAGGTCACACTAGTACTGATTAAAATGGACCAAAATGACGACCAAAAGATATGTGGAATACCTTGACCACGTTTACGGGCATTATAGGCCGCGTTAAAAATAATGACTAAAATCATGGCCAACGTCAGCAGAACATTATTCACCGCAAAAATATATTTGAGGACAAATCCCACAATCGTAAGCTGTACAATGGCGCGAATAACTCCAATAATCATGTCACGATTGACACCCAACTTCTGACGCCATCCGATAAATAACGCAACTAACACTAAGCCTGCCGCAAATGCCAGACTTAAATTGTTCACATTAACACTATTATGCATGGCTAGCCTCCTGAACGTGGTGTCCCTTTTCAATTCGATAAAGAACATCGGCTTGGGCAATTTCACTGTCATCATGCGTGACGGCAATCACGGTACCACCTTTTTGTTGAAAATGATCGATCAACTCATGGACAATTGATTTATTATCTGCATCTAAGCCGGTTGTGACTTCATCAAGTAACAAGACATCAGGCGGAAAGACGAGATTGCGAATTAATGCCACGCGCTGCCGCTCCCCGCCAGATAACTCGGTGATCTCATGATCTAAATAACTGGTGGGTAAATTAACCTGATCCAGTAAATCCAACTGACGTTTTGAATCGATTGTTTTACCTCGAATATCAAACGGAAAATTCAAATTGTCGGCGACAGTCGTTCCAAACAACGTGGGTTGTTGAAAGCAATAAGAAATTCGTCGTCGATAAACGGTTGGCTCATAAGAAAAGGCATCCTGGCCGTCAAAGGTCATCTTTCCACTAGTTGCGGTGATCATCCGGGCGATAAGTTGTAAGACAGTACTTTTCCCTGAACCAGAGGGCCCCACGATGGTCATACGTTGACCCTTAGCGATCCTCAGATCAATGTCACTCACAATCGTTTGCTGGTCAATTCGATAAGCAATCTTTTCTAACGTTAATAAATCTCCCATCAGCTGCTCCTTTAAATAAGAGTAATTCTATACTTAAATCATAACTTACTGAGTACAGAATGTCCGGTCATCGTGCCTAAGATCACCAAGATTTATATGATCAATTACGTTGGCGTTGACTGCCGTTCACTGGCTAAAAATGCTATGATTGTGAAGATTAATTTATCCCTGTTCCAAGCTATCCGGAGAAAAGAATGAACAATAATAGAATGACTAACTTCCGTCCAACATCACAGTCACCACATCGTCCAACCCCAGCAACCCCTGTGTCAGTGACGGTTGGGCAACGATTTCCACTCACCATCAAGCGTTTGGGCATTAACGGTGAAGGCATTGGATACTACAAGCATAAGATTACCTTTGTCCCAGGAGCACTCCCTGATGAAGTGGTTGTCGTCGAGGTAACCCAGGTTTCAAGCCATTTCTTAAAAGCCAAAGTTCGTCAAATTAGAACCTCAAGTCCCCATCGCGTAACCCCAGTCGATGAACTGGCAGGTGAAGTTGGTGGCTTTGAGCTTGAACATTTGTCCTATGATCAACAACTCGTCTTTAAACGTGACGTTATTGTCCAAGCCTTGGAAAAATATCGCCCTCGCGGTTGGAAAAATTATGAGCTGCGTCCAACGATTGGCATGAGCAATCCCTATCACTACCGCAACAAAGCGCAGTTCCAAGTACGAAAACCGGGGGACCATGTAGAGGCAGGCTTATACAAAGAGGGTACCCATGATTTAGTGGATTTACCTGAAGCTAGTACACAAAATAAGGCAACGTTGACTGTGATTCGTGGCCTCGTCACCATTCTAGAAGAGCTTGATTTACCTATTTATAATGAGGAACAAAGTTCGGGCATCATTAAAACCCTAATTGCTCGTTCTTCTCAGGCGACCGGCGAAGTCCAAGTAACGTTGGTCACAAACACACCTAAACTACCTAAAAAACGACAATTACTGGAATTAATTCATGATCGCTTGCCGCAAGTTGTTTCTGTCATGCAAAACATTAACCCGGGCAAAACATCTCTCGTTTGGGGTGATGAAACGCGTAAATTAGCTGGCCAAGACTACATCACTGAAACTTTGCTTGACAAACAATTTGAACTATCACCTCGAGCCTTCTTACAGTTGAACCCTGATCAAACCACGCGCTTATATCAAGAAGCCATTAAAGCACTTGATTTAACTCATGCACAGCGCTTGGTCGACGCTTACTCTGGGGTAGGCACAATTGGGTTAAGCTTAGCCGAACAGGTTGGCGAGATTCGCGGTATGGATACCGTTAGTGAGTCCGTCGACGACGCCAATCGCAACGCACAGTTAAATCATATTGAGAATGCAACCTACTTTACTGGAACTGCCGAAGACTTATTGCCGCAATGGGTTAGTCAAGGTTGGCGTCCTGACGCGCTGGTCGTGGATCCACCACGTGCCGGTCTGGCTGAGACAATGATTGACACCATCCTGCAAGTTCAACCCCCAAAATTTGTTTACATCTCATGCAATCCATCGACGCTAGCCAAAGATCTTGTTGCATTGGCGACCACCTATCAAGTCGACTACATTCAATCCATTGATATGTTTCCTCAAACAGCGCGTGTCGAAGCAGTCGTTAAATTGTCCCGGCGTTAATCGGGACTAACTATTTTTGAACTTACGCGAAGGAGTGTCCGATCATGTCTACATCGTTACTGCTTTCCTTAGCGGTTTTTGTCTATTTCATTTTTGATCAATTTGAATATAACACGGTCGGTCGCCTAAGCTATGTGATCATTCCAATCTTTTGTTTGATCAATTTTTTAACCACCTTCACATGGCGCCCACTCGCTTTCCTCAGTTTATTAGCTATTTTGATCGTCGGTGTTGGTCTTGGCTGGTACCAAGCTCGCTACGCCCAAATTAGGTTGGTGAATCAACCACGGGCTTATTTTAAAGACGACCAAGGGGTAGAACAGCCTATTTATCGAAAAGTGGTCAAAGTGCGTGGTGGCCAACACTATCTCATCGGCTGGCTGATTGCCTTATTGGTACAATTTGGTTTACAAATTCTCGCTAACCATCATCTACTGAGTGAACGCGAGATCTTTGCACAGGCCAAAGCAGAGATATTGGCAGATATCATGAGTGTCTTTCGCTTCGCTGGTCAAGGGCAAACGGCCTGGTATCTTTGGTCATTAACTGGCATTATCAGTGCTACCTATACATTCCGTTTAGCGAGCCGGTCACAAAATATTCGTCAGATTGTTCTGGGCCGTCATGAGGATGCCGGCCATATTGATCAATAATTTTTTCGTCGTTCAAGTATTTTTACGGAGATTAGTTTATGCAGCAACGTTCCCGGTGGCTACTACTGCTAGCCACCTCATCAGTGTCCTTTATGTCGACAATCGATGCTAGTATCGTCAATATCGCCATCCCCCATATTAGTCGGGACTTAAAGGTTCCTATGAATGAAGCTGAATGGGTCGTCTCAGTTTATTTAGTCCTCATCTGTACTTTACTGATTTTTTTCGGAAAGCTTTCCGATCAAATTGGCCGGATTCCCGTCTTTCAAGTGGGAACGCTCATTTTCTTAGTAGGTTCATTGGGCTGCGGATTAAGCCAAAGCTTACCGCTGCTGTTAGCCGCCCGAGCTGTCCAAGCGCTGGGATCTGCCATGGTGATGGCAACCAATTTTGGCATTATCACCCAGATTTTTTCAGTTGATCAACATGGTCGCGCATTGGGGATCAACAGCGCCTTTGTGCAAGTGGGTAATTTAGCCGGACCAGGTCTTGGTGGATTAATTATTTCATTGGTAAACTGGCACTGGATTTTCTTTGTTAATTTACCAATTGGTCTGATCGCCTTTTGGTTCGGCAATCGGATCTTTCCTAAGTCACCGTTGAAATTAGCACATGTCCACGTAGACTGGTGGGGGTATAGCACATTCGCGCCAATGATGATCACCTTTTTCGTCGCCATTTTCTGGGGTCAGGCCGTTGGCTTTCATCAAACTGGCGTCCTCTCACTGTTTATCGTTGCTGGCATCTTACTCGCTGCTTTTATTGGCATTGAACATCACGTGTCTGATCCTTTAATCGACTTAAAAATCTTTGCTAATCGAGGTTTCTCGTTGGGCATTATTTCGGCGATGTTAGTCTACATGGTTGGTTATTTCAACAATGTTCTGATGCCATTTTACTTACAAGAGACCCTTACTTTATCGGCAGCTAGTGCAGGTTTAATCCTAATGACAGTACCATTGTTAAACATCATTAGTGCCCCAACCGGTGGCATCATTGCTGATCATATTGGCGCCGAACGCGTCTCCTTTTACGCGTTATTTTTATTTATTATTCCGGGACTAATTTTCATCTTCGTCCAACCAAACTGGTCCATCGTTTGGTTAATTGTGGCGCTGGCCGGTTTCGGAATCGCTAACGGCGCCTTCCAAAACAATCCCATGATTATGGGAAATGCTGGCCCGCAATTTCAAGGGATTGCAGGTGCAATCGCCGCTCTTGGTCGCAATCTAGGGATGACCATTGGCCTATCTTTATCCACATCACTGCTCTACGTCGGCATCAGCCTTAAAGCTGGCTATCGATTAACCAGTTATCCACAACAACACCCGCAGTGGTTTGTCTTCGGTATGCATTTTAGCTACCTAATCGCCTTTTGCTTGATCCTGATTGCGCTGGGTCTTTTAGGTTGGCTACTAAACAGTCGTCGAGTAATATCAAATTCATTGAATCAGCAGCGTCAATCAAAAGACATTTAAAAGCGAACTCAGAGCGAAACAAGCCGGGGGGGTGATGTTGAGCACTAGCTGGGATTGACTGGTTGGCGCTTTTTGCCAATTAAGAAGGCCGGGCTAGGCACAGACATCAGGCTTGTGTAGCTCGACAAATCGAAAAAACCGAACCGCTAAATTTCTATAAATTAGAAATTAACGGTTCAGTTTTTGACTCGATCTTTTAATTCGGCGATCTCACAATCGCTATTTAACGTTGATATCTAACTGCATAGCTGTTTGCGGATCTGGATTCAGATGTTCAACATAAGTTAATTCTGCGCGGTCAAGCTCGTGAACAATTTCTGTTTCAACCGTTGCTAACGGCCGCTTGTCGTTTTTTAGCTGATTAATTAACAACGTGATCTTACCATCGTGAGGAGCAGAAATCGTATAAGCCACATCCTCGGTATTCAAAATTTCCGTAATTAACTTGCGTTCTTCCATCACCGTTGCCTCCCAAATTTAACCTAAGCTCATCATAGACTTCTTTATAAGACTTGTTAAGCCAGAAATAAAAGGTGATTAGCGCCAGGTGATGCCAGGGTACAACGGTTTTGACTCATTCTACCCGCGCTGGTCGAATGCGCTTGACATAATACCAAAGGGCGCCAATGATAAATAAACCAGCGAGGCCCACCGCGACGATTGTTGAAAACGTATCAACAACACCAGAGACCTGACTCCAAGCTCGACCAGCTAAACGACCGAGTCCGATTAAAACAATATTCCAAATCATCGTTCCTAAGGTTGTTAATAAAACAAATGGTTGCCATGGCATCTTGGTCATCCCGGCTGGAATTGAGATTAAACTTCGCACCACCGGAATGAAGCGACCAAAGAAGATTGTCTTGCGGCCGTGACGATTAAATAGTTGCTGCGCTTTTTCAATATCTGTCTGTTTTAAGCGTAAACTTCGACCTAGACGACTATTAATTAATCGTTCTAAGCGCGTTACATTTAGCCAGCGACCAATTCCATACAGCAATCCTGCACCGATAACTGCACCACTCGTGGCTGCGATAACGCTCCCCGTAATGGTGAGATCGGCGGCTAAGGTCATAAATCCAGCAAAGGTCAAAATAACTTCAGAGGGAATCGGCGGAAAGACGTTTTCCAAAGCAATCAATAAAACAATGCCGATATAACCAAATTGGTTCATAAAATCGATTAACTGTTGTTCCATTAGTGTCACCTTTCAATTGGATGGCAGATAGGGGCAACTGCTGTACCGAGGTTCTTCTCGGTAAATTCGTACCATCATTATTCCTGATTTGAACGTTCCCGTCGAGGATTTACTGCTAATCTGACAATTTCTTAATCATTTTCAGCTATACTGAAAAGAACACTGAAGGAAAAGAGGCTACTTGTGCAAAATCGTCAGGATACTGAACAACGTCTTTTATGGCTCGTAATTTCGATTCTTCTAAACGCAACTTTTAACGCGCTAACAATCACCACGAATATGGGTAGCGCCGTTTGGACCGCGTCGGCTGTCAACTTGGCTCATTGGGTAACCCATTCAACGAGTCCAGCTATCGCCAGCCAAGCCCTTGGACTCGTCCTAACCATCTATGGTATCCTCGTCGCATTTTTAGATCTTCTTTTGATTGGTCGTTTCGATTGGCAGCGACTCTTGCGAAATATTTTATTTGTCGTGCCCTTTAGTTACCTCATTCAATTCATCGTTCCCTTTTGGTCAAACATTGTGGGCATTAAATACTTACATGGGGATCTAAGCCATCCGGTTCAGTTAACCGTCTTGATTATTGTCAACATGATCGGTCTGTTTGGTGTCGGCGCCGCCGTTTCACTTTATCAGCGAGCCAACTTGATCATGCATCCGAATGATGATTTATCCTATATCATTCGTTTTCGCTACCTGCATGGATTGGCCACGGCGTCTCAAATGCTCAGTTATCTTCCGCCTGTCATCATTATGATCTGTTGCTTCTTCGCCAATCACCATACCTTATGGGCCGTTAATTTTGGCACTGTCTGGGCATTTTTAACGCAAGGTTGGGTTCAGGGTTGGTCAGACCGCCATTTTGTCAAACAACTCAAACATCATTTCACACACACGCCAGCTAATACCACGACGAAATGACTCCTCCAGCAATTAATTACGTTTACACCAAAAACCAGCATCCGCTATCAGATGCTGGTTTTATTCTGTCATGATTCATCAATTTCAATCTTACATTGCAACGCTAGCTTGTTAGGCATTAAACCCCCGCTAATTTGCGTCACTTTTCAAAACAGTTTAGACAAAGAGGAGCACACAAAGCACCGCGAGTAGTGCTGGTAAGCCCTGAACGACAAAGATCCGCCGACTGATCGTAACTGCACCGACGATCGCCGCCAACACAACGAACCCCATGAATAAAATTAAGACAGCTCGCATCTCTAATGTGGGTAACGCAAATAACGACCACAAAATGCCGACGCCAATAAAACCGTTGTATAGGCCTAAATTCTTGAACAATGCTTTAACCTGCAGCTGCTCCAAAAAGCTTTGGTCCCCACCGAACGTTTGTTGGGCAATTCGACCAGTTGACTGAAACATTTCTAACCACATAATGAACAGATGTTCCAGACCAACCACACCAACTAATCCGAGCGTAAATGCCAACACGACTTGTCACCTCATTTTTAGTATTGAATGCAGCCTACGCCATTTACGGCCTCCTGTCTACTGACTCACTAACACTATGCAGAGGGTGCATCAACTTTTAGTCAATTGGAAACGGAGACCCGTGCCAGAGTAAATCTTTCCAATATAGTTTACAGTCGCCAAAAATATGAGGCACCTTGTCAGTTCCGAAAATTTGTTGCTCAATGTCGGTCACGCGAGTAAACTATATTGGTCGCATTGTTCGGCCATGAGCACCTGTTGCTCATAAAATAACTCAAACAAAATTTCTCCGTCTAATATGGAGGTTTATTGATGTCTGACAAGATGAAACAAGCAGTTAAACATAGCAGCTGGCTGATGCTCGGGATAATTTTACTCGGGTCTAGTTTGCGGATGGTGATTACGGTCATTCCGCCAATTCTGGCGCCAATATCTCGGACCTTACATCTATCCAGCGGTGTTGCCGGCAGTTTAACCACCATCCCACTACTGTGTTTTGCGGTATTGTCGCCAATTGCACCTCGAATTTCGGCCAAGATCGGCACTGAATTTGCCTTACTAATCGCGCTAATCATTCTAGCAGTTGGCAACTGGATGCGGGTGTATTCTGCCACCGCCTTAATCATTGGTACACTACTCGTCGGCGTAGGCATTGCTTTTTTAAATGTTTTATTACCAGCTTTAGTGGCTGAAAACTATCCGCAAAAAATTGGCGAAATGACCAGCCTTTACTCATTTTCGATGACCTTTTTCTCGGCAATTTCAGCCGGAATTTCTGCTCCACTGGCCGGGAAAATTGGCTGGCAATTAACTATTCAAATTTTCACATTAGTTGCTTTAGTAAACATTGTCACTTGGCTGCCGAATTTACGCTATAACCATCGTGCTAACGCGACTACGGTATCAAAGACAACGACCTCGCGAGGCTCAGTTTGGCGCCAACCAACCGCTTGGGTCATGACACTCTTTATGGGGTTGCAGTCATTTGTGTTCTACACTTTAATCACCTGGTTACCAACCTTGATGGTCGACCGAGGTATATCTGCTAATACGGCCAGTCTACTGTTAGGGCTATATCAAATCGCCTCATTACCTGCCGCTTATGCTGTACCCGTCATTTCAGCAAAGGCTAGCAGCTTGCGTAACCTGTTACTCACGATCGGCTTTGGTTTCGTTTTGGGTATTGGCGGCCTGTTACTCCCCCTTCACGCTGTCTGGTACTTTGCAATTCTAAGTATTATCTTAGGATCGGCCACAACCGCCTCATTTGCTTTGGCCATGACGTTATTCAATCTTAAAACGCGCACGCCACAAGAGACAGCTGATCTGTCCGGAATGGCTCAATCTTTCGGTTATCTCATTGCGGCGATTGGCCCCATTGCTTTTGGCACATTGCATGTCTTACTTGGTGGCTGGAATTTATTAATGGGCGTTTTATTGATTATTGCCCTATTGACGATTGTGACGGCACTGTACGTCGATCATAAGCCTGACGTTTTCCATTAAAAATGCGCCATGTGAGCGCCTAAAACAGCCTCATTTTCCAATTTTCAGGAAAATGAGGCTGTTTTAGTGGGCTCTCGTAGTCGCGGACCATGATTTCAATCATTTTTTTCGAGAAAGCAAATTGAGTCCTTGAGTTAAACATGATACGCTCTTGTTATCACTTAACAAAGGAGTGCTCGCCATGCCAATCAAAATGATTGCTACTGATATTGACGGCACTTTTATTCGGACAGATCATCAATTTGACCACGACCGTTTCGCCCGAATTTTACGCCAACTCTCAGCCCGACACATCCATTTTGTAATTGCGAGCGGCAATCAGCTTCGGCACCTCACGGATATTTTTACTAATTTTGACGGGATCGATTTCTTAGCTGAAAATGGTGGCCTGGTGGTTAGTAATCAACAAACCCTATTCAGCGAGACGATTTCGCCAAGCCTATTGAACAAAAGTTTGTCCCTAATTCATCAATCACCCCTGCTGCAAGGTGGCGCTATCGTTATTTCTGGTCTCCATGGTGCCTATTTACAAAAGCCGGTAACTGATGAGCTACTGGCCTCGGCCAATTACTTTTACACGGATTTACAATTAGTCACCAACCTACTTGCAGTCCAAGATGACGTATTGAAATTAGACCTTGTTTGGCCTGATAATTTAGCCGATCAACGTGCCGCTTGGCTAAATCGCCAACTACCGACATCATTAACCGCAACTGCCAGTGGCTTTGGCGGCTTAGATATTATTCCCAGCCACGTTAACAAACAAGTCGGTTTAGCAGTGCTCGAACGTTATTGGCAAATTTCTCCAGATCAAGTTATGGCGTTTGGCGACAATGATAATGATATTGCCATGCTACGCCATGTCGGTCACAGTTATGCCATGCTAAATGCAGCGTCCAGAATTAAAGCTGCTGCCAATCAAGTGACTCAAAAGACCAATGACGATGATGGCGTGCTTGATACCATTGAAACCGTGTTAGATCTCCCATGTTAACCTCCATTAACCCTTCACGAATCAACCAAAAAGGAATTTTATGAAGACAGAAACCTCACACTATTTCGCGCTTTCAGAGTCCGATCAACATGCAATTGCTCAATTGAGCGATCACTATTGGCCCGGAATTGTTGATGATCCCAAACAAGTGCAACAACTTCGCTCATACTATGAGCAGATGTTGGTTTTGACGATGAAAGATGACGACGGTCAATTAGTCGGCTCCTTAAAAATCCCATCAACTAGTGTCGTGATTGCTGATCATCGCTATCAAATCAGTGGCTTATCAGAAGTGATGGTCGCACCAAAATATCGACGAAAGGGCTTCGGTATCTCCCTAATTATGACTGCTTTTGCCCTGATTCAACATGATGATGCCGATTTCTCCATTTTTACCTGTGCGCCCGATCTGGTTCCATTCTATGAACAAGGCGGTTGGACCAGTTCACCTCAAACGGTCTTGATTGGTGGAACCACTGCCGACCCGATCGCCAGTGACAAGATTGGCACTGTCGCAATGCTCAGTCTCTTCACCCCCAGTGCTTTAGATCACCAAGCCGCCATCGCTGGCGCTACAATTGCCCTTGAGGTGGGCGAGCGCATTATGTGGTAAGACTTAGCGTTGATGACCACGACGATGACGCGAATAACGACCTTCTTCTCGGTCTTGCTGACGTTTGGTCAATTCAACCTAATCTAATTGCCGTTTTGCTGAGTGTCAATTTAATTTTGCTCCTTTGCCTAACACTTATTTTGTCATTAGCCCATTATAGATAAGAGGTACGCTTATAATAGGCTAAAATTTCTATTTGATCCAAAAATACTCAACTAAGTTTAGTTCTGATGATACGTGTACACGTATTCGTCAGAACTTTTTTATTAGGCAAAAAGCAATGATGTCACAGTGGGACTTCAAGATCCGGCATCGGCGGCAAAGAAACAAGTACACCTGAGATAAGCATCAGTCAATCATGGCTATAAATGATCAGCAAACTAACGATCCCGATCCTGGTTCAAGCGTCGCCGCATGTCTGAACCGTCATGAAATTTGGCAAGCTTGCGCGCCGAAATCCTGACAGACTTACCCGTTGTCGTGTTAATCAGCCGTGCTTGACTGGTTCGCGGTGTAAAGGTACCGAACCGGCGCAACTCAACGCGATGATTCCGCGCCAATTCCTCAATAATTACTGCCATGAATTCATTGATCACGCACCGTGCCACCGCCTGTGATACATAAGTATGTTGTGAGACATGTTTGATTAGTTCATTCTTAGTTACGCGTTTAATTATCATTACCTCCCTCACAAATGAGCCAAATATTTCTCATGTCGCCTTACACCATGACGTGGAAAGAAGAAGTTTCAAAGTTTTTTAGTTTTGGACAGCGTTGTTTTAAAATTAATTTATATAATTATCTCAATAAAATTAGCCTTACCTCAAAAATAATATACAATCTTTTAAATTTTGTGTAGATTTCTCCTAAAAAAGTTGTATGATGTGACAGTACCGAGAAAACAAAGGGGAGGTATTCTTTTGGATACAATCGAGAAAAAGCCAAAAAAAGAACGGCTCATTCATTATGCGAACGGGCCGTCCTTAGAAGAAATTAATGGAACTGTGAAAGTTCCACAGGGCAAGGGATTTTGGAAAACCTTGCTCGCCTACTCTGGACCTGGCGCGTTAGTCGCCGTTGGTTACATGGATCCCGGTAACTGGTCAACTTCCATCACTGGCGGTCAAAACTTTCAATACTTGCTAATGTCCATCATCTTGATATCAAGTTTAATCGCCATGCTTTTACAATCCATGGCGGCTAAACTGGGTATTGTGACGCAAATGGATTTAGCGCAAGCAATTCGGGCCCGAACCAGTAAAGCTTTGGGGATTGTGCTGTGGATTCTAACAGAATTTGCCATTATGGCGACTGATATCGCCGAAGTTATTGGGGCAGCGATCGCCCTTTATCTGCTATTCAAGATCCCGCTTGTCATCGCCGTCTTTATTACTGTATTTGATGTCTTGCTATTATTACTTTTAACCAAAATTGGTTTTCGTAAAATTGAAGCCATCGTCGTTGCCTTAATTGTTGTCATCTTCGTGGTCTTTGCTTACGAAGTTGCTCTATCAGACCCTAATTGGAGTCAAGTCATCGTTGGCTTAGTGCCAAATGCCAAAACCATTGCAACCTCACCGACTGTTGGCGGAATGACCCCACTGACCGGTTCCTTAGGTATCATCGGTGCGACAGTCATGCCACATAATTTATACCTGCACTCTGCTATTTCGCAGACACGTCAATTAGACCACAATGATGAAAAACAAGTAGCTCAAACAGTACGGTTCTCCATGTGGGATTCTAATATTCAATTAACAGTCGCTTTCTTCGTTAATGCGTTGTTGTTGATCATGGGGGTCGCTGTTTTCAAAAGCGGCGCTGTTAAGGATCCATCTTTCTTCGGTCTACATCAAGCTTTATCCGACACATCGACCATGAGTAACGGTGTTTTAGCTGGTGTGGCTCGGACAGGTATCTTGTCCACCTTATTTGCGATTGCCCTACTTGCTTCTGGTCAAAACTCCACGATTACTGGCACCTTAACTGGCCAAGTTATCATGGAAGGTTTCATCCACATGCAAATGCCACTGTGGCTACGTCGACTCATCACCCGGTTGCTTTCAGTTATTCCTGTCTTAATTTGTGTTGGTTTAACAAGTGGTCAAAGCCTAGTTCACCAACACGAGGCACTCAATGATTTAATGAATAATTCACAAGTATTTCTAGCTTTTGCTCTGCCATTCTCTATGTTGCCATTGTTGATGTTTACTGATAGCAAAACGGAAATGGGAAAACGGTTCACGAACCACTGGTATACCAAGGCCGCTGGCTGGATTTCGGTGTTAGCACTGACTGGACTCAACATCATGAACTTACCAGCACAGATTGAAGGTTTCTTCGGTAATGGCGCTTCTAAGAGCGAGCTTGCTTTAGCAGATGGTATTGCCGATGTTGCCATTGTTGCGATCTTAGCTTTACTCGCATGGATGATCATCGACTTATATCGTGGTAACAAAGCGTACGCAAAACATTTAGCCACGGTTGCAAAAGAATCAGCTGACACAACGCCGGAAATTGAGATGCATAAGTAGGAGGAAATGAATATGTCCGAATCAGAATCAATTGATAAAGTTTTCAAACGAATTCTTGTCGGAGTTGATGATTCAGCCGATGCTCAACTGGCCTTTCATTATGCGGTTCGTCGCGCTGCTAAAGATCAAGCCACGTTAATTTTAACCTCGATACTCGAAAGTGATGAAATGAATGTTTATCAGGCCTTGACCAAAGATTATATTCATGGTGAACGTGCAGAACTAGTTGAGCATATGAAAGATTATGTCAAAGCTGCTCGCGAAGGTGGCGTAGCAGATATCGAAGTAATCGTCGACGAAGGAGATCCCGGTGAAACGATTGTCGAAAATGTTATTCCGCAGGCTGATGCTGATTTACTAATCATTGGTTCGTTATCCAAAAAAGGAATCCGAAAATATTTTGGTTCACAAGCCGCTTACATGGCCAAATATGCGCCTATTTCTGTCATGATTATTCGTTAAAATCACCATCAAGATAGCGACTAAAAACTCACAGCAAAGCCAACTTTGATCCTAATCATAGCTGACCGTAATTGCCCAATTGATAACAATCGGCTAAGCATCAAGATCAGGTTGGCCTAGCAAGTTAAAAAAAGACAAAAAATACCCCGAACAAAATTCAGGGTATTTTTTGTCTTTTTTTAACTTGCTAGGTTACTCATATGTTTCCAGCCTGTTTCAATGGTTTCAATAGCACAAATCCGATGATCATAATTGGAATAAAGATCAGTAAATCGACGATAATTTCTGCTGTTAATGTTTGCCCTGTCACGACCGTTGCCAACGCATCTTTCCCCTGATAAGTCAGCATAAAGCTTTGTACATCAAAAACGGCATGGATGACAATCGTCCACCATAAAGTGCCAGTACGCAACGTCACCGCACAAAAGTACACTCCCAGACAAAAAGCATAACCAATTTGTAAGGTCGTGTTGATGGGCGTCTGTCCTAGGTGGTCAAAAAAGTGCCCAGCGTGACTTAACGCGAAGAGTAAGCTGCTCACACCAACCGCTAATCTGACTCGTTTCAGGCCAAAACTGCGTAACAGGATTTTCAGAATCAGACCACGAAACATTGTCTCTTCAAAAAAACCGACTAAAGCTGCGACCACGATGGCATAAACCAGGGCCGCACTATTTTGATTAATCCACTGATAAGCGATAAAGGTCCCGCCATTAATGACAACGATGAGCATTCCCACCCAGATCACCGACCAGAACTGAATCCCAGTCTGTAAGCGATAGTTTAGCGATTCTCTTAGCCACCAGTGATTTACCGCTAACATTACTAGAATCATGACCACTTCAACACTGAAAGTCATGATATTCAATGGGATCAACGGTTTAAAAATCGTTCTTAGCACCCACAGCAGCAACATCATTCCCCCCGTTAAGCCAATGGCGATGCTAAGTGCCGCAAGAGAGGATCTTTTTTTAGTGAGTGACTTCATGGAAGTTTTACCAAGCATTTTTGATTCACAACTCCTTCTTGACAAGTCTACAATACAGCCAGCAAATAAAAGGGAGGTAGTTTTGATGCAATCACAATCAACTCCCACAGCCACCAACAACTGGTGGGTGCTCGTCGCATTGGGGATCTTTGCTTTCATGTCCAATTTAGACGCCAGCATCGTCAATATCGCCATGCCAGTTATGAGCAAACAATTACAAATTCCCGTCAACCAAGTCGAATGGATTGTCTCCCTTTATCTTATTTTGATGTGTGCGTTACTGCTTTTTTTCGGACGCCTTGGTGATATGTACGGTAAGATCCGTATTTTTCGAATTGGAACCGGTGTATTCGTCTTAGGCTCTGCTCTCGCTGGCCTAAGTCATGCTTTCACATTACTCTTGTTGGCCCGGGCAGTACAGGCATTTGGCGGTGCGCTCACTTTGTCTAATACTTACGGGATCGTGACTAGTACCTTCGACATCGCACATCGCTGCCGAGCAATGGGTTTTGTTGGCACCTTTGTCGCATTGGGTTCGGTTGCCGGTCCTGCTCTGGGTGGATTAATTCTCGCTAATGGTACCTGGAACGATATTTTCTGGATTAATGTTCCGATCGGTCTATTTGCAATCGGGGTGGGGATGCTAGTCTTACCCAAAAACGAGCCACGGCCTGGCGGGGCCATTGACTGGATCGGTTTATTGAGCTGGACGATGACAATCCTCGGCTTATTCGGGGCAGTTTTCATTGGTCAACAAGCAGGTTATACCGCACCGCTACCCATTAGCGGCGCTTTAATCGGCTTTTTCAGCTTGCTGATTTTCTTATGGCAGGAAAATCGTAGTGGCTCACCCATGATGCCATTAACCATCTTTAAAAATCGTCCGTTTACACTGGGAGTGACGGCGGCTGTCTTTATCTTTTTGTCAAACTTCTTCAGCGTTGTGTTGATGCCATTTTACTTAGAAGACAGTCGACACTTTACGCCTGGTCAAGCTGGTCTGTTATTAATGATCTTCCCGATCATCTTAGTCTTAGCTGGGCCGTTCGGTGGATTTTTGGCGGATAAGCTTTCCCAAGCAAGTGTTGCTAGTACCGGATTAGCATTAATCGCCCTATCTCAACTCGGTTATGTGTGGTTTTTAAATGCCACAACCACCATTTGGCTTTATGCCCTGATCACTATGATCATGGCAATTGGCACTGGCTTGTTTCAATCACCAAATGGCGACATTGTCATGTCCGTAGTCGCCAAAAATGAATTGGGTGTTGCTGGCAGCGTTAATTCATTGGCACGAAACTTAGGAATGGTCGCTGGCACCGCCGCTGCAACCACGACCTTATTTGCGGCTATGAGTCATCGCTTGGGCTATCGGGTAACCACTTATTTGCCTAAACACCCAGACGTTTTCTTGTATGGTCTCAAAGTTGCTTTCATCGTCTCATTTATCATGATTGTGCTAGCACTCTTAACTTCCCTGCGGCTAGGAAAAATTATGAAAGGCCGGCAGTTGAGCTAGTCAGCGCTTCGTTCAATCGCCACACGTAAAATTGTTTTTCGCTTCGCTTCCGCCACTCTGCGAAAGTCAGATAAATAAATTTCCTTGTGGTCTGGACGCATTCGTTGATAGCCTTCTGCGTGTAAATAATAATCCAAGCGTTCAAAATCTGTCGGCTCCGTATCAAATGAACCGACATGCAAAATCATTCCCACTAATCCCTCCGTAACGGAGACTAAACGCACTTGTGCAAGTACTTCAGGAGCAACTTTATTTTTAACTAAAGTCAGCGCTGTTTGAAAGACTTGTTCATTCACAAAATGTGGTTGTTTAATCATAATTTGGTAAACCAACTGATCTTTATCTATGATTTCCCCCGTCGGTTTATTCGGTAATGTCCATCGTCCCTCTAAGGGATAAACGGTATAATCAAAAGCTCCGGTAAATGATAATCCTTTTTTAGGTGCCATCTTGATCGCGTAACTGACCGCATAGAGTGCCGCAACTTGCGCGGCAAACTCGGGACTGTTGGGGTTGCCTTGGCCGCTTAAAGTGATAAACGTTTGTTCAGGAATCGTTGTAATCGTTGGTCGTTTCATCGTTGGATAAATTTTCCGCTCGACTTTACGCCATTCATATTTTGGATCGGCCATTTTAAAAACCTCTCATTATCTTTTTAAGACTAGGTTCATTATACTGAGATTGAACTTAAATCTGTCATAAGGAGCCAAACAAATATGAAAATTGGTGTAATTGGCGCGACTGGTAAAGCTGGGGCTTTAATCATGGCTGAAGCGCAAAGCCGCGGCATTGACGTCGAGGCCATCGTTCGCGATCATCATCGCTTAAGTACCCCTGTCCCTTATTTAGAAAAGGACGTAATGTCATTGATAACAGATGACATCGAAGACCTTGACGTCCTCGTCAGTGCCTACGGTGCTCCACGAGGTGAGGGATACCGTTATCCCTTGGTGACACAACATTTAATTGATATTACTAAACAAACTGGCATTCGGTTAATGGTTATCGGTGGTGCTGGTAGTCTATTCACGAACCAACATCGTACCAACCGGCTCTTTGACGAGCCCGGCTTTCCGGAAGCTTTTAAGGACACTTCGACCAATATGGGTGAAGCACTCAAACGGTTACAGGCCAGTGATGGCGTCGATTGGACTTACATTTCTCCAGCAGAAAATTTCGTCTTCAACGCGCCCAAGACAGGCAAATATCAATTAGGGGCTGATTTCCTAAGCTTCAACGCTGATGGGCGCAGTGAAATTAGTTATGCAGATTATGCTATTGCCTTTGTCGACGAAATTCAAAATCACCAGCACCGTAATGAACATATTTCCGTTGTTTCTGTGTAACCGTTGATTGATAATCTTAGTTCGCAAATCAATGGAAATATAGTAGCCAATCGGCAAATACTGGATCAAAAAGCAAAAATCACCCGTCTCCAATTCAGAGAATGGGTGATTTTTAATTGGGACCTTTTTACCACTTTGTTATTGATCCGTACTATACTTCAATTCACGCCAGGTATAATCGACGCAATTCAGCTATCTTTTCATCAGATAACTGCAAATTGTCAGACAAATAATGTGGCAAATCGCCAGCCTGTGTCTTGACTTCATCCATCGCCGCGGTGAAATAATCTTCATGCACCGTCCACAAAGCACGAATATTGTCTTTCACTGCCGCCGATGCGCCTTCCCCATCCAAACGATCCATATTTGCATCAAGTACAGCTTTAGAAACTTCATTGGTTAACAAGTAGTCCTGTAAAACGGTCGTTTGTGGAACACCTAAAGCCGCCAAGAACATGATCGCACCAAGTCCCGTCCGATCCTTCCCCGCTGTGCAATGAAACAATAGTGTCCCTTTTTGATTGGCAATTAAATAATCAAAGAAATTACGATAAGCTTGTTGCGAAAAATCATCGGCAATCATTTCATGATAGGTTTGAATCATTTGTCGGTGCCCATAGCCAGGTTCTGATAAGTCCTCGCGAAGTTCTTCGCGGGTGGCAGAACTTCGTGTATCATCAATGGCTAAAATTGGATTGTGATAATCTTTGGCACCACCAGGAACCCGATCTGGTGCCCGCAACAGTTCTTGATTTGTGCGGAAATCAAGAATGGTATGCACACCGTACGCCGACAGTGTGGCTAAATCTGCACGATTCAGTTGATTCAAGGCAGCTGAACGCACAGTCCGTTGCCACTTAGTTGTGTGACCATCAGTTGTTTGGTACCCGCCTAGATCACGAAAGTTATATCCATGTTTAATGTCTAATAGTCGTTCGATCGTTAACGCCCCCCTGTATTCGTTATACTTGTCATTTAGTATAACGTTTTCATGGCTTCGACGAAAGAGCCAGAGCGTGAGCCAAACCGGTTTGAGGCCGAGCAACAACGGACAATCACAATTGGGCGCATTTGGCCCGGTTGTGATTGTTGGTTGTGCACAGGACTCAGGTCTGGTGAGCGCGTTTACACCAGAATACGAGTCATCACTCTAAGGGTTGTGGTTTAGGCTAGCACTAGATGGCATGCACGCTTTTTATTTCGAGGTGCCTACTAAAACACGACCGTAGATAAGAAAACCACTAGAATATTCGAAAGCGTTTTCTTTTCATTGTCATTTTTAGTATGATGATAGTGAACCGTCGGTAGCGACTGTGAGCGTTACGCCACGGAAGAATATACTGGAGGAATCAACATGACTTATAAAGTAATTATGGACACCGATCCCGGAATTGACGATGCAGCGGCCTTAACGATGGCATTGAATGATGCCAACATTGATCTGCAACTAATCACGGCTGTAGCCGGCAACGTCACTGTGGATAAGACCACTAAAAATGCCCTGACAATCGATAACTTTTATGGCAAGCACGTTCCCGTGGCGGGCGGTGCTAAAGCGCCATTAATTAAGGAATTCGAAGATGCTGCTCGGATTCACGGCGCCTCAGGGATGGCTGGCTATGATTTCCCAGAACCAACTGACCAAGCGCTAGAAAAATCTGCCGTTGAAGCATTACACGATGCGATTATGGCTAGCGATGAAAAGATCATTTTGGTTCCAACCGGTTCTTACACCAATATCGCTTTACTATTTACCGAATATCCAGAAGTCAAAGATCGTATCGAACGGATCATTGCTATGGGTGGATCATTAGGTCACGGCAACATGACTAGCGCCGCTGAATTCAACGTTTTCACTGATCCACACGCTGCTCAAATTATGTATCAATCTGGCGTTCCAATTGTAATGGTCGGCTTGGACGTGACCATGAAAGCCTTAATCACTGATGAAACCCTACAAACCATCGACAAAATGGGCCGTGCCGGCCACATGCTGCATGAAATCATCAGCCATGATTTTGATCACAGCGACGCTGGAACTGCCGTCCACGATGCCAACACTATTTTCTACCTCTTACATCCAGAAGCTTACACGACCAAAGATTACTGGATTGATGTCATTACTGAAGGGCCCGCAAATGGCGAAACGGTTGCCGACGTTCGGGCCGCTTACCATGATGGTAAAACTAACGCTAGCGTCTGTGTTGACGTTGATGCGGCTGCCTTTAACCAATGGTTTATTGATGAACTAAAAGAAATCAGCGCTCACGAATAACAAACTCTACGAGATACGATTGCACCCATGCCACTTCACTATCGGTATGGGTGTTTTTTTGGCCTTTATTTGCGGCCAACAAATTCAAATCACAAACTGATGCGGATTAACACGCAAAGAAATATACTAAAGTTACTGACATACTTTAATCACGGGAGGAAGACACATGGACATCGTTCTTATTGGCGCAGGCCCCCGCGGCTTAATCAGCGCCGAGCGTTTGATTGAATGGCAACGCCAAACAAACACCTATCATCAGTTAAATATCACCTTAGTAGATCCGTTCGGGGTCGGTGGCCGCGTTTGGCAAGTTGGTCAACCCCATGAACTGGTGATGAATACGAATCCTGATTTCATTACGTTGTTTACTGACGAGACCGTTAAAATGGACGGTCCGATTGCCAAAGGGCCCAACTTATTTGAATGGGCCCATCAACAGGCGCCAGGTTTCTTATTTCATCACGACCTACCCAATCGCGCAGAATTGCTTAATGAAGCGGCGGCATTAATCCATAATGGCTATTCATCACGCAGTTTTTTTGGCGCTTATCAACTGTGGTTCTATGAGTATTTGCAACAGCGACTCACAGATAATATCACGCTAACAATCCTTAAAGAACAAGCACAATCAGTGCGTCGTATTGAGGCGACCGATCGTTATTTAATCAAAACTGGCACCCATCGTTTTCAAGCGGATGCAGTTATCATGGCGCTCGGCCACTTTGAAAATGACTTAACCGAAGAACAAGTTGGGTTGATGAATTTTGCTGACGAGCATAACCTTAACTACATTGCCCCCACCCAACCACAAGAGTATCAGTTCGACCATGTAGCAGCCGATCAAACAGTGATTTTACGCGGACTGGGATTGAGCTTCTTTGACGCCGTAACCATGCTAACGCAAGGCCGCGGTGGCCACTTCACTCAAGACGAACATCAGCGGCTCGTTTATCAACCTTCTGGCATTGAACCACATATTATTGCCGGATCACGCCGTGGTTTTCCATTGCGCGCTAAGGGGCGTAATGAAAAAGGTTATGGCGAACTCGATCAACCGCATTTCTTCACAGCGCCATGGTTTTCTCACTATCAGGCCGGCTCCTTATCAGGGACCCGTTTCATCGAGCAATTCCATCACGAGGCGGAGTACGTCTATTACAAACGTCTGTTAGCGCTCAAGTATCCACAAGTAGATGCTGAAGAATTTCTGCGTGAATTCGTTGCAGCGCCTCAACCATCAGCCGTTGTCTTCCGGTCACCGATTATTGAAAGTGACTACCTCAATTGGAATCAGTTACTGAATCCGGCAGAATTTCTAGCTCATAGTGATGATTCAAAAATCATGGCTGACTATCTACAAGCCGACGTAGAGGCTGCCTTAGCCGGGACTAAGACCGGACCACTGACTTCGTCTTTAGAAATGTTTCGCGACCTGCGCGACGTGGTTCGGCGTGTCGTCGACAACGAATTGATCCGTGCCGAAGACTTCCGTAACCTATTTCTAGGCCAATTTGATAACGAAAACTCCTATCTATCAGTAGGGCCGCCAGAAAGTCGCATCGCGGAATTACAAGCTTTGGTGGAAGCAGGCGTCGTGACCTTACTGGGACCGGGCATGTTAGTATCTGGTGACGAGAACAGCCAACGTTTTGTCACATGGTCAAAGAACGTCCCCGATCAGACTTATCAGGCTGACTGCCTAGTAGAAGCACGGCTACCAGCCGTTTCAGCTAGCCACAGCCAAAACCCCTTAATCAAACAACTCATTAGGGCGAAGCTAGCTCGGCCACAACAGCTAACAATGGAAGATGGCACCATCTTTGAAACCGGTGCTGTCGATGTTGACATGCATACCAACGAATTGCTTGATCAACACGGCCAAGCGGTCACTGGCTTATACTTCTGGGGAGTCCCAACTGAAGGTAAACACTGGTTCACCACTGCCAGTCCCCGTCCAGGAGTCAATGACAGCGTTTTGCGCACCGCCGATGCAACCATCGCCGATTTGTTTAACCGCTTTGCCGACCACTAGGCTGACTGATTTTATGGAAAGAAGATCCTAATATGACCGTTAAAAAGGCAATTAGTGCCCAACAGGCGCGTACATTTGATGACTACACGATTAATCACCTAGGAATTCCCTCACCCGTCTTAATGGAGCGCGCCGCCTTAGCTGTCACACAGCGACTAACGACCAGCATCAACTTTGAGCTAACTAATGTGTTGATCGTCGCTGGTAGTGGCAACAATGGCGGTGATGGCATCGCAGTAGCTAGATTACTACATCTGCGCCACATTCCAGTGACGGTCTGGTTAATTGGTAATTTGGATCATGCCTCTGAGCAACTCACGCAACAATATGAAATTGCCAAACGTTATGGCATCCATGTCACACAAACGAAGCCAGATCAACTTACAACTTTTACCACAGTAGTTGATGCAGTATTTGGGGTCGGTCTCTCACGACCAATCGCGGGCCAGTTAGCTGAGGCTGTTCAAGAATTAAACCAGACTAACTTGCCTATTTTAGCTATCGATATTCCAAGTGGTATTGACGCCGATACCGGTCAACCCATGGGCGTTGCCATTCAAGCAATTGAAACCATCACCATGAGTTATAACAAAATTGGTTTAACGACCAAGTCAGGACAACTGTATGCCGGCCGCATCACGATCGCAGACATTGGCATCTACGATCCTGAAACAATTGAGCGACTAGGCTAGTCATTTATCCAAAAAGAAAAATTTTGCTGACACTAATTTGTACAAAAAGAGCGAGTTTCCGAAATCGGAGCTCGCTTTTTTTGACACCCATTCAAAATTAAATTGCACCATTGTTGAAAGCGATCCTTAAAAGCATTAATGGATCGAACTCATCAAGTTATCGTTGGGCAATAATCTTATTTGCCTCATTTTCCAATCGGAACATGGTCCCCTCAGGACTTTGCCGATAATCGTTAGCAAACGTCGCACTCATTGGGCTCACTCGTCCCACTGGTTTGCCCATCACATCAGTTACCACGAGGTCTTGATCCACCCACGTGACTTCATCGTAATGACCATCCAGTAAATAGTCGACCCAGTATTGTAACGTGTCGTGAACCGCTGCCGTCATGACATCCGCTTCCGTTATCGGCGCTTGATCGCCTCGTTGTTCGTTTAAAGTTTGGACGCGCAATCTGACCTCGTTCATATTCTCTGGAATTGTTTCACTCATAAACGCACCCACCTCACTTTTTGACTACCCTCATTATATCGTTTCCGCGCACAACGACAATTAAAAAGCGTAGGTTGTTTTCGGCACCTCAAGTCACGAGTCACTTTATTGGCTTTTTCGGTCATTTCCTGCTAGGCTACTGGTGTAGTTAAATAACACACGCAATCCTAGGAGGCAAAAACTTATGGCAAATATCGGTATTAATGGTTTTGGTCGAATCGGTCGTGACTCTTTTCGACGGATTTTAGAATTGGATGACCCAGATTTGAATATTGTTGCCATCAATGATTTAACTAGTCCAGCTATGTTAGCTTATCTGTTTAAGTACGACTCCACCTTTGGCCGTCTTAACGCTGATGTGAGTTCCACTGACGATTCATTAGTCGTAAACGGCAAGAAGATTCGCGTTTACTCTGAACGTGATGCGCATAACATTCCGTGGGTTGCTAACGATGGGGTTGATATTGTGCTTGAATGTACTGGCTTTTATACATCCAAAGACAAATCACAAGCACATATTGATGCCGGCGCTAAGAAAGTTGTTATTTCAGCACCAGCAGGTCCCATTAAGACAATCGTGATGGGCGTTAATGACGATTTAATTGAACACGATGACCAAATCATCTCCGTTGGCTCATGTACAACTAATGCACTTGCACCAATGGCTTACTTCTTAAACAAGGAGTTTGGCGTTAAGGTCGGCACGATTACCGCGATCCATGCCTTCACGAGCTCACAAATGATTTTAGATGGTCCAAAGGGCTCCAAGTTCCGTCCTAACCGGACCGCATCTGCAAACACGCTTCCGCATTCAACTGGCGCCGCAACCGCAATTGGTTTAGTTATTCCAGAATTAGATGGTCACCTTAGCGGCCACGCCCAACGGGTTGCTGTGGTTGATGGATCTGTTTGTGAGTTAGTTTCCATCTTGGACAAAGAAGTCACCGCTGACCAAGTTAACGAAGCTATCAAGCCACACACGCAGAATAATCCTGCTTTCGGTTGGAACGAAGATGAAATTGTTTCCTCCGATATTATTGGCGACACACATGGTGCTGTATTTGACCCAACTTTAACTGAAGTAACCCAAAATGGTGACTTCCAAGTCGTTAAGACAGCTACTTGGTTCGATAACGAATATGGTTTTGTTTGCAACATGATTCGAACGCTTAAGGCAGAAGCTTTAGCTTAACCTTGGCACTAAATTGAATTTTCTGACATATTTATCCTTTACACGATATGTCTATCCAATACGATCAAAAACACCATCGGCTTACAATTTGCCGGTGGTGTTTTTGTAATATCAATGCGTTTTAATGAATTAATCAAAGTTGTCGCCCATGGAATCGGCAAATTCTTTAACTTTGCCTTCACCTTCCTTAACGTTACCGCCAATTTTATCGCCGGTATCGCCAGTAATCGCCCCTTTGACTTGCTGGGCTTTGCCTCCAGCTTCATCACTGAAATGATCAAATTTCTGTTTCAAATCTTTCATCTGGTCATTATCTTGAAATAACATGTATCCCAAGGCCACGTTGGCTGCCAAACTGAAGCCTAATAGTAAGTTCTTCATCACTTGCTTCCTCCCTGATTAATCTTTCTTCTTATCGTTACTTGAATCATCTTTTTGCTGAGCTTGCCACTCTTCTGGTGTCAATAAATCTTTCACGTGAAGTTTAATCGATGTGACCTTGTAGCCAGTCATTGAGCGAACAGCCGCGATAATTTTACGTGATAACTTATCAAAAATATCATTCGCATCACGACCATATTCCAGCGTACCATCGAGCTCTAAATCAACGGTTTGATCATCTTCATTGACATCAGCTGAAACGCCATGTTCAGGACGATCACCACGAATTTGGGTCGATAAATTATCCATTAGTCCACCAGATAGCGACAAGACGCCGTCAACCTCATGGGCTGTTTTACCGGCAATTTTTTCTAAGACATCATCATCAAACACAATTTGCTTCTTCGTTGCTGCTTCAGCCATTTAAATTCCTCCTTACACCATTACTTCAAACGGTCGTGGTTATTCAACATGTTTTGCTTCAGGCGCATGTTGCGAATTTGGTTTACCTTTTGTCTGTTCTTGCCAATCACGTTTACTCATTACATCATTAATGTGTAAATTCAGCTCAATGACATCCAGACCGGTAAAATTGCGAACATCGCGCACAACTCGATCACTAACTTGCTCAAAGATTTGATGAATGTCTTTCCCATATTCAACCGTCGCGTTCATGTCCAACGCAACTTGTTTTTGCCCGACTTCCGCGTCAATACCTTGCGTTGGGTCGGCTTGGTTCCTAAAGCGGTCGGTAATCCCGCTTAACATCCCACCGTCTAAGGATAAGATGCCATCAACGTTACGAGCTGCCAAACCGGCAATCTTCTCAATGACCCCATCATCAAATGATAAGGTACTTTTTAAAGGGGGTGTTTTTGTATCCGCCATCACTCATTCCTCCTATGTGATTAATCAGACAAAAACCGATTAATCTCTTGTTTTAATTGACGCGTACTTACTGGCCAGAAGTGACTAATTAAGCCACCAAGAATCGCAATTACAGCAACTAGAATCATGCTCCAAAATCCGGCTAGAACCCAAGCCAAGCCAAGAATCAAGCCGACCAGAGTGCCAAACATCATTCGATTCATTCAACCACTCCTTTCTAAACCACCCGGGCAGGATGGGTATCAGGGGTTGCCGGTCGGACTTCAATCCGTGGGCGCCGGAGGGTTAATCCTAAACTTTTTTGCAAATAATCATTCACTACTTGCAAGGCTTCTTGCCCAACTTGTTGATAATCCGGATCAGTAGTTAGCGCTGACACCTTCACATCAGCCTGTTTGTGTCGACGTACGGTTAATGAAACGTGGGGACGATCCAAACGACCGCTTTCGGACAAACGATACTGCAAATCATGTTCCATCGCGGCAATTGGCAGCATAATCTCGCCGTGGTTCTTCTGATAACGAACGGCACGCAATCGCTTTCGTTTAAAAATACCGATCAAGAGCAAGATCCCACCAGTCAGGGCCGTAATTACGTTTAGGACTAATAAGACCCAGCGAGTCACATCCGGATTAATTAATAACCAATGATTAAGCTCGTTGGTGACCCCAGGCACATTAATCGCTAATAAAATCGCCAGGCCACCGGTCACTAAGACAATTAACCCAGTGAGACTAATGATCCATTTACTAACTGGTCTCATCAAGTGACCTCCTAACTAATCTTTGCGTTTTCGCACGTTCATGATTAATGACAAGATCAAAACTAAAATGATTGCACCTAGAATTGACGGTACAACGGCCATTCCAGCCAATGAAGGCCCCCAAGACCCTAGCAATGATTGACCAATCCAAGCACCAACCAATCCCGCAATAATATTACCAATCACGCCACCAGGAACATCCCGATTGATAATTAACCCTGCCACAAATCCAATCAAACCACCAACAATAATTGACCATAACCATCCAAGCATTAAAACCACTTCCTTCCTTTTTTGATTAACTTAATCTTATGGTATTGATATGTTCAATCGCAAAAAATCTGCTTATAAGCATCATATGTTGCACTTACATACCACCTAGAATGTATCCTTGTCCTTGATACACAAAAAGACCCAAGAAAAAACGTCAGACTAAATACAAGAATCGGACTAGCCAATGCCCAACAAAAAAGTTCGCCTTGGCGACATTGCCAAAACGAACTTTTTATCAAATCTCACGTTGCTTGTTTTATCCCACAATATTTTAGAATCCTACAGATTAACATCCATATTAAAAGTCAGTTTAGACATCCCAAGTCCGTCTGTTACCAATTGACCAATGAATGTCATCGTCTTATCCCGCATCTGGTTAACGACTTCATGGTTTTGTTCCGTCAAGTAAGCAGTTAAGGCTTCACCACTTAACGTCTGTGCTTGCTGATCAATCGTTTCAATCAATCGCCGTAATTCCTCTCGACATTCTTTCAAATAGTCAGTATCAGCCTGAATAAAATGACTGTAATGACTTTCAGTTAACATCGAAACAGTGCGGTACATCCAGTATGCATCTTTCACATTATACGTCATGGACGTGTTAGCAAAGCTGGGGTCGGTGTCCGTCGCATTGGCGTAAAAAGGTAGATATGGCGTATAAGCCGGGATTCCGATGGAAATCCACATCACCGCAGAAATTGCCGCTGGGACATTAGTCCGAATCTGCAAGATGTGACTCTGCTGTGTCCGGTTCAATGAAATCGCTCGATAACGTGTCTTGTCTTCGTCGCTACCGTGACCTAATGGATCAAAAAGTGTTTCATTGTAGTGAGAACTTTCGATATATTCAACATCTTCCAAACTGATTAGCCGATTGGCGTGGCAAATAAATGGCAAATCACTAGACTCAGGCTCTTGCTTGATCTCTGGATTTAAGTACCGCTGCGCGAACCAAACGCGTGGTGTGTTGTAATGCCGATCCTTTTCAGTATCGGTTCCAAAAATGTGGCGAAAGTTCCAGCCCGTTTTGTCGGGATTTAAATGATGTTCGGACACGAATTCACGAATTCCATCTGACCACATAAAGTTGTCTGGATCATCAAAATCAATTTGTTCTTGTCCTACCTGATTTGCAGCGACAACATAAGCATCGTCTGGAATCCGGGAAGCCACCCAATGATGACCTGTCACGATTTCCATATACCAAATGTCGTCCTGGTCAGCAAAGATGACCCCGTTACCCTCTGGCGAACCGTATTTTGCCACGAGGTCCCCTAGGTAGTGAACGCCATCTTTGGCAGAGTCAATAAAAGGCAAGACCATCGTCTGCATCGTGTCTTCCGCCATGCCATCTGGAATCAGTGGATCGTAAGCAAGTACCTTTTCGTTGGCATAGACACTTTCTGTGGCAGACATAGCGACATTTTTCTCGTTAAAGCCGCTTTCATCGTAGATACCTTCACCAGCGACATCGACATTTGGTGTTGCTTGATAGCGATAACCATTTTCTGGCAGTGGTGCTTTAAACCCATTTTGGGTTGACGCCAGTTCTTCATGTCGGCCGGTGACAGCTGGTCGCATAATGACCCGTTGTGGTGCAATTGGTAAAAAAGTATCGTCATTTCTAGCAACCATGACGGAGCCATCAATTGAGGCCTTTTTCCCGACTAACACGGTGGTACAAGCTTTATCCCATTTCATTACTGGTTCAATCCTTTCTTACATATCCATTTTTATATTTAAAAATAAGTGTACTCCTCTTTAATTTATGAAACCAGAGCGTGAGCCAGACCGTCTTGAGTCCGAGCAACAACTGGGAATCACGGACGGGGGTCACCCAGTAGTGATTACTGGTTGTGCACAGGACTAAAGTCTGGTGAGCGCGTTTATACCAGAGCGTGAGCCAGACCCGTCTTGAGTCCGAGCAACAACTGGGAATCACGGACGGGGGTCACCCAGTAGTGATTACTGGTTGTGCACAGGACTCAGGTCTGGTGAGCGCGTTTAAGCAAATGGTGCAACCATCTTCTGATTAATAAATCGGCTTTTCTCAGTTCTAGTTACCACCTCTGTTATAATTGATTTAAAATAATTCCATAAAGGCGGAGGCTACTTTTAGATGCAGAACTTTCTTTTTGATGTAGATGGAACCTTGCTTGATTCTGAAAAAATGTACATGCTTGCCATGCAGCAGGCGCTAGATGAAACCGGTCGGCATTTTGAGTATGAGCGGCTGGCCCAAACATTTGGAACGACCGGCAAAATTGCATTTCAACAACTCGGCATCCCCGATGACGAAATTCCAGGCTTAATCGATATTTGGCAAAATTATACGAAATCGACCTATGATACAATGCGCATTTATCCTGGAATTGAAGCAGTTCTCCAGCAACTCCACGAAAATCCTCGGCTGACCACAGCCATTGTGACATCAAAGTTAGCACCTGAATATCAACGTGATCTTGTGACTAATTTTCCTTTAGATCAGTTCATGGATGGCCACGTAACTGCTGATGAAGTTCAACGAGGTAAACCGGCACCTGATTCACTGCAGCTAGCCTTGGCTAAATTAAAATTAATGCCTAACCAAACAATCTATATCGGCGATACAATTTATGATTTACAAGCAGCCCATGCAGCGGGACTTACATTTGGTTTAGCAACATGGGGCGGCCCAAAAGCCCAATCGCTCATTCGTGATAGCGATGAAGTCTTGGATCAACCGCACGATTTACTGAATTTAATTGGGTAAATGACAACTTCACCATTATAAAAACGGCATCCATCAAGAATAAATGAATGCCGTTTTTATAATGTTTTTTAATCTAATTAACGTAAACCAACTAAACTAGCAAAGACTGGTACTACTGCATTGACAACGATACCAATGATGACCACCGCGATGGCCCCCATTGATCCTTCGACTGACCCTAAACTCAAGGCAAAGGCCGAACCAATCGTGTGACCAGAGGTTCCTAAACCTAACCCTGTCCCAATTGGATCAGAGTCTAACCGGAAGACCTTCACTAGCCACTTACCCAATGCGTAAATAATCACTGCGTTAACGATACATGCCATAGCTGTAACTGCTGGACTACCACCAATTGCCGCTGAAATTGGTAATGCGATCGCGGTCGTCGCGGCCTGTGGCAACATTGACGCAATCCCTAATTTGCTTAATCCAATGGCCTTAGCCACTAGATAAATCAACGTTAAAGAAATAAAAGAACCAACAACTAACGCTAATAAGATCTCTTTCCAAAATTTCTTCACAATATCATTACGTTTATACAACGGGACTGCAAACGCAATTGTGGCGGGGTTCAAGAACCAAAAGATAATGTCACCACCCGGCTTATAAGCTTGCGTGTAAAAGGCCGCGGTGCTCATTCCGAGCATTTTTGCCAATGCCATTAATGCTAAAATCCCAGCAACCATGCCGACAAATAAGGGCTGAAATAAAAAGAAACCATGCGAAATCTTAAATAACCATTGACCCAGTAAAAAGACCACAATCGATAGAAAAATACCAAAAAATGGGGTAACAAAGTAGGCCAAAGGTCCCTTAACAACGGGTGCTGTTGCCATTAGTAACGTACCAATTGTCATTTTGCTTACCTCTCATCTTTCGTTTCTGTGTCCACGTGAGCATCTTGGTGCAACCAGTGAACACGCATCCAAATAAAGAGCCGCGTACAATACGCAATCGTAACCAGCAAAATCACCGTCGAAATTATGATGACAACAATTAATTTCCATCCTTCCTTACCTAAAATATCAAGAGTGCCGGCTAGTTGAATCCCTGATGGAACAAACAAGAAGCCAATGATCCCAATCAAAAAGGCGCCCAATCCATCCACCCATTCAACTTTAATAACGTGCAAATTCAAAGCGACATATAAAAGTACTAACCCCACTACTGGTGTCGGTAATGGAAAATTGGGAAAGGTTTTCGCACCCCACTCAGAAATCAACCAAGAAACAAACAAGACAGTTGCATAAACGCCAATTTGAATCAAAATTGGTGCAGGCTTTGGCGCTGATTTTGGCGTGTTCTTTGACTTCTCCATCAACGTTTCCTCCGTTCAATTGAGCAAGCTTGAGTTTGTGAAATTGAGTTTCTTCCCTTGAATTATAACCGATTATATATCAGCTTAGAAGCTTTTATATCGGTATTGTAAGCGCTTTATAATTTATCAGAATTTTATTCCAGTTTGTTCATGATTTTTGTATAAAATCATGAATTTCACAATGTGACTTCCCCGGGCCACAAAAAAACGATACCTTATCTCGAAAGAGACTCAGTATCGTTCAATCCTGTTATTAATCGTTAAACTAATTAGTGTAAATTAACAATCGCCGAGAAAATCGGTACAACGATATCAATCACGATCCCGATAATAACCACAGCAATGGCAGCCATTGAACCTTGGGCTGAACCGAGTTCAAGCGCGAATGCTGAACCAACGGTGTGTCCAGAAGTACCTAATCCTAGTCCAGTCCCGATCGGATCAGAGTTCAAACGGAACACCTTAACAAGCCAGCCACCCAGCGCGTAAATAATCACGGCATTCAAGATGCAGGCCATGGCCGTAACCGCTGCATTACCACCGATCGCGGTCGAAATTGGCAAGGCGATCGCTGTCGTTGCTGCTTGTGGGAGCATTGAAGCAATCCCGATATTGCTCAACCCAAAGGCCTTTGAGATGCCATAAATGACGAACAAAGATACAAAGGCCCCAATAATGAGTGAAAGCAGAATTTCCAACCAGAATTTTTTGACAATATCATTACGTTTGTACAGTGGTACGGCAAACGCAATCGTAGCTGGGTTCAAGAACCAGAAGATGATATCGCCACCTGGTTTGTAGGCCATGGTGTAAAATTTCGCAGTATCCATGCCTAGCATTTTTGCTAACACAATCAGGGCAATGATTCCTAAGACCATGCCGACAAATAAGGGCTGGAAGAGAAAGAAACCATTGAACTTCTTAAATAACCATTGACCTAACAAATAAACAATCACGGATAAGAAAATGCCAAAGAATGGTGTTGCAAAGTAGGCTAACGGTCCGGTGATAACTGGTGCTGTCGCTGCAAGAATTGTAAATGACATGATTATGCTCCTTTCTACTGTTTATTCTTCGCGTCGACTTCTGCATCGCCGTGGAATAAGTGGACCCGAATCCAAATAAATAGCCGCGTTGTGTAGGCCACAACGACCAAAAGAATCACGGTGGATAAGATAATGACAACAATTAACTTCCACCCTTCATGTTGCAGGATTCCCAAAGTACCGGCCAATTGAATTCCAGAAGGAACAAATAAGAAACCAATCAGGCTAATCATGAAGCCACCGAACGAATCCACCCATTCCACCTTCACAATTTTCAAGGTTAGTGCTAGGTATAAGAGCACCAAACCAATCACTGGTGTTGGCAAAGGAAACTTGGGAAAGGTCTTCGCGAAGAATTCTGAGATTAACCACGAAATAAAGAGAATCGTGGCATAAATCCCAATCTGAATAAGAATTGGTGCTGCTGGTGTCTTTTCACCAGTTGTCGCCTGTGATGCTGTTTGATTAGAGCTAGGTTGCTTTGCTGCCATGACAATGACCTCCTAGTCATGTGAATGATTGCGTAACAATGATGAGAACATAAATTCATCTCACCTAACACCCTTATTTTACGAATATCCGCGCTCTAATTGCAGTTTCACTTGTCAAAGGTCAAAAAAAGCGATCGAAATGCCATAATCAAGTGGTGAAATGACAAATACATCAGTTGACTTTGATCACATTTGAACTTATGAAACATCTAACGCTTATCAAATTTTCTTAAAATGCAAGGTTAACCCAAACAAACAACCCGGCAACTAGTATCTCTGCAACACTCGACACAATAAACTAAACACAAAAATCAAGCCACCATCAAAAAAAGACCAGTCCACAAATACTTGTAGATGGCCAAGATTTAATCGGATAGTGATCGAGCTACATATTCAATCGCTGTTTCATTTCTTTGACAAAAGAGCGACTGACAGGCATTTTATCTCCATTTGTCAGTGTGATTTGGTATGTATGGTTGAACCATGGTTCGACTTCTGAAACCGCGTTTACATTTACAACCATACTGCGGTGAATCTGCATGAATTGTTCAGGTGCCAACCGGGTCAATAACCAGCTCAACGTTTGGTGTGCGCCAATCCGTTGTGTTGCGGTAATAATGACTAATTCTCCATTTTCGACGAATCCCGCAAGTATATCGCGTTGCTTCAATACCCGTGTCTTTTCATCTTCGGTGATCGATATCACTGCATTTGCCATCGGTGTGGGCGTGAGGTTTGTTTCTCGCTGGTCAACACTGCGCGTCTGCAAGGCCGTTGCAGCTTTAGCAAGTGCTTGGTCGATTCGTCGTTGCTCAAACGGTTTTAATACATAATCAATCGCATCAATATTAAATGCCCGAACCGCATACTGATCATAGGCAGTTGCAAAAACAACTAACGGTGGCGTCGCTAATTGGTGTAACTTATCAGCTAAATCAAAGCCATTTTCGTTGCTCAATGAAATGTCTAGAAAGACTAGATCCATTGGCATTGCAACTAACTGTGTGATTGCTGCACTAATGGAGTCCGCTTGTTGTACTTTCGTCACCACTTGATTTTGAGTTAACAAATATTCCAACTCATCACGTGCTAATGGTTCATCATCAACGATGAGCACTTTCATCACCAACAACCTCCTTTTCCGGAATGGTCAAACTCACACGAGTACCGGTCATACCAGTCTCAAAATGTAAACGACTCATTTGACCATAAAGTCCTGTTAGTCGAGCGTTCAAATTTTCCAAAGCGGTTCCGCTTCCCTTGGCAGATTTAACAATTTGATGACCAAGTTGCGGCAATACCTCGGCATCAATTCCTAAGCCATTATCGATCACTTCGACCTGCAGTGCCGCTGACACTTGGCGGACGTTAACCCACACTTGATTGCCATACCTTCGATCACCAAACGCATGTCGCAACGCATTTTCCACTAGAACTTGAATTGTGAAAGGTGGCAGCATGACTGTATCTTTAACCGAAGTATTAAAATGAATCTGATACTTATCAGGAAAACGCGTTTGCTCAAGTGACAAATAGGCTTCAACATGCTCACGTTCCTGCTGAAGCGTAATTTCTGTCTCGCGTACCCCCTGTAAATTAGTTCGAAAATAAGTCGACAACTGTAACAATAATTGCCGTGCCTTATCCGCGTTCGTTCGCATTAACGCCGAAATTGTATTAATCGCATTAAAGAAAAAGTGCGGATTAACTTGTGCCTGCAAAGACTTAATCTCCGCATCTTTGACTAGTTTAGATTGTTCTTCAGCCATTCCCAATGCCAACTGACTGGAGAAAATTGACGCCAAACCTTTCGCCAACTGTTCTTCAACGGGAGTTAAATTTTTAGCATTGGTAAAGTACATTTTTAACGTCCCCACGACCTGTTGCTGAACGATCAGTGGAATAACTACCGCTGCCGCTAATGGACAATCCGCATGTGGGCAACCAATTTCCACTTTGCTATGAGCAATTCTCATTTCACCAGTTGCTAATACTGTTTTTGATAGACTGGTCATCACTTCTTTTTCCGGAATATGATGATCACTTCCTGCGCCAACATGGGCCAACACATCGACGGAGTCGGTAATTCCAATGGCATCAAAATTCGTATAATTTCGAATAATTGTTGCGGCTTGCTGCGCGTTGGCCTCATTCAATCCAGAACTAAAGAAGGGTAACGTTCGGTCAGCCAGCTCCAACACATCGTGCGTTTGTACGGCCCGTAGTTGTTCTTCTTGATGCAAATAGGCCGAGATGACTGACATAAAGATCGACGTCCCAACACTATTTAGAATCATCATCGGGAAGAAGATCAGACGGACCAATGCAAATCCAGCATGACTAAACCCAAAGATGAATAGCATCTGGACCGCCTCCATTGAAAGGCCAAGTAATGCTGACATCGCTGTGCTGGGATACTGGTTTCGATCTGCATTTCGTTGACCAACAAGACCAGATAATATGCCCACCAGCAGTGAACTGGAAATGTAGAATAAATCAGAACCATTTCCTTGGATCACACGATGAACCCCTGCAATTAGGCCAACAATTCCCCCTACAACTGGTCCACCGACTAAGCCAGAGACGGTGATCGCCAATGTCCGAGTGTTAGCAATGGAGTCGGTCGCAGGTAATCCAGTCAACCAAGTACTGGAGATAAGTGTATTGTGGGCGGTAATTTCCACGCCAGTTAAATTAGAAATAATGGCAAATAACGCAAAAATAATAATTAAGATCCCTTTAGCCGGCCACGTATCTCGATCTTTTAGTAACTGGCGAAAGTAGCGAACATTGACGAGCATAAAGGCCAAGATAATGATTAGGCCAACGCGCTGCATCATTAGTAAAAATAAAGTCAGCATGGTTACATTCCTTTCGCAGATGTACACCTATTATACGCATGGTGATCGCATCCCCGAAAGTCAAATGTGTTTAAATAGCTACCTAATCATCACTAAATGACGCTTGTTCTTGGCCAGGAATGGATGAGTAAAGAAGGTTCATGTTCTGATTTAACTGCGGTTTGCGTAAAGTTTAAGCGGATACAATTCTAAAAAAGGAAAATAGTTCTACTAGTGCCAGATCAAACCTTCGCACAATTAATTTTAAACGGTCAAGATGCCTAATTAATGATTATTTATGTAAGCCTCTACACAACTGACAAGATAATCGCAAACTAACATCGTATGTGACAGCGGTGGTCAGTAACCAGTTTGTTTCACAGTTTAATCAACAACTTCGCTTTTACTAGGACGGAATCACACATAGCTTCGGAATATGAGTGAATTAATCAAAAAGTCGATCAACATGCCTGTGACGTTCAGGCTGATCGACAGTAAACAACACTACAAAAGATTAACCTGATCCTAATACCAATTTTATTTTCCGCCTAAATGTTGGCATCACCTCGTTCATACGCTTGCGGGCATCTCCTGAAACCCTTATATTAAACGAGGATGTCGTATTTTTAATTCCATAATCACCATAAAATAAGTAAGGAGCTGCTCATATGTCGTTAGCCTCGCCCAAACGGCCTGCCAGTGTTCAGGCGTTGTTCACCAAATTGGCACCACGCTATGATCGCATGAATAATATTATTTCACTTGGTCAGCACAAAAAATGGCGACAACGCGCCATGGCAATAACACATATTCTACCAGGCGATCTGGCCTTAGACCTTTGTTGTGGTACAGGTGACTGGACGATTGCGTTAGCCAATTGTGTTGGGGCTAAGGGTCATATCGTCGGCGTAGACTTCAGTGGCGCCATGGTTAGCATCGCACGCCAAAAAATCGCGGTCCAAGATTTGACTGATCAAGCGACCGTCATCGTCGGCGATGCGTTGCACTTACCATTTCCAAACGATACCTTCGCCGTCGTCACGATTGGCTTTGGCTTACGCAATTTAGCTGATCGGGCGGCCGGCCTTTCCGAAATTTTACGCGTATTGCAACCAGGCGGTCAGCTGATTTGTTTAGAGAGTTCCCAACCAACTGCGCCAATCATTCGCCCCCTTTGGCATTGGTACTTTAGTCGAATTATGCCGTGGCTTGGACAAGTGTTTGCTCATGCTCATGATGAATATGATTATTTACAACGTACAACGGCCGCTTTCCCTAGTTACCAAGCTTTATCAGACTCTTTTGAAACGGCAGGGTTTACTAAAGTGACCTTTCAACGGTTTACTTTCGGCGCGGCTGCCTGCCACACTGGATTCAAGTCAATAGCAGCCCCCGTTTACAGCCATTAAAAATTCGCGTACACTAACACCAAATCACGTTAGGAAAGTCAGGGATTCATTGTGTCGGAAGAACGCTATTACCAGCCCAAAGACAGTAAAGATGCGATGCGCTACATTGAGCGGCTCTTTAATCGCTACAAAGATGCGCCGATAACCCAAGCATTGGTCGACTATAATCACAATTTAGCGGCTTCATTACGCGATGACATTGCTACTGCCGCAGTTAACGAAGGTGCTCCTAACCGACACGACACTGCCCTCTCGATGGCCAATGAAATGGATCGTTGGGCCCGTGTGCGCGCTGCGGGGCAACCCTATCATGGACGACTACGCCATTTTAGGTTTGAAGGTGAGGCCGCATCACTAAGGTTCAAAGCGAACCAACTGAAAAATCACCAGACCGGTTCATTGCGTACCACGCGCCATTAAACTTGGCTCTTAGTGTTGGTGTTTAAATGACACTAACAAATAAAGATCCCTATCTTCAAACTGTGATGACTTTTGCCAAATCGGCAGGCGCCAGCGCAGGCAAAAAGATAGGGATCTTTTTTAGTTTATTCGTTGTTCAACCCAACTTAATTAAACAACAACTTGGTCACTAATTTAAAACTCCTCACCGTCGTATGAATCTGATGATGATTCATATGCTTGAGTAAAATTTCATGATAATTTGGGATACGTCCGGCGGTCAAATAACGTAATGACTGAGCCTGAACGATCGGTACCGCGTTATCCGTGTCTTCGCCATCTGTTGAACCGTAAACATTATCGATTTGGGCATTACGATTGGCCAACAAATGCGGTGCGTCCGCCATCGATTGCCGATAAATCCGTGTAGGACGTTTCGGTTTACCATTACTAAATAAGTCTTTGGCATGATTAGCGCCTTCATCTACTGGAGTTCCCAGCAGTACCATTCGATTTAACCGAGGTAAACGCGTGTCATTTCCATAACGAATCAACTGACTGACCAAAGCGCTCCCACCCCAAGAATGGCCCACGGCATTATATTGTGTCATCCCGTAGCGGTGTTTTAGCAGGATTAAAATCTGGTTGAGCCATTTGACCTGTGGTTGATAAGTGTTCGCCAAATTACGGGAGAAGGTCACTTGAATAAGTGGATTGACGTCAGTCGCCTTTAAGCGACCATACACATGGATATGTCCCAACCAATCAACATTGATCCGCATTACTTTCCCAGCGGTGTGCTGTTCTTGCATATATCCAATCATTTGATTAAAGGAGTTCGCAGAGGTACCCCAACCAGGCATAAAAATGGTTGGGATGTGTGTTTGATGAACTGTCGCGCTCACCTTAGCGGCAGTCAAAGGCTCCGGTGCCACGCCAATACTCGTTACTTTTTTGAATAAGGTGAAGCTGGCACCTAAGACAAGAATTATCGCACCCGCAATGGTCCAAATGCGTCTATGCATAGCCTTTCCTCCCATAAATTAATCATTGTCACTGTACCCCTTTTGTCCACCGGTGACTAGCCGTGGTACCACCCTTTGGGAAATCTTTAGTTGGTTAACTTTTATAAGCATCAAAGTCAGACATTGTGACGCCGCACGCTTATACTGAGTTTGATCAACCTTATAAGGAGGAACGATAAAAATGGCAAATCCAATTTTAGCAATCGTCGGCGTTGGGCAGACAGGTTTGGCTCAAGGCCAGGCAAAACTATTTGCACAACACGGTTTTGATATCGCCCTAATTTCTCGTGATCAAACCGCTTTGAAAACGGCCACCGATGAATTGGCGGCTTTGAACATTAAAACCACAATTCTGACAGCTGACTTAACCAAATTAGACACAATTACAGCCGCCTTCGACCAGATTAAATCTCTCGGTCAATTACGTGCTGTTATTTTTAACGCCACTTATCGACCAGGAATCGCGCCATCTAAGATGACTGCCGATCTCGTTCAGACCGGACTCACGATTGGTGCTGTGGCACCGGTAGCCATTGTTCAAGCCGCCTTGCCGCAATTAACCGCCACCACTGAACCAACTGCGTTGTTATTCACTAATAGTATTGCTGGCGCCAAGCCGTCAACAAATGCTGCCCTGCAGGCCATGGAAAAAGCTGCCATGCGCAACTATGTGATTACTTTAAACGAAGACTTAACGAAAAAGCAGTCAACCGTTTATGCAGGAATGGTCACCATTAATACGTATATTCGCCATGGCAAAAAGGAAAATCAAGATCCAGACAATATCGCGCGAGCATACTACAAATTGTTTGAAGCGCGAAGCCCCGTTGAATTACCGTATCATGATTTAATTTCTGAATAGTCCACAATCAATGACTCAGAGTGAAGCCGGCCTGGTGATCCTGAGCATTAACTAGTCAGCAACGATTGGCGCCTTCTGCCGATTGTTGCTGACAGGTTAAGCACAAGGATCAGGCTGGTGCAGCTCGACAAAAAAACGTGTTTCTGCCACTAATGGAGAAACACGTTTTTATTAACGACTTTTATTTAAAACAAATCTAATTGGTGGTCATTAGGCCTGACTTCATCCACTATCGACTGAGCCTTTGCCAAAGGTTGCACGCCATCGTGTTTTCCCGTTGGATTGTCAGCACTCATGGCATCCATTGTTCGATTCAACAATTCATCCACAAATACATTCCCGCGGTTATCTGCGTGCCCTTTCGTCCATTCAAAACGGAGCTGTTTAAATTGGGGTAACACCTGGCTCATCGCTTGCCAAAGTGCTTGATTAGCCACGACTTCACCATTACTCTTGCGCCATCCACGCCGTTGCCAGCCTGCTAGCCATCGTTTGGTAATGGCATCTAACACATATTTTGAGTCAAGAACCGCTACAATTGATTCTTGTTGCTTGCCAGTTGCGACTAACGCACGTAACGCCGTCAATAAGCCAGTGAGCTCCATTTTATTGTTTGTGGCGCCAAATTCACCTTGCGAATCAAAATATCGATCTGTCGGCGTTTGAACTAGGTAGGCCCATGCAGCTGGATCACCATCTCTGACATGACCGCCAGCGACATTACCGGTATTTCGTGAACCACCGTCGGAATAAATGACAATTTCATCAGGCTGGGGACCTCGAACTCGGTTAATCCCTACATGACTAGTCGCTGCATTGGCCGATACTTGCGTTTGATATTTACCACCTGTATCTAACCATGCTTGGGCTTCTTGACGAGTTGGAAAACTCTTATACCGCGCCCCGGCTACACTGTCGACTTGTTGTTTAGCTTGCGACCAAGTGGTGTAAATCCCAGGAACCTTTCCCTTGGCAATTGCGTAAAACTTATGACCTGCCATGCTTAGCCTTCCTTCCCTTTGTCGGACTCCATGGTCTTCACCCACGCTCGCCATAGCTTTTGTTGTACCGTTGGCATTGCAAACTGCGCAAAGGCTGACGGTGCGATCACTTGACCTGGAAATAAGCTTAGATCAGGGTCTGCTGACAATGTTGCCTGAACCAATTTCAATTGCCATTTTTGATGCGTAAATGTGTGGCTGACACGACGACTAGGAACCGCCGAAAGGGTCACTTCAATCCCGGTATCGGCAGCAAACTCCTCTGCTGCCCGTTTGATTAAAATCTCTTCGTCAAGTTCACCTTGTTTTTCGTCATCTTGCACTAAATCTGCTTCCAATTGCAACGGAAAGGTCCACAATCCCGCTAACATCCCAGTTGAAGGACGCTGCGTGAATAAGTAGCCGGTTGGAGTCTGGATCACCAAGGCTAAATAAGCCATTGGCACCGGTCGTGGTTTTGCACTCCGAACCGGATAATTCAGCTCTTTCCCATCTAAGAAAGCTTGATTAAATGCGCGAACCGGCGAATGTTCACTATCCGGCTGCTTGGCCGTCATGTAGCTACTCCCAAGGTCCATAATCGCTTGATTGAAGTCACCCGGCCGTTTAGGATCAATAACTTCTCCAATAACCTGCTCAAACAATTGCCGCGTTTGTGGTTTTGTAATATCAGCGTCAATTTCCATCAGCCGACTAAACACGCGAAAAGCATTGCCATCGACCGCTGGTACTGGTTCTCCAAAGGCGATGCTGGCAATTGCGCCAGCCGTATACGGACCAATTCCAGTCAAGCTTTGCAATTCAACCGCCGTCGTTGGCCACTGACCATGACGCTCATTGACGATTTCTTGAGCGGCCCGCTGCAGATTACGCGCCCGCGAATAGTAGCCTAACCCAGCCCATGCACGCATCAATTGTTCAGTTGGCGCACTCGCCAATGCATCAACGGTTGGAAACATGGTCATAAAGCGTTGATAATATGGAATGACCGTTTGGACTTGCGTTTGTTGTAACATGATTTCGGAAACCCACACATGGTAGGGATCGTGGTCCTTACGCCAAGGTAGAACCCGACCAGCTTCATCGTACCAAGATAGTAATGTTTTGCGAAATGCGGTTATTTTAGTTGGCGACCAATGTTCCACGTAAAGAGCCTCCCTGAATTCAGTGCTGTTATCGTAGCATATTCTGGTCCGCCACCTTTGTTTTATTACATAAGATTAAACAAACCTTTGTACCCCTGAGTAAGATCGCGGATTTGGGGCAAAAGCCAAAGATAAACACCATGTCCAAGCCTAAATAGCCAAACCTGCGCCAACCTAATTACGTTGCGGGATCAAAATACTTAAACCTTGTTTGCGTAATGAAAATGACAATGGAATCCAGGCGTTGGTGGTTCGCCGAACTGACTTGCCCGTGGCAATTCGCGCCATTTGCATTTCATAATAGCTCAACCCAATCATTGAACCAATTTTACCATCAAGACTTTTAATCCCAGTGGATAAGAAGTCTAAATCAATCGACTGAAATTGACCAGATCGAATCTGCATCGGCAAGTCTGGCACTAATGCCAAAACCCGGGCCGTCCCCACCATTTCAGTTGCGCCATCGGCCACAGCCGCGTTCATCCCCGCTGCTGTTTTAAAACCGCCAGTCACCGCAATTGGTGTTGCAATTTGAGCCTTGACCTTTGCCGCGTAGTTAACGAAAAAGGCGCCGCCAGTTGTCTTTATCATTTCAGGATTTTCATAGTTTCCACCGGAAATTTCAATTAAATCGACCCCTAGTTCAGACAATTGTTTAATTACCGTCAATGAATCTGCTTCACTAAAGCCATCCTCACTGAAATCAGTTGAATTAATCTTGACCCCAATGGAAAAATCATCGCCAACGGCTTCACGCATTCCCTCATAAATTTCGACTAAAATCCGCATCCGATTAGTGAGATTACCCCCATATTCATCAGAACGACGATTGTCATGAGGAGACAAAAATTGATTCAGCAAATACCCATGTGCGGCATGAATTTCCACGCCATTGAAGCCGGCCTTTTTAACGATTTCTGCAGATCTGACAAATTTACGAACGATCTCGTGAATTTCATTGATAGTCAACTCACGTGGATCATTAAATGCAAAGCTATTAGCGCCCGCCATTGGTACTGCACTGGGAGCTACGGGGTGCTGACTCACATTACGCGGCGACTGCTTGCCAGGATGATTTAATTGAACCCAAATTTGCGCGCCATTTTGTTGACCTGCTTCAGCCCAGGTGCGTAACCAGCCTAGATTACTTTCGTCTTCAATCACAACATTTCCGACCTCACCAAGGGCGTTTGAATCGATCATTACATTACCGGTGATGAGTAAGCCTGTTCCACCCTCCGCCCAATGCCGATATAAATTGATCAGCTGTTGGGTAGGACGATGCGATTTATCACCCATTACCTCGCTCATCGCTGGCTTCAAAAAACGATTTTTAATTACTTCACCACTAGCTAGTGTCAACGGTGCAAATAAAGTTGATGTCGTCATAAATCGATCTCCATTCATTTTTTAATTGTAGGTTTAAACAAATGAACGTATAGGCTTAAAAAACAGACAACGATTGACGTTGCCTAAATGAGCTTTCTTTATGTTCGTTTGTTTAAACTAAGTAAAACACACTAACTTTTAGTTTGCAAGTTCCTCTTCCTTCGAAATGGCGACTCGCCCTCATGCTTTCTTCAAATTAAATTTATCGTAGACCAGTCACACACCTAACGAATCGCGATTAGCTCATTATATTTATCACCTTTCTCACAGCACCATCGTTGACGATAATAATTTTTCATTAACCACCGTCACCGCGTGCTGAATCTGATTTTGATAATGATGTTCCTGTTCAAAAACGAGTAAGTCATAGGAAAATTCATTGCAGTATACGTCAGTGGCGATCGAACCTAAGTTGTTGCCTCGCTGAATGCTAACTTTAATTTGTTTGACGCCTAAAGCTTGAGCGATGTCGGCCAAATCAGTGCCAAAGTGCGACGCCTCAGCCATTAAATTAGTCACGTAATTTGGCGTTAATGCATCAAAGATGCTAATTTCATCGTCGTCCACCCAGACGATAATGCCAAGTGTCGCTTGATTCGCTAATGCCGTTTGGAGCGCATAATCAAACCCGTCGACGTTCTGCGTTTTGGCATTAACGACAGTTGCAACAAGGTCAAAGCGAGTCGTATCGATTAATTGCATCCAAATCACTTCCTTTTCGTGAATATTGTTTCTTTTGGAAACTTTCATGAGTATAGCACCCATTGTTTCTCAAAGAAACATTTTGCGTTAAAATAAACCCACACATCGATTTTGCTTTTAATCGACTATCTATCCTACTCATAAAGGAGAACTAATGGCACAAGATCAATCAAAGAGCCAGGAATTAAATGATCTTTATTCCCAATTAATTAGCTTTGAAACCGCGCGTCAACCATTTGACCAGCGTTTCAAACAAGTCATCGATATGCACAGAGCTCATGGTCATCATGGTGATTTCCCCTTTGATTCCCACGACATGCATAACTGGCAACATTGGTCGGAGCATTTTAATCACCACTTCCGGGAACCAGTCCGCAATGTCTTAAGCACGATTCAAAAAAATCCTGGCATCAACGCTCGAACGATTAGCGGTAAATTGAATCTTCTGCCAGGTACTTTATCTAAATATTTAAAAGCGCTTATTGGCCGACATCTCGTCAAGGAAGAAACCAACCCTGACAACCGGCGGGAAAAGTTTTATTACTTGACCGATAATGGCGAATGGTTGCTTGCCTTAGTTCAAGGCGCCCAATCCGATGACCAACAAGCCAAAATAGCGGTCTTCGATGAATTCAATGGCGATGAACAAGCTGTCATCATCCGCTTTCTATTGGCGATGCGCCATCGTAATGACGACTAAAAAAACCGGCTGATGATGATCATCAGCCGGTTTAATCAACCTAATTAGCCCTGAAATAACGGCGTGGATAAGTATCGTTCACCATTATCGGCCGCTAAAGCCAAGACTTTTTTACCCTTAGGCAACGTCTTGGCTTTTTCAATCGCCGCCCAAACAGCTGCACCACCAGAGAAGCCTAGCAAGATGCCTTCCTGGCGTCCAATAGCTCGAGCAGTAGCAACTGCATCTTCGCCAGTGACATCTGTCACACTATCGTAAATTTTAGTATCCAAAACATCCGGGACAAAGCCTGTCCCAATCCCCTGAATGGGGTGCTTTCCAGGGTCACCACCATTTAGGACCGCCGAAGTCGCCGGTTCAACACCGATAATTTCAACATCAGCATTTGTCTCCCGCAAAAATTTTCCCGTTCCTGAAATAGTCCCACCGGTGCCAATCCCAGCGACAAAAGCATCAGGCGTTCCATCAAAATAATCGACAATTTCCGGACCAGTCGTTTCATAATGAGCTTGCGGATTCAGTTCATTAATGAATTGGCCTAAGCGAATATAGCCACCCTTTTTTAAGGTTTCATTAACTAGATTAATGGCGCCATTAATCCCTTCTGCGCCTGGTGTCTCAATTAATTCCGCACCATAAGCACGCATCAATTGTTTACGTTCCTCACTGGCTGTATCGGGCATGACGAGCACCGCATGATAGCCTTTGGCCGCAGCCACTGCAGCGATACCAATTCCAGTGTTCCCAGAAGTGGGCTCAATGATAGTTGTCTCAGGGGTCAACGAACCATCCTGTTCCGCGGACTCAATTAATTTTAAGGCGATCCGATCTTTAACGGAACCCGCCTCATTGAAGAATTCCAATTTGACGTAAACGTCAGCGGCATCTTCAGGTGTAGAACGTTGTAATTTTACAATCGGTGTATGGCCGATGTAATCTAAAATACTTTCTTTTTTAATCATAACGATGTACCTTCTTTCAATTCAGGTTGTTGGTCATAGATGTGGATCGCAGGAATTTGTTGCTGCCAGGGTCGAACAACATGCGCCGGATTGCCAGCAACAGTGGTTCCAGAAGCAACTTCTTTGAGAACCACGCTCCCTGCGCCAATTTTAGCTTGGCTGTGGACCGTAATTGGCCCAAGGATTAACGCGTTAGCGCCGATAAAGACGTGGTTGCCGATTTTGGGATGCCGGCGGCCGGTGATGGCATGGCGTGAACCGAGTGTAACGCCATGTAGTAGGGTCACATCATCACCAATAATTGCGGTTTCACCGATAACCACCCCCATCCCGTGGTCAATAAATAGACGACGACCAATAGTAGCGCCAGGATGGATATCAACACCAGTGTGATGGCGGGCCCAGTGGCTAAGTAACGCAGCCGTCAATCGATGGCCATGCTGCCAGAATTGATGAGCTACCCGGTATAAGACCGTCGCTTGATAGCCTGGGTAAGTTAAAATCACTTGCCATCGACTTTGCGCGACGGGATCTTCTTTGATGATCCGATCAATCGTGTCAAACACGCCTTTTCCTCCTCGTAGGTCAAATTAAAACGCATCCACTTCCGATAACTCAGTTGAGACCAAGTCAGGGAAGTGGATGCGTTGACACTGTCGCTTAAAATGCTATTGGTTGGCCGACTAGACCTCAACACAGCTAGCAGTGGTGACGGACAGATGACGTTTCCCAAAACTTAGTACACGATCGATAGCACTACAACAAGTTAAGTTCATCATCGTCCACACCTCTTTTTCCGTTATAAATTATCTGTTAGTGTACCGACTTCTTTTTTGTAAGTCAAGTAAAATCAGAGCGTGAGCTAGACCGGGTGAGCCTGATCACCACTATGGCCTTGAAGAACTGATACAATTTGACTAATGTTCACTTGAATATCCATTATCTCATGAAAATTCTGTCACGAAAGGCTGTGACCCATATATGGAAATTTTGTTTGCGGTTGGTATCTTAATTGTGGCGGTCATTGCCGCTGAAATTATTTATCAACAATTTTCCGCGATCCCCCTCGCATTTTATCAAATTGCTGCAGGTGTGCTGTTGTCTTTGACGACCTTGTACCACCACTATCAATTTGATCCTGAATTTTTCTTGTTGGCCATCATCGCGCCAATCATGTTCAATGATGCCCAAGAAACATCGCGCAAGACGCTTTCTCGTAATATCACAGATACGCTATCTTTAGCGATTATGCTGGTGGTTACGACCGTTTTAATCGTTGGTTTTGGCGTTCATTTAATTTATCCAGCATTAACCTTATCCTTGGCTTTCCTGTTAATTGCCATCGTGACCCCAACTGATGCGACAGCGGTCAGTTCAGTCACGCAAAACTTGCAACTGCCTACTGGACTGATGGATACCTTGAAAAATGAATCCTTGTTCAATGACGCTTCTGGGATTGTTGCTTTTGATTTAGCGCTAACCGCTTTTATGTCAGGCGATTTTTCTGTTAGCCACGGTGTCATCTTCTTTTTAGAAACGTTTTTCGGTGGTCTACTTGTCGGTGCTTTTCTTGGTTGGCTGGTCACGGCACTACGAATTGCGTTAATTCGTTGGAATATTGAAAGTGCCTCTATCGCGGTGCCAGTTCAATTATTGACCCCATTTATAATCTACTGGGCGGCTGAAGAATTCCATGTCTCCGGCATTCTGGCAGTTGTCGCGGCAGGCCTGATTCATGGGATTGAACGAGACAACCTGCGACTAACTTCTACTAAGATTCAGGTGGTCAGCACCAGTGTCTGGGGACTAGTAACCAGCCTGTTAAATGGTTTTGTTTTTGTGTTACTAGGCGTTAGTTTGCCAACCATTATTGATAACCTATTGGCAAAACATCAAGTTTCCATTTTAATTCTTACGGCCCTTGCCATCGGTATTTATATCTTAATGATGGGGATTCGTTTTCTCTGGATTCGTCAGTTCATCCGACTACCTTTCGGCAAGAGTGTTAATCTATCTGCCGCCCTTCTGAGTCTCAGTGGCGTCCATGGGACAGTAACGCTGGCGATGGCTTTTTCATTACCATTAACTTTGACAAATGGGACGACCTTTCCCATGCGCAACGAACTCATTTTTATCGCCGCCATTATCATCCTACTCAGTTTAATCGTCCCATTGTTCACCGTTCCATTTATCCTGCCAGTACAAGAGTCGGATGATCAAGACGACTTCGACACTGCCCATCATGCAATGATAGATTACGCTATTGCGTGGTTGAAGAATAACGCAACGGAATCAAACGCCCGGCATCAAGTCATTGAGACGCTTGCCTTTGAAAAGGGGTTACGGACACGTCCAGACCGTAAACAAGTAGACGCACTCTTCAAAATGGCGACACAAGCAGAGGTGACTGCAGTTAATAATCGGATTAGTAGCGGCGAACTAACCAACATCGAGCAGACCATCTATCAACGCTACGTTTTCATGTTGACAAGTCGGCAAGCAAGCCCTACTGGTCACACACGGATTGGTTTGCGGACAAAATTCATTTTGGCCAAATTGAGTCACCCACTCAAACACTATAAAATGCGGAAAAAGGCCCGCCAAATTTACAAACAAGCCGAACAGCAACGCAAATCTTCACAGCTGTCAACCAGCGATCAATTAGTGGCTGCTACCCGCACTAACGAGCAGCAGCCACTTAGCCAATCATTGATTTCAGCGGTAAATGAACAGCCTTTAGCAAGGTTAAACCAATCACGCCAAATTATGATTGACGTTGAGCAACTTGGGAATGAAGCAGTGATGACCTGGTTAAAGAATCAACAGGTAAGTTCTGATCAAGCAGCCGTGAATTTTGTTCGGGATACGTATATTAAACGAAGTCGGCGTTTCAAGCATGATGACGACAAAGCTGATGACGAGATGCTTAACGCGCTCTATCTAGCTGCCTTTCAGGCGGAATATCAATTTGTTCAAGATGCCTTAAGTCGTGATAAACTCTCAACCAGTTTGGCCAAAAGCTTACGCGAACAAGTTTCTTACGATCAAATGGTTTACATGCAAAATGACAATCTTTAACCACTTCAGGTTTCATCCAGATGAAATTGCTGCCGAAGTTTAACGACCATCTCATTGCTGAGGGTTTCACTGGTAAATCGTTGCATTGGCGTCCACTGATGACGATCTTTAAACGCCACAGGTTGCGTTGCTAAAACAGCGATTAATAAGTTGTTTTCTGTTAAAAATAACTGACCAAGTTGATTAAAATGACCGCGAGTATGTTTGCCTGTCCGCCAATCGTGAAGCTTTGAGCCTGTAGTAACCACATAATGGCCTGCGGAATCAGTCGTCACGGGAACGCCAGTGTAGCGGGTCACTTCATACTTTGCTTTCATAATTATCCCCCTAAAAACCTTCTGCGCTGATTTTACCACAGCCAGTTTATAATCAGACAAAATGTCAGAGACAGGAAAATATGCATTTACCCTGCAAAACGGCTACAATAAACGTGTAATCTTTTGTGAAAGAGGTGAATGCATATGGCACAAAACTTTCCAACTGGTCAAGAAGCCAACGAAGAACGGCGGACAGTGAACGTAGATGGCGTTGAAATTACGTTGTTTGTTCGTGATGACACGATTGTTAATAATTAATGCATAAAAAATGAGCTGCAGTCCTGTTAGGGATCGCAGCTCATTTTTTATGCATTCAGATCACACCATCGCTTTAATTAATTTATCAAAGACTCGGGTTGGCAAGACCGTGTGCATAAATACCGATACTTTAGCGCCATAACCGACTAAATAGCGTGGATGCGGATGTGGACTATTGGTGGCACGGGTGATGGCATTAGCGATGACCATTGGATCTGACAAGCGGTTAGAAGTATAGGTTTTTTGCATCTTGTCTGCCGCTTGATCGGCCATCTGCTCATAAACAGTGCCTTTGGATGAATCGCGTAAGTGATCGGCAGCGATCAAGCCCCAATTTGTTTTGATTCCGCCCGGTTCGATAATAACAACATCAATGCCAAACGGAGCGACCTCCATTCGCAAAGCGTCACTAAAGGCCTCGAGTGCATACTTCGTGGCATGGTACCAAGCACCCATGTAGGTCGTAATTCGGCCTGCCATTGAAGAAATATTAATGATCTTACCAGCATGTTGCGCTCGCATATGGGGTAAGACTAGCTGTACCAAGCGGGCCAAGCCGAAGATATTCACTTCAAATTGGTTCTTGGCTTCGGAAATTTTCACATTTTCAATGACACCATATGAACCATAGCCAGCGTTATTAACGAGTACGTCAATTCGGCCTGCTTGATCAATCACGCTTTGAACCATTTCAGCGATTGAGTCTTCGTCAGTAATATCTAGATAAACTGGAGTGACACCCAGCTGAGTCAAACCAGCCATTCGTTCAACGCGGCGTGCTGCACCAAAAACTCGATACCCTTGCTTAACTAATTTTTCAGCCGTCTGATAGCCGATACCACTACTGGCACCAGTGATTAATACAACTTTTTCTTGATCCATCGTAATGCTCCCTTCACTCAATAACAGTGTTATTGTCAGATGAATATTCGTTGGTTTAAACATCTGAACTAATATGCCAAAAACAAAACCGGTCTATTCAGTACCGGCCTTACTTGCAATATCCGCTTCTAAAGATGACGTTAGTTCCTTTAATAAATCTAACGCATTCCCCATATGAGCACTATAATAACGCTCCGTCCCCGTCTGGCTAACCGATAGAATTCCTGCATCACGCATGAGTTTCAAATGATGTGACACGGCGGGGCGAGAGAGTGATAGTCGATCCGTAATTTGGTTAACCGTCATGTGATCCGTCTTGCACAACATCACCAAGATTTGTTGGCGATTTTCATCCTGCAGCATCGTGAAGATGGGAGCACCTTCTTTAAAAATTTCTAGCGTTCTTTCTGCCATTTACTCATCCCTTCAATTAGTAAAATAATTTCTATAAACGTTCATGTTCTCAAACCATTTAACGATATTTGCTTAAATTTGTCAACAAATCTTCGTTGACATCAGGTCAAGAACGCGCTAAAATTCGTCTCATAATAAGTTCAAAAGATTAAACTAACGAACGAAAAAGATGGAGGAAAATAATTTTGACAGCAACAATGAAAGCAGCCGTGATTGACCGTTACAAACAACCAATGCCGGTGATTAAACCCGTACCACGGCCTAACATCGGGCCAAACGATGTGCTGATTAAGATTGTGACCGCTAGTATTAACCCCATCGATATTAAGACCAAAGACGGTGGTTTGCGAATGTTACTCAAATATAAAATGCCAATGATTATGGGGAGCGATTTCGCTGGCATTGTAACTAAAACTGGTTCTTTTGTATCGGATTTTAAAGTTGGTGATGCCGTCTACGGTCGTGTCCAAAAGAATCGCATTGGAACCTTTGCAGAATATATCGCCGTGGGTCAAGGCGACATTGCTAAGAAACCGGCGAACTTGACGTTTGCACAGGCTGCTGCGATTCCCCTCGTTGGATTAACAAGCTATCAAGCACTGCACGACATTATGGACATCCAACCTGGTCAAAAAGTAATGATCCAAGGTGGTTCTGGTGGAATCGGTGTCATGGCAATTCAAATTGCCCACTATCTCGGCGCTTACATTGCTACGACAACTAGCAAAGATAACTTTGATTTAGTTCGTTCACTTGGAGCTGATTACCCAATCGATTTTCGGACAACTAACTTTGCGGACGTGCTCAGCGATTATGACTATGTATTTGATACTCGCGGTGGTAAGACCCTAAGCGATGCCTTTAAGATTGTAAAACCTGGTGGAAAAATCGTCAGCATCTCTGGCTTGCCAAATGCCCGTTTTGGCAGAGAATACGGCGTACCCTTGTGGAAACAACTGGCATTTGGCTTCGTGACTCGTGATTTAACCAAATTGGAGAAACAAACGGGCGCCTCTTACACCTTTCTCTTCATGAAACCAAGCGGCGTTGAATTGGAAACATTGCGTCAGCTCATTGAAGCTGATATTTTGAAACCGGTTATTGATCGTATAGTCCCATTTTCCGCGATTAACGAGGCTCTGGCATACTCAGCTTCCGGTCACGCAACTGGAAAAATCATCCTGAAAATGACTGACGATCCCGAATCGAAGGTCTTTTCATGATCATTTCTGCTGTTAGTTTCCTCATTGTCACAATCATCGCAAGGTTGCTTCGCGGTCAAACAAATCAAAGGCCAACCGCAATCTGGCTTTTGGGCGAGAGCTTGTTCACAAGTTCCGCAGGATTTCTATTTGCCTTAACACTTTGGTCAGTTGCACACCAATGGTGGCTGCCAGTTGACCCCATTTTAACTAGTTTACTCTGGCTAATCATGTTTGTGGGTGAGGTCATAGCAGTGCGACTATTAGGAACACATTTTGCTGAGGTCAACCAGACCGCTCCTAGTTCTTTAAACGTCACCAAACTAGTGGATGGTTTCGCTTATCATGCGGCAACCTTTTGGCAATTGATGGGTGGCATTATGTTGGTCACAATTGGTACTACCCGTAGTTGGCCAAATCAAAGTCTCCTCATTGGCTGGAGCTTTGCAATGAGTGTTGCGATCACCTTGCAGAGCGCCGTTAAATTATTTCATGTCTCTCTTTATGATTAATGATCGACACACAAAAAATTAAATATGAATAATTGTAAGCAAGGCCTGAGCCTAAATTCAAATAGACTCAGGCCTTGCTTTTGCTGACCGACTGACCAAGAATTTGGGACAATTTTTGCTTTAAATTCATAATTATATTTGGTCATAGTAAAACCCCCAGAGTTGAATTTTGTCCAACTCTGGGGGTTCGCTTCACCCGCCAAAGTACGGAAGATGCTCACTTTTTCGCTAGTGCTCGCTCTCAATTCGGCGTTATGTCCCACTCTCAAGATATAATCTTCTATTTAACTTCGTTGAGCAATAACTTAGCCACTGCTCGAACTGAAAACGGATTTTGCCCCGTTAGCAAATGACCATCTTTAACAGCATATTCACTGTAGAAACGTTTCTTTTCAAAATGAGCACCACGGGCTTCGGCGGCTGCCTTGTTTAAAAATGGGACAACTGATTTCTTACCAGCAATGATTTCTTCAGCTGTCGTAAAACCTGTGACATTTCTTCCATCAATCAAATAATCGCCTTGATCATTCTTGATGTTCAACAAACCCGCAATTCCATGACAAACTGACGTTACATACCCATCATTGCGATAAATATCCATCGCTAGCTTTTGTAACTCAGGATTGTCAGGAAAGTCCCACATCACCCCGTGACCACCCGTATAATAAATAGCAAAATAATCGGCTGGATTAATTTGATCAGGTCGTAACGTATTCTTTAAAGCGCGTTCAACAAAATCCTGACTTTCATACACCCGCATAATGGCTTCATCGGTATACTTCATACTTCGCGGATCGAGTGGAACAAAACCACCCTTAGGGCTGACAAAGTCGACACCAATTCCGGCATGGTTCATCTCGTCGACAAATTCGGCCGCCTCGCCTAACCATAAACCGGTCGGATCCTCAGTGCCCTGATACCGTGTCGTGTTGGTCTCAACCACTAATACTTTTTTCATATCAGTTACTCCTTGTCATGATCTTGGTGACATCGTTTAACATCTGTTGTAATTTATCAAGCGTTTGTGTTTCATGGGTCAAATAATAATAGTTCTTTGTCCCAATACTACGACATTGCACTAATTGAGCAGCTTTAAGAATTTTTAGATGGTGAGAAACTGCCGGCCGTGATAGCTGCGTCACTTCCGTCAATTCGTTAACCCGCACCCCTTGACAAGCCTGATCTTCTAATAAACGAATAATAATGGCTTGACGCTTTTCATCACCTAAAGCGATCAGAAAATCGCTACAAGTGGAAAACGCTTCTTTCAATGCGGTAAATTTTGCCATGTCGCTCCTCCGTTCATTGTTTTAAACTATTAAACTATCGAACGCTCTCGCTGTCAAATTATTTTTTCTAACTTACATCCATAATTGGGATAAAAGTTAGCGTTGAATTTTACTTTCAAACAAAAAAAGCGGAACGTAAGCCACCTATCGACTTACGTTCTGCGCTCCTCATGCTTCAATTAAATAAATTCGGCCACTTTCTCCGCTGAATAACGAATTGACTTGACACTTAAGTCCTCACCAAGATTACCCTCGACAGCTGGCTTTCCAATCGCGATCCCCATCACGGGCACATAGCGCTCCGAATCTAATCCAAGTGTAGTCGCCGCTTTACTGGGATCATAGCCACCAATAGGATTCGTTGCATATCCATGAACAGGCGCTGCTAGCATAAATTGCATTGCTGCTAAAGAAGCGTCAACAGTTGCATCATTATGCAAAAATTCTGGTGTGGCCGTTTCATAAAACGGATAAAAAGTCTTTAAAATTTCATCGCGCTTGGCTGCTGTAACCTGCCCGTTTTCGTATGCCTGTTGCCATAATTCTCGATAAGACTCATATGATTTAGTGTCGACAAAAATCATAATCATGGCTGAAGCAGTATCCAATTGACGAAAATTGAAAGGTAAGAAAAATTCACGTAACTTTGCCTTTCAATCCGACGTATCAACGACGGTGAAATGCCAAGATTGTAAATTACAGGCCGATGGTGCCGAAATTGCTTCGGTAATCATTTCAGAAATTTCTTGACGTGCAATTGTGACATTTGAATCAAAATTCCGAACAGATTGGCGTCCAGTCATCATCGTTGAAAAGTTCTTTGTCTGGAAGTTATCCATGTCAATGCCTCTATTGATTATGTTTTAGTTCACAAAAGCAGTATAACCTAAGCTAAGATAATTAGTTTAAGCTTTTGAAAATTTAAACGATAATCATTTTGCTTTTCTGTTAGCAAAACTATCCTATACATCTATACAAAGACAGATCACCGCACGTAACCTGCCCCGCTCACCCTCGTGACTGTTGGTACAGATCCACTTGCTATAAGACCCGACTATATAATGGCCTCACTTTCGGAACCAACAGAAATCTACAGCATGCCCGCCGGCTGCCCCCATAAAGTAAAGGTTAATTTGGCAAAATTAGCATCATCGCCCCATCTAGCAATAGTTGCACCTAGATAGAGACTATTATAGTATTGTTCACATGAATTAAATTCGGTAATCACCATAGAAGATGGGTAAAGAAAGACATGGCACAAACAAGCAGTTTTCAGGATCAAGCTTTCGAACAAATTAAAAGTATGATATTACGTCTCGAATTAAAACCTGGCGAGCGCATCAACAAAAACGACCTAGCAGCTTCTTTAGATATTGGCATTACACCTGTCCGCGAAGCTCTGATCCGCCTACAAAGAGAGGATCTGCTTGATATTCGTCCTCAAAGTGGCACATTCGTATCTAAAATCACGCTTGACGAGGTCTATCAAGCACGCTTCGTTCGGAAAACCTTAGAGCAAGTTGTTGTTGCCGATGCCAGTAAAATAACGACCACCACTCAGCTAAAGGAATTACGAAAAATTCTTGGCTTGCAGCAAGTTTATTTAAACTCTCGGGACTACGACAATTTTTTTGATCTTGATGAACAATTTCATCGAAGCTTTTACGAAATTACACATAAGCTATATGTTTGGAGCTGGCTTCAAAAAGTCAATATTCAGTATAATCGGTTCCGGTACCTACGCTTAGATGTTTCGCCACTTGATTGGAAAAAAATCTATCAGGATCATGAACAGTTAACCGACGCCATCGCACATCAAGACAGCGATTATGCAAGCAAACTCATTGGCCGGCATCTTGATATGTTGGATACTGACGCCGAAGTTGTTAAAAAGAAGTTTCCTGAATATTTTTCATAGTTATCTTGTGCACAATTAGTAAAGCCTATCAATCTTGATGGGCTTTTTTTATTACCCATAAGTCCTTACTTTAGGATGATTATTGGCCTTCAAAACTCAATCCATCAGCATTTGACATTGCTCGAATATGAACAAACCATTGACACCATTTTTAGTAAGCGCTATCATGAGCTTGTTTCAAATATACTAATATATTAGTTCTCGGCTGGCGCAGTTTTTTCTGATGTTGATAGCAAGGAATGATCCTTGTATGAAAGGATGAATTTTTATGGACCAAAAGCGGTGGGTTTACACACCTAAGGAAATTAATGTTAAGCGTGGCGTTGCCTATGGTTTAACTGATCTAATGGGTGGCGGCTGGAACAATATTGTATCAGGGGTTATCTTCGCTTATTTGACCTTATCAGTTGGTTTGAATCCTGCGATGGCAGGGGCGATCACTGGGGTCGCGAGAATATTTGATGCTATCTTTTCCCTAATTTTTGGAACGATTACCGATGGTTTTTATAAGACTAAACTCGGTAAAAAATATGGCCGTCGTCATTTTTGGATGCTTATCGGCCTAATTGGATTCGCAATTTCATTTCTAGCCTTTTGGGTACCGGCAACTTCAATTTTTGGGCCCGGGCATGATTTCGTCTATTATCTGACTGTTTATACTTTAACCGAGCTTTTCGTCGGCATGATTCTCATTCCATGGGAAACACTGCCAACAGAAATGACAACTGATTACACCAAGCGGACGGTTTTGTCAGGATCTCGGATGTTTATTTCAGCTACTGGGACTTCGCTGGTGTTCTTTATTCTGGCCATTTTGCAATCATTGCCTAGTGCAGCGGCCAAAAAGAATGCTTATCTATTTGCAGGAATTCTTTGGACAATTCTTTTCGTTGTTGCAATTTTCATTTCATATCGTATGACTTGGGAACGGCCTCTAACAAAAGAATTCATAGCAGAACTAGACGCTCGCCCAAAGCTAACCGTTGGCCAATACATCAGGGAAACCTTACATGATTATGGTCAGACTTTTCGAAACTCTGCATTTCGCAAACATCTAACAATTTATATTTTCTCTTTTACAGGTAAAGACTTCTATGCAACATTGCTTCCTACCTTCATCGTCGTTTGTTTGGGAATGGCCTCAAATATCCCCTGGGTTCTTAACGCCTTTGCTGTCTTCGGAATTCTCTCAACCCTAATTGCTGCTAAATTAATGATCACCCACGGTCCACGATTCTTGTATAGTCTTTCATATATTGGAATTATTTTAGCTATGATTGCTTATGGATTAGTTTACTTCCTGCATGTAAAGAACCCTTTGACCGTCCTAATTATCATCACGATTATCTATCAGATGTCTCGGGGCATATTAGAATTCACCCCATGGAATGTATTTCCCTTTATTCCTGATGTTGACCACATTATGACGCGCGGTGATAAGGCTGGTACATATGCAGCAGTGATGACCTTTTTCCGCAAATCCACTGGTGCTTTGGCCACTTGGTTAGCTGGGATTCTACTTGAAGAACTTGGTTATGTCACTAATGCCACACACCAATCAGTGGGCGTCACTGACAGAGTTGCCCTAGTTTTCATGATTGCACCCATCATCTTAATTGCCATCGCACTGATAGTCTCATGGACTTTTAAATTAAATCGTCAAACTCATGAAACTTTGCAAGCCGAAATTAATCGACTTGAGGCTGGTGGCAATAAGTCAGAAGCTACTTCAGAAACCAGAGAAGTGGTCGAAGAATTAACTGGTCATCCTTATGAAAGTCTCTGGCCTGATCAAACTTTCGAAGAACGACAAGTTCAAAAAAACAAATAGGAAGGAGGATTTAAAAATGGCAGTACATGTGATCGTCTATAACAAACCTTTAAAAAAGTTAACAACGCTTTCGTTAATACCTAACCTAAATTCAGTAGACCTAACCGAAATCAATCTTTCGTTAACCACAGACTTAAGCAATTCCTTGACCGACGATACTTTCGCGCTGGTTTTCAACGGAACCGACTGGCAAAGTCTAACCTACACACAGTGGGAAACATTGCGCATTAACGAGGCCTTGCAAGAGGTAAGTAATAACTTCGGCAGTCAAACTCAGGGTATTCTTTCTAGATTTGTTGATAGCATGAATATCAAATACAAAGGCAAAAAATCTTGGGTGGAATTGTTAGATCAATTAGGTAAAGAAATCGAGGTAAAATAATGGCACTTATTAATGATAACTTTTTATTAACAACGAAGATTTCGCAAAAACTATTTCACGAATATGCTGAAGACCAGCCGATTATCGACTACCACTGCCACTTAGAGCCAAAGGAAATCTACGAAAACAAAAATTATGCCAATCTCGCTCAAATATGGATCAATGAGGGTCTCTACGGAGATCATTATAAATGGCGTTTAGAACGTGCTCAGGGAGTCCCTGAATCGTTGATTACGGGCGACGACGATGATTTTGAAAAATTCAAAGCCTGGGCGACGACGATTGACAATGCTTTAGGATCGCCACTATACGAATGGTCTCACCTTGAATTACGCCGCTTCTTTGGCATCAACACGCGTTTAAACCCGTCCACGGCAAGAGCTATCTGGGACGAGGCCAACAAACAGCTCGCAACCACCTCTTTTACTCCCCGTGCCTTAATCGCTCGTTCTAACGTCCAAGTTGTGGTTACTACCGATTCACCAGAATCAGACTTAAAGTATCACGAATTATTGGCAAAAGAAAATCTTTCATTTAAGGTTCTGCCAGGAATGCGTCCAGATGATGCATTTAATTTAACTGCTAAAAGCTATGCCGACTATCTTGAGATATTAGGCAAGGTTGCCGACGTCAAAATCAACAGTTTTTCCGCTTTGCAGGATGCCATGACTCAACGCGTTCAATTTTTCTCTGATCACGGTGGCAAAATTGCTGACCTTGGCTTGAATACTTACCATTACGTCGCTGCATCTGTTGATGAATTAGAACAAATCTTCCAGAAAGCTATCGCAAATAAAGCACTCAGTCAAAATGAAATTAGCCAGTATACCACTGCCCTAGTGGAAACCATGATGAAGCTAGCCCAAGATCATAATTGGGTTCTACAATATCACATCAATGTCAATCGTTCCCAGAATCAACCGATGTTTAACAAGATTGGTCCTAATACTGGCTTTGACTCGGTGGGCACTCAATCAGACATCACAGATCAACTAACTAAACTATTCTATGACGCCCAAGCTAAACAAATTTTGCCAAAAACAATTATGTACTCACTTAATCCAAATGACTGGATAGCCATCGCGACGATGTTAGGTAACTTCCAAGAAGGACCAGTTCAGAAAATGCACCTTGGTGCAGGCTGGTGGTTTAACGACACCCGTGATGGTATGGAGAGTCAAATGAAACTCTATGCGAATGTTGGTATGTTCCCCAACTTTTTGGGCATGCTGACTGACAGTCGATCCTTCCTTTCTTACCCGCGTCATGAATATTTCCGCCGTGTCCTTTGTGACATCATTGGCCAATGGGTAGAACGTGGTCAAGCTCCCGATGATGAAGAATACCTCGGCACCATTGTTAAACGAATTAGCTACGAAAATGCACGCAACTACTTTGGCTTCTTCGATTAAAAAATCTAATCTCTAATACGATATAAATTAAGTAAAATGGCGGTTCAACTACTGTAAGCGATAGTCTCTCGCTACCAATTCTGTAGTTGAATCGCCATTTTTATGGATTTTAACTGACTGTACTTAATCAAAATGTTTTGCCCACAAAATGGACAGCATTTGCGTTCATAGGTTAATTTAGCCGCGATGATGCGCACCAAAGTGGTCTATAACTTTGGTCTGGTCAAATATGTAAATGTGGGTCTGTTATTTCGAACATATCTAAGATAGAACCAGTTTGGGACGTCATAAATACCTCGCTTTGATTAGGTTTGGTCGCTGATATCGTAGCGTAGGGCAGAATGCCCTTTTTATTTTGTCCTAAATTTGTGAATAAAAAATGGTGCTGGTAAAACCAACACCAGGAAATTTCTGTACCTGCTTAAATAGTGATACGGACGGCAATAATTAGGAAAGAACTTTTATTTTTTCGAGGCCATAATTCGTTTATATTCAGCGATGTATGCCTTGGCGTTCTCAGTCACACCAGCAAAATCATCCTTGTTTGCTGGCTTAGTTAAACCACCACCAGCGCCGACAACAACGGCTCCTGCTTCAAACCAGGAGGCCATGTTTTCAACGTTTACACCACCAGATGGCATTACGTTCAAGTATGGAAATGGCCCGTGATATTCTGCAATAGCGGCTGGTCCAGCTAACGCTCCCGGGAACATCTTAACGATTTCTGAGCCGTATTTAAGCGCCGTTTGGGCCTCAGTTACGGTGTATGTGCCAGGAACGTATGGAATTTGATACAAATTACATAAGAAAGCGACGTCTTTATCAAAGGTAGGGCTAACAATGAATTGCGCACCTGCGATAATGGCTAAGCGGGCCGACGTTGCATCAAGTACCGTCCCTGCACCCACGACCACGTTAGTTCCCTCGTATTTATCAACTAATTTCGAGATAACTGTATCTGCATGTGGCACACTGTAAGTTAATTCGAGGCCAGTGACACCACCTTTAATGATAGCATCGGCTACTTTTACGGCTTTCTCAAGCGTTTCAGCCCGAACAACCGCGATAACACCTGTATTGATCATCTTTTCTAGTAACTCGGCTCGTTTCATATCTTTATCACCTTTCCTATTAAACACTTTGGCTCATAAATTTGTGGAGCTCATCAGGCGTTGGATAACCATCATTGTCTCCTGGACTCATAACAGCCAACGCACCAACTGCACAGCCGCGCTTCACTGCATTGTCTAAAGTCTGCTTTTCCAACAATCCAGTAATCAGTCCGACGGCAAAACCATCGCCCGCACCAACGGTGTCAACCACCTTATCAACTTTGAAACCTTGAATCGTCCGACCTGGCTTACCCTTTTCTTTAATAAACGCACCTTTAGGGCCAATCTTGACGATCACAATTTGAGTATGACGACTTTGGTTCAAATAAAAATCAGCAATGCTCGCTGGATCATCTGTGCCAACAAGAATTTCACCTTCGTTGACACCTGGCACGACAATTGTTGCTAATTTAGCAAGTTCATTGGTCACCTCAATCATTCTTGATTGCGTGTCCCATAATGCTGGCCGCAAGTTAGGATCAAACGTTATCAACTTACCTGCTGATTGCAGTGTTTTACCCAAAGCTTTTAAAACTTCCAAGTCATTTTCGGAAAGTGCAGCAAAGATCCCCGAAAGATGTGCAATCTTAACATCATCTAAATTGAGTTTTTCTAAATTCCGAATATCATAATTTGCTGCGGCAGAGTTTTTACGGAAATAGTGAGTTGACGGATCGCCAACGTTTACCCGCTCCTTTAAATAAAATCCTGTCCAATACTCATTGCTTTTAGTCACGTACGTCGCATCAACATTTTCCACCTGCATTGCCTGAATCAAAAACTTGCCAAAAGGATCATCACCTACCGATGAAAGATAAGCCGCGGTATGTCCCAAACGGCTCACACCAATGGCAACGTTCAATTCAGCTCCTGCGGCATATTTTCCAAAATTGTGAGCCTCTACTAACGACTTATCGACATCCTCCGAAGCAAATACTGCCATCGGCTCACCAATGGTTAAAAATTCACTCATTTTCTACCTCCTAATAAAGCGCTTTCAAATTGTTGCAAACCTTATCAAGGCTCTCTTCTATCGAACGCCTTACCCCCATTCTAAGAAATAATCGGACCAATTGATATATTAGTATTGTAGTTCAATGAGGGTAAAATTTAAAGTCGCTTTTAACTTAGTGCGTGTCTATAAGTCAGTTGTCTGTTGTCTGTTTTTGAATCCTTTCGCTCCTTGGTTCAGTCAATTCTCGATCACTCAAGGTTTGGCGATTGATTAGTTTCGACAAATCAAGTGTTAAATGCCTCTCATTAGTCGCACTTTGATATAGACACATTGGTGACCTTCCACTCACAAATCACTTGCGTGCCAATATGAGTTCGATAAACAGAGCTTGAATTATCGTCACGAAAGGACAAAAGCCGCAATTGAAAACGGATTCATTTCGTGATAAACTGATTTTGAGAACTGATATATTAGTATATCTATTATTTTAAAAGGAGCACGCGTTATGTATAAGCTAACTGATGATTATCTTTCGAAGGTATCAGTTTTTAAAGATGCTGGCGTTTCTTTACCAAATTTTGATCAAGCCGTAGTTACAGAACATACAGTTAAAAAACCAGTTTGGGTCCACTTTGGTGGTGGAAATTTATTTCGTTGCTTTCACGCCAAAATTGCTCAAGATCTGTTGAACATTGGGGAAATGACCTCCGGTATTATCGTTGCTGAAACTTACGATGACGGTGTGATTAATGAAGCCTATAAACCCTATGCCAATAGAACCCTGCAAGTTGTCATGGATGAAACTGGTCATTACCAAAAAACGTTAATTGCTAGCGTGTCCGATGCAATTTATTACAATAAGGCGCAGGCAGACGGATGGGAAAAACTGAAAACAATTTTTCAGAATCCGTCACTTCAATTAGTAACAATGTCTATTACTGAAAAAGGGTACTCACTACGTGACGTCAATGGAAATCTAACGAAGACCGCTCAAGCTGATATAAATGGGGCACCAGATAATGCTCAGACTAACATGGGGGCTATTACCAGGTTGCTGCTTGCCAGATATAGCCACGGTAAGTTGCCGATTGCAATGATCTCGACCGACAATTTTTCGGAAAATGGTCAGCGTTTCCAAGATGGTGTCTTAACAATTGCTACCGGTTGGGTCCACGAAGGGACAGCAGAGCCAGGCTTCATTGATTACTTAAATGATCCTACTCTGGTCAGTTTCCCTTGGAGCATGATCGACCGTATCACACCGAATCCAGCCGAGTCAGTGGCAAAAATTTTAAAGGCCAGCGGGTTTGAAGACACGAAGATCATTCACACTGCTAAAAATACGACAATTGCACCGTTTGGTAATACCGAAGAAACACATTACTTAGTGATTGAAGATAGTTTTCCAAATGGTCGACCTAATTTGGAAAAAGCTGGCGTCATTTTGACTAATCGTGAAACTGTGAACGATGCCGATCAAATGAAAGTAACTGCTTGTCTAAATCCTTTACACACCGGACTTGCAATCTTTGGCTCAATTCTCGGTTATACTAGTATTGCAGAAGAGATGACGAACCCAGATCTTGTATCCCTCGTCAAACAGCTGGGATACAACGAGGACCTTCCCGTTGTCAAGAACCCCGGAATTATTAACCCTAAGTCCTTCATTGACGAAGTAATCAATAAACGATTACCGAATAAAAACATCCCGGACACGCCGCAAAGAATCGCCAGTGACACCTCACAAAAATTGCCGATTCGCTTTGGCGTCACTTTAAAACATTATCTAGATAAAGAGGCCGATGCTAGTAAGTTAAAAGCCATTCCGTTAATCATTGCTGGCTGGTGCCGGTTCTTGATGGCCATTAACGACGATGGCGACGCTTTCGTGCCAAGTCCAGATCCATTACTAGCAGAATTACAGCCATATGTGACTAATATTAAACTTGGCGACACAGTTGATGCACACACAGTATTGAAACCAATTTTATCTAATAAACAGATTTTTCCCACTGATTTGAGTGCGCTAGGTTTGACCGAATCAATTGAAAAAAGCTTTACTAAAATGATTGCGGCTCCCGGAGCCGTTAGCAAAACATTGCACGAAACATTTAATTAAGTATCAGAAGGAGTAAGACATATGGAGAATATGGGATTTCGGTGGTACGGATCTAAAAATGACCCAATCACCCTGCAGAACATTCGTCAAATTCCTGGGACAACACAAGTTGTGGGCGCATTATTTGACGTACCAGTAGGCGAAGTCTGGCCGAAAGACAAGATTGCCGCGTTAAAAAAAGAAGTTGAAACAGCTGGTTTGAAATTAGAAGTGATTGAATCAGTCAATATCCATGATGATATTAAGATTGGCTTGCCTAGTCGCGATCAATATATTGAAAACTACCAGCAAACAATTCGAAACCTTGCTGAATTTGGCATCAAAGTTATCTGTTATAATTTCATGCCCGTATTTGACTGGCTACGCACCGACCTGCACTATGTATTGGAAGATGGTTCTAACGATATGGCTTTCGAAGCTGATAAATTAGCTGAGGACCCACAGGAAATTATCGATGCCACACGAGCAAATTCGAACGGATATACATTGCCGGGCTGGGAGCCTGATCGTCTTGCCACAATTGAGGGTTTATTCAAAGCTTACAAAAATGTTGATGAGAGTAAACTACGCGAAAATATGAAATATTTTTTGGACGCCATCATCCCTGTCTGCGAAGAATGTGACGTTCGCATGGCCATGCATCCTGACGATCCTCCGCGTCCGCTCTTTGGTCTACCACGCATTTACAAAAATGCCAAAGATATGCGTGCTATCGAAGCAATGCATGAATCTAAGTACAACGGTTTTACCATTTGTACTGGTTCATTAGGCGAAAATCCCGATAACGACGTGCCGGCTATCATTCGTGAATTTGTCAGTAAAGATCGCGCACCTTTTATTCATGCCCGTAACATCCGCTTTATGAATAAAAAAGGTGATTTTCACGAATCAGCCCACCTTTCTGAATGCGGAAGCCTAGATATGTATGAGATTATGAAAGCACTGCATGACACAAACTTTAATGGCTATATCCGTCCTGATCATGGCCGTAATATTTGGGGAGAAGATGGCGTTCCAGGATATGGCCTGTATGATCGTGCTCTAGGAATTGCCTATCTGAATGGGCTCTGGGAAGCACTTGAAAAAAATAGTCGTAAGTTATAGTACGTGGAGAAACATCTGGAGCCTGAATCATCCGATGACTCTTACTCAAAGCAAAAAGTCCAAAGGCCATCTTTGCTAGGCTTGGTCACCAAATACTGATCTATGTTATAAGCTCAATAAAAGCCAGCATCTCGAGACGCTAGCTTTTATTGAGCTTATTTTCAGAACCAAAACACTGAGCAAATTTAAAGTCAGTGCTTAATTAGTGGTTTCCATTCATGATCCAATTCGTCGCCATTGCCATCGCTGCTCGAGTGGCATTGGTCTGGTCTAATGAATTAACCATCACAAAATCATGGATCATCCCTTGTAGACGCAATTGTGTCACGTTAACTTCAGCTTCGCGCAGCTTATTGGCATAGGCCTCGCCTTCATCTCGCAATACATCTGCCTCGCCAGTTATAATCAGCGCTGGTGGTAATTTTCGTAATTGTTCAATCGTCGCACGTAAAGGTGAGGCTGTTATTTCTGCTCGTTGTTTTTCGTCTGTCGTATATTGATCCCAGAACCACTTCATGCCATCCTTCGTTAGGTAATAACCTTCTGCAAACTGATCGTAAGACGTCGTTGTGAAAGTAGCATCAGTCACTGGATAAAATAAAAGTTGCTGTAAGATCGATAATCCACCGCGCTGCTTCGTCATAAGGGTCATCACCGTCGCCATATTTCCACCGACTGAATCGCCGGCAATGGTCAGTCGACTAAGATCAAACTTTTTACTTTCAGCCAGGTTACTTAATTGCTGTAAAACGGCGTAGTTTTGTTCAATTGCTGTCGGATACTTGGCTTCTGGAGACCGCGAATATTCAGGGAACACGATAACTGAGTTCGTCCGCACCGCCAATTCACGAACTAACTTGTCATGAGTTTGGGCACTACCAAAGACCCATCCTGCACCATGAATGTAGAAGATGACGGGCAATTGACGATAATTGCCAGCTGGACGAACAATTCGCACCGGCACTTCGCCCCACTTACCTGTTGCAACAAGGATATCTTCAATATCAACGTTATATTTATTAACTGGTGACGTTTGTACTTCCTCCAATAATGCACGTCCGTCTTTGGGTGGTAATTCATAGATTCGTGGATGCGGCTGGTTGGCTTCGCTAAAGGCTTGTGCTGCTGATTCTAAAACGATTTTTCTACTCATAATCGAACCTCCTTTGCAAAACTTCGATGTCTCTAAAAATATGAAAGCTTACTGTTCTACCTTCATATTAACGGTAATTAAATCAATCTTCACTTATTTACTCCCGATTACTACTTGCAAAATGGTAATACAATTCATTAGAAAATCATAAAATTTAAAACTCGCCGAGAAAGAAATCTTCAATTATCTCATTGCTAAAAATTTATTCCACCAAGGTTAGGGGCACCTGTGACAAATTATCAATAATGCACCATGAACCACTAAAATCACTTTCTCAAGTCTCCACTTGCTAAATAGGCTTCGTCACATTTTCTACTTGAAAAACATTTGCTTAATCACCCGACTAATACCCATCATTTGTGCCGTAACGATCGCGTTATTCCGAAAAATCATTTGAATAAACACAAACCTTCTAACTTAATTCATCGCCTAAATTACACTTTTTAACAAAAAAGGTGCCATTCCCAGCACAAACCAGGTATGGCACCTTTTAATCCAAAAAAATTTAAATTGGTTAACGCTTACGCTTAAAACCAAGCACACCTAAACCAGTTAACATTGCCAATGCTAACCCTAGTAGACCAGTTTGTTGTGACGATTGTGCACCAGTTGCCGGTAATTGTTTTTCGTGAGATGTCTGTATAGCCTGGCTCTTTGTCTTAGGGGCCACTACAGAGTTTAATACAACAGCCGTGTCAGTCGGTTTTACCTCCCAAGCTGGCATTTCCGTCACATTCCCTGTTGAACTTCTTGTACCTGTCATGGATTCGACCGTACTCTTTGACATATTAGATATTGACATCGCTAATGATGACTCTGCCATAGAACTCGTTGAGGATGTTGATGTTGACGTTGCTGCCGAACTCGTTGAGGCTGTCGATGTTGACTTTGCCGCTAAACTCGTTGAGGATGTCGATGTTGACGTTGCTGCCGAACTCGTCGAGGCTGTCGATGTTGACGTTGCTTCGCTGGTAGCTGATGACGTAGAATTAGCAGCTTCGTTAGCTTGCTCTAATTGAACTTGAGCAGCATTTAGTGCCGTAATAGCCGCATTATACGCCAATTGGGCGCTACTTTGGGCGTCTAAAGCGTCTTTAGCATCATTTTGAGCTTTGGTCAAAGCCGCGTTTGCTTGATCCAAAACTTGTTGAGCAATTATTATTGCAGTATCAGCATTGGTTAATTCATTCGACGCATTTTGGGCGGCCGCTAATTGTTGTTGCAAAGTGGCTAATTGAGCCTGATCACTCATCAGCTGTCTTTGAGCGGCATCTAGTTGTCGGCTAATCGCCGTTTGAGACGTTGCCGTCGCCTGATAAGTCGTCGTAGCTTTTGACTGAACTGCTTGATCGGTTGTCAACTGTGCCTGAGCAGCGCTAACCACAGCCGTTGCTAGCTTAATTGCAGTGGTATCAGTTGCAGCCGTCGTCTTGGCTTGCTGAACGATCTGCGATGCCTTGGTTAAAGTGACTTGATCTGCCGCTAACAGCTTTTGAGCCTGATCGAGTTGCTGAGTTGTCATCGTAACACTGTTATTTGCTTGCCGCAATTGTTGCTGTGCAGTATTCAAAGCATTTTGCGCAGTTGTATCTGACTGAATATTATTCAATAACGTAGTTGCCTGTGACAAGACCTGTTGATCAGCCGTTAGTTTTGCCGTCGCTTGATTCAATTGAGCGATCAAGGCAGTTACGTCAGATGACGCTGGTTCAGATAAGTTGTTAGTCAAACTAACTTGTACTGGTGCTGATCCCAATCCAGCAATTCCATTATAACCATCCATATTAAAATGAACCCAGTCGTACTTATCACCAGAAATCCCAATAACATTGGTCGATGAATTCAAGAAGTTTTCTAAATGCCCCCATCCAGAGTCAGCATCATCAAACAGCATGCTGGTAATGGAAATATATAGAAAAGTTTCAAAGTCGTTCATATTAGGATACAAAGACAATGTATAGTTTCCAACATTGGTATTCCAACCAGAAATTGGTCCGCCAGCATTTTCGCTCCAGCTCGATAAGCCAGCAGCGCTGTCAATATTATTTAAAGCGACTTTATCATGACCTTGTGAGCTCAAATCCCAATTGTCAGCGTCGTACTGAGCGGCAATTTTCGCTGAAATTTTCATCATATCCGCATTAGCGGCAATCGGTTGTTCCCCTAAAGCGCTCCGAACTTGGTTAACGACGGCCACTGTGAATAGACCGGCTGCATCAGCCTGGGCCGACGTCAAGCTGGCAACGTTAACTGTTTGATCCGTTGCACTAGCTGCATTTGATAAAGCACCTTCTGTTGATCCGGCCAAAGAATTAGCTGCAAAAACACTACTCATGTAGGTGCTAAAATCGGCGGATGTGACATTTCCTGCACTAAATGCGTTGTATTCACTTGCAAAAGTAGTTGGTAGCTTTAAGGCACTCACATCTGTTGATGTCTGACTTGCAGCCGCAATCTGTGTCTGTAAACTCGTCACTGTCACATTATCACTGCTGAATGTGGTCTGAGCCAGTTGTTGCGCTGTTGATGCATTGACAACCGCCTGACTCTGTTGCGCCATCAATGATTGGGCAGAGGAAACTGCACTCGTTGCTTTACTCTGAACTGTCTCGGTCTGTCCAAGTGTTGCCGTCAAACTGGCAATGACTGAATTGTCCGCATTAACTGCCGACTGAGCAACTGATTCTGCTGACTGTGCACTCACTAAGTCAACTGAACCAGTCAGTGTAGCCAGCGCTTGTTGCGCGCTAGTTAACGTCTGTTGATCATTGGTCAATTGGGCATTGGCCTCATTGACAGCTGTGGACGCAGTCGTAAGCCGCTTGGCAACATCAGTATTTGTTGATTGTGCTGAACTCAATCCACTTTGATCAGCAAATACTGTCTGCTTCGCCTGACTAACCATACTCTGTAACTGATTGAGTGATTGTGCGGCCGCACTTAGATTAGTCGCACTCTGCTGTGCTGCAAGTACGTTAGTCGATGCTTGAGTCACAGCAGTTGAAGCTTGTTGAACGCCGTTTGTGGTTTGACCAACTGCACTAGTTGCACTACTCAATGCTTGACTCGTTTGGCTGACAGTGGAATTAGCAGATTTCACTGAGTGACTGGCCAACACTTGAGCAGATGTTTGACTGCCTGCCGCACTGGTCGTAGTTGCACTGGTCTGCGTAGTCGCCGCCTGTACTTCACTTACGCCAACGCCAATACCGATTGTCAATAACGCAGTTCCTGCAACTAGCCAAAGCTTGCCGGCCTTATACAGCTTAAAACGCGTTACCCGAATTTGAGATTGTTTCCCATGCTTCAATTTCATGATGTGGCCTCCCAGCCAATTAATGGACCGACTCAATTGAAGTCGGCTATTCTAGCAGTTATGGTGATTTCAAATATGTTTTTGTGTTAAGACAGTTAACTAGCAAAACCACTAAACACCATAATATAACTACAGCTAGATAAATGTGAAGCGTTATTATATTAAAAGTTATTCAATAATTGTTGGTTGGTTATTACTCATTCATCATGTACATGCCACTCTCAAATCGACATATGTTACAAATTATTTTTACCAAGCATTTTTGTTGTAAGCGTTTTCTGAACGTGCTACTATACTGGTGAGGAAAGGAATTACCTCCCTCAATCGACGCCTTCTCATCATGGTCGTACCGGGATGGTTCTGGGAACCACGGTTGACGATCACAGCTACCCCAGCGTTTGAAAAGCTGGTAGTCCGCAGGTCACGTAAAGTTATGGATGTTGAGAAACATTTAGACCGCGCCTTGTCAACGAGATTAGCTGACCGCGCGAAGTGTTGGTGACACAGTAGGTTACGGTAGCACCGGAATGTTGAACCATTTTTTATCCGCTCCAAGTTCCAAATTAGGTTTTAAAGTTTCAAATTGGTGAGCGTGTTGCATCAGTTTTTCTGAGAAACAGCAGGTGATTCCAATGACCCAAATTGTTTAACGAAACTCGTAATGTGAGTTTCATGCGTACCCTGCACCAAATAAATCACGTTCCAATTTGGAGGTGTATGACTGATAGATAGTCATATGTGTGCCACGCGTGATGCCTATACCGCCGTTTGCCTGCCGATCAAATGGTGATGAGCGACCAGTCACGAGGTAGTCGTTGACTTCGCCCACATTAGCAGACAGTTTACAAGTGGACAGGTAGGTCAGGACAAGGGATTGCGTAAATTTAATATTGAGGTGTTAGCTCATTCAGAATTGTAAAACGAATGTTGCGCCGATTGAGGATCTTTCCTTGATTAACTAGGTTCCGGGTAGAGAAGGCTCGGAGCCTTTTTTGTTGCTAAGGAATGTGCTTAAAGAGCAAGAAGATTTCTTAGTGCGGAGCTTGAGACTATGCTATGCTTCTTTTTAAATAAAAAGGTAAATCCAAAGGAAGTAGTCTCATGAAGTATACAATCACGACTAATACTACATTTCCCGTCGTTAACCTGACTTTAGCTCAAGATGAAACGATCCAGATTGAATCTGGCTCTCTGATCTATCATAATGGCCTTGTAACTTTAAGCGGTCACCTGAATGATAATGGTAAGAAAGGACTCGGCGGCTTCGTCAGCGCTCTGGGCCGTTCCATGACAAGTGGAGAAAGCTTTTTCATCACAACAGCGACTGGAACTTCAGTCGATGCTAAAATGACTATTGCTCCGAACAACCCGGGAGCTATTAAAGCGCTCGCTATCGATGCTGATCATCAGTATCGGCTGAACACCGGTGCCTTTCTCGCTATGGATTCAACGGCAAGTTATAACATGGTTAGCCAAAAGACGAGTGGTGCAATCTTTGGCGGAACTGGAGGCTTCTTCATCATGGAAACTTCTGGTACAGGTACTGTCTTAGTTTCCTCATATGGCGATATTATTCCGATTGAATTAGACGGCAGTCACCAATATGTGGTTGATAATAATCATGTGGTCGCTTGGGATAGTAGCTTAGAATATTCTATTAAGCCAGCCAGCGGTGTGGTTGGTTTCAAAACTGGTGAAGGCTTAGTCACTGAATTCAGTGGCAATGGTACAATCTATATTCAAACACGGAATATGCAGTCACTGGCTAATTTGATTCAGCCATTCTTACCGAGCGATAAAAAATAACCTAACAAATTCGTCTTTTTCATTGCTACTGGTATGCCGCTTAAACAAAAGGCAGTCTTCCCGAATAACTAGGAAGACTGCCTTTATTTGATTGAACACAAATAGCAACACACACAAATCAATTATTTTAAGGGGACGTGGCAGTCAATTAAAAGCTGTTAATTTTTCCGAATAATGACTATTTTGAATGACGCACTTCAAACACAATTCTTTTGGTTCCTTTTTCCTGCCATGCTTCTTCAAAGTCATCCAAGGGAACTTGTTTAAATACAAAGCTAAACGGCTGTTGAGATTCAGATTGAAGAATTTCTTTAAACGATTTTATAATATCGTGAACCCCGATTGATCCTTGACCAGAACCAATTAACTGCAATTTCACTGCTCGAAAAGCTGCCCCTGGTAACGACGCTGTTTGACCGGCAGCGGTCCCTATTGAGACCCACTTTAATTCCTGCTCATCATCATTTCGGTGAGGAATAATCGCCCACATCGCGTTGGCAGTAACCTCGCCCCATAGATAATCTAATACAACATCAATATCTTGCCCTGCAAGCGCTAATGCCTGTTTAACCATGGCAGCTTCTTGATCCAACTCAATAACTTGCGTTGCGCCTAAAGCTGACAACTCGGCTTGCTCAATGTGTCGGCCAACAGCAACAATCTCTCCTGCGCCTAGGCGTTGTGCAACCTGAATGGCGACTTTTCCGGCATTGCCGGAAGCCCCCAAAATCATCACCTTTTGGTGTTTTTTAAAATTGACCCGATACTTTAGCGCCATCCATGCAGATAACGCAGGATTCATCAATCCAGCTACTTTAGAGTCGTTTACGCTACTTGGTAATTCAACCCAGTGGCCTTTTTCAACTGCCACTTGTTCAGCAAAACTTCCATCAGCGACGAAGTAAACCTTTTTGCCATTTGGCAGTGTGCCCACACCATCAATTCCGGGTACCATTGGTAATTTTCCGGTCGCTGTGTAATGTTGCCCAGTCGCGCTTGACCGAGCACGATTAGATAGCGATGATGACAACACGTTGATGATCACCTCATCTGCTTGTTCACTTGGTGTTGGATAATTTGTTTCAAATTTTGGTCCCTCATCAAAATTTCGTACAACAATTGCTTTCATCATTTTTAAGACTTCCTTTATTTTCACTTTTATATTACATGTAATATAAAAGCATTATAATCAAGGCGCCTCATAAAGTCAAAATATATTACAAGTAATTTAAAAAGGCTTGAATAACGCTGCGGCGTCACCAACCCACCATTGATATTCCTATACCAAAAAACTACCCACCAAAATGGCAGATAGTTAAAGTTTAACTGACGATTTATCCGCTAACGCAATGCGGTATCAATGGTAATTAAAATTAATACCAGCTTGGTTTATCTCCGTCAGTATTGGGTTTATTAACCCCCAATGACGCCTTTACATGCTGGTCAGGATGCGCAGCAATGTCGGCCACCAATGCACCAATGCTCTTACGGGAAACTTCGGTTCCTTTAAATGGTTCACCTTTATTCGTCAGCTCATAGCTCACTTCGTCTTCATTCTGTAACCAAGCCGGCCGAATGATCGTGTAATCTAAGCCGGATGTTTCAATGACAGTCGCCGCTGCGGTATAAGTCGGCAGATAACCGTCATCAAGCATTTCATGATTCCATTCACCAAATGCACCAGGCACTTCATCGTAAATTCCTAGCGTTGAAATCCAGATTAATCGCTTAACACCAACATGGTTCATCGCCGTAACAACATCCTTCGCTTGTTGCTCAATGTTACTGCCAGCCAAGTTTGCATAGACAATATCTTGTCCAACCATCGCTTGGTTCAATGCATCTGCGTTGGTAACGTCCCCTGTAACCACCTTTTCATGGTCTGGGGTTACTCTTTCTAAATTATCAGGATGACGTAGGAATAACGTCAGTTGCTGGTCTTGTTCGACCATAAATTGTTCAGCAAATTGAGCGATTTGACCGCCCGCACCTAAAACTAATACATGACTCATGAAAATAACCTCCTTGATTAAAATGACAATCACGATTCTCAGATATTAATCGGTGTGGTTAACCCTTGATGCCGTCTGAGTCAGCCTCACTGTTTAACTGTAATTATAAACATTACAATTATAAAAACAAGCAAAAACGCTTGAAAATAACTCATAGTGGAACCAGCCGGGTGAGCCTGAGCACTAACTGACCGGCGACTCTATCACAACAATGCTTTTAGCACAGCTAAGTCAGCTTCAATTAACGGTCGTTTGCTAGGGAACCGGCGGACATATGACGGATGAAACATCGGAAAAAGTGACATGATTTGGTTGCCGGCCTCATAACGCTTGATCGCCGGATGGTACTGTAACAATGGTGCCTTGATAAGTTGTCCATGAACTTGGGTAATCTTGTATCGTGGACCTAATAAACGTTGCAAGCCGGTGTTTCCTAACGGCAAAATCAATGTATTGATAGGCATTCGTGCCAATTCATGGTCCAGCAATGGCGCAAACGCAGCCACTTCTGCAGCGGTAGGTTTACGGTCCCGTAACCGCCCATCATGCTCATCAAACGGTCGAGCGCGCACGGCACCGGTGATATATATTTGATCACGGGTTACGCCTAATTGGGCTAACCATTCATTTAATTCCTGCCCAGCAGGGCCTTGGAACGGGTGGCCCAATGCAGCCTCCTTAGCGCCAGGTGCTTCACTGATAATGGCCAATTTAGGTGTTAGTGAACCTTCACCGGGTACAAAACCAGTTAACTTTGGATTAGCCGCAATTAATTGTTTTGCTGTTTCAATTTCAGCTGTGGTCATCATAGTTGTCATTTATCCTGCTCCTTCACGATCTTGTTGCCAAAAGTTGTTGACGCAAGCGGACAATTGTTCAAGTCGACCAACTGATCGCCAATATCGCCAATGCGCCGGAAATAGTTGCGTATAACGAGATTGACTAAACCGTTGATCCATTAACAAAATAATTCCCTGATCCCGCGCGCTACGAATTAGGCGTCCGGCTGCTTGGAACACGTTGTTCAGTCCTGGCAATTGATAAGCATACTCGAAACCATGTCCATTATGTTCGTCAAAGTAATCGCGAATTAAGTCCGTCTCCGTATTAAGTCCTGGCAAACCCACACTGACAATGCCAACCCCAATCAGACGATCTGCGGGTAAATCAATTCCCTCCGAAAAAATCCCACCTAATACGGCAAATCCAACTAAAGTTGTGGTGGGTGTCGGCCCAAAATGTGCCAAAAATGCGTCGCGGTCGGCACTCGTCATCGCGCCGGTTTGACTAAGCGTATTCACATCGGGACATGCCTGCTGAAAGGCAGCGACGACTTGTGTTAAATACCCGTATGATGGTAAGAAAATTAAATAATTGCCCATTTTTCCGGATACGAGTGCTTGAATACTAGCCACAATTCGCGACAAATTGGCCTCCCGTTGTCGGTAGGTTGTTTGAATATAGTTCGTGATGAGAATTGCTTGATGCCGAGGCTCAAATGGTGACGGCAATTTGTAGGTGAGACCGTCTTCATCAACACCTAAAACCCGCTGATAATAGTCTAATGGCGATAAAGTAGCAGAAAATAGAACTGCACCGCGGCCTAGGTGAAGCGATTGATTTAAGAATTCACTCGGGTCCAAGCAAACCAATCGCACACTCACCCCTTGATTTGTACCTACTAATCGAGTTCGATAGGTGGCATTGTACAATTCACTCAAACGTAAGTAATCTAAACAACTAAAATAAACCGCTAAGACCTGTTGTAAGTCCTCAGATTCCTCTTGATTGGGCAACCAGTCCCCTAGATAATCGACAAAGTGTTGCACCTCATCCGTAAACGCATCCAATGGGGGTTGAAAGGTTAACTCACCATTTTCCTCCGTCCCGAGTAGCTCATTGAGCGTATTAAAGGTTTTTACTAATGAATTAACGCGTCGGTGAAAGCTGCGTTCCCCTTTAAATAGCAGCTTTAACGCAGACACGGTTTGCTCATCTAAACTCGTAGAATACATCTCACGTGCTCGGCTCAATAAATTATGCGCTTCGTCGATAAGAAAAAAATTATCTTCGTCCGGTTCACTAAAAAAACGTTGTAAATAGACTTTAGGATCAAACAAGTAATTGTAATCACCGATAATAACATCGCAAAATAAGCTGGCATCAAGAGAAAATTCGAAGGGATCCACGGTATGTTTGCGTGCGTATTGCTCAATAATCGGCCGTGTCAACTCATCTTCATGCGTCAATAAATCCATTAGAGCCGGCTTTAAGCGGTCATAATAACCCAACATAAAGGGATTATCAGTCGGTGAAACATCCGCTTCTTCAGGAAACATAATCTGTTGTTTGGCCGTTAGCGTGATGCTTTTTAAACACAATCCTTGTTGCGCCATTAGTGCCACTGCTTCTTCAGCAACTCGGCGTGTACTCTGCTTGGCTGTTAAATAAAAAGTTCGTTGAATCAGTCCTGCCCCCATCGCCTTTAACGCTGGAAACAAGGTCGAGATTGTCTTCCCAGTTCCGGTTGGCGCTTCAACTAGCAGCTGTTTTTTCAAAAAAACGGTCTTATAGACGGCTGCTGCAAGCTCATGTTGACCAGCCCGATAGGCCGGATAAGGAAAAGTCAGTGTGTCTAGTGATTCATCTCGCCGGTGCCGTAATTGTGCACGTAAAATCAACCATGATTCATATTCATCCACCAACCTCTGAAAGAACTCGTCTGCGTCAGCTGTGGTTAGTTCCTGTTCGTTAGTGGTGATATGGTCCTCACCCGTTTGATAATAGGTCAGCTGCAAGGTGACCGAATCCAATTTCTGATCCGCCATCAATAAATACCCGTAGACCTTAGCTTGACCCCAATATAAAGTGAGTGTACTGTCTGGCACGTCAGCAAACGTTAAATCTGAAGTTTTAATTTCTTCAATGTGAGCGTGACCTTGATCATAAAAGATGCCATCTGCACGACCTTGAATCACGTAATCTTGATGATTCATAGTAACGGTTGTCTTCAAACTAACTTCTTTTTGGTAGTCGGGGTGCGCCACCAACCGTTGCTTTTGTAAACGACGATGGATTCTAGCACCTGCTAAGGCAGTGTTATTACTACCAGCTGTTTGTGGGTTTAAATCCCCACTGCGTAGCACGAATTCAACCAATTCGCGAATGCCAAGTTTAATCATCGCCATTGTCCTCACCTCATCTACTCAGTTTTCTTGATCTACTTTAGCATAAGTTCGTCACTTATAAGGGTTGACCGGTAACGCCTCCCAAAAGATAAGTCTTAAGATTTTGCCCACTTTAAGGAATATTAGCAGACCTTTGGCAACCAGGAGCGTATTGTTATGTACAGAAAAATTTTAATTTGTTACGAGGTTAAGCTATGCGTCTAAATCCCTTTTTGCGCTATTTGGTAACAATTGTGTGCCTGATTGCCGGACTAGCTTTGTTTCAACCAGCTAATGCGTCAACCAAGGCTGGTCAATTTAATGGCCTCACACTGGATGTTGCTCGTCACCATTACCAAGTTAAGACACTCAAACAATTCATCCACCAAGTAAAAATCAATCATGGTCAATTCGTCCAATTACATTTAACTGACAGTCAATCATTTGCCATTGAAAATGAAACGATTGGGCAGACCCTTGCCAACGCAACACAATCACATGGCGTTTGGCGGAATAAGACCACACATCAAGCTTTTTATAGCAAAGCTCAAATCGCCACGCTGCTTGCCTACGCTAAGCAACAACAGGTGACATTAATTCCAGAAGTCGATACCCCAGCTCATCTCGGCGGCTTGGTTGCAACATTAAAAGCTAACCATCAGCAAAAATTAGTTCAACAATTGATCACGCAAAACCACAGTTACGGCCCAGAATTCAAACTCACCAATGCCAGCATCGACTTTGTCAGTCAAATTGATTCGGAAGTCGCCCATTCCTTTACTGGTCAAGCAAACGCGCGTTTTCACCTCGGCGGCGATGAATTCACTGACAATACAAAACCGAATCCGGCCTACGTGACTTATCTCAACCGACTCGCCGCCAACGTGAAACGGCTTGGTTTTATTCCTGAGGCGTGGAATGATGGCTTTCTCACCCACGATCTTCCTTCACTAGATCATCAAATTCAAGTCACCTATTGGAATTGGACCGCTGATGAAAAAGGGGCAGCTGGTCGAGCACGTAAACAGACTTGGGCGACAATGCCGCAGCTCATCCATCAGGGATTCAAAGTGTTGAACTATAACGATTATTATTTATACTTTAATATCACCAAGGCTAATTTAAAGCCGAAAAATGTTGCCTATATGAGCTCTGACATGAAACAAAACTGGGATCCAACCATTTGGGACAATGATGCTCAATCTAGTCTCAATTCACTTCATGGAATCACCGGTAGCAGTATTTCAATTTGGTGTGAATCGGATAAACCGGCCACTGATAAGCAAATCTATCAAAGCTCACGTTCATTTTTGAAAAAATTTTTAGACTTAGCACGTCAACCAATCTAATCTTCAAATATCTTGGGGGAATTCATGAATTTAATTAGTTCTTACGTCATTTTGTATCCAGTCATTATTTCAATTGTCTGGATTATCAGTTCGATCTTTTTTACGATTCAACAACGGACTGTTCCGTTAGTCAATCAGCACCCAAAACGCAAAGGTGAACTCGTTTCCGTGCTCATTCCGGCCCATAACGAAGGTGAAACCCTTAGCGGTGTCGTTGAATCAGTTGCTGCTTTGAACTACCAAAACATTGAGCTTTTACTCATTGATGACGGTAGTGATGATAACACCTTAACTGTCATGCATACTTTGGCTGATCAGTTTGCCAATCGAATGCCAATTAAGATTGTCCCGATTACACCTAACCAAGGTAAAGCGAACGCACTTAATATTGGCGCTAAACAAGCGAATGGCGCGTTTCTATTATGTCTCGACGCTGATTGTTATGTCGACAAGGACGTCCTCACACCAATGCTAGCTCGATTTTACGACGATGATCGCTTGGGCGCCGTCGCTGGCAAACCAATTGTCCGTAACCGAACGAGCTTATTAGGCCGTTTGGAATTACTTGAATATATTGGGGTCATTGATATTATCAAACGCGGTCAATCTTTTATTACTGGTCACATCACCACTGTTTCTGGCGTGGTTGTTGCTTACCGAGCTGAAGCAATGGCTGATGTGGGTTGGTGGAATAAGGAAGCATTAACGGAAGATATCGATGTGACATGGCGTTTATATCAACACAACTGGCATGTTAGTTATTGTCCGCAGGCTGTAGCGTGGATTTTAGTGCCTGAACACATTGGGGCTTTAATTCATCAACGTCAGCGCTGGGCTCGCGGTGGTTTTGAAGTCCTGTGGCGCAACAAGGGGATGTTTGTTCGTGGACCTCTAAGTGCTCAAGGCCTCCTAATTGATATGATTCTAAGTGACACGTGGGCGATTGCTTGTGCCTTCGTTCTCCTTTTTTACGTCTTCACCATTGCGTTTACGCAAACACTCGTCTTAGATGGCGTCATTTTATTCCTCCTATTGTTGATTAGTCTTGTGCAATTTCTCATCGGTTTTGCGGATTCTAAAGAATCTGATTTCATTGCCGGTCGTGATCTGCTTTTATTACCAATTTATATCGTATTCTACTGGTTTATTAATTTAGTCAGCTGCTTAACCGCTCTGGCATCATTCTTCTTGGACCCCCACCACACTGGCACATGGCGGAGTCCAGATCGGGGGTTGTAATGAAAAACAAACAGCAAAAATCGACACTAATTATTCGTAAACGTCCCTCACTTTTCGCCATGGCATATCGAGCCATTCTCTTAATTGGTCTATGGCTGGTCACGGGTTTTATTATTTACATCAATGTTTGCTTTCTGTTCAACGTTTACTCTGATAATTTAGTGTCAGATTACTTGGTCTTAAACTTATCATTACATCTCTATAAAGTCTTAGGCATCTTAGTGATTGTCGTTGCTGGGTTCATTACACTCTTCGGCACGATTCACATTAATCGGTTGAAAAGGAGGGCCCTTGATCGTGAGCAAAACAATGCGTAAATGGTTACTAGCTGGCTTCTTAATTTTAATTTTCGCCTTCTTAGGGATTAGCGTGCAGCGTAATATCAAATTTGAATTAGGAAACAAAACTAGCTACGCCATCTCGACCCACGACCAGAATATGCGGTCGGGCATTATGGTCTTTTGTTACCACCGCGTCTTAAAAAACACTCGCACGGTTCGTTTAGATGAACGTTTGTCATCCAATAGTCAATTTCACGATTTCAATGTTAATTTGAACGATTTCAAGGCACAAATGGCTTATCTACATCGTCATCACATTCAAGTCATTTCAACGGCTGAAATGATCCAATTGGCCACGTCCCACCAGCGTTTGAAGCATCGTTATGTCGTCTTAACGTTTGACGATATTGATCGGACAACGATTGATAATGCCCTTCCCGTAATGATGAAATATCACGATCCCTTTACCGTTTCCATTATTACTGGGGACACTGGCGCATATCGGGCAGGAACAAAATTAGCTACGTGGCCGCAGATTTTAAAAATGAAAAAAATTGCTGGAGACCTTGTCACCTTTGGCGTTCACACGAACAACATGCATTATTTAACGGCCTCTGGCACACCAATTTTTAACGTACCAAGTCAATTTAGCCGATTCAAGCGTGACTATGCAACTAGCCAAGATGTCATGCAAAAAAAGATCGGTGCCGAAACACCAATCTTCACTTATCCGTATGGTAGTGGTGATATTCAAGTACAAGCCTTTCTCGAACGGCAACCTTTACAGGTGATTTACACGCTAAACACTGGTATTGTGACACCCCATACAAATCTGAAATCAACCCCCCGAGTCATCATCAACACGAATAGTTGGCCAAGTATTACCAAGTGGCTCACTCCAAAAACAACAGCATAATTTCGAGAGCGGGACATGAGTCGTTAAGCGAAAGCACTTGACTTATGCCCCGCGTTTTAGCTATTTAGGTTGAAAGTGAAATTTAGATTTTGGTTTTGTCCCAAGCTCAATTGAGGCTCATTACGGCCACCTACTTGATCGCCATAGACTACCCTAATTCAACACCAGCTTGGCTCAATGCGGTTAAGTAACTGGTTGTGAATAAGGTCCGCACGTTATCAACCTCAGCATTTTTAACAAACATGATCACTGAGACAGCCAAGCCCCCAGTCGCTGGCAAGATGATTGGTCCTTGAACGCTAACCCGTCCAACAACTTCTGGATGTTTGGGTAATAACCGCTCATTAACTTGCTTGATAACTTTATTGACTTGACTAGTCGCGGTTCCTGTTTTGATTGGCAAATCAATCTGAACGCGCAAGTGATTACGTGACTGATTGGTGATGACCGTAATACTGCTATTTGTGATGTAGTTAATGCCACCATCTGCGTCCTTAATTGTCGTTAACCGCAGGCCAAACCCCACAACACGACCGGCAACTTTATCATTGATGATGACATTGTCACCGACTTCCATTTGTTGTTCCATCAAGATTAAGAACCCAGCAATGACATCGCGAATGATTCCTTGAGCACCAAGCCCAACCACCACTGTGACAATTCCAGCACTGGCAATGAGCGTCCCGATTGGAAAACCTAGAACACTCAAGATTGTATACAAATAGAAGAAAACAACAATGTAACGCGTCGTATTCTTAATCAAAGTATGCAATGTTTCGGCTCGCTTTTGATTGATCCGCCGGTTACTCATATAAGTATCAAAACTACGATCAATCAAAAAAATGGCCAGACGGTTGACCAACCAAAATAACACTGAATACAATATAACTTGTAAGACACCATCGAACAAATGAGGACCTATCTGACGCCATCTGAATTGATTGAAGTAATTCGTAATACTATTTGCTAAAATTAAATTCATCTTCGTTCCCCACCATTCGTTCTTTTATTCACCACTTTAGCACAGCCACGTATCGTCTACGGCACTTTTTTGGCCACTAAACTGCTCGTATTCAAGGATTGACCTTTTCTGTGAAATCCATGTTTTTATTTATTGACTTCTAATAAACCTATTGATAAACTTGCTTTATTGATATATTTTTCTTATTGCTCGGTGGCACAATGGTACTGCGCTCGACTGTTAATCGAGAATGTGTTGGTTCGATTCCAACCCGAGCAGTCTTTACCTCCAAAAGTAACAACCTTGATGACTTAATCACTCGCATTTAGTGATTAGGCCATTTTTTATTTGCTCGAACAATCAATCCACAATATGAAACACTGCCACCAGCAAACCACTAGCCAGCTTATATTTAAATGAGTTGCAAAAAAATGAATTCGTTTAAGCTGGAGGAAATCAAGTGAAAACCCTCATCACGGTTGCGGCCGTTATTTCAATTACTTTCTATTGTTACTTCTTGATCACCGTTATTTTGACCAATCAAGCGCGCCAACTGGTCCACTTCGAGCAAAAAGGGGCTACACCGTATCATTTATTTATTGTTATCCCTGTTCTCAACGAAGCGGGAGTCATCGCCCATACTATTTCAAATTTAATTAACACATTTACTGAATTACCAGCCACGATTACGCCACATATAATCGCAATTAATGATAACTCAGATGATGATAGTCTAGCGATTTTGCAAACGATCGATTCATCATTCTTAACGATTATTAATCGGCAGGCGCCTACCGCCCGTCAAGGAAAAGGCGCGGCGCTTAATCATGCCATTAAGCATATCCAAAAACATTACCCAACCTTAGACGATACGATGACCATCATTGGGATCCTCGATGCAGATGCGATTATGACGGCAGCTGATTTCACCCACCTTATCGCTGACTTTGAGGCTGATCCAAAGCTCAGTATGATTCAGACAGCTGTCGCCATTTACAACCAAACAAATTGGTTAACCCGCATTCAAGACTTTGAATTTATGAGTATGAATAACTCAACACAACAATTGCGAACTTCATTAGGTCAAGGAATTGCGTCGGGCAATGGTCAATTTGTCACGTTGCGGTTAGCTATTGAAAATCCTTGGGGAAATAGCTTACTAGAAGATCTCGAGTTCACCCTTCGCGCTTGGCTAAATGGCTATCAAACGGCTTTTACGCACAATGTGATTGTCCACCAAGAAGGCATCACCAAGCTGCGCCCTTTTATTCGTCAACGGATCCGTTGGTGCCAGGGTGGCTTAGACTGCTTACCCTACTTACCTCGTTTATGGCGATCCCACTATGTTAATTTATTCCAACGTGTCGATACAACTTTATGGGTAATCACCCCTTTTCTTGCCTGCGTGGTCCCAATCACCAATTTAATTGTTCTCATCACCCAAGTCGGCCTATATCTGACACAAGCACCACAACATTGGGTTTCACCGGCGCTCATGTTAATTATGTTTCTCAATGTCATGATCTGTTTTGTCTTAGCCATGCAATATCAACGTAACTACGCCAAAGTCACTCGCATGCCTTCATTTTTAGCAGCATTATGGCTCAGTGTCTCCTTCCAAGTTTATCTAATCATCATGAGTATCGTGCCTTTTATTGCCATTGGACGGCAGCTGAGTGGTCGACACACCTGGGTGAAAACGACACATAGTGTTGTGGCCTCCAAAACGAATTGATTGGAGGTACCTATGATAATCCAGAAAAAAAGATTCTTAATGACGTTTCATTGGTTCATCATGCTAATCGCCTGCCTGACTTTTACCCTAACACTTTGGGGAACCTGGCGAGCTCAAGTCGTGGCCAAGCACCAGTTCACTTGGCATTTGGGCTTACTATCCGCTGGTTTAAGCTTACTTTTGGTCGGGATCGTCTGGCTGCTCACCCATTGGCTAAATCGGCGTGGTGACGCCGCTTTATGGTTAACGTTTGCCGCGTTAATCGTGATTAAAATCATCGCAATTCGGACCATCCCAACATGGCCAACTTCAGACTTTTGGAATTACCATTACTTTGCCGCCCTATCAGCAAACGGCATGTCTTGGGTCGCAATGTCGCAGCATCACCTGATTGCTAACAACTTTGTCTTTCCCCATGTTCTAAACATTGCCGCCGCCTTTAGTCTGCCAGAAGCGATTTTTGGCGCTAACTACGGCGTGTTGCAAATCGCGAACACGCTCGTGATTTTCGTCAGTATGCTGGTCATTGTTAAAATTGGTCAACGACTCAAGTTACGTTCCTTAGGCATTGCCGTGGCGTTAGGCTACTACTGGTTGCCTGCTTACTGGCTTTACACGCTCATTGATGGAGCCGAGCCTCTATTCATAGGATTATTGTTAATCGCGACCCTAGCATTACTCAATGTCATCATGCCGCCAGTAACCAGTTATCGAAATGACCAAATTATGTCATTGCTGATGGCTGTTGTGGCGGCAACCTTAGCAAATGCACTACGCCCAATCGTCGTAATTTGGTTAATTGCGATCCTCATTTTTAGTAGCTTAGCTCGATCCAGTAGTGTCATCCACCGCCGCCAACGGTTAATTTTGGGATTCATGACGGTGATAACAGTCATGAGCCTGACGCTTGTCGGTGCCTTAACACCAAAATTTTATGGAATTACTATCGCCCCAGATCGCGTCAGTCAAGCTTATAGCGTTGCCACGGGCACTGATCCCGCAACAAATGGCGCATATTCAACAACTGTTAGAGCCGTTTTAGACCGTCATATATCACAAATGTCGCGCCCTAAAGCCAGTGCTAAGGCAGATCAGACTGCCATTGATGACCTTAATCGCCTAACCAAACAGCATCTCCGTCAGTTAAATCAAAAACATGATTGGCCCATTTTTATGCGAAATAAAATAACTGCCTTTCTAGATGAAGACTATGGTTTCGATTGGATAGATTACAATTTTGCCCATCATACAAAGATTCAGCGAGCTCAACAACGTCAATTCTTCAAGCAAAGTGATTTATTAACATTATGGTCAACTTTTTGTTTTAGTGGTTTGCTAGTCGTGCCCTTAGTCGGCGAACTTTGCCTCCTATTTTGGCCGCAATTACGGCGACGGCTATCTTCACGACAACGTAACCTGCTGTTATTCAACAACTTGTTGTTTCTAGGCTTCTTTTATGCATCCTTACTTGTTGAAGTGCAAGGACGCTATCACATTGTCTTGTATCTCCCCTTACTGACATTAACCTCTCTTGTCATTCAAAATGGTGGTGCGATGATTCGACCGCAGCATCAACACTAACGCTTCATTTCGACCGTCACGGTCCATTGACAACCAAAATAAAATCTAACGCAATATAAACTAAAACGCAGGGTATAAGTCGGTAAGTAACTAACTTATATCCTGCGTTTTATCTATTGATTCGCCGCTTTTTTGAGCAGCGAATAATCGTGTTAGGCCAACGATTCTTCTTGATCAGCTAACGATGTTAAAATCTTGATCATCTGCTTAAAGTCCAGCTTATTTTGTGCTAACTCCACCGCTTGAAAGGCGCTTGCCAGGTAAGCTTCTAACTGTTCTTCAATCGCTTGACCTTTAGCCGTCAACTGAATTTCTCGAACTCGTCGATCCACTTTTTGGGGTACTGATTCGATCAATCCCTCCTTGATCAATCCGGTAATTTGGCTTGAGACCGATGACAGACTAACCTGATTAGCGCTTGCTAAACTCGTCACGGTAATTTGTTTGTGCTGGCTAATTTCATACATTAACATGGCCACAGGAAACGAATGATCGGCCATTTGAGGAAAGGTATGCACCAGCTGATCCAGTGGACGATAAACTTTCATATACGTGGCATTAATAGCCGTTAAGAGTTCTGATTGACTTTCTTTTTCTGACACTAGTTAGTCCTCCGCTTTTCTTAGTAACTGCGCTTCCGCAACATAATTTTGAATCTGCTGAAGCGTCTTTAACATTTCCGCCAATTGGGTAGGACCACAGGCAAGCTGCAGTTCCGCAAAAATGTGGTGATAAGTTGTTTGCAGTTGTGCCAAACTTTGGCGACCAGTTTCCGTCAACGTAAAAATTCGAATGCGCCGATCTGTTGCGGCAACGTGCTGTTCGACCAACTGTTGACGCAATAATGCGCCCATCAGTTGCGATAGTCGACTCCGACTAATTTGCCGACGAGCGGCCAATTCGTGCAAACTGACCCCTTGCTGTATATCAATCGCCGCTAACAGTTGAAATTCACTATAGCTGAGTGAAATGGCTTTACTTGGCTCTTCAAACAAATTCGTTAGTTGATGTAAACCAGTCACATAAATTTGGTCCCAAAGGTGTTCTACTTCATCATACTTATCTGTCATCATTATTGATTGAATGTTTCTTTTTTTATCCATCCTAATTACCGATCAGTCAAGGACTGCCCTTCTGGTTGTGTCACCGCGCTTAATAGCTCCTGCCAATGTCGCCAAATGGGTAACGGCCCATACTGTTGGGCGTGGTCAATGGCAGCTTGGCTCATAGATTGGCGTCGCTTCGACTGAGCTAACAGTTCATTAATCGCTGTTGCTAATTCGCTCACATTGCCATCACTGACCAAAACACCAGTTGTTTGATCAATAATCTCACGGGGACCATAGTGGATGTCATAAGCGATAATTGGTAGTCCGTGGGCTTGGGCCTGTGGTAAGACGCGCGCGAAGCCTTCCGTTTCACTGGTTAATAGCAAAATCTGGGCAGACTCATACACGGGTGTTAGATCAGTCGTGTAATCAGTAAACTGGACTGCATCGACTAGGCCTAATTGATCGACAAGTTGGTGTAGTTGTTGATCGATGATAGCCGTGCCATATCCGCGCAATTCAAGCGTGGCATCCGGATAGCGTTCGCGAACCTGCTTTAAGGCAATGATCGCCTGATCTAAGCGTTTTTCCGGAAAGCGCCGGGCAACACATAACAAGCGGTTAGTCGGCCGATCATTTAACGGTCGTGGTCGGTGGCTTAATTCAGTTGGTGTCAATACAATGCTAGGAATCACATAGATCGGGACTGAGATCGCTAAACGCTGCAACAAATCTTGTCGTTGTGCTTGCGTTTGCACGATCAAGCCATCTACTTGATCTAAACGATCAACTAGGGCTGTTTCATAAACAGAATTTAAGGGTGCTGTCACTTGGTTATCTGGTTGCGTCGAATGGGTACTGTGAATCATCACCAATTTGGTTGCTGGTGTATGCATGGTCAACATGGCTTCGTCAAGGTCAATCCGGCGATCTGAGATAAATATATTAGGCTTGCCTGTCTGCTGGTTTAATTCATCTAAGAAGAATCGGAATAGTTCCGTCAAATTAGCAAAATTTAAATCACGGCCGTGGTAATCAATCAGCTTCAGCAAGGAATTTTCCCGTTGATTCGTTTGTGGATTGATCTGATAGTATGATTCGTACACACGTTTCCCCCGCGGATTAAACATCCATTCCGCATTGACCTGTCCATCGCCATTAAAGCGCTGGGTCATGGACAAGAACCCCCGCCAGTCATAATAGTCCACATGCAAAACGTTCCCGAAACGATCAAAGTAACGGATCCAGTCCACCCGACTGTGACTGTATGTAAAACAGCGTATCTCCGCGATGTGTTGACTACCATCATAAATCTGGGTGAAATTCTGGTGACGGGTGACTTCATAACCTTTAAAAATCGGCAATTGTCGATCACTCAATGGCCGATCTGGTGTCTGTTCAGCCTCTTGAAAAAAGTTAAACATATTGCGTAATTCGCCGACCTTCAGACCGGCTTGTTCTTGATAGTAAGTCACTTGACGAGAATAATTGCGAGTTACAATCTGAGCGGTTTGACCGTTACGATTAAACAACCGAAGCCGGTCAAATTCAGCATGTTCAATGCCCGAATTATGCAACACTATTTGATCATTCAAAAAGAAATTCATCGGACAACCTCCTCGTAAAATTGTTGCGCATCTTTGATCACATTTTGCCAGCATTGCCAAACAGCCTCTTCACTAAAATTCTGACTAGCCGCCAAAGCGCCTTCATGTAATCGTTGCCATAAGGTTGGCGATTTTAGCAAAGTGGTCAACTTATCAGCCAATTCATCAACTTCTTGGTGACTCGCCAGTAAATAACCGCTACGTTGATCTTGAACAATTTCAGCTGGCCCATAGCGAACATTTGTTGTAATAACCGGTAACCCAGCTGCCTGACTTTCTAAAATTGATAGGCCAAATCCTTCGACAGAAGTTGGTAAAACAGCGACTGTCGCCTGTGCATTGACGCTAGCAATATCATTGGTATAGCCATTAAGCTTCACACGATCATCCAAGTGATGCTCATGAATCGTCGCACGCAAGGCTTGTTCGACCGCATCATCGCCATATCCGTAAAATGTTAGCGTTGCTTGCGGATCACGTTTGGCCACTTTAATAAATGCCGCCAATGTCGCCGCTGGATGCTTTTCTGGTACTAATCGCGAGACTTGAATGATTCGATGTGCTTGAGCGCGTTGAACATCGAATGAGGCCGTGTGCTGCTCATGAATCGTCACATATCCAACCGGAATCCGATAAACCTTGGCCCGCTGATCTTGCAAACGTCTCAGCACATCCGTCCGCTGCAACTGTGTGGCAGCAATAATCCCGTTCCACGCCGCGGCATTGCTTAAACCAAATTCATAGTTATTATTCAAAACAGAATGATCCACATCATTTGTATCAGCGACCTGTGCATTGTGTAGATGCATGAGTTTAAATGCACGAGTCTTCATGTGCAAGGCGGCCCAATCTGCCGTTAAATTACGGTCAATCACGAATACATTGGGACCAGTCGTCTCACCCTCATTGGCCTGATTGAGGTCATCCAAAAAGGCCGCAATGAATTCTTTCTCACCGGCAAACACCCTTACGCCTGTGTCCGAAGTCTGTGAATACAGTAAAATTGCCGATTCACTGCGATTACCAGCCCGATTGCGCTGATAGTGACGCTCCAGAGCCACTTCTCCAGTCGGGGTCAACATTAATTCTGTGCTCGTTTTCCCTTCAGCACCATTTAAAACGACCATCGACAAAAATCCGCGCACATCATAATAATCTTCCCGAATCGCGTACTCAAATTTGTCAAAGTAACGCACCGCTGAGACTGAACCAGGCCGTTTTGGCCAAAAGGAAACGTCTGCCACCAACTGCCCTTGATAAAAGCAACGCCGATTGCCACCATCCGTTTGAACATCGTCGTAAGTGGGCAACAGTAAATCCGTGTAGGCGACGGTGCGGTCAGGCACAGCTCGCGCCTGTTGATAATAGTCATACATATTGATCACGTCATCATCAGCTACCCCTGCCATCTGCAAATTATCGTGGAGAAAGCGTTTGTAGTCAGTTGTCACAATCTTTGCCGGCTGCCGAAAATGTTTAAACAGAATCAAGCGTTTAAATTGAGCATGTTCAATCCCCGAGTTATTTACTAACACTGTGTTATTCACAAAATAGAACATTTCTTTAATACCATCCTTTTAATCACTTACAGTGGTGATCTATTGAGGATTCAAGGTTATTCCGCGCTTAAATACTGCACAGCCTGAACTAATATCCCGAAAAAAGAGCGGGTTACCCCACTCTTTTCATGTCAATCGATCACCAATGACGGTTTAGTGTTGACGGCGACGGAATCCAAGTCCTGCTAGTAAACTAACCAAACTGATCCCTAAGATCGCCAACCCATTCTCTGATGCTTCAGCGCCCGTATTTGGTAAATCGTTCCCATCAGCATCCTTACCTTGACCAGCCTTGTTGGAGCCAGTTGAAGAAGCTGTTAATGGCGTCTTCGAGGAACCCATTGCGGATAACTGTTGGTTGCCAAGGTTGGCAGCATTGACAGTTGTCGGTGCAGCATTGGTAAACCCCATGTTGCTGGAATTAGCACCATTATTGTTTTGACTTCCAGTAGTATCATTGTTATTCGTATGATCCGTGTTTGAACCGACACTTGAACCATCAGAAGTCCCATTTCCTTCGGAGTTGCCACTACCTTCGGACGTTTGGCCGCCCTCTGAATGATCGTTACCTTCAGAAGATTGGTTGCCTTCGGAACTGTTGTTACCCTCTGAACCAGAGCCAGAAGTCGAGTCACCAGCTTCTGCACGGGCAACAGCTTGATTCAAATCGGCCGTCGCCAGTTCAATTTGTTTTGGCGTTGCATTAGGGTCATTTAATAGCTTGTTTAAAGCATTTAAGTCAGCTTGAACGGTTGCATCACCAGCAACTGAGGACTGTTTGGCATTAACCATCGCGGCGTTTGCATCCTGCTTGGCTTGCACAGCAGTCGCTTGATCAGCCTGTTGACGCTGGGCAGTGCCAATCGCATCATTTAGCTTAGCCGCTGCCTTTTCAATCGCGTCTGCGTTGGCTTCTGGATCTTGAGCCAATAACTGTTTCAAGGCGTTTTCAGCATCAACCACAGCTGGATCCTTAGTGACTGTTGAATGTTCCGCATTTAAAATTGCGTTATTTGCATCTGTCACTGCACTGACCCAAGCTGGCGTCTTTGCTTCATTCAACTCGCTATTACCTTTAGCAATATCAGACTTACCTTGCGTAACTTCACTGTTACCTTTGGCAATGTCAGCATTGCCAGTGGCGACCTCACTATTACCTTTAGCGATGTCAGACTTACCAACGGCAATTTCACTGTTACCTTTGGCAATATCAACGTTGCCAGTAGCGACTTCGCTCTTACCTTGGGCAATGTCGGAATTACCTTGGGCAATTTCGCTATTACCAGTAGCAATATCAGACTTACCTTGGGCAATTTCACTATTACCTTTGGTGATATCCTGATTGCCTTGGGCTTGTTCAGACTTACCCTTGTTGACTTCACTAGCACCTTTAGCCAAATCAGAGGCGCCTTGGTTCAACTCACTGAGCCCTTTGGTCATATCTGATTGACCGGCCGCATTGTCACCAGCATTTAACTCTGATTCGCCTTTAGCATAATCAGACGTTCCGGCAGCTGCTTCAGAACTACCGTTGTTCAGATCATGATTACCTTGGGCAATATCACTAGCTGCTTGGTTTAACTCGTCATTACCTTTAGCAATATCGGAACTTCCAGCGGCAATTTCACTATTCCCTTTAGTAATATCAGAATTACCAGCGACAATTTCACTGTTACCTTTGGCAATATCAGAATTACCAGCAGCGACTTCACTAGATCCTTTAGTAACATCTGAATTACCGGTTGCAATTTCACTATTGCCTTTGGCGATATCTGAGTTACCGGCCGCGATCTCACTAGATCCTTTGGCGATATCTGAGTTACCAGTTGCAATTTCACTAGAACCCTTCGCAATGTCTGAGTTTCCTTTGGCTGTTTCTGAACTAGCAACGTCACTATTCGTCACTGCCAAGCCTTCGTTAGCGGCTAACTTGGCTTCTGCGTCGGCCACTGCATTTGTTAACGCCGCTGTGTCATCTGCTAATTGTTTGGCCGAGCTATCGGGGTTATCCAAGTCATTTTGTAACTGCTTTTTGGCGGCTGCGACGGCGGAATCATTGGCAACGGAAGACTGATCAGCACCAGTGATTGCTGACTTTGCATCAGTAATTGCAGCTGGTTTTGAAATTGAAGCATCATTTTGCTTTTGCGCATTTGCAACAGCTCGATTTAAATCGGCAGCTGCTTGTTCAATCTGCGCAGTCGTACTGGTTGGATCGGTGGCCAATAAGTTCTTTAATGCATTTTCTGCTTGTACAACGGCCGGATCATCCTTGACCGATGACGCATCAGCGTTGTTAATCGCAGCCTTAGCATCCGTTACTGCATTCAACCAATTTGAATCAGATGCATTTTGGTTTTCACTATTACCTTTGGCCGTATCAGAACTGCCAGCCGCAATTTCGCTGTTACCTTTGGCGGTATCGGAACTACCGGCGGCAATTTCGCTGTTACCTTTGGCGGTATCGGAACTACCGGCGGCAATTTCACTGTTACCCTTAGCCGTGTCGGAACTACCGGCGGCAATTTCACTGTTACCTTTAGCCGTGTCGGAACTACCGGCGGCAATTTCGCTGTTACCTTTGGCGGTATCGGAACTACCGGCGGC
>NZ_BQXO01000002.1:130527-307326 GCF_045862785.1 Furfurilactobacillus curtus | reverse complement strand
CGCGATTTCACTGTTACCTTTGGCGGTATCAGAACTGCCAGCCGCGATTTCACTGTTACCTTTGGCCGTGTCGGAACTGCCAGCCGCGATTTCACTGTTACCTTTGGCCGTGTCAGAACTACCAGCCGCGATTTCACTGTTACCTTTGGCCGTATCAGAACTGCCAGCCGCGATTTCACTGTTACCTTTGGCGGTATCAGAATCACCAGCGGCCGCTTCACTACTGCCTTTGGCATAATCAGAACTGCCCTGAGCGTAGTCGGAACTGCCTTTGGCGTAATCAGAACTGCCTTTAGCCAGCTCACTGGAGCCGTTAGCTTTATCAGAGTTCCCAGCATTGATTTCAGACTGGCCCTTGTCAACGTCACTGTTACCTGCAGTACTGTCACCAGCATTTAATTCACTCCGGCCTTTATCGAGGTCACTAAGTCCCGTATTGACCTCTGATTCACCTTTAGCTATATCTGAGCTACCAGTAGCCATCTCGCTGGACCCCTGGACCATTTCGCTAGAACCTTGGGCCATTTCGCTGCTACCCTTATCCATATCGGAACTACCCGTGACTGCTTCACTGGATCCTTTAGCAACGTCGGAATTACCAGCTACTGTTTCACTGGATCCTTTAGCAACGTCGGAATTACCAGCTGCTGTTTCGCTGGATCCTTTAGCAACATCGGAATTACCAGCTGCTGTTTCGCTGGATCCTTTAGCAACATCGGAATTACCAGCTGCTGTTTCACTGGATCCTTTAGCAACGTCGGAATTACCAGCTGCTGTTTCACTCGAACCTTTAGCTAGATCGGAACTACCGGCTGCTGTTTCACTCGAACCTTTAGCTAGATCGGAACTACCGGCTGCCGTTTCACTAGACCCCTTAACTTGATCGGAATTGCCGGCAGCGATTTCGCTCGATCCTTTAGCAACGTCGGAATTACCGGCGTCTGTTTCACTTGAGCCCTTAGCCAAATCGGAACTACCGGCTGCTGTCTCGCTAGAACCTTTAGCAACATCAGAATTACCGTCATTCGTCTCGCTGGAACCTTTAGCTAAGTCAGAACTACCTTTTGCTTTTTCTGAACTAGCAACGTCAGATGTCTGGCTATTGTCAGATGAACCGGTGCCTTCGGACGAACCAGTCCCTTCGGATGAACCGGTGCCTTCGGATGATCCAGTACCTTCAGACGAACCGGTGCCTTCGGATGATCCAGTGCCTTCAGATGATCCGGTGCCTTCAGATGATCCAGTACCTTCAGATGATCCGGTGCCTTCAGATGATCCGGTGCCTTCGGATGATCCAGTGCCTTCAGATGATCCAGTGCCTTCAGATGATCCAGTACCTTCAGATGATCCAGTACCTTCAGATGATCCAGTACCTTCAGATGATCCAGTACCTTCAGATGATCCAGTACCTTCGGATGAACTGTTTCCATCAGACGTCTGATCACTGCCACCAGTTGTTGGGTTTGCCACGTACATCAACTTCACCGCCTGTGGATTGGCAGAGTTGCCGACAACGTAAGTCACGGGACTGAGTAGCGTATATCCTGCAACTGTCGGAGCTACGGCGACTAAAGTTGGATCCGCGCCATTGGCAATCGCCTTATCTGCGGCCGCTTGTGTTGGATAAATCGCTACGGAATCACCTACAAACCCAGTCGCAATCGTTGTCGTCGTTCCTGATAGGTATGCGCCAGTCGCTGCATCCACTTCACTAATCGAAAGTGTCCCTGGAGCCTTTGAGTAACTTACTGAGGTAATCATGCCACCAAATGGATTAACTCCCTTGTCATTGGCAACACCATCACCAGTTGCACCAGTACCTGTCCCATTAGAGGCAGAAATAGCAAATGAAAACGCTTTGTTCCGCAAATCAACTGGCACCGTATAGGTCCAAGTATTGTAATTTGCAACCGCATATTCGCCATTTGGATTTTTAGCCTGCATGGCTTGCGGTTTCCCATTACTTAAATCAGCGGCATCTGGAACATAGATGGTCATGACACCAGTTGTCGCATCATAATCAATCTTAAACTGATGATAGTTACCGTCAGTCATGTTGCTGTCTAAGGTTACTAATTGTGCAATCGTACTATCTGATGTGTAACTTGTATGTCCTAGCCAAGAGTTAGCCTTTACTGAAACAGGTACCAGATTCCCATTGCCATCGGTGATTCGCCAACCGATATACCCGTTTTGGGAGGGTTTGTTGACTTGGATTCCGCTAACGTCGTGCCATTGAGGGTCATAGTTATTCCCTTCTACTTCGTCAAAAACGAGCCCAAACGAATTTGGTAACCCGGTCATCCCCAGTGAACCTGATGATGTATCAACTGAGTGTTGCGTGGTATCGTTGCTTGTTCCATAACCGCCTTGCGCCAACTGTTGTGGTGTAGATGGACTAAAAATTAAAGCTAACCCATCACCACCGGTATCGTGATCGCCCAAGTTAACTTGTCCAGTAATGGAGAAATTCTTGGAAAAATCGATCGCGTTGTTCATGGTCATGTGTGCTTGCTGGCCAATTCCTTCCGACGTCAATTGGCTTGAACCATCAGCCTGAATCGGTGCGGCACTACCATTAACAGTAAAATCATTCTGGGTATCAGCGGCTTGTTTAGTGGCGCTTTCCGCGGTTCCAAACTGAGTCACATCGGTAACCAGTGGCGCAGAATTGGTATTCGTAGTTGTTGTGGTAGGGGCAGCGATGGTTGCTGCTTGTGGTGCCGGCGTAACCGGTGCCGCAGTTACTGCTGACGTTGCTGACTTGGATGGCGTCACCGTCGTCGTGCTAGATGGTGCATTTGCGGGAGCTTGCGTGGTTACCACTGCTTGATTAGCGGTGTCCGCATTAGCAACCACATCAACACCGGTAAGCCCCATCCCGAAGGTCAAGACAGCAATTCCGGCAAACAACCATCGCTTGCCATCCTTGTACATCTTGTAGTGCACCTTATCGGAAATCACTTTTTCGTGAAGATTATTATGCTTGTTGATCAATGAAATACCCCCTAGTTTTAAGTCCTATGACAGACTGGATAACACAGCAGCCCGTAGGTGAACGATGTGAAAAAGTGAGTGTTTAGCAATCACCATCCATCGGTTAGCTGTCTTCAGCATCAAAACTAACTAATAATTTAATTAACGTATTGTGTCGAAATGGCCAAAGTTGTAATTTTCTCGTGTGAAATAAATCGAGAAACAAAAAAGTTGCACACCAGTTATTTGGTGTGCAACTTAAATCTCCCATGCAACATTTTTAAAATCGACGGCTTACATCCCCCTTGGAGTTAGGATAAGCTGAATAATGTGTCAGATATTGTACTTTTTAGCAAATTAATTGTATTAAAAAGGGTTTAATTACATACTTTGTGGTAATAACTAAATAAAGATAGCGTTATTACTAATATTCTTGGGTACAATCACAGTAATCCCAAATACGACTTGCAGAATCAAATTATCGAATCGAAATCTCAGTACAAATACTTAACTCAAAATCACAATGTGTTGGTAAAGGTGTTTATCGAACTGCTTAAGCTTGATGGGCCTGAGTTTTTGTGCTGTTCATTTATTCGAGACGACTTTAACGTAAAATCTTCCATGACTTGATTCTGATCACATGCTCTGTTCAATATTAATCGACGCTTGCGGTTGCCCTGCTAAATACTCAGGGGGAATAAAGTTGTATGCAGTTCTTTGTAGACACCGACTATAAGCAATTCATCGCACACCAAAATGCCAACTCGACACCAGTTCGGTTAGCTATTTTTAATTTTGAGCAACTCGTTATGGATCAGTTACCGAATGGTGGGATCGACGAGATGTTATTTTCTTTTAACCAGCTCACCACAACTTATGAAGATCAGCTGAACAACCTGTCACACCAGCAGGTTGAAGATGTTTTGATTGAAATTGTCTGTTGTTGTAGTGATGCAGCACTAACAATTGGTGTCAGCCATGTTCCTTACATGTATCTACGTGACTATTTCATTAACCAGTTACATCGCCAACAAAATCTGCAAGCTAATCTACTGGCGATCGCTAAAGAGATCATGCTGACATTTGGAAATAAACTCGCCAGTGAACAACAACAGCATCGTCCATATTCTAAGGTGACCTTGATGATCCTTGAAGCTGCTGATACGATCCCTATCGACCAACTAACACCCAGTGCTATCAGTAAACAACTGCGTTATTCGACATCTTATATTTCACGACTGTTCAAACAAGAAACTGGTGAATCTCTGATGAGCTTTATTACCAAGAATAAGATCAAAATAGCGTTACACTTACTCACAACATCGGCCCTAAGTATCGCTGATATTGCGACAACTCTCGGTTTTTATGACAGCAGCGCCTTTATCCACGCATTTAAGAAAACATGTCATGAAACCCCTTCTCATTACCGTAAAAATCATCAATTTGAAATTGTGAATACAAAATATGATCCTACATTACCGTCATTACATCTCTTCAGCTAATCATTTTTAATGAAATTAATCCTGCGTTATAACCTGTCTTTGGTGAATCTGCCAAAAAGACAGGCTTTTTTGCTCTACTGAACTGTGCCAGTTGTTGCCAATTGAGTAGTGACTCAGATTCCGCGCCTGTCTCATAGTTTGAGGTGCAAGCTGCTTAAAAATCAGCCCCACCTATAATTAAATATTTCGAAATTGTCTTTTTTGTCAAAAATTGTAAAAAAGCGTCGGGGCGTTTCAATTTTGACCCACTTTCGTGAAGCGCTATCAAACAGCGATATCTTTTAGTTTGTGGCAAACAGACAGCTGCTTCACAAGTTGTACACAACTCAGTCACACAAAGGAGGTGAAGCCTCATGTCATGGATCTCACAAGCATCGTACTGGGTTCAGATGGCCTTCCAAATTGTCTTTGGTGGTGGTCTTGCATTACCTTGGTACCCAAAGAACTAGCGACAATTTGAAGCCGCAAAAAATTTAATGACAAAAGAGGTGAACATCATGTCATGGATTGCACAATTATCTTACTGGGTTGAATTCGCCTTCCAAGGTGTCTTTGGCGGCGGGCTTCCATTACCATGGTACCCACAGAATTAGTTTAACCGCGTGACGATCAGTCGCCTTGTTAAATTCAGCCGTCATTTTCCAACTGTGGAAATGACGGCCTTTTTAAATCAATATGACGCAACGTTAGTGGAAAGGAGAGATACAAATGCCTTCTTGGATTGATCAATTTAAAATTTGGTGGACAGGATTTACCACTTTTCTTGAAAACTGGTTTACTTCAATGATGCGGTAATTCCGCGGAAAGGACTCGCTTATGTCTTGGATTGCACAGCTTTCGTATTGGCTACAACTAGGCTTGCAGATCGTATTTGGCGGTGGCTTACAGCTGCCTTGGGCGACCAGCAACACGCTACAAACAAGTAGTACCTGTGGTTGTCGCTAAGCCAATATGCCTGTGATTTTTATATCATCAAAGTTTCACTCATCCCCCATGTTTTTTTGCAACACCTTATGAGAATGGCTAGCATCCCCCAAAAGTTAACTAGTCAATCTCTCATCACTAGGAGCATTCAATGACTCAATCACAAAAAACTCACTCAACTCATTCTTTGAATAAACGTTCGACACATCTACGTGCATTAATCGCGCAGACTCGACCGAGTTATTGGCGCCTATCTTTAGGTTTATTCATTAGCCTGTTATCAACCAGTGCCAGCTTAGTGTTACCGCTAATTGCTCAACGACTCATTGATCGTTTGGCCCACCAAACATTTTCATTATCAGCGCTGGGACCTTTGGCCTTGTTATTTCTCTTATCCGGCGTTCTATCAATGATGGGAATGTATTTGTTTGGCTACGTGGGTAACCAGATCGTGGCCAACCTACGTAAAACCCTGTGGGCGAAGTATGTACACTTACCGTTATCCTACTTTACCGACCACTCATCTGGTGAAAGCGTGAGCCGGCTCATTAACGACACGACACTGATCAAGGATGTCGCCACCAGCTATCTGCCGCAGTTTATTTCCGCCGTTGTGATGGTAACGGGCAGTTTTGTCATTTTATTGTGGATGGACTGGCATCTAACGCTCGTGATCTTGCTGGCGATTCCCGTAACTTTTTTGGTCATGTGGCCGTTAGGGAGATTGATGGGCCATATCTCTAAACTAACTCAAGATGGTTTAGCAAACCTGAACGGCTATGCTGAGGAAGTCCTTAGCAACATGCGTCTCGTTAAATCGGCCAATGCTGAGGCCTACGAAAAAAATCGGGGCAATCAACGCATTGATGGCTTATTTAACTTGGGGATGCGTGAAACTCGCCTCTTTTCCATCATCAATCCAATTATGTCGATTGTGATGATGGTCATCATCATTGGCGTCATTAGCTACGGCGGTGCTTTGGTTCGTCAAAACGTCATGACCAGTGGGACGTTTGTCGCTTTTCTCTTATATTTATTTCAAGTCGTTCCCCAAATCACAACGGTTGCTTCATTTGGTAACCAAATGCAACGGGTCAACGGCGCAACGACTCGCGTCTATGACTTGCTCCAACTAGCAAGTGAGCAGCTTGGTGATCGTCATGCGACGGTAGCGCTGAACAAGATACCGCTAACATTTCGTGATGTTTCTTTCGGCTACGACAAACGTCCTGTCTTACACAACTTGAACTTCACTTTTCAACCAGGTCGTGTGTATGCACTAGTTGGCCCTTCTGGTGGTGGAAAAACTACCATTCTTTCCATCATCGAACGCTATTACTACCCGAATATTCGTCAAGCTGACAAGCTCGGTAGATTCATGGCCGGTGATCAAAATGTAGCCAGTCTATCATTAAGCCAATGGCGACAACAGATTGGTTACGTCGCTCAAGAAAATAGTCTGATCACAGGAACCATCGCCGATAATGTTCGCTATGGTCTGTCAAATGCAACGGATGAAGCTATTTGGTCAGCACTGGCCGCTGCCGACGCTGCTAATTTTGTTCGCCAGACTGAGCATGGATTAGCGACTCAGGTCGGCGAAAGCGGGCTAAAACTTTCAGGTGGGCAACGACAACGAATTGCAATTGCCAGAGCCTTTTTAAGAAATCCGAAATTGTTAATTTTGGACGAAGCTACGGCCAGTTTAGATAGTAATACCGAAGCCCATATCCAAGTCGCCCTAACCCGCCTGATGCACGATCGGACCACACTAATTTCCGCTCATCGTCTTGCGACGGTTCAACAAGCCGATGAGATTTTGTTTATCCAACAAGGCCGGATTACCGGCCGTGGTACTCATGCTCAGTTATATCGAACTCATGAACTTTATCGTGAATTCGTGGACCATCAGATCATTAAATAAATTGTGTCAAGGATGATTGTTGAACGTTATTTTGTGAAAAATTTGAATGTTTCCAATCTAGACGGGTAACTTCTGACCCTTTCGACATTACAGTTAGGGTCGAAAATTACAATGACGATGAGGGCTAAACCCCTTAAAAATTCAAAAGGAGCGTCGATCTATGTCAATTAAACAAAATACCATGAAGTTAATTGGTGCCACTTTATTCAGTGGTGCTTTGGTCTTAGCTGGCGGTGGTTTAAGTGCCAACGCCGCCGTTGTTGACCAGGGAACAACCCAAAACCTATGGACCTCTAGTGTAATCACACCTCACTATGGTAATGGTTGCAACCCAGGTAACAACAATAATGGTGGCAACGGTGGGGGTACTGCTGGCACTGGTGGTACTGCTGGTACTGCTGGTACTGCCGGTACTGCCGGTACTGCTGGTACTGCTGGTACTGCTGGTACTGCCGGTACTGCTGGTACTGCTGGTACTGCTGGTACTGCTGGTACTGCCGGTACTGCTGGTACTGCCGGTACTGCTGGTACTAACGGAACGGACGGAACTAATGGTTCTAACGGCTCTAACGGCACAGACGGAACTAACGGCTCTGACGGGAGTAATGGCTCCAATGGAAGTAACGGTTCCAATGGGAGCAACGGGTTCGACTATGGTCACTATCAAAACAACCCATTCTTCACAAGCTCAATTATTTGGTAATTCTTCCTATTGACTCGTGATCTAGCACGTTAACATTGGGATAAAGGTTGCCATCAAAGGCTTGGAAATCACATTATACGGTGTTTCCAAGCCTTTTTACTTAGCAATGACGTTTTAAAAAAAGGGGATTTACTCATGAATAAATCACAGGTCCATGGGGTGCGGTTTGCGACTGCACTCGCTTTAGCGATGACATTTGGCGGTCTAACTGCCACTCAATTGACGACTAACGCTTCTGCCGACGTGTTTAGCGCTGGCTCTTCATTTAGCTACTCTGGTTCGACCAGTTCAAATCTGTCGATGAACTCACCACGATCTAATAATAGCTTCTACTCTTCCTCCGTTGTTAGTGTGCCATCAGCCACGACAACGCCAACCGTTGTGCCAGCGAATCCCGTGACATCAACTACTAACTCAACTGATTCATCGACGACCACATCGACCACGGCAACGCAACCAACCAACTCAGTGAGCACGTCACCAGCAAGCAGTGACACCCAGGCTCCTAGTAATACAAGCGTGACACCAACCGATCATGATAATACGCCTGCTGGTGCTTTGCTTGGTGAAATTGGTCTAGGTCCTGATCAATCAGCCTCTGCCAACAACCCCATTAATGGTGGGATGTTGCAACAGGCCGTCTCAACCATTGTTGTAAATAACATTCCTCGAGTTGATGAAATCGCCAAGGGCATTCAAACAACCTATGCAACTACTTCAACGCCGGTTGCCGTCAACGGGAATGTTTCACAATCTGGATCCAGAGTCCCAACAGCTAAAGAAGAAAATGATGTCTTTGTTTCCAATGAACAAATGGCCGACATGCGAATTAGTTTCATCTCTTCGCTCAATATTAACAATGTTGCCAGTATTGTTGGCAACGGTGTTACCGCTATCTTGGGTAATGTGACTAATCTTGGGACAAGTGTTGTTAATGCGATTCAAAATGCGAATAACACCCCTGCGTTAGTTGATGGCAGCGGTGTCATTATCGGTTTAACTAGTGCCGCCGCAACGCTCGGCAGTGGCGTATTTAATTTGATTGGCGCTGTAGGCAATGGACTCGTTCGCACGATCAACGGCGAAATTAAGTATCCAATCTTAAGTGATGAACCCGACCGTGTGGTTCTTTGTGCAACAGCTTCAATCCTCACTACGTGCAATCAAACGATTCACGATCTCTTACAGGCTTGTGATTCCGCAATCGCTAAGCTCACTAATAACGGCAAAACAGTCGGTCACACACTAATCTGCATCACAGGCGCAGTCGCCGATTCATTAGCCAATGCTATTTGGGACACAGCGGCGACTGGAATGAACTTAGCTGAAATCCCACATCCACATGGTTTAGTCGCTTACGTTTAATTCACAGTTATTAGTCAAAGTATCTGATGATGAAGATCAAGTCATAGCACACATAGCGGGCATATCCCACCAAGTGGCGTAATTAAAACGGTCCCGCACTCCAAATTCGGATACGGAACCGTTTTATTTTTTTAATTTGCTGTTTTTATTACCTAACCACGATCATCAGCAAAAACATTACAATCCAAGCCCTGCTTTTGCCTATCAATTACATTTTTCAATGGTTACCATCTTAATGGTTGCTTTATTGAAACCATTAACCAAATCGATTCGTCGCCTCGTTAATCGATGAAAAGCGAGCCATTTATGGCAACAAAAAGAACGATTCCTGATCAGAACCGTCCTTCGTCGAAGACAAGTTGCATCGCTCATTTAACGCATGACCGCTTGCAACACAAAACTGCCACATACAGTTGGCGTCAATTATAGTGTCATATCTAATTACGATCATCATTAGGATTCACGGGTTCCAATCAAGTACCACATGGTTACGCCTCCATTCGTCTAACTAATTGAGCTAGTCCGAGGAGCAGCGTTGAACTGATCCTTTCACTAACTACGATCAGCGTACCGGTGCAGTCGAATTCCGTGAGTAGATGCTTCATAACTTACACACAACTAAATTGTGACCTTTTAAATTTTCAAATTGTAATTTCCTAGCTAAATCGCAACCTAATTTTAGGAGGAGGAAAAAATTGACTATGCACACTGGAAGCACCATTCGACAAATTCGCTTAGATAAACAGCTCAAAGCGAACACTGTTTACGACAACTTGCTTTCCCGTTCAATGTATTACAAATACGAACACGGCCAGGTGGAAACAAACGCCGCTAGCTTCTTGGAAATTTTGGAGCGTTTAAACGTAACTCTAGATGAATTTCAACTCATGTTTAACGACCAAGATCACGAACGCGAAGATTACCAAAGCTTAGTTGTTCGTAATAACAACGCTTTTATCTCAGGCGATGAAGCAACAATCCAGTTGGTTGTGAAAGAGGCTAATCAACACTACCTCAAAACCAACAATCTAAAATTTAAACACCTAGCTTTGCTTGGAGCTGGTCTAATTAAACGCTTACGTCGTGAAACAAATTTTGAACCAGAAAGTACTGAAATTTTGAATTATTTATTCAAAAACGAAAATTGGATGTATTACGAACTCACTTTATTTAATAACAGCTTTTTTATGTTCGATATTAATGTGGTTGATATGTTATTCAAACGCGTCCTGCAACGTATGGATTTCTACAAACAACTCAATACCGAGCATGATGAAGTGACACTAATGATCTGTAATATTGTTTTGAAGGCCATTGAAGATGGCGCAATGAACGTCGCCAATCGCTTTTTTGTGTTATTAAAACATCGCAAACGCAACGTGACCGATATGTTTTCACGTAGCGTCCTGATGTTTTACGAAGGTATTGATCAGATTTTTCATGGCCAACGAAATCAAGGCATCGCTCAGGCAGAACGCACAATCAACATTTTTGAATCCCTGGAAATGACTAATGCGGCAACCCAGCATCAAGCTATTTTGCAGCGGGTGCTTGCCATGACACCAAGTTAATTCATCGCCAACATCATTGATACAGTAACTAATCGCGTCTAATTTAACTTGTCCGCGATTCAGTTTTGAATCATTTAACCCGCTTGATGGTGGTTAGACGGGATAATAACGATATAAATTCATTCGGAGGTGAATTACATGTCGATTAGTTCAAAAAAAGATCCTAGTATGTCTGTCAAATTAGTTTTGCCTTTCTTGACGACGCTGCTAGCAATATTTTTATTACTATTCACATTTAGCACCACGTCGGTCAACGCTGCGACCACAGATTTTTCTAACAATCTATCCAATGCAAAATTAACCGATGAAAAGACGGGAAGTAGCAATGAACTTGATGTCAATGACACCATCAAATTAAGCTATGACTGGAAATTAGGCACCTTGAAGAAAGGTGATGCGGCGACATTCAAATTACCCGCCGCCTTGCAAGTTGCGAATAATGTTAATTTTGACTTGAAGGCCAGTGACGGCACTGTAATTGGAACGGTTGCCTTAACTGCAGATGGTACCGTTACCGTCAACTTTACTGATCCAAATAACTATCTGGCCACACATAGTAATGTCGGTGGCCAATTAAATTTCGAGACGACAATTAACACTCACGTTGTCAAACCTGGTGAAAACGTCACGATCAACCTTGGTTCTAACTCCGTCGTCACTAATATAACCGGCGATGGTGGCTCCACAACAGACGCTCCTGATCCTAACGAACTCATTTACAAATGGGCTGAAGGAAACACAACGAGTAACACGATTAGTTGGGTTGCTCGTGTTAACTACGCAGGTAAAAGCTTAAACAACGTGACCATGCACGATACTTTAGGTACTGGCCAATCCTTTAAAGCCAGCTCGCTCAAAATCTTACAGGTCACCCATAACCAAGCAGGCAATATCACGAGTTCTAAGGATGTGACAAATCAATTTCAAGTAACCAGCAGTGATGATGGAACGGGTTTCACCATTGCCTTTGGTAACATCAACGCGACTTATTTGGTGCAATATGACAGTCAAATCACAGCTGAACAAGCAGGTGGCCAGTACGCGAATACCATTTGGCTAACCGGTTCTTCCACCACCAGCCCAATTACTGTCACAACTTCTAAGACCACTGCCGGCGGTTCACTAACCGGCGACACTGGTACCTTAGTCTTAACCAAAATCGATGCGCAAACCAAGCAAGCGCTTGCCAATGCCACCTTCACCCTAACCAACGCCACGACTGGCAAAGTGGTTGGCACTTATACAACAGATGCCAATGGCCAAATCACCATTACGGACTTGCTGCTTGGCCAGTACACTTTGACAGAGACTAAGGCGCCCATCGGTTATCAGTTGGCCAAACCAACACCAATCACCGTCTCTGATAACCAACAAACACAAACCATTACAATCGCAGATCAACACCAAACTGGACAAGCCACGCTAACCAAACTTGATGCCGACACCAAGACACCATTGGCCGGCGCCATTTTCAAAGTCGTTAATACTGATACTGGTGCGGTTGTGGAAACCAATTTGGTCTCAAATGACCGTGGCCAAGTTGCGATCAATGACCTACCGTTGGGTCATTATGAATTTATTGAAATGATCGCTCCACAGGGTTACGACTTGAACACACAACCTGCTTTATTCCAAATCACCAGCGACAATGTCGCCCAACCCCAGCAAGTCACCATGGTTGATCGTAAGACTCCGGCTATCGTAACGCCGCCGATTAATCCTACAAAACCAACCGCACCAACTAAGCCAATGAAACCAACGGTACCGACATTGCCGACGACTCCGAATACCCCAACCATCCAAACAATGCCAATCACGCCAACAACGCCCACATTAACTAAACCAGTCACAAGCGTTATCAAGCCGCACACATCAACGCCGGCTAAACAGACAACGCCGCAGACAAAAACAAAGGGATTGTTACCACAGACAAGCGCGGATGAACAAGCCACCTTTGCAGCAGTATTAGCCTTACTGATCCTTGCTTTGATCACGACCTTAGCTGCCAAACAACAACGGCGGCATTAGTAAAACAGTCGCTAACGATAATTTTTCAAATCGAAGCTGATCATTAAACAATGTTCCTTAGCACATCTGTGACAACGGATAACTTTGTTCAGACCAAAAGATCCCTATCCCAAAGTTCGGGATGGGGATCTTTTAGAATCCAATACATCAAAAATCAACAAAAAAACCGGTCATCAGCGTTTGAATCCGGTCAATGCCGAATTCAAACAACTTAACGACCAGTTTGAAAATGAACGAACTCGCTATTGTCCGTTTCACTCATCCCACCAACATTGTCTCAAAAACTACAATTTTTAGTCAGAATGGCTCGAAAATGAACCCTTTGGAGGAAGTTATTATGCAATCAAATCAACTTAAAGTGATGCTGATTTTTGGCACTCGTCCTGAGGCCATCAAAATGGCGCCGGTCGTCCAACAATTGCAACGTGATGAACGTTTTCAAGTCGTCGTCACCGTTACCGCACAACACCGGGAAATGCTGGACCAAGTGTTGGCCATCTTTCATATTTCGCCGGATTATGATTTAAACATCATGAGCACTGCCCAAACCTTAGCCGGTATCACAACTAATGTTATCAATCAGCTCGACGAAATCCTCACGAAGGAACAACCGGATATTGTCTTAGTTCATGGCGACACAACAACAACATTCGCTGCAGCAGTCAGTGCCTTCTACCACCGAATTCCCATTGGGCATGTCGAGGCCGGTTTACGAACTTGGCATAAATATTCGCCATTCCCAGAAGAAATGAACCGCCAAATGACAGATATCCTCAGTGATCTCTATTTTGCACCGACCACAACTAGCGCCACTAATCTGATCAAACAAAATTTACCGTTACAAAACATCTTCGTCACTGGGAACACCGCAATTGATGCTTTAAAAGAAACCGTCAATGAAGACTATCATCACGACGTTTTAAATCAGATTCCGACTGATCACCAATACATCTTATTAACGATGCATCGTCGTGAAAATCAAGGTAATCCAATGCGCGATACCTTTCAAGCGATTAAACACGTGGTTGATCAACACGATCATTTAGATGTCATCTATCCCGTACATTTGAGTCCAAGCGTTCAGACCGTGGCGAAAGAAGTATTTGCAAATGACTCCCGCATTCACCTCATCGCGCCGTTAGATGTAGTTGATTTCCACAATCTAGCTGCTAAAGCGCTCTTTATCATGACCGATTCCGGCGGGGTTCAAGAAGAAGCACCAGCTTTAGGTAAACCAGTCCTTGTTTTACGCAACACCACTGAACGACCGGAAGGCGTTGCCGCTGGCACACTCAAACTTGTTGGTACAGATCAACATGCTGTCTATCAAGCGATGACGCATCTGCTCAATGATCCAACCGAATTTAAACGCATGAGTTCGGCAAAGAATCCTTACGGAGATGGCCATGCTAGCGAACGCATCGCTAATAGCATCGCAAAATACTTTGCGCAACAAGGTGATCAAATGGAGAAGGACTGATCATCACATTTCCACTGCTTACCAACCAACAGCTCCATCACTATTCGTAAAGGTCGCCGTCGCTTGATTCGTGAAATCGGTGGCTAACTCCATGGTTCGTACAACACCGTCTTCAATCGGCAACGCTCCCATCGCTTTTGATTTTTCTGGGTCACCTGAGCCAAACGCTGTGGCAATCATCCCGGGATCAGTCGCGTTGACTGTAATTGGTTGCTGACGACGTTGAAATTCTTTGGCCAGTTGAACGGTATACATGTTAGCGGCGGCCTTAGCCGATTGATAACCAACGGCTACCGCCTGATACACATTCGTGGTTGGATCTAATGCGGCCGTTTTAGACCCCATCATGCTGGAAATGTTAATGATTTTTGCCTGCGAACTCTTTTCAAGCAATGGAATCATTTTTTCTGTTACATCAATCAAGCCAAAGTAGTTTAACTCGAAATCCGCTCGAACATCGTCCAAATTAACTTGGGATGGCGCTTGTCTGCCATCAAATACAGCACCCGCGTTATTAATCAAAGTGGTCAAATAGCCGAATTTGTTTTCAATCGTTTGTGCAGCTTGGGTTACCGACGCAGGATCGGTCACATCAAGCTGAATCACCGTGACTTGATCATCAGTTAGTCCTAGCTGTTTGACAGCAGCCACACCGTTATCCAAATTGCGACTTCCCATCAACACCCGTTGACCAGCCTGACTCAGTTGTTTAACCAATTCGAGCCCCATACCACGGTTACCACCGGTTACTAACGTTAAAATTTGTGTTTCTGTCATTGTTAAAATCTCCTTTCTAAATCAATATGTAGTTAGCCTACCACGCTGGTGTTACACTAGCGCAAGGATCAACTAAACCTCATGTGAAAGGACTGATTTCATGCATTCTATTCGCGAAGTTGCTGACCAATTCAACATTACCTATGACACGCTTCGTTATTATGAAAAGGAAGGGCTCTTACGACCAATTAACCGTGATTCCCAAGGCCGACGGGTCTATTCGTCAGCCGACATTGATGACTTGAACCGTCTCATTCATTTGCGTCATCTTGGTGCATCGATAGCAGAAAGTCGGCAGATGATGTCATTTTTTCACAGCTCATCCCCAACCATAGATGAATTGAATCAAGGCATCGCTTTTTTAAATCAATTAAATAAACAGCTAGATCATCGGCTTACCGAGATCCAGCAGCAGAAGATCTTTTTAGATCAAAAGGTCACTCATCTTAACACCCAACGCTCCAAGTTACTGTCATCAACAACTAAGCCAAACAGAAGCTAACAATTCTGGATGATCTTTGAGCAACTTGCCTAAGAAATGAGCGACTGGAATAAGAGTAAAATCTAAATTTCATTTCCAATCTAGATAGTCAAATACGGGACATAAAAAATCAAGTGACTCTACCTAAAAGCGACCGGCGAACGATGAATAAACCATCATCATTCGCCGGTCACCCTTAGTGCTCGTCACTTACCGACTTATGTCCCGCTCTTTGGCTCTTTGGCTCTTTGGCTCTTTGGCTCTTTGCTAATATGACTAAATCTACTTAGACTAATGTGTCCCCCGCATAACCGCATTTTTGGCTAAAATTTTCCCAACAAATTGTTGCATTGCCTGATTTTTGATCTGCTTTAATGCGGCAGGATTGGCAGCCAACCCTGGTTGAGCGGCCAGTTTGACCTGCTCAGTTACGCTAGCCTTCAATGCTGCTTGCTGCTGTTTAAGTTCACTAGCCGCTTGACCCAATTGTTGGCTGGTCATCAAGTACCAATTGCTTGGTAGGCGATAACTAATGGTAGTGCGCTTAACTTGCTGATTATTCATGACACCAGCAAAGAGAAATTGAGCAAATCGATTATCATATACCCATCTTTGTACTGATTTAACGCGCTTCGCACGCTCACTAACATTACGACGTATCTGAATCGTAGCACCATCAGAATATGTCATCACTTTCTGCTTCCCATTAGATTTGTTGGTCGCCACATAAATCTGCTTTTGATTTTTCCCCGAGCCAACATTGCGAAAAACTAAGACATGATTATCACCTGGCATCGTTGCTAAGGAATATAACGATTGTGTGGTTTGGGTTGTTTGGATATGGGCACCCCAATGTTGATTCACGTTGGCTATCAGTATACCTTGCGACCCAATCAAAACAATTCCCATCAAGATTAACCAAAAGCGGCGATGTTTAACAACAACTTTTAGACCAACTAAAATGAGCCCAGTTATACAAAGCAAATTTAATCCAATTAACATTAGGCTGCCTCCTTACTCGTTTTTTCTGAAACCGAGGTAGTTGAACGATGGTGAGTCAAGAACCAGGCCGGCACTATTGCTAGACCAGTAAAAACAACAGACCAAATAAACGCCATGTGATAAGCATTTGTTAATTTAGTGACGGTTGGTACAACTCCGTTAATTTGATTTTGAATTACCGTGGCCAAAATTGCCGACCCAAAGGCACCACCAACGTTTTGTAACATCCGTGTTGCGGTGGTCGCTTGAGAAACCAATTCCTTTGGCAAACTTACATATGAGTCTGACATTACTGGAATTGTCATTCCTGCTTGTGCTATCCCGCGGAAGAATAAGACGACTAAGACTAAATATTTGCTAGTGTTGGCATCAAAATAAGCAAAGGGTAACGTGCTAAGCACTGATATCACAACGGCAACGATGACGACCCATCGTGCACCAATTTGATCAGTTAACTTTCCGACCTGCGTTCGACTAATGAACATGCCAATTCCTTGGCTAATCAAGTACGTTCCGGCCCAAGCAACGCTCAGCCCCCGAACATTTTGCAGGTATAAAGGAAGAATGAACATTGCACCATTCACGGTGATCCCCGACATCAACAAAATGCACATGGAGCCTGAGAAGTTGGGAAATTTAAACATATCCAGATTAACCAAGGCGCGATCAGGAAATCGGCGTGCGTAAAGAACATACGCGACCATCAAATCAAGACCGACAAAGATCGGAAGAAGGACTCCCATTGCCGCCAAATTGTCATGCGTACTATACTGAACAATTCCAATAATAAGACCTGAAAACATCCCGCCAAGCATCAAGAAACTGAGCCAGTCAAATCTTTTGTTTGGAAATGGTGGTTTAAAATCTGGCATTAACCACATAATTAAACCGATTGAAATTACTGCAATTGGAATATTGACATAAAAAATCCAGTGCCAATTTAGCTGTTGAATAATGTAGCCGCCAATGGTTGGACCTAAAATTGGAATCAATACCATTGGCAAACCAATAATTGCCATCAAGCTACCAAGGTTCTTGCCGCCAGCCGCTCGGACGATTAAAGTGGTTAATAAAGGAATCATAATTCCTGAACCGGCCCCTTGGATTAATCGGCCGATAATTAATGCGGTGATTGTCGTGGCTGTTCCGGAAATAACTGAGCCAATTAAAAACAGGGCCAGCCCAACTAGGTTCACCATTTTTCCGTTAAAGCGATCGACCGCCCATCCAGTGAAGGGCACGCCCACGCCCATCGCCAGTACATAGCCGGTGGTCACCCATTGGACAATATCCACTGTACTGTTTAAACTTTTCATAATCGTGGCAATTGCGACATTGGTCATAGTGGTATCTAACATGGGGGCAATCGCGCCAACTACTAAAATTGCCGCCACTTTAACTAACGCTCGATGCTGTTGCTTCGTCATTTGCTCTGTTTCACTCATGATTGTAACCTCATTTTTTTATTAAGGAACTCGAGTGTCTTAATAATAAACCCTCTTTAAAAAAAAGCAAGTAGGAGCCCTAAAAATGTCACAAAACAACGCACAATCCGCTGAAAAAAGTGAATACTCCGCGACTCGCTCACCTCACCATCGAGCCACGGGGCGTCCAAAAAATTCACAAGGTCGACCATCACGGCGACGGGGAAAGGCCCTTGAAGACGCGATTTTGTCAGTTGCATGGGACCAGTTAAATACCATTGGTTATGAAAAATTGACGATTCAAGATGTCGCAAAGTTAGCCGGCACGAATAAAGCCACCCTCTATCGAAGGTGGCCCAATAAAGTTGAATTAGTCGCAGCAGCTTTCCGCCAATTTGGTTCACACCCAGACATCATTGTACCCAATACAGGTAATTTGCGTGAAGATCTTCGCGCATTACTAGACCAAATTCAAAAGGCGTTAGCACAATTAACAACCGGCAAAATGACTGGCTTAATGGCTGATCGTATCAAGGAACTAGATACAGGCCAAATTTTTGGTGCCCTCAATGGTTCAACTATGCTAACCCAAATGCTAAACACCATTTTAGAACAGGCTGAGTCTCGCGGTGAGTTGACTACCGCCACAATACCTGAACGCGTATTAGAACTGCCACTCCTACTTTTATTGAATGAAGCCATTTCCAAAGGATCATTAGATGACACAGCCATTAGTGAAATTGTCGACCAAATTTTGATGCCATTGTTGACGCAAAAGAAGCAAAACTAACTGTAAAACAACTGAATATGATCAATAAAAGATTACTGTAAGCTCATCAGTAAACAGGGGTTTTTAAATCAAAAAATCACTCGCTTAGTTTCATTACAGTATTTCAATTAGAATGTCCAAAAATCGGGCAACCGTCACGATTTTTGGACATTTTTAAAATTCAAAACGGCGAATTCATTAACAAAACTGGTGTTTGAATTAATCTAAACACCAGTCACATCAGACGTTTGAGCTCTTCAACAACCTTGTCTTTTCATCGCAAATAATATTAACTGACTTGACCACCATTATCCCTGCCAGCATTATCTATGGCTACGTTCTGTCACCCTTCGGACTAAGAACCTGGCAAATAGATAAGGCCATCAACGAAAATTAATCTGGAAATGTTCCAGTCCTTCGACTCCTTGGACATTAACCTGCATTTTATCGGTTAGTTGCCCCATTATCCAAAAACTGGTGTGCTTGTGTTCAGCAAAGCTAAATCGATAGCGAACCTCCCCGTCGTGTGTGTCAACTGATAACTGGCAATGCGAGATATCTGATAAGGTAATCGTTTGGTCTGCTTGCTGTGGATCAACATAAATCTGGGTCATCTCACTCACCTCCGGTTACATTGTAACAACAGACGATTTGTAGGTACACCTAAAAGTATTATTTTGTTGTCTTGAATTTTTTCGGCAATTTGCGCAATGTGCAGGCTAATTGAGTGACTAATGATCGATTAACATTTTCGGCAGAAAAAAATTGCGCGCCATAATGGTGAACGATCAAAATGCATGAAGAGGGCTTATTTAGTTAGTTAGAGGAGATATAAACAACATTATTATACTTTTAGACCTGCTAATTTCCTTTACACCATGAAGTTCACGATGAACAGTAGCGAAACCGATCCAAATCAGCGGATGAACCTCGCGTGAGTTACCTAAAACGACTTTGATGAAACTTGTTTGTTGTCAGAAAGAAGCAAACCGATACCCTTAATTACGTCAATTATCACTCGGAATAATGGCCCATATCACTAAATAGACAATCAATCCCGGGAATGGCGTTAAAGTCAGTAGTACCCACACCACCCGTAGAACACTAGTATTCCAATGATACCGATCTGCTATTCCACCAAGAATTCCTGCCACAATTCGATTAGTCCTCGATCTTCGCAACTTCATGATTAGTCTCCTTCTACTGATTGATGAGCCTCTTTATAAGCTTTAAGATCAATACCCTTCGTTAACGGATATTTCGTATCTAACTTCGGTTGTAGCCAAATCGTGTTAACAACACTAAAGATAATGAACCCAATTGGCCACATAAATAGCCAGAAAACCCACAGCAAGCCGGTTTGAATGAACGATGTCAAACAAATCATGGCCAGACCAAAAATAATTTTTGCAATAACGTATAATTTATGTGCACTTCTACGTTGAGTCACTTGATTCTGCTGTAATTCAGCATAATTGGTAATTTCTTGTTCCTTATCGTGATTTGCAATTGAATCAAATAAATCACCAATCTTGACGTCCAATGCCTGAGCAATAACATTTAGAGTGGAAATATTTCCATCTTCACCTGACTCTAAACGTTGAATCGTTCTGACACTTAGATTACATTTTTCGGCTAAAATTTCTTGGGTCCAACCTTTCTGCTTCCGTAAAGCTGCAATTAATGTTTTGTTTTTCATTATTATGCTCCTCATCTTTGTTAGTCCACACCACCATCGAACACCAAAACCAGCCAACTGTGGCCACTTCGTTACTGCTTGAAATCACTCAGCTTGCTTTGTTCTGATTTATACTTCTAGCATAAGAAACCCTGAAGATAAAAGCTACGCCATTAACCCGACACTGACACGAAATCAACCCGCCATCACGCTGTATTTACCGACTTTCACTAATAAAATCAGTTATCGGCCCATAGTTCAGTGCTTTAGCATATTGACTGGCTCAGTTCGTAAAACGGGCACGACCACTCTTCCGGCCAAGCTAATCTGGTCAAATTAAAATGGCACCATCTTCCAAAAACTAGAAGATGGTGCCATTTTAATTGAGCCAGCATTTCGCAGACTCGAAGCAAGCACAAATTCACTACGATTGGGTCATTTGAAATGATAGACAGCTAATCCCGACTACGCCAAGGTTTACGTTTTACAAACTAGCCTGTCCTTAAAGCAACGATTACACCACGGCCAAGACGACAAAGTTCACAACAAACAGTAACGAAACGATCCAAATCAATGGGTGAACTTCTCTCGGCTTACCCAAGACAGTCTTGATTAAGCAGAAGAAGATAAAACCAGCTGCAATGCCATAAGTAATGTTGTAAGCAAAGGCCATGATGAAAGCGGTCATGAACGCAGGAATGGCCTCGGCCAAATCATTCCATGGAATCTGATTGAATGAACTCATCATCATAATTCCAACCAGAATTAATGACGGTGCGATGGCTGCGGTTGGAATAACCGAAAGTAATGGCGAAGCAAGTGAACTAAGAAGGAACAGTCCTGCAACCACGACGCTCGTTAAACCAGTTCGGCCACCCGCACTAATGCCAGCGGAGCTCTCTACATAAGTTGTTAAGTTAGACGTCCCAAAAATCGAACCCACACCAGTCGCAATTGAATCCGCAAATAACGCTTTATCAAGCTTCGACTTAAAGCCTGACTGAGCTTCTAATGCTAGCTCCTCTTTACCAGCGAAAATGCCTGTTTGGCGGCCGGTCCCAATAAAAGTGCCTAAAGAGTCAAAAATATCAGACAAACTAAATGACAAAATCGTCATTAACACCAGCATAATTCGATTTCGACTAGCAAATAACGATCCCATTCCTTTATCTGAAAAAGCAGCTAAAAAGGTCGTGCTGAGTGAATGCCACGATGCTGCAAAGGAGAAATCACTGGATGGATGAATATTTGTTACGCCCATTGGGATCCCAATCACAGTTGTGAGCAAAATGCCCATTAACAAAGCGCCAGGGATCTTTCTGACTTTGAGCAGGACGGTAATGATTAAACCAATCAAGGCCAATAAAACGCTCGGTGAACTGAATGCCTGCAGCGCTGGCACAATGCCACCACCGGTGACCACAGTTTCAATACCATGGCCAAAATGGTGTTGTGTCGCTGAAAATGTCGTGCCATTAACAGACAGTATATTACCCGCATCGCTGGTAAATTGCAGAAAATTCGCGTTTTTCAGCCCGACATAAGCAATAAACGCACCAATACCACCGCTAATTGCCAACTGTAAATTGAGGGGAATCGCCGAAATCAGCATTTTTCTAACTTTAGTGACCGTGATGAGGATGTTGATGACGCCACAGAAGAACACGAGCGCCAACGCCTGTTGCCACCTGAACCCCAATCCCATCACGACGGTGTAAGTGAAAAAAGCGTTCAGTCCCATTCCTGGTGCCAAAGCATAAGGAACATTAGCGAACAAACCGACGACTAATGTACCAGTCACTGAGGCAATAATTGTGGCTAAAAAAACTGCTTGAACAGGCATTCCCGTCTGTCCCAAAATCTGTGGGTTAACAAAAAGAATGTAAGACATGGCAAAAAAAGTTGTGATCCCTGCCCCAATTTCAGTTCCTACGGTGGTACCATTTTGCTTCAGTTTAAAATAGTCAGTCACAATTTCTTCCTCCATATACGAACAATACAAGCAAATGTAAAGAAAAAAGTTCCCTTAAAACGAGTAAATCATATCACTAACAGCATTGAACCGCCACAAGTTTCTTGAAATACGAATCTAACATAAAAATAGCCGTGGAAATTCCGAACATTTCTCGGATTTCCACGGCTATTTTTATGTTATGCAGTAATTTCATCAATTTTCGTTAATTCTGCCGATGTAAAGTCAAGTCGATCTAACGCCTTTAAGTTATCCAACAACTGACTTGGTCGACTAGCGCCAATGAGCACACTACTGATATCAGGTTGACGAATCAGCCAAGACAACGCCATTTCAGCCAGACTCTGTTCGCGAGCTTGCGCCACTTCGTTGAGCTGGCGAATCTTAGTCAAGGACGATTCGACTTGATCTTCATGTAAAAATGGGCTATCAGACCGATGTGCACGTGAATCAGCAGGAATCCCTTGCAAATAGCGTCCCGTCAGTAACCCCTGTGCCAAAGAGCTAAACGTCACTAATCCCGTATGATCTTGTCGCAATTTTTGCAGCAGACCATCCGCTACATGTCGATCAAATAAATTGTATCGATCCTGATGAACAACATAAGGCGTATGTAAATCTGCAAAAACAGCCTCAATTGCCGCTGTTTGTTGTGGATTATATTTTGAAATCCCAACATACAGAGCCTTGCCTTGTCGCACTAATTTGTCTAAAGCATACGCGGTTTCCTCGACCGGCGTGTCAGGATCAGGACGATGAGAGTAAAAGATGTCCACATAGTCTGTTTGCAGCCGATGCAAACTTTGGTCGGCACTCGCCAAAACATTTTTCATTGAACCGCCATCGCCATAAGGCCCAGGCCACATTCGATGACCTGCTTTAGTTGCGATCACGATTTCATCACGATAAGGTTTTAAATCCGTAGCTAATATTTGTCCGAAATTTGTTTCCGCGCTCCCTGGCTCTGGCCCATAATTATTTGCTAAGTCAAAATAGGTAATCCCAGCGTCAAAAGCCGTCCGCACGATTTTTTTTTGCGTCTCGAACACATCAACACTGCCAAAGTTATGCCACAGTCCCAGTCCTAATGCGGATAATTTTAGTCCACTATGACCAGCTCGGCGATAAAGCATTATTTGATAACGTTGTTCATTTGCCAGATACATGACCATCCCTCATTTCGTGTTTCTTCTAGTATACGGCTTTTGCACGCCTCATCAGAGATTGTTTGATTATCGAATAAGATTAGCCTCCTGTACCTTCCCTAGACTTTCAATTTGGCAGCAGGCGTCACACATTAAATCTCAGTTAGTAGCTAACAGGATTAGGTTATTTTCATTCGGGATAAATTTAATCGTTGTATTTTTATCAGCATTGGTTATAATAAAGTCATTCGTTTATCACTTGATAAATAAACTTAAGGAGCAAATAAAATGTACTTAGGATTAAAAGAAATGCGCCGTGAACGACTCCGTTTCAGTCTACTCACTGGTGTTATGGTACTAATCGCCTTAGTCGTCTTTGTCTTGGCTGGACTGGCCAATGGGCTTTCGCAAGGAAATCGCCTCGCAATCGACCAGTGGCAAGCAAAATATGTCTATCTCAATAAAGACGCCAATAAGAACATCTCGGCCTCACAACTCACGACGGCAGCCAAGAATGACGTTAAAGGTCGCAAAGTTGTGCCGGTTAGTTTGACTAACACGGCTTTACAAAAAGCCGGCAAATCGACCAAAATTAACATATCTGCACTAGCAACCAACCGCGATGCGTTCGTCATGCCGAAGGTTACGCATGGTCATGCAGTTAATGGCAAGAACCAAGTGATTATTTCTAAGAATCTGAAGGATCAGGGCGTTAAGATTGGCGATCAGATTCGCTTAGGTTCTAACACCCAATTGCTGAAGGTCGTCGGTAGTTATGGGAAAAGTACCTACAGCATTGCGCCAACGTTATATACCGATATCAGTACGCTGGCTCATATCAAATCAGTCGGTGGCCAACCAGTCACAAAGCCACTACCGATCAATGCGCTGATTTCAAAAAGCAGCAAGTTGACTTCAAATGATCACAACTTACAGCGATTACCAATCAACACGTTCATTCAAAATTTACCTGGTTACAGTGCTGAACAGACTACGTTAAATACGATGATTTACTTCTTGTTTGCCATGTCATTAGCGATTATCGGGATCTTCATGTACGTCTTAACGCTACAAAAGCAGTCCCTCTTCGGCGTCATGAAGGTTGAAGGTATTGGGACCAATCATATTCTCGCTAGCGTTGTCACGCAGGCCACTGTGATGAGTCTCATCAGTGTCATTATCGGGCTAGCTGTCACGATTCTAATCGGTAACGTGGCCCCAAGTGGGATGCCATTTGCCCTAAATTATGGTCAGCTCGGCATCTATGGTATTTCACTGGTGGTCGCCTCGATTCTCGGTTCCTTGTTATCATGGCGCACCATTGCTCACATTAACCCAGTTATCGCGATTAAATAGGAGGTTCACATGGCAAACGTAATGGAACTTGTTAATGTCACCAAACAATTCGGTAGCGGTCACGTGGCCGTTAATGCTCTAACCAACGTCAATTTTCAAATCGAACCTGGACAATTTGTCTCAGTAATTGGGCCTTCAGGTTCAGGAAAGAGTACGTTTCTCACAATTGCGGCCGGTTTACAACGACCAACGAGTGGGCAAGTCCTACTCAATGGCGTTGATATCGCTCAACAGACAGAAAAACAACGCCTTCAATATCGATTTGACCACGTGGGCTTTATCTTACAAAGCTCAAACTTAATTCCATTCTTAACTGTCAGTGAACAATTTAAGCTCATCGATCGCCTTGCTCATCAAAAATTCCAAGTAGATGAAATGCGGCAATTACTCGACCGCTTAGATTTACGCGATATGGATAATGCGTTACCAAACGAATTGTCCGGTGGTGAGCGTCAACGAGTAGCTATCGCCAAAGCATTATTCCATAATCCCGACGTCATTTTGGCTGACGAACCGACTGCTAGCCTTGACTCACAACGGTCATTCGATGTGGTTGATCGCTTAGTTAGTGAAGCTCATGACCTGAATAAAGCCATCATCATGGTGACCCATGATGAACGACTGATTACTAAAAGTGATGTAATCTACAAAATTGAAGATGGACAAATGACACGTCAAACTCCAGTCAACAACGCTTAACCAATCACCCAGCCAAGCCTTAGGTTGCCCAAAAGGCTTGGCTTTTTATTGTCTAAAAATCAATTTTTTCGAGCATACATCTCATTAAATTAGGACTAGTTTTTATTGGTCGAGTTCGGTATACTGATTTTTAGTTCATAATTTCACAAGAAACAGAGGTTCTTACACATGACTCAAAAAGTCGCTTTTATTACCGGTGCTGGTCAAGGAATCGGCGCTGCCATTGCTGATCGTTTATCTCGTGATGGTTTTGCCGTTGCCCTTATCGGCCGCACCAAATCTAAATTAGATGATGTCGCTGCTACAATTACAAATCATGGTGGTAAAGCAATCGCACTTGTTGCCGATGTTGCTGACCGCGATCAGGTTTTCAAAGCGGTTGATGATACCGTTGCCCAGTTAGGCGATTTAAATGTCATCGTCAATAACGCTGGTGTGGCACCAACCACTCCGATTGATGACGTGACACCAGAACAATTAACCAACGTGACGATGATTAACACCGGTGGTGTCGTTTGGGGCACGCAAGCTGCTCATGCTGCCATGAAACGGTTGGGTCACGGTGGAAAAATCATTAACGCCACCTCTCAAGCTGGCGAAGTCGGCAATCCAAATTTAACCGTTTATGGCTCAACTAAATTTGCCATTCGCGGTATTACCCAGACCACGGCTAAAGAATTAGCAGCCGATCAAATCACCGTTAACGCGTATGCACCGGGAATTGTCCGGACACCGATGATGATGGACATTGCTCATGAAGTTGGTCAAAATGCCGGTAAAGATGACGAGTGGGGACTACAAACCTTCACAAAAGACATCACATTAAATCGCTTATCTGAGGCAGAAGATGTTGCAAATGTTGTTAGTTTCTTAGCTGGAACTGACTCTGATTACATCACCGGTCAGACAATCACTGTCGACGGTGGCATGGTCTTCCACTAAAATTTAAATCCTATATCTGAAAAGCCATCGATTTTGATATCGGTGGCTTTTTGGTTGCTCATTTAGTTAGTTGAATGATTTTAACGATTGCATAATTAATTCGATAAAACGTGATCGATCAATTTTTAGCAAAACATCTGTATTCTTCGGCTTACCCGTTAATTCATAGTAATCGCAAACCGTTTCTCCTTTGACCAAATCCCCTGTTGTTTCTACATCGACATTCATCAAGTCACTTTCAAACATCGTCGGATCAATCAGCCAGGCAATTGTGCACGGATCATGTAACGGTGCGCCAGAAAAGCCCCATTTTGGATTTTCATGATAAATTTCAAAGAAGTCTAGAAGGCCTTTAAAAGCTTGTGCCACTGGATTATTAATCGTACCAATTGTCGCAATTTCATCTTTCATAATTTGCGCTTGATGTGTGACGTTCAATGGGGCCATTGTTAACGGAATCCCTGAATTCATAACGATCTTAGCGGCTTCCGGATCAACATAAATATTAAATTCCACCGATGGGGTCCAATTACCCAATCCCATCGCACCGCCCATAAAGACAATTCGTTCAATACGTGCGGCCAATTCTGGATACACGCGCAAAAATAAGGCGGCATTCGTCATCGGCCCAGTCACAACTAAAGTTACCTTCTCAGTTGCTTCCCGGATCGTCTTCGCCATCAACTCAATTGCCGTCATATCTTGGGGTTGGAAGTCCGGATCCGGTAAGTCCGCTCCATCTAACCCCGTCTTACCATGAACATTTCCGGCAGTCGCCAATGGTTGCACCAGTGGTGTTTTATTACCACTGGCGACCGGGATATCTTGCCGTTGCAAAAGGGTCAACATCCGCATCGCATTATTTAGCGTTTTTTCAGGCGTTTGATTGCCCGCCGAAGTCGTTACGGCCGCCAACTCAATCTCCGGTGAGGCGACCGCCAACATCATCGCCAAGGCGTCATCGTGGCCGGGATCGCAATCCAGAATAATTTTCTTCATTAGGAACTCCTTTGTGTTTATTATCAGAACACTTAACAATAGTGTATCAGACGATAGTATATTAGAAAACGCTTACACTAGTGCAACTTAACCGTTTGCAATTTAGAGCAAACGGTTATATGATGATTTCATCATATGAAAGGATGATCATCTGATGACATCTCCGTCACCTCGCTTCATCGAAGAACAACATCTCAATGAGGCTCATACATTATTTCAATTACTCAGTAACCCGACTCGGATGCAATTATTGTATCTGCTGGAACAACAAGATTTAACGGTCTCGCAAATCAGTGCTCAATTAGGCTTAGAACAGTCAGCTGCTTCGCATCAATTGGCCAAATTGCGCCAACACCAGCTTATTAGTGCAACCAGACAAGGCAAGACAAATGTGTATCGCTTAGACGACCCGCATATTTTGGATGTTTTAAATGAGGCACTCGAGCACGTTGATCACGTTATTAGGGGAGAAAAGCATGGACACTAATGTCAAAACACGTTATATCACTCAGGGTTTGCACACCGAGTACTTTTCGGTCGCTTGGATGGCATTTGAATTTTTAGTCGGGTTATGTGCCGGAATTAAGGCCGGTTCTATATTATTGGTCGCTTTTGGTTTGGACAGCTTCCTGGAAATTATCGCTGGCATCACGCTCGTCTGGCGGTTACGGCAAGAACAAGCCGGCGCTAGTAAGGAACGAATTGAACAAGCTGAACGGCGCTCCGGTCGCATTGTCGGCGGTATTCTATTACTGTTGGCCGTTTATGTCACCTTGACGGCTGGCTATAATCTCTTGACTCACCAAGCCCCTGAATCAAGCTTTTCAGGGATGGCCATTGCAATCGCTTCGGTTCTGCTGATGCCGATCTTGACCATTCGCAAACGATCGTTGGGCAAGAAAATTAATTCACTGGCCTTAATTGAAGACGGCATGTGCAATATTACCTGCGCTTATATGGCGGCTACCGTTCTGATCGGTGCTATGGTCACAGCCCTATTAGGTTGGTGGTGGGCCGATTCGATCGGTGCATTAGTCCTCGTTTACTTCATCGCTAGCGAAGGTTGGGAAGCTTTTCACGGCGAGGATTAGAATCGCTGCAAGACAAAGAGATGGCCTTTTGAGGACCACCTCTTTTTAAATTAGTTCTAATTTGTACGCAATCATCCGCTCCCCCTTTTTATAAAGGATCGCAAAATTATTTTCCGCGTTAGCCACATCCATTACTCGCACTTTAGCCAGCCACAGCCTATAATTAACCTAGCCAAAAACGTGAGGAGCTTGATCATTATGGCAAAATATAAGTCTAAACCAAACAAACACAAAACCAACATGTCAGCTGCCATTGAAGCTGGTTTAATCGCTGGCGTTATCTCTGGCATGGTCAAGATTGGCTGGGAGGCGCTATTGCCACCGCGCACACCCGAGCGTGATAATCCCAACCCACCGCAACATCTGCTGGAACAATTGCGCTTACCACCACGCCTATTAAATGCAAGTTACACTTACTCAAAACAGCAAATGCCCATTGCTGGCTTTCTCATGCATTTTGGTTTCTCGACAACATTTGCTGTTGCCTACGCATTAGCCGGACAACGACTGCCAAAAGTAAAAGCTGGCCATGGTGTTATCTTTGGCTTAGGTGTATGGGCAGCTTATCACCTGTACTTATTGCCAAAAATGCATACCATTCCGGCCGCAAAAGATCAGCCACTAGCAGAGCATCTCTCAGAATCTTTTGGTCACGCAGTTTGGATGTGGACCAACGACGTATTCATCAGCCAACTCTACCAAACCCTAAATCACAAACAATGAGGATATTTTCATGACAAAACAAACTTTTTACCACGCCTGCTGGTACGTTGCCGGCGGGTTAGCAACCCTCGCAATGATAACTGGCATCCTCGAAGCAATTCGTTTAATGTTACGTATCTTGCTTAACTAAACAGGATTGGTTGCAATCTTGCAAAGATAACAATTGTTTTATTGCTAAATTTACCATGGTTATTAATGACCAAATTTGTATACTTTTCCTGTAATATTCAACGACTTTGAGTTATTGGGCGCTCTTTAAGACCATCGCCTTGCACTTCTAACCGTTACCTGGCAGAATTAGGCATTACTTGATTCGTTAACTCGGTTGGTTAGCGACCTTTAGGAGTTGGTTTCATGCAACGTTTGAAACGTTATTTCGTTCTTGAACCTAATGACCAAACAGATATCACCCTAGTCTTTTGGCTAGGGAAGTCTCCTTGGTTATCATGGTTTCTGATTATTTTAACTGCTGTCTGTGGCATACTGAGTGAATTACTGCCGGATTTACAGCATACTCACCTACTACCCCAAGGCTTCCCTGCTTGGTTAAATAATATCGTCGTATTCGGTGGTTGGTATAGCTATTATATCGCGGGAATTGTGTTTTTCTTTTTCTGGCAATTAAGCCGCTGGTTACACCGCCGTCAACGACCTGCACCGCCTCGACGGACCGGAATCATCGAATCAATTTTGGCCATTATCATCATTACTTATTTAGGTGGTGTCTTAGATAGTTGGGCTAGCCAAATCGGTGCTGCAGCGAAGATTAAAGATGTGACAGACGCCGCTGAAGGTTTGGTCACTGTTCATGGAACCATCTGGCAACGCTTTGTCACCTATATGATCAACAACTGGTATGAACTGCCTAGTGAAGATGTCTTCCGCCTGAGTCTGTTCACGATTTTATTTGTGGCCTTGTGGTGGATTAACCGTCCTACCTTACGATATTGGTTGGCATTTCTCATGACCGCCCTACTATTTGGTGCCTGGCATTATAGTTCTTACGGTTACAACCTGCCGGAAGCTGTTTTTGAAGTTGGCCTCCCCACCATCATTGACGGCTGCCTATGGTTACGAACACGCAACTTATGGACCTTTACCGCCAGCCACTTTTTGTACGACTATTCTGGAAATTTTTAGGTAAAATAAGTGCCTGTAAATGAGCTTTAAATCTCTCATTTACAGGCACTTTTATGTGACACAATTTTTTAAAGTTAGCTTTTATTTTTTCAGTCAGCGATCGAAATCAACTGATATCACGAACATGAATTGAGCTTGTACATTACCTTCAATCGTCAAAACAGAATTAACTGACAACTTTTTAAAAAGAATACATCTTCTTTCATCAATGACTCGGCTAACCATCACAACCGCAACATACTCACATCATTGCTGCCAGTTATTGAGAATATCTCACTAAAATTTCAGTACATAATCCGTCATATTTAGAAATTCATGAGTGATTAACGAGCATCCTCCCAGCAATGTTGCATACTGTGAATTTTGTGCCAATTGAATCAGAGAACGGTTTTCTGCAATTTGCCGATAATCCTGACGTATTTCGGACAACAATTCTGGTAAAGCCTCAATAAGTGGTGAATTAAGAAAAATAACTTCTGGGTCAAAATTTGCAGCAACGTTAAATAAAATTTTTGAAATAGCGGCACAAAATTCTTTTAAAATCCGTTTTATATCCGCGTCATCTGCCAAAAACAAGGTGACTAAGTCCTGTCGTTGAATAGTGGAATCTTCCTTAATCGACTGTGCTAGCCCAATAATCGCATCTTCAGAGCAATAATCCTCAACCTTGCGAAATTGATCCATCACACCTACATTAGCATCCATCATAATGCTTCGTCCGATTTCACCGGCTTCACCATGGAGGCCACGATACAGCCGGCCGTTAATGATAATTCCCGCACCAATTCCTTTATGGATACTAACCGTTAAGGTGTTATTAAAATCCCCAGCACTATTGAAATCTCGTTCATAAATGGCCGACAGGTTGGCTTCGTTTTCAATCACAACTGGGACCGAAAACTCGTTTTCCAAGTCTGTTTGAAGATTTTCGTGCGACATATCTAAAAAAGGCGCATAAGTTATGCGATTGTTATCAACAATTCCAGAAACAGCCACGCAAATCCCCAATAAGCCACGACTAGTATCAGAAATCCTTAGAACATGTAATTTTGCCACCATTAATTCTAAAATTGCCGACATATCAAAGCCAACGATGTCGTAATTATTGAATGAGATAATTTCTCCGCCAAGATAATTAACCATCATATGCAAATGCCGGTAGCCAATTTCAAAACTAACAGTATACCCCCAATGACCATTTATTTTAGTGAAACGAGGCCGACGACCACCATTGACGGACGCCTCGCCTTCACCGAGTTCTACGACAAGGTTTTCATCCTGAAGCATATTAAAAAGCGTAGATACAGTCGATTTATTTAGTTTAAGCCGTTTGGAAATGTCAATTCGAGAAATGGGTCCCTCGTTGAAAATTTGCTGCAACACCAACTTTTGGTTCACATCCCGCATCACATCTTGATTTAAAACTTTTTTCGCCAATAGTTGTTCCTACCTTGCTTTTTTATCATAAGTATAAACCAGAATAGTAGCTATCAGCTCAAAAACGAAAAATGGTACCTTTTATAGTTCGATATCTGCCGCCTAAACAGATCGCTGTCGAACTTCTATAAATCACGTCTAAAATTCAATAATTGATGACTCAAATCCGCTGTTTTCCCATAGATTTGTCGATAAATTTCATGTAATTTTTGATAATTTCGAACATTTTCTGTAATCGGCCGATAAACCTTATCAAAATGAACAAATTCTTTCGCACAATCTGCTAGAGTGTCAAACCACCCTAAGCCGACTGCAGCTAACATTGCAGCTCCCATTCCTGGACCCTGTTCGTTTTTTAAGCTCACTACTTTTGTATTAAAAATATCTGCTTGAATTTGTAGCCACACCGCACTTTTGGCCCCACCACCAATCGAAACAGCGGTATCAAATTGGCTGCCTTGTTCTTTAAACAGATCCAAAATATCCCGAAATGAAAAGACAATTCCTTCAAGGATGGCACGGACAAAATCACTTCTTTTTTGCGTGCCATCTAAACCAATAAAGCTACCGCGAATATCTGCATCTGCATATGGTGCCCGTTCACCAACAATATAAGGTGCGAACAACAATCCATGGCTACCAACAGGTGCACTCGACGCAGTTGATACAAAATCACTAAAGTCTTCATCGGGGGCGAACGTTTTTTTAAACCAATTTAAACTATATCCGGCCGCAAGTGTGACTCCCATCGAATAATAAGCATTTGGAATCGCATGGTTTTCAAACTGCAATTGACCGTGATAATTCACAGTAGGATCATCCTCAAATTTCAAAACAACGCCCGATGTACCAATGCTGGATAAAACCATATTTGATTTAAGGATTCCAGCGCCAATTGCCCCACAGGCATTATCTGCCCCACCAGCAAAAACCTTTGTATGATTATCCAATCCTGAAAAAGCTGCATAACTTGTCGAAATATTGCCAACGTAGTCAACAGATTCAAGTAACGGCGGACACATTGAACGAGGAATTCCAAAACGATCGCAAATAACTTCACTCCATTGATGGCCGATGACATCAATCATTACAGTGCCAGAAGCATCTGAATAGTCCATTCCTAATTTTCCTGTCATTCGATATCTTAAGTAATCCTTCGGAAGTAAAAAGGTAGTCGCTTGGTTAAAGATATCTGGTTCATGTTCTTTAACCCATAATAGTTTAGGTAAAGTAAAGCCTTCCAGTGGTTCATTTCGAGTAATGTTAACAAAGTCATCACCCATTGCCCGCATGATTTCTGTTCGCTGTTCACTAGTTCGTGTGTCATTCCAGAGAATTGCTGGTCGCAAAACTTGATTGTTTTCATCTAATAAAACTAACCCATGCATTTGTCCTGAATAACTGATCCCGTCAATATCTTCAGATCGAATATGATCATTTAATATCAACCGCACGATAGCCACCGTCGTTCCAGAAACCCAATCTTCAGGGTTTTGTTCACTATAACCGGGTGCTGGCTGATGCAAATCATACGCATAACTTTCTTGGGCCACTATTTTACCATGACGATCAACGGCTGATACCTTAACGGCGCTGGTTCCTAAATCAACACCTAATACATAACTCATGATTCATCCTCCTAAAAAAAGAGAGTGAGGACTTGCCTCACCCTCTCTGTTTAACTTTTATAACATAATTACTTGCCTAAGGTATCAACAATGTAGTGGTTGATAGTATCTTTAATTTGTTCCAAATGGTCAGAGTGAGTTGCAGCAATTAATTCAGACTGTGGTTTATCGATTGCATATGCTTCCAGTGATTTAAAGTCTGCCTTGCCGCTTTCAATATCTGCGCCTATGCCAGATTTATATGATGCGTATCGGTTGTCTTTAAGATCTTCCAATACTTTATCTTCATACATTCTTTGAGCCACTAAGAGACCGGCAGCAAAGCTGTCCATCCCCACAATGTGCCCGTAGAATAAATCATTTGGTTCAAACGATGAGCGTCGTGGTTTTGAATCAAAGTTTAATCCACCGTGAGGACCGATTCCCCCATTTAGAATTACTTCATACATCGCAGCAGTTGTTTCATACAAATCAGACGGATATTCATCAATATCCCAACCAATTAACTTGTCCCCTTGATTAGCATCAAGTGAACCAAGTAATCCTGCGTCAACCGCGGTCTTAATTTCGTGTTGATAAGTATGGCCAGCAAGATTGGCATGGTTGCCTTCCAAGTTCAACTTAAAATCGTCTTCCAAGCCATATTCTTTCATAAAGGCAATCGTTGTCGCGGCATCAGTATCGTACTGATGGGTCGTTGGTTCCTTTGGTTTTGGTTCCAACAACATTTGTGCATCAAAACCAATTTCGTTCGCATAATCCTTAGCCATATGGAAGAATTTGGCCGCGTGTTCTTGTTCTTCCTTCATATTTGTGTTCCAAAGTGACTCATAACCTTCACGGCCACCCCAGAAAACATAGTTTTCCGAACCCACACGCTTACCAATTTCGAGACTGTGTTTTAATTGTGCAGCAGAATAAGCAAAGATGTCGGCGTATGGTGCAGTTGCAGCACCTTCAACAAAACGAGGGTTACTGAATAAATTAGACGTATTCCATAATACTTTCATACCAGATGTTTTTTGATACTCAACAATCTTATCAACGACTTTATCCAAGTTCGCATTAGTTTCCCGTAATGTATTTCCTTCAGGCGCTAAATCGCGATCATGGAAGCACAGGAAATCAACACCAAGTTTGTCATAAAACTCAAATGCTGCATCGACTTTTGCTAAAGCAAGGTCCATCGGATCCGTGAATTTATCGTAGGGACGCTGAGCAGTTCCATCACCAAATGGATCAACTAGCCGCTGGTCAAAAGTATGCCAATAGGCAACTGCAAAACGCAACCAGTCCCGCATCTTTTTGCCACCAACCATTTTATCTGGCTGGTAGTAATGAAAACCTAGTCCAGATTTCAAATTGCTTGTACCTACATAAGGCACCTTGTCAACATTCCAATAAGCCATGATTATGAACCTCCATTTTTTATGTTAGTTTTCCTAAACAACCAACTTACGAATCAAACTATATTCGCATGTTTCTATTTTTGCAACCCCTTTCATTAATTTTATTTTATTATCGACCACGTCCTGACAATTGCTTCTTTATATACCTACTTTAAAATCATCAAATATACATCTATGCTTGCTACGCCGGGATCTGTCTCCACCAACTAATAAAACGGTTTACCGTCCTAATAATGATTGTGATAAAAATCACTATTTTAGAGAAAGCGCTTGCATTATTTCAGCAAACGCGCCACAATGTCACCAGTTAGTTTTTCGGTTCTACTAACTCGTTTCTTTCGTGTTATTAGACCAACTTACAAAGGCGTTACAGACTAACTATAAACATGAGGAGTTTGCTGCTATGCATAAAGTATCGACCGGTTTCGTTTATTTCTTTGGTGCCTTAGGCGGTCTTCTATTTGGCTATGACACTGGTGTCATCTCTGGAGCAATTTTATTTATTCAAAAACAGCTTCGTTTGGGTTCGTGGCAACAAGGTTGGGTTGTCAGTGCTGTCCTTCTAGGTGCTGTACTAGGTGCCGCAATTATCGGACCTATGTCTGATCATTATGGACGGCGTAAATTAGTTCTACTGTCATCCGTCATTTTCTTTGTGGGAGCGTTAGGATCAGCTTTTTCACCTGAATTTTGGACGCTAATCCTTTCTCGAATCGTCTTAGGAATGGGTGTTGGTGCGGCCTCTGCACTCATTCCAACTTACCTGTCGGAATTATCACCGGCGGATAAACGTGGAACGGTTTCAAGTCTGTTCCAACTCATGGTAATGACAGGCATTTTATTAGCTTATATTACCAATTACAGTTTCTCCGGATTCTATTATGGTTGGCGCTGGATGCTAGGCTTTGCGGCGATTCCAGCGGCAATTCTCTTCTTAGGAGGACTCTTGTTACCTGAAAGCCCACGTTTCCTAGTAAAGACAGGACAGCTTGAGACTGCTAAGCAGGTTTTAGATCAAATGAATCATCACGACCAAGCAGCCGTTGACACAGAGCTTAAGCAAATTACTCAACAAGCTTCTATTAAAAGTGGTGGTTGGCATGAGTTATTTGGCAAAACTGTCCGACCAGCCCTAGTCATTGGCGTCGGTTTAGCCATTTTTCAACAAGTAATGGGTTGTAACACGGTTCTTTACTACGCCCCGACTATTTTCACTGATGTTGGTTTTGGTGTCTCGGCAGCTTTACTCGCTCATATCGGCATTGGCATTTTTAACGTCATCGTCACGGCAATTGCCGTTGCTGTCATGGATAAAATTGACCGTAAAAAAATGCTTATTGGTGGTGGTATTGGAATGGGTGTATGCCTCTTAATCATGAGTATTGCAATGAAGTTTTCTCATGGATCAACCACTGCCGCAATCGTTTGTGTCATCGCACTAACCATTTATATTGCATTTTTCTCAGCAACTTGGGGTCCAGTAATGTGGGTCATGATTGGTGAAGTATTCCCGCTAAATATACGTGGTTTAGGGAACTCTTTCAGCAGTGTGGTCAACTGGGGTGCTAACATGATTGTTTCACTTACATTTCCACCATTGCTTAACCTATTTGGTACCGGCAGTCTTTTCATCGGTTACGGCATACTTTGTTTTGTGGCAATTTGGTTTGTTCATGCTAGGGTCTTCGAAACTCGCAATCGTTCACTCGAAGATATTGAAATGTCTTTACGAGCACGTGCCGGAGAGCCAGAAACATCAACTGACAAAACAGTTTCTTCAGACAGCCTTAACTAAATATTTCTTTTAAAGGAAGTGGATTTATATGCTGCTCAAACAGCTCTTTAAAACACTTTGTATTTGGGCCAATCGTCCTTTAACAAAGAAAGATCCGGTCCAACCACCTTTTTTCACACCACTTTGGTGGTAACTCCGAATATATACGATTTACTAAACTAATTTTTAAGACAGGTTCATTGAATGAAAAAACGTTATCAAACTTCAATTAGACCATTTGACATTTTTAATAATCAACAGATTTACCAGTATAAGCTTCAAAATGACAATGGCGTCTGTATCTCAGTACTCAATCTTGGCGGAATTCTGTATGAAATCACGATTCCAACAAAAAAAGGCCCGCGTAATCTCGTCTTAAATTATCCTAATAGTACCGACTATTTTGATAATCCATTCTATGTCTGCATGGCAATTGGGCGAACTGCGGGGCGTATCAGCAACGCTGAATTTCAACTAAATGGTCATTCTTATAAATTGCTCCCAAATGAAGGAACCACCTTATTGCACGGTGGACCGCACGGTTTTAATTCTCAGGTCTGGTCTGGAGAATTAACAACGCGGCATGGAATTCCCGCCATTCACTTAACGAGGATTCAACGCCCTGAAGATGATGGATTCCCTGGTATTTTGCAAACCTCAATTTACTACCAATTGTCAGAGGACAATACAATTACTATTGAATTTGTTGGTACCAGTGACGCCGATTCGCTTTTCAATCCAACCCTGCATACCTATTTTAATCTTGGTTCCGATAACACAATTCTGCAACATACCTTACAAATTAATAGCACAAGACGATTGTTAACTTTACCCAACAAAGTCCCGACAGGCCAATTTTTATCAACCACTTCTACACCCTTTGATTTTCACCAATCGCGTCAACTTGGTTTCGCCATTAATCAACTAAAGAACACTCAGGAAAAAGGACTAGATGATGTTTTTGATGTTCAACCAGACGACAACAATATTGTCGCAACTTTAAATGATCCTACCAGCAATACGAGTGTTGCCATTGAATCAGCACGTAATGGTCTCGTTGTTTTTACGGCAAATTCTTTCACACATTCACACATGAACTTCATCCGAACCAACGGTACTGGCAACCCTTATCTAGGTGTTGCACTTGAAGCTCAAAATCTGCCTGATGCAACTAAACATGCTCAATTTGGTACGACAATTCTTCGGGCAGGAGAAACTAAAACTGAACAAATTAAATATCATCTCAGCTTTGAGAAAACTCAAAACTCAATTTAATCAATTTTTTGAAGCGACTCGCATCACTTTATAAAACACATAATAATTAAGGAGCTCTGTCTTATGGCGGCAAATGCAAAACATCCAAATGAGTTTGCTCATCTAAGTACTGGTGACAGACTAGCTTATGGTTCCGGTGATTTCGCTCAAAACCTGATTTTTGGAACTGTGGGTGGTTGGTTACTATTTTACTTAACTAGTATTGACGGTATTTCAGCCGGAGTTGGGGCCACAATTTTCTTAGTCGTTCGATGGATTAATGTTTTCTGGGATCCATGGGTCGGCGCCGTCATTGATAAATCCAAAATTAAAAGGAACGGTAAATACCGGCCTTATCTGCTTAATTTCGGAATTCCGCTAGTTATTTTGGCAGCTTTATTATTTCTACCTGTTGGAAAGGTTTTAGGAACTAACACAGTGGCCACCATTTCTTATGCAACGCTCTCTTATGCAGCTACGGCATTAGTGTATTCCTTTGTTAACATTCCTTATGGTGCATTAAATGCTTCACTAACACGCGATGAAGAAGAAGTTAACAAACTAACCTCTGTTCGAATGATGTTAGCCAATACAGGCAATTTATTGGTTTACACACTTTTTCCACTACTTGTTCAAATGGCGGCTCCAAAAGATAATAAGCTAACCGATACAGGACTGTTTGGCCTAAAACTACACATGGGAAATTGGGCAGACCCATCGGCAGCTGGAGCTTGGTTTAAAGTATTCGGTGTCTATATGATTTTAGGCGCAATTTTACTTTTTATTACTTACCGTGGGACTAAAGAGCGAGTTATCGCCTCAGATGAAGAATCTGACCAAGTTAAATATTCAGACTTATTTGCAGAATTGCGTCGGAACACAGCATTGCGAGTTCTCGGTGGGTTCTTCCTAGTTGCTTTCACATTTATGTTTTTCCAAAATACTGTTTGGGCTTACTTCATGCAATTTAACTTCGGCGGTGGTACTGGAAAGTCTGCCATGATGGCCTCAGTTGGGCTTATCGGCTCCATTCCTGGAATATTTCTTGTAACACTTTGGCCTTGGCTTCGACGTGTCCTAGGTAAAAAAGGATTTTTCTACACCTTCCTAATTATTTTCACCGCGGGTACGTTATTACTTTGGGGTTGGTCTAAAGCGCCTTCTGCTAACTGGATGGGATTTCTTGGCAGATTCTTGCAGCAGTGGGGTTTAACGTCTGCAACCGGATTCATGTGGGCATTGGTTCCAGAAGTTGTTTCAAATGGTGAATATATTTCAGGAAAGCGCGTTGCGGGAATCATCAATGCCATCATGGGATTATTCTTTAAAATTGGGCTAGCCCTAGGTGGTATTATCCCCGGATTTATTTTGCAATTTGCAAAATTTAAATCAAGCTCTACCACTCAATCTGCGTCAGCTCAAAGTGGTATCGAATTTTCAATGATTTGGTTACCGATTATCTTTGCAGTATTGGCAGCAATTATTATGAGTCGCTACCCACTGTCAGATGCTTACGTTGCCAAGATGAACGCTGAGTTAAAAGCTAAAGATTCTGTTACACAATAACTAATCAATCTTGCTTGCTACGAATCAGTGAAAGGAAATAAGATCATGTCACAAATTAAGAATCCTGTTTTACCTGGTTTTAATTCAGATCCTTCGTTTATTCGGGTTAACGACACCTATTATCTAGCAACTTCCACTTTTGAATGGTTCCCTGGTGTGCGTATTCATGCTTCAAAAGATTTGATTCATTGGAACCTAGTAAAAAATGTTTTAGATACGACAACGCTTTTAGATATGAAAGGCAATCCGTCTTCTGGCGGCATTTGGGCGCCAGATCTATCCTATGCCGATGGTAAATTCTGGTTAATTTTTACCGACGTTAAAATTACCGATGGTGCTTTTAAGGATATGACCAATTACTTAACGACGGCTCCGACAATCGAAGGACCTTGGTCTGACCCCATCACCGTTAACGGCGTCGGTTTTGACGCCAGCCTTTTCCACGATCAAAATGGACGCAAATACTTAGTCCAACAAACGTGGGATCATCGTGAATACCATCACCCGTTTAATGGGATCACCTTAACAGAGTTCGATGTGGCAACTATGCAACTCAAACCCGAAACTGCCACAACAATCTGGAATGGCGATGAAGTCAAATTAGTTGAGGGCCCTCACCTTTATCAAATCAATGGTTATTATTATCTATTCGCGGCTGAAGGTGGCACAATTTTCACACACCAAGAGGTCGTCGCCCGATCAAAATCGCTTGGTGAACTTTCATTTGAACCTGAACCTGATGCACCCTTTATCACTAATTTTGATACGCCAAAGACCTACTTACAAAAGCAAGGTCATGGCGCGTTAGTCACGACCCCTGGCGGCGAGTATTATTATGCCTCATTATCAGCTCGCCCATGGCATCATCAAAACGAATCGTCGACTGATCCACGTGGCTGGTCGACACTTGGTCGAGAAACATCTATCCAAAAAGTAACCTGGGACCAAGAAGGTTGGCCAAGAATTGTCGGAGGACACGGTGGTCAAACCCTCGTTGACGCGCCAAAAGATGCCATTGAAACCGTCGCTCCTAAAACACACTCGCAACACGATGAATTTGAAAACAGCATGCTTGATATTAATTGGAATACTTTGCGAGTGCCTTTCAGTCAACACATGGGAAGAGCCGGACATGGCAAATTAGAACTTATCGGCCGAGGATCACTTGCAAATCCTTTTGATTTATCCTTAATCGCACGGCGCTGGCAGGCATTCTACTTCGACGCTGAAACAAAGGTCAAATTCGACCCTTATTCCTATCAATCGATGGCTGGTTTAACTAATTACTATAACCATTCCAATTGGTCATGGATCTTTATTACGAAAAATGATGATGGAAAGCGAGTCGTAGAAGTTGCTGAAAACAAAGGCGGGCTGCGTAATGGTATGTATACTTCTTACCTCAAGGACCAGGCACCAATTATTCCCGATGGTACAGAGTATGTTTGGTTCAAGACAGAAGTACGAAAACAATCTTACACTTATCTATATTCGTTCGATGGATCGGATTGGAACGAAACTGGGGTTCAGTTAGATGCTGCCGTTCTTTCTGATGATTATGTTGTGCAAGAGTATGGTGGTTTCTTTACCGGTGCTTTTGTTGGTTTGGCAGCCGTCGATTATTCTGGCTATCAATCTACGGCTGAATTTGAATCATTTGATTACCTTGAGCTTGGTGATGAAATCACTGCGGATGGCAGTTTTACGTTCGACAAGCCAACTAATTCATAATAATTGATTGCTATAAAGAGATGAATGATATTAAAATCATTCATCCCTTTTTTCGACCGCTGCCGTCGCCTCCACAAACGGTACCGCGATCAACTGGGGGCGTGTGATAATCGACCCCACAACCACGCTATAGCAGCCCAATTCAAGCGCTTTAGTTACTTTTGCCGGTGTATCAATTTTCCCTTCTGCAATTACTGGCGCCTGGGCAGTCTTTAGCACATCCTTTAGGTAAGCAAAATTATTATCGGCAATATTTTGTCCTTGGGTAGCCGACGTATAGCCATGCATCGTCGTACCAATAAGGTCAAAGCCAAGTTGATCGGCGGCAATAACATCGCTGACAGTGGCGGTATCAGCCATTAGCAGCGTATTGGGGTATTCAGCGTGCATAGCTGCCACAATGTCGGCTAAATGTTCGTCATGTGGCCGCGACTGTCCTGTCACCTGACAAGCGACGGCAGCAACGCCGGTGGCCGCCACTGCCCGCATTTCCTTAAGTGTCGGCGTGATATAAACTGGCGAATCTGGATAATCAACTTTGTCCAAGCCGATCAACGGCAAATCAACGACATCTTGAATCGCCTGTAAATCGACGATTGAATTGGCTCGGATTGCACTGGCACCAGCCATCGCCGCTGCTTTTGCCATTCGACTCATGATAAACGAACTGTGTAATGGCTCGTCTGATAATGCCTGACAAGAAATAATCAGTTTACCTTTGATCTGCTTTAAAAAATCTGCTTGCATTTCATCACTCCTCAGCTTAAGTAATCGCTTACATTAAGCATAACGTGAACTAACCCTGTTCACAAGTTGGCCCTATGTAAAAAAGTGTTCCCTGCACTTACTACAGGGAACACTTTTTTAACACGATAATTAGTTTTCTTGAACTGTTGGCCGCAAGAGAATTTCGTCGATGCCGACATTTTCTGGTTGATCAATTGCGTAAAGAACTGCATTGGCTAGGTCATCCGGACTCAAGCCGATCGCTTCTTCACGAGCACGAGCCTTCTTTTGCAATTCAGGATCGCCAACCGTCTTCCATAGTGACGTATTGACGTTGCCTGGTGATACGATCGTGGAGCGAATCATGTTCGGACCTTCCTCTTGACGCAAAGCATCCATGATTGCCCGTAACGCAAACTTAGTTCCGGAGTAAATGGCGGCGTTTGGATTAATCACATGGCCAGCGTTTGAGTCGGTTGCAATAAAGTGACCGAATCCTTGTTCACGCATAATCGGTAATGCTGCAGCGATTCCATACAGAACGCCCATCACGTTAATCTGGAAAGCTTGTTCCCAGTCATTTACGCGCAAGTCACGCAAGGCTGAGTTCGGCATCACTCCAGCATTGTTATACATCACGTCAATCTTGCCATACTTTTCGTGGGCTGCATCGACGAATTCTTGAACCGATTGTTTATCTGTAACATCAACTGTCTTGTAGGCAGCTACTCCACCGGCGCCTTCAATGCCGGCAACTTGTTGCTTCAGTAAATCTTCACGTCGAGCCCCGATAAATAACTTGGCCCCGTGTTCAGCTAACTTTTTTGCCGTGGCAGCGCCAATTCCTGATGAAGCCCCAGCGATTACAACAACTTTTCCTGCTACTGTCATGATAGATGACCTCCTATAATTTAAAGATTAGCTTTGATTTTTTCAACAATATCTTGATATTCAGCGTCTGATAAATACTTAGGATCAGCTGGATTGTTGACAAATGAGTCGTTCCAATCTGCTTCACCTGGCTTCTTTGGTACCACGTGAACATGCAAGTGAGAAACGGTATCGCCATAAGTACCGTAGTTAATTTTCCCTGGGTTAAATGCTTTTTCAACCGCTTCAGCTGCATGAGCCACGTCATCATAAAATTCATGTCGTTCAACTTCCGACAACTGGAATGGTTCATCCACGTGCCAATTCAAAACAACCGCCACGCGACCGGGATGGGTTTGATCGCGGCTCAGATAAACCGTGGCTACATGCAATGGTTCAATTTCAATATAGTTTGCAGCTAGTTTTTCCGTGTGTGCGCAATATAAACAATCTGGTTGATACCGTTCTACCATGGTCAAGATCTCCTTTAAGATAATTAGTTAACCAAGTTAAGCCTCTTTAGGCATCGTCGTATCTGGTTGTTTCACCACCGGCTTGTGTTCATGCAAACTGATGACAATTAGACCGGTGATAATCAAGGTGGCCGCTAAAAAGTACATGCCAACTTCGGTACTGCCAGTGGCTGACTTCAACCAGCCAATCGCGTATGGCCCAAAGAAACCACCGAAGTTACCTACAGCGTTAACGATCCCTAAGCCAACCGCCGCAATTCGCGGGTCAACGGTGGTCGTGATCGCCCAGTATGGTCCAGAGTAAGCATAGACACCAATCGCTGAAAGGCAGATAAAGCCGACTGACAAAACAGGAATGCCAGTTGTTAAAGCCGCGCCGATAAAACCGATACCACCGAGAATAGCTCCACCGGCCGTATGCCAAATTCGCTCACCAGAACTGTCTGACCAACGACTGTTAACGACTAAGGCGATCGCTCCTAACAAATACGGAATGGCACTGATTAAGCCGACCTGCATCGTTGTGATATTGTTCGACAAGGACTTAACCATTTGTGGCATCCAAAATGTAATACCGTATAGTCCGATACAATAGAAGAAATTAACCCCGGTCATTTTCCAAATCTTGGCGTCTTTGAACGCATCAATAAATGGCGCATTGACAACTTTGTTTTCTTTCTGCTGTTCAGCGTCATCAGCTAAGGCTTTGATGAGCCAGTTCTTCTCGTCTGAATTGAGCCAACGAGCCTTTGCTGGACCATCGGCTAGGAAGAAAATGGTATAAATTCCCATCAAAACGGCTGGAATCCCAATGATGATAAACAACCAACGCCAACCAGCTAAGTCAAGTTCCATGTGGACACTCGTGATAATCCATGTTGCAATGGGCGCTCCGATCGAGTTGGCAACGGGCGGTGCGATCATGAATGCGGCAATGGCTCGTGCCCGGTCTTTACTGCGAATCCAGTACGTAATGTACAATGTCATCCCTGGGAATAATCCTGCTTCAGACACCCCAAGCAGGAATCGTAAAACAACTAGCATTGATACTGAACTAACAAAACCAGTGATCAAAGTCACCGTGCCCCAGAACACGAGGATAAATGCCATCCAGCGGCGAGCTCCGATGCGTTCCAGCATCATGTTGCCCGGAATACCGAACAGGAAATAACCGATAAAGAAAATTCCGGCAATGAAGCCGTATGTCGTCGCGGTTAAACCTAATTCTTTATCCATGCCACCAATCGAGGCATAAGTGATACTACTACGATCCAAAAAAGCGATAAAATAAATAACGAATAGATACGGCAAAATGTGCCAAGAGACCTTTGATAGTGCGCTATGCTTTGCATCTGTCATTGAAGCCACGTCCTCACCTGTGTTTGTGATTTCCTTACAAAGTAACCATCCAGATATCCATCTTTCTGACGATAGTATAGCTTGAATAAAGCGTTTACATTTGGCCGTAACCAGCTCATTTTCTGGAAAATATCACACAAAATGGAGAATCCCTCTCATGCAACTAGCAGTTCGTGACCCACAAATCAAAGTCTTATGGATGAGTGGTCGGCTTTATCACCGTCATGAAGTGGTCGAAGAGCATCAACATATGTTTGCTCAAGCCCAAATTGTGCTCAATGGCCAAGAGTATATTGAAATTAATCACCATCAACTCACCGTTTTTGCTAACCAACTGGTCCTCATCCAGCCGCACACCCCGCACAGTTTTCATTTTGAACACGACACAGTGATTATCGACATTAAATTTGAATTAAGTGAAGATGTTCAACAGCTCATTACAACAGCAAGCAACCAAGAAATTTTTCCTGTTCTCGCCATCGAAAGCTTTCGCCACTTGCTAAATGAAGGCGTGCCGACCGAGTTGGGGACTCACGCATATTCAGCACTTCAACTCGATGTCGACTTCAAGCAACTATTACTCAAAACCATCTTTGCCACGACACCCCACATGACCGACTTACCTAATGATTTTTCGGCCGCTACCGACCCCAATGCGACCTTTCCGCTGCAATTATATTTGCAACAACACTATGACGAACCCTTAACTTTAGAAAGTTTAGCCAAACACTTCAACTACAGCAAAAATTATTTAATTCGCATTTGTAAGCAACATACTGGCCTAACCCCGGCAAATCTACTACAACGCATCCGCATCAAACATGCCCAAAACTACCTAGAGTATACTGACCTCTCCGTCAACACAATCGGCATTAAGGTCGGTCTTGACCCCAACTACCTCACCAAGCTCTTCACCAGACTCGTCGGCCAAGCCCCCCTAACCTATCGCAAAACCAGCCGTGCCGAGCACGAACAAAACATCACCCTCGTTCAATCATTTAACCAGCAGAACGAACCCGCTGTGAGACAGACGGGGAGGTACTCGATGGATTAGGAAAATCAAAGCCACGAAAATTTAATCCCATTGCCAAAGCACTCGCAAAAAAATTGCGAGTGCTTTTATTACACTAAACGATCATCTTCCATAAAGATCGGCCCTTCACCTTAGTTTTAGATGAAAGTTTTTTATTGGAGGCCCTTTATTTTTGAATTTACGCTGATTTGCTGCGATGAGGGAATCTAACTTTTGGAAGAAGTTGGAAATCAACTTTTGTTCTGACAAAACGGGCACAAAATACTCTGATTTCGCAACCGTATGCCAGTCAGATCTTGGCATTTTTGTTCCGACCGAGTGGTTACTAGATTTAAAAAAGCTTTCTGTCTGAAGAATGCAGTAGACGAATGCAGCTGTTGCAATGCTTGTCGGCTTCATAACCCAAAAGTCACCGAGAGCGACACCTGAAAAGTCAGCTAGCAACCAATTCTTTAGATATGGACGCAGTTTTCCAAAAACAACATCGTTAGCCTCGAATTTTATTCCTCGGCGGACATCGTGCTTCTTTGTAATGTCTTTATTTAGAGTGCCTGATCCTGAATTAATATCTTCATATTCTAAATTCGGCAAGGAATAACTATTGGAGACTTCAGACTTTCTGGTGACAATTTCATCAAACTTACGCTTTTCCCAAGTGAGCAGATTGAAAACGAACGCATGGGAAAAGCGTAAGTTTTCAGAATTGTTTGAAAGGGTTAATGAACGAAACAATGGCCAGTTTGGTCGTTCTAGATGGATTTCTGTTGCAAAAATGTATTTTCAAACTGCAGATAGGGTTACATCTAATAACCTAGATACTAGAACTTATGTCATGAGAAAAGGAGATATCGCCTTTGAAGGTCACCCTAATGCAGATTTTGAATTTGGAAGATTCGTTTTAAATGATATTGGAGACGGTGTTGTATCCGAGTTATTTCCTGTGTACAGGCCTATAGCCAAAATGAATTTGTTTTATTGGAAATATGCCATTCAGTTAGATTGGGTAATGGCGCCAATTTTTTCCAAATCAATTAAATCGTCGGCAAATTCTTCGAATAAATTAGACGATCGTCACTTCTTAAAATATGCGGTATTGGTTCCATCTTTAGATGAGCAACAACAAATCGGCACCTTCTTCCAAAAACTAGATTCCCTCATCGCAGCAAATCAGCGTAAATTAGTAATTTTTCTATCTTTATGACGAAAAATTGCGTATTTTAAGCCATAGCACCATCTAAAAAATCAACGGGAGAGAATCTATGACATCACCAAAATTTCACGAATACTATTTGCAATGGATCAGACTTTACAAGGCTGGCGCTGTTCGGCCAGTTACCTACGATAAGTACAAAATGTGTTATCAAAATCTGGTGACTTTAGTTCCGGATCTTCGCTTAGATGAATTAACCCGGCTTTCTTATCAACAGCTACTGAATACATACGCAGAAACGCACGAACGAGTGACAACGACTGATTTCCATCATCACTTAAAAGCCTCATTGATGGATGCACTAGACGATGGCTTAATCAAACGCGATCCCACCAGAAAGGTCGTCATCAAGGGTACTGTTCAGCGCAGCCACAAGCCTAAGTTCTTAAATCAAAAGGAATTCGGTCGTTTAATGGATACTTTGTTTTTCACCGGTGAAGCTGATAATAACTATCTCATTGCCTTAATTGCCAAAACTGGGATCAGATTTTCCGAAGCGCTAGCAGTAACGCCCAAAGATTTTGATTTTAAACGTCAAATGCTCACTATTAATAAAACTTGGAACTATAAGAGCCGCACAGGTGGTTTCGCACCAACGAAAAATCGTAGTTCTGTTCGTAAAGTTTCCATTGACTGGCAAACACTGACAATGTTTTCTCGACTTACTCAAGATCTACCGTCTGACCAGCCAATCTTCGCTTCAACAGATAAACCAATTTTCAACGCGACCGTTAATGACTTTCTTCGCCGGAAATGCATGATGGCTGGTGTACCAGCCATTTCAGTTCATGCGCTCCGTCATACCCATGCTTCACTATTGCTATATGCGGGTGTTTCCCTCGCCTCAGTATCCCGACGTTTAGGTCACGCCAATATGACCACAACTCAGAAAGTATATCTTCATGTCATTCAAGAACTAGAAAATGTCGACAATGACAAAATTATGCGTTATCTAAGTTCTTTATAAAAAAGATGCCAGCGATTTTTTCAGCGCTGGCATCTTTTTAATCCTTATAATTCACCGTACATTGCTTGCATCTTTGGTAACCACTGTCGAACAGCAGTTCCTAGATCCGTCTTATAATTACCAGCCGGCAAAAATCCTGCTTGGTTTTCTGGGATCTTGTACCACTCCGATTCCTGATAATTTCCCGATTCACGCAACTCATCTAAATAATCAATCGTCTCTGCGTCTGGTTGATAGTTTTGATAAACCTTTAACAGAATTTGCCAATCAATTGCCCATTCATATGCAAACTTTTTTAACGCCGTTAGTCCTTTTTGAACAGCAAACTCATGAAATTTATCCTCAATTGCATCGTCATTGTTCAATGTTCCTGGATCTACCACTTCATTCATAAACTGTTGTAATAGCGTAGCGTTGTCATTATCACCGTACGTGCGTAACTTCAAAATGCCATCATTAATCAATCGCAAGTTTTCTTCGTTTGAATCACTACCGCCTTCTTGACCATTAACAACTTGTCCAATTAATCGAATAATTTCTTCAAAAGTGACATCTTGCGTATCAATCAGTTTAACAGCACCCAATTCAACTTCTTCTGGATCATCACTCGCCTCAGTTTGCGGGCGTAAAGCACGATAGGCACCCTGATACTGTAGCCACTCGTCCTCTGTTAGTGCAAGCTGTCGATCACCAGTGCCATTCCAATCGAATTCATAATATTGGGATAATAAATTTAAATATTTCGAGACTTGACGATAGTTACTAAGAAATGACGCTATCGCTTCTTCATCGCCAACTAACTCCGGCCATCTCGTTGGGTCAGACAAAGCGGCCTGTAATGCGGCATATAGTGGTTCTAATCCTTGGACTGCTAAAGGATATGGAGCTACAACAACTCCCGTACTAGATCCACCAGCACCATAGAGATGAAGCGCTTTGCTTAGTTCATAACGACTCGTAGCCGGGTAATAGTAATTGATGATCGTACCAAATTCTTTATCTGAGCCATAAACCCGATTCGTTCGTGAATAGGCCTGGATTAAGCCTTGAAGTTGAAGTTGACGATCTACATATAACGTATTCAATAGTTTTGAATCGTAACCTGTTAACAAACGATCCGCAACGATCATCAAATCAATATTCTTTTCATCCAGCGCATGCCCACCTCTTTTGAAGACACTCGTTATGTCCGCAAAGAAGCCCGATTCACCATTTTCCTTCTTACCATCGACTGAGTATTGTGGATGCCCCATCGCATGCCAGTCGTAAAATAAACGAGCGAGTTGAGCCTTATCATTTGCCCCACTATCAGTATTCTCATTATCCTCAGAAAAAGTGGCAGAAATATTTAGGTGGATTTCAGGATGATCGGCTAGTTGACGTTTAAATTCTTCATAATACGCAATCACGCGAGATTTACGAGCAACTGTCAAAATCGCATTAAACTTATACGGAACTCGCTGATTTTGAACAATTCCCGTAGAATGCTTTTCCCAATTCTTTAAAATCCGCTCGACTACAACAGGAATATGGGATTCATCATCATAATGAAGAACTTCTTCTAATCGCATCCGACCATCTTCAATGCCATCAGTGTCCTTACTATGATTACCCTCATATTCTCTGGCTTGTCGCCTTAAATCATCTTCATCAGGATCAGGCAACTCATGCATCTTTTGCTCAACCCAGCGTTCAGACAATTTCTCATAGCTGCCCACTTCACCGGTATCAATGTAATCCACATGGAATCCCAAAACATTGCGGTCTTTGATAGCTTGATCAATCGTATAGCGATGTAACTCCGGCCCGAACATCTGCTCTGTCGTCCGAATTCGCTCGGATTTTTCATTAATGACACCACTAACATCACTTTCATCAAACAGCGGCGTTCCTGTAAAGCCGTAGAACAATGTGTTTTTCAGCGCACTTTTGATGGTTAACATCATTGTTCCCATGGTTGTACGATGAGCCTCATCAATAATGATGGCCATGTGCTTGCCCAAAATGTCCTTTGCATCGCCATTATTGAGTAAATCATTGATCACATTATTTAACTTGAAAGTGGTTGCCACCACAATTCCTTTACCACCACTTTGCAAAGCTTGTCGCAATGAATCTGTATAAGGAGAATCATCTACCTCAATACTCTCATATTGCGAATACGCCTTAAAATTAGCGCTCGTTTGCTGATCCAAATCTTTTCGGTCTAGCAAAAAGATCACTTTGTCAAAATATTTAGCCAATGATGTCGCTGCTTTAAACGAAGTAATCGTCTTACCAGACCCAGTTGTATGCCATACGTAACCACCGTGAGGCTGATGTTCCTTGTTATCAATCCCGTTTGCCGCAAATTCAATGGCTCGCAAAGCTTCCACCTGGTATGGACGCATTAGCATATGAATTTCATGCTCCACATCAAGAACTAGATAATCGCCAACCATTTGGTGTGCCATGGGGATACTTAACAAGGTTTTAGTAATGTCTTCCATCCGGTTTAACGGATTATTATGAATATCCGCCCAATGGAATTGAAAGGCTGGGTTAAAGGCCTCTAAACTCTTTGGCGTTGCGAAATACCGTGTATCAATGTCACTCATAATAACCATCATTTGTGAAAAGGCGAAAAAGTTATGCGTGTATTCGCCATCTTGATAATAGCGACGAAATTGACCAAAAGCCTCGTCAGTGCTGTGATCAACTCGTTTCTGTTCAATATTTATTAATGGCAGCCCATTTATTAGCAAGATTAAATCAAAACGGTTTTGACCAGATTTTGACACAACTTCTCGAGCAATCTGATAACTGGTGTCGCCACCATTCACTTCGGCCTTTTTAAAAATCTGTAAGGTAATCCGCTTTTTCGTTACACCCGGCGCATCACGGATAATGCCGTCAATTTTCCCAGTTGAATTCTCGGCGGATAATATTTTGGCTGCCTCATAAGAATTACTGATTCCATTGACTTTACCCATCACTTGATCAAATTCTTGGTCAGTCAGATCGACTTGTTCTAATTCAATGGCGTTGATTCGATTTAAAATTGTTCGCCAATTCTGAAGTAGGGTGTCATAGGTTACTTTTCGCTTAGTACCGTCTAGCTCAGGCGAAGCAGTCCACGATTTTGTGCCATAGCCAGCCAATGCACGAACTGTTCCATCTTGAAACCGACGTTCTGATAAGCTTTTATCGCTTAACAAGCATGCCACCTCCCATTATTGTATATTTATTCATTATTTATTCGTAAAATTGTATTTTATTCGTCAAACAAACATCTCTTTCAGTAGCGATTGCTTCAATTCTTCCAATTTCTTCCCTTCACGCTGATTTGCTGCGATGAGGGAATCTAGTTTTTGGAAGAAGATGCCAATTTGTTGTTGCTCATTATTTGTGGCTGGAATTGATATTTCATATGAATTGATTTGCTTCACGCTAACATTGGGTTGTGCCCCAGCACCCCAAAGATTCCCAATGTATTTCTTGAACGAGGAACTCGCTAAAAACACCTTCAATAGGCGAACATTAATAGCTAGCTCTGCAAACAACCCGACACGTTGATTAACTAGTGCTGTAGCAGATACTTGCCCAATTTTTCCCGTAGTGGCACCCGACATGGCAATAACTAGTTGTCCTGATTTTGCAATATATTTATCAGCCAATTCTTTTTTTTCGTAAGTGACAAAGGTTCCTCCAACACTTCCATTCTCCAAAATATTCGTTATTCGAATGACTGGAAAAGATCCGATACCAAAGTTACTGCTTTTGAATGAATACCCACTAACTAATTTCGTCATTTCTCCCAACTTACGCTTTTCCCAAGCGTCAGTAAATCCAGGAAAACGTAGCTCTGGAACATCTTTTCCATCGGCTGGAAACATTTTATGCAAATATGCATTTTTCAAATCTGTTAATTTCTTATACTCACGCTGATTTGCTGCGATGAGGGAATCTAATTTTTGGAAGAAGGTGCCGATTTGTTGTTGCTCACGCTTCGTTGGAATATAGACCAAAAGATTTAACACCTGCGTGGTAGTGACGGAATCAAATGTTGACCCAGAACTTAAAACCTTCCAATACCCAGATGAATGAATATTATTTAAATACTGAAACAAAAATTCGTTACCTGAAATTCCTGCCACACCACGACCTAGAACAACATCGAACTCAGTCTTTCCAACTTCTCCAACTGGCGCCCGAACACTAAGAATTAAGCTTCCTTTTTTCGCAGTTTTCGTTATTTGTTTAGTATGAATTCTTGGAACAACCTGCCCATCAATCATGTCTGCGTTTCCTTGAACTAAGATCGGATCTGACAAGTCTAATGAATAATTCTTTGAACTTGGGGATACTCCCATTATTACTTGAGTTATTTCTCCCAACTTACGCTTTTCCCAAGCGTCAGTGAATCCAGGGAAGCGTAGATAGGGTTTGTTACTTTTTTTATTCATCATCGCCAAAATCCTCTGTCTTCACTAGTTGAGCTAACATTTCATTGAAAGAAGATTCAATTTCAGCTTTTTCACGTTGAATATCAGCTAGTGTGTCATGATATCGCTCAATTAACGACGATACGGTGTCCAGATCTCTATCCAACGCATGATCTAATAATTTAGTGACATCATGAGTAAACGAACCGAACCATTTCTGCCGCAAGACAGTCAAAATTTCATCTTTATCAAGATTAGTGAAATGTGCCAACACCGCTGCTGAAAGGCTTGCTGCTGCTTGCTTTTGTTGTTCATTAATTTCTTTACGCTGAGCATCAAGATCAAGAACCTTCGCTAAAAATGTGCCAACGGGATCATCCCCATCAGTCGAATTTAACAGTGCATCCTGCTGCAGACTACTGATTTCATTCAAGACAGCTGATTTTTTGACCGTTTCATGATTTTTATCCCAATCAGTGGGTTGAAAGACTTTGAAGGCATTTGGATGATCTGCAATTGTCGCCAGCTTTTCTTTCTTCTTCTGATCCGTATATTCTCGCAAGATAATGATTTCTGGTGTTTCTGCGTCCTTAGCTAGTTCATCCAGATCATTTTTAGCCTCTGTAAGCAATAATTTGCCATTATCTACATAGTCTTCAAGATCTTCATCGCTGGCGGCCTCTTCAATCAGCTCATTAAATTGCTCGTCTAAATCAGATATTTTGTCTTGAAGCTGTTCTAGCTCTTTTTCTCGATCTTCAAACAAAACGCTTGTGACTAAATCAATTGGTAGAAGTTGTCCTTCCTGACCAGCCTCTTTCGTCACCGTACGACCGTTACTCTTACTCGTCTTATAAAGCTGTCGTAGCGCCCGACCGGTTGTTAACAGACCAAATTTCGCAATCAATTCCACATCTTGCGTTAGGTTTTCAGTCCACAGATCCGCAACGACTTGATACGCATCGTAGACATCCACAATGCCGGGCAATCCTAGCCGATGCTGTGCATCTTCAGTCATTTCCCGCTTCACCTGTTCTAAATCGGCATCAGCGTTCACTTCAACTAACTTAGAAAACCATTCATCAGCAAATTCTTGCACAAGTTCACTGTAGTTTTGTTTTTTAGCTAACACAGCGGGCGCTTGATAAATCTTCGTTCGCAATTCATCTTTATCAAGAATTGCTTCCAAATAACCTGGTCGGATTGTCTTGAAGCTACCCATTAATTCATCTTTAGCTAGCGTATTCAAGACCGTCAATTGTTCTAACGCATATTCAGGAATGCCGCCATGTAGATGTGCATCGACATCTTGAACATCTTCTGCTTCAATTTTTTCGACATAACGCGGAATATTTAAATTAAAGTCATTATGTTCGATTTCCTTTAACGTTGCTAAATGGCTAAATCCTGCGACTTCTTGACGATTCCGCACAACGTCAACAATTTTAGCGATATCACGTTCACGTAGTCGATTTTGTTTACCGTCCTTAATAAATCCATCTGAGGCATCGATAACCAAAACATCATTCAGCTGTCGATCTGTCCGGTTCTTTTTTAAAACCATTACAATGACTGGAATTCCCGTGTTCGTGAATAAATTAGCTGGCATACCAATGATGGCATCAATCTGATTTTTCTTGAGGAGGTTTTGTCGAATCGTGCCCTCGTCACCACCTCGAAAAAGAACACCATGTGGCAAGACGATTGCCATCGCACCATCCTGGTCCAAGTGATATAAACCATGTAGTAAGAAGGCAAAATCAGCCTTGGTTTTAGGCGCCAACGCGCCATAATCCTGATATCGAGGATCGGTTAAGGTCGCCATGGCATACGCGCTGTTATCACCTTTACTCCAATTGTAAGAATAGGGTGGATTCATGACAACGGCGTCGAACTGTCGACTTTGCTGAGGGTTACGAGGGTCTTCAGGCCAATCTTCCTTCAACGTGTCCGCATTTCGCACCGTCATATGATCCGGTTGAACCCCATGTAGCAGCAAATTCATTCGGGTCAAGTTATATGTCGCGGTGTTATATTCCTGACCAAAATAATTTAATGTCTCAAGGCTTGCCTGTTTTAAATGTTTTGCCACCGTTAACAGCAATGAGCCAGAACCAACCGTTGGATCATAAATATTATGGATATCTTCAGTGGAATTTGTCACAACTTGCGCCATAACTTCAGAAACTTGTCGTGGAGTGTAAAATTCGCCAGCTTTCTTACCGGCTTCCATACCAAACTGTCCCACCAAATACTCATATGCATCCCCAAGTACGTCAGTTTTCTGAAGTTCGTTCATATCCAAGTCGGCAAACAATCGTACCAATGCTCGCAGATTCTCATTACGTTTGTGAAGATCACTACCTAAGTCAGGACTGGAAACATCCAGCGAACTAAAGAGTCCATCGAAGTCATCCTTATTGGTCGATCCTTGGACATTTCGCTGAAAGTTATTAAATGCATCTTCAATATTGGCAACTTCAAATGTATTTTGTTCGATTTTAACCATCCACGTTTGATATAAATCTTGTGGCTGTACATAATAACCGAGATCTGCAATGAGTCCTTTAAAAACCTGTTGTTGGGCTTCAGGGTGATCCAAAATCGACATGTATACATCGTAAGCCTGCTCACTTGGGACTTGGTTATATGACGAAAAAGAGGCTAATGTTTTATCGCTGAGAAATTTATAAAACATAATCCCTAACATGTAGTCTTTGTATTTGGACGCGTCCATCGAACCACGCAGCTGCTCTGCGCCATTCCACAATCGGCCATAAAGTTCTTGATTGGTTTGAATTGCCATTAATAGCTCCTTTATCGTTCTCGTTATAACTAAATAAACTATGCTTAATTTTAGCATAAATAGTGATGGTTAGATCCTTGCCATTTAGGTATTTAGCCTAGTCCCAGACTAAAAAATACCGACAAAAGTTCTGCCGGTATCTTCATCTTAAATTTGAATCTCTCCTACCATCCACCACCCGATGTCCTTTTACCGCGAACCCGAACGCCAGGCACCAACCAACAACAGCGGTCACACCGATCCGAATCCAGATCCAATCACGCCAACCAAGCCAGCGCTCGATTTGCCACAGTAGAACCAGCCAGAAGACGTTGCCTAAAAAGGCGCGATAGGCATAAATCGCGAGGAAGTGAATGATGCCTAGCCAACGCACTTGCTGGCGAATGCACCAATCGGCTAACACGCAAATGAGTCCAATCATACATAGCGCGTAAATCGTTATGGACGGTTTCAGATAGGGCGCATTTGCCAGCTTTACTGGGGCACCGAAGCTGCGCAGCTCTGTATTGGCCCGTAGCCACGCCATAATTGCGACAATCAATAGTCCCCACCACCAACGCCGAAGCCAGCGCATCATGGGCTCGTAAAATAACCACATTGATATGCCTAAAATTGCATAGGGTAAATAGCTGATGAATAATCGATCGGCTAAATACCATTGATGTTGGTGCAGTCCATTAAAGATGCTGAGGTCATAAACGGCCAACCACCAACTAAATCCGACTGCGAGCATGATTAAAACGCCAATTTCCCGCTGCGGGTGACCATTTAACCAACGTGAAAGTGCCAACCAAAGTGGCATTAATATAATAAATTGTAGCATCATCGTGTTGTACCACAGATGCGGTGCAGCATTCCCATTGATAAACTGCCAGTTGAAGGTCGCAATACTGTGATAAGGTGTGTGCTGTTGCTGACCTGGCATAAAGATTAAGTACACTGCGGTCCACAAAATCGTTGGCATCATCAACGCGTGCCATTGCTTTTGCAAATAAGGACCATACTCGCGACGACTCATCAATGGTGTCGTCCGCAGCGTCGTAAATAAAATACCAAATATAAACGCTGGGGCGGTGAATTTAACGGCGTCGTACACTGGAATCAGGCTACGTTGCATTGCCCAAGGTAGCGCTAATTTGCTTGCCAGACCTAAGACCGTTTGCAACATAACGGCGCTACAAGCGGCAACTTTCAAAAAATCGCCTAAATCCGTTCGATTCGGATCAAGCTGAGTATCATAATTGGTCATTCACTCACCTCCCAGTCACCAATGCCTTCACTGTACCATGTCTGGCAGAATCTGATAATTGGTATTCAAAAGTGCTCTTGCTTGGCTTCTTTCTCAGCAGGTGCCTACAATAACGGCAAATAGTTTAATTTGTCGGGGGGACTTTTATATGCGAAAGCAATTTTGGGGCGGCCTAATCGCGATGATCGCTGTCGTTACGGCAGTTATCTCATGGACAACCTTCACCGCCCATCAAGCGACGAACAATTATACCTACAGTAATGTGCCGACCTTATACTTACATGGTTACGGTGGCGGCGCGTCAGCATCTAATCATCAGATTGCCGCTGCTGAAAAAGCCGGCGCTGCCACCAAAGTGTTGACTGCTCGCGTGACGAAAACGGGGCACGTCAAACTCAGTGGTCACTGGCGCTCGGGCAAAGTGAATCCATTAGTCCAAGTTATCTTTGAAAATAACCGTAACTCTGACTTCAAAACCGATGGCCAGTGGCTTAAAAACATCTTGACGACGCTGCAATCGCGTTATCACATTAAGCAATTCAACGTTGTCGCTCACTCAATGGGCAACATGGCCGTCATGTACTATGAAACGGCCAATGGACAAAACAAGAATTTACCACAATTGAATAAACAAGTGGATTTGGCCGGTCACTTTGATGGCATTCTTGGCCGTGGCGACAAGCCGAATCAAAATCGCTTACTAGCGAACGGACAACCCAAAACGATGGATCAAAACTATCGCTATCTATTGGCACACATCAATAACTATCCCAGCCACCAAGTTCGCGTGCTGAATATTTACGGCAACTTAGAGGATGGCAGCAATTCCGATGGACGGGTCAGCAATGTTTCATCACGTTCCCTCAAGTACCTACTAGGAAACCGGCCCATCAGCTACCAAGAACACATGATTAAGGGCAAAGATGCCCAACACAGTAAATTACACAATAACGCTCAAGTTAATCGACTGGTGATCAACTTTTTGTGGGGCAAGTAGCGACTAACCTGTGCTATCGCACTATTTTGCTATAGATATTACTGACAAGGCTCTCAGTTATTTGCTATCCACATTAGTTCTCGTGATCCACTCTTTTACCGAAAAATCCGCCTGCGTTTTCGTCGTAGTCTTCATTTGCTTAGATATTCAAGTCCCTTTTCCCCCTTTTTTCGTCAAATCCTTGTATCCTAGCGGTAACAACATCTAGGAGGCACTCGCCATGGCAGATCCAACACCACTCATTACCGTCGTTGTCACCATTTACAATCTCGGTCACTTTTTGGCACCGTGTTTAACCAGCCTGAGAAATCAAACTTATCAGAATTATGAGGTGCTCCTTGTCGATGATCACTCTACTGACGAATCAGCGACTGTCGCTGATCAATGGGCACAGCAGGAAACAAACTTCACGGTGACTCACCTTTCCAAGCACAGTGGCGTTTCCGTTGCGCGTAACTATGGCATTGAACATGCTAATGGCGCGATTATTGTCTTTGTCGATGGCGATGACAAGTGTGAGCCAGCATACTTGGCCACCTTTGCAGAAGGTTTAGCTGATCCGAATATCGATTTAGTCACCGTCGGCTCAAGCTGGGGCGGCTGGGCGCGCGGCGCCGTGCGGCAACTTTCAGGTTGGCATGAGATTTCACAGGCAGACATGCTGGCAGAAGCAACTGAACATGGTACTCAAATTGGTGGTTACACGTGGAACAAAGCCTTTCGAATGAGCGTAATTAATCAGCTGAAACTGCGCTTTGACACCAGTTTGGCGTTAGCAGAAGACTTGTTATTTACCGCTGAATACGAAGCTGGCACCACCCACAAGTTTCTCTTTAATCCTGCGATTCTTTACGACAAGGTCAGCCGTCCAGGCAGTACCATTCACTCAGCCACGCGTCAAATGCGAGACCGCGAATGGGAGATCGACCAACGCATTGATGATCTACGCAACCATCTTGCCCAATAAAGATTCGTCACTTTTTCGCACCCTGATTTTGTCGTTTACGCGATACCACCTTTACGCTAGAATGACGCTAGTGAATCTAGGAGGTGTGCCTTTGGAATTAAACGAAAACGCCATGACGCCAGCCAGTTATCACCAAATCCAAGCTGATATTGACGCGTTAACTGCCGATCGGCCTCGCCGGATCAAACGTTTGGCGGACGCAGCCGCGCTAGGCGATCGCTCAGAAAATGCTGAATATAGTGCCGCTAAACGTGATCTACGTTGGTTGGAAAGTCGCCTTCATTATCTCAATAAATTGCAACAGTACGCTGAAGTCATCACACCACAAACCACCGACCACGTTGAATTAGGCCGCACCTTTACCGTGATGTTTGATGCTGATCCCACCAATACGGCGACCTATGAACTAGTCGGTAAATTTGAGGCTAATTTGGACGAAGGTAAAGTTTCATTTGACTCACCACTTGGTCGGGCCGTTTTAGACCGATCGGTGGGCGCCACCCAAACGGTCGCTGCACCCAATGGCAACTATCAGGTAACGATCACTAACCTGGCGCTTTGAGGTCTGGCTTTTTTTCATCACTCAAAACTTTTCTCTCCACAGCTGCCATGTTATGCTGTAGCTAATAAAGTAAATGATTCCACCGGGAATTTGTCAATGAAGACAACATCAACATTTCGTTAGGTCTGAGAAGAAATGTTGACGGTTGTCTATTTTTTTGGAGGTTTATGTATGTCATGGATTTATCTAGTTTTTGCTGGTTTATTTGAAGTTGTCTGGGCGTCGGCCATGAAATTAAGTGCCGGTTTTACTCAGATTTTTTGGACTGGCACTACCGTAGTCGGCATGATTCTTAGTTTTGTGATGCTGTCATTATCCCTAAAGGATCTCCCGTTAAGTGTTGCTTACCCGATCTGGACTGGTATTGGCGCCGTTGGTTCAATCATTGTCGGCGCACTGATCTTTCAAGATAAATTCTCACCACTCACCTGGCTGTTTGTCGGCCTACTCGTAGTGGGACTGATCGGGATCAAACTAACGACGTCTCATTAACCACTAAAATACGGTTTCATCTAGCTGCAATCCTTGACTACAGTGATGAAACCGTATTTTCATTTGAATTTGATTTGAATTATTTTAGAAACGCGCTCGGCCTAATGCATGTTGGGCAGCCAGGTTCAAGATACTCCACTGCCGGTCAAAACCAGGTTGGAAGAAGAAATCAGCCGTCGCCAGATCTTCAACCGTCAACTTGTGCGCTACCGCTAATGCGATCACATTACCTTGCGCGGTAATATCGTATTTAGACAGCACTGCGCCACCTAACAACTGATGGGTCAATGGGTCAAACGTCAAACTAACGTAAACATCCGTGTTGCCCGCCCTTTCTGGGACGTAGTTGGGCCGCAATGAATCTTGATAATAGCTTGTCGATACGGTGATATTTGCCTTATCTGCAGTAAACGTGTTCAAACCAGCTGCTGCAAAATGATAATCGAAGACGCTCAACGCTGAAGCACCGATTACACCCTTAAATGGCACTGCTGGTGTTGTTTCAAACAAATGATCGACCACGTATTGTGCTTCACGCCGCGCCGTCGTTGCTAAGGCAATTGGCATCTTTTGCCCAGCCGGAATCGATAACGGTAAAATCGCGTCCCCGATGGCGTAAACATCTGGCAAGTTGGTTTGTAAGTATTCATCCACATCGATGAAGCCGCGGTCGGTTAAGTTCACCGTATCCTGTAGCCAACCAGTATTCGGTCGTACACCTGCCGCACTGATCACGAGATCTGCCGGATATGTCGTTGACTTGGTCGTAACACCAGTGACCGTATCAGTTCCTTCAAATTTCTGAATGGCTGCACCCATGGCTAATTCAATCCCATGACCGGTTAATTCTGGTGCGATCAAATCCGTCAATTCCTGGTTAAGGTAGTTACCCAGTGGACGATCAATCATGTCGAGTAACGTGACATGTTTACCAGCCTTGGCAAAGACTTCAGCGGCTTCAATGCCAATATAGCCAGCGCCAATAACCGCTACATTTTGAATTTGCTCATTGGTCAAAGCAGCTTTGATTTTGGAAGCCCAGTCGTAACCACGCATCAAGTAAACATTCTTTAACTCATGCCCTGGGACTGGCAATGTGGTTGGCGTCACCCCAGAACTCAAAATCAGCTTATCATAAGCCACCTGTGTTGTTTCCCCACTAATGGCATCCTTCACACTAACTTCTTTTTTGTCCGCGTTAATGGCTGTCACTTCATGATTATTTAGCACATGGCCGCCTTTTTGAGTGATGTCTTCTGGCCGGAAATTGCGCACATCATCTTGTGCAGTGACTTGATCTTCTAAGAATAATTGCATGCCACACGACATGAATGAAACAAAGTCACCGGCTTCAAAAATTGTTACATCAACATTCTCATACTTGTCTAAAATCTCAATCGCTGATTCGTGACCACCATGAGATGCCCCTACAATAACAACCTTGGTCTTTTCCATTTTCTTTCAGCCTCCGTTTATTTTTTGTCAGTTTAGAATTATTCTAATTGATCACCAACATACTAACCATACGACAGCCTACCAACGGATGCAAGCATATTTCAACACAATTTAATTGTGGACAACTTATCGTTAACAAACCTACCAATAAATTTTAGGTAAATATTATCATTTCAATTGATGTCACTTTAACGGAACCTGCTCACCATGCTATACTAGTTGGACCAAAATAATCTTTATAACAAAAAGGAGTTTACTTTCGATGGAAAATGAAACACACGTAGCCTCTGATGCTAAACCTGGACCCAGTCCGCTCTTTACCGCCAGCACCGCAACTGTTCTAGCTCAGTATCAAACCGATTTTGAACAAGGCTTGACCACTAAGATGGCTGCCGATCGCCTGGCAAAAAATGGGCCAAATGAATTAACCACCACCGTCACCCCCAAATGGGTGATTTTTCTCCGCCAATTTAACAATGTGATTATCTACATTCTGCTATTTGCGGCGGCCTTTACCCTCGTGATTCGTCATTACTCAGATGCCGTTGTAATCGGGTTAGTGGTGATTATCAATGCATTAATCGGTTATTTCCAAGAAGTAAACGCCAGCAATGCGCTCGACAAAATTAAATCAATGCTCTCGACTGAAGCGACCGTCATTCGTGATGGCACGCGAACTGACATACCCGCGGCAGACTTAGTTACTGGTGATATCGTTTATTTAGAAGCTGGTGACAATGTTCCCGCCGACCTACGCTTGTTAGATGCCGACAATTTACGGATTCAAGAAGCGGCACTAACTGGGGAAGCAGACGCGGTCACCAAAACATTTGCGCCGTTGATTGACCAAAAAACACCGTTGGCCGACCGAACCAACATGGCCTACGCCAGTACCGCGGTCACTAATGGGAGTGCTACTGGGGTGGTGGTTGCCACTGGTGCTGAGACCGAACTTGGTCAAATTGCGACAGATGTGACCGATGTCAAACAGACTAAAACACCGCTCATGCGTGAACTAGACGGCTTAGGCACGTGGATTTCCTACTTCATCATTGCGGTCGCCATCGCATTGTTTATTTTTGGATGGCTTCGTCACCTTTATGCGCTCCCAACCTTGGCTTTAGCAGTGATCACGATGGTTGTCGGTTCATTGCCTGAAGGCCTCCCCGCTTCGACATCAGTCATCTTAGCCATGGGTGTCAACAAAATGGCTAAGAATCATGCCATCGTCAAGACATTACCATCTGTTGAAACGTTAGGCGCCGTCGACGTAATCGCAACTGATAAGACGGGGACTTTGACCAAAAATGAAATGACGGCTCAAGATATTATCACCCAAACGGCGCACTACCAAGTCACTGGGACTGGCTATGCGCCTAGTGGAACCATTACTTTAGCGGGTCAACCGGTTGATGTCTCCGCCGAAACAGCTTTAAAGCAACTGCTCATCAGTGGCTTTGAGGCCAACGACACGATGTTATACGAAGAGGCTGGGCAGTGGTTAATTAACGGCGAACCCACTGATGGTGCGTTTTTAACCCTGTACCACAAGGGATTAGGCCAGTCAGCCCCCGCTTATCAAGAGCTTGATCGCATTCCCTTTGACTCCGATTATCGTTACATGGCCCGTTTGTCCGTAAATGACACAGGTCAACATGAAATCTTCATCAAAGGAGCACCAGACAAAGTTTATGAAATGGCGCAGGCTGCTGATCCTACGTTTGATCGTACTAAGTGGGATACTGCCATTCATGACTTAACCCAAGCCGGCAAACGGGTTGTGGCAGTGGGGCATCGGCTGGTGCCGGAAACCGTCAACCAAATTGACCATGACACGCTCGCGCAAGGTATCGATTTTCTCGGCATCGTGGGGATTATTGATCCGCCACGTGAAGAAGTTATCGCCGCGTTAAAAGAAATGCGGACCGCCGGCGTTAAAGTGAAGATGATCACTGGAGATCACCCAGACACTGCCACCGCGATTGGCCGCCAACTCGGCCTAGCTGCGGATATTCAAACGATCACTGGAACTGAACTTGACCAACTTTCTCCTGAGGAATTAAAAGCAACGATCAATCGCTATGATGTCTTTGCCCGCACAACCCCTAGTAACAAATTGGCCATTATTTCGGCTTATCAAGAAACTGGTAAAATCACGGCCATGACCGGTGATGGCGTCAATGATGCGACGGCGCTAAAAAAGGCGGATATCGGGGTCGCCATGGGGATCAAAGGAACCGACGTTGCCAAAGATGCTGCAGATATGATCTTAGTGGATGACAACTTTACCACGATGACTAAAGCGATTCGCGAAGGTCGCCGGCTCTACGACAACATCAAAAAGACAATTGCTTTTCTCCTACCCACTAGCTTTGCCGAAGGATTAATCGTGGCCTTTAGTATTTTAATGCAACAAGAATTGCCGCTGGTCCCAACCCAGTTGTTGTGGATTAACATGGTCTCAGCGATCACGATTCAATTTGCTTTCATTTTTGAACCAGAAGAAGATGGACTGATGCATCGCCCACCGCGTCGTACTGGGGCCGCGTTAATGAATCGTCACGATGTCTTTCAGATGATTTATGTGTCAGTGCTGATTGCCGTAATGGGCTTATGGATGTTTGATCTGTTGACTGGTCAAGGCGTCAGCCAAGTCATCGCTAGCACAATTACCGTCAATGTGATCATCATGGGTAAAATCTTTTATCTATTTAACATTCGCACGCCACATCCCGTCATTTCTAGGAGCTTCTGGACCAACCCGATGGCCTTTGTCGTGATTGGCCTATTACTACTCTTACAAATCGCCCAAGCCTATCTACCATTTATGCAAGCGATCTTTAAAACAGGCCCCATGTCACTTAATCAATGGGGATTAGCCATTGCGGCCGGGTTTGTAACATTAGTTGTCACAGAAATTGATAAACTAATTCGCCTAGCTCTGAATAAACGACGGCGACAGTTTAAGGAACATTCAACCAACATCAATTAGATCAACCAAATGAAGCTTGAGCACTAGCTGGCTATTGATGTCCCACCCTTTAGCAAATTTGATTTAAAATCAAATTTTGCTTTTACTTTTGTCTCAAACTATAGTGTAAAACGAAAAAGACAGTCCTCAATGGAAACTGTCTTTTTCGTTTGTGCTCATGCTTAATAACCCCTAACGATCGTGAATTGTCTGTACTGTGATTAATACGACGGCGCTAAGACATCACTATTTGTACAAACCATTGGAACAGTCAGCAAAGGATGTAACTTGAAATAATGCTTGATTGTCGCAATTTCTGTAACGTACTCAGGTCGAATTAACGTCAATGGAATCGCCTGAAGTTCAACTAATAACGCAATGTTTTGCGCTTGTCTGGCCACGACAACTTGTTCATCTAAAACATTTAACATTATCCCCACGTCACCAGCCTTGGTGCGCAAGAGAACAAATGTAAGTACATTTTCAATAAGCTTTCCTTGATCCATGCGTTCATCTCCTGACAATTTTGTTGCTTACTTTGTACTTTGCTACACTTGATGACGAAAATAAGTTCGCAGTGTTGTTAATCCCATGGGAATAAGTGAAATTCCCACAATTCCCACTAAGATGATTTCAAAATTCGCTTTGACAAAAGGGATACTACCCAATAGATAGCCAGTGCCAATGACAACGCTCACCCACGTGAATCCACCCAGAGCGTTGAACTTAAGAAAGTCTTGGTAACGCATCTGTCCCATACCAGCGGTAAAGGGCACCATCGTACGGACAATTGGCACAAAACGACCCCAAAAGATCGCTAAATTACCATGCCGATTGAAAAAATGTTGTGTTCGCTTTAAGTACTTGGGCTTAATCAACCGTTGCCACCGCTGCTTATTCACCACGTAATTACCAAATCGATGACCAATTTCAAAATTGACCCAATCACCTAAGATTGCCGCAGAACTGAGTAGTAAAATGAGCAGTAATGGTGTTTCATGAGGAATTGTGACAGCCAATGAACCTGTTAGGAACAGGATTGAATCGCCTGGAAGAAAGGGCATGATCACAACGCCGGTTTCGATAAAAACTAATAACCATAACACGAGATTGACGAGTCCAAAATGTGAGATCATTAGTGCCGGTAGCCACGTTGTCACGTGGCTGAATGTAAGCAATAAAGTTGTCAAAAAACCACCTCACCTTCCAACTTGATCTCATCATAGTCGGTCAGCTGAGGTGGCACTACTTACATCACCTGAAGAATAAATTAGTTTTTCTCATGAAACCAAGGGCCCAAAACTGACTGTAAAAATCGCTCCATGTGGCTGATTATCTGCCACTATAATTTTGGCGTGGTTCAATGTCACTAGTTGTTGCACAATCGCTAAGCCTAAACCAGTCCCAGGAACCTGGCTGGAGCGAGCTTCATCAACTCGATAAAAACGTTCAAACACATGTTTCTTATTCTCATCAGTGAGACCAGGACCTTCATCACTAATACTCAAATTGATCTTATCGTTTTGCTGGGTCAACGCACAGGTGATATTGCTCGATTCAGGTGCATACTTTAAAGCGTTATCTAACAATCCCATCAGGATTTGTCGAACGCTTTCCGCGTCAGCCAAAACCAAACAGGTCGGAGGAACCTGAATTTGAATTCGGCGTTGAATTTCCGTTGTGTAACCCATCACCGTCGTTTTAACAATGTCACTTAAGTCCACCGCTTGTAAACTTAACTTCATCTGATCATTTCGGCTGATCGCCAATAAATTTTCCACTAAATGTTGCATCCGCTGTGATTCTTCATCTAAATATTTCAAGGAGTCAGCAATAATCTCGGGATGTTCTTGTCCACGACGGCGTAACAAACTCACGTGGCCCCTAATACCTGCCAATGGCGTCCGCAATTCATGAGAGGCATCCGCGACAAATTGATGTTCGCGTGCCATTTGGTCATTCAACGAAGTCAGCAATTGATTAAAACTATCTGCTAGCTGCTTAACTTCTGTGGGCGCACTGGGTACAGGTAATAACGCTTGTTGTTGCCAACCTCGAATTAAACGGGTTTGAGTCGCTGTTGTCAGGTCTGTTAACGGCCGTGTCAACCGTCGTGTCATCAACAAGATCAAAGTGATGCCAATGACAAAGCTAATCAGTGCAACTACCAACACACTTAATAATGTCAGCTGCACAACTTGCAAAATGCTATTTAAGCTTAGCCAAACTTGATAGTACGCTCGTTTCGTCAGTTTACTACGGTAATAAAAAACCCCATGCCCATCCACAAAGCGAACCGCTGAAAAAATTGGCGCATTGCGATGTTTAGCCGCCAAATAAGCTCGCGTTCCTGGCGCATAAAAAATTGCATCCGTTCGTCCAGTTTTCGTAATCGTTTGGATTTTAACGTAGGTTCGCGATGAATCTTCTTCACTAGTCGCTTGCCAAGCATCCCAATTGGGCGATTGATGGACAAAAGACGCTTGTAGTGACTGAATGACTTTTATCGCGGCTGTTTCTCGGTTACGAATCAATAGGGTACTCACAACACCTGCCGTAAACACTGCACTAAGTCCAGTCGTCACTAACATAATCAAAATGTACGTTCGAATAATCAATCCAGCGCTGGAATGACGATCAATTCGCCACCGTTGCCTAAGCGTCATCAGTGATCACCTTCAATGTATAGCCGACCCCGCGAATTGTATGAATCAGTCGCGGGCGCTGATCCCGATCAATTTTATTACGCAGATAACGAATGTACACATCCACAATGTTAGTTTGCCCCACAAAGTCAACACCCCAGACGTGGTCGAGTAATTCATCGCGCGTAACCGTCTCGCTCTGATGTTGCATCAAATATAAGAGCAACGTGTATTCTCGCTGAGTTAATTGAATAACGCCATCACCACGAGTTACTTGATGTGATTTCGTATCTAACGTCAAATTAGCAACCTGATACCGTGGTGCAATCGTGTTTTGCTGTGCAGCTCGGCGAAAGATCACCCGTAAGCGCGCTAACAATTCCTCGATCTCAAAAGGTTTCGTAATATAATCATCCGCTCCGTTATCAAGCCCAGCGACTTTATCACCAATATAGTCACGAGCAGTCATAAAGATCACTGGCAGTGTGGTGGTTTGTTTACGAATGCGCCGAAGCACTTCTAATCCATTTAATTTGGGAATCATCCAATCGAGTAAAACCACACCCAAAGTTTGCTGATGGTCCTTAAATAAGGCCAATGCCGCCTCACCATCTGCAGCTACTAGCACCTTGTAGTTCTCAAAAGTCAATTCCGTTTTCAAATAGGCACTTAGACTGGCCTCATCTTCAACAATCAAAATTTGATTACTCATCGTTTATCCTTCCACTAAGTAATGCTGTTGGTGAATTAGCTTGACCACACTAGTTGTCCTTGAGTTCGAAATCGTCGATGCCAACGATGCCAACAATACTCTAGCCCGATGAAAAGACTCGTCACCAGCGAAATCAAGCCGCTAACCTGTTGCCAATTCGTGCCTGCATAGCCAACTTTAAGTACACCAGAGCCAGAAACGTTCACCTTAGTTAATCCACGTTGATTTTCCGTCGTTGTAACCAATTGATGATCAAATTGGTTAATCGCTTGCATACCCTTATAATACACTAGCGGCAACGTTATCGTTGCTCGTTGTCGTTGATTATGCACTTGATATCGGAAAACAACATGTCCAGCCGATGTTTTGGCCGCCGTGATGGTGACATCTTCCTGATCGTAAATCAAAACGCGCTTTTTATGATCTAATATATCGCTGTAAGAAAGTCCTTTGGGCAAATATTCATGTCCCGACCCGATGTAGTAAGAATCGATTCGATTAAAGGCAGTCGCGGATTCAACTCGTTTAGGACTGGCCGCTACAGTATTTTGGCTAAGGCGTAACCCTAGTAAAATTGTAACTAGCCCCGTCAAAATTACGAGTCCACGCGTATAATAGCGCACGTGAACCACGTTTAAATCAGCTAAATCGAAGGCGACAAGGAGACTAATCAGTGAGAATAAGCGCCATGGAAATTGCAAAGTGTTAAAAAATGTGTGGTCAACTAACGTCCACGGAAACAACGTTGTCGTCATGAACAAAAGAGCCATTGCCATCAATGCTAAATCACGATTCTTATCCTGGCGGAAGGCCATTACTAACGTCAATAAGCTCCCTAATAAGATTATGGGGCCGACATTAACTGTCGATGCGTGAAACACTTGGTTAGAAAGCGAATTTTCAATTAATGAACTTAATGGAACCGCTTCATGTGAAATATAAACTAACGGTGTTGAAGTGACTTGAAAAGTCTGGGATAGTAGTTGCTCACCAACAGGAATTAAGTATGCGGCTAACAGCAAACCTGCAAGATTAGCTGCCCAAAAGAACTGCCGAACTCGATGCTGCCGCCAAAGTTGCCGACCATGACTGAGGACGTACAACCCACAAAAAAGCGTCATCATTTCTAACGAAAGCATATGTGCGTAACCAATCGCTGCCATTCCAATCGCTAACAACAACCAAGCCCGATGATCACCTCGGCGAAGCTTGATCAAACTAGCTAGCACCAGTGGAAAGAAGACCATTGCCACGGCTTCACCTAAATCTTGACGACTGAATAAATCTTGCAAATGATAAGTACTTAGCCCATACAACAAGGCAAAGATAACACTGCGTTGACGAGATAAATTCAATTGGCGACCGGCCCATTCAGTAACCGACATTGTCGCAAACAAAACACCAATGAGCATGCCAAAATAAACTTGCGCCGAACTAAAACCGATCAATCGCATGCTAGCCGGCAAATAAATGAATAAAGTTGGATAGAATAAACTAGCAGCATAACCGTAGCCACCGGCAAAAAAGGCATCCACCCGTGGCAGAAAGTTGCCATGCCGCATAGCCTCATAAAGACTTTCAATCCGATTTTGATGAAAGTGGTAATCACCTGTCGCAAAGACTTGCGAACCATGAACCAGTGCCATAAACATTACTAGACTAATCACCAAAAATCCGAGATTGATCAATAGTGTCGTCTGCCAACGAGATTTTGTCTGCATGCTTCTCACCTATTTTCATCTAGTTGCGGATGCCTTCATCATTTTAAAAATCGCCAACGATCTGACCCGTCGACGATTTTGAGCTAAACCTTATTTTTGATGAGCCATTGTTTCCTCGACTGGCTGTTCAAGTTGAACCGACGTAGAGCCGGATTTTTTGACGATGACCGTTAAAACGATCACAAAGGCAACGAACCAGATCAGTGACATACCACGATTACCGAGCACACCACCGTGAAAATCATAACCAAAGTAATCTGCAAAACTTGCCCCAATCGGCCGTGTCAGCGCATAGGCGGCCCAAAAGGAAATGATTTCTGGTAGTCCATTTTGAGTTGGTTTGCCAAAGCGACGAAAGGCGACAAGTACCAAAAAAATGGCGCCTAATAAGAGCCCTGTGTTTAAAAAACCTAACCCTAAACTACTCGTGTCGATATTGTAGGCTCCAGATCGAGAGCTGGCCATCCAATCACCGGCTGCAGTTCCTAACATAAAGGAGAACGCAACGGTCAACCAATAAAAAACTTCATTTAAACGACTGGTAATGTGATGAATTGATAAATCATGGCTTTGTGAATACCAGACGGCAAAACTAGCCAACATCAACACGAAAAAAATCATCGTGGTTTCAAAATAATGTAGCCCAGTGACTGCTTTAAAGCCATCAGCAGAAAAGGTACCAAAGACTGCCAGTAAGGCAACGGACAACCAATAATTAATGGGCTGATAACGATCATTGCGTAGCTGTCGAATCAGAAAGAAGCTAAACAAACCCAGTGACCAGACGACGGTAAAAATAGCTCCAGCAACTTGATTCTTTTGCCCAAAAATGCCAACAGAAAAATCAGAAACAGATTCTCCTAACCCAGTTGAAATCAATTTAGCTAGCCAGAACCCGCCAGTAATCAATGGGACTTTACTGTACGCAAACTGTCGATCCATACTCATCACTTCTTTCATAAAATTTCACTGCATTATTCATAAGCTATGCCTGTATTACACCACCACCGAACAGTTGCCTCTACTCAAGTTTGCTTAAAAACATCTGAATTTTTCTCATAAAAACTATCCAGTTAGTTCAGATATGGCCGATCGACGACAATCTTTATTATAAAAATCCAGCAAATTGTCAAAATACATTTTAAACACCAAAAAGTATCGATCATCAGGTAAACTAAATCTATCGACTGACATTCAAAAAAACGGGGCACATATTCCATGACAAAAAAACATCCACTACTGACATTGCTCACTGCTTTGCTCATCGTTGTTGGCGGTGGCTACTTTGCTAATCACTCTAAAACTACTGACTCATCGCCAGTGACTAGTTCCGTTCGTCAAGCAACGCGTCATTTGGCGAAATCTGCTAGCCAATTAGCGGGCACTTCCTCAGCACCACAACCTCACGGCGCCAAGGTTGCTCACGATGCGACAGATACCCAATTACTCGCGTTACAATTTGATCCGACCAAGTACCCTGAAAACTATGCCAATTTAGGCAAATCCACGTTAACCCATTTACAAATTCACGACGCCTTAACCCATAATCATGAGCGCGCGTGGGTCAGTATCGATCCCCTAGATGCGTTAGGGCGTAGTGGTACTGGGCAAGCATTGGTAACCTATGATTCCGTGGAATCAACTTCACGAATGAAACGGCCACCATTTGCTGAAAGTGCTGATCCAACTGGCTACCGAGGCAATAACCGCATTGCACAACTCGTCGGTTACCGCGGCTATTTCTATAATCGCTCACATACGATTGCTTGGTCGTTAGTCGGTAATCTCGGTGGCCCAGACTCGTCGGCCAATACCATCATGCAACGGCCTAACCTCACAACCGGAACGCGAGCGCAAAATGTTGGGACTAACGGACGAGGCACGCATACCGCCGGGGGAATGGCTTACGCAGAAACCGCGATACGAAACTTTGTCCGTTCACGCCCCAATATTCCCGTCTACTATGTGGTTACCCCACTGTATCAAGGTAACGAAATTGTTCCACGTGGAACGCACGTCCAAGCGGTCAGTGCCTCCGATAATGGAGCGGCACTAAACATCAACGTATACGTGTTTAACAACCAAAATGGTGCCACAATTAACTATGCAACAGGCAGCTGGACGCAGAATTAAAGTCAGCTTACCTTCATAATTCACAAACAAAAACGACCTAATTTTCACGAAAATCCGTGGAGAATTGGGTCGTTTTATGTCATTTAAGCTATTAGAAAATGGTTATCAAAGTGCAACCAACTAGTTGATTTTGCGTTTCGGGTTCAAAATCCCCATCGGATCCAATAACGATTTGATTTGATGTTGCACATAGTCGACGTTATCGCCTAGTTCTTCGTTAACCCATTGATTTTTCAACATTCCTACCGCATGTTCGCCAGAAATCGTGCCGCCTAACGCCAAGGCCTTTCTAAACATCAACTGTAAAGCTTGGATCACGTTGTCGGGTACTGCAGTCTGGTCCTTGGGCCACGTTAGCGTGGGATGAACATTACCATCGCCAGCATGCCCAGCCGTGAACACGTTGACGTGCAATTGATCAGCCACTTCAGTAATATAGTCCATCATTGGTGCCAGCTGTGACATTGGGACTGCCATGTCCTCCATCACATGGTTATTGCCGGCAAAAACGGCGGGCAACATGTCTTGACGTAACTTTTCAATGCTGGCCATCTCTGTATCATCAGTGGTGACATGTAAGTGATTTGCGCCATACTGATCGAGAATCTTTTCCGTTGCTGCCAACGCCTCATCACCGCCGACATCCAACCGTAGAATCAACATTGCGCCATTATTTTCAGCGTAATGTGTGCCTTCGTAGACGTCAAGTGCTGCCACCGTTTTAGCATCTAATGCTTCTAACATGGCAGGATAAACACCTGAAGCTCGTACTTCAGTGACCGCTTTTGATAATGCAGTCATATTGTCAAAAAATGCTAATCCCATCACTGCTTTGCCTAACGGAATTGGTAACAGCTTGACGGTAATTTCCGTAATAATTCCGAGTGTCCCTTCTGAACCGACAAACAGATGCGTTAAGTCATAACCAAAAGCTTGTTTAAACGTACGACCGCCAAGTTTTAACTCGCGACCGTCAGCCAAAACAACTTTGAGCCCCAACACGGCATCACGCGTGGCGCCATACTTCACGGTGCTCATACCGCCAGCGTTGGTTGAGGCATTTCCACCAATGCCTGAAATAGGTCGCGATCCAGGATCGGGGGCATAAAACATCCCAATTTTATTGGCCGCTTCATTCAAAGTCTGGTTGATAACGCCAGGTTGCACCACGGCTACTTGATCTTCACGACTAATGTCCAAAATTCGATTCATCTTGACTGTTGATAACATAAGAGCGTTGGTTTCAGCATCCGAACCGGAAACAGTACTCGTCGCCGTCGTTTGCGGAATAACGGGCAGATGATACTTTCTGGCCGTCGCCAAAACGCCTTTAATATCATCAACATCGCTAACCTCAATGTAGGCCAATAAGTCGCCATCGGCATCGCCAATGCCATTTGGATCATTTTTATGCTGCGCTAACGTGTCGGCATCCGTGTAAATGTCAGCATGCGGTGCGGCCTGTTTTAACGTTGCGATCATCTCTTCATGTGAATATGCATTAAACACTGCCATGATCTGTGCACCTCCGATTATTTATGAACACACTTACCATAAGGATTTACTCATCAAAGCGCAATTATTTGTGTCGGCAACTAGCCAAATCAGCCAACCACCAGTAAAATGAAAGCCATTATAAAGCATTGTTTGGAGTAATCATGAAAAAATTAAAAAATCGATTAGATGCCTTTAGCGACGCCATTATCGCGATCATTATTACGATCATGGTTCTGAACTTACATACGTTTATCAGCAACGATCTAAACGCCTACCTCAATTTGGCTAAAGAAATTGGTATTTATCTCATCAGTTTCTTTTACGTCGCCAACATGTGGTATCAACACGCAACCGTCTTCAATGAAATCGACACGATTAACTATCGCATCATTATTTTCGATTTTATCTTTCTCTCAGGCCTGTCATTAATGCCAATTGCCACGAGTCTAATGGCTAACAACACGACGCAAGTTAACGTCATCATCTACGGTCTATTATCAGTTGCGATCTATTTCCTTTTTCGCGGGCTTGCCAAAACCATCATTCACCTCAAATATGTCAATAAAACAGATATGCAAAATGTGTATATTAAAATTTATGGTACACATAATCAAGGTTTGTTCGCCATCAACATTGGGGTCATTATTTTAGCGTTGATCAGACCCACCTGGGCGGTCATCTTCTATCTAGGCTTCCCAATTTTTGACTTCTTGATTAATAGTGGTGATCGTCAGGAAATGTATGACGTAGAACAACTCACGCCTGAACAACGCGCCGATTTTCTAACCTTTGACGCCGCTGGTCGTAAGGCTTTCCGTCAGCAGCAACAAAAAATTGCCGCTTTGGCGCAAGAAAATCTAGCCGCTGATACGCCAACTGATTCATCCCCAGAAGTAATTGACGAATCAGTAGCATCAACACCAGCCACTAGGCAACCAGCTACCTCAACATCTGAAAACGGTCCGCGCACACCTCGTTCAACTTCACCGAATCCTCACGTGCCCAACCAACCTAATCCTCATCAACAAAATCGCCATCAAAATTATTGGCAGCAATGGTTAGATTCGAACCCTGACGTGCGTGAAAATGTGACCAGTCGATTAAACGCCCATCAAGGACTCACGCGTGAACAAAAGGAACAGTGGGCCGCTTGGTTTAAACAACAGCGGCAACAAATGCATCAACGGCCAAATCGGTCAAACCAGTCTAATCATCACAATTAAGCGATTGCGATACAAAACCCGTGGAATCCTCAGTTTGGAAACTCCACGGGTTTTGTGTCGAACGCTTCACCACCAATCAATTAAAAACTATTTCACATTTGTGGTACATTTACTCTTGTGGAACATCCACATATGTGCTATAGTAATTACATGAAGGGAGGGTTATTGAACTCATGATGCAAATTGACATCAAGACGTATTTATCAGAACATCATCTGACCATTTATGAAGTTGCTAAACGTAGCGGCTATGGCTATACCACCCTGCACAAATCATTTAATAAAAGACAGACTGACGCAACACCCCTTAACATTCGTGATTTAGACGCACTTGCCCAAGCGCAACACGTCCAGATGTGGGAAATATTGCGTGAGTTAGAAAATCGCTACATGCAGTAAATTTTATTTTTGGCCAGATAACCTTTAAATTAACCTTTGAACAGGATGTTTAGTACAGAGGAGGTACTTAATATGGCACAACAAAACTTTTCCAACGATCCATTTGGTAACAACATGGACGACATTTTTAACCAACTCATGGGTCGCATGAACGGGCTCAACTCTGAAGCTCGCTATTTAGTCAACGGTCGTGAAATGACTCCCGAAGAATTTGCCCAGTATCGGCAAACGGGTAAACTACCGACTAGTAGCCAAGCGACGGCCACTTCAAAACGCCCGGCCCAGGCTCAAAAGCAAGCCGGCATTCTAGAAAAGCTTGGTCGCAATCTAACTCAAGCCGCCAAAGATGGTCTGCTTGATCCAGTCATCGGCAGAAATAAAGAAATTCAAGAGACCGCTGAAATCCTCAGCCGGCGAACTAAAAATAATCCGATCCTTGTTGGTGACGCTGGTGTTGGTAAAACCGCCGTCGTTGAAGGATTAGCCCAAGCGATTATCAGTGGCGACGTACCGGCGGCCATCAAGGACAAAGAAATATGGTCAATTGATCTGTCTTCCCTGGAAGCCGGGACGCAATATCGTGGTTCCTTTGAAGAAAACATTCAAAACTTGATTAAGGAAGTTAAATCCGCTGGTAACGTGATTCTCTTCTTTGATGAAATCCATCAGATTTTGGGGACTGGCTCAACTGGCGGTGAGGATGGTGGCAAAGGTTTAGCTGACATCATTAAACCAGCATTAAGTCGCGGCGAATTGACCGTGATCGGTGCCACGACTCAAGACGAATATCGCAACACCATCATGAAAAACGCGGCCTTAGCACGACGATTCAACGATGTGACAGTGAACGCACCAAGTGCCGCCGACACTGTCGCCATCTTAAAGGGGATCCGCGACCTCTATCAAAAGCACCACCATGTTGATCTTCCTGATGATGTCTTAAAGGCCGCTGTGGATTATTCAATTCAATATATTCCACAACGTTCTTTGCCAGATAAAGCTATCGACTTATTGGACATGACCGCCGCCCACTTAGCCGCGCAACATCCCGTCACTGACAAAGTTAGTCTGGAAGCTGAATTGAAGCAAGCCGAAGCTGACAAGCAAAAGGCTGCTGAAGAAGAAGATTTCGAACAAGCCGCAACGGCCAAGGCTAAGGTAGACGACCTCACCAAACAACTACAACACGCGGATGGCGATGCCAAACGGCCAGTTGCAACAGTCAATGATGTCGCGGCCTCCATCGAACGTTTAACTGGCATTCCGGTGTCACAAATGGGCGCCAGTGACATTGAACGGTTAAAGACAATTAATGAACGGCTGAAAGGCAAGGTCATTGGTCAAGATGAAGCTGTCGACATGGTTGCTCGGGCAATCCGGAGAAACCGGGCGGGATTTGACGAAGGCAACCGTCCAATTGGGAGCTTCCTGTTCGTTGGGCCAACCGGTGTCGGGAAGACTGAACTGGCCAAACAATTAGCATTAGATATGTTTGGCAGTAAAGACGCGATCATCCGATTAGACATGAGTGAATACACGGACACGACCGCTGTTTCCAAGTTGATCGGAACGACTGCTGGTTATGTCGGTTATGAAGATAACGCCAACACACTGACGGAAAAGGTTCGTCGAAACCCATATTCGATTGTTTTGCTCGATGAAATTGAGAAAGCTAACCCACAAGTTCTAACCTTATTGTTACAAGTGATGGACGACGGTCGGCTTACTGATGGTCAAGGTAACGTGGTGGACTTCAAAAACACGATCATTATCGCGACTTCCAATGCGGGCTTTGGTCGTGAAAGCCTGACCGATGACGCGAAACATGATGAGACTTTGATGGACAAATTAGCGCCGTTCTTCCGCCCAGAATTCCTGAACCGCTTTAACGGAATCGTGGAATTCAGCCACTTAACTAAAACCGACTTGCATCAAATCGTCGACCTAATGATCGATGACGTCAATCAAACATTGGCTAAGAAAGACATCACCTTAACAGTTACCGAAGCGGCTAAGAATTGGCTTATTGACCAAGGTTATGATGAAGCAATGGGCGCTCGTCCGCTACGGCGCGTCATTGAACAGCAAATTCGCGACCAAGTCACTGACTTCTACTTGGATCACTTGGATGCTAAACACCTCGAAGCTGATTTGGTAGATGATCAGATTAAAATTCGTGACTTGGACAACTAGTCTTTTAATAGCATCGTGTTAAATAGCCTGATTAACTCAAGCCGCCACTTTAGATAGTTCAAAAACAAAAGGCCACGGAAATGAAACGATTTCCGTGGCCTTTTGTTTTACATATTTTAGAAAATTACTGACGCTTACGTAAGCCTAAAACGCCTGCTAAACCTGCTAAACTCGCCAAGATCGCTACCTCAATTGCGGCCCAACCTGTCATTTGATCAGCACTTGTCTGAGGTAATTGCTGCATCGAATGCTTAGCCGCCGACTTTTGCTGAACGTCCATCTTTGCGTGAGCCCTGGTACCCGCCTTAGCAGCCGCCATCATCGACATGGATTGATCCATGTTTGAAGCACTTTGCGCTTGCATTTTTGTTGCTTGACTATTACTTGGATTTCCAGAATTCATCGAACTAGCTGCCATTGAACCCGTCACATTAGTAGCTGTCGTACCAATTTTATCTGAAGAACCAGCCTGACTATCACTAGACACAGTTGAAGCGCCATTTAGCGTAATTTGAATTGTTTTCGTTCCAAGAACATTAGTCAAATCTGCTTGTCCATTTTTTACGCCATATATTTTAACGATAGCGTTATAAGTCATCGTTCCATTAGCTTTCAACTGATCCAATAATGCCTGACCTGATTTGCCTGTTGTATTACCATTTAAATCAACTTCATAGAAAAACTCGTCTGCATTCATTCCGATTGGTAACAAAGCAGCATTCTTATCTGAACCATTATTTGACCATGGAGCGCCATCGGCAGAATCCAGCAGCAATCGGGTTAACATGCCGTCGCCACCGAAAGCACTAAATGGAATGACTTGATTAACCCCAGCTGTAAATGGGCCTGGGTAATTAGCGGCAGACAGATAACTAGCAGGTACGTTAATCGTTGATTTAATGTGATCTGTTAGCCCATTTAAATTAATGGTCACCGATTTGGTAGCAACCGGTGCTGTCGTATCACCCTTAGCAAATACCTTAACCGTTGCAGCATAAGCCGTTTTTCCATTATCTTTCAGTTGATTTAATAAAGCTTGACCAGCCTTTCCAACTGTATTGCCATTTAAATCAACTTCATAGGTAAATTCATCTGCATTTGCAGAGATTGGCAACAAAGCGGAATTTTTAGCCACTCCATTGTCTGACCATGGTGCACCATCAGACGAATTCAATAATAATCGGGTCAACATCCCATCACCACCAAAGGCGTTAAATGGAATTTGCTGGTTTACGCCAGCTGTGAAAGGACCAGGATATTGTGCGTTGGCCAAATAACTTGCTGGCACAGTGACGTTATCTTTAATATTAGTCGTTAATTGAGCAGCCGTTGGCACCGCCGATGTTGCTGCGGTTGCTGTACTTGTCGTTTGAGCTGGCGCCACACTGACAGGTGAACTAGCTGCAGAAGAAGCTTTAACTGTTGAGTTAGATGAAGTCACATTGGCCGACATCACCCCTACTGTAGTAGCCGCTGATGAAGTAGGTGTTAACGCGACCGCTGCAGCATTAGAACTTGGAGCTGCCGATGACGGTGTCACGATTTGGGTTTCAGTCACTGATTGCGCATCCGCATGGGCGGTTGTAATTTGGCCACCAAATCCGGTATAGAAAGCTGCAACAGCAAGACTACTAAATAACCAGACTTTACCTGCTTTATACATCTTAAAGCGAGTCGAAACGACTTGATTTGTAGACTGAACTTTATTTTTGATCATGAATTTTCCCTCCAGATTTGTACCAAGACAATATTTTGGAATGATTTACTTCATTGGACAATGAACAGCATAACAACTGGCTCTAAAGCGTCTCTTATTCAATTCTTATTTAGTTCTTAAATCGACACGTGCTGAGAAATTATTTGATCATAAACGGACTTCTGCAAAAATAGTCATGTCTTGCCCTTAACAAAATTTTCCACTAACCAAATGGACCTGCGAATTTATGATAATTTCGCAGGTCCATTTCAACTTTTAGTCAGCATTTGAATAAGCAACCGATACGATCGTAGCTCATGAACTAACTCACTCGCATTGACTGTGGCAATGAAAAAACAAAAGTGCTGCCGTGATCGAGGGTACTCGTTAAGGTCACGTCACCACCTAATTGGCGAGCTAATTGGCGAGCAATATATAGTCCCAACCCGCTTCCGCCCGTCCGTGGATTGCGCGATTTTTCTACCCGATACAAGCGCTTGAAGACTTTTTCTTGATCAGCTGGCGCAATGCCAATGCCTTGATCAATAACGGCACAACGCCAAACATCATCTGACCGGGTAACCTTGATCGTTAAATCAGTACCAACGGGCGAGTAATGGATCGCATTCGTGATTAAATTCTGTAAAACGCGTTCCACGGCTTGTCGATTTGACATCAGTCGCTCTGCGCTTGGGTCAAGATCAATTTTTACGTGACGTTGTTCACGATGAAGTTGTGGTTTAAAACCGTCCATGATCATCACCAATAACTGATCGACATAAATCTGATCTGTTTGACGTAAAGTTTCCATTGGCTGATCCATCCAAGCCAATGCACGTAGGTCGTCCGTAAGCCCATTTAAACGCGTCACTTGCTGTTCAATTGATCGCAGATAATCTGATACCTCGCCATCTGACACAACGCCATCCAAAATTGCCTCAGTCTGTGATTGGATAGAGGTTAACGGTGTTTTAATATCGTGGGACAATTGGGCTACCATCGTCGTTCGTTCATCATTAATTCGTTTTAAATCGACGAAAGTTTGTTGTAATTGGTCAGCCATTTGATTTAAATCATTCGCCAATTGACGCAACTCAGCAGGACGTTCAATTTTAACTGACGTCGTGAAGTCTTGTTCGGCAATCGCATGTGTTTGCCGACTTAACTGACGAATACCACGAAAGGTTGGACGTAACATAACATAACTAACACTCAACCCGATGATACTCGTGCCGACCATCACCACGACCAATTCAAGGGCTTCTCTACCCGTTAACAGCATACGTTGTACCGCCAACCACGCGATTACCGCTGATAATATGACCGGGGTGAAAAAGGCAACAATCAATACATTACGTAATTTCACGGGTCTGATCCTCCAATCGGTAGCCTAACCCCCACACTGTTTTAATTGAGGGTACCGGCCGGTCACCGGCGATCTGCTGCAGTTTATCACGCACATCATGCACATGCACATTGAGCGTATTAGCATCGTCGAAATAATCAACGTCCCATACCTGATGATATAATTCGCTTTTTGAGAATACACGATTGGGTTCACTAGCCAATAGCCACAATAAGTCAAATTCTTTATTAGTTAAGCTCACCGGTGTCTGATATAACCTTGTTGTCCGTTGCTCAAACTGCATGGTCAATGGTCCCAACTGAATCTTCGTTTCGCTAGCGCCTCGCTTAATTCGATTCAAAATGTTTTTAACCCGCAAAACCAATTCACGAGGCGAAAATGGTTTGGTCACATAATCGTCCGCCCCTAATGTCAATGCATATAGTCGATCACGCTCTTCGGTTTTAGCAGTAATAAATAGAAATGGCTGTTCAGGCCGATAATCTAAAACCGCCTCCATAAAATCAAACCCATCCATTTCGGGCATCATTACATCCGTAATAATCAGGTCAATCATTCGTGATTTCACGACATTTAATGCCGTTTTTCCTTCATTAGCTGTCACGACTTCGAAGCCCTCACGTTCCAGATAACGTTTGGTCACGTCAACAATCGTTGCTTCATCATCGACCACTAAAATGGCGCCCTTTACCATAACTCTCCTCCATCGCGTAAATAGATAAATTGACCATAAACCCCGCTTCATCTAAAAGGCAACCAGAAGGGCTTCGTAATGACAGTAAAAAACCGTTTTGGCATAATCGTACGCCAAAACGGAAAAATTCATTAGTTTCAAGCTAACCATCTAAAAGCTATCTGATCGTTTGCTTACCTATTTGACGCCAGCGCTTTAAAGCCTCCAACAAGAACGTCGGTATCAACAGCGCGACCAAACTGATTAGCCACTGCCCCGCCGTTAAACTGGTCAGCGCGAACATCTGCTGAAGCATTGGGAGTATGGCAACGGCCAAAATTAACAGCGCTGCTACTGCTAAGGCGATGTTTAAAGAACGATTACTCTTGATTGCGGCCCAAGTCAACGGCTCACGGCGCTTGATTGGATAGATGTCGATCATTGAGCCAATGGCTAAGACGATAAACAACATCGTGCTACCAACGATCGCCTGATTATCCGAGAGCACAAACCGACCGAGCGCATAAATACCGAGCGTTAATCCCGTATAAATACCAGCTCGCCAAGCCATTCTTTTACCCAATCCGTTAGCAAAAATACTCTGATCATTTGGAATTGGTGGTGCTTGCATCGCTGAGGCTTCACCAGGCTCGCGGGCGAGGTAGAAACCAGGAATCCCGTCAGCCAGCACATTAATCAGCAATAACTGTTCCGCAATTAACGGGGCACCCCAGCCAAATAGGACACTACCAAGCATTAAGAAAATCTGGGCAAAATTGACCCCAACTAGGAACTCAACGGCTTTTAAAATATTTTGATAAATTGTTCGACCAGAGGCAACCGCATCAATAATCGTAGCAAAGTTATCATCGGTTAAAATCATATCGGCAGCGCCCTTAGCGACTTCAGTACCAGTAATCCCCATTGCGATCCCGACATCAGCTGCTTTTAGTGCTGGGGCGTCGTTGACCCCATCACCAGTCATCGCAACCACTTTGCCTTGGATCTGCCAAGCATTTACGATCCGAATCTTATCTTCTGGAGATACCCGAGCAAACACGCTGACTTGATCGACTTTTTCTTGTAACTTGTCATCGGACCATTTAGCCATCTGCGCGCCCGTTACAGTCAGATCTCCTGGTTGATACAGCCCGATCTGTTGGGCAATCGCCTGCGCCGTTTCCGGATGATCACCGGTAATCATAACTGGTTTAATCCCGGCCGCACGCGCTTTTTTAACCGCTGGGGCTGCTTCTGGTCGTGGCGGATCAATCAGCCCAATGAGTCCACCAAACGTTAAGTCTGTCTCCAACGCTGCCAAATCATCGCCCGGATCTTGATCAAATTGTCGATACCCGACCGCTAACACGCGCAACGCATCTTTGGCAAACGCTTGGTGAATTTGGTCTAACTGATCGCGCTGACTGGTGCTAAGTGTTACTGGTAACCGGTCAAGCGCCCCTTTGACAATGAGTAAATAGTGACCATCTTCATCCTGGTGCAAGGTCGCCATCGATTTAATGTCAGAGGAAAAGGGCCGTTCAGCCACTCGCGGTCGAGTCGCTTCTAATTGCCGTCGCGTGAGTTCTTGTTGAGCGAGCAGGCGCACAATTGCTAATTCCGTTGCATCTCCACTCGTCTGTTCGCCAGCATCCGTTTGATCAATTGTCGCATTGGTGGATAGCCCAAAATATTTAATTAGCGCTAGACCACTTTCGCTCAGTGGCTGGTCCGTCACCATTTCTGGCGTTTGACCGGGCACCCACAGCCGTGTAATGGTCATCTTGTTTTGCGTCAATGTCCCAGTCTTATCAGACGCAATCACATCCACGCTGCCGATCGTTTCCACAGCATTCAATTGGCGAATGATCGCGTTTTTTTTCGCCATCTTTTGCACACCAACCGCTAAACTAATCGTCACGATAACCGGCAATGTTTCTGGGACGGCTGCCACCGCTAGCGAGATGCCCATCATTAGATTGTCAGCCGTTGAGCCAAGATTTTGAACCATGCTCAGACCAAAAATTAACGCACCACCAGCCACAGCTACACCCGTTAAAATTAACGCTAACTTTGATAACCGCTTTTGTAACAATGTTTCGTGTGGTTTCGTGGCATTCAATAAATCAGCAATTTCTCCCAGTTGGGTCCGCATCCCAATCGCAGTCACCAGCATAATACCAGAACCGCGCGTGACGGAAGTCCCTGAGAAGACGCGGTTAATTTGGTCGCCAACTGATTGGACATCTGCGCCATTACCCGTCACGGATTTTTCAACGGCTTCACTTTCACCTGTTAAAATTGCCTCGTCAACCGCTAAAGCGGTCACTGATTCTAAAATACCATCGGCCGGTACCTGATCACCGGCTTTTAACAAGACAATATCGCCAACGACAATTTCAGACGCCGGAATTTCTTGCTCACGCCCATCCCGCCGCACGCGCGCCGTTGGGACACTCATTTGTTTCAAAGCCGCTAACGCTCGTTCTGCGCTGCGTTCCTGATATAATCCAATGACCACATTAAGCAACACGATGGCTCCGATGACAATTGGTTTTGTCCAACCGCCATCTAGAACAATGGCCATGTATGTTGATAACGCCACGGCGATTAGCAAAATAATCGTCGTCACTTCAGTTAATTGACGTCCAATTTTCTGCCAAAGACTCGGTGGTCGTTGTTCTTGCAACACGTTTTGGCCCTCAGCGGCTTGCCGTTTGGTCACATCTGCTTGGCTAAGTCCGGTTTCAATCAACGTGTGTGGTGATTGTGTTTGTGCAATCTGGTTCATCGCCTCAGTCCTTTCTATACTGGCTTCGGTGGAATCGATCGCGACATAACCGCCTGTCATGCACGACTCGTATATCAATTTTATCAATAAATATTATTGTAACGCAAAGAAGATGCTTATATGAGCCGATTGAACCAGCTGAATAATTCTGAGTGCTCGCTGGTCAGTACCGATTTACGCTTTTGCTAATTAGTGTTGGCAGGCTAGGCACAAATATCGAACTCGCGTAACTCGACGAAAAAGTAGCGTGCTATTGCTATTAGCCAGGAATAACCAGCCAAACATTCCCTATTTAGTCGGCGCTTTAATCACGATCCGACTTAGTAGACTCAAGCCAATAATTCCTGCCCCAGAACCAACGACCATCCACCAACGATTGGCATCTAGCACTAGGCCTAACAACACCAGCACAAAGAAGGCAATCGTTAGCCAATCTGTAAACGGCGCTAAAGGTAACGCAAAAAGACGTGGTTCAGTTCGGTGCAACTTTAAATAGCGAACATGGCAGGCGACTAGCATGAGCCACACCACAATGAAATTTACGGTCGACACACTCGCTACAAGTGTAAAAACCTGCGCGGGTAGCAAATAGTTTAGTAAGACCGTCAGCAACAGCGCTATTGCTGAAACCAGCATTGCTCCACGGGGAACATTGTAACGGTTAACGCGCCCTAATCGTTTCGGAGCGCCCCCCATGTTGGCCAATACGAATAAAGTTCTGCTAGTACTGAATAAGGCACTGTTCGCAGCCGAAACAGCCGCCGTCAGCACGACAAAGTTGATGATACCAGCCGCAACTTTGATCCCTAAACCGCTGAACACTTGAACAAACGGACTACCGTGTGATGATAATTGATTCCACGGGTAAATGACCATCATGGCAAACAGCGCGCCGACATAAAATAAAATCATTCGCAGTGGCAGACTATTAATGGCGCGTGGTAGTTCCTGCTTTGGGTTGGCCGTCTCGCCAGCAGTTATCCCTAACATTTCGATCCCAGTGAAGGCAAAGATCACTAATGTAAATGAAGCTAGAAAGCCATGCCAGCCTGTCGCAAAAAAACCGCCATGTTGCCATAAATTAGCCATGCTAGCCGCATGACCGTTTAATGAAATCCCTGGTACTAACATGATTAAACCACAGCCGATTAAGGCTACAATGGTGAGCACTTTAATCATTGAGAACCAATATTCTAGTTCACCAAATGCCCCAACCGAAAGTAAATTGATACCAACCAATAAACCAATGATGACAAGCGGAGCGACCCATTGTGGCAACGTTGGCCACCAATAGTGAAGATAGATTCCTGTTGCAGTTAAATCAGCCATCGCTAAACTCAACCAACATAGCCAGTAAATCCAACCCATCACAAAGGTGGTCCGCGGGCCAAAATACGTTTCGATAAAATCTAAAAACGATGTTTTATGTAAATCGGACAATAATAGTTCTCCCAGCGCCCGCATCATGAGGTAACAAAAGAAACCTCCGATGGCGTAACCGAGAATGATGGCTGGACCTGCCTGGCGAATTGCACTACCAGAACCCAAAAATAGTCCCGTACCAATGGTGCCGCCCAAGGCAATCATTTGAATATGGCGATGAGTGAGTTTACGTACTAGATGTCCGGTCTGTGAGTCTGCCAACTCGTCACCACCTTTCATAAATTTATTATTATATAACTCAGAGTGGAATCAGCCGGGTGATCCTGAGCACTAGCTGAGACTGAGCGGTTGGCGGGTTTAGCCAATTGCTCGGGCTGGGCTAGGCAAAGACTGCAGGCTTGTGTAGCTCGACAAAAAACATGGTAACACTGTCACTAGCCCGCAACAATCACTTAGGCTGTAAGGATTCCTTCCTGATTTTTCAAAAATAAAGCTTACTCCTTTACGGTGACTATGCTATAAACAAAAGTGTACTCACGCATCCTCGTGAGCGGTTCAATTTTTAGGAGGTTTTCTTTTGGCGCCAACACGCACTTTAAACGTCAACTTGATTCTTGCAATTTTTGCCACTGGCCTGATGTCTTTTGCCGGGGTAGTGGTGGAAACGGCCATGAATATTACTTTTCCCGTATTGATGAAGCAATTTGCCATCACGACGGGTACTGTTCAATGGCTAACAACTGGTTATTTACTGATTGTCGCAACTTTTGTACCAATTTCCGCGTTTTTAAAACAGCGCTTTAAAACACGCCAACTTTTTCTGACCGCTAATTTACTCTTCTTAAGTGGTCTTCTCTTAGACAGTGTTGCCCCCACTTTTTCCCTACTGTTAGTCGGCCGCCTCATCCAAGGGGTTGGAACCGGAATTGCGCTTCCTTTGATGTTCAACATCATCTTAGAACAAGCTCCGTTGGATAAGATTGGCTTATTGATGGGGATTGGTACACTGGTGACCGCTGTTGCGCCGGCATTAGGTCCTACATATGGTGGCTTAATTGTCAGTAATTTACAATGGCGCGATATCTTCATTTTCTTAATTCCCATCTTATTACTGTCGCTTTTGCTTGGCTTAACGGCCATTAAGCAAGTCAGCCCGACTAAGAATGTCCGTTTAGATACTGTCAGTTGGCTACTAATTGCTCTAGCATTTATCAGTCTGATTTTAGGTATCAGTCAATTGACCCTAATTACAATTAAACCGTGGTTCACCATCACTGGCCTCGTCGTCGGTAGTTTGGCAATTATCGGATTCTTTAGGCACGTTCAACGGGTCAATCAACCATTAATTAATGTTGCTGTCTTCAAACAACCAGTCTTTAATTGGCATCTACTTGGTTTCTTTTTGTTACAGGCAACCTCGCTTGGGCTCTCCTTTTTGTTGCCTAATTTTCTTCAACTTGTCAATGATAAGACCGCATTGGTGGCTGGGTTAATCGTGCTTCCAGGTGCTGCCATTGGCGCTTTATTCGCACCCCTGAGCGGTAGCATATTAGATCACTTTGGCCCCCGCTTTCCCATCTTAACAGGTGCCTTGTTACAATTAATCGCTGTTGCCGGCCTCGCGATAACTACCATGTCTTTAACCGCTAATCACTTGCTACTATGGTACTTAATCTTTATGTTTGGCACTGGACTAGCCTTCGGTAACATCATGACAACTGGCATCAGCGCACTGTCAGCTAGTCAACAGAGTGATGGCAACGCAATTTATAATACCGTCCAACAATTCGCTGGCGCGGTCGGAACTGCGATTGCTTCGGCGATTGTCGCGTTAACACAGGCTTCGCATCAGGCCAGCTTCACCTATCGAACACAATTGGGAACCCATCGAGCTTTCATCGTATTGAGCGGTATTTTATTCATTAATTTTATCGTGTTGGCTGTTGGCCTGCATTTGAATCAGCAGCAACGTACTAAAAGATAAATCAGCTATAGTAAGAACCATTGAGGCTACTCGGCCGTATTTATTGAATTGAAATAGACCCCTTGAGTTATCACTAAAAGCTAACTCAAGGGGTCTATTTGCATGAAAAAACAATAATTTTTAATAATTATTGCTGGATACCATCAATTGCTTTTTTAAGTAATCGTTCCAATTCTTGACCTTCTGTAGGCGTCAACCCTTGAGTTGCAAAATAATTTGCTCGAGTGGCCATATCCTTGATCACTGGATACTGAGCCATAGCCTTATCAGTGCCATAAACAGCCGATTTTCGCCGGTCACTTGGATCACGTTCAATCCGCAGCCAACCACTAGCAACTAAATGGCGAACGGCTTTAGTTACAATACTTTGTTCGCGATCAATGGCCGCGATCAGCTCACGTTGTGACACACCAGGCGTTTCTACCACAATCAAAATATAGTAGTAATTACTGTCATTTAAATCTGAAAAATCGCGGAGTTCATGATTTAGCCAATCGCGAATTGCCCGGTTAAACATTGAAGCCCATTTTTCGATTTTATCCGTCGTTTGTGCCATTGCCTACGCCTCGCTTGTTCGATAATTTCGTAAATAGCCAAGGCAGACACCAGTTAAAATCACGGCTGCACCAAGTGTGACACCCATGGCCAATCGATAACCAATAATTAGTTGGCTCGGAATTAAAGATACCATAATGAGCAATGTATTGGCCGCCGAACCACTAATTTGCCGTAGCGCATTGGTCCAAGCGGTACCATACCCAATCTGAGACGGATTCAGATCCTTTAGTGCTTCCGTCGCCGTGATAGACATAATCATCGAAACACCAATCATCCGCACAACATAAACAATTGCTAACCAACCTAGTGAGGTTGTCGCCGTCATCATCAAAAACGGGAGTGATGAAATCAACAGAATTCCCAGACCCCATAGCAAAGGTCCACGAACTCCGTGCGTATCGTAATATCGGCCAACAAGTGGCGCAGTGATTGCGTTGGCCACAGCCCCAGGTAACATGACTAGTCCAGCCATCAAACTGGAACTATGAACCACATTTTCGACATAAATTGGAATGAGCGCCTCCGTTCCCATTAAAATAGCAAAGATCAGCATAGTAATGAGAATCATGAGGGAAAAGCTCGGCTTTTTAAATAGGCTGACATCTAATAGTGGTTTTTTGATGCGTACCTGTCGTCTTAAAAAGTCCCAAGTAATAATGAACCCGGCCAACAACATCAAGGCTGCAACGCCAGCATGGTGACCAAAAACGGTCATGCTAGTCAGCATTAACCCAACACCTAACATTGAGCTAATAACCGAACGTGTATCAATATTGACTAGATGCGGTTCGGAATAATTGGGTAGCCAGCGCCAAGCCACCAAAAAGGCTAATACCATAATTGGCAGGATTAAGTAGAAAAGGAATTGCCAGGGGAAACGAGCCATGATCAACCCGCTAAGACTAGGACCAATCGCTGGTCCTGCTGAAATAACAAGTGAAACATAGCCCATCACTGTTCCACGCCGCTCTGGCGGAAAAATCGTGATCATGCTAGTCATCACAAAAGTCGTAAGGACGCCACCTGCCATCGCCTGAATAAGTCGACCAAGGAGAATAACCGCAAAGTTAGTCGTCAAGGGACCAATAATCGTTCCCAGTATGAAGACTGCGACAATACTTAAAAATAGTTGCCGACTAGTATATTTTTCTGCAAGATTGGCTGATAAAGGTGTGGTTAACCCAATCATCAATACATAACCTGCCGTGAGCCACTGAGCCAAGTTTAGCGAAACATGTAACGTTGTTGCCATAATCGGTAACGCCGTGATCATCAGCGTTTGATTTAAAAGAGCCGTAAAAGCGGTTAAGAGCAAAATTGTCGCCGTTAATAATCGTTGACGTTGCGTCATGATAAAATCTCACTTTCTTTCAAAATAAATGCATATGCATTTAAAACAGCAAGGATCATCATACATGCACATGCATATAAAGTCAATGAGGTTTTTAAAAAATTTGAAACATCCTGTTTAACTACAGCATTTTCACCACAACTATCCATGACATATATCTCATTTAATCATGTATGAGCGAACACAAAAACACACGCCTCTGCTGATACAAGGCGTGTGCCATATCGAAAGTACTATGGTGATTACAGTTCAAGTCGTCCAGTTATTGGCTAGATTTATCCCACCTATTCGGTAAAGTGATCATCAAAGAACGCGAGCGTTGCGGCCTGCGTGTGTGACATAAAGGCCTCACCATGCCGATTACCAGTAACAAACTGAACCGTTGTTTCAATCTGCTGGTCAGTTAATTCTTGCTGCAAGCGTAGAATACCATCTGTTGGTACGATTTCATCTAATGAATTAGCGATAAACATTGGTCCTGCCGTTTTCGTAATCCGGTTCAACAGCGAAGCCTTTTTCAATAAGTCTAAATCGCCATTCACGTAGTTCAACACGAACCATTTGTAATATGGATCGTTGCTGCCGTCTTGATTAATATCCCCGACTGGTGTACCTGGCACAGGCGCATTTTTATTCGACGCAACAACATCAGGATGCTTTTCAACCCAAGTATCTAAATCAATAATTCCTGACCAAGAAGCGATTGGGATTCCGGTTTGCAGTGATAATTCAATGGCAAGGTTCCCGCCGGCAGACATCCCCACCGCGCCAATCTTGGAACGGTCAAATTGATAGTCAGACTGCTTAATCCAGTTAAAAACATTTAGGATATCTTCAACTGGCGCTGGGTACAGAACTTTCGGCGCTAATCGATAATTAGGGACAAACACGATGTAACCGTGTTTAGCAAAATCAGTTGCCCAATCAGTCTCTTCTTCCTTATAACCGAGCCACCAACCGCCACCATGAATATCGATAATCGCGCGCCGTTGATCGCTGGCCTGGCTAGCGTCTTGGTACACGTCTAGCTGTAAACCATTTTTTGCATCATATTCAACATCTTTTTCAACTTTAATTTCCGCCACGACAAATGCCTCCCTTGATTGATGCCCGCAGTATAACAGCGTCATTTGACCAAGCGGTAATGATTGTACTCCGATAAAATATAGCGGGCTTATTTGTAATCAATCGGCCGCTCAATAAACTCAGAACAAAGCCAACCGGGTGATCCTGAGTATTAACGTATCGGAGCGGATTGACGATCTTGGTCAATTGGCTGCGATGAGTTAAGCACAAGGATCAGGTTGGTGTTGCTCGACAAAAACTCAGGGCAAAGCCAACCGGGTGATCCTGAGCATTAACGTATCGGAGCGGATTGACGATCTTGGTCAATTGGCTGCGATGAGTTAAGCACAAGGATCAGGTTGGTGTTGCTCGACAAAAACTCCCTCTAAGGCAAGTCAGCATTCATTAGCTGCGGTGCTTTTTTTAAAGGGAGTTTTTTCAAATATTTAAAGATGTCCAGTTAACTTCTCCGGCTGAGTCAAAATTATTAGTCGACCTAACCTTGAGTCTCGTTATGAAAATGCTGCGGCGCTGGGTCTGCAAACTGGTTCAATGTCAACATATCAGCGGGTTGAATTTCAAAATCTAATTCTGTATTGGCCTCAATATGTGCCAAACTCGTCGCTTTAGGGAGTGGTAGGACTTCGTTTTGAATACAGAAACGCAAGGCGAGTTGCGCCACGCTAACACCATATTTTTGCGCCATTGTGATGGCCATCTCATTTTTCAGCAAATCACCAGTAGCTAATGGCGAATAGGCTTCCACCAGTAAATCATTGTCTTTAGCAAATGTCGTGATTTTGGGTTCTGTAAATCCAACATAGTATTGAATTTGGTCCACCATTGGTTTAACCGTTGCCTTAGTAAAGAGGTTCTCTAAGTCATGAACATTAAAGTTTGACACACCAATCGCTTTGACGCGACCACTTTGATACAACGCTTCCATGGCATACCATGCCTCAATGTTACCTTCATCGTCACTTTGACCGATTTTAGACCATGGCCATGGTGCATGGATGAGATACAAGTCCAAGTAGTCAACATCTAACGCCGTAAATGTCTCCTCAAACGATGCCATCACCCCATCATATGTCTTAATGTCCGCTGGCAATTTTGAAGTGACAAATAAATCTTTCCGGTCGACCTTGGCATCATGAATCGCCCGACCAACACTCGCTTCATTTTGATAATTTCGGGCCGTATCAATGTGCCGATACCCAACAGATAACGCATTGCTGACTGCCTGATACGCCGCATCTCCATCTGGAATTTGCCAGGTACCAAACCCGACTTTTGGAATTTGATGCCCGTTACTTAGCATAAAAGGATCTGTTAAAACTGCCATTTTAAAACCTCCACCTATTATAATTGTGTGATTTTTATCAAAATTTCTATTACTGATTATTGTCCTCTTTACTGAGAACGGTAATGATTAACTTTACTCAAATTAGACCTCCTGCTGCATATGCCAAGTTAAATTACGTTAGTTAGCCTTGCTTAATTGTTACACTGACAATAGTACAGATTATTGATTAGACCCAGTCAGCACACTTTTAAACTCGTCTAAATTCTTTAACAGGCCTGACGCTAAGCAGGTAATAATCTTTAGGTTCACCATCTGACTATAAAATGGATCGTACAATACCGGGCCTTAAAGTTCGCCAGTCAAAAACTGTGCTTCACCATTACCAAAGCTCCAGTCCTCATCCTGATTGACCACTAGACTAATCACCACATCTTCAGGGCGTATCGCCATTTCACTATGTAATCGGTCAACTAACTGTCGATAAAAGGCTTGCTTCTGTTGGGTCGTTCTTGGCCGTGTAACTAATGTTAAAACCATCACTTGAGCCGTCCGCTTGATACCCAAACCGGTGTCCTTAATCTTCATTTCGTAAGAATCATGTTGGTTGACGACTTGATATTGGTCCCCCACTGGCGCTCCAAATGTTGACAACATAACTTCATAAGTAATCTCTAGTAACTGATCTATTTCTGTCTCTGAACGCTGTCCCTTGATTAAATCAAATTTCATTAATGGCATGTTAAGCCCTCCATGAGTTAGTTGAGCTCAGTCTAGGCCAGGTCTACTCAATTCGCAAACAAGAACAGCTGTTTGTCATCGAAACTTGGTTCAAAATATAGAATAGTTCTGTAGTACCAGTGCCCCTTTGAACGTTTACTGAACACAATCCGCCCTTTTTCAGCTTGGCCCATCCGTCATCAATGCATGGAACTGTAGTGCCGAACTTTGTTGGTTTATCAAGCCTGAACCCGTATACTAAAATTGTCATGATTAATCTCTAGTGAGGTACACACAATGCTAAAAGTCAGTCATTTAACTAAACAATTTGGTCAAAATCGGGGGGTCACCGATGAATCCTTCACCATCGCAGATGGGCAAATTATGGGGCTCATTGGCCAAAATGGCGCTGGTAAAACGACCACCTTTCGGATGATTCTTAATCTGTTACCAGAAGATTCAGGGACTGTACTATGGAACGGTCATCCCTTAACTCCTGCTGACTATAATACAGTGGGCTTTTTACCCGAAGAACGAGGCTTATACACGCAGATGACCATTCAAGAACAAGTTGTTTACTTCGCCGCCTTACGCGGACAAGCAGCAGGCATTACCAAACAAAAATTACCCCAATGGATGGATCGCTTCAATGTGAAAGGAAATTTAACTGATAAAATCAAAGACCTATCCAAGGGCAATCAACAGAAGGTTCAATTGATTGCTACCCTTATTCATGAACCAAAACTTATTATTCTAGATGAACCCTTTAGCGGTCTCGATCCCGTTAATGCCCAATTATTAGAGAATAGTATCTTACAAATGAAACAACAGGGGGCTAGTATTATTTTTTCTTCCCATGATATGGCCAATGTAGAACGAGTCAGTGACACCTTGCTCATGTTGCGTAATGGCAACACAGTATTACAGGGGACTCCCATCAGTATTCGGGAACAATTTGGTAATACCCGACTTCGCTTACGTTCCCCATTAACTAAAGAACAGCTAGCAACCTTCCCTGGAGTTACTCATATCACCTCACAGGGAAATGCCCTTTATCTCACGTTGGCTGAAGAATCAGTGGGCAAAAAAATATTTACGGCTGCCACGGCTCAAGGCTACATTCCGGAATTCTCCCAAGAACCACCGACTTTAGATGAAATTTTCCGCATTGAGGCAGGTGCTACACAATGAATAAACTATTAATTGTCGCCCGGCAAGTCATCCGCAAAAATTTAAAATCACGGGCCTACATTATTTCCTTGTTATTCCCGGTGATTCTAATTGCCTTAGTCGCATTGTTCGTCTTCATCAATCAGCAAACGCAAAAAACACCGCAAATTGCTGTGATTAGTAATCATAGTACTTTTCGTAAGGCTTTAATCAACGCGCCTACCCATGGGGACTATCACGTTAATCGTCAACTGACGTCACGAACTGCGGCCGAAAAGCAACTGGCCAACGAAAAAATTGATGGTTACCTTGTGGTAAAAATTACTGATACCAATGTTTCAGCCACCTATCGTCAACGTACAAATGGGAACTCCTTGAATGGATCGACCCTCAAGAATAATTTGAACACACTTAAAATTCGTCAAACAGCTATTCGCTTAGGTTTAACCGCCAAGCAACTACAGGAATTATTCACGCCAAGCAGTTATCATACTCAAAACGTCGCTTATCAAAACGGCCACGTTCGACGTCAACGTTCCAACCAGCAGGGAACCAACACAGCAGTGGCTTTTGCAGTCACGCTACTGATTTACATGTTTATTAATCTATATGCTAGTTTAATTGCCCAGGAGACTGCTACTGAAAAAGGTTCCCATATTATGGAAATTCTGGTTAGCTCGGTCAGTCCAGACATTCAATTTTTCGGCAAGATTACTGGTATGTTGGCATTAATTGTACTTCAGGTGATGGTTACTGGTATTGCTGGTCTGATTGGTGTCAAAATCCTTCATCAGAATGTTGGTGCACTGAAACAGTTCTCTTTTGAACAAATTCAGCCAGGTATGATCAGTGTCCTAATTGCTTACTTTTTAGTTGGCATCATGTTGTATACCGTCATTGCGGCCATGCTAGGAGCAATGGTCACTCGCCAAGAAGAAGTTGGTCAAGTGCTCTCACCGCTCACCACTATTGGCATGATTGCCTACATCATTTCCTTTATCGCAGTGAACAGTAACAGTCTCCTCATTCGGATTGGCTCATTTGTGCCATTTCTCTCCCAAAGTCTGATGCCTGTACGCTATGCAGTTGGCAACGCTTCGCTAACTGAGGTTTGGATTAGCGTCGGCTTAGCCTTTATGGCATTGATCGCACTCACATGGGTTGCGTTACGTGAATATCGTCGTCATGTCCTAGACTACAGCACGCGTCGCCGTTGGTTTAATTTTCGACGTCAAAAACAGGCTTAAATTCTTATTAAAAAAGACTTTCTCAACAACCTTTGCCCCAAAAGATGTTTCAGCTTTTTGAGGGGGTAAAGGCGGCAAAGAAGGTCTTTTTTAGAGTAAAATTCATGATGCATGAATGATTGGACTTGCAGCTAAAATTTCCCGAACCTCATCAGTACTCTTCGTTTCCATTAATTGGTTACGCAAATCAGCTGAGTGAGGTACATTGCGAATATAAATCTTGAAAAAACGCTTGAGTGACGGGAAGCGTGGATTGTCATAACGAGCAGAAAAATCATCAAATAGATCCAGTTGCGTTTCCAATAGCTGAATCAATTCAGTCGTGGAATGTGGTTGCGGATTTGCTTCAAACGCAAATGGATTGGTAAAAATTCCCCGACCGATCATGACGCCGTCTAGCCCAGGGTGCGCATTGGCTAATTCAGTGGCTTGCGTACGATCGGCAACATCACCATTGATGGCAAGAAGCGTTTGTGGCGCAATCTGATCGCGCATTTTGACCAATTCATCAATTAATTCATAATGTGCAGGCACCTTACTCATTTCTTGTCGCGTCCGCAAATGAATCGTCAGCATGGGCACATCTTGTTCGAGTAAGAATGGAATCCAAGTCCTAAATTCATCGATTTTACTAAAACCCAATCGTGTTTTAACTGAGACCGGCAACCCCGCCGTCTTGGCAGCTGCGATCACCTCTGCAGCAACTTGCGGGTGTCGAATTAAGTCACTGCCGCCATGATTCTTAATTACCGTGGCATCTGGACAGCCTGTATTGATATCAATGGCCTCATATCCACGCTGTTTAACAGCTGCAGCGGCTTTGACAAAGTCTTCCCCCTCATCGCCCCATAATTGAACAATCGGTGTGGACGCTTCATCATCAGCCACATATAATCGACCCTGCGCTGAAAATTTTGCTTGTGCATGTGTAATACTCTTAGCGTTGACAAACTCGGTATAAAAAACATCGGGAGCGCCGGCTTGCGCAACTACCCGTCGAAACACCGCATTGGTCACTGCTTCCATGGGCGCTAGCTGTAAGATTGGCCGATGTTCCTGACGCGCCTGCGCCGCAATCGTCTGCCAGTAGTTTGATTGAATCACGAAAAGATCTCCTTACCTTTGTTTAGTAACATCGGGTATCTTACCACGATTTTGGGAGGATGTGCACGTGATTACATTGGCACGGTATTGATGAGGCGCTGAGCCTTTTCCACACAAAGCTCGACAAACCTTGCCGTTGTTTGCGAAGGCATTTCTGCCAATCGATAAGCGACACTAAAATCCAGGCTTAGCAATGATTCATCAAAGTTAAAAATATTGATCGGTAGTTTTTGATCTAGTGAGGCAACCATATTTTGAGAAACGATAACACAGCCAAGCTGTTTTAGTGCAAGCTGAATTGCCACGCGTGAATCACTCGCTTCAATTCGCGAGTTAACATGAATACCACTATCATGAAAATGATGATTAACCACTTCTTGGAAACGAGATTCATTACCTATTGCAATAAAATTTTCACCGTTTAACTGGCTAATCGTTTGGATCGTTGCTGTTCGCTGAAACATTCCCGCTCGATATAAACGTGAATTTTGTGGGACTAATAATGACAATGGCATCACCCCCAAAGGATTAGATTCCAACTGAGGATGATAGATCGTCTTACCGATAAACACGTCTAATTGTCCATCCAGTAACATACCTTCAGCTTTAGAAGTTGTCACCTCTCGTAAATCAGTGTGAATTTGCGGATAAACTTGATAAAAGTCCGGCAGTAATTGTGGAAGCCAAGTGGCGGCTAAGGGCTGGTTAATCCCAATGCTAATGGATCCAAATTTAAATTCTCCTAATCGGTTCATTTCAGTTAATTTGGCTTGTTGCAACTGTTGTTCCCGCTGTAGATAGGACAGCAAGCGCTCACCTGCATAAGTTAAATGAACCGGGATTCGCTGCCGTTCAACTAGTCGAACGCCATATTCTTTTTCAGCATTGTTAAGTCGGCGACTGATGTAAGATTGGCTAACATACAAACTTTGAGCAGCGGCTGTTAACGTGTCAAATTGGTTAATCGCAGTCAGAAATTCGGTTAAACGTTCTGTCATGATCCCTTTCCTCCGTGATCTTTAGTGTGCTATCCCTATTTTACCGCATTACAAATCATGACAATTTGGTCATGATCGTTGATGCGAATTCGAATTTCACTTTTATTGACAGCGGTTACATAATCTATGCAAGGACTTGCTCAACAATTAACTTGAATCTTATTACGCAGAAAGGATCCTTTCTCATGAATGAAAAATTTACCTCTCCCACTTGGGATGCAACTTATGACGTGATTGTACTTGGATTCGGCGGAGCTGGCGCAACTGCTGCTCGATTTGCCGCCGATGCAGACACTAAGGTTTTATTGACTGATGCCGCACCCAATGGCCATGAAGGTGGTAACACACGGTATTCCGCACAATTAATTGGTACCGGCACTGATTTTAATGGACTTAAACAATACTATCAGGCGCTCACTGCACCGATGGACCTTGATGAATCGATGATTGACACATACGTGCAAGGGATGGTCGACATTCCTGATTATGTTCGACGATATTTAGGTGTCGTGCCAGTAAGTGGCGTTAAAGACCTAGCTCCCGTTGCCCCAATACCGCTTGAACCCGCAGTTCATGAATATCCAGAATTCCCCGGTGTCCAATCTTATGACTTTACAACCGTTCATAAAGGCCTCTTTGACGCCGCTCTTTGGCAAATTTTACGTCAAAAGGTGCTGGATCGTTCTGATTCAATCGATGTGTGGTTAAATTCACCAGCTAAACATTTAATCCAAGATCCAGAAAGCAAAGTGATTCTTGGTGTCTCAATCGAACGAAACGGTCAGACACGTTATGTTCAAGCTAAAAACGGCGTTGTGCTAGCAGTAGGGGGGTTCGAAAACGATCATCAAGCTATTCAAGATTATCTTGGTGCAGATCATTTGGCCGTCTTAGGCAGTCTCTACAACAAAGGCGATGGTATTCGGATGGCTGAAGAAGTCGGCGCAGATATGTGGCATATGCATAATTACGAGGCATTGGGCTTTCTTCATGGACTAGCCTTCAAGCCAAAAGATGGTGAACGAGCTCAATTATTGCTTAATCCAGGTGCAGCCATGTACTCCGGTAGTGTCATCACCGTCGCTGATGATGGTAGCCGTTACTTTAAGGAGGACGAGCTGAATCGTCATGGCCATATTTATGACCATGGCATGTGGCGCGTCCCACAAACCAATGTCCATCCACACCTAGTCTTTGATCAGGACCAATTAGCGGATTTTAAGGCAGCTAAAGCCTTGCCTTACCCAGCCTTTTTAGATGACCTGATTACGGCTGATTCATTAACCGAGTTAGCAACTAGGATTGAAGCCGATCCTACAATTCTTTCCGAAACAGTAACTGACTTTAACATCGCTGCTCAAACTGCCCGTGACGTCGCCTTCCATCGGAATCCAACAACGATGCGTGCCTTCAGCCAAGGACCGTTTTATGCAGTCGAACTCACTCATGATGTACTTAACACTCAGGGTGGTCCACGACGCAATGCACAAGCAGAAATCCTTGATGCCAATCGTCAACCAATTCCGCATCTCTATGGTGCTGGCGAATTAGGTGGCATCTCTGCCAATCAGTACCAAGGTGGTGGCAATTTGGCTGAATGCTTAATCTTCGGAAAAATTGCTGGTGAAAATGCTGCAAAGCCAAAATCAGACAACGTTAACACGGTTGAATCGGCTGAGACTGACGCAACCACTGGGGCTAGTCAGCATTCAACAACAGTGGCAACTAACGATAACGACTTGATTACTGCTCAACCAGATCTTGATCAAATTCCACTTGGTCCAGATCAATATTTAGGTATCAGTGATAACGGTATCGGTGGCCAAATTATCGTTCGAATCACGTATAAAGCTGGGCAGTTAATCAATGTCGACATTGTTTCACAAAGCGAAACCAGTGAAGTTGGTGGTCGTGCGGTCAAAGAAATGCCGGATCGTATAGTTAGCGCGAATACGTATGAAGTTGACGCCGTATCCGGTGCCTCCGTTACTAGCCATGCGATTAAAGATGCCGTCAAAGATGCCATCAATAAAGCAACAAACACAGTTGCCTAATTGATCTCCTGAGGAGCCCTTCTAGTCCTTTAAGAGATAATATAAAAATCAGCCGTCACTAACCAAATTGGCTAGTGACGGCTGATTTTAGTCGCTACTTCTTTCCCACCGCATCTTTCAATCCAGTCAACACGTTAATAAACTCCTGTTGAACCGGGTTCGGCATGAATGCTTTGCGAATCACTAATGACATGTTAAAACGTTCGGGCAATGGATCGGTTAGCGGCAACGCAACCACATCATCGCTGGGCTGAATGGCATCGTCAACCAATAAGCTAACACCTAGATTGGCGCGCACAAGCCCCTTAATCAGTGACAACACCGGCGTGCTATAGACGACATTGGGCGTAAAGCCCGCATAATCGCTGTACGCTTTAAGCGCTTGTGGATGAACAAATTTACCAGTCATCGTCACAAAATTATCATTAGCGAGTTGTTCAAACGCAATGGCCGATTGGTCAGCTAAGGGATGTTGCTTGCTGACAACGGCTCGAAATGGATGAGCTGCCAGCAACGTGCTACCTAAATTAGCTTCATGCATCGGTCGCACTGAACCTAACAAAGCGACGTCAATCTTACCAGCTTCTAATTCCTTTAACAGTTGATCAGAACCAACCTCCAGCGTTTCCAAATAGTGAAGCAAGCCCTTGGAAAATAATTCGCCGGCAATCAGTGGAAACCACATTGTCCCGATAATCGGTGGCATGCCGAAACGAATTGTCGATTGTTCCGCTTGTTCAACTTCAAGGTAGGCCAGGTCTAAATCCTTTAAGATACGTTGTGCTCGTTGATATAAAAGTTGCCCCGCACGAGTGATGACTAATTTATTATGGGCCCGATCACGCTGAACGAGTGGTGCCCCAAACTCATTTTCTAAACGCTGGATAGCCACTGTAATCGTTGGTTGACTCACTTTAAACTGACTGGCGACCACTGTATAATTTTTTTGCGTCACTAACGCCGAGAAATAAGCCAAATCACGTGTATTCATGGGGCACCCCTTTGACCAAGCTAATTTTTTAATTAATGTAAGATTACCATATTTTCCATGCAGGCCGTCCGTTGTTTCAAAAATGGCGTCGTTCAAGGCCGTATCAATGATCCAGACAATTAAAAATCACCTATTTTCCATTTTCAGGAGATAGGTGATTTTTACTGGAACGGCGGAACCTTTAGTATTCGATACCTTAATTGATATCACTCATACCACATGAGGCCACTTTCAGTCAGCTCCTGCCGTAACCATTCGACACTAATCTTTAACTTCGTGGATAGCATCAATAATCGTGCCATCTCGATATTCGGCCAACGCAACAACTCGATCCGTAAATTGCAATGGTTCAGGATGGCCTACTTTATCCGCAGCCATCTGTTGTAACTGTTCAATCGTATAAACTGGCACACCCGGAATGTTTGCTAACACTTGCTGCAAATCTTGACGTTTAGGATTGATCGCAATCCCATATTCAGTGACTAAAACGTCAATCGAGTCCCCTGGCGTAATTACCGTTGTCACATCTGGGACCACTGTCGCAATCCGTCCACGAACTAGGGGCGCAGAAATAATGGTCAGTTTAGCAGTCGCCGCATCCTGGTGCCCGCCAATGGCCCCACGAATAACGCCATCAGAACCCGTCATTACGTTGACATTGAATTTGGTATCAATTTCTAGCGCACTTAAAATGACAACATCCAGTTGATCAACCATGGCGCCCTTGTTATCGGGATCTGCATACCAGGAGGCGTCAATTTCTTGTTGGTTAGGGTTGGTGTGCATCGAATCGGCCGCACCCTTATCAAAGTCTTGCACGTCCATCACTTTGTCGATCAAACCTTCATTTAATAAATCGGTCGTTGGCTTGGTAATCCCACCTAGCGCAAACGATGCTTTAATTTGATTATCTAACATCGACTGGCGCAAGTACCGGGTAACTGCCAAGGCTGCTCCGCCGGAACCAGTCTGGAATGAGAAGCCATCTTTGAAGTACGGGGAATTTACAATGACGTTGTTCACCGTTTCGGCAATCTTCAATTCCTTAGGGTCTTTGGTAAACCGCGTCGCTCCTGAACCAATCTTGTCAGGGTCACCAACTTTATCAACTTGAACCACATAGTCCACCTGCGTCTGTTTGATGGAAGCCGGTGTATTCGGATATGGCATGAGATTATCTGTCAGCAAAACCACTTGATCCGCATATTGAGCGTCCATTAACGCATAGCCCAATGAACCAAAGACCGCCTTACCATCCATCCCATTCGCGTTGCCTAATTTATCAGCATTTGGCACCCCAAGAAAAGCCACGTCAATTTTAATATCACCATGTTCAATGGCACGCGCCCGATCACCGTGAGAACGAAAAATGACTGGGTTCTTCAAACCACCATGAGACACAAAGTCGCCTAATGAACCCCGCATGCCAGAACTGGTAATATTCGTGACAGTACCGGCTTTGATTGCTTCGATCACCATATCGTTCATCACCCCAGTCAATGACGAGGGTGCCAGTGTTAAATTCTTAATCCCTGCATCAATAATCACCCGCATCACTTGATTAAAGACAAAATCGCCATTACGAAAGTGGTGATGAAAAGAGATGGTCATCCCATCTTTAACCGTTGCTTTAACAACATCTTCAATCGAGTTTACTAGCTTATCGTCACCAGTTTGGGCCCGAACCTTAGGTGCCACCCGCTGAATTTCTGGATGACCAATCTCGGTCGTTTGATAAGGCTGATATTGCAATTGCGTCATCAATTCGTCTGGTAAGTCACGATTTACATTATTTTTCAAGGTCATTACCCTCCTCATCCACTAAGTGAGATGCTTTTGCCAAGCGCATCACCCGTTGAGCACGCAAGACAACGGGGCGATCTACCATTTGCCCATTCATTGAGATAACACCAGAACCCTTCAAACGGGCTTCTTCAATCGCATTAATCACATTACGAGCGTTATCAATTTCCGCTTGGGTGGGTTGATAGACTTCATTAACCATCGCAATTTGCCGCGGGTTAACCAAGGATTTTCCATCAAAGCCAAGTTGATGAATATAGCGAGTTTCACGATAGAAACCATCCGTATCATCCATATTGGTAAAGACTGTGTCAAACGCCGCAATCCCAGCTGCTCGAGCGGCGTGGAGCACCATGTTTCGGGCAAATTCGAGTTCGGCACCATCTGGATAGCGATGGGTTTTCATATCTGTGGTGTAGTCTTCAGCAGATAGTGCAATCCCAATCATGCGGTCAGAAGCAGCGGCAATTTCTGGCGCGTTGAGAACTCCCTTGGCACTTTCAATAGCAGCCATTAAATGTGTGGAGCCCACTTCGCGACCAAATTCTTTTTCAGCTGCTAAGACATCCGCTTCAAGGCTGGTGATCATTTCAGCCGTTTCCGTCTTCGGCAAGCGAATGACATCGATACCGGCCTTAACCATCGCACGAACATCATTTTGATAAAACGGTGTATCATCCCCGTTGATCCGCACAACCAGTTCTGCTTCACCGTAGTCTTGGCTGCTCAGGGCTTCGTAAACCAAATCACGAGCCGCGTCTTTTTCCGCTAATGAAACGGCATCTTCTAGGTCAAACATGATCGAGTCTGCCCCGTAAATTCCCGCATCTTTAACCATCGCCGGGTTATTTCCTGGGACAAACATCATGGTTCTTCGTAATCGTTCTTCTGTCTCCGCCATGTCTATAATACCTCCCACGCAGGTTGATCCTGAGTTGATAAAGCACGTTGCGCAGCCGCGATGGTGCGTGCTTTAATAACACAATCCAACGCGCCTTTATCAACTGCCTTGACTTTCACATCAGTTAGCTCAAATGCTTGTAACGTCTGGGTGATCACCTGGCGGATTTGTTTGCCAAATTGTTTTTCAACATCTGACTCTAAGTCAATCTGAATCCCATCGTTACCTTTTGAAAGCATGATTTGAATGTCAGAGGATTCCACAGTTCCCGCCAACGCGGTTTGTTTAATTTCCATTAATGTTCATTCCTTTCTGAATGCGAGCTTGCAGCTCATCAAGATGTTGCTCAATAAAGGTAAAGGTTGTTGTTGGTACAAATGAACGCACGGACTCCAGCGCATTTTCGGCAATTGCCTGGCGCACAGCGGTGGCGGTAATCAATGCACCACTTGGCGTGTGATTACGTTCAACCACTTTAACCTTTACGGCAGGCGGTAATTCTCGCTGGAGTACTTGATTGTAGATATTTGTCGTATGTGAGCGCGGTTCGCTACCCACGTAACGTCTTGAAATAGCCAGAGCTGGTGCAATCTGTTCGCGAAATAACCGGGCGTCTAAAGTTGTTTGGTAGTCAATCTGTTGATCCGGCGTCGGCAAAAAATAGGCTGGAAAAGTCGCATAGCTGACCATGTAGTCACCACCATTGATGACTTTGACATTCTTCAAATCAGCAGTACCAGCTTTGACCAACTGAACACGTTGTTCGGTGCCAAATAAAGAAACATCAGTGTTCACAACAAACACGTATACGAGGTCATTTTCCTTAGCCGCTGTTTCGACTAAATAACGATGTCCGTTGGTAAATGGATTAGCGTTCATCACAATACCAGCAACTTGTTTGGTCTGCTGATCAGCGATCCGGGGTACAGCTGCTAAAAAGTCATCGACACCTATATCGCCTGTTTCTAACAAAGCAGCCACGTCACTGTGGGCCAATTCCTTAAAGCCGACATGTTGAAAGCTCTGTTGATACTGTCGCTTAGTAAACACAAATAGATGAAAAATCTGTGCTTGAGCTAAGCGGTTGATCAATGCGGAAACAATCGTGTTGAAGCGAGCACCATTGGTTTCTCCTTCATTGCAAACGCCCACGTATTTCAAGACGTTTCCTGCCGCCGAGCCAGTCGCTACCAACCGATTACCTTCATAGATACCTAGCGTAAAGTCGATTTGCGCGGTTTCACTATTATCAAAATCTGTAATGCCCAATGACGTTAAAAATGTCATCCACGTCTGCCGTACTTGTGGATCGTGCAGATGCAGATCCACAACCGTTGCTGCCATCGACGCACCATCTCCTCGCTTATCGTGCAAATAATCACATTGAACTGATAATTCAACGTTCCACTCAGTGAATTCTACAATCACAGTGTAATTCCTCTGTCTAAATTTTGCAAATAATAGTCAATTATTTTTAATTCATAAAAATATTATCAGCTTATTTTTAAAATATACGAATTGACTTGTCATTTGTTAAAACTTGTGATGAAATGTATATAAATGAACAAAAAGAATGAGGCATAATTCATGGATGACGTGAAACATCGGGCTTTACTGGCTAGTATTGCCCAAGATTATTACCTATCTAAATTACCAATTACCGATCTGTCAAAAAAATACCAATTGAGTCGTTATTTGCTCAGCAAGGCTTTGGACGAAGCACTTGCCACTGGACTGGTTAAAATCAGTATTGATGCGCCAGTCTCCCGAAATTTGGAATTAGAATTACAATTCAAACGTCAATTTAAATTGGACCATATGTTTATCCTACGTGATAGTGAATCGCCAGATAAGGATTCGGCTAACATCATTGACTTTGCCGCTAGCGAAATTCAAGAATTAATCCACCACAGTCGTACAGTCGGGATGACTTGGGGTGGGACCGTTTGGAACATCATTGATCATTTTCAAGCTGAGGTTCAAGAAAACCTCGTCTTTACCCAGTTTATCGGGGATAATTTAAAGCTCAACACGGCGGCCAGCACGGTCCCTTTGGTTCAAAAAGCAGCTGCCAAATTTGATGCTCATTTTGTCACCATGCCAGCGCCACTCTATATTAAAAATGACCACGTCCGCGAGCAATTGGCTTCAGAACCAGCCTTTCAAGAGGCCTTCACATCCGCTAACCGGTTGGATCTCATCTTTGCTGGTATTGGTACTTTAGCGTCAATCAATAGTATTCCTGTTTGGAAGCAGCACTTTGCTGATTTGTTTCCAGATGTCTCCAGTCAGGCCATTGCCGGAGTCCTATTTGGCCGGCCATACGACATTAATGGTCAACTACTTAACCGCCAAGATAAAACGATGGGTCAGTCCATGACCGATTTATTAGCCATTCCACGCCGTGTCGCTATCGTTAAAAGCAAATTCAAGAGTCGTGCACTATTAGGTGCCCTACGTGGTGGCTTTTTAACGGATATCATTACGGATGAAGCGGTGGCCAATCGGGTTCTATTGGAAGCTGCGGAATAAGTCAAAAAAATAACAGGGTGGTCTAAACCATAAAAATGGTTTGGACCACCCTGTTATTAATATTCAACAAAAGTGTTCAACATCATTTTCTAGTTTTAAATGCAGCAAATGCTTGATCGATCTCCGCATATTCAACATCTGAAAGCTGCACATTTAACGCCTGAACGTTGCTTTCTACCTGCGCTGGCTTACGGGCGCCAGGAATAACGACCGCCACATCTGGGTTTGCTAAGTACCATGCTAAGACGACTTGCGCGACTGTTGCTTCATGTTGTTCGGCTAAATTACGCACGACAGTTACCGCTGTCATTATTGTTTTAAATTCTGTCGATGTGAACTGTCCGAACTTATCTGCATCCTTGTCAGAATATTTCCCGGTCAATAATCCAGACGCTAATGGGAAATAAGGTACAAACGAAATATCCTGCTCGCGGAGGTAAGGAAACAGATCCTGTTCTGGTTGTCGATGAACTAAACTATAATTATCTTCTACAATATCAACCTGTCCATCACGATTGGCTTCCTTAATCTGAGTCAGGCTAAAGTTCGACACGCCAATCGCACGAATCTTACCTGCCTGTTTCAATTTAGCCAACGCTGCCACTGCCTCCGCTTTAGGCGTCTTGTCATCTGGGAAATGAATGTAAAAGATGTCTAAGTAATCGGTCTGCAGTCGTTTCAACGCGTCATCCACCGCTTTAGTCAAAAAGTCTGGATCATTATTGGGCTTTAGATCATCTTCCGGGTCCTGGGCTGCCTTGGTCGCTAACACGATTTGATCGCGATCATATTTTTTCAACACTGATCCAATGATTTCTTCTGAACGACCAAGGCCATACATATATGCCGTGTCCAGTAGTTGAATTCCTTGATCCAAAGCTTTTTTCACAACCGCAGCGCCATCCTCATCAACTAAATCCTTAAACAAGTTATGACCACCAACTTTATTCGTCCCTAAACCTAACTTAGTGGTCATCACTGAACTCTTCCCAATCGTCACTTTTGTTGTCATTTAGTTATCCTCCTCGTTGATTTACCATTTTAAATTCATCATAGGAGTTTCAACAAAAAAGTAAAACAATCTGTCCACCGTTAACAAGCAAACGAATAAGCTAACTAAAAAACAAGCCATTTTCAAAGACTCAAAAAATGGTTTGTTTAACTGAATTATCAAATGGAAGCTTTTACCACATCCCTAATACTTTGGTCCAGAGTAGACCACCGCCAAGCCAAACGATAATGTAAAAGACACCTAAGATGGCATTTAGACGCCACCAATCAGACTGTTTGACATAGCCAGCCCCGAAAATAACAGTCGCTGGACCACTTGCATAGTGGGTTGTGGAACTAAACAACGGACCACATAAAGCTAACATGATTGCAGCTAGCATTGCCGGTACATGTGCTGAAATGGCCACCGCCAGCAAGGCCGCATACATCGCACTAACATGCGCTGTCCCACTTGCAAATAAATAATGGGTGTAGAAGTAAAACAGGAATAAAACAACGAGCACTAGCAACCAACTGACACCGTGAAGCGCAACTCCGATTGACTTAGATAGCCACGGAATTAACCCCATAGCTGTCAATTGGTTCGCTAAGAAAATCAGAATTGAGAACCACAGCACTGTGTTCCATGCCCCAGTTTCTTTTAAGACATCTTGAACGGATAAAACACCGGTAATTAATAAGAGCGTCACAGCAATGAAGGCCACCAATGTTGCATCTAAACCGATAAAACTAGAAATAACCCAAAGGAACAATGCGAGCAAGAAAACACCACACATGATCTTTTCAGCCACGCTCATCGGACCCATTTCAGCCAGTTCTTTTTCCGCCCACTCTTTTGCATTTGGCGTTTCTTTGACCTCTGGTGGATACAATTTATAAATGATCCATGGCACCGCAATCAAGCTGATAATCCCTGGCACCAAAGCTGCTAAGAACCAGCCGACCCAGGTAATGTTAACGTGGGCGGCTTTGGCCATTGCAACAGCAACTAAGTTTGGTGCCATCGCGGTCATAAACATCCCCGATGTGATAATGTCTCCCTGGAATTCTGAGAACATCAAGAATGAGCCAATTTTTCGTTCAGTCCCGTCTTTAGGATTTGAGCCAAAAGTTGTCGCCAATGAATCAATGATCGGAAAGACGATTCCCCCGGCACGAGCCGTGTTACTCGGGGTTGCCGGTGCAGTTACTAAATCTACGCCAATCAAGGCATAGGCTAGTCCAAGCGTCCGCCGACCAAACAACCGCACAAAATTTAACGCGACACGGCGACCAAAGCCAGTTTTAATGAAGCCACGGGAAAGAAAGTACGCCATGGCGATTAACCAGACCACATTCGTGCCAAAGGCGGTCACGGCTTTTTCCATCGGGACAAGTCCCAACAGAACGGTTAAAGTCATGCCCAATAAAGCAACCCCAGCGATCGGCAGTGGCTGTGTAATACAACCAACGATTGTAGCAACAAAAATAGCTAGTACATGCCACGCCGCCAGCGAAATTCCTGCTGGGCGAACAGGCGCGATAAACCAGATGATCAAACCAATGATGATCGGCCAAAGAAATTTTTTATAATTCACCTTTTCTAAACCCATAATTATTCCCCTTATTTTTCGTCCATCGGTATGTCAGACACTGCTACATCACGATAGCGCATTGTCTCACTTGGTAAGGCCGCTAATATCACCCCAACGAGCAAAGATGTCAGACCTAGACCACTTAGGAATAGAAATGCCATGCTAACTCCTCCATTTGGACTGATTATCGATCGATGTTCGTCATCTTCAACGGATCAACCCATTCATCAAATTGCGCAGCGGAAACCTTCCCAGATTTCAGGGCAGCCTCGCGCAAGGTGGTGCCCGCCTGATCAGCTTCTTGGGCAATTTTTGCACTATCATGATAGCCGATGTGTGGCGATAAAGCTGTTACCGTCATCAGGGAATTGTCGACGAGTTCTTGCATTCGTGTTTCATTAACGGTCAATCCATGAATCATCTTATCCGCAAAACCAATCATCGTGCCCCGCAACAATTCAGCCGATTCGAGAAAGGCATCGATGAGCACAGGTTTATAGACGTTCATTTCGAAATTCCCTTGTGAGGAGGCCATCGTAACCACCACATCATTGCCCATCACCCGCACAGCTGCCATCGTAATTGCCTCGGCTTGCGTGGGGTTAACTTTCCCAGGCATAATTGAAGAGCCTGGTTCATTGGCTGGAATGTTTAATTCTGCATAAGCCGCCCGTGGACCACTAGCCAAGAAACGGACATCGTTAGCGATCTTCATTAAATCGGCCGCTAGTGTCTTCATAGCACCGTGAACCACATCTAAATTAGAATGATGCGCCAAACCGTAGAATTTGTTGGTATCCGCAGTGAAGGATTGCCCGTAAACGTGCTTCATCCGGTTAGCAATATCATCAGCAAAACCTGGTGCCGCGTTTAAACCAGTGCCAACAGCAGTTCCACCCATCGCCAATTCCAATAACGTGTGATCCAAAGACTTCAAATAATCGCGATCATGTTCCAATGCACTGACCCAGCCACTAATTTCTTGGCCAAACGTCAATGGCGTCGCATCTTGCAAATGAGTTCGGCCAATTTTAACCGTTCGCCAATACTGATCCTGCTTTACCTTGAGTTCATCGATCAGATGTTGGGCTGCTTCCTCCAAATTGGCAATCGCAACACTTGCTGTAATGTTCATCGCTGTTGGAAAAATATCATTGGAACTTTGGCCCTTGTTAACATCATCATTAGGTAAAATTTCAATTGTTGGGTCTATTTTTGCGGCTTGATGAGCGACAACTTCATTGGTGTTCATGTTCGTTTGTGTGCCAGAGCCTGTCTGGTAGACTCGCAATGGAAAGTCCTTCCGCAGTTCTTCGTCATTGAGGGCCAATAGCGTCTCAATCGCACGCACAATCAATTTGCCCTTTGCAGCATCAATCTGCTCTAACTCTAAGTTCGCTTCTGCAGCAGCTTTTTTGATTTGCAATAACGCGCGAATAATGGCAATTGGCATAAACTGCCCAGTTGGAAAGTTATTTCGGCTTCGTTCCGTCTGCGGTCCCCACAGCGCGTCAGTAGGAATTTCAACTGGCCCGATTGTATCTTCTTCTACACGAAAATCTGACATTAGTGGTCCCTCCACTTTCTTGTGTAATTATTAACAATAGCTGCTAAAAAAACAGCTTTGAACGTTCTATCGTTGTTCAATGAATCACGATATTTTTGTTATGCCTAAGATAGCGCGCGTTTAGCTCGATAGTCAAACCCTACACGACTGATTAAAAATCTTAATATCACCACTGATTCAACCGGGCTGAAATATCTATCTCTAGAAGTTTTAATCCCCTAAGGCATCAGCCGCAATGGCCTGTAGAGACTTGGCTGACGCGACCATTTTTGCTTGCTCATCCGCAGATAACGGCACTTCTAAGATCTGCGCAATCCCTTGCGCGTTAATCACTGCTGGCGTGCCAATGTATAAGTCATGCAGGCCGTATTGTCCATCAACTGGTGCACCAATCGGTAACACGATATTCTCGTTATGTAGCACTGCACGACTCAAACGCATCAGACTTGTCGCTACGCCGTAAAAGGTGGCCCCTTTTAGTCCAATGATTGATCCACCTTTTTTGCGGGTTGTAGTCTCTAAATCTGTTAATTGCAGTTGGCTAACACCTTGTTTGGCGGCCACTGCGAGCAAAGGCTGTCCAGCAATTGCCGCTGCTTGATAGGCGGCAAATTGGCCATCACCATGTTCACCTAAGATATAGGCGTCCACAGTGCGCAAATCAACTGATAAACGGTTAGCCAATGCTACTTGCCATCGACTGGAATCTAATGAGGTTCCAGTACCAATCACCCGCTCCCGTGGAAAACCTGATAATTTCTGGGTCGCCATCGTCAAAATATCAACTGGATTAGCTGCGACGATGAAAATGCCAGCAAAGCCACTCTCGACAATGGGCTTTACAATTGTTTTCAAAATATTTAAATTCTTATTAACTAAATCGAGGCGTGTTTCGCCAGGTTTGCGGGGCACACCAGCTGTGATAACCACCAAGTCAGCATCAGTTGCATCTTGATAGGTTCCTGGATGCACATTTAATGGCCCTGTTAGGGGCTGAACATCCTCTAAATCTAAGGCGTCCCCGCTAACATGATCAGTTTGAATATCAACTATGACCAACTCGTCAGCAATTTGCTGCTGCAACATTGCAAAGGCATATGAAGAACCCACTGCCCCGTCGCCGATCAAAACAACTTTTTGATGTATGGTTTGATTTGCCAAAGTAAACTTCCTTTCCGTAGCTGTCTATAAATGAATTTATGCACAAAAATAAATCGTAGAATTCACGGATGTGCAATGAACCTCATCGGAAACATTGGTAGCGATAACATCACAATTCTGATGGTGTAACCGTAACCGTTGACTCGAATTATAGTCAAACGAGGTAGTCACCATTAAAATAATCTATGTGAATATTTTTTCAAACAATCAAGACAACAAAAAACCACGATCACCCTTTGGCAATCATGGTTGTTTTAAGTAACATACCGCCCAATTTTAGGCTAAATTTCGTTTTAAAAAGGCCACCGTTTCGTCATACACATCATCTAAGTAACCTTTAGCGTGACGTGAACCAGTCAAGAAACGACTAGTGGACGGAATTTGATGCACGTTCAACGTTTCTGCCAAGCTAATTACGCCAGACGTTGGCACAAATTCATTGAGCGAATTAGCTAAATACATTGGTCCAGTTTGATCCGTCACATGTAAATATGGCGTTGCATCCTTGTACTGATCAGTTCGACCATTAAAGTAATTTGTCACGAACCATTTATAGAAGGAATCATTCGCACCGGTTTGATCGATTTGAGCACTAGCTGCATTAAAGTCTTGCGTCGTGTCCGGTTTAGCAACGACTGCTTCATGATGCTGTAACCAATCTTCAATGTCGATAATTCCAGAAAGTGAGACAATCGGAATGCCAAATTTAATCCCCATTTCAACCGTCATATTCCCACCTGCTGAGGAACCAACAGCGGCAATTTTGCTTTTATCAAAGTCGTAATCGCTGTGTTTCAGCCAATCGTATACGTGGTCCATATCCGTCAACGGATCTGGATAATATCCAGCTGGCGTAATCCGATAATTGGGCACCACCACTAGAAAGCCTTCATTCGCTAATCGGGTGGCCCAATCGGCATCTTTAGCCTTGTCACCACGAAACCAGCCGCCACCATGAACATCAATAATGCCACCAAGTAATGATTGATTTTCTGGATAATAAACATCTAATTTCAAATCTAAAGTCGCATCATAGACGACATCTAACGTTTGCGAAATTTTTGCCATTTATCTCACCCATGCTTTCTTATCATTTCATCATTGGGATTCTAATCTAGAATTAGCCTACCACCAGATAAGTCACTAAGGGTAACAACTTTACTCAAGGAAGTATCAGGCTATGCTTGCACGAAGAACATGATCGCCTTCACGCTTGGTTTCCTGTCGAAAATGCGATTGTTCGCACGGCTACTTAGGCTCAAAGCATTCTCACACGTACGCTGGCTTTCTCGACCCTGCATTTTTTACCATAAATGGGTATACTAGACGAGTGAGTAACTAAGTCTTGTAGAAAAGAGAAGAAAATTAGTCATGATTACTTTAAAATCACCCCGTGAAATTGAAGGGATGCGCAAGGCTGGCGCTATTTTAGCCGGCATGCATATCGGTTTGCGCGACATCATCAAACCAGGCATTTCTAGTTGGGAAATTGAACGCTATGCGCTCCGCTATTTAGACGATCACCATGCAAAAGCAGAAGAGAAAGGATTCGAGGGCTACGACTACGCGACTTGTGTCAGTGTGAACGAAGAAGTTTGTCATGCCTTCCCAAGAAAAGCCTTACTCCTAAAAAACGGCGATTTAGTTAAAGTGGATACAGTGATCAGTGTCGATGGCTACATGTCTGATTCTTGCTGGGCATTTGCCGTTGGCGATGTCAGTGATGAAGTCAAAAAACTGATGGACGTCACTAAAAAAGGGCTCTATCTCGGCATTGATCAGGCTGTAATTGGCAATCGAATTGGCGATATTGGTTGGGCGATTCAACATTATGTCGAAGATGAAATGGGCTACGGAGATGTGCGTGAGTACGTAGGCCATGGTATTCAGCCAACGATGCACGAAGATCCGATGGTACCCGCTTACGGTGAACCTGGTAAAGGTTTGCGATTACGTGAAGGAATGACGATTACCATCGAACCCATGGTCAACATTGGTGATTGGCGATGTGCACCGGTGGCCGATGACGGTTGGACCGTTCGCACATTAGATGGCAGCCTGAGTTGTCAATATGAACACACACTCGTTGTCACTAAAGATGGTCCCAAGATTTTAACCAGTCAAGATCCTGAATTTGACGCTAAATATTTATAAGCTTTGCTATTTTGCGCAAAGCACACAAACGCCTTGGTTCACAAGTTATGGAACCAAGGCGTTTACACTAACTAATTAAGGGAGTGCAGGGTCATGCCAAAGACCGGACTCAATCTCACAAACATTCAAGTCACACAATCTCAACAAGCGTTACATCAACAAGGCCAGCAACTACGCCAACAAGTTTCCTTTGCTCAGTTGGGCCGTTTTGTTCCCCAACAACGAGACCCCACCCTGCTCATGTCACGCATCGCTGACATGCTAGTCCCCGAATTATTACCGGAACGCTATCGGCGGATGGGTGTCTCATCATTTACCTTTTTTCGGGGGACCGCTGAACTGATGGCTTATGACCTAAATCATCAAGCCAGTACCCACATTCCTGTGGTTATCTCTGGCGATGCCCACTTAGGCAATTTTGGCTTTTTTGCCTCGCCGGAACGTCGCTTAGTATTCGACCTCAACGATTTTGACGAAGCTGGCGTGAACTCGTGGGAACGCGATGTCAAACGACTACTTGTCAGTGTCAGTTTAGCTGGTCAAGAAAATGGTTTCTCCGCAAAAAAGATCCACAAAGCTGTTCGCCATGTCGCTAAAAGTTATCGTAAAGGGATTCACTTTAGTTGCCAACGATCAACACTAGATCGATTCTATCCAGCAAATGATGTGGAGAGCGTTTTATCGGCGGCACCGACCAGCCCAGCTCGCTCACTCATGCAAACATTTATTGACAAAGCCCAGAAACGTAACTCCGAACAAGTCGTTAACAAGTTCACTTCACTAACCGCTCATGGTCGACGCTTTATCGACAATGCCAAGATTACTCGGCATACCGATGATGACGTAACTCGCCATATCAGCGATTACTTAGCGGCCTATCGAACCACGGTACGATCCGACGTGGCATTATTGCTGTCACAATATGAACTAACTGATGTAGCCCGTCACTGTGTCGGCGTCGGCAGCTTTGGCTCACGGTGCTATTTAGTACTCCTCACCAGTAATGATGGTAGCCATTTAGTCCTACAAATCAAGGAAGCTCTGCCCACACGCAAAACAGGCGCAGAACGTCAATTGAATCTGAGCGCAACTTTTGAAGAGAGTGAAGGTCAACGGATTATTGAGTCGCAAAAAATTCTCCAGTCTGCTTCCGACCCGTTTCTCGGCTACTTTCAAAGTCGTCATCATAGCTTTTATGTTCGTCAGTTTCGGGATATGAAAACATCCGTTGATTTGCATAGTCTAAATTGGCAGCAATTTCACCTCTACGCTGAAGCTTGTGGTCGTTTGCTAGCTATCGATCACTGTCAAACACCAACTGCTCCCATGATTGATGGGTACATTGATAACGACAAAGATTTTGATTTAGCGATGACGCAATGGGCAGAAGCCTATGTACCACAGGTGGAAGCTGATTACGCTGCATTTTTGAAGGAGCATCCTAACCACTAACCAAAATATCTCTTTCGTTGTAGCAATTCCATGATTATCCGGATCAACTTCAATAACTTTATTTTCCAACAAAAAATGGCCATCCCTTGAGATGGCCATTTTTTGTTGGTATTCCTTACCAATCAGCATGCTATTGCCTGTTTAATCGAAACTTGTTTCACGTGAAACACGCATTATTTTTCTGGACTAATCCAAATTTCAAAACTGTGCGGGGTACTCGTCTCACTGTCCGTTGGATCAGTAAACAACTGATCCACAACCCAATCCATCTTCGGACTATCAAAGTCGATGCGTTTATGTGGTTCATTACTCTTACTCATTTGTGGCTCACTCCTTCAGTCTTGTCAGAGTTCTAGTCAACAAAAGTAATTATACAGGTTCAAACGGCAATTCGTCAGTAATCGTGCTCAAAGCATGGCAAAACTTTATAATTACCGATTATGGTCATAAATAATTGATTAAAACGACTAGGCTAGCGTATGGTAACAGTATGGCAATGCAGATGTTTGAAAGGAGCTGTAATTATGGCAAATAATGACATGCACATTGAGGGGGTAGCGTTTGCCAATTTATCAAAAAATGAGTTGAATCTCTTTTTTGCGATTTTGACGCGAATGCACCACTTACGAACCACTTCTGTTGTTTTTAACTATGACGAACTGCAATGGTTAACTGGCGGTACTACAACCGACTTTAACCAACTGTTAACTACGGTCATCGATCACATCAGTCAGACCAGCACGACTTACGATCTTGGTGATGGACCAGTGAAACACGACTTTTTCAGTAAAATTGGTCTAGTTAATGACCAACAAATCGTCTCGGTTCAACTTAATCCTGATTTTGAATTTCTAGTGCAGATTGACGAAGCGCACTGGAAAAAATAAATTTTAAGCTTAATAACAATTAAGATTCACCCTGCTGATTTCGTGCCTGAAGGTGCTCAAGTCAGCATTTTTTTATGGAAACATCCTAGACAGCAATCCGTCCTATAAGTTATGTCATAATAAATTCAAAAATCAAATTGGAGGCAGTTAAAATTGAATAAGGAACGTTTAACCGCGTTTACAGACGCAGTTCTTGCCATTGCTATGACTATTTTGGTCTTAGAACTTAAGCAACCCGACGCAGCAACTTGGGCCGCAATTTGGGCATTAAAGCAAAGTTTTATCGCCTATTTTATTTCATTTATCGCCTTGCTGGTGATGTGGAATAATCAACATCACATTTTCCAACTTGTTCGCAGAATTAACGGTAGTGTCTTGTGGGCCAATGGGTTCATGCTGTTCAGCGCCTCATTTTTCCCGTATGCCAGTAAATTCGTGGATGAACACTTCAACGCTTTCCCGGCCGAACTTTTTTACGGTGTCGTCTTCATTTTGTTGTCCATTGGCTACTTTGCCTTAGAGTGGACCTTGGTTTTAGCAGATCCTGAAAACAAGAAATTGCGCTACGCCATCTCACGGCCTGGTAAAATTACGACTTACATTCTCATTCCACTGATCGGAATTGGAATCGGCTTTTGGTGGTCACCGATGATTTTAATCAGTACCTTCTTAGCCATCCTCATTTGGTTTATTCCTGAACGGCGGGTGGAAGAAGAACTTAATCGTCCGAATCATGATTAGGTTCTGTGTTCAACCGGGCTAATTGACCAGCGAATTCCGTTTGATGTTGGGCAATTTCACGCATTGAATTTTCACTATCGTCAACATGTTCACCATGTTCACTCTCATCTAGGCCCAGACGTTCGGCCGCGGGTGATACTCGCATTGAAATAACCAGTCGCAAACCCATCACGACTACCGTGCTCGCCACTGCAACTATGACAACTGTCAACCCAGTGCCTATCAACTGACGACCAAATAGCTGCCAACCACCACCATATAATAACCCGTTGCGCAAAATTGAATGATTGACCTGCCGAGTGGCAAAAACACCAGTTAAAATTGAACCGGTAATACCAGCAACGCCATGGCATCCAAAAGCATCTAACACATCATCAATCCCAATTTTAGCCTTTAAATAATGGACAAATCCATAACTAGCTAGCGTGGCCAACATCCCGATCCAAAAGGCCCCAGCCACCGTAACATAGCCAGCTGCCGGCGTGATCCCTACCAGACCACACAATGTTCCCGTACAAATTCCGGGGAGCGATACTTTACCTCGCAATGTCATTTCAAGTATCAGCCACACAACCATTGCGCTCGCAGTTGCCACAGTTGTCGTTAGCATGGCGGTCACAGCTATCTGATTAATGGCTAATGCGCTACCTGCATTGAACCCATACCAGCCAACCCATAAAATCGCTGTTCCACACAATACCCACGGCAAATTGTACGGATGCGACTCATCTGTTGATTGAGTCGTTTTTAGTCGACGTCCTAAAAAAGCCGACAAGACATAAGCTGTGACCCCGGCATTAATATGGACAACCGTACCACCAGCAAAATCAAGCACTCCTAAGCGAGCTAACCACCCATGTGTACTCCAGACTAGATGCACCATTGGGTAATAAACCAATAAGCTCCAGCAGATGATAAAAGCAAGAAGAAAGTTAAAGCGAATTCGACCGACTACCGCACCAACAAATAGGGCTGGCGTAATGATGGCAAACATCATTTCAAAGAGGAAGTATAACCCTTCTGGAATTCCGGTCGCGGTGAGCTTAGTTAAAGATACGCCATGTAGAAAGAAGTGATTGACGTGTCCAATCACACCAGCAAGGTCACCGTTGAACGCCAATTCATAGCCCACGACAATAAATAATAAGATTGCGATTCCACAGATAACAAATACGGATAGCATCGTATTCACAACATTACGTTTGCTGACTAATCCGCCATAGTAAAAGGCTAATCCCGGCGTCATGAATAACACTAAAATGGTTGCTAAGGCCATAAAGGCCGTGTTGGCTGCATTCATCTAACCACCCTTTTCTAATCTCTCTTTGCCTATGGTTGAGCAGTATAGAAGTCGCTTTGCGACCTGTAAAGGTAAATTCTCTAATTGGTATAGGTGAATGTTAGCTTTTATGACACATGTTACGGTCTTTTAATTCACCATTGGTTGCTATACTAGTTTTTCCATCAAAACCGCTTTAGAAAAACTTATCAAGTTTGTCGAGAAACAAAGTCACTTCGAAAATAACTGTCTGGTACATGAAATCCCGACACCACAGTTTTATTCTCATTAACTTCAATCGTCCATTGTTGCTCGAGCCCATGCCAGACTGGCTCAGGCAAAAAGATGGGATATACCTCGTGTGCACCTCGCTTAAAGCGAAGTTCCCGACGTATATCCCACCCACAAATCCTACAAGACATCTCTTTATCTCAATCAATTAACTGACGCCACTGGATCGGTTCGATAGGCCCACACCACCACTGCCAGATTAATTAAAACTAACCCAGTCGTCATCAAAAATACATATCGATAATCTAAAACTCCGGCTACTCCAGAAGCTAGCATTGGCCCAATTACCGAACCGATAGCTTGTGCTGACTGATTGTAGCTAAAGATTCGACTAACCGCTTCTTGTGGTGTATTGAGCGTCATCACCGTTTGTGTCACTGGCAATAAAGCGGCATCGGAAATGCCTACCAAAAAGCGGAGAATTCCTAACATCATTACCGTTGTTACAAAGAACATCGGCAAGAAAACACACCCACAAAAAATCAAACCGGCCACCAATACCCGTTGCGGACCAATGCGATCGCCCAAAGCCCCCAGTCGTGGCGCAGCAATAAGCGTCGCAATCCCTGGCAAGGCCGCAATTACCCCACTGGCCAAGGCAATATTTCCTTGCGCATGCATGAGTTCCTTAACAAATAGACTGATAATCGGATTAATGGAGGTCGTCGCCCCTTGAATGAGCATCGAGGAAACGATCATTGCCCACACGATTCGGACATGTTTGATCCCAGCAAAAGCACTGGCTTTCGCCCCGGCCTTTCTTGGATCGGCCGGCACAAAGTCTTCCTTTACAAACAGACCAGTGACGACTGAGGCGATTAACATTAGTAAGCCAAAGATAAAAAAGGGAATTCGAAACCCAAATAATCCAGCGATATATCCGCCAATAATTGGGCCAATCAGTTGACCACCTACTGAGCCAGTCGTCAATGTGCCCATTGTCTTGCCACTTTGTTCCATTGGCACCTCGCTAGCAATTAGCGCATAGGCATTGTTAACATAACCGGAAAACGCCCCCTGAATTAAACGCAGCCCAATTAAAATCCAAACATTAGTTGAAAATCCAGTGAGGGTTGCGGTAATCGTCATTCCCACGGCCGCTCGCAGGAGCATCGGTTTACGGCCAGTTCGGTCGGCCAATTTACCCCATAACGGCGAAACAACAGCTTGACTTAAAAACGTGACCGAAAAAGCTAGTCCTGCATAAAGCGTTAACTCCCATTTTGGATAGTGACCCATCTGACTAATAAATAATGGCAAAAATGGCAAGCTCATGCTAGCACCTGCACCGGTTACAAAGTTACCGATCCATAGTGCGTACATATTTTTTTGCCATTGTGCCATTTGCTTATGTTGCATTTCGTTCGCCACCCGATTTTCATTGATAATGAATACTATACCACGCGTCCCCAGTTCATTAATTGAAACAAACTGTCACGTCATCTAACGATTTGTTATAAAACCGCTTGTGAAAACAAGATAATCCGCATTACTAACATTTTGATTTATAGGGATTAAGATGTAAAAAGAAGGCGTTTACATTTTTCACAATAAAGTCTATGCTTAACCCATCTTATTCTGAAAGGGAGTTTTATTTGTGATTCAGCGACGCAGATTAAGGACAATTCATGGTTTATTATTGATCGGTTCATTATTGCTAGTGTTTGTTCTCACCGGTTGTGGTAAGTCAGCAGCGACAACAAATGACAAGGTCGCAACCCAAAAAACATGGACGGTCGCCACTTCAGGTACCTTATATCCAACTTCATATCACGAAAGTAAAGGCAGTGCATTGACCGGATACGACGTTGCCGTCGTTAAGGCCGTTGCTAAAGGACTACATAAACAAGTTAAATTCAAGGAAATGGACGTTGATGGGATGCTGACGGCCGTTAATAACGGCACTGTTCAAATGGCCGCCAACGATTTCGGCATCAGCAAACAGCGTGAGAAGCAGTTCGCACTATCGACCCCTTATAAATATAGCTTTGATAGCATGATTGTACGAAAAGATGACGACTCAGGCATCCATCGCTTTGCTGATCTTAAGGGAAAAAAGGCCGCTGGGGAAGCCGGCACAAATTATCAAAAACTGGCCAGTCAATTGGGTGCCAAACAGGTCAATTACGATAATGTCTCTAATGACGTCTATCTTCGTGATGTTGCCAATGGTCGTACTGATGTGATTTTAAATGATTATTACCTTCAGTCCATGGCCCTAAAAGCCTTGCCAAACTTACCATTAACCATCCCGAAGAACCTTTATTTCACCACACAAGATGATAAAAATGGTACGGGTATTTTGATGAAAAAGAGTAACTCAAAGTTACAAAAAGAAGTTAATCGTGAAATCAAAAAGCTGAAAGCTGATGGCACGATTGCTAAGCTATCTAAAAAATTTTACGGTGGTCAAAATGTCTCTAAACGTCCAACCGTTAAAACAACCTACATCAAGATTAAGTGAGTTCGCTCATGAATCAATTACTATCCTGGCTAACCATCCCTAATTTTTTTAATGCCCGTTTTGCTTGGCACGCGTTACCTTTTATTTTAGGTGGGCTACCACTAACCATTGAGTTAACAGCGGTCAGTTTTATCGGTGCGCTTATTTGGGGACTCATTTTAACGTTGGGCCAACTCAGTTCACGGCGGATCATTCATTGGTTAACGCGCACCTACATTTCCTTTATGCGTGGTGTGCCAGCGTTGGTCCTCCTATTCATTCTATACTTTGGCTTACCATACGCTGGTATTCAGCTAAACGCCTTCGTAGCGGCCGCAATTGCTTTCATTTTAAACGCCGCTGCATTCGTTTCCGAAGTTTTCCGGTCGGCCTTTATGGGTGTTGCCGCTGGTCAGTGGTCAGCTAGTTATTCATTAGGCTTCTCTTACACCAAGGCGATTCGCTACGTTATCTTACCTCAGGCCTTTCGGATCGCCATTCCTGCACTAGGAAACATCCTTTTAGACATGTTTAAAGGCACCTCACTGGCTGCCATGGTCACTGTTTCGGAAATGTTCATGCGCGCTAAGATTGAAGGCGGCAAACAGTTTGATTACATGACCGTCTATTTATTAGTCGCGCTCATTTATTGGGCCTGTTGCTCTGGACTCACAGCAGGTCAAGCATGGCTAGAAAAACGTTTGGCAGTATCGACAAACAATTAAATGTTGGCGCCCAATACGATATATATCGTATTGCCAATCTAAATAAACGCAGGACGTAAGCCAAGCGATGGCAGCTTAATGCTGGTCACTTATCAACTTATATCCCGCGTTTATTTGTCTTAAACCAAATTCACTTGTTAATTTTCTGTTTCTCGCCATAATCGTTCAAACGTTTGAACAATCGTTGAAACGGTGAACCCATATTGTTTAACCACCTCAGGTCCTTTGCCACTCATGCCAAATTCATTGACACTAATGTTGGTGCCATGCAGACCCGTGAATTCACCCCAGCCAAAGGCGCTGCCCATTTCAATGGAGATCCGACGAGATACATCTGGTGGCAACACGCTTTCTCGGTATTCAACAGATTGGGCTCGGAATCGCTCCATACTTGGCATGGAGACAACTGCCAAATCATAGGATCGATCTCGCAACTGCGCTTGTGCTTCAATTGCCAAACTAACTTCAGATCCTGTGGCGATTAAAATACCATCAGGTGTCTGACTTTTTGCTGGGGAAATAACGTATGCCCCTTTTTCGACATTAGCCACACTAGCACAGCTCAATTGAGGTAGTTTCTGCCGCGTCAAAACGAGAACGTTAGGCCGGTCATTAGTTTTACTGATCGTTTGCCATGCCCCCAACGTCTCCGAGGCATCTGCAGGCCGGAATACATTCACATTTGGAATGCTTCGCAAAGCCGCCAGTTGTTCAACCGGTTCGTGTGTTGGTCCATCTTCCCCAACTGCTAATGAATCGTGGGTAAAAATAAATGTAGTCGGCAATTTTTGAATGGCAGCTAATCGAATCGCGGCCTTCAAATAGTCACTAAAGACGAAAAAGGTGCTACCGAATACGCGACTGCCACCATGTAACATGATCCCGTTAAGCGCAGCGGCCATCCCGAACTCCCGGACACCAAAGAAAATATTGCGTCCTTGTGGTGACAGTGCTGTAAAGTCCCCAACGTCGCTTAAAAATGTCTTGTTTGAGGAGGAAAGATCAGCAGCGCCACCCCAAAAGTTTTCATTGTGTTTGGCGATCTGTTGGATCAAATCTGCGTTGATCACTCGCGTCGCTGTTGGTGTCGCATACTTCTGATCGTCAACCGTAACTCCAGCCATGTCTAACGTATTCACTGTTAGCCGCTGCGCTTGGTCAGGAAATCTGTTGGTGAAATCGGTGAACATTGTTTGCCAAGCATTGTACTGTGCCAGTTTATCGGGCATTGCATCGTGATAAGTTTGATAAATTGAATCTGAAATTTCAAACGGCTGGAAAGACCAATCATAAAAATGACGCATTTGGGTCAAATTAGCCTCACCGAGTGCTGCACCATGAACCTTATTGGTGCCGGCTTCGGGTGTCCCATAACCAATAACTGTTTTGACTTCGATTAACGTTGGCCGGTCGTTTTGCTTTGCATGGATCAAGGCTTGGCTAATTGCCGCCAAATCGTTACCATCAAGCACCTCTTCGTAATCCCACTGGGCCGCTTTAAAACGATCACGAACGCTATCAGTCGCGCTTAACGCTAACGGGCCATCGAGAGAAATGTCATTAGAATCATACAATACAATCAATTTATTTAAGCTTTTATTCCCAGCTAAATTGATCGCCTCATGACTAATTCCCTCCATGAGATCCCCGTCACCAACGATGGCATAGGTGTAATGGTCAATCACGTTATAACCAGGACGGTTAACCATCGCTGCTAAGTGTTTTTCGGCCATCGCCATCCCAACAGCCATACCCAATCCTTGCCCAAGTGGACCCGTCGTTGCATCAATTCCTGACGTTTCCGTCACTTCAGGGTGTCCAGGTGTAACCGAGCCAAGTTGACGAAATTGCTGCAAGTCAGAAATTTCGACCCCAAAACCATTTAAGTGAAGCAAACTATAAAGTAAGGCTGAACCATGTCCGGCGCTTAAAACAAAGCGATCACGATTTATCCATTTAGGGTCATGCGGATTAAAATTCATTAATTTTTCCCACAGAACATAGGCCATTGGTGCAGCGTCGATCGGTAGTCCTGGATGTCCACTATTCGCTTTTTCAATCATATCAACACTTAAAAAACGAATTGCATTGACTGCATCTTGATCTGAATCAGTAAAAGTCATGATTAACTCTCTTCCTTTCAAAAATGGCCCGGCAAGAGGGACTTGACCGGGTCAATAACGCGAGTGACTATTTGGCAGTGGATTTATCACGGCCGTTTAAGATTGCGCTAAGCACTAGCACGACTGCCAGGAAGCCAAGAATCCCAACGACAATCGCAACTGTACCAAGATTACCAAGATTACCAAGCAAGATCCCTGGTACTAAATAATCTGTATCGGCGAATGTGGACGCTGCCAATTTCAGTGTGCCCAACACCGGTAGAATAAAGAGTGGCAACCAGCTAATGATCAGACTATTCACTGATGCTCCGATAATCGCACCTCGACGGCCACCAGTTGCGTTGCCGTATATTGCCGCTGCGGCACCACAGAAGAAGTGACCGACCACACCGGGGATAATCACTGTGGTGTGTAATGCGATCATGATAAACATGCTGATTGTCCCAACAATAAAGCTGGTAAAGAACCCAATTAACACAGCATTAGGCGCGTATGGGAAAATAATTGGCACATCCAAAGCTGGTTTTGAATTTGGAACCAGTCGTTGCGCTATTCCCTGGAAAGCTGGCACGATTTCAGCTAAAATCATTCGAACCCCTTGCAGTACAACCACAAAGCCCGCTGCAAATGTTCCGGCCTGAACGAGTGAGTAAACTAAATAATTAGTTCCTGCACTCAGCTTTGTTTCGACAAAATGGGGCCCGGTGATGATGGCCAATGCCAAATAAACAACACCCATTAACAAAGTAATCGATACTGTCGAGTCACGTAAAAAGCTTAATCCTTTAGGCATCTCGATGTCTTCGGTACTTTTTTCTTTATTACCAAACCACTGTCCCATCAGGCCAGCCGTTGCATACCCAATGTTCCCAGTGTGCCCCATGGCAACTTGATCACCGCCGGTAATTTTCCGCATGAATGGTTGACATAAGGCCCGCGTGACTGTTAATAACGTTCCTTCAAAGATGCCGCCCAGTAAAATCGTTTGCCAACCAGTACCTAACTTGGCACTTACTAAAATTACAGCTGTCAGACAAGACATGTACAGCATTGCCTGCCCCGTTAAAAAAATGTACTTAAAGCGTGTAAACCTGGCAAGTAAAATATTTACGATCATGCCAACCAACATAATTAACGCCGTTGTTGAACCGTATTTCACTAACGCAATGGCCACTACGGCTTCATTACTTGGTACGACCCCTTGAACGTGGAGTGCAAACTGAAACATTTTAGCAAATGGTGTCAAAGAAGCACTTAAGATGCCAGCACCGCCAGTCAGAACTAAGAATCCCGCAAAGGTTTTGATTGTTCCTTGAACCACTTCTGTTGTTTTTTTCTTTTGTAATAACAAGCCTAGCATCGCAATCAATGCCACCAGAATTGCTGGCTGCGTCGCGATGGAGACGAATAAGTTCAGTACACTTTTCATAATTAATTTTCCCCACTAATCATGTTGAATCTGGTTACGATCCAACACATCATTGACGTGATCTGTTGTTTCTTTTTTATCGATTAAACTCTTCAGCAAAACAACACGGTCTTCTGGAATACTACTCAAAGCATCAGCCAATGTGGATTCAACAAAAAAGTAATCGGCAGCGTCGGCAGTGGCACTACCTACATCTGAATGATCAACGGTAATGTTGTTTGCATCTACATCGACCTTTTCATCTTTTAAAATTTGCTGGACGTTCATTTGAACCATAAAGCTGCTACCAAGACCGCTTTGGCACACTGCTAGAATTTTCATTTTGATTCCTCCGTTGTGTTATCGATGGCTGAAATGATCTTGATCAAATCATCAACCGACGTGGCTGTTTTCAAAGCATTAAGTGCTGTCTCATTTGTTAATAACATCATCAATTGTCGAATAACTTGCAAATGACTCTGGTTATCCACTGCCGATAAGACAAACCAGAGGGTTACCGGATGCTCCTTATTAACCAAATCAACCGGCTCCGTTGTTTTCAGTAGTGCCAAAGAAATTCTATTCGACCCATTTTCAGGCCGAGTATGGGCCAACGCCACATGATCGCCGATGTTAATGTAAGGGCCCTCTTCATCAACAACCTTGATCATGGCATCGACGTATTGAGTCGTGACACTATCGTTATCAACCAACGGCTTCGCAGCCAATCTAATAGTCTCCTGCCAGGTTAATGCTTCTCCAGAAATCAACTGAATTGTCTCTCGATTTAATAAATCGCTGAGCATTCCTTCGCCTCCAATAATTGATGGTGCACTTATCGTATCATTGATGAAAACGCCAACAAGTGCAATACTTACACTATTGATAGTGCAATTTGTTCACTACACATGTAACATTTGCTTGGGGATATCGTGAAATGATTAACTACACAAAAATTAAACACGGCAATGACCTTTTGAACTTTCTTATCGAGCAAAGCGACTATGCCACAATTGATGATTTAAAGGTGCAATTGAATCTCTCACGAAGAGGTGTCTTTTACGTTCTGAAACGCGTTAATGAGGCACTGATTGCAGATGATTTAGAACCTATCACCAATATTCTAGGAGCCGGGTATTACATTCAAAGCGAGACCAAAAAATCGTTGCTTGAGCACTTTTCAAATGCTCAAGCAACGATTGACCAACTATCTAAATATCAACGCTGCCAACTAATTATTTGGGAGCTGGTTAATCACCAAGCACTCTCGTTAACTCACTTGGCGGCACGCTTTAATGTCTCAAAACACACAGTTATCTCTGACCTAAAGCAGGTTAGACAAACCTTAGCAGCCCATCGCTTAGAAATTGTCCAAGGTACCACTGGCAAGTTTCTTTCTGGTTCGGAAATCACCCAGCGAAATTGGGTTTTAGAAGCATTGAATGATCGAAGCTCCATTCTATACAGCCAAATTGATATTAATCCATCGCGATTAATTGCAATTAATACAAAAATTCATAAATTAGAAAAAATTACCGGCAACTATTTCACCGATGATGCTTTATCCACACTCGATGAGTTTATTCTGTGGTTTTTAGATCGCATCAAGGATCCACAAAATCAACTACCAGATTCACCGTCGAGAAGAACTACCGTTGATTCCTCATCAATCGACTGGTCCATTAACTTTCTTGCCGCTAATGATATCCAAAACTATAGCGAGGCTTATTTTCTCGGTCGCATTATTAACACGAGTCAATTTTATCGCGTGAATAAAACTGACGGCCTAATACAAAGAATTTTCCCGATTGCACGTGAGATAATCGACCGATTCAATGCTGCCTCCAGCGCCAGCATTTCCCCTGATAAGCTTGAGTTAACCTTATCCACTCATCTATTATCAGCTTTTTATCGGTCTAAATTTATGATTCCTTATCATCACCCGAACTTAGAGCAAATCACCGAAGGGTACCAAGAACTATTTTCTTTCACCAAATATGCAATTCGCCCATTTGAAAAATTTATTAATGGCCAACTTAGTGATGATGAAATCGCCTTAATTGCGCTCTATTTTGGTGGTGAACTTCGATCAATTGAAAATGAGCAAACTGTTCAAACGGATGTTTTAGTGGTCTGTTCAAGCGGTATTGGTACCTCGTATATTCTACAACAGCAGTTAACCCAACGATTTCCAAACATTGCCTTCTCACAACCACTCAGTGTTTTGCAATTTAAAAATCACGACTTGGATCATATCAAACTCATTATTAGTACCATCAAATTGACCGTCCCTCTAGAAATTCCGGTAGTAACCGTATCTCCGCTGCCGAACCACCGCGATTGGGAAACGATCGGTAAGGCTCTAGTCAACGCTCATTTATCAGATATCAACTTTAATGAAGCCCGAATAAATGCTTTACTCGATATCATCAGTAACTACGCGCGAATCGAAGACTTTGATGGCCTAACAGGCGCACTGCATGGTTATCTTAATCAATCCAAACATCCACACCAAGCTGAAACTGATGAAACATTAAGCAGTCTGCAGCGCCTTCTGCCAACAGCCCACATTAAATATTCAACTGATGTTTTGTCTTGGCAGCAGGGTGTCAAAATTGCGCTTAGTCCCTTACTACATGATGGCCTTATCCATACCCATTATTTAGAGCAAGTGATTAATCTAACCAAAAAAAACGGGCCTTATATGGTACTAGGTGATGGCATTATGTTAGCTCATGCCACACAGAATGATGGTGTCAACGATTTAGGAATGAGTCTACTGCTCTGTCAGCATCCAATGACGATTCAAATTGAAGGTCATACCCCTGCAAAAAAGATTCAGATAATCATTGGTCTAGCACCAGTTGATGCAACATCACATCTGGCCGCGCTTTCACAGCTGCTTCAGAAAATTCAAGACGTGGCTTGGGTTAAGGCAATTAAAGCGACTCACTCAGTGGCTGAAATAAGTCATTTGCTCGAAGTCGCCCAGATGTAATCGGTTGCAGACTTTTACACACAACATCTGCTTTTTGGAGTAAAATGTAACGGTTCTCACAAGTCACCACCCGCCCGTTTAGAGGCCTTAAAGGAGTTTACATACATGAAAAAATCGCTAATTTGGGGTAGCCTTTTAGTCGTTCTAGCCGTGACATTGGCTGGTTGTACGGCGAAGCCCAAAGCCAAGGCTAAGCCGATGGTTAAAAATCCGTACGAGAAAAGTGAAATGATCATGGGGACGATTTGTACCCTATCAATCTACGATAAGGGTAAAAAAGATGTGATCAATAAAGGCTTTAAAGAAATTCACCATATGGATGATGAATCAACATTAACCCGGGGCGGTTCGCAATTAGATAAAATTAACGACAATGCCGGAATCAAACCGGTTCGGGTTCCCGATGACTTCTATCCGATGGTTAAAAAGGCTCTATCCGTTTCCGAGAATTCTGAAGGTAGTTTTGACATGGCGATCGGTGCCGTTACCAATTTATGGAAAATTGGTCTACCTGGTGCGCGGGTCCCAGCGCAATCAGAGATTGACGCTGCTTTACCACTCGTTGATTATCATGATGTTCAACTTAACGATAAGGAACAGACCGTTTACTTAACGAAAAAAGGGATGCGCCTCGACTTTGGCGGGATCGCGAAAGGGTATATCGCTGATCAAGTCAAAAAAGTCTTCAAGAAAAACGGGGTCACTTCCGCCATCATCAACCTTGGTGGCAATATTATTGTCATGGGTCACTCGCCTGAAGGTCACAATAAGCCGTGGACAGTTGGCATTCAAAACCCGGTTAAGCCTCGTGGCGATGCGGTTGGCACCATTAAAGAAAGCGACATGTCGGTCGTGACGGCCGGAACCTACGAACAATATTTAATGTCTGGTGGGCATAAATATATTTATCTTTTTGATGCCAAAACTGGTTACCCTTATGAAAACAATTTAGCCAGTGTGACTATTGTTTCAAAGAAATCCATCGATGGGGATGCTTTATCAAACGCCGCTTTTGATAAAGGGCTTAAAGATGGTTTAGCGTATATGAATCAGAAAAAGGACATTCAAGCCATTTTCATCACGAACGAAAAGAAAATTTATGTAACTGATGGCCTGAAGAAACGGTTTAAGCTTGATGCCAGCACTGGCTACACTATGGGCAACTAATCGGATGCTCATTAGCGCTGACAGATAAACAGTCGTGTTTGAGATATAAAACCACAATCTAAATTCCACTTTCAAACTAAATAACTAAAACGCGGAACATAAATCAAGTGGCGCCACTTAAAAACGAGCTTTGCATGATGACTAGATTATCATCATGCAAAGCTCGTTTTTATCTCATCACTTACCGATTTATATTCCGCTTTTTTAATTTTGTATTTTATGACTGTTTGATGTATTCGAACACTTGTTGACCAGCTTGACGACCAAAGATTACCGTCTCAGCAATCGAATTTCCGCCAATCCGGTTGTTTCCATGAAGACCACCAACAACTTCCCCACCGGCAAATAACCCGTGGATGACTTGACCATTCTCATTAAGGACTTGCGTCTTGTGGTTCGCTCTTACGCCACCCATCGTATAGTGAACCGCTGGCGCAATGTGAATCGCAAAGAATGGTCCTTCGGTGATTTGTCGATCCATCCCCGTCGTTCGTGACCACTGGGTGTCCCCGTTTTCATCCACAGCTGCATTCCAAGTTGCCACTGTATCGGCCAACTGCTCACTTGGCATTTTTAATGATTGAGCTAATTCGGTCAAACTATCACCAGTGACCACTAAACCAATACTATCGTAAAATTCAATGGCCTTTACTCGGTCCCGAATGCCTTGGTCAAAGATCAAATAGGCACTATGTGCTGGCAATGCAGTAATGGCATCAGAAACGACTTTTCGTGTATCTAATTCGTTGACAAAACGTTGCCCCGCTGCGTTAACTAAGATCGCACCTTCCCCACGAACAGCTTCACCAATCAAGAAAGCATGTGGGTTATCTTGCTGGACGGTGGGATGCACCTGAATTTGATCCATCTGCACTAGTGCGGCTCCCGCCGCCTGGGCCAACTTCAAGCCATCACCAGTTGCACCGGGTTGGTTCGTTGTCTTGTAACCTTTTAGATCCGGACGGTAAGTTTCGATCATTGCCTCATTTGCACCAAACCCGCCCGTGGCCAAAATAACGGCACCTGCATTAATCTGCGTTTGCTCGCCATCTGGTAAGGTAACCGTCACCGCGTTGACAGTGTCAGTCTCATCTTTATTCAAATGAGTCACTGTCACTTCAGTAAAGAGTGGTAATTGCTGATCCTGAACTTGCTTGAGCAACTCAGTCACGAGAAATCCACCAATCGGGGCCATGCTTGCGGGGCGATGGGTCCGCATCTTACTCATCCCCCCAGTAATGGTAATATCCTCAAGCCGAATTCCATGATCAGCTAACCAATCAATGGCGAGGGCAGCATGTGTACTGAAATACTGGAGTAGATCTGGATCATTGAGATTGCCGCCGCCCTTGAGCGTCTCGTCATAAAATTCTTCATAACTATCGACAACCCCATGATGTAATTGAACGTTTGTCTCCGCTGCATTCATTCCGGACGAAGCCCGCGTTGTGTTGCCGCCAATTTTAGGCATTTTCTCTAAAATGACGGGCTTTAATCCCAGTTCGTGCGCCTGTAAAGCGCTAACCAAGCCAGTGCTACCAGAACCGATGATCACCACATCATAATGTGATTGCAATGTGTCAATACTGCTTGGTTGAAACTGAAATTTTTCGGCCATGAGATTACCCCTTTTCACTTTTGCTTCAGCATCTTTGTGCTTTAATTCACTTATTGTAATTGACGGTGACTTGCCGTTCACACCCCACATCATACTGAGTGACCCCGACTATAGTCAAATGGTTGTGAAACAATTACTTTTATTTATAACTCACGACCTCAACAACGCTCTTACTCGGTTGTCGGCTCTTTTTTAACCACCATCACATTTGCCGTGGCTCGATTGACGACATACCCAGTAACTGACCCTAAGACAGCTTGACTGAAAGTATCTAATCCAGTTGCCCCAATCACAATCAGATCAATTTGATGTGCTTGTGGATAATCAATCGCAATCGTTTTTTTAACGTTGCCTTGAACCAAATGATTTTCCACATTGCTGACGCCTTTTTCTGATAACTGAACGACCTTGGCCTCTAGATAACGTTTACCTTCCATAATCATATTGTTATCAAACCCTTTAACGGCTTCACTCACGTCGACTGCAGCTGATGCGAATGCCGGATTGTAGACCCGGATTAAGTGCAGGCGGCTGTCAAATTGCTGGGCGATGTCGACAGCGACTGCCAATGCTTGTTCAGAATTTTCGGAGCCATCCAAAGGAACTAAAATTTGTTGTGGTTTAAAAGTCATCATCGTTTCCTCCAATCATCTTTGTATCCGTTTCCACCATCAATATACTTGATTTTCCAAATGGATACCAAATCTTCCATTCGTTGAGTTAGTTTTAACTAAATATACGATAGTGGAAGCAATTTTAAATAAAAGGTGAGGACGATTTTACGATGGATTTTTCACCTTACTTGGCGTTTCATAGTCAATCCAATGCCAAAAACACAGATCTAGTTATTCACAGTGCTTTACCGGTAAATGAACATTTCAAAATCTCAGCCTTGGATGTCATTCCAGGCGCACCAGAAGTTCAACCTGGACAAACTAACTGTCTCAATGAGCCTTAGCTTTAATGCTATCGAAGCAGCCAACGAACGATTCAGTCAGTTCGCAACGCGCGGCCACGTCATCATTGTTTTCACGATCAAAGAATGCGGTGGCTCATTCGGAGTTGTCGAAGATCAGTTCGATGTTCGCTGGAATATTGGTACCTAAAAAAACCACCGCAGCGATAAAAATGCGACGGTGGTTTTTAAAACATCTAATTGCATGACTAATACAGTTCGCTTACTTGTTTTTGAACAAATTCATGATTTAAAAATTCGTCATAATTTGTTTCGGCGCGCTCAACAATTCCTCGGTCACTGACTTCAATTAAATGATCGGCGATTGTTGAAATAAATTCATGGTCATGGGAAGTGAACACCACCGCACCTTTGAAAGCAATGAGACTGTCATTCAAGGCGGTAATGGATTCCAAATCTAAATGGTTAGTGGGATCGTCCATCAACAGAACATTGGCTCGGCTCAACATCATTTTTGATAGCATTGCCCGAACCTTTTCGCCACCAGACAGGACATTAACTTCCCGCAATACATCTTCGCCAGAGAATAACATTTTGCCTAGGAAACCGCGAAGAAAGGTATTGTCATCCTCACCCTTTGGCGCATATTGACGCAACCAATCTAAAATTGTTAGATGGCTGTCTGCAAATTCACTATTGATGTCCTTGGGCAAATACGTCCTTGTGGTTGTCTGTCCCCAGGTCACCGTCCCCGTATCCGGCAATATTTCCCCGGAAATAATCTGCATCAATGTCGTCGTAGCCAAATCTGAACGACTTAGTAGCGCCGTTTTTTCATTTGGACGAAGGGTAAACGTAATTTGATCGAGAACTTTCACCCCGTCGATAGTCTTTGACACGCCATCCACTCGAAGCAAATCATTACCAATCTCCCGGTCTGGCGTAAATTGGATAAAGGGATATTTTCGCGACGACGGTTTGAGATCGTCTAGTGTAATCTTATCAAGTTGCTTCTTCCGCGAAGTTGCCTGTTTAGACTTCGAAGCATTTGCACTGAAGCGAGCAATGAAATCTTGTAATTCTTTAATCTGCTCTTCTTTTTTCTGGTTGGCGCTATTTCGCAGCTTCGTTGCTAAGGCGCTACTTTCCATCCAAAAATCGTAGTTTCCAACGAACAACGTAATTTTGCCAAAATCCACATCACACATGTGTGTGCATACTTGATTTAAAAAGTGTCGGTCATGCGAAACCACGATCACCGTATTCTGATAGTCTGCTAAAAAGTTTTCTAACCAACCGATCGACTGAACATCCAGACCATTTGTTGGTTCGTCTAACAATAGAATATCAGGATTACCGAATAGCGCTTGGCCTAGGAGCACCTTAACCTTCTGTGATTCAGTCAGTTCGCTCATTTTTTGTTGATGCATGGCCTCGTTAATCCCGAGTGCCTGCAGCAACTGATTAGCCTCGACCTCCGCATTCCATCCATCCAATTCAGCAAACTCTGCTTCTAATTCTGCCGCCTGCATCCCATCCTCATCGCTAAAATCAGCTTTCGCATACAACGCATCTTTTTCGCTCATGATCTCATATAACCGTTGGTGACCACGAATAACGGTGTTCATCACCGTTTCATCCTCAAATGCAAAATGGTTTTGGTTTAAACTGCTCATTCGTTCATTAGGCCCAAGGCTGACGGTCCCGGTTGTTGGCTTGAGCTCACCTTCAATTATCTTTAGGAAGGTGGATTTTCCGGCACCGTTTGCCCCAATCACACCATAACAATTGCCAGGGGTGAATTTTAAATTAATATCACTATAGAGTTTATGGGTACCAAACTGCATACTGACGTCGTTAACTGTTAACATAACTACCTCGTCTCTTTACTAAAAACCAGCCGCGCCTAAACCACTGCACGGTTGGTTTTCTAACTGATGTTCACTTGTCGTCTTAGCCTATCATACTTTTGGCTTTACGTCACCAGCATGGCCGAGAGCGAAGCATGGTTAACCTCAGCTTCATTAAGCTTCATCAGTCGCGTCGCTTTGGCGGTGATAGAATGCCATTACGCTTCTAGCTATGGGTTGCGCAATAAAGCCTTCGACAATAAATGCAATTGTGAAATTACGCGGCCAGATTTGAAAGAAGTGATTAATCGGGGCCATCGTGATCTGTCGTGTTCCAATCCATGTACCGAGAACGGTTAGGACTAGTGACATCAAGAATACTTGGCACATAGCCCGAATTAGCATCGTCGCCTTAAATGATGTGCCAGGTTCCAAAATCAAATTTGCCAGCTGCCCACTCGGTTTATCTGTTAAGAAGACTAAGGCAATGACAAATAGCCACAATAGTGGAATTTGTTGGAGGACTCCCAACCAATGGCTCATTGAAAATCCAATCTCTAGTCCGGTGATGAGTGGTGCGATGATATTTACCGATAGAACTGAAATCACTAACATAAATAAGACTGTTTCTTTAAAACTGTGTGGTAACCGTTGTTGAAATTCCAAAATACAGACCTCATTCTTTAAATTTTAAGCAAAAAAATTCAGCACAAGGAGAGAGAAATCCTTGTGCTGAACCATTATACGCACGCTTATTAGGGTTTAAATGTACCATAATTTTGCGAGCCTTCGCTAGTGAAAATTTAATTTTTAGCAGACCGCGTTAACTATTGCTGGTTGGCTGTTTGGACGATCGAGGTAAGGTAATTGTTGGTGTCAACTAGGGTTGCTCCAGACACAACATCCGTTTTTTTACCTTTGCTGTCGTTGACCGTGTTGGTTAAATCACTCGCTGTTTTACCCGCAGCAAATTGATCGATCGCCTTAATTGACTTCATCCGTGATTGCGTTGATTTAGCTTCTTTCTTCATCAGTGCCGAGTAGCCCTTATCATTGGCTTGCTTGGAAATAAGCATCTGACCACTCTTGTAACCTTCTTTACCAAACTTCGCGTTACTATTCGGTACACCAGTAAAGTCTTTGCTGCCCTTTTTAACGAATTGGAATTCGTCAATGCTCGTTGCGGCAATCTTGTCGCCACTCATCGCCACAGTAGTGACAGCAAATGCCTGTTTTCCATGCGGCGCCGTGTCCATTTGCTTCAAAACAACATTATCATCATCTACCGTGGTCCCTTTAGTGGTGTACCCCTTCTTGGCCGCATTAGCAATTGCTTTAACATAGCCATTCGTGCTGGCCAGTGTGGCCCCTGAGATTACTTTCTTTTGCATGGCTTTATTTTTCTTGGTAGCACTTAGCAACTGACTAGCCGTTTTGCCTTTAACATAATTTTCAATGGCTGTCATTGAATCAGCGCGAGACTTGGTCGCTTTAGCGTTCTTCTTCATCAGATCAGAATAGGCCGCATCGTTAGCATTCTTTGAAATTAACATTTGCCCACTCTTATAATCCTTGCCGAAGTCGCTATTACTATTCGGCACACCGGTAAAACCTTTACTACCTTTCTTCACAAACTGAAATTCATCAATTTTGGCGGCTAAAATTTTATTGCCTTTCATAGCCACCGTCGTCACAGCAAATGATTCATTGTTATGTGGCGATCCGTCAAGTTGTTTTAAGACAACCTGCTCGCTATCGTCCGCATTAGCTCCCGTCGTTGGAATCAAAAACAGAGAACTACCCATTGTTACCGCCGCTGCTAAAGTTGCCACTTTCATACCTAGCTTTGCCATAATGAAATCCCCCCATTTGTGAAAACAATTTCAAATTTAATACGAGTTCATTTTATCATCACAAATTTGTTTTTCCTAGTCTTTTTGTAAGCGCTTACTAAAATGAAGTCAGCGACTGCGCATCATAGTTGCACCATGCCACCAGCTTGACAGCTTAGTTGCATATAAATTACTAGTAATTTATTATTAAAATGTCCCATAACCCACCAAGCTACCTTGTTCCATTAAGGAGATTTTACGCATGACAGATTATTTTCAACAATTACGCCAATCGATTCATATTTTGAATCAAACACAAGATCAGTTCAAAGAACATTTCTGGCAAACTGCCATGAATGAATTTAAAGACCAATTACCAACGGCGACAATTACGGAGCTTGAACATTTGCACCTCAATCATTCAGAAATGCAACTGCTGGGTTATATTGACCAGGCCCCTGATCAAACACTGGCCTATCAGGTCTTAGTCACCCAGATTGATTTTTCTCAGGGTCTACTATCTAGATACATCAAACGTCTAGAGGCGGCAGGGCTAATTGACCGATTTCATCCGGCCGATAACCAAAAAGCCGTTTCAATCAGGATCACGGCGCGTGGTCACTTGATTGCACCGCTGCATACACGAATGCATGAAGCAGAACGACAACGTTACCAGACTGTTTTGGCTCAATTTGGTGAAGATCAACTTCAGATAGCGGTTGAGGTCCTATCAGCGATGGCTAACGTCAATCTATCCAGCGAAAGAGCTTAATTGCTTTCGTCGTCGAGTCACAATCTAAATGTTCGCATCTTACCGATTAATTCCCCATAATGGGGGTACTAAGCATTACAGGAGGTTCATGATGACGACAATTTATGATTTTAAAGAAACCGAATTAAGTGGCCAACCACTTAAACTTTCAGCCTATCGTGGCAATGTCGTTTTAATCGTGAATACAGCAAGCAAATGTGGGCTAGCTCCGCAACTAAAAGGTTTGGAAAAGCTATACCAAAATTATCAAGACCAGGGATTAGTCGTACTCGGTCTCCCTTCAAATCAATTTCATCAAGAGCTAGCGAACGATTCTGACATCAACGATTTTTGCCAAGTACACTATGGGGTCACGTTTCCAATGACCCAAAAGATCCAAGTCAATGGTGAGCAAACTGATCCTTTATTCGTTTATTTAAAGCAGGCTTCTGGTCATGGTCGAATCAAATGGAACTACACAAAATTTCTAATTGGTCGAGATGGTCACCTCATTAAACGCTTTGCTCCGACCACGACACCAGAAAATATCGAAGACAGTATTATCAACGCATTAGAAACCAACAAATAAAGCGATTCCCTCTTTGAGGAAATCGCTTTATTTGTCGACTAGTCATGAAGACTAATTCATTGCAATTGGGAACTGTTCCGCAGCCCGTTGGTCGACCGGCGTCACTCGTTGACGTAAAATCGTTTGCCACTGCGTATTTGGCAAGGTGCTGATATCATTTAAATAGAGTTCTCGATGGGCACCTTCTGTATTATCGATTGCAAATGGACTCTCCGCAACAAAAGCCTTTAATTGTTGCACGGTGGCTGCGTCAGTCAGACCAACATGACCAATTTGTGCCTCGAGACCTTCCTCAAACCGACCATATTTAATCTGTCCCACCACTGGATCACTTTGGGCTAATTGACCAATAGCCTGTTCAACAGCCGTTGCCGGCATGAAGTTGGGGTGCTTCATCAACATCTGATAGTCTCTATGAGGTTCGCCAATGTTGCCTACCCAGCTAACATTTAGCGGATAATGAACATAGTTACGGAAATCATTAATTTCGATGTGATGTTGTGGTGCCTCTGTTAAGTACTGACCTAGTGCTAACATCGCTTTAGCTTGCGTCATGAACGTTTCACTATGCTCATCACCAGTTCCTGATAACATAATATAATTTCGTTCGCCCAATTGAACGACTGAGCCTTGGGTGACATCGTGAGTATATTCTTCGGTTTCCATCTTTGACCAATCAAATAAAAACGCCATGTTGCCATCTCCTCACACTCTTGATGAGGCAAATGTAACACATGGCGTTTTATTAACGTTGAAATAGTCCTTATAACATTCATCATCTTGTAAGTGTTTCACGTGAAACACGCTCAAACAAAACTTCCGGTGGTGATGCTGTGAACCAATGCAGCCTCGGCACAAGCGAGTTAGTCTTTAGTCTCGTTCTCTGCTGCTAAATCTTTAGGATCAATTGACTTCAAGCGATCCGCTAAGTCAAACATTGCCGTACGAGAGCTAACATAGGTTTGATCATCAAACCCCAGCAAACTCTGACAATCAGTAACTTGTGAATAAACTTCATCACGCTTTGATTTAGCCATTGGTGTTAGGCGGACGATCACTTGCCGTTCGTCAATCTTTGAACGGGTCCGTTTTACCCAACCGTTTTGTTCCAACCGCCGTAATAGTGGCGTTAAAGTACCACTATCAAGGTTCAAGCGGGAACCAATTTCATTCACCGTGAGCTTATCATGTTCCCACAAAGCGCAGAGCGCGATGTACTGGGGAAAGGTTAAATTATACGGTTTTAACGTTTCAATATAAAAGTGGTTGAATAATTTATTTGCGTTATAAACTGCCACGCAGAGTTGTTCATCAATTAAGCGTGGCTTGACTTCTGGATTCGATGCCATTTTCGTGCCTCCATATTTACTTGAGTACAATTTACTGAGTACTACTGTAATAGCTATACGTTAGCACATTCATCCACTAAAAAGCCAGTCTTCTGACTAATCTGAAATGGTTCTAAGGAACAAGTTGTAAAATTCCGTCACGCGTTGTTATTAAAGGGTTTTCAGACCGAACAAAAGTAAACAGATCCCCTCAATTCCAACCTTAAATGTCAAAAAAAGGGACCCCAATCGGCTGACAGCGCTTACCGACTTATGCTCCCTCTTAATTCGTTATTTAATGTACGTATACTTGTAGTTCCACTGAGTTCCTGCCGTATTATGAATGATACCATGCACATCCTTTTGCTGAAGATAAGCATAATTGGCTTGATACAGTGGGGTAAAACTCTGTACTTCATTGAGTCGTTGACTTGCACTCACTAAATCTTGCCAACGTCGTTCTGGAGTATTCGCATCAGCTCCTTCCGCTCGACTAATGAGCTCGTCGTACGTTTTATCCGACCATTTACCATAGTTATAAGCCGTGTTACTTTGGGGAATTTGGAGGAAGGTGATGGGATCATTAAAATCGCCACCCCAACTGGATAGACTTATGTCAAAATCACCTTTTTGCCCTTGTTGGTTTGCGGCTTTTCCTGGAATAGATCGGATATTTAGCGTGAAGTTTGGTAACGTTTTTTCTAACTGACTCTTTAAGTATTGGGTCACCACGGTGCTCGATGCATCGTCATCAGCAGCGAGGAGGGTCAAATGGACTTGCTTCTCACCAATTTCTTTCAATCCAGCTGCAAACTTTCTTCTAGCCAGGCTCGGATTATAAGTCACTGTGTCCGGGACTGCTTGTTCATCAGCAAAGTCTCGCCCATTTTTCGGATCATGAGCTAATCCTCCCGGGACAAAACCAGTTGGTACCCGTGACCCGTCACCTAAGACCTTCTCCGTCAATTGTGGTCGGTTAATGGCTAACGCAACAGCTTGACGAATATTTTGATTATTCGTGACTTTATTATTAGTTTCATCCGGGTCATGAAAATTCCACTTCAAATAGTTGATTAAGGAGTATGGGTACTCTTTGAATAATGAACTGTTCTGATAATTCTTGACCTGTTGATTCGACAACAACGTTAAACTCAGCTTCTTTTGTTGAAAAATTTCAACACCAGTGGTCGGATTGCCCAGCACCTGATAGGTAATCTTATGTAGCTTAACAACTTTTTTATCCCAGTATTGATCGTTTTTAACAAACTGCCAGTGATTACCAGTACCGTTCCAGTTAACCAGTTTAAATGGCCCGCTATAAACCATGTACTGTGCCTTGGTCGCGTACTTTTTACCATATTTATCAATAACCCGTTGATTCTGCGGCGCAAATAGCGGATATGCCATCAACAATTTGAAATATGCGATCGGTCGGTCAAGTTGCACAACCACGGTTCGAGAATTTGGCGCGCTAATGCCCAGCTTTTTGGTGAGAGGCGCCCTTGATTAACGGCAGTAGCATTTTTTATCCCATTAAACAAATAAGCATATTGTGATTTTGTCGCCGGTGTTAAGGTTCGCCGCCATGAATAAACGAAATCTTTTGCTATTAAAGCATCCCCATTACTCCACTTCAAACCAGGACGCAGGTGAAATGTGTACGTTTTACCATCCGAACTTACTTGAACCGATTTTGCTAATCCTGGTGTGAGTTTCCCTTGTTTGCCTAATCGATAGAAACTTTCGTAAATATTTCCAGTTTGACCGTAACCTGTCGCCTTCGCTAAATCAATCGTGTCTAATGGTGCCTGTGCCGACAATCGCAAGGTTTGCTGATCACTAGCGCTAGTCTTCTTTTGACCACAGGCGGCTAACACAATCGTCAATAAACCGAGGCTGGTTACTATCAAAAGCATACGTGTCTTAAATGACTGCCTTTTCATCTTATTTTCCCCTCTAAACGTTCTTGAAATTCAAGTGTGGGCGCTAGTCATTAAAATGAAGACAACAAAAAAACGGCCTTTGCCCACACGCGGGCAAAAGCCGTTACACAATTTTTCACTGAATTTGCCGATGAAAGTCATTTAATCATCGTTAATCATTGAAAAATTCCATCGTGTTAACAGGCCTGTTTTGCCGCGATTAGTATCGTTTGGCTTGATAGACGGGTGTAACAACAACAGAATTGTGACAATGACATCATGATTAAACACTCCTTTCAAAAATTAAACCGCTTTAAAATTAATATGTGCATAGCGTACCCGATTACTCATTATTCGTCAATTAAATTTTCATCTGGCATTTCAACGTAAATTGCTTGACCTACACTAAGTTAATAATCCCCATAATGACTGGTACCACGATAATAAATAGTGTTGAAGTCGCAACGACAATGTTAGTCGCAAATTTAACGTCACTGTGATAAGTATTAGCTAGAATAGGCAATACTGCCAATGCGGGCGTTGCAGATTGAATAATCAAAGTCTTTTGAAATACGCCGACCATTGGAACTCCGGCATGTAACCCAACAAAGATGATGAGCGCCATAATAATTGGTGATAACACGAACCGACCAAGTAGCGTCAAAATAACATGACCATCAAATGACATATTTTTCAAACCAAAATTACGCAACATAATGCCGATGTAGATCAAGGATAGTGGTGTCACCAGTCCACCAATGGCTGTTAATGTAGTAGTAATAAAACTTGGTAAACTAGTCGCCGCTTGTGGCCAGAAAAAGATAAATGGCAACGCGACGATGAAGCCCCATAGTGGCACCGGCAATAAGTGATGCCAATCAAATTGGGCTTTTTCACCACTAGTGGTTGGATCATCAGCGGCGATAATCCACACCCCAACAGTCCAGATTACGACCGTATTCACAATATAATAAACCAAAAGGTACGGTACCGAGGGTTGACCGAATAAGGCCACATTCAAGGGTAATCCAATAAAGACCGTATTTGCCCCGTTCATCGCCGTCATCATTAAACCCCGTCGTCCCTTGGGTACTCGGAATAACCGCGTTAAGAACCAAGCCAATAAATAGCCAATGACAACCGCTAAAATAACGTAGAGCAAGCCAGTGGAAAGTGTGGCCAATTGTGCCGGTTTAAAACGTTCAAGCATCGCCATAAAGATGGAAGCCGGTAACCCGATGTTCATAATTATCTTTGATAACGCACCAGAAAACTTGTCATCAAACCAGCCACGTCCTTGCGCCCAATAACCGACCGCAATCATTAATACAATTGATAAAACACTCTGAATCGACGTCCAAAATACTGCCATTTTTAATCACTTTCGTTTCTATATAAATTTTGTCGGCCTTGTGAGTTCACAATTACTTGACTTGAACATGCTAACACGAAAACGCTTTAAATACTTCAAATCAAGCTCCCTATTTTTTAAAAAATAAAAGAAGCAATTTGATAAACATCAATTTTTCCATAATAGCTTTAACAACTAGCAAACTTTAGCAGGTCAATGTTTAAGATGGCTCACTAAACGGCGATTTTGTGAAAAATGTTAATTATGTATGAAAGCGCTTTTATAAAAGTCAGGCGACTGTAACGGTTCATATACATTGATACAGCAGACTTTGTGAATGTTCAAAAACACTATTGATAATTGTAAGTATTGAAGTTATAGTTTACTTGTGAATGAGTTAGTTAGTGTTCGCACAATTTTGGAAAGAAGGTTCTTCAGTTATGGCTGAACGCAGTTATGATTTTTTGATGCCAAGTGTCAACTTCTTTGGCCCTGGCGTGATTAGTAAGATTGGTGAACGTGCCAAGATGTTGGGTATGAAAAAGCCCGTTGTGGTTACCGATAAATTTCTGGAAGGTTTAAAAGATGGCGCCGTTGAACAAACACTGACCTCCTTGAAAGCCGCTGGTGTTGACTACATTATTTATAACGGCGTTGAACCTAATCCAAAGATTCGCAATATTCAGGAAGTGAAGAAGTTATACGAAGAATCAGGTGCCGACTCTATTATTACGGTCGGTGGTGGCTCTGCTCACGATACAGGTAAAGGTGCCGGAATTATCTTAACGAACGGTGACGACATCACTAAGTTAGCTGGTATCGAAACACTCGATAACGCGTTGCCACCACTGATTGCTGTCAATACGACGGCTGGCACTGGTTCAGAATTGACGCGTCACGCGGTGATCACTAATGAAGAAACACACTTGAAGTTCGTTGTTGTTTCTTGGCGGAACATTCCATTGGTTTCTTTCAACGATCCAAGTTTGATGTTGGACGTGCCAAAAGGCTTAACAGCTGCCACGGGAATGGATGCTTTCGTACAAGCAATCGAGCCATATGTTTCAGTAGATCACAACCCGATCACGGACTCACAATGTATTGAAGCGATCAAGTTGATTGAAACTTCCTTACGTGAAGCTGTTGCTAACGGTCATAACCTTGAGGCTCGGACCAAGATGGTTGAAGCAGAAATGCTCGCCGGTATGGCCTTCAATAATGCCAACCTAGGTTACGTTCATGCCATGGCGCACCAACTCGGTGGTCAATACGACGCGCCGCATGGTGTCTGCTGTGCCCTATTATTGCCATATGTTGAACAATACAACATCATCGCTGACCCAGAGCGGTTTGCTGAATTAGCTGAAATTATGGGTGAAAACACAGAAGGTCTGTCCACTCGTGACGCCGCTGAATTATCCATCAAAGCCATGAAGCAAATGTCACAAGATGTTGGTATTCCAAAGTCGATCAAAGAAATCGGTGCTAAGCCTGAAGACTTTGAATTGATGGCTGAAAATGCTTTGAAAGACGGTAACGCCTTCTCCAACCCTCGTAAAGGGACCAAAGAAGACATTATCAAGATCTTCCAAGCTGCTTATGATGCAGAATAAGGCTTGAAACCCAAAAATCACTCAAAAGATCGGCTCATGCAATTTTGCAGGGCCGATCTTTTTGAATCTAAGAACATATCAGGTAGAAAATCAGTTCAAAACAAACTACTACTGCCGATTGCAGTTGGCCAATTTGTGGTCGTTAATTAAGTGCCGATGGTCCTGAAGAGCCACAAAAATCCGCTAAGCACCTCGTTCAAGAGGTCTGCTTAGCGGATTTTTGCTTGTCGCTGATTCATTTACACATTACCACAGATACTCAACCGGATTCTTAATCAGCCGGTTATAAACATCACGAACGATGGCCATCTGTTCATCCGTTAATGCTGGTACATCCGATGCGCTAACATTACGCGCAATTTGGCCTGGGTTGGAAGCACCGGGAATCACGGTTGTTACCGCATCGAACATCAGAATCCACCGCAATGCCGTTTGAGCTAACTGCTCCGTCCCCAAACGTTGCTTGAGCTCATTGGCAGCTTTAACGCCAGTCAGATAATCGACACCAGAGAATGTTTCACCCTTATCAAAGGCGGATCCATCGCGATTATAGGAACGATGATCTTCAGCACCAAATTTCGTTTCGGCCGAATATTTCCCGGACAATAATCCAGAGGCCAGTGGCACCCGGGCTAAAATACCAACATTTTTAGCTTGTGCTAACTTGAAGAATAAATTTGCCGGCTTTAATCGAAACATGTTGAAAATAATTTCAACAGTCGAGATGTCATAATCTAATGCTTTGATCGCTTCTTCAGTCTTCTCGACACTGACACCATAATTGCGGATTTTACCGATTTTTTTGAGACGATCCAGTTCGAACCAAACCTCCGGATTGTAATAGACTGCTGTCGGCGGACAGTGCAGCAACACATTATCGAGGGCGTCTACCTGCATGTTTTGTAAACTTGCATCGACGAAGGCATCAATATTGGCCGGTGTATAGCCAGCTGCCACATGGGGGTCAAGCTTACGGCCAATTTTGGTTGAAACGTACACTTTGTCCGTCTTCCCCTTTAAAAAGGTCCCAATGGCCTTTTCACTAAGTCCCTCTTGATAAATATCCGCCGTATCAAAAAAATTAACCCCGGCATCATAAGCCGCCGCTAGCGTTGCTTGGGCATCCTGTTCATCAAAAGGGGCGCCCCACTTACCGCCCAGTTGCCACGTACCTAACGAAACATCACTAATTTTAAATCCTGTCTTTCCTAATGTACGATATTTCATCAAAAGCTCCTTTTATAATTCCTGCTTCTATCGTTAATGCTATGTCTCAAAAGTAATCTCGTCTTTATTGGTAACCTTGTCCATCCTAACAAGTTAATTTATTACCAACAAGTACGCACTTTGAGGTAACTATGAACTGTTAAAGCAACCCGACTTGTGTTTTATGAATAAGTTTAATAATATTAATATATAAGAAATGGAGACTATTATGGGTAAAATCAAAAAATTCATCCTGGCATTGGTCTGGATTATCGCAATTCTGGAACTAATTCTCTTCTTGGCTCAAAACGCAACTTTTATTCCGGTTGCCACCACCTTCTTCATGGCAACTTGTGTCACAATTCTTTTTAAGACTTCCCGTTCAGTTTAATATCAGGACCTGAAGATATTTTAAATGATCTAGTATAAATTCCATTTTATCCCTTGAGCAATTAAGGCTGTTGTGCCTGTATTAGCTCAAGGGATTTTTATCGAAACGTGAGTGATGCAATCTCGCTCCTTAAGTTAAGCTATTAAGTTGCCTAATCTAGGATTTCGATATGATCACCCCGTTACTGATTGGCTGAGTATTCAAGAACTATCCGAAAATCTATCAGCTCGCCATGAATCGCTTAATTTAAAACACTTTAAATAATGGTCCTAAATGGCAACCATCAGAAATGAATTAACATTAAGGCCTAGATCTTTTAATGTTTCCAACGTTATGCCAAATCAAAAGACATCTATTTTCGTCTTAGATCCGGTTAACTTTAATGAAATGATCTTCAAAAAGATGATTGACACCCTCTATATTAACAATTATAGTATGAAGCGTCTTTTATACTATAATTGTTAATATGAATTGAGGCGTTTTAGAATGAAACAAACCAATTGGCTACTCCTTTTAACCATGTGTATCGGTACATTCCTATGTATGTTAGATACAACAGTAATGAATATCGCTTTACCGGCCATTCAAAACCATATGAATGTGCCACTCAGTCAGTTATCTTGGGCTCTTAATATTTACACCATTACTTTTGCAGCGCTTACCATCCCCTTAGCTCGGGCTGCAGATTTATTAGGTCGCAACAAAGTTTATCTAGGTGGTTTAATTATTTTTGCTATAGGTTCTTTTGTTTCAGGACAAGCGGATGTACCTAGGATGCTCATTATTGGTCGAGGCGTTCAAAGCGTCGGCGCGGCAATTATCTTTCCAACAAGTATGACAATTGCGATCGCGACTACCCCACAAGCACAACGCCGCTTGGCACTATTATCGGTCGGTTTAACTCAAGGATTAGCTGCTACATTAGGTCCCACGATTGGTGGCATAGTAACTCAATTTCTCGGCTGGCGCTGGGTATTTTACGTCAATTTACCATTAGTTGCCCTAGCTTTAATTGGTGTTCTAATTCAACTACCGATTCAAAAAGAACCACGGATCAATGCAAAGGTTGATTATGGTGGCATGCTATTGCTCATCATTACTTTATTGTCACTGACAATGGCTTTAACCCAAGGTCCAACTTGGGGTTGGTCTAGCAAAACTGTCATTAGCTTATTTGTCTTAACAATCGGATGCTTAATTAGCTTTATTTTCGTTGAACATCATGTCACATCACCCATGATTCGATTAGATCTGTTTAAAGATCGACAATTTTCTGGCGCCGCAGTGACCGTCATTCTCGCTGGTTTAATCATGGTAGCCGTTATGGTGGTTATGCCAACCTTCTTTACTCAAGTACAGGGCAAGTCGGAGCTAACTGCAGCGTTATTGATCACCCCCGCATCGTTGGCCATCTTTATAGTTTCACCAATTTCGGGAACTTTGGTCGAAACTCTTGGGCCAAGAATCATCATTTTGCTAGGTTTCGTTAGCATGTCAATTAGTTATAGCGTTTTAGGGTTTATGGACCCAGATCATTATTGGCAAACATTTATCGGTTTAGCTTGTTTAGGTATTGGCTACGGGTTAGTTATTGGCCCGATTACCGTCTTAGCAGCCTCAGATTTTGAGGGCGAAAAACTAACTGCTTCGCAAAGTGTGATGGGTGTCTTACGACAAATTGGGAATATTTTAGCGGTGGCAATTTTTATCTCACTACTAACGAGTAATATTAGTAACGCGAAGACAGCCGCTTGGTATCAAGTCCAGACTACTGTGGGTAAAACCAGTTTGCCAAGCACCGTGAAGACAGCAATTTTAACGACAGCACATTCACGAATTTCTAGTGACCATGTAAAAACGACTCGTCAACATGGTAGTGGTATTACACCTGCACAAACACAGCACTTAATTCAAAAGGAAACTCAGCTTGCTTGGAATAAAGACAAAGTAAATCAGTTGCCAAGCCAACTTCAACCAACGGTTAAGCAAAAGATTAGTCGTACTGTCACCAGTCAGGTTAAGGCAACTGTCGCCCACGATAACGGGCAAGTTAATCAAACAACGCACCAGATTACTACTTTAACTAAATCACATATAACAACTGCTTTTTTAAAACTCTATCAATGGTTCCTTCCATTAACGCTTTTGTCCGTACCAGTTTGCTTACTCTTTTATCGCCGTCGAAATTACCTTAGATTGTTACACCGATCTCACAACGCCGCCGATTGAATTTTTGTGCTAAACTAAATCCAATCAATTGAGGAGTAATTTCAACATGAAAAGTCGTCAAATTGTTTTAGGTATGCTCAACCGGCACCCTATGACTGGTTATGACATTACCCAACTATTCAAGACTAGCTTTGCATTTTTCTTCGATAGTTCAGCTGGTATGGTTTACCCGGTTCTACGTGGTCTTGAAAAAGAAGACAAGGTTACTAAAGCAGTCATCGAACAAACTGGGAAACCTGATAAAAAAGTTTTCTCAATTACCCAAACAGGTCGAGCCGAATTTCAGGCTTATTTAACTTCACCTGTCGAACCCGACATCCGTAAGTCAGATTTTTTAGCACGACTCATGTTCGGTGATAATCTCACTGATTCCCAGCTGGTCAAGTTAGTAGAACAAGAAATAAAACGTGAAAAGGTTGAAAATCAGCAACTACAAGATCGTTTAGCGGAATACTTGCCCAGTAATTATGAATTATCAACTGGCGAGCAGTTTGCTTACGAATATGGTCTTCATGCTAATCAAGCAAAAATTGATTTTTGTACTGATTGGTTAGCAAGGCATACCGATAAATAAGGTAAAATCCACTAAATCACAAAAGCAATCCTAGTCAGCTGATAACCCCCAGTCGGCCAGGATTGCTTTTGTGATTATCCTTTTCTTTTGAGGGCTTGTTTCACATGAAACATTTCGCTCACATTGCCTTTAGCCCAAAACTCCGCGACTCCAATACCGTCAACAATGCTGCCACTGTGTCTAAAGCCGTGAATAGCGGGACCGCATTTTCGATTGCGGCTTGGCGAATTTGTTGACCATCCAATTGCGTGCGTTGACTAGGCTGAGTGGTATTAATCACCATTTGTAAATCGCCGTGGTGTAAAGCAGTCACGGGATTATCTGTCGAGTCAGCTACTTTACCGAGGCACTGGATCGTTAGCCCAGCGTCGGTGAGTGCCTGGGCAGTTCCCGCAGTGGCGACCAGTTCGTACCCCAACTCGTTAAAACGTTGCGCTAATTCAATCGCCGCCGGTTTATCCGGATCCGCCACTGTAAATAAAATCTTACCCATCGTTGGAATATGAATTTTTGCCGCTTCAAAGGCTTTATACAAAGCTTTGTCAAAAGTGGTATCCGCCCCCATAACTTCACCAGTTGATTTCATTTCTGGTCCCAATAATGAATCAACCGCTGGCAGCTTCGTGAATGAGAAAACCGGCGCTTTCACAAATACTTGTTTTGCTTCGGGTAATACCCCCGTCGTAAAGCCCATTTCTGCTAACCGTTCACCCATCATCACTCGCGTTGCTAACTGAGCAATCGGAGTGTGCGTGACTTTAGAGATAAACGGTACGGTTCTCGATGCCCGAGGATTCACTTCGATGACGTAAGCGCAATTTTGGTGAATCACAAACTGAACATTCATCACCCCACGAATGTGTAACGCTTTAGCTAGTGCAATAGCAGCATCTGCCATCGCCACTTGCACTACTGGACTCAACTGTTGTGCTGGGTAAACAGCCATCGAGTCGCCCGAATGTACACCAGCTCGCTCAATGTGTTCCATAATACCAGGAATAACGACCGTTTCACCGTCAGCTAGCACGTCTAGTTCCGCTTCTGAGCCGGTCAGATACGAGTCAATTAAGACCGGGTGATCCCGAGACACCTTGACTGCCCGGCCCATGTAATCCGTGAGTTCATTGGCATTTGTGACAATTTCCATGGCGCGACCACCAAGCACATATGACGGACGGACTAAGACGGGATACCTGATCTGAGCGGCGGCTTGCAGTGCCCCCGTCACCGTGGTCGCTGTTTGCCCCAATGGTTGCGGCAAGGCCAGTTGCTTAATCACTTGGTCGAAGTCTTCCCGATCTTCTGCTCGATTTAAATCGGTAACGCTAGTGCCCAAGATATTAACCCCCTGCTCGGCTAGCGGCGCCGCAAGATTAATGGCTGTCTGTCCGCCAAACTGAACAATTACACCCACCGGTCGTTCCAAATCAATCACATTTAGCACATCTTCAACCGTCAGGGGCTCAAAGTAAAGCTTATCTGAGACAGAAAAATCCGTTGAAACTGTTTCTGGATTGGAGTTCATGACAATTGCTTCATAACCAGCGGCTTGTAAAGCTTTGACCGCATGGACGGTCGCATAGTCAAACTCCACCCCCTGGCCAATCCGAATTGGACCTGAACCGAGCACTAATACGGAGGGTTTGGTAGAAACATTTGCTTCATTGATTTGCTCATAAGTCCCATAATAATACGGCGTTTGTGAAACAAATTCGCCAGCAGCTGTATCAACCATCTTATAAACTGGTTTAATACCTGCTGACAATCGTTGTTGGCGCACCGCCAAAGCTGTCTTCTGCCACAAACGAGCAATACTGTTGTCAGAGACGCCATTTTGTTTAGCCTCTTTTAGGATGGTTAAATCATTGGGATGTTGCTGCAATGCGATTTCTAAATCGATCAAGTGGGCTAACTTATCCAAGAAAAAGACATCAATACCCGTTTGCTCATGCAACGTTTCAATCGTTTGACCGCGTCGTAATAATTCCAATAATTGGAATAAACGATCATCGCGCGCCGGCATCAGACCTTGCAATAAATCATCGCTGCTAACTGAAACATAATCAGGAGTCGCGCCTAATTCTAATGAGCGAATTGCTTTATTCAGTGCCTCTTCTAGATTCCGCCCAATGGCCATCACTTCGCCAGTTGCCTTCATCTGGGTGCCAAGATGTCGGTCCGCTGTTGGAAATTTATCAAACGGCCAACGAGGGATTTTAACTACGACGTAATCCAACGCCGGTTCAAACGCAGCCGTCGTACTACCAGTTACTGGATTAGTTACTTCGGCTAGTGTCAGCCCAACAGCGATTTTAGCCGCCATCTTAGCAATCGGGTACCCAGTGGCCTTCGAAGCTAGGGCCGACGAGCGAGAAACCCGTGGATTCACTTCAATGATATCGTAGTGAAAACTATTGGGATCCAACGCCATTTGAATATTGACACCACCTTCGATGTTTAACGCACGGATAATCTTCAAAGCGGCATCACGCATCATTTGATAATCACGGTCAGATAATGTTTGGACTGGAGCGACGACCAGCGAATCACCGGTATGAATGCCCACCGGATCGATATTTTCCATTGAGGCAACAATCAACGCCGTATCTTGTGCATCGCGCATCACTTCAAACTCGATTTCTTTAAAACCGGCGATTGAACGCTCAATTAACACCTGTGTCACTGGCGATAAACTCAACCCATTAGTCGTAATTTCGCGTAATTGTGCTTCCGTCTGGGCAATTCCGCCACCTGTACCACCCAAGGTGTAAGCAGGTCGCACAATCACCGGATAGCCGATTTCGTTAGCAAAATGCACCGCCGCTGCAACAGTCGTCGCAATCGTTGATTCTGGGACAGGTTCACCCAATTTTTTCATCAAAGCCTTAAATTGTTCCCGATCTTCTGCTGCTTCAATTGCTGACAACGGTGTGCCTAATAATTCGATGTTTAATTCTGCTAAAATTCCGGATTCTGACAGCTCTTTGGCTAAATTCAAGCCCGTCTGCCCACCGAGTGTGGGTAAAATCGCATCAGGGCGTTCACGTCGTAAAATACGCGTTAAAAATTCAGCCGTTAATGGTTCGATGTACACTCGATCAGCGACCTCCTGATCAGTCATAATTGTCGCTGGATTAGAATTAACTAATACCACCTCGTAACCTTCCTCACGTAAGGCCATGGTCGCCTGCGTGCCGGAATAGTCGAATTCTGCCGCTTGACCAATCACAATTGGACCGGAACCGATGACGAGAATTTTGTGCAAGTCTGTCCGTTTAGGCATGTAATTGCTCCTTTTCTGTGACTACGCTGGCAAGAAAGTCATCAAATAATGCGCTAGCATCGTGAGGACCAGGTGTGGCATCGGGATGAAATTGCACCGAGAACGCCGGTCGATTTTTTAATCGCAACCCTTCAATCGTGTGATCGTTAATCTCTTCATGTGTAACAACCAGATCAGTTCCAGCCAGTGACGCTTGCGCCACCGCATAACCATGATTTTGTGCCGTAAATGCCAGCTGTCCGTCAGTTAAACGTTTAACCGCATGATTGAAGCCACGATGCCCAAATTTCATTTTGTATGTCTTTGCACCATTGGCTAAGGCAAACAACTGATGACCTAAGCAAATGCCCATCAGTGGCAATTGGGCCTGCAGACGACGGATCAATGGCAGACTCGCTAACATTGAGGCAGGGTCGCCTGGCCCATTGGACAATAAAACGCCATCTGGCCTCTCAGCTAATACCTGTTCGGCTGTAACATCTGGTGGATAAACCGTTACTTTCACGCCACGACGAACAAGCGCATCTACAATAGATGCTTTCGCGCCAAAATCAATCACTGCAATCGTCAGATCAGTGGTTACTGTCGACTGATTTGGTGATAAAACTGGTTGGTGAGAGGCGACTTGATTCCTCGGTAAAGACAATGATTGTAACTGGCTTTTAATCGCCGGTGTAACTTCATCTACCAACATGGCTTTCATACTGCCATGGTCCCGTAATTCTTTAGTTAAAGCCCGCGTATCAATATCTGTTAACCCTGGCAAACCATATTCCGCTGCCCAAGCTGGTAAAGTCGTTGACATGCGCCAATTACTAGGGCGGCGAGCAATTTCATGGACAATCACCGCACTAGCGCTCGGCGTAGGTGCCTCGTTATCCTCAGCGCAGATGCCATAATTGCCAATCAACGGATAGGTAAAGACCAATATCTGCCCAATATAGGACGGATCGGTGATTGATTCTTGATACCCAGTCATCCCAGTATTAAACACCAATTCACCGGCAACACTGGTCGTCGCCCCAAAAGCGGTTCCCGTATAAACTGACCCATTCTCCAAAATCAAATGCCGCCGCATCATGTCCTCCTAATCTGCTCGATAAACGAGCTGTCCATCGACAATAGTTGCCACTGTCATGCCGTAAACTTTTTCGCCAATAAAAGGTGTATTCACACTTTTAGACGCGAACTCATCTGCTTGAATGGTGTGGGCATGTTCTAAATCAAATAGGGCCAAATCAGCTTTTTGTCCCACCCTAATCGTTGTCGGTGCCGATAACTTAAAAGCCTTTGCTGGTGCTTGATTTAACCAACGTTGGACTTGAGCTAATGTTGCAATGCCGGGACGCACCAAATGGGTATATAGCAACGGAAAGCACGTTTCTAATCCAGTGATGCCAAATGCTGCCGACACCATATCGCCTGCTTTATCCGCCACCGTATGGGGAGCATGATCTGTCGCTACCATGTCGATGGTGCCATCCAATAATCCCGCCACTACGGCTGCGCGATCAGTTGGCGTGCGTAATGGCGGATTCATTTTCAAGTTCACATCTTTTCGAGTGTGAATCGCAGTCGTGTCTAGTAGCAAATGATGTGGTGTCACTTCCGCAGTGACGTGAACCCCGTGTAGTTTAGCTAACCGCACGAGTTCAACGCCGTTCTTAGTTGACAAATGTGCCACGTGATAATGGGCACCAGTCGCTTGCGCTAACACCAAATCCCTAGCTAGTTGACTCGTTTCGGCCAAGGGGTCAATCCCAGCAACCTGCAATTGATCAGCAACGGATTGATCAACGACGCCATGGCCCATTAAGTCGTTATCTTCAAGATGAGCTGATATCACACGATTAGCTTTCACTGCTGCTTTCATAGCTGCTAACATCGTGGCTGCAGATTGAACACCTTTACCATCATTTGAAAAGGCGACCGCACCAGTCTGCGCTAGGCCAACCAAATCGTTAATGGACTGATCGGTTAGTTCAGCCGAAACCGCTGCGTATTGTTCAATGTGAACCAGCCCTTTTTCATGATTGTGAATTACCATCTCGTGGAGTGTCGCTGCCGTATTTGGTACTGGCTGCACATTGGGCATTGCTAACACCGTCGTAAAACCGCCGCGTGCCGCTGCCTTAGAACCAGTGGTAATGGTTTCCTTGTCCGTTTGTCCTGGGTCACGGAAATGGACATGAACATCAACCAAACCAGGCATAATCAGTGCCCCACGTGCATCGATAACTTCGACTCCAGATACTGCCAGTGACGAACCAATAGCCGCGATCTGTTCATCTTCAATTAAGACATCGATTAATTGCTCTGGCTGTTCGACCATCTGAGCATGCTTAATTAGTAGTCGTGTCATGTTAATCCTCCATCAGCATTGTTAGCATGGCCATTCGTGCAAAGACACCGTTTGTCATCTGTTTAAAAATACGTGATTTGGGGGCTTCAACTAAGTCACTAGTCATTTCAACGCCGCGATTAACGGGAGCGGGATGCATGATGATCGCTCGATCCTTTAAACGATCATAACGAGCAGTTGTTAACCCAAATTGACGATGATAATCCGCCTGATCAAAGTGCTCGTTGCTTAAGGTCGTCATCCGTTCATGTTGCACCCGCAATAGCATGACAATATCGACATCAGCTAACCGATCATCCAGGTCAACAAACTGCCCAAATTGGTCGAAGTCGCTGGTGTACCATGCTAACGGGCCACTGAAGGTGACACTTGCGCCAAGCCGTTGCAAGATCTCCGCATTGGAACGAGCAACTCGCGAATGCGCTAAGTCACCGACAATTCGCACCTTAAGTCCTCGAATATGCCCGAATTCTTGTTGAATCGTCATCAAATCCAGCAGGCTTTGCGAGGGATGTTGACCGGAACCATCGCCGGCGTTGATTAGTTTCGGCAACAATGGAGACTGTTCCACCAGCAACGGTTGGTACCACTCTGTCTGAGCATGACGGATAACGGCCACTTCAACACCAATGGCTCCCAAAGTCTTCAGCGTGTCCGAAAAGCTTTCCCCTTTTGCCGTTGAACTAGTTGCTGGATTGACTAAGATACGCTGCCAGCCTAAACGAAGTTCTGCCATCTGAAAGCTGGTTTGTGTTCGCGTGGAATTTTCGAAAAATAAGTTTGCTACATAATGTGGTTCCCGTGGAACTGGACAGGCCCCTGTCTGATAATCCAAAGCGAGTTGAATTAATCGAGTTAGTTGCTCATCTGTTAAGTCATTGAGATTTGTTAAGTGATCCATCCTCGCACTCCTTTTGACCAAAATCAGTGCCACAATAAAATGCCTTCAGAAAATTCCGAGAATTCTCTAAAGGCATTTGCTTTAACAATTAAGTTCAGTTGAACGGTCTCAACATTTTTGCTGGACCAATCCCTCTGCGCATGCGCCTTTTAAGTCTCTCGGACTTAATTAAAGGTCAATTTGATTGAAGTAAGTGTATCACTTAGTTGACAGAAAACAAGCCATTTTTAACAATTAATCATCAAAAAGCGAACTCCAACGAACATTATTTTTAAATGAGCTGGAAAATGTATATAAATACGAATTATATCTTAAATATAAAACCTTTAATTCGTGTTTATCATCCAACCACCCCTTAACGTCTCCGTCATCCGAGACTTTACGCGGTCGAGTAACCAATAAGCCCGGTTCAATTTACTTCCACCAACTCATTAAAGCGGTAAACTCAGCATAAATGAGGAGGTGTTAAAGATTAAAATTGGCGTCAGCCTGAACGGGCACTATCAAAGCACACAGTTATTCTCGGCATTAACTGTTTAGCACACTTTTGGATCCCTGGCTGCGTTCATTTTTGTATCGAAACTGTGCCTGAGGCATTAATTAACATCGTGAAGGGATTCAATGATAGTCGACGAAATGGCCATTAATAATTATTTCCCAGGAAATAGCACGACTATAGTTCGTGTTGATAGTCAATGCGACTCTGTCCATTGGCAAGGGCAATCACTTTCAACTGGTCCGGAATTTGTTCTTGTAATTCGGTGACATGACTGATGATCCCAATCATTCGGTTCTGACCTTCGATGCTCTGTAACGCTTCCATGGCCATCTGTAGAGCTTCTTCATCCAGCGATCCGAACCCTTCATCCACAAACAGTGCCTCCATCGCAATCCCGCCAGACTCACGTTGGATCACTTCTCCAAGGGCTAAGGCCAACGATAATGCCGCGATAAAACTCTCACCGCCGGACAATGTATGAACACTGCGAACCTTGCCGGCTTGGTCATCAAAAACATCAATCTCCAGCCCTGTATCAGTCGCATGAGAGCCAGCATTAGGATCTAACCGAAATTGATAGCGGCCACCTGTCAAACGACCTAAGCGACCGTTGGCTACTTGTAGCACTTTTTGCAGATAAGTCTGTAAGATATACCGCTCTAAGCTCAGCTTCAAATCGCCCTTCCCGTTGGCAGTATTAGCCAACTGTGTCATGTCGGCCAATTGCTGTTGGGCGGCCTGATGCTCAGTTAATGTCTGGGTGATTTGGTCTGCCACTTGCTGATTTTGTTTGACGACCTGTTCATATTCATAGTAAGCCTTCTGCGCCTCATCACGTTGCTCGGTTTGACGGCGTTGGGTCTCAGCTAATTGTGCGAGGTCAGGTAAGCTTTGGTCACCAATTTGCTGAGCCAACGTCGCCAACTGACTTTTAACCGAAGTTTGCTCATCTAAATAGGCTTGATACTGCTGCTTTAAGGTGACCAAGGTTGGAATTGCTTCCGCCAAAGCGGCAAACTTAGTTTTAGTCATCCCTTCATCTTCACTAACCAATGCCTGTTCGAAGGCTTCTGCGGCCATGGCTTTCTCATTTGCTTGCGAATTCAAATCAACCGTCAGCGAATCCTGATTGGCCTGTAAACGCGTCACAGCCTGTTGCGCACTATTCTCAGCTTCTTGTAATGCTTGTTGATTCTTCAAAAAGGCTGAACTAGCCGCTTCAAGTTGGGTCAGATGCTGGTCAAGGGCCGATAAATCAGCAAATCGTTCAGGGAGCGATTGTTTTCGATCACTCAACTGAGCCTGTAAGCGAACCAGCTGTTGGGCTTGAGTTTGTACTTTTTCCTGCAGCTCAGTCAAACCAGACTGTAACTGTTCAACCAGTTGCTTTTCGTTGGTCAAGGCGGTCTCTGTTTGCCCTTTCTGCGCGAGTGCCTGGCTTAATTGAGCCTGTGCTTGGGTTAATTGGTCAAGTTGCTGCTTCAACCAAGCGACTGCTTGATCAACTGTCATCTGACTTGAAACTGCCTGATTAGCCGCAACATCAGCTAGCCACCGTTGCGTTGTTGTCTGCAGCTCAGCTTGAGCTTGCTGCCAGTGACCTGTCTGTGTTTCAAGCTCGGCCGCTAAACTAGCCACTGCCGATAAAGCCACTTGCCGTTGCTGTTCGGCCTGTTTCACCTCAGCTTCAGTAATCGCAGTTTCCGTTAAAACGGCCACTTTAGGATGGTCGGTAGCCCCACACACTGGACACGGCTCACCAGGAACTAGCTTCGCACTCAGCCGTTTGATTTGAGTGACTGTCCAAGCATGGTCAGCGTTTTGATAAGCCACTTCCGCTTCGGTTTGTTCCTGCTTGGCATGTGCCAAACGCTGACGTAATTCATCAAGATGCTGTTGTTGAGCAGTCACCGCTTGTTGGTGTTGTTCAAGTGTGGTCCCTTGTTGCTGCCACATTGTAACCTGCTGCCGTTTGGCTTGCACCGTCGTTAATTCGTTTTCTTGATCGTTAAGTTGGGTCAGCGATTGTGATAATCGCATGACCTGTTGTTGTGCTTCGGTTAACTGACGCTGTCGTTTGGTGATTGAGGTTGTCGTTTCATCAGTTAAAACTTGTTGTACCTTTACTTGGTCGCTTAACGATCGAACTTGCTCGTATAGTGGGCGGACTGAAACTAATTGCGTCAGTTCCTGTTGCCGCGCTTGTTCTTCGCCTTGACGCGCTTTCATCTCAGCTAACTTTGTGGTGGCTTCAGTTAATTTCGTCGTGCTTGCCGTCAAATCAGCATTGGTGGTCGCTAATCGTTGTCGCGTCTGTTCGACGAGTTGGGCTGTTTCCCGTCGTTTATTTTGCAATGGAACCAGCGTTTTCGCCCAATCAATCTGGGCGATTCGATTTGCTAGATCGGCCATCGTCGGTGCCCGCTTGGCTAAGTTTGCCTGGTGCTGACTAGCACGCTCACGTGCCGTCATTAACGTTTGCAGACTTTCAGCTGCTTTCAGCGTTGCCATGGTTTTGGCAAGCTGCGATTGACTCAGCTCTAAGGCAGCTTTTCGTTGCTGCACCTCCGGAGTCATCTGCTCAGCCTGCCTCGTTAATGCCGTCAAAACATCTTGGACGGGCACGTCCTTTGCTGGTGCTGATTCGGTGACCCATTCAATCATCTGTGTCATAGTGGCCAATTTTGTGCTCTGCTCACTAGCGGCCTGTTTCATTTCCCGTAAACGGTCGTTTAACTGATTAGCCCACCGCGCGTATAGATTTGTGCCAAATAAATCAGCTAATAAAGCTTGTTTTTCATTACTGTTAGCTGCTAAAAATTGGCGAAATTGTCCCTGCGGCAATAAGACAATTTGGGTAAACTGCGCTGGTGTTAAATGTAAAAGATCATATAATTTGGCTTCAACTGTATTTTTCTTAGTCCAGCTTTGTTCTTTACCGTTGCGGTCTGTGACAGTTAGATCAACACTCGCATTTTGGGTTGTCGTGCCAGTGCCCCGTTTTTTAGCTAAGGTTTGCTTCGGTGACCGCGTAATCACATACTGTTGCCGGTGATGTTCAAAGATTAAGGTGACAGATGTCGGTTCACTATCCGCAGCAAAATCGGATCGCATCGCTTCCGGATCGCGATCACCGCCAGAAGACTGACCGAATAAGGCAAAACACATCGCATCAAAAATCGTCGTCTTACCACTTCCGGTTTTCCCACTAATGAGAAAGAGTGGAACTTCATTGAAATCTTCAAAGTCGATAACTTGATCGCGGTACGGGCCAAAATTAACTAAATGGAGTTGTAAGGGTCGCATCTTTATTCCTCCCCATCTTGGGCAGCGCTTAGGCTAGCTTTGGCCCACGTCAATTGCTGCTCATTTAATTTCGTGTCATTAACCTGCTCAAAAAAATGCTCGAATAACGTCAACGGGTCAAGTTCTGGATCAATGGTAACGACAGTCGGCAAATCTTCATGCCCATTTAATCGCTCTAAACTAACAATATGTGGATAAACAGCTCGTAGTTGATTCATAACATCTGGAATAATTGCTCGGTCCGTTAACGTGATGCCATAATAAGCATCACGATCTAAAGTGTTGTAATACGTATCATCAGTCAAATGAGCAAATGAATCCGTCAATGTTACCACCTCCCGAAATGGCTTGATGGGGATGTAGATTGGTTCGGATTTGTCAGTATCAACAAGCCAAACTCCTTTTTGTTCACCAGCTTCTGACAATGAAAATTTCACTGGTGAGCCACTGTACCGAATTTTCGGTTGGTTTAACGCGTGATGGTTATGCAAGTGCCCTAAGGCAACATAGTCAAAGGGTGCCAAAATATCTAATGGCACTGCGTTCAAGCCACCCACGATGACGCGCGTTTCAGAGTCCGTTTGACTACTGCCCGCCGCAAAAAAGTGCGCCACCAGTACGTGCTTCTTACTGGTATCAAAAGCGGCGACTTGCTTTTTGACGATCAAACGCATGGCTTGTTCAACCGTTCGAATCTGGTCATCGCCAAAGTAGTTGCGCGCCTGCCAGGGTTCAAAATATGGCAACAAGAAAAATTGCGTGTCCTCTAACTCGACTGGGGTAAAAGCACCAGCCAACTCCGTATTTAAATAGTACTGCGTATTGGCGTACCACTCACTGCCCACGTGTAGTCGTGTCGCACTATCGTGATTGCCACTGATTGCTAATAGTGGCAGCTGATGGTGCAAATTCAGATCAACCAGCATCCGATTTAATTCTGCAACGTTAGCTTCGCTTGGCAGTGCTCGATCATATAAATCGCCAGCAATCACAATCGCATCTACTGCTTGGTCCTTGGCGATCGTTAAAATCTGCTGATAGGCGTCCGCCTGCTCTTCCATCAGATCAAACCCATGTAACTTTTTGCCAATGTGCCAATCCGCCGTGTGTAAAAATTTCATCTTTCAACCTCGTCTAAGCATTAGGATCACTATTGGATCTAAGTTTACACCATGTTTTTCAGAAAAAACGGCTCGCCAGCTGACCAAAAAAAGCCGACACATAAAAATTTGCGTCGACCTTTCTATGATTCGCTTAATTAATTTTTGGGCCAAGTAAGCTGATACTGTGCCAACACCGTCGGAATCTCTTCAGCGATTTTGACACAGGCCAATGGATCACCAAAGGTGGCCGCGCCAACCTGCACCGCACTGGCCCCTGCTAGCATCATTTCAACCGCATCCTTACCATTCATCACACCCCCGACTCCGACAATTGGCAAATCCAGGACTTCATGGACTTGGTGAATCATCCGCATCGCCAGCGGATGAATGGCTTGGCCAGACAAACCACCTGTACCATACGCCAAATGGGGCTTTTGGGTGGCTAAATCAATTTCCATTCCCATTAGTGTATTAATCATCACTAATCCAGCTGCTCCGCCAGCAGCTGCCGCTTGAGCAATTGCGACAATGTCTGTCACATTAGGCGTCAATTTGACAAACACCGGTTTGGCGACTGCTTGCACAACACGCTGGGTCAACTCACGGACAGTTTGTGGATCAGTACCAAAGGCCATTCCCTCATTAGCGACATTTGGACAAGAAATATTCACTTCGATAAATGCGACATTCACCGCACTCGCCAGCTGTTTCGCAACATCAACATACTCCGCAATATCAGCGCCAGCCACGCTGCCGACGATTGGCAAATTTGGATAGTTAGTGGCTAACCACGGAAGCTTTTCGCGTATGACAACGTCAATACCAGGATTCTTTAACCCAACTGCATTGAGCCAACCAGCCGATGTTTGAGCGGTGGTTGGCCACGGATTACCCGTTCGTGGTGCACGGGTCGTTGATTTAATGACTAAGGCGCCAAGTGCATTTAGGTCAAAATGCTGACTCATTTCTTCGCCATAACCAGCCGTACCGCTGGCTGCCATAACTGGATTACGTAATGAAACACCCGCTAATTTAATTCCCGTTTGCAACATGAGTTAGTCTTCCTCCGCTTGAATTGCATTAACAGCAGGTTGCCAATGCCATGGATCCTGATGCCAAGCTTTGGCAGAGGCTAGGGCTGTCGCCGATAAAACAGTTTGTTGCTGCAGATACTTCAATAGTTGTGGGTAGGTAATTACTGGTGCCAATGGCAATTGTTGCTTAGCAAAATTGGTTGTCGCATCAGGAAGAGCGTAACTAAAAATAGCCGCCACGCCAAGGACTTTGGCGCCAGTAGCTTCAACAGGCGCTACCGTCTTCAAAACACTACCACCAGTTGAAATCAAATCGTCAATCAAGACAACTTGATCATCCGCCGTTAATGTTCCTTCAATTTGCTTACCAGCGCCATGGTCCTTGGCCTTTGCACGAATGTAGACGAGGGGTAAATTGAGCACATCGGCCACCCAAGCGGCATGCGGAATGCCAGCGGTCGCCACTCCACCAATCGCTGTAACCGTTGGATAATGTTTTTGAATCATCATGACTAGCCCTGCTACAATGTGGTGACGCAGCCGTGGTGCACTAATTGTCATTCGTAAATCAGTATAAATGGGCGACAACATTCCACTCGCATAACGATATGGCTTCGTCGGTGTTACACTAACTGCGTTTATTTTGAGTAGTTCACTGATAATCTGAGCTTGCAATGATTCATTCATGACTGGTCCACTCCTTTACAATTTGTCGATAAGCAAATGCGGGATTTGATGCTTGGGTGATTGGTCGGCCCACTACGATCGCACTGCTACCAGCTTGAGCAGCTTGTGCCGGAGTCATCACCCGCTGTTGATCACCAGTTGCTGAGCCAGCCGGCCGAATCCCTGGGGTTACGAGCAAAAAGCTGGCCGGCAGTGCCATTCGTAAAGCGACAACTTCCTGAGGTGAGCAGATTACCCCGGCTGCACCGCTCTTGGCAGCTAGCTGAGCTAGACTCACCACTTGTTTGTCCATTGACAAGCTAACATGTTGTTCATTGACCAACATTGCTGGCGAAATCGAGGTCAACTCCGTCACCGCTAATAACTTGGGAGGCTCTATGCCGGCCTGCCTAGCACCGGCAGCTAAACCATTAACGGCGGCGGTCATCATTGTCTGTCCGCCGAGAGCGTGCACCGTCAGATATTGAACATTGAGTTTTCCCAATTGAAACGCAGCTTTTTCCACGGTATTGGGAATATCGTGCAGTTTAAGATCCAAAAAAATTGGATATCCCTGTTGCTGCAACCAAGTAATCACCTCAACACCAGCTGCATAAAACAATTCCATTCCCACCTTGATGGTCGGCTTATCTTGTGAATCCAACTGCTGTATGATTTGCTTTGCTGCCACCAGATTTGTGACATCTAGTGCTACTATGACTGATTCCAACACTGCCCTCATTTCCGCCGCTTGGACACAAGACCTCAGGTTGAAGCAAACTGATTATGGTTTGTTTTGCTCGACAAAAAAAGCCAATGGTCTTCTGCCCGGCTAACCGTTCAGTCTCCCATTGGTGTCATAATCATGGATGATGATCAAGCTAGCTTTTCAAACTCACAGGATTGAATTAAAGCGGCATGTATTTGATTGATTTAATCATACTGAAGTTTTGGGTTCTGTCAACGCTAATTATTTTGATCACAACGAAAAAGCTTATCCGATTGATTAATTGCGGCCTTAATTTGGTGCCAAACTGGTTAAACAAGTTAGTTTATAACCCGCCTTTCATTTTTTGTTCGGATTTAAGCCACGTTGATTTATCAATTTATGATTGCAATTGTGGTTTCTACGTGGCATGATAAACGACAAGAAAAATAACGAATGCCTGTGAGCATTCATTTTGGAGGGTACAACCATGAGTCAAATTTCGCTTGAATCAACAGCTGCAACATCAAATCAGCAACGCTGGACCTTAGCATCCACTAGTGCTGGCTTTGCCTTAGAAAACATGGATGTGATGTTACTCTCCTTTGCCCTTAGTTCCATCATCACTGACCTGCATTTATCAGCAGGTCAAGCTGGCTTGATTTCTTCCATCACTAATGTGGGCATGTTAGTGGGTGGTCTCATATTCGGATTAATTGGTGATCGTTATGGCAGGGTGAAAACCTTCTCATATACGATCTTTATTTTTGCCTTCGCGACGACGGCAATGGCATTTGCCAACTCAATCAACCTAATCTATCTATGTCGTTTCCTAACTGGTATCGGTGCCGGCGGCGAATATGGCGTCGGGATCGCATTAATTTCAGAACGCTTCGCCAGCAACCAAATTGGTCGGAAAACTTCTGTGGCCGCGATTGGTGGGCAGATTGGAGCTGTGTTCGCGGCAATTTTAGCCGCGATCATCTTGCCACGTTTAGGCTGGCACGCCCTCTTCTTAATCGGCTTAATTCCTGTTGGGTTAACTTACTTTGTGCGGCGGCATGTGCATGAAACGCCAGCCTTCATTCAAGCCCATCAAACTAAGTCGACGGCCCACTTCACAATCGCGCCATTGTTCAACTCACCACGCATCGCTTATCAAACTATTGCTTTAACCGTAATGTCAGTGGTTCAAATCGCCGGCTACTTTGGCTTAATGAATTGGCTACCGGCAATTATGCAAAAACAGTTGCATGTTTCCGTAGCTGGCTCTTCCATTTGGATGTTAGCGACGATCGGCGGCATGATTATTGGTATGATGACATTCGGTCAAATTTTGGATCACTTTGGTCCTCAAATTGCTTTTGGCCTCTTTTTAACCGGTGCAGCGCTATCTGTCTATATTTTTACACTGGCAACTAATATTTCGACCATGCTGCTAGCCGGCGCCCTGATTGGTTTCTTTTCAAATGGCATGTTCGGCGGCTATGGTGCCGTGATTAGCCGCCTCTACCCAACCGATGTGCGTTCCACCGCTAATAACGTGATTGTAAATATCGGTCGGGCCATCGGTGGCTTCTCATCGTTAGCAATTGGTGTGTTAATGGAACACTTCTCCGTCAGTGTGGTCATGATGTGCTTAGCGGGCATGTACCTCGTGAGCTTAGCCGTTATGTTAACCATTCCAGCGCTTCGTCATTTCAAACAAGGCAGGGCGGTAGCAGAAGATTAAGGTTTCACGTGAAACAAGACTCTACCAAATCATTTCATTAGAAAACAGGGCCTTCTCAAATTGAGAGGGCCCTGTTTCTTACTGATTGCCGTTTTTCAAAACTTTATTCCATATTGCTGTGCGTATTAGCAGCGGATCCGTTTGACACATGATCGCGTTGGCTCAACTTAAGGCAAAGCACATCAAGCGTAATGTGCACACTTTGGTCAAATAGCGTGCTCAATAGTTGAATCGATTTAACACCATCGCCCGCTTTGGTCGCACCTGGAACAACGATTGTCGCATCAGCTAATTCACCCAACGGAGAATCAGCACGGCTCGTCACCCCAACAATCGTGACCCCATCCGCCTTAGCCTTTTCAGTTAATTCGACAATGCTACTCGTCTTACCTGAACCTGAAACAGACACTAGCACATCGCCAGGCTGAATTGATGGCGTAATGGTTTCTCCGATCGCGTAAACAGTGTAGCCAATGTGCATCAAGCGCATCGCAAAGCCTTTAGCCATCAACCCTGACCGGCCGGCACCTAGGACAAAGATGCGTTCATCCTTCGTAATCAGCTTTTCAGCTTGGTCAATTTGCGTCTCATCAACTAGACTCATCACTTCATTAATTTCTTTCATAACTGGTTCAATTAATGTCATTTGATCACCTCCATAAATTCTTTAGCGGCAGCTACTGGATCATCGGCACCGGCAATTTTGCCACCAACAATCGCGATTTCAACAATTCCTTGTTCAGCCAGCTTGGCGGCCTGACTTACATTAATACCGCCAGCCACGGCAATATGTTCGACATTGGGAAAAGCGGCGTGGAATTGTGCCACTGACGCCACTGCATCAAAGTTGCCCCCCGTATCCTTTGAGTGATGCAGGCCAAAAATGGCGTGGTTAAGGTGAGTCAACCGTGCGATCTGGTCATCGGAAACCTCGAGTAAATCGATAAAGGTCTGTCGACCTAACTTTTCGGATAACGCGTACACCTGCTCAATCGTGTCAATCGATGCACTCGCCATAACAGTTAAAATGTCTGCCGGTAGCTCAAATCCCTTAGTAAACTCATAAACACCTTCATCAATCGTCTTCAGATCAATCAACAATTCCGATTGCGTCAATGCCACACCACGTTCATTTAATGTCTTTAAACCAAAGTCCTTTGGAATCGATGTGCCTAATTCAACGATATCGACTACGCCATCTAATGCATGGGCCAAATAGACCGCTTGATCTAGTGATACCCGATCAATCGCAGCTTGTAATTTCATTCGTCTTCATTAACTCCTTCCTTGGCATAAAAAGAGGCTAATCCTGCTGGATCAGGATAACCATCATTATCGCCGGGTGTTTGCACCTGAAGTGCGCCAACAGCATTCCCGCGTAAAATAGCAGACTTCATTGGCTTGCCGTCCAATAAGGCCGTAATGACACCGAGTGCAAAACCATCGCCAGCACCAACCGTATCGACCACATGATCCACCTTAAATCCATCAATCGTGTAGCTTTCACCTTCAACCGTCTTGACAAAGGCTCCGTTTGCCCCGACTTTCACAATCACTGTCTGAGTGCGTGCACCCTTTAAGAAAAAATCAGCAATTGCTTCCGGGTCATCGCTGCCCATTAATATCTTACCTTCTTCAACACCAGGAAGCACGATATTAGCTGATCCAGCGAGCTCATTGATCGTTTTGATCATCGTCTCTTGGTCTTCCCATAAGGATGGCCGCAAATTAGGATCAAACGTAATGAGAATGTCTTTAGCCACCAATCGATCCATTAACCGTCGAAACGATTGGCGTGAAGTTAATGACAAAGCAGGAAAAATACCTGACATATGGGCGATTTTCACATCACTCAAATCGACATCATCAATCACAGCATCTTCAAGGTTGGCTGCTGCCGAATTTGTTCGGTAGTTAAAGGTCTTGGGATCTCCTTTTGAGACCAATTGTTTGAGCTGATGACCCGTCCAATGATTGGGATCTTGAGAAATATAGCGGGCCCCGACCTGATGATCAGAAATCGTCTTAATCACATAATCGCCCATTGGATCAGTCCCAACCTGAGAAATATAATCCACCGAATGACCGAGACGTTTAACTCCGATGGCAACATTCAATTCAGCGCCACCCAAGATCTTCTTGTAATTGATTGTATCTGCTAATGAGGCGTCCATATCAGTTGAGGCAAACGTCACAACGGGTTCGCCAATTGTAATCACATCACTCATGTGTTGTTAACTCCTTATCATTTTCACTTAGCCAAAGAAATAAAAGACGAGCAATTCATTAATAATTGAAACGACCCACATAATCGGAATCCCGTGTTTGAGGAAATCCTTTGACTGAACCTTCATGTAATCTAGGCCCCAAACATTCCATGATTGGGTAATATCCGTCGAAACCGCCATTAATGTTGGTACGTACAATAACGGTAATAGAAAGGCATCGTTAAACAATCCGGTTCCTGACAGCACCGCTGCGGTTGCTGCACCAGCACCCCAGACATGTAATGGTCCTCTAAACAACGCCAATGGTGCTAAAACACCCAACGCTAACGCCAAAATCAAGTGGTTGCTGGGCAAAATGGCCTCAAACAGTGGCTTGAAGCGAACGGCGTTAATTGAGGCCGCGCCACTAAACATGATTAATGACATCAAGAACATGATTAAACCAGCAATATCGCCGATTGCTTGTTTAATTGAACTATCCAAAAAGCTGACGAATTTTTTGTATGACTTGGCATTCCCGGTGATAAAAATTGCTAATAACGTCGACAAAGTTAAGGCCGGAATGGCATCCCACTTGAACAACATGTTCATCAACACAGGGATGATCGGGATCACAAAGGCTAGTTTGGGAACAGATTTGACTTCAGCAGCATCGTTATTCTCCGCCCCGATGGCTCGCAAATTGGCTTCTGCTTGACTAGGATTAATCTTCTTACGGTTCCAAATCAGGAAAATCACCACGGCGATTAACTGAATGGCAGCGGCGATACACCCGAAGACGAGGTATTTACCACCATATTCTGCTTTAGGGAAAAAGGCTTTGATCTGATTAAAAAGGACCACGTTAATGTACATCGGTGCACCGATGGCCAACGAAAATGCTGACAAAGCAATATCTCTTGGCATCCCAACCGATAACATAATTGGTAACAAAATAACCCCGATCGCAATCACAGAACCAACCCCGTACGCACTAACGAAGATAAAGGCGGTTACCAGAATCACAAGAATCGCCGCTAACAAGGGACGTTTCTTACCAACTTTGTTCGTCTCTTGGGAAATGGCTGGCGCAATGCCACTATCCACCAAGACACGCCCAAACCAAGAACCAAAGACAATATAGATAATTGTTGGACCGTACTTTAATGCTGGTTCAGCAAAGACCTTCTGAATGGCGGTATTGAACGGGACCAAGCCAATGACAGACCATAAGATGGCCATCACGAAGAACCCGATCATTAAGTTGCCGCCCTTTAGGATGTAATAAATAAATCCACCAAAGGTGACCAATAATAAAATGGCAATAATTGTTGATGTCATCAGCTCTCACCTACCTCAGTTCGTAATAATGCTAATTGCTGTTTAATTGCTTCATCTGATTTCATGGGAAATTCTAGGGCAAATGGAACGTTACTTGGCATGATTTTCAAAAGTGCTCGCCAGTCGTAAAGTCCAGTATCTAAATCGTCAGTCGTCACTAAGCTGCCATCAGCTTCGGCCGTATTTTTCAAATGAATATAATGGATAAATGGCGCTAAGGCTTCTGCACTCGCCGTTGCGTCTCCGTGAGTAAACGCCCAGTTACCCAAGTCGTATACATATCCAAGGCTAGTCAACCCAGCTTCATGAGCAGCGGTCAGAAATGTCGTAATGGCTGATACAGTACCTGATACTGGCGTCTGATCATTTTCAACGTTTAGTTCGATCTGGTCGAGTGGCAACTCAGCAAAGGCCATTGCTAAATCGCCTGTGAAGCGGTCAAAATGACCGGTATTAAATTTGATTTTCGAAATCCCCATCGTTTGCCCTTCAGCAAAGTATCCCGGTAGTTTAGGATTAACGGTGCCATCATCCAAAAACAATTGATCAGGCACACTAAGATTGACGATAAGTCCATGAGCCTTGGCCTTTTCGCCAACCTGTGGTAGTTCTGTAGCTAAATCAGTAAAGTATTCTCGTCGAACCTCAATGCCATCCGCGCCCAGTTTCGCAACACGATCAACTAGATCAACCTGTGAAACACCGCGTTTGACGTCTTGTTCAAACACCCACGTATTTAAAATGACTGTCATGTTCGATTCCCTCCAAAATAATTGTGATTAGTGATCCAAAGATGGCGTCAGCCAGCTAAAGCTTGGTAAACGTTTGCCAACACTTTCGAAAGCTATGGTAAACGCTTTCCCAAATAAACGCAAGCTTTAAATTGCGTGTTTTAGAGCGTACTTCGTGAATTATGTCGCTGAATTGACTAGAATTTTGGTAAACGTTTTCCAAAACAGCTGAAATACATCGCTTTCATTTACCTTCCGTCTGAAAGCTAAAATTTCACAAACTAACGAAAAAAATAACTTTAGGGCAACCGTTGCCAAGTGCACGCCTTGTCCACTATAGTTAAGAAAACTAACCTTATGAGGTGACACGAATGGCGCAAAAAAAAGCCGCAACCATGAAAAACGTTGCCGCACTGGCAAATGTGTCAATTGCGACCGTCTCGCGGTTCTTAAACGGCAATTTAGACCGCATGTCCAAAGCGACGGCTAGCCATATCCAAGATGCGATTAACCAACTAAACTATGTGCCGAATTCTGCCGCCCGCCAAATGATCACTCACTCGAGTAGTATGGTCGCCGTGGTGGTCGCCAATATTGATGACTATTTCTCGACAGAGTTGTTCAAGGGTATTAGCGATATTCTTGAAGCTAACCACTACACTGGTGTGTTGTTTGACACTGACTCAAATCGGCAACGAGAAGTCGACTTAATTAAAACTGTGAATGAGCACACGTACGATGGCCTAATTCTTCAACCGTTCACTAATGACGTGGTTCAAGTTCAAAATCTAATGCGCCGCAACATTCCTGTCGTCATCGTGGACCGAGAATTGGAACGCTCGCCATGGACACAGGTCGTCACCGATAATTTTGACGTGGCCCAGAAAGCGACTCGTTATTTTTATTCACGTGGCTACACCCACGTTGTTGTCCTAACTTCTAAAATTGGTCAAGCGTCTACTCGACGGGAACGTTACGCAGGTATAAAGTCAGTAGCCGCTAACGTCGATGTGCTAGAAGTATCGGAAGAATCTTACAATCATACCCAAGTACATCAAAAACTCGTTGAATTAATCACCAATTCTACTGAAAAAACGCTGGTCTTTGCCCTCAAAGAACGTTGGTTGTTAGAATTTATCCCGAGCCTCATTTTTCAAGGATATCTCGATAATGAACACGCCACTGCCACTGCCTTTTCTGACACGGCAACGGCCAAAGATATTGAACCACGTCTCAAACTCATTTCACAGAATCCCTATTTAATGGGTGCCAGTGCCGCAGAAGTGTTAGTCAACACCCTGACCGGTAAGGATGATCATCCACAAGGGAAATTAGTAATTCCGGCGCATTTAAAATAAATTAAATCACTATCACAAGCAATCCAACGACTGGTTCCGCCCATTCTTTCAGTAAAATAGTTTCACGTGAAACAAAATAAATAATTTTAAAAGTCCTTGGCAACTTTGAATTCACATGAGGGATTCAAAGTTGCCAAGGACTTTTTGGTCTTATTAAAACCTACCATTTATCCTAAAGATCGTCTTTAATGATAAAAAGATTTAAATTCCAGATTCTTGTTTACCAAGCAGGCAGGGTATTACCCTTGTAGTACTTCTGGATGTTCTTCTTAGTCGCTTCTGTCTGATAAGCTTTAACGATTTTCTTATATGTGGCGTTATTTTTATCCTTCTTCAAGGCTGAAACAACGTTGATGTACTGCCCACCCGTCTTTAAATGCTCTGCGTAAAGTGCCTGCTTCAGTGACAATTTTGCCGCCGATGCGTAATTTCCGTTTACAACGGCAGCGTCTACACTTGTTAATGATCGCGCGGTTTGCGCAGCATCCACCGTTGTAATCTTAAGTTTCAAGCGGTTCTTGATGATATTCTTAGGCGTTGCCAAATTCGTCTTATTTAATTTAATTAGTCCAGCGCGCTGTAATAAAATTAAAGCACGCTCCTCATTGGCCGCATCATTCGGAATCGCGATCTGTGCACCTTGTTTTAAATCAGCCAATTTCTTTGCTTTCGATGAATACAACGCTAACGGCTGAAAGTAAGTGTTGCCAATGGCCACAATGTTCGTTTTGTGGGCTTGATTCCATTGACGCTGGAAATTATAGCTTTGAAACGCATTGATATCGATACTATGGTCGCTTAGAGCGGCGTTAGGCTGCGTATAGTCGGTAAAATTAACCACCTTCAAGGTAATGTGGTCTTTTTTGGCCAGCGTCTTAGCGACATCTTTCCAGATGGACGCATCCTCATCACCGACCACTCCGACTTTGACTGTTTTAGCCTGGTTAGCGCCACACCCGGCCAAGGTAAACAATAGAATTCCCAACACACTGATGAAACTCAATAATTTCCATTTCTTCTTCATAATGAATATCCTCCCTTGATCACATCTTGAAAAATGGCCTAAGCCCAGTGGCATCGAACCTTAGCCTAGACAACCGGCCAAGTGGTTCAACGACAAAAAACGCTTCTTAAAGAAATCTCTTTAAGAAGCGCTACCGCACGTTACCATTCTCATTTCACTGAAATTCACACTCCAATGCTCACTAACCGCTAAACCAGCCGGTGTGCGAATTAAAGGTCGCCACCCATCACAATTTCACCAATGCTCAATCGTGCCGATCACAGGCCATCTTCATTGAACGTCAGTCTCCTCATTTCACCACGTCTGAGGCTCGCTAAATACTGACAAATTCAACTACTCTCCTGATCAGATCGTTTTACTATTCGAATAGACATAATATACGACGTTTATAATTAAAAGTCAATGAGAATAACTTGAAAATTTTAATTTAGTTTATCATTACCCGTTCTAAAATTCGGGCAATTTGGTCTGATTGGGCCAACTCAAAACGGGTCGTTTCTAACTCATTAAATTGTTGAACCAGTAGCAATGCTTCTAGGTAAACGGTTAATTGCCGCTTTAAATAACGTTGATTTGATTCATCGGTCTGCTTGGCGTTTCCACCCAGCACTGCTAAAGCGGATTTAGTTGGGTCAACATGGATTTTATCGTGATCACTGTACATGCTCTGGTGCTCCTTCAATCGTTGATTGAGCGTTTAATTCGTCGGTCATAACTTCAGAAGTTGTTGTTTCCTGCTGATCCTTTTGCAGCCGTGCTTCCAACTGACGCATTACTTTTTCATGTTCTGATTCATTTAACTTAACTTTGAAGAAGAAAATAACTGCCGCAAGAACAAGCAAGATCATCGGAACATAAAACATAAACGTGTTGAAGCGTTGGACGCCAGCTGCACTGATATCACTTGGCTTAGCATTACCGGTCATACCAACCACGACGGCCACAATCCCAACGACCCCGTTTGAAAAGGCGCCAGCTAGCTTATCAATTAACGGTCGTACAGATAATGTCACCGACTCATTGCGTGAGCCACTCTTCAACTGCCCATATTCCACACTATCGGTAATCGCCATCAAGGTTGCCAAGAAGATGAGTGGATACGGGAAGAATAATAAGGCAACAGCCGTTAACACTAGGGGTAAGTTTGCTCCGGCGAAAACAAAGAGCATATAGCCGATCAACATCATCCCAATGCCGCCGATATAAATTGCTTTACGGTGAATCGCTAATTCTAAGCTTGGGAAAAGTGCGACGGAAATGACGCCTAAGATACACGTAATCACCCCAACCCATGTATAGGCTGTGACGTCGCCCAAACGATAGCGGAAGTAATACATAATCAGTGAGTTAGTCACCACGTAACTAAACGCGAACAAAAAATATGACAATGCGATCCACAATAATTGGTCGTTACGTCCGATTACTTTGAAAACTTCAGTAAACTTCGTGTGTTTAACATTGGCACGAATCAAATTGTGTTGTTCATTGGTATTCAACACTGTCAACAAGGCGCCACCGGCACATAAAAGTGCAACCACAATCGCGTAACCAAGCCAACCAGCTTGTGTCTGTTGACCATTCTTCGCACCAGAAAAAAGTTTTGAAAATAGGGCAATGGTTGGTGTGATGATAACAATCACTCCTTGTGCACCAAGGGTTGAACCAAATCGACCAGCGGTACCAAAGCGCGTCCGTTCCTTACTTTCAATACTTAGCGCTGGTAACATTGACCAAAACGCAATATCACTGAAGGAATAAAAAATATCCAAAATTAAGAATGTGATTCCAAATAAAACTAAGTAAAACATCGGATTACTGGTCGCTAAGCCACCATAATCAGAAAAGATTAAGATTAAACCAATAGAGGCAATGACTGATCCCAACAAGATCCATGGCTTGAATTTACCAAAGCGGGTCTGGGTATTGTCGACGACCCCACCGATAATCGGATCAAACATAATTTCACCAATCCGGATACAGACAATCAGCGTCGTCACAATTCCGACCATCGCTGCATCACCCTTATTCGTAAATAATTGACTCGTCACAAACATCATGAAATAAATGCTTAGTGTGTTATAAAACGCATCATGACCAAATGCGCCGACCGCATAAGACACAAACTTTTTCAAAAGAAGTCCCTCCTGGAACACAGGTCAACCATCCACAGCATGACCTATGTCATATTAGTTACAAAACAAACTGCTTAGCCCATCAATTTAAACAAAGTAGTTTTATAAAATTGTATTTCTTTTCTGCCACATTATAAATGTAACCGATTTCATTTTGCAACCATCTGCGGTAAATTCGTTGTCTAGCTCATTATTGAGCAACAACTAAATTTGCTTGGCTTATACGGATAATATCTAATATATTCGACAAATATCTCCCAAACCAAATCGACGCAATGAGGAAAAAATATAAAAATAAGTCAACTTTGTGACATTAGTAACGATTCTGTGTTTCTCATTAAACACCTGGCAACTTGATTGTGTATTAATGCCAACAAAAAAGACGGCAACTAGCCGTCTTAATTTTTTATTGAATTGTTTGAAGCGCGGCCTTTATCAAGGGAATAGCAGCTCCTGTCGAGACCGGCCGATTCCTGACCGTTCCTAATTGGACATAATCACGATCCTCAGGAAATGCCGTGATTTGACGAATTCGCTGATTCACAGTCGTTAATACAGCGTCATCAAGGTACTGAACTAAGTCGCCAGCAAGGACAATGCGATTATCTACAAACATGTGCAGATTATTAATAACTTCGGCTAGGTCATCCAAATATTGTTGCCAACGAACACTAGCAGCTGGTTCTCCGGCCGCAACTTGTTGCATAAATTGATCGATAACTTCGCCTGGTTGTAGCAGCGCACTCAACGCGCTATAAGTTTCTAAACACCCTTTTCGTCCACAGTAACATTGCTTACCTGTCTGAGAATTTAAGGTAATATGCTCCATCGTTCCGCTACGACCATTTTGACCAGTATAAATGTCATCATCAATCATAATCGCAGTGCCAAGGTGTTCACCAATCGATAGATACACCGCATCGCGATGATCCTTAGACAAGGTCTGTTCTGCCATCGCGACACAATCGGCATCATGATACAAAGTAACTGGTAATCCAAACGCCGTTTCAAACCGTGCGCTGGTTAATCCAGTGCAATCTAGAATTTTTCCATACAGGACTGTTTTTCCATCTGGGGAAATCAAGCCTTGAATGCCAATGCCAACACCAATCACCTTGTCCTGATCAATTTTTTGCTCCAGCAAAAATTGATGGAGCCATTGCGCTAACTTCGTGAAGTAAGTGTCATCAGTCGTAAAATCAATCGTTAACCGAGCCGTCCCTAAGTTTTCAAACATCACATTCAATAGCGATAGCGTTGCGTGATCGGAAAAAATTTCCAAACCGATGGCAAAGCGACGATCGCGATTTGGTGAATAAACTACCGCCCGGCGGCCAACCTGTGAAGAAAACTTTCCATCAGTTACGATCAACTCATCAGCTAGTAATTGATGTAAGGTCTGTGTCACTGTCGGTAAGCTAAGTTGCATTTGTTGAGCAATTTCTTGTTTAGATATTTTTTTTGAGTTGTAAATCAGCTGGTACATGGCCGCTGAATGCGGTGTGCCAGTGGTAATGGCATCTGTCATATTGTCCCCTCACTCCATTTTCACTACTCAAAAACTACCATTATGAAAAAATAAAAGCAATTTTAGAAAACGGTTTCAAAAAAGTGTTGACATCTTCTCGCTCACGTTTTACATTGTTGGTGTATTAAATAAAGCGATTTTGCAAAACTATTTGAATTAAATATCCAATTAGTCCAATGTTACTTTTAAAATCGTTTACCTTAGGAGGATAAACATGGGTATTTTAGATCGTATGGCACTCACCGATAAGAAAATTTATGTTACCGGTGGCGCTCAAGGCCTAGGTAAAGCCATGGCAACTGGGTTAGCTGAAGCAGGTGCTGATGTCGCTATTGTTGATATCAACGGTGACAAGGCGCAAGCAACAGCGACTGAAATTGCTGATGCAACTGGCCGTAAAGCAATTGCGGTGAAAGCCGACGTCACGGACCCTGATGAAGTTCAGGGCATGGTTGACACGGTTGTTTCACAATTAGGCGGTTTAGACGCGGCCTTTAACAACGCCGGGATGTGTTTAAATATTCCTGCCGAAGAAATGTCGTATCAAGACTGGTTAAAAGTCGTTAACTTGAACTTAAATGCTGTCTTCCTTTGCTCAACAGCTGCTGGTCGCTACATGATTAAGCAAGGTAAAGGCTCAATTGTTAATACGGCTTCAATGTCAGCACACATTGTTAACCGTCCACAACCACAAGTCTCTTACAACGCAACTAAAGCGGGTGTTATTCAAATGTCTAAATCACTCGCCATTGAATGGGCTAAAAAAGGCGTGCGGGTTAACACCATCAGTCCTGGTTACATGGGAACTGATCTAACCTTGAGTTCACCTGATCTCAAGCCACTAATCAAGACGTGGAATGACTGGGCACCATTAGGTCGTTTAGGTCGTCCAGATGAATTGCAAGGAATTGCCGTTTATCTAGCTGGCGACACTAGCAGCTTCTCAACTGGGGATGACTATCTGGTTGACGGTGCCTTCACTGCTTGGTAAACCTAAGTTAATCGTTACTGAGGCGAGTTATTGCGGCTGCAATAATCCGCCTCTGTCTATCCTTAACAGTCAGAAAGGACGTCAACCCATGAATTATTTAATTGGGACTGATATTGGAACCTCAGGGACTAAAAGTATCTTAATGGATACGGAAGGCCACTTGATTGCACAAGATTTGGAAGAATACGATGTCTTAACTCCTAAACCACTTTGGGCTGAACAATGGCCTGATGTTTGGGTTAAAGGAGTAAAGGATTCGATCCGCGCCGTCGTTAAGGCAGCTAAGTTAAACCCTGAAGATATCAAAGGCATTGGGATTAGCGGTTTGTATGGGGGCTCCGGTGTGCCACTTGACGAGCATATGAAACCCGTTCGTCCGGATCTAATCTGGATGGATCGTCGTGCGCAAGCCGAAACAGACTGGGTAAAGTCACACATTAGCCCAGAACGTTTAACAGAAATCACCGGTAATGATGTTGCCGACCCTTACTACGGCTACACAAAAATTCTCTGGATTAAGAATCACGAACCAGAAAATTGGCAAAAAATTCGTTTATTCTTGCCGCCGAATAACTACGCAATTTATGAATTAACCGGTCAAATTTCAATCGACCATTCGGCCGCCGGTAATCTAGGTGGGTTGTATGACATTAATACCAACACTTGGTCACAAGAAATGTTGGATGCCATGGGAATTCCCGCCAGCATGATGCCTGATTCAATCGTTGACTCAACCACCATCGTCGGTGGTCTCACTGCTGAAGCAGCTGCTGATCTGGGCTTAAAACCTGGCACACCAATCGTTCCCGGTGGTGTTGATGTTGGGGCCGCTAACATTGGCATGGGCGTCTTCGAACCTGGTCGTTACGTGGCCGCGATTGGTTCTTCAATGAACGCTGCGCTAGTGAGTGAAACACCGATTAAAGGTCAAGGACTGATCGTTTGGCCGTATCCTTATGATTCCAAGCATCTCGTCTATAACTTCTCCGGTTCAGCAACCGCTGGTGCTATTACGAAGTGGTTCCGCGACAATTTAGGTGAAAAAGAAGTCCAAGATCAAGCAGCCGGTGGTGTAAACGCCTATGTCGCATTGGATGAGCTTTCAAAAGACATTTCCGTCGGTAGCGATGGTTTAATCGTTCTCCCTTACTTCATGGGTGAACGCGCACCTGTATGGAATTCGGATGCTAAGGGATTAATCTTTGGTCTCTCACTTGTTCATACCAAAGCTCACTTATATCATGCTTTCCAAGAAGCCGTTTGCTATGCCTTACGTCACAGTATTGAAAGTACCGGTCGCGATCTAGGTGACTATATCGTCATTGCAGGTGGCGTAACTAATTCCAAACGGTGGGTCCAGATGTTTGCCGATATCACTGGCTACGCGGTTCGCACCCCCATTGAAGATGCTGAAGCCAACTTAGGCGATGTTATGTTGGCTGGTCTAGGCACGGATACCCTAACCGTCGATGACGTGCAAAAATGGCAAGTTCTTGGCCCCAAGGTTGAACCAGACCCTAAACGTCACGAAGCTTACAATAAATATTATGAATTGTATCGCAAGCTGTATCAAGATCTCGAAGGCGACATGCACACGCTGACTGAGATCACGACTGAAACAGATGCTTTGCTGAAACCACAATCGGTTAATTAGTTGTTGTCTAGGTCAAATAGCTTTCGCACACATTCCTAGTTGACCTAGTTAAGACATAAATTTTAATCAATCCAGCTTAAAAACACACCCGTTATCGGTAAACTTTCACCGATAACGGGTGTGTTCGTTCTTTTAGTGGTTTAATAAAGCTAATAACTACACTTCTTTCAGGAGGTCAGACAAGCAGTGGTTAAACAAGGTCACTACGCAAAAAGTAGTCGGCAAAAGCGATTACGTCATTTAAACCAGCGCCTTACCAAACAAAATAGTCGTACAATTCCCGATACCCAACTGAGTGACTTTCTGACGGTGCGTTGGCACTTAACTCAGCACCAGCCAGACGTCATCGAACAGACGATGCTGCATTTCTTACGCACCTGGCTTGAACAAGCTGCTCAACAATCAACCTTACCTTGGAATCTAACGGTGGCAGCCAAAGCAACCTTAGCCCAATTTAACCGCGATGTTCCTTGGCAATTCTACTTGGTGTTAGATCAGCAATGGTCGCATTTTCAATCATTCATCCAAAAGGAGCTCCCCGCTGTACCGCTAAGCGATCGCCGTCGAGTGTCCCAATTACTCACGGAGCCTCAATGGCACCAACAATTAGCTCAACAATTGGCCGTTAATAACTTATTATTGCTATTTAATGGTGACCAACACCGCCTGGCAAATGTGACTCAAGCACAAATCGAACAATTAACCACCAGCTTACTAGCTGATGATCAGGTGAATTGGTCACAAGTGGCAGCGCTGTTTGCTGGGACGCCGTTTAGCATCCCAGTTGATGCCGATGCAGAGAGCAAAAGTTGGCTTAAATCGTTGATGGCACTAGCTAGTTAATCTTTTGCCAACACCAGATGAGCGAACTGTTCTCCACTCATCCACGGAAAGACTTGCTTAATCGCAGTTGTATCAAACGTTTGTGCTAAATCGTTAAACGTCATCTTCGTCCCCACTAATTGACCCTCGGCCGTCGATAAATCTGCCACTTCAGTGAAAAAATCGCCAAAAATCATCGCCTGTGTAAGCCGTTCCTGTTCTACCTCGAAATTAATGGCGACGGTTCCCTGATCATAATGATGGCGCACATAATTGCTAAAGTGCGGTTGCCGCCCATAGTTCCATAAATCGTTGCCGTACCGTTCAGCTTTAATCGCCATAATCTGTGCCCACTGTTCATCAGTAAAACTAATAGTTGGGATTGGATCGCCGAGTTTCACGTGAAACACTTGTGCGAGGAACCGTTGCCGAAAGCCATCCGCACTTAAATCCTGTTGAGTAGCCGGTAATAACGACTTAATGTCGGTGATCCGGCTCGCTACTGAATGAAAACCTTTTGATTCAAACTTTGAACGCAATGGCGTCAACAATTGACTCGCCATTGTCGGATTAGCTTTGAAAATAATCGTGCCACCAACACCGAAACGTTGTCCGATTTGAAAACCAGCCATCCCGGACACTTTTCGTTCAGCGATCGTCACATCGTTTCGGCCGGTTAACGCCACATTTGGTAAGCCAAGGTCGGTTAATGTTTGAATGAGTGGCTGTGCATAATGGGCAAAATTCAATCTAAAGCCCATACTAGCCACCTCCACAATATTAAAAGTATACACAAAACTACCTTCGTCCATATAGACGGCCCCGCCACCTGATGAACGTCGGATCAGTTCGACACCGGCATCGCGCAAAGCGGTTAAATTCACTTCCGTGTAAGCGTCCTGCAGGCGACCAATGACCACCACCGGGCGATTAGTCGCTAACAGCAACGTATCTTCACTAAAAGGATTTTGCTGTGCTAAATAAGAAGTAATTGCCTCGACATCTGCGGCACTAGTTACAGCTTTACCTTGATACGTCAAATCGATTAACTTCATGGCCCACCCTCACCTTCGTTGACAATTTCCACTAACCATCACCTTTATTGTAAGCCAATCCGTGAACATCCCGCATTTAATTGATGTCACACGATGATCATAAGGAACAAAATATGTTAGCAAACGAACTACAGCTTTGGCATTTTTTAAACCACGGTTTATCGTCGGCGTCCCCCACTGCAATGACCATTACCCAGTAAAACATTGGCATCTAGGAGCAAGATCAGCGAATGGTCAAATTTAACCTTGCTCTTCGCTGGGTGAACCCTATCAGCCCATCGCGTGGTTTAAAAACAGGCTCTTGATGTCCCCATAGTCATGTCATCTCTAAATGGGCAAATAACCGTTACCAAAATGGCAGTCAGTTTTTACTGTCCAATCCTGACAACCCATCCATCAAGCTGAGCGGCAACAGCTTGAACAATGCTTTGCTATCATCGCTAATTTTTTAGCCGGACAACTAAACGAAATCAACTACGAAAAAATCTGAACGATCAATTTGATCTAAGCCGGATATTGCTTCAAAAAGGCACGAATCACACGCCAAACTGCCGGATCTTCGGTTGATAATCCTACCGGTAAATACTGTTGTAAATCTTGTTGAATAAACCCTTCATTCAACCGGAACCATTCATCCTCATCGACCGCATCCTGAAATGTATTGTGATAATATGGATCGTCAATATTTAATAACGCATCGCGAATGATTGTTTTTTGTTGATCTGAAAGCGTCATGATAACCCCCTGTGTGTTTGATGACATCATTCTCTTTGAAGATATACTAACATCGTTTACCTTGTCATGACAAAAGAACTCAGAGCGCAGTCAGCCGTTTTGAGCCTGAGCACTAGCAAGTTGGCAGTGATTGGTGGGCTTTACCAATTGCTGGCAACAGGCTAGGCACAAGGATCAGGCTGGTGGAGCTCGACACTCAGGGCAACTAATGAGTAGTAAATTTTAACCGCAGCAA
>NZ_BQXO01000002.1:0-130458 GCF_045862785.1 Furfurilactobacillus curtus | reverse complement strand
GTAGTAAATTTTAACCGCAGCAAGCGCATGGCATTTGCGATTACGACCAAAATACTCAGTTCATGTACGAGCATGCCACTGGCCATGTTGATTTTGCCCAAGCTCAGGCCAATCATCAATAGCACAACCGTGCCAATGGCGATCACGATGTTTTCAGTGGTATTTAATACCGTTCGTTTAGATAAATATTGCGCGTCGGCTAATTTACTAAACTTGCCATCCGTCAACACGACGTCAGATGTTTCAATCGCTGTATCGGCGCCACTTCCCATCGCGATCCCAACATTAGCTAACGTCAACGCTGGGCTATCATTAATGCCGTCACCAACGAAAATGGTTTGGTGCCCAGCCGTTGTTTGAGCAGTGAGGTAAGCCGCCTTTTGTTCGGGCAACATCTGCGCTTGAACATTGTCGATGCCTAACTGATCGGCAACTGTCTGCGCCATCACTTGATCATCACCAGTCACCATTGTGAGCTTGCGAATACTCCGGCGTTTTAATAAACGTAATGTTGCGGCAACGTCAGGCCGAACAGCATCTTTAATCCCCAGTAACACCATCAGTTGTTGATCAACAAGCGTCAAAACAACTGTCTCGCCTTGTTCGCGCATGCGTGCTAAATCATGTCGTTGTTGGGGCGTTAACTTCACCTGGTCAGTAAGAATCCGCGGGCTGCCGACGACAATGGTCTGGCCCTCAAACTCCGCGGTAATGCCGACACCGGCAACCGTTGTGACTGATAAGGGTTGTTTAGGAACCTTGATCCCTCGTTTGTTGACATCGTTTAAAATCGCTTGGGCCAGTGGATGTGTCGTTTGTGCTTCCATCGCCGCCAATAAACCTAACCAACGATCATCTTCACCATAGAAACGCCGATCGACAACGTCGGGATGACCAATTGTTAAGGTACCCGTCTTATCAAACAAAGCAGTATCCACTTTAGCAAGGGCATTCATAACCGTACCGCCCTTCAACAAGATGCCTGCTTGCGCGCCACGGCCAATGCCAGCAACATTAGATACCGGTGCACCAATCACTAAAGCACCAGGACAAGCTAAGACTAAAATCGTAATCGCCAAACGAAGATCACGAAAAATCACGAAAACGAAGATCGCAATAATCAGCACCAATGGCGTGTAATATTGCGCAAATCGATCGATAAAGCGAGCCACCGGCGCTTTGGTGTCCTGTGCTTCTTCGACCAATTCGATGATCTTACTAAACGTTGAGTCCTCACCAGACTTCGTCGCCGTCATGGTGAATGCCGTTTGCTCATTCATAGTCCCCATGTACACAAGATCCCCAACGTGTTTAACAGCTGATACAGATTCACCGGTGATCATCGCCTCGTTAATGGCCGTTGTCCCTGTTGAAACAGCCCCATCAACTGGCACTTGATCACCTGGACGGACCAGCAGCTGATCGCCTGGGTCAATCTCATCTACTTCAACTGTCTCTGTCTCGCCATCAGCCACTAGTTTTACAGCTGTCGTAGGCGCCATTTGCGTCAGCGATTTTATCGCTCGTCGCGTTTTATTAAGCGTTCGCTGTTCCAAATAGGTACCGAACACAAATAGAAAGGTGACCATGGCGGCTTCTTCCAGTTCTCCGATCAAGAAAGCGCCGACGACCGCAATACTCACAAGTAATTCCATGCTAATGGTTCGCGCTTGCAGTGCACCGATCGCTTTTAATCCTGTGGGTAATCCTGCAACAATACTAGTCACGATAAATAAAACGGCGGTTAACTGCGCCATGTGCAAGATATACTGACTAATTAAGCCGGCGATTAACGTAACTGCTGCAATGGCCGTCAGAGTCGTCCAATTTTGGTTCATCCACCGTTGAACTTTACTCATGATCGTCATCCTCATCTTCATCCCCGACCAAACCAGCTAATCCCCACCGCCCTAGGCGTGCTTTCAACTGCTGTCTAGTTGAAATTAATTGCCGTTGCACAGTCAACAAGGTGTGTTCAAGTAACGGCTGTTCATCGCGCTGCGCTAATTTCACACCACGATCGATAAACATTAATTGCGTCTGCAAATCGGCCACTAGTTGCTCAAACATTGCTTGTACTGCAAGATATTTGTCCTCACCATGAGTTTCAACCATGGCGTATTCACTTAATTCAGCGAGCGCCGAAGCTGGCTTACCACCCTCAGCCAGCACGGCTTGGCCCAAGGAATCAATTTGCTGTTCAGCCACAGTATGAATGTTGCTTAAAAATTTTTGGGCAGCTAAAACATTTTTCCCAGTGATATACCAACCAAATTGCCGAATTTTCAATGATTCCATTACCAGATTGGCGATAATGTGGTCAGTCATCGCGGCGGCTGTCGGATGGTGGTGATCATAATTAGCTTGTGTTTGTTCTGTCCGATACAAATCTCCAATTGATGCCATGGTCTGCCTCCTATGCTGATACCTTTACCCCTTTAACGTCGTAACCAAGTCGTTCAATCGGCTCGGTTAAGCTCGCCTCAGAGACGCTACTATCCGTCGTAACTTTGACTTTACTAGCATTGAAGAGCACCTTGACCGTTTCAACGCCGGTCACACGGCCAACCGCTTTTTCAATTTTTGTTAAACAACTGGGACAGGTTAATGCATCTAATGCCACGACCATTTTCATGTTAATGATCCCCCTTTTATTTGAATGATTTAAGCATAAGGGCTGGTGGCAAGCCACAACTTGACGAGGATCAAGTTGTGACAATTTTTAAGACCCTTTCAACCCAACAAATTCAATTAATCGATCAGATCGTTCATCATCACCACTTTGCGACTGGCGATTTTCTCTATCAAGAAGGCGATCCAACGACGGCATTGACAATTGTTGCCAGTGGTCAAGCCAAAGCCTTCCAAACAACCGTGGCAGGTAAAGAACATCTCCTTTACTTGTTACAAGCTGGCGATATTGATGGTGAAGCAGCCCTCTTTAGCGACGACAAGCACTATTCAGTCTCTGCCCAAGCGCTGACGCCAACAGCCGTTTGCTCAATTGAACGCCGTGAATTTCAGAACCTCTTACTAAAATACCCGCCGATCAATCTCCAAGTTTTAAAAGCTTTGGGGCACAAACTGCTAGGCGTTGAAACACGAGCAACCAAGGCGAATACAGCCTCCGTTGCTGACCGACTAGTAGACTATCTCATTGAAACAGCGGCCTCATTAGATACCAATCAATTTCAGTTACCGCTCAAGCAAAAAGACTTAGCGACTTTTATTGGCACCACCCCAGAGACAGTCAGCCGTTTGCCGGCCCGACTCGCTAAAGCTGGCGCTATTAGTCGCCCGAAAACTAACCAAATCAAAATTATCGACGCAGATAAATTGTTGTTAGAATAATCGGCCAATCACTTGATCCAAAACTAGCCATTTATTCCCCAGGAAATAAACCCCGGCCTAAAATTTTAAATGAGTCCAAAAAAAGAGCATCGCTGAAACGATGCTCTTTTTGCATTCAAATGAGTCTTATTTAATAACTTGGGCTAGTGCCGCGGCAACCTTTGCCTTGTCTGCTTCAACCAAGGCAACACGGCTCGCGATCACATTCGTATCCATTGTGATTTCACGGGTTAAGCCAGGTGTCGGCAATTTTGGTTCGAAAAAGGCCTTAAATTCAGCCAATCGAGCTGGTGTATGGAACACACCGGCAATGACCGTAATGTACGTCGAAAACTCCATGTCACCGCCTACAGTATCTTCAAGCCATTGCCAATCTTGCCGAATCCAATCCCACGCTGCCTGTTCGCCGGCCTGGTTTGCCAAAACGCCGCGGAACCAACCGCGCAAATCCTGAGGCTTGATCGTATCAGCATCTTCAAAATGACTGATAAGTGCCTCAACCAGTGTCTGATCCCTAGTGCTGGTCAATGCAGACATCAGGTCAAGCTTGTAACTTGCATCTGGTGTCGACTTGTAAGCCGCTAGCAATTGATCAAAGAGCGCTGAGGAACCGAAATGCTGGACTTCATTTCTTAAAATATAAACACGCGTATCAGCTGGTAAGTTGGCAAGATCGCTTTGATGACTGCTAAACAAATCATGAGCAGCACTAATCGCCGTTTGATCTTCGGCATAGAGCGCCGCGTTTAACACGTATGGTCGGGTTAACTGGTCATCGTTTGATTCATTCGCCACTGGTAACCAGCCCAAACGCTTAACTTGGTCAGCGCTCAATTGGTCGAAGAGCGTCTTTAACGAGCGTTCTTCAACTGAATCAGGTGTCACAAATTTTTTGAGGTTATTGGCAACCGTGTATAAAGCCGCGTTTACCACCGCTGAATGACTAGTCGCAAACTGAGTTAATAACGGAATCACCTCGGCGTAAGAGAGCTGTTGCCCTTCCGCCAGTAAACGCAGATTTTGAAGTAAGGCCAACTGATCAATCGCTGGAAGCGTCTCAACGTTAGCTAAAATATCTTTCATCAACGTATCATCATATTTGACGATAAAATGTGAACTATTCCCTAAGTTCAACCGGAAAGGCACGTTGGCTGTCGCCCGCAATGATTGGTAGTCGCCTAAGACAAGCTGTTGATCGCTCATAATCGTCGGCGCGGCTTCATAGTTACTATTAAGTGGAATCTGCCATTGCCGCCCAACTTCTTGGCCATCGCCAATAAAGAATTGTTGTTGTGATAACGTTAACTGGCCATCAATAACGCTAGCGGTAACCACGGGATAACCAGGTTGTTCCAGCCATGAATTCATAATTGACCCGATATCCATTCCCGAAGCTTTACCCAAGGCAGCCCATAAATCAGCCCCTGTTGCATTGCCAAAATGATGAGCGGCAAAATAGTTCTTCAAGCCAACACGTAACGCATCGTCGCCGACTAGTGCCCGCATCATCACAAGCATCCGCGCCCCTTTTGCGTAAACGATGGCGGCATCAAAGAGCGCATCAATTTCAGCTGGATTATTAACCTGCACGTGGACGGATTGAACGCCATCCGTTGCATCACGTTGTAGCGCAGCGGGTACATCCGATGTTTGGAACATTTCCCAGACATGCCAGTCCGGTTCCAAATGATCCACTGCGACATATTCCATCATGTTAGCAAAACTTTCATTCAACCATAGATCATCCCACCACTGCATCGTCACTAAATCACCAAACCATTGGTGAGCCAATTCGTGGGCAATGACCGTCGCCACTAATTGTTTCATATCCAACGCGGTGTTTTCAGGATCAAGCAATAAGTATGCTTCTCGGTAGGTCACTAACCCCCAGTTTTCCATCGCACCAGCCGAAAAATCAGGCAGTGCCAATTGCCAGGAATGTGGTAACGGATAAGGCGTTTGATAAAAGTCTTCGTAGAATTCAATCGAACGTTTGGCGATATCAAGCGCAAAATCCAATTCATGTGGTTGATGCGCTTTAGTGGCAAACACGCCAACTTGAACACCACTCTTAGTGGTCGTCTGTTTACTTTGCAAATCACCAAAGGCAAAGGCCACTAGATAAGTCGACATTTTAACTGTCTCATCAAAGTAGTGAACACCATTTTCAACGTGATTTTCTGGCATATTGCTCAAGACAATTTCGCCCGGTTGCTCATCAAACTTAATTGCCAAAGCAAAGGTTGCCTTGGCTTCTGGTTCATCAATTGACGGAAATGCTTGGCGCGCGAATGTCGTTTCAAACTGAGTCCCAATAATCTGCTTCTTAACGCCATCTACTTCGTAATAAGATGGGTAAATACCCATCATTGAATCAGTCAATTTAGCCGTATAATCGATGGTTAAGGTTACATCACCGTTGCTAGGCAACGTGATCCGAATCGCTTCATTTTCGTCATCCACAGTGAACGGAACGGTTTGCCCATCTGCTTGGACTTGACTAATTGCTAGTCCTTTTTGATGAACATTGATCGCTGTCGTAGTCGCCTGACCCGTAATTTTGGTCTGTCCACTAAATGACTTAGTCTCTCGATTGATATCTAGGTAAATATCATAATGCGATGGTTGAAATGCTTGATAAAAACGCGCTAACTCTGCCATAGAATTCTCCTCGTTTTATTAGATTAAAGCCATTATACGCTAAAAAAGGCTAACCTTAAGAATTAACAACTAAATGTCATGACAAACTTTAACGTAAGGGCTGGTCCTTACGAAGACGTCCCGTGTTACGGCGCACCAATAAGAAATTAATCAGCACTAAAATCGACGTTGAAATGAACACCCCAGGATAACCGGCAAAATTGGTGACGGTTGATCCAATCAAGGGACCGATGACGTTACCGGTCGCTTGAAAGCTTTGATTCCAACTAAAGACCTGTCCCATCGTATCCGGAGATGAATACTTGGCCATGATCGTTTGAACACTCGGAATTAATGCTGCATCTGAAATGCCAATCAATAACCGCAATCCACCTAATTCCCAAACATTGCGGACGAATGCCATAGGAAGAAAGACCAACATGGAAAAAAGCAACCCAACCGTTAAAATCCAGTGAGTACCGATTCGATCCCCTAAGGCACCAAAACGGGGCGCAGCAATGATGGTTGCCACACCATTGATTGCTTCAATGACACCAGCTGCGATTGCCACGTGACCACCGCCATGCATTAATTGCTTGACGTATAAACTCAAAATCGGCTCAATTGAGTTGTTCGAAGCCTGGATAATAAGCGTCGTGATAAACATTCCCAAAATAATCCGCCGATTATCGAGGGTTTTAAAAAAGTTTCCCCGTTGCTGCAACTGTGCCTTAGTCACCGGAACAAAATGTTCCTTAACAAAAAACAGAACCAAAAAGAACGCCGCTAGCATCATAATCCCAGTCACCGCAAAGGTATACCGATAGCCGACAAAGTCAGCAATAACCCCACCGACTAATGGACCAATTAATGTGCCAGAAACATTACCCGTTGTTAATGTACCTAAAGCTTGCCCGCTCTTTTCTCGCGGGACCGATGTGGCAATTAAGGCGTTAGCATTACTGATAAAACCAGAAAAAGCACCTTGTAACAATCGTAATCCGATTAGTTCATACACATTAGTGACAAAACCAATCGATCCAATAACCACCGCCATCCCCAAGGAAGCGCGTAGCAGCATTAATTTACGTCCATGTGTGTCAGCCAGGCGTCCCCATAACGGAGACACCAGTGCCTTTACAATAAATGGTGCGGCAAAAGCAATGCCGCTCCAAAAAGCATTTTGTCCATTGGTGAAATGGCCTAATGTCCCGATGTATAACGCGATAAAAGGACCAATACTGCTAAAACCAATGCCCACCATGAAATTGCCAAACCATAGGACACGCAAATTACTGCGCCACTCAGCAACTGGGGTTATGTTCGATCCATTCATTTGCTGCCTCCCCAGCTCATTGAGTTCGATTGTCTCAGCTCAGGACAACTCCTCATCGAAGCATATGCCCACCCTGGCTCAGCCAACTTTACTCTAATTTTTCCGCCAAGCTAACTTAAATTAAGCCGGCCAATTCTAACAAAGGACGATTATAACACCGGACGTCAAATAGCACTTTGGTCCTGAGCAAAACTTAAATCAGTCGTTATTTTAGCTCATCAGCCGATCGTTTCACGTGAAACATTAATGATGAACATAAAAAATGGATCTTGCTAAATAACGCAAGATCCAAGGCAAATTCGGTTATATTGCTGTCTCATGGCTAGCCAACTGGCGAACACGCTGGTCAATGCCATCACGTACGTTTCGAAAAATGGCCATGATTTGATCATCAGTACCTGTCGCCTGTGCTGGATCAATAAAGTCCCAATGCTCATGTTTAACTGATGCTGGCAATCTTGGACATCGATCACGAGCATCACCACACAATGTCACAACCAAATCGCATTGCTGTAAATAAGCTAAATCGATCCGCTTGGAAACTGCGTGCGAAATGTCAATATCTCGCTCAGCCATGACTTGAACCGCGCGTGGATTTAAACCATGCACCTCGATGCCTGCGCTGTCCACGCGCCACTTGGGCAAATATTGATGAGCGAAGCCTTCTGCCATTTGACTCCGACAAGAATTGCCTGTACATAGAAAGTAAACTTGTGGCATATAATCTCGCCTCCGGTTTCATGTTCAATTTACTTAATCATGAGCGTGTAACCATTGATCTAACACCTGAATAAAGGCGTCATGCTGATCTAATAAGGCTAAGTGACGGCTATTAGCAAATAAATGCCATTTAGCGTTAGGAATATGATCGGCCACTGACTTCGCAATTAGCGGTGTACATAAATCATCCGTGCCACTAGTCACTAGCGTTGGCGCCTGAATTTTAGCCAACTGATCGGTTAATTCAAAATCACTAATCGTACCATTCTCTGTAAACTCATTGGGTCCTTCAGCAATTAAGCTTGCCCGTTGACCATTCGTCGGTCGGCGTAACGGTTCAGGTGAATTTTCATCAGGATCATCCCAACAATAACGTTCCATATAACGATCATTTGCTGCTAAATATTTAGGCTCTGTGAAATCACCTGTTCGTTCCGCTTCGGCAATGGCTTGACGATCTTCATAACTCAGATAAGAAATGAGCCGATGTTGTTCTTGAGTCCATAGTTTAATCGAAGCCGGTGAATCATCAATCATCACACTTTTGACACCATCCGGATTAAATTGCGTCAAATAGTACATTTCAAGCATGCCACCCCATGATTGATCCAGCAAATGAACCTGATCAAGGTGCAGGTACTCACGCAAAGCAATTAATTCCGCCACCCACGTTTCTTTCACATAGATCGCAGGATCTTCTGGCAAAGAAGATTTTCCGCAACCGATCTGATCATACATGATTAATTGACGCCCCGTTTTAGCGTAATCGTCTAGTAATTCAAAGTAGTTATGCGATGACCCTGTCCCACCATGAATTAACAGCAAGGGTGCTAACCCCGCTTGCCTTTCGCCGACGATTCGATAATAGGTTTGATAGCCTCTAAATGGCATGTATCCTTCAACAATTTTCATCATTTTCTGCCTCACTTACTTAACCAGCCCGTCTAACACAAATTCAACTTACATTTTGGTTTGATAGGGATAGTGCGCCATGTTGGGAACTTGATCCCAATCTACTGGGTAACCAGCCCCATGCGCACAAAAAACAGAGTCTGGTGTGTTAGGTAGATCGGCCTTAGGATCGTAACGACGATCAAACACCACCTGGTCTGCTGCCTGACACGATTGATACCCAGCCACTGAACATTCAAATTCACCTTGACCACGGGTGTAACCTTGAACTTCTTTAGCATAATCTTGCATATTGGCCACCGGTGCCGCACCAGTCAATATCCTTCCATTACTCCTGGCCAAAGGCGTATCAAAATGACCATGCATGCGTTCAATATCCGTCATTGCCCGCCCAATTTGATCTTCTGGCACCACTAATCGAAATGAATACCAAGGCTCCAGCAAATCGCAATCACCATTGGCTCGAAGCATCATCAAGCCTTGCCGCACCGCTCGCCAGGCTGCTTGGCGAAAATCACCGCCAACGGAGTGAACATTGCTGGCTCGGCCACCAATTAGTGTGATTTTAACATCCGTCAAAGGCGCACCGATTAAAACCCCAACATGTTCCTTCGAACGTAAGGCCGTCAGCACCTGATGTTGCCAATTTTTATCCAAAACTTCCAATGAACAATTTGAAGCAAAGATCAGGCCACTTCCTGCCGGTAAAGGTTCTAACCGTAAATGAACTTCCGCATAGTGACGTAGTGGCTCAAAGTGCCCCACGCCCTCTACCGCTCGCGTAATCGTCTCACGATACATGATCTGTCCTTGCGTAAAAATCACCGGTAAATGGATCATTTCTTGCAACCGCTCTTGCAAAATTTCTAACTGAACTTGCCCCATGATCTGCACCCGAAGTTCTTGCAGTTCACTCGACCAAGTCACATGCAGGTTGGCATCTTCATCAGCCAATTGGTTTAAAGCTGGCAAATAAACATGGGGATCTCGCTCCTGTAGATCAATCGCATAAGTCATCACCGGTTGAATGACCATTTTGGCTGCGTCATGACTGTCACCTAATCCTTGACCTGGATAGCTCTGTGTTAACCCAGTTACAGCGACTACTTCACCGGCCTTAGCTTCTTGAATAGTGGTGAATTTTGCGCCATTATATCGGCGCAATTGATTGGCTTTCTCATCAGGTAATAACAGCTGTTTGGCTGACAAGGTGCCACCGGTGACACGAATCCAAGAGAGCCGTTCGCCCTGTACATCGTGAGAAACTTTAAAAACACGTGCACTAAATTTTGGTTGAGGTTCACGCTCCTGCGTCCAATCATTTAAACCAGTCAACAATTCATCAAGACCCGTCAATTTTAGTGCTGAGCCAAAATAGCAAGGAAAGATTTTCCGCTGTTGAATCAGCTGTCTAACCTGTTGGTCACTCAAAGTTTCGTTCGCCAAATAGTCAGCTAACACAGTTTCGTCCTGAACCGCTATTTCTTCTCTGATTGCTACTGATAAAGGTGTGGTAAATGCCACACACCCGGCTGACAAGTTCGTTTTCAATGTGGCTAATAATGCATCTGCATCGACACCGGGTGCATCCATTTTATTGATGAAGATAAAGGTTGGCACATGATAGCGGTCAAGCAGTCGCCACAAAGTTCGCGTATGTCCTTGAATCCCCTCAGTCGCTGAAATAACTAATACGGCATAATCCAAAACGGACAGCACCTGCTCTGTTTGGGCAGCAAAATCAACATGTCCCGGTGTATCTAGCAAGGTTAGGCTTAAATTTTGAAATGCTAAACTGGCTTGATGAGTATTGATTGTAATACCGCGCCGTTTCTCTAATGCATCTGGATCTAAAAAGGCGCTTCCTTTATCCACACGACCGAGAGCTCTTATTTCGCCAGCTCGATAAAGTAACCCTTCTGACAAGGTTGTTTTACCTGCATCAACATGGGCCACAATCCCGGCCACAATTTTCTTCATGCGCATTTCTCCTCAAACCACAACTGACTTACTATCTATTAGTCATCATACACGGATTCTTCGTTTATTCCCCGGGAAATTTAAACTGCTTAAAAAAAGCTACCCGATCAGGGTCACTTTCCATACCCCATCTAAGTAGCTTTTTCACAGTTCTTTCACTTAACTTGTGCTAAGGCAGTGTCGATTGATTCACCACCACTAGCCATTTCGATCACACGCTTAATTGTTTGATCATACGTTGGTAACGTGGCTAAGACCGCCGCAACATCGGCAATTGGATTGGTGGTTGCCGATAATTTTCCAATCGAAATTTTCCCTGTCCCTGTCGTTTCAGTCAACGTGGCTGGCTGTAAAATCGTGTAATCTAAAGTAGTCTGATTAACTAAATAATTATCTGCAAAAAACTTTGCGACATTGTAATCCATGATATTAGCTAAACCACCTTCGTGCCATTTATCAGGTTCTAAGGCATGTAGCGAACTAAGCATGATGTATCGTTTAATCCCGTTTTTCTCCGCTGCCTGCATTGTCTTGACTGCCCCAAACGCATCCGTTTGCAGTAAATCTTGACCTCGTGAACCAGCGGTGAAATAGACGACATCCACCTGGCCGATCACTTCGGCAATATCGTTCATGTCTGCCTGTAAATCTAACTTCACAGCGGTGACCAACTCATTTTCCCTTAACACCACGTTTTCCGGATGTCGGGCTCCCGCGATAACCTCATGTCCATCGGCAACTAGATTTTGAATTAATGCAGACGCCACCCGTCCAGTTCCACCAGCAATAAATATTTTCATAATTCGTTATCCTTTCAATTACTTAGTACTACTACACCAATCGATGAACTTCATTCAGATAAGTGAGCTTTAACAACCAACGTGTCGATGCTTCAATGCCGCCACTATAAACCTTTTTCAGCTAACTCACTTTCTTATGCATAATGAACCACATTACCCATACAAGTCTAGTCATCTGCATTGTGATTAACTAGGCAGCTTCATATTGGCCCTTTATCGCTTCCTGATGCCACTGTTTTTGCCTTCAGTTGACGAATAAAACTGATAAAATAATGCCATCAATACATGTGGGAGTCGCCTAACTTATGAAACTTATTATTTCGCCAGCCAAGAAAATGGTTATCAATACCGATGACTTTACACCCCGTAGCACACCAACCTTTCTAGTTGAAGCACGACAGTTACACAAGCAACTTCAATCATTATCTTACGCTGAATTAAAGGCATTGTGGCATTGCAGTGACAACGTGGCTCAGACCAACTACCACTTATTACAGCAAGCCGATTTGGACCAAGCCTTAACACCAGCCATCATGGCTTTCTCTGGCATTCAATACCAATATATGGCCCCCGACTTGTTCACGGCACCGGCATTATCTTATATCCAAACGCACCTACGAATTTTATCTGGACTATACGGTATTTTACGACCCTTTGATGGTGTCATTCCATATCGATTAGAGATGCAAGCCCCGCTACAGACGGCACAAACACATAATCTATACGATTTTTGGGGCGATCGCTTATACACCGCTCTGCAACCCGCGTCAGAGCCCATTATTAATCTTGCTTCCAATGAATATGCCAAGTCAATTCGGCCCTATTTACGCCCTACCGACCAACTGGTGGATATTAAGTTTGCTCATCTAGTTGATGGTAAATTGAAAACACGGGCTACTTTAGCCAAAATGGCACGTGGATCAATGGTGCGTTTTATCGCGGAAAATCAACTGGAAACCATCGCTGATTTGACGACTTTTAATGATCCAAATTATCAATACGATCCCGTAAGATCCACCGATTCAACATTAGTCTTTATTGCCACCAAAGGCAATTAACAAGCGGACCAACTTGCTATCGCAGCTGGGACTTCTGTGGTACCTCCCATGTTGTGCAGGGCACGGCGTCACCCATGGTCGATAGCTTGCCAATGTTCACGCCAATGACTTGTTTTTTAGTTTGTGCTTGGATTGCTTTAATGGCAGGTCGATCCTCTTCTAAACCAAATTGAAGCACGGCCACCTAGCCTGGCACTATTTCGCTGGCTGATTGTACTAAATTACCCTTCCCCAAAACCAAATACGCCTTAGCTCACCACCATTCAAAAATGCCGGGTTGAAGAAGTCTTAAGACTTCTCCAACCCGGCTATTCGTTTCTAACAAACATTACCGATCAATACCGACTTTTAACCACAATAATCATCGCTGAGTTCTACGGGCAACGTCACTTTGATGTAACCGGACGGGTTCGTTTTAACACAAAATTTCCCGTCGCTAACGCCAAGCTAATGCCGACCCCTAGGGGAAGAAACGCCGAATAATTCAAATGGCACACCTCAAAGACCATAAATAACGCCATTAATGGTGCTTGCTGTGAAGTGGCCAGCAAGGACGCCGCGCCAATGACCGCATACTGCCAGATTTGAATACCAGGAATAAATAAACTAGCGATAAAACCGACTAACATCCCTAAAACGGCTCCTAAAGAAATCGATGGCGTTAATGTCCCGCCTGAGGCCCCTGACTTAAGGGTAAACACAGTGACAAAAGCTTTTGCTACCGCCCCCACTAACAAAAGGCTTGTCATCGCGCTAGTTTGACTATGAAAAGCAGCTTCAGCCAATGCCCGACCATTCCCCATAATTTGTGGAAAATACATCGCAATCAACCCGGTCACCAGACTGATCACTGGCAATTGCCACAGGATTCGTTGCTTAGTCGCCCGTGTCCGCCCGGCCCACTGAAAGGCCTGGCGAAAATAGGCACCAGTAATCCCGCAGAGTGGCGCCAAAATGATCACCACCGGCAATGATGCCACGGTAAACTTTGTGCGACCGACTAAGTAATATGGACCAAACCCACGCAATAACGATCCCATCAACATAGCAACTGTCGACATGGTTAAACTAACCACTACGGTTCGTTTAGTCACCTTTTTCAATAAAATTTCTACGCAAAAGAGCATCCCCGTTATGGGGGCGATGTAAATGCCGGCGAATCCAGCACCAGCAGCGGAAGCAATTAATAGTTGTCGATCATCTTCGCTCACTTGAATGTGTCGAAACTTTTTTAGCCCATCGATCCAGGTCTGTGCGATCAACGCCCCTAATTGACGAGGTGCGACTTCTCGACCAACCGGTGCGCCAGTGGCGACGTAAAAGATCTGAGTAAAAACATCAACGAGTGTTGCCGGAATTGGCATCCGTTTACCAGCAACGCCATCACTAATCCCTACGACTGGTTTAAAATGAACACTACTATACCACCACAATATTGTGGCAATCCCACCACCCAACACGAGTGAAATCAACCGATGTACAGGCGAGATGAAGATTGCCGCTGGATAAAGTGCGTTTTCCTCAAAGCTCAAAAAAACATGTTCAATGAGATCTAAAAAAGAACCCAATGTTAAGGCACCAATGCCAATTAGCAGCCCTAATCCTAAGGTCGAAATGGCGATGATGCCTTGTTCTCGTTGTTTATTCATTCGTACAGGTACTTCCTTTCACCATCGCCTAATCAGGCCTTGAGGATAATAGACCAAACAAGCACAAACTTTCTAAAATAGAATACCACGCCATCTAATCTACATCACCAAAAGCATCATACAGATTAATGATGCTTGATAACTCGTTAACCCACTCATTTTACTTGACCGCCAACTTGGCAATCATGTTCAACGTCGATACTGAAGATATAGCGTCGTGAAACGACCATCACTATTTTGCTCCCACGGCTTCGGCCGGCCAGCAAAATGTAACACCACCGTATTAGCCATCACCCACTGTAAATCATGATCGCCACGGCTGCGCAACTGATAGGTCATAAATTTGCGCGTGTCATAATTCCATATTTCCTCTGGTACCTCTAAAATATGGGATCCGTATAAAAAGTTTAATACATCTTGATCTGGTAAAAGTAGCTGGCCACGGTATCGGTCAATCGCCTGTTGAATGTCTACGGCCTTAATTATTTTTCGTGTTTGACCCAAATCCATCAGTAAGAGACCCGTATTAAAATATTTTGTTGCCGTGTTTAAGCGCAAATTATTGAGCGGCGTAACGGCGTCAATTAATCCGGCATGCGCTGCAGCTGCCATCATGGCAGTGCCAAGATCCAGTTGCCACAATTTTGTTAAGTCATTAATAATCAACGTGTCTGGATCAAGATAAATGACCCGTGTGACTGATTGTGGCAACAAGTCGCCTGCCAATAAACGAAAGTACATCTCCTGTGGATAGTTATGAATCGTGTCAATCGCTTGTGTGCCGAACACCTGATCAACTTTAATGGCTGAAAATGTCCAACCTAAATGATTAACGAACCGCGATAGTTGCGTTAATTCATTTTTGGTAATCGATTGATGTAATAACCACACGTGGCAAGTGATATCCGAATTATTATCAGCTAAAGAAAGTAAGGCGGTCTTGAGTGGTAGCAGATACTGTGCATTCAGTGTGACTAATAAATTAATTTCCATCATGATTATCCTTCAAGTCGCTTTATCAATATGAGCATCAGTCATTGTTAACCATGTCCTAGCGTTTGATACTGCCCGATGTCATGTTAAAAGGCGGCCGTGAAAACCGCCAAATCGGTTAGTTGCTGAAAACCAGTTTTCCCATAAAATTTTTGCGCACCACTATGCGGACGAGTCATCAACATCATCGAATGGATGTCTTGTTTAACTAGCGCGCTTTGAATCTCGTTGATCAGCTGTTGCCCGAGTCCCTGTTGTTGATAATTTGGCGCAATAAAAAATTCTTCAATTTCAATATAGTATATTCAAATCCTTCATACCATGGTTTGATAAAGCCATAACTCACTGCAATGACGTGCTGGTTCTCAATCCCTAAGTAGCTCATAAAATAGTTATTGGCGACATGCTTTCTAAGCATCGCGGCCACCCGTGCTACATCAAAATTTTCTAACCATGGCGCTTGTGAAAACACTTGGACGTATAGTTGAACGATTTCATCAAAATAACGTGGTTCATACTTGATCACTTTCATTTACGGCCTCTTTACACTTCATTATCGAGATAACTTAGACCATTTAACTACACTTCATCTGATTTCTCCAGACGTTTCACGTGAAACAAGTTAATTTGAAACAAAAAAAGCATCCGCCATTGTGCCGATGCATTTACTAGCCTACTGTGAGATTCAAGGAATCGGTATTTAGTCAAAATCATACTGAGAGGACTTAACTATGTTAACTGACACTTTAATTGTTATCGATTTACAGAATGGCATTATTGGTAATCATCCTGATCTACCAGCCTTTTTGACTAGAATTAACCAACGCATCGTTGAATATCGAAAGGCTGAAAAACCAATTCTATTTATTCAACACAACGATCAAGAAATTAAATATGGCACCATCGCTTGGCAATTAATCACTGGATTAGACCGCCAGCAAACAGACATCGTGATTGAGAAATGTCATCCCAATGCTTTCCTAAAAACGGACCTTCTCTTTCAAAAAAAATTGATTAAATTCATTATACTGGCCATTTCCAGCTACTCACCAAACCATGATTATTGATACTCTCGACGCTTCAGTCGCTGAATGCTCACCATCGGCATCGCCACATTCCATACATGTACGTAGGTGCCCTATTTATGATACGGACTTCCATATCGCTATATGCAGCGGTACTTAACTCCACAAGGGTTGCGATTTTTATAACAGTTAAAACCTAATGTCGACGACGAAGCGGAGAACCCAGCAAAATATAATCGGATTTGCCCTGAACTTCTTACCACCTATCGATCATTACCTGAACATCATATTGATTAACAACCTGAGATAATGGCAAATTAATTGGTGGGGCTGAAAGCAACGAATCAATATCAAAATCATTAAAGAAAGTAACAACAATGTGGTCTAGCTGTTCGTTTAATACACTAATAACATTGGTTTTTCAGCCGGTGGTTACACCACTAATAGCAATTACTTTACTAATTTAGTCGCCCTCTTTTACAACAACCTCCTAACGCCATACCTCTACTACGAAATTTGTTTTTGGTTCAAATTCCTGCATCTCACTAGTCAACCATTAATCCTATCCGTTCGTCCCTATTCTATCCATGCCATCTAATTCGGCATTGATCTTTATAATTAACATTACCATGAACATTAGCGTCAGCATGTAGTTATTCTGGTGTTTTTCTTCACTAAAAGAATTAAATGCGCCATGTGCGTACTTGTTCCGCAGTCCAAGTCCATTTGCATAAAAATCAGAAAAATAGTAATTAAATACCGACGCTTCTCGGTCTGTTAATAACCGCGTGATACCTCTTACCTTACCTTTCTGGAATAAGTCATCTAAGATTGGGTGCTTTTTAAATTGGAGATGCATTTCCATGACTGGAATACAATCATTTTTAAAATCATATTTTAAAATCTGATATACTTCAAAACTTCTAAAGCGAATAATTTCGTCAGCACAAATTAATACTTTTTGTTCAAGTAAGAAATCTAACAACTTAGACTGGTACTCATCTAACTCACTTCTTTTAATATTCTCCTTGAGTACTAAATCAGCAAAGTATCTTTCTTTCTTGCTTGGCATAGGGGATTGGTCTGAAAATAAAGTTCCCTCGCACCTTAACAAATCTGGGTCTATGATTTTCCCATACTTTCTTTTAAAGGAGCTTCCAATATCTCTAAAATCATTTTTTGTATGTGAATAGTTATCAACAAGACCCCTATCAAAATCTTTATCTAAAGCTAGTAGATCAAACATTCTAACAATTCTATGCAATTGCGTCATTGCTAGTAAAGCCTTAATCTCTGGCGCTTCCTCTCCTTTAGGCAGATTAACAGAAAGACCGTTAACGTTAAAATTAGAAGCCAAATAATCAGAAAAAAACCATTCTACAACTCGCTCTAGTTGAATCCCTCGATTAGCTAAAAAACGATAGTACGACACAAATGACAGTAGCGCTTGCTGATTTTTAAGTTGAAATGAAGTACCTGTATTAAGTATGCTTCCGCTTTCATATCGAAACGCTCTCTCTAATGATCCATCGTCCTCGACCTGAGAAGAAATTGTTAAAATCCCAAAGTTATCTATAAAGCCAAAAATGTATATAAAGTTATTCAAAATGGTCGGCCAATCTATTAGTTCATTTAGAACTAAACCATTGTATTCAACATTTGCAAAGTTAACATTATCCTCAATTTCTGCATGTAACTTGTATAAATGTAAAGTATCTAACGTAAAGTTAATCGAAACTTTTGTCCCTATACCAAGACTATTTGCCTTTTCTTCTTTCAAAACATTAACAATTATTTCTTGATATTTTTTCTGCGCTTTCAGACGAATACTATCATTCACGGACCTTGAAGTAGCCACCCGTTCCAACATATTTGGATTTGGGGCCTCAGAACCAATATAGTTTAATAAAAACGTTTCTATTTGATGCTGATTAAATTCCTCAGGTAATTCAGCATCATACAGCTTTGGATTTAAAACTAGCCCAATGTTTCTTAAATCTTGCATAACAATTGTGGTTAAATCTCTTCCATATCGTGCTCTAATGACTTGTTCTTGCAAAGGATAAACTACTTTTGTCCCGGAATACAATTTCAAAATATCCCTTATTTCTAGATTAGGTGCTTTTTGTGATGCTAATAAGTGCCACAGAGACTTCTGATATTGTCGTGAAAATTTAGAATCTTTTATTCCCGAACTGACAGTGCTAGTCGGCACTGATGAAAACCACTTACCTATCCTGCTTTTAATAGCCGAAAGATCGGCCTTTAATCTTATTTTATCTTGAAGAATGATAGGTAGATACCGGCTAATTTGATCTAACTCAAGCACATCCTCCAAAGTTAATTTCTCATATGATAAATCCTTTAAGAACTTGAATCGCTTTTTAAGTGCTTCACAATCCGTGTTAAAAGCAAAACTATTCTCACCGTAAAACGTGACTCTGTCTAGTTCCATTCGCCTACTCCGTCATTTATTCTCTGTTTAAATCACTTATGATACAGAGTACCGTATCACTACAAACAGCGTTACCACCGTTCATTGAGCCATTTCATAAACAAATCAAAACCATTAAACTAGTTACTCAAAAAGCATATATATCGGAAATTTCTGTACCCAAAAGTCTTCACTGCACTTACATTCTATAGTCAATTGAATAGACTGTATCCATGATTTTCAAAAGCGTGGTTTTCATCCAACTCATTATCGTCAAATAAAGGAAAAAGCATCATTTCCATCATTGAGGTCATTCCAAAATTTTCTTTTTCACTCTCGGAGTAACTATGAACTAACCTGGGACTCATAACAAGATCCTCAGTGTTTACAACTAACTGATAATCAATGAATCGTTTCTTTTGCAATTCTGTCAGATGTCTTAAAGTCGAAACGTATTTTGAAAAAGTTTCATCAAAGTCTTCCAACCACGAAATTACGCAATATGCTTTATCATTTTGCGGAAATACGTTCATGTAGACATGTGCAATCTTTTCATTCGTTCTCAAATTCTGAATAGTTTCATTTTAAAAATTTCGAATTGGTGAATAAAAGGCACTACCTGCAAAATCAATTTTTTGATTAAACCGCCAAATTATTGATGTAACTGGCGATTTTGGTCTCTGCCCTAAAATAAATTCATCCATTTTGCGTTTATCAAATTCAAGATCACTAGCTCCACTCTTAAAAGCGTCAAGGATTTCATTATTTCTCTTTTTAAAAATATCCGCTAGTTGCTGTTGTTGCTTTACCGCTTCCTCTTTTGCATGTAACTGTGCAGCCAAAGTTCGATATGTATATAAAAAGATTTCCCAATCTGAGGATTTAAAAATGCCAGTTTCGATATCTTTAAATAAAGTTGCATCATGATAGCCACAAAACCCAGAAAAGGTGGTTGCCTGCTTTCGTCCGTATTCAACAAATGTTTCAAATGGGTTATTCCCTCTAGGCTTTAGCATAAGACTTTCCCGTTTTCGGCTATTTGTGTTAGAACCCCATTATTTTGAATAGCGTGAGCTTTTAGTATGTTATCGGTACATTCATCATGATTAGGATACAAGCATTGTTTAATTTTCTTGCTTCTATTAGTTTCATCAAACTTTTTCCAAACCTTCTGCACCAATTGTAACCCCTCTTCATCTTCCAATTTTTCCTTTTTCATAGCTTTTCTCCTTGCACCCATAACAATTAAAATTTTCACTAAAATGTCGTTAACCTACTACTCTATTTTCAGATACTTTTTAATTTTTCTCTCCAAAAAGTCCAATTGTTTATCAAGCTTATTTCGTTCCTGTTTCAACAAATCCATTTGATCAAACAACATCCTTAACCGCTCAGAAACTGTTTCGTCCCCTTGATACCGTAAGTCGGCATATTCCTTCATATTTTTAAGAGACATTCCAATCTCCTTCAACCTAGTCAGAAAAGCAATCCACTCCAAATCCCTATCTGTATAATATCGACGATTATTTGCATCTCGATTAACGTGAAGTAATCCATTCTTTTCATAAAAACGTAGCGTATCTATGGATAATCCACACATTGCTGAGGCAGTACCAATTGAATAATTCATCTTTAGCTGCTCCTGACTTGAAAATACTAGACACTATAGTTTCTTTGCTAATTAAAAAAAATTTGACATGGAGTGCACTCCAGCATTTACAGTGCTGTTATTGGTAAAACTACTGAGTAAATAAAGGAGAAGTGCACACTCATGGAAAAAGAAAATACTCGTTTTAAAAACGGCCTTAATGCCCTACAAAATATCGATGGTACTGCCGGACAGAATGTCATGGATTCCTTAACTGGTGACTCAAAAGATATCGCCAAATATATAGTTGAATTCGCATTCGGTGACATCTATACCCGCAACAGTTTAAATCTCAAACAACGTGAGATGATTACTATCACGGCTCTACTGGTCCAAGGAGACACTGCCCCACAACTAAACGTTCATATTAACGGTGCTCTTAACGTCAGCTTGTCGGAAACTGAAGTGATTGAAACTTTTATTCAATGCATTCCTTATATTGGTTTTCCAAAAGTACTCAATGCTGTATCAGTGGCCCATGAAGTTTTTAAGACTAGAAATTAGCGGTTTCTATTAGTCATAATAACCGCATCACTTATGATACGGACTTCCGTATCCTTATGCCCTGCGGTTCTCTATAATCAAATTCTTGGACTGAATTCTTCAATTTGTTTTCCTAATTATGAACCTTTTGGCTTGTTCAAAAAGAAGCTCATCACTCATCGACAAAGACAGCAAATTCCCAGCACTGATGTACCCCTGAATGAAGCATGCCACCTTTGGTAGTATCACGCCCATCATTTCCTCAGGGCTAATAGTGATAGGATCTACTTTAACTATCTTTTTCCCATGTACCCTATAGCTATGTCTATTTTGACCAGTAAATAACCCTTTTCCTAGATCAAATCGCATATCACCATGATTTTCTGCATTACGTAAAATGTCATTCCACCCCTCAGTCAACAAAATATAATCAGACTTCTGATCTAACTGACGGCAGCCATTTAACTTTTGCGATGTACTTAATGAAGATATTTCTAATAAATCATATTCTTGTTGGTTCATTTCCAACATCATTGCATAAATAAATGTGAAAATTTTCATACTTAGTTCAAAACCAGAGACATACGTTGTTAGAACTCGACTCCCTAGACTTAACCTTCCAGTATCCGTTTTATCACCTTTACGAATGCCATTTTTTAGTATTTGGTTTTCTTCCATGAAACGTGTGTACGCAACCTTGTTTTCCAATTCCGGATACTTTTTCGTTCCATTGACTAAAGCTCCAATTAGCTCATAAACAGTATTAGGATCAGTTTTCATTGCTGCTTCTTTAAAAAGCTTAGAAAATACTTCAGTGTAATTATTTAACTCTTTTACATTTGATGAAGAACTATAAATAGAAACCACACTTGAGTAAAGACTTTGTGGTAAAGACTCTGTACTTTGCTTTTCCAATAACTGTCGTGATTCTTCACCAAAAAATCCTTTAGCAGTTAAATCATTCAATTCATCTTTCACAATCGTACTTCTCCTTTAATATCTCTGCAGGTTTCGCATCGTCGACGATCAACTCTATTGTCACAAGATCCATCTCCCACTTATAATTTTAACCCACTCCCCCTGCTCTGCTCTAGCGTTTCACGTGAAACAACCAACGTCGCACATCATTCACACAACAAATTCAATACGCTTTGTAAAAGAAAAGACTGAATCCGCTTTGGATTCAGCCTCTTTACTCTGTGCTTTTAGCTGTGAAACGATTTCATTATCAAATTCTAACTGTACCCAAACCAGCTTCTTTTCTCTGCTAAATGTTATTTGAGCGATGAATGTTTGATACAACGCTTTTAACGAGCACTTATCAGCTCGTCTTATTAACCGAGCAACTACCACTAAAAGTTCTTGAATATCTCGGGGATTTGGCAAATTCACAAAGGACTTCTTAGTTTTTTCTAAATTGAGCTCCTCCTCTTGCTTGTCGTTTAATTGGTCTTGAATTTCCTCAATTCTTGGAAGAATGGCTGTTTCAAGCTCTTTATTGGCTCGTATTAGTTGATGGTACTTATCAAGACTGTGACGCAAATCATCCTGATTGTTCAAATTCGCTGTCTGTTGTCGCTCGATTCGGCTCAGTCGTTCTTGACTGTTTTCCCGCATTTGTCTGAGAACAGATTCACCAATGTCCTTTAGTGAAAGCGTTTGAATCAACTTCATTTTGACAAGTTCCTCTGCCTCGTCTGCGCGAATAGAATTAGCATGACACACTGCTGATCCCTTATTTCTAAAGTTTGCGCACGAGTAATACCGGATTCGCCTTTTGGTTCCGTCTACCAAACGATTAGTTGTATTCGATGCTGCCATTGGCCCCCCACACTCTGGACATCTCAAAAGCCCAGTTAGCACATTTTCACCACTGGCATTCCACGTAGGTACCTTCTTTCGATGACGAACGAGTCTAGCAACATCATTCCACATATTCTTATCGATAATCGCTGGATGCTTTCCATTAACCAATAAAACATCCTCTTGCTTACCCTTACGACGCAGTTTTTCCCAATGACGATACTCTCCGTAGCGAACTTTTCCAACATACAATGGATTGCTAACGATTCCTTTAACCGCGGTTGAAGAGAAATCATTACCTCGCTTAGTTTTATAGCCCTCTTTGTTTAAAGCGTTAGCAATGCTACGATAGCCCTTCCCTAAGGACGCGTCTCTAAATATCCGGCGAACAATAATAGCCTCGGATTTATTGACTGTTAACGTACGATTCCCGTCTGCATCTACAACGTTATCGTAGCCTAGCACACGACCCCCGTTAGTCCAACCTTCTTGAGCTCGTCGACGACTACCCAGATAAACATTCTCTGCAATGTTATTGCGCTCGTACTCTCCCATACTGGCCATAATTTGCAGCATTAAACGACCGGCTGGTGTTTGCGTATCCATTTTCTCCGTAATTGAAATGAAACTGACACTATTTTTCTCCAAAATATCGATAATCTCTAATAAGTTTGCGACGTTTCGGGCAATTCGTGAAATATTCCAACAAATTACAGCGTCAATGCCACCAGCCTTTACGTCGTCAAGTAGTCTAATCATGCCTGGTCGTTTTTCAATTGATTTCCCGGAAATTCCTTCATCGGCATAAACATGCACAAGCTTCATTTGACCATCGTAACGCTCGCACTCCTGTCGAATACGCGCTTCTTGTGCAGCGATACTAAAGCCTTCCTCTGCTTGTTCTGCCGTAGATACACGGACATATCCGACAGCGTGCTTCAAGGACAAACTTGGTTGTCTTTCAGTCATGCTCACTTTCCCCCTCTCAAAGAGAGTAAGTTAATGGCAGGCAACTCTGCCAAAAACACTCCTCCAATATCCTTATTCATAGTTATTTCAATTCGATCAAAATTCAAGTTCTTAACAACGCTGGCGATGTTGTCTTCATCACGTGGATCGGTAAGCTTATAAACGATTTGCTGAGCCAGTTTACGACAATGCCGCCTTCTCTCGATCTCTAAATTTGGCATAGAACTTTTTGTCAAAGCAGTCTCAAGTTCGTCAACCGTTATTCCACCAGTCTCAAATTTCCTAAACATCTCATCTGCTGGCACAACATCTTGACGTGTCTGAAGTGGCCAATCATCATTCAATTTCACCATCAATGACTTTTTAAAATCACTAGTCACCAAACCACTAATGACCGCTGTTAATTGATTAAGGACACGTTGTTCATCTACTCTAATTCCTTTGCAGTAGTCGCGACTACAGTACCAGTAATCAATGCGGCTTTTACTGGCTGTTATAACATGGCTTGCTGTTAGGATCCCCTGGCAATAAGGACAACGTAATTTCTTCTTGAATAAGGGATTGGTAATGAACTTCTGTTTAACACGCCGTGACTTACGAAGCGCCTGTGCATTGTTAAACTGTGTATCAGTCACGAGCCGTGGAAAAACTTTGGTGGACACACCGTACCGATTGACAAGCTTTCCAACATACGCCTGATTCTGCAAAACCTTAGCCACACCATTAGCAGTCAGTTGATAATCAAATTTATTCATAACGGCTCGCGATAATTTACGATACCCAACGTCCCCCTCCAAGTAATTTTCATAAATAAACTTAACGATTTTGCTAGTTTCTGAGTCAATCTTTGCAAGACCTTTGGTGTAGTAGTAGCCAAGTGGAACGCTAGAAGATAACAACTGACCTTCACGAAACTTTTGACGGTAGGCGTTATTTTGATTCACTTTCAAGATACCTAGTTGCCACTCACCAAACATAACGTAGAGCTGTTGCTGAAAACGTCCCATGATGTTGACGTCAACAGGTTCCATAACCGAGTGAAGCACCACGCTGTTCTCCTCACACAAATTGAGCAACAATAAAAAATCTTTTAAAGACCGTGTAAGCCGATTTAAACGCCATACTAATACATGACCATAACGACCAGAACGAATGGCATTGGACAGCTCGTTCATGCCTGGACGATTCAAGTTAGAGCCAGACTTGATGTCGTGAAACTCGGCTTCAATCGTCAAGAAAAGCCGCCCAGCTTCTTCATGGACGGCTTCTTGTTGTGCCATAATTGACCAATTATGACTCTGACGTCTTGAGCTCACACGGTAGTACGCTACCGCTTGGTTAGTCATGACGTTCCTGTTCCTCCACGATCAATTGTTCAATTGCATCAGCTAACGCTCGAACGATTTGATCGAAACTATGATTACCATTTGATTCCATACCACCACTCCTACCTAATAAAAATCCAAGCCTTGTTTGCTCAACTCTTTCAAGTAACGAGCGTACCAAGCAACTAAACCTCTGCGTCTAATCTCTGAAACCCCAATAGGACTGCGAAATTGTACACGCGCCCCTAGCCAGTCAGCAACGTACTTCCCCAAAGACGTGTCATCACTGAGTAAAACAGCAACAAGTTGATTACAATAATTGTTTTTAAAGCGAAGCTCAACCCGATACCATTGCCCTACCACCTGTTGTTGCTCGAGCCCTTTATCGTAAATAAAGACATGTGCATCATTGGCTCGTTTTCCCAAATAACAACTAACACCAGTATCGATACCTGAAGAAATCTTCCTTTCATTGATAAACCGAACAGATTGCAATCGACTGGTTAACAAACCCTTGCTTAAATAATTCTGGACTGTCTTAGGTTTCAACCTAATTGACGATCCTCGTTCATCAACCGCGACATCAAGTCGCTTGAAACGAAATGATGTAGCCAAGCCACGACTCCCACAAGAAATAACTCGTTCTAAGAAAGACCGCCAAGACCAATTACCACACTCAAGAGACCGACACGTCTCGCCGGACATCACAAGTAAACTTGTGAAAGAACTCGCCGCAAAATGAAGATGAATCTTTCCGTTAGTAAGCTGACGGTTAAAACCCTTAATACCACTATTTCTTCCGGCCCAACATCCCGTGCCAATCGTCGGAAATAAATATCCCAACAACTGGAAAGCATTAACTTGCTGGAAGCTAATCGTTAAAAAGTCCAATCTCAACAACAAGTTAGTCACAGTCATCACCACCTGAAACACTGGTATTACTAAAACCAATTGTTTTAAGTTCGTTAGTCCTCAAAAGAACATTGACTGTTGGATTCCTGTGCTTTCTAAGCTTATTCATTCAGTTACCTCTCCAGCAGAAGTCATAGAGAAATACCCGATAATGGATGCTGATGTCAACACAGTCAAATCGAACGCAACCCTTTTTCCTTTAAGTTCTAGCAGCTCTTCGGCTGGACAGTTGAAAGCCGTTGAAATTGAAGCTCGAAATCTTTTTGGCTCGCCCAGCGCATAATACGCAAAACTGTCGATTATCCTTTCAAAGCCAGGTCCGGAAATGGTGCATTTATATGGATCTATCTCAACAAAGATCACATATTCATCAATTACCCTACAATCTACGAGAACGCCCTCAACGTAACAATCGCTAGCCAAAAGCTCTTGCTCTGGTATCATAAATAAAAATCCTCCGTCAATGTGATTGCTTAACTTAATGGCCATTAACTAAGCGTTTGCTGTGTCACATGGATAAATTCCATGTGACCAACAACTACATGATCGCAAGATTCTTTACAAAGGATTAGTGACAACTATGAAAAAACCCCCTACATGAATCGTCCTACAATACAAAAAAAGTCCGTGAAATCAAGTTCCACGGACTTTATTTATTCTCAATAAATTTTTTTAAGTTGACTAATTTTTCGTGCAAATCAATTTCATACACACGAAGCCATGGATTATCCGTTACTTCAATTTGATCCTGACCGAGTCGCTTACCGACTGCTTCAGACTGAGTCAACAGTTCCTTAAACAACTTATCATTTTCCTGTATTAAGGACTGTGTCATTGATCTAAATAACTGTGGACGCGACGCCTGAGATAAAAACATTTGAATTACTGTGATATTGTCGGCCACGCTACTATGAATTGCGTAGCCAGGTCGCGTGACAGCCTGAAAGATGGCATCCAGTATTGAATTTTCCGATCGAGAAATAGTTTCAGCTCGGGGTAATACCTCGGCCAACAGGTTATCAGTAGCCTCATAACCTGTTAACAATTTGAAATTGTCAGCACTTCTGAAATACTCAAAAAAAGGATTTGTAATACTCTTGTCTACATTTTCATTGGACTCTACTTCAGACTTTACATAGTCATACACGCTCAAAAAACGCTGATAAACAGGATCCGTGTATAATGTCTTCACGTCAACCTCGCCATTCATAACTTGTTCATACTGTTCTGGTGTGAGTTTAGGATTATAGTAAGCTTTCGCTTGCTTATTATAAATGGTTCGCTTCTGTTGCAACGTTAACCCTTTTCTAGCCGCGAGCACCTGCATACTGCTCTCTCGTGACCAAAAGGTATATGTTGTTAAAATAATCATGAAGGCCGCTAAAGTATCTCCATCAATCATAATATTCTCAGTAAATTTTTTTAATTTTTCATCTGAGAACATTTGTCTGTAAACATCATATCCATTTCTTTTTGAACATGTTTTGTTCAGCAATAGTAAGCTGTCTCTCACTGCTCGCTGTCGGACACGATGATCAGCTTCAGCAAGTGAAATTAACTCGAAGCCTGCCTCGTCGAATTTTTCATCATGCTTTGGCACTTTCAAGGGATAAGGAACCAGTTTAAGAATATCAATCATCTTTGTCCCTATAAGACTGTCAATCATCCTTGTTCTTATTGGTTTCTCCTGCATCGTGTTGTCTCCATTCATGCCAAACTATCTTGGCTAAATAGTCATTTTCCTAGTTGTTTAACAAGCTCCAAACAGACAACTGAAGTGACTTTTAAAACAATTCTTGCCCAATCTTTTAATATCATAGATTATCCTCCAAACGTTGACCCATATAAACAAAAAAATAGCGAGTCTTCAATTGAAGATTCGCCTTTCTCAACACACTTATAAATATCGTCGCCAGTTATCACCGTGACGCTTGCGTAATTCCCTGTCCGCCATATCACGTAGAGTTGGATCATCATTTTGCATAGCCCAGTTCGCTAGCTGTTCATTGCTAGCGTTATAAACCTGATCTGCTGATTCATGCAAATGTTTGTTAGTGTTACTTTCTGTTCTTAAAGCCCAGCCAACAATGCCTACCAATGCTACCCCTGCACCAGTCAGTATTTTTGACCATGAGTACCCCATCTTAGCGTGAACGAACCACGCACCACCAGCGATCGCCAGAATTAATAAGATAACAATCATGCTTTACCTCCCGGATCCCCAACCTGCAACGGTTTTATTCAGTACGTAGTAGAAGTTAACTTGTTGTCCGTTTGCCGCGTTAAAGCTCTGAGCATAATTGCTTGGATTAAATGTGTCTGTAGATTCTGGTGTACGATCTGGCGTGTTCAGGTTCGTGTCCGGTATTGCCCCAATTTGCCCGTAAACACCAACTCGTCCATTAGGTCCGTCTGAGCCAGCTAATATAGCCCCTTCAGTTGGATAATTCCCATCAGCGTCAACTCGTGGATTAATAGTGACGTATTGGCCACTTTGTGCAGTTCTCGTCTCATTTCCGAGTGCGCCTGTTCCAACAATGTCTCGACCATCCGAAGTTACCAAGTAGTAGTTAACAGCGTAAGAAACTTGATTTTGATCTGGATTAGAATTTGTAGTAGTCCCCGCCTCATTTGATCCAGTTGCTACTGAAGTTGCTGTCCCATTCGACGTAGTTGTGGATCCCTGCGATGGCGTAGTTGTCGTTACAGAAGTATTTGACGATTGGGTGTTTGTGGCTGATGCATTTGCACTAGGCAAAGTATATGAACCACTAGCTTGGATCTGAGCCGTGTTTCTTGGCGTTTGGGTCACCGTATATGTCCCAGTGACTGTACCGCTTGCTTGAACCACCGACATTTGGTTTCCATTAAACACCAAATGAGTTCCAGCGATGATCAAATCTGCATTGGTCGCGTGGTTGATCTGAACCAATTGAGGGACTGATACTCCAGTTGCTTCACTAATGCCTGATAGCGTGTCGCCCCATTGAATGACATAGTTGTTAAAACCAACTTGATCAATTGATTGCTTAATTTGTGTAACACTGCGTGCTTGCCATTTAGCACTAGCATTGGCACTAGTTGTCGTGGCCCCAATCAACAAGCTTGTTGTTAGTGCAGTTACTGTCCCTAACATGGCCTTCACATTATTTTTCATACGAAACACCCCTAAATGAATTTATTATTTGTTTCCAGCTGCGAACTGTTCTTTAGAACTGATCGGAGCCAGCGGCGAGAATAACCGTATCTATCGGCCAACTCACGTAAATTGGTACCGTCATATTGCTTTTTAACGGCTGATATAACCCGTTCTCGTGAGTACATGTGAAGTGGAAATGAAATTTGCTCACCACGGCACAACCGATATATTTTCAACATATTCTCAACGCCAATTTCCTTAGCAATCCGTTGATACGTATCTTGCAACGCATCCTCATCAATATCACCCATCAGCGATCCTCCAAAGAACTAATGACATCATAGCAATTTGATTAAGTCATTGGAAAAACATCGGTCACCCTTAGATGAATGTAGAGTTGCACGTAACTGTGCACCCTTTATGTCACCCTAGATAGCGTCCGACGGTTCGAACGGATATCCCTAACTCATGAGCAATTTGCTGATGATTCAAGCCTTTTTCCTGTAAAATTTGAGCATTTTTGACCATTCCTTCTGGGCTAATCATGCGCTGCGGAAAAAAGACTGATTCCCCTCCGAAATGCTCACTAAGCCGAATTGTTGTACTTTCTGAAGTGAAACTTGCAATCTCCTGATAAATGGAATACCAATCGGACCTCATCACTCGTTCTCTCCTTTACCAAGGATCTGAGTCCAAATAATCTTTTCGTTATTTACAACACACCCTTCGACAATGGGATCTCCGACGCCAGAAGCTTCTCTAATGAAATAAATCATGACGCTTTGATCACCAATGTCTGACTCATACATATCAACAATGACCCATCCCGATAACAAACTAATTGGCATAGCTCCTAGTATTTCAGCGTCCACTTCATCCGATGTTAGTACAACTGATTCTTGCGTTAATTCCTTTGCCACAACCACCATGCCGAGATAATCGCTAATTTGCTTAGTGGCAATACTAAGTTCATCCATTTTATCTGCCCCTTTCATTTTTTATGATGATTATGATCAGACATCATTTGAATAATATATATTTGAAACGATAATCAAGTTACGTACACTTCAAATAATAAAAAAATCGCCCTCCATCCAAGGAAGGCGATTCGTATCTATTTTAAAAAACCGCATCACTTATGATACGGACTGCCCGCATTAATCATAAACGCGCGGTAGATTTGCTCCGTCAACACGAGCCGCATTAACTGATGCGGTAATGTAAACCGCCCGAATGAAATTTGTGTATCGGCGCGCTTCAAAACAGCTGGGGTTAGTCCTAGCGAACCGCCAATAACAAATGTAATATCTGAGTGGCCATACGTGCTTAGCTCATCAATTTCTTTCGCAAAGGCTTCGGAAGTTCGTTCTTGGCCCTTAATCGCGAGAGCATAAACATACTCGCGATCTTTGATATGTTCTAAAATCCGCGTCCCTTCCTTGGCCATCACTTGCTCCATTTCTGCTTGACTCAAGGTTTCAGGGGCTTTTTCGTCGGGCACTTCAACAATTTCAAACGTACAGAACTTGCTTAGCCGTTTAGCATACTCCTCAATCCCTTGTTTAAAATACTTTTCTTTTAATTTCCCCACGCCAATAATCTTAATTTTCACAAGAATCCTCCCACTAAAAAGCAACTAACAATTTGGCAAGCCAGCAGAGTGCTTTAGATTTCCTTAATCTTTGTAACCAAAAGTTTAAACATTTCGTGCAATTCTAACGGACGTACTTAGTCACAATGAATAAAAGTTATCCACAGTTATCCACAGGGAGAATCAGAGCGAACACGTTCGTGTAAAACGCTGATACAAAAGGATTTTAAAAACGAAAAAACCTGAAAACAGAAAGTTATCCACCTCGTTTTTCGAGGGTGTGGATAACTTTTTCCACGGAAACTGGATCCCGATTTTTCGGCGTTTATTTCGCATTCACAAACTTATCCACAGTTTTCCACATACTTTTCCACTTCTGTGCAAAACAATTTTATCATTGCAATTTAGCGTCCGAACCACTTTATTTTTCTATTTCGTCTTTGTTCGGTTTATTCATTGATTTCATTAGTCAATAAGTGAAAAAAGCACTCACATAAAAAAATAACATTCGGATTTGTAATCTTACTATACAAAAATTAAACACAGACCGAATAACATGTTTACTTCATCAGCTCGTTTACTTTTTGCCTAATTGCATATTACCAAAAAAAGCTGCATAAAGTGCGTCAATTTTCGCCACATTCCGTTATCTTGCACAACAAAACGTGGTTATATCATTATTTGTATTCTTCAAGGAAGTTAGGCGTGTCCACGCTCAAAAACACTGTCTATCCCTGACTTAATGCACCTTATCAAGGGTTTTAGCTACCCAAAAATTTATAGTGTTTAAACTATTACGCCAGACAATCATCGAATTCACAAAGTAACCAGACTCTATTTCACGCCTTATCGCATAAAAAAAGGCCATCCACTGATGACCTTTTTTGTTTTACTTTGTTTGATTGGTTAAATCACTCGTACTCTCACTTAATGTCACCGTGCCAGTTTTAAGACTGCCATCACGGTAGTATTCCACTGAAACTTTGTCGCCAATTTTATGGGCATAGAGCACATCTCGTAAATCGGCTTGTGAGGTGATCTTCTTACCATCCATCTTGGTAATTACATCATACTTCTTCAAGCCTGATTTCTCCGCAGCTGACCCGCTGTAAACCTTCATGATGACCACACCGCCAGTTACACTGTTTGGCAGTTTTAGGGTGCTAGATTGGCTGTTGCTGTCCACATTAGAGAGATCTACCAAACCGACACCTAATGCTGGTCGCACAACTTTACCATTCGTAATGAGTTGGTTGATTATAGAAACCACTTCATTAGATGGAATCGCAAAGCCGATCCCTTCAACTGACGTGCCACTAGAAGACGAGGCTAACTTCATTGAGTTAATGCCAATCACCTGTCCAGCTAAGTTCACCAGTGCGCCCCCGGAATTCCCAGGGTTAATCGCCGCATCGGTCTGAATAACCGTTGCATCACCGGTTTGGTTCCCAGATTCATTTTCGACAGGCACCGTCCGTTTTGTCGCTGAAATAATCCCTTCGGTCACTGATGTCGCATATTGCGATCCCAATGGCGAACCGATTGCGAGCACCGATTGTCCAGCTTGAATAGCCGTCGAATCACCGAATTGAGCGACTGTTGAAACTTCATCTGCTTTAACGCGAATCACGGCTAAATCAGTCGTTGAATCTGTTCCGACTAACTTACCTGATATTTTCTTTCCGTTACTCAAAATGATCTCTAGGGCACTAGATCCGGACACTACATGATTATTCGTCACGATATAAGCATCGTTCCCAGACTTCTTATAAACAACGCCTGAGCCTTCGCTGGCTGCCTCTAAAGAGTTGTCAGAACTACTACTGCTACTGCTGCCAGAGTTGTTAGACGAGGAGCCACCGCCAAAAATACCATACAGTCCGCTTTCACTATTGGAAGATTGTTTCTGTAGATTAACTACAGAAACAACCGCATTTTTGACTTTGCTAAAGGCCTTAGTCGCGTCAGAGTTCGTCTTAACTGTGACATTCGCCACCTTAGTCGTCCCATTTTTATAAGATGTATCGCCACCGTTGGCATTATTGATCGCACTTGCGCCACCATAAGCGATCCCTCCGCCCAATAAACCCGCAACGAGAGCGACAATCCCAACTTTGACTAATCCACGATTGGATTGTTTAGGCCCGTGCGGTTGGGGGCCGCCGTTTGTTTGATTATTCATGTCATTATAATCCATAGGCAATTTGCGGTAACCCGCCTACCTCCTCATTTCTTATTAGTTCCATTATACCGTTCCAGCTTAAAAACCACTTAAACCTGTCCCTGGACTTGCTAAAAATTTAAAGAAAACATCCCTCAACCACTTTAGCGACAAAAAATAAACACTTGAACATCTCTGTCCAAGTGTTTCACGTGAAACATAGCTAAAGAATTGTCAAATCTGTTGCTGCATCAGGGTCGGTATCTAACAAATGAAAATCATGTTCAACGCCGTAATCCTTTTCAGTCATCATTGAAGCAACTGTCAGATGAGCAAGGGCCTTCATGTTATTTTCACGACTAAGATGCCCCAAGTAAATCCGTTTCGTCCGATTTCCTAACACTTCCATTAAGGCATTGGCGCCGTCTTCATTAGACAAGTGACCCGTATCACCTAAAATTCGTTGTTTTAATGGCCACGGGTAAGCCCCCATTCGTAACATATCCATGTCATGATTACACTCGAACAAGTAGCCATCAGCATTTTTAATCACACCAGCCATCCGCTCAGAGACGTATCCGGTATCCGTCAGAATCACAAAGGACTTGCCACCATAATGCATTTCATAAAATTGCGGATCAATTGCATCGTGGGAAACAGGAAAACTTTGAACATCTAGGCCATCCAATTCTTGGATTTCTCCCGCTTCAAGGTCAAACTTTTGTTCTAAGGGAATTTTGCCAACTTTACCAGCGATAGCTGACCAAGTTTTTTCGTTTGCATATACATTGATCCCATATTTACGCGCTAGCACACCAACACTCTTTGCATGATCCGTATGTTCATGCGTCACAAATAAACTATCAACGTCCTGTAAATCACGACCAATGCTTTGCATTAATTCATTAATTTTTTTACCAGACAAACCCGCATCAACCAACACTTTATGCGTCGGCGTTTCGATATAAGTCACATTACCGGAACTTCCACTAGCTAAAACACTAATTTTCATCGCATCCGTTGATGATTCAGCAACCGGACCCAATCCCAATTGTGGTGTATTCAAATTAATCACAAAGCCATCTCCATCACAATTAAATTTATGTCATTTAAAAATCACATCTCATCGTAACACGAATTGGCCGCTTACGCGGAAGTCACAAGCTTTTTTTAATCTCCTACAGAACTAACGTCAACATTACTTTGGTCAACAGTCGGTGACTGAGAATTATCCGAGCTTACACGACTATTAACCGCTCCATTTCCATTCGTCACCGCCGTTGTTGAATCCGTCGACTTCATCACCGCACCAGTGAAGGCATTGACCCGCTTAATAACAACATTGTTTGTACTCTTAGAACGTAACGCGATAAACCACGTTGGCACATACACATTATTATCGGAAACGCGTAATAATCGGGAATAAGCCAATCGCGACCAAACAACTCGACTATTATTCGGTAATTCATTGTACTGGTACAGCCAGATTAGCGCTTTTTGCTGACTAATAGTGGTGGTTTTTTCGCGTAATGGTTCTACGTTACTAACGTAGGATTGTGTATAGCCGATGACTTGGTTCTTATCCCCTACCCGAAAACGTAGTTGACCTGAGGGTGCCATAATTGTGCCAGAGGGGACAACTTGAACGTAGACGACCTCATTTGCTGCCACGCGAGACAGTTCCGGGCTATAAACATAATCATTGCCCGCTGTGACGTTAGAGCCACTTTTAATGAAACGATTGAGTTGAGTTTGCGGTGATTTAGGATTAATGACCAATGTTTGATGTAAGGTACTGGTCATTTCAGTTGATGTAAACCGATACTCTTGGTAGGTCAAATTTTGCGCACCAGTTCTTAACCGCGCCAAGCCTGTCTTACCGGAGACATAGTAGCCTTGGGCCTCTTTATTTGACAACGTACTAAAGGTAATGCCATCACCACGCATTTCCCGTAAAATCGTCGTCGCAGAATTCGCATTTCGCGGTGAGGTTTCCTTCACCGTCGCATCGCTTTGCTGCCATGAAATTAATAAAAAGATATCAATCGCAATAAACGCAATTAAAAATATCCATTGAATGCGGCGAAAGTTCATGTTGAATTCCTTCCCTTAACAGTCTCACTGATCTTCAGCTAGCAAAATTACTCACCTAGTAAATCTGTATAAACTTGCCACTTGCCGGCCACATAGACATAGTAGGTTGGCTGTAAATCCACGACTTGATTTGAATCAGAATTACTCTCCCATTGATAGCCCAAGACAATGTCTTTAACTTTGCTTGCCGGCGTTCCAGCCGCCGCAAGTTGGCTCATGACCGTGAGCGTGCTCGGTAATGTCACGCGACTCGTGGAGTCTGTCGGTAACGGCACTTGTAAGTTCGTCAATGTAAAGTTAATTTCTTGCGTGCCAGCATGATCGTGTTTAACCTGGACAGCTCCAAAATCTGTCTGGTTAAAGATGGGGAACCCTTCAACAAAAGAGCGATAGGTCACTTGATGACCGTTATGTTCATTATCAAAATAGCGAATCGTATCTAACGGTAGGCCCGTTTTAGACAAACCATTAAAGCTCTTGATTAAGTTATTCCCTAAATCTCGGGTCATCTTTTGATTGGCATTATAGTCTTCAAATTGAACAGCACCCGTTTTATTGGTGACAGTCATCCGCTTATACGTGCCCGCTAAGTAAATCGTATGGCCTGTCGTGCGATGAACGGTCACAGACGTGGACTCGCCAGTATTAAGTAACGATGTGACAAAAAAACTAGCACTCTGTTTGCCAACCAAGTAACTGTAGCGCGGTATGCGCACCGAGTTCTCATAGTAGGTTAACGTATGATCATTAGCAGCGTGTTCGGTCACGCGATACCGTTGATTGGCCTTGCTCAATAACTGACGAATCTGGCTTAATGCCTGCTTTCGAACATGAATTTGATAGATCGATTGATTATCGTCGTTCAATAAATACAGGCTTCCAGCAGCGTGCGTTGAAAAAATAATTCGCGAAAATTTGGCGGTTGGCGACATCAATAACTTTTGTCCATAAGAGCGGTTAAAAATCCCTCGCCCAATATTATCCGCATACACAAGTTGCACCATTCCATGACGATTTAACAGCCTTTGATAAGCACTCACATCACCTTGGCTAATCTTTCGAAAGTCACTCATTTGCCACTTTTCAACGACACTTTTTAGTGACGTCACTAAATTAATCTTCGGATTGTAGACCGTTTCTGATTGACCTTGCTGGTTGGTCACAACCACTTGGGTTGGCAAAAAAATATCATCAATGGCTCTTGTCGTCACTGTTGAGTGTGTCGACCCCGTACTAGCAGCGCCATTCAAGCGTGTGCGATCGTAGCGCGCCGGATTGGTCCAAATCAAAAAGGATAATATAATACTAATAATCACTAACAAAAATAAGGCAACCGGTAAACTGCCTGAACGAATTTTATTCCACATCCCAGTCATCCTCCTCAAACTGCTCGAATGGCAATGAAATATAGAACGTCGATCCCTTGCCTTCAGTACTGTCGACCCAGATACGTCCACCTAACATCTGAATCACCTCTTTAGAGATGGCTAACCCTAAACCTGTGCCCCCCTGAGCCCGAGATCGCGCCTTATCGACACGGTAAAAACGATCGAAGATGTGGGTCAGATCTTTCCGTGGAATCCCTAATCCTTGATCAGAAATACTCATGATGACTTGATTATGCGTTTCTAGCAAACGGCAAGTAATGATACCACCATCAGGAGAATACTTAATCGCGTTATTCATCAAATTATCGACCACTTGAGTAAACCGATCGGTATCAATCTCAACCCAAAGATCCTTATCAGTGAAGTCTCGTTCAATTTGGTAGTGCTTTTGATGATGCGGGCTATCTTCATTCTTGAGCATCATCTCAAATCGATTCAAGATGTAATTAAATAGCTCATTTAGGTTAACAGTTTCCAATTCCAGCTTGGTGGTGCCTGAGTCCATGCGACTCAATGCCAATAGATCATTGACCATCCGAATCATTCGCTCAGTTTCGTCTTGTGCCACTTTCAAAAAATTCGGTGCCACTTTAGGATCTTGCCATGCCCCATCAACCAATGCGTCAATATACGAATTGACGGAAGTTAACGGCGTCCGCAATTCGTGTGACACGTTAGAAACAAACTGCTTGCGGTCTTGATCTTCCTTTTGCTGTTCAGTGACATCATGGAGCACACAGACCAAACCAGAGATAAAACCTGATTCACGTTGAATGAGCGAGAAAGTGGCATGTAAAATCAAATCACGACCTTCTTCAGACAAATCCAAAGAAACCTCATCTTGGCTCTCTAAAAGCTCGCGCAACGTATATTGGTCACGAATATGCAACAAATCCAAAATGGATGCGTTTTCTGCCTCATCTTCTTCAACATTCAAGAACTCACGGGCAGCTGAATTGATGATGTTGACAGTTCCGCGTCGGTCAGTGGCGATCACGCCATCACTCATATGAGCGAGCACGGAGTCCAACCGACGACGCTCGGCCTCCGTTGATTCTTGTGCCTCTTCGACCCGGACCGACAAATTGTTAACGGCGCTGGCTAACTGGCCTAATTCGTCTGTCCCGTAGACGCGAACCTGACCAGAATAGTCCCCCTGAGCGATTTGAACGGTTTGACGTTTCATTTCGTCGATTGGTCTTGTTATTGCCCGGGAAATAACAATGGACATAAATAACCCTAAGACGATGGCGATTAGTGCCGCCGATAAGTAGATCAACGTGATATTATTGATGTTTTCATAAACGCCTTCCAACGAAGCACGAATATACAAAACACCCACTAAATTATTTCCGTTACTACCAGACGAATTCAATAACGGTACGATTGAAATATAATAACGATTATTATCTCGCGTATCATAAATATCGCGTTGATAAGATCGGTTATTATAGATAGCGTTCTTTACGTTGCTATCCGTCGTTTTTTGGCCAACAATCGTTTGATCATTGATATTACTCGTACCACGGACCGTTCCTTTATTGTCAATCACGCGAATTTCGGTAATGTTCGCATTGTTCACATCTGATAAAATGCTTCTAATTCGCGAATTTGCCGACGTTGTATTACTGCGAATTAATTGATCCGATAGCGAATTATCAATATAAGCAGGTAGCTGAATTTGTTGTTTGAAATTACTCAAATTCTGCTGCTCTAATTGACGTACGAAAAAAGCCCCGACGATTTCAAGCGTAATCAATAACATCAGGGCAAATACAAGCGCAATTTTAAAATTAATTGATTGAAAAAAACGAATCTTCTTATTCACAATCAGAAGAGCTCCTCAATTTCTGATTAGTCAGTTTCCGGGTTTCTCAGGTAGTAACCTACCCCACGACGCGTAACTAACCACGATGGATGACTAGGTGTATCTTCGACCTTTTCCCGTAACCGCCGCATCGTCACATCAACGGTCCGCACGTCACCGAAGTAATCATATCCCCAGACTGTCTGTAGTAAATGTTCACGTGTCATCACTTGTCCAATGTGCTGCGCTAAATAATAAAGCAATTCAAACTCACGGTGAGTCAGTTCAATATCATCACCACGTTTAGACACCATATAAGCATCTGGATCGATTTTTAAATCACCGACCTCAATCGTGTTTGACTCCGATTCAGCAGCTGCAGAATTCTTAACTACAGTATCTTGACGACGTAGATTTGCTTTCACTCGCGCAACTAACTCGCGATTCGAAAATGGTTTTGTCACATAGTCATCTGCGCCTAATTCGAGTCCCAACACTTTATCGATTTCTGAATCTTTGGCGGTCACCATAATGATCGGCGTCGTATATTTAGTCCGAACCCGGCGCGCAACTTCTAAGCCATCGATTTTAGGTAACATCAAATCAAGCAGGATCAAATCGGGTTGCTCTTCATCAACCTTTTCAATGGCTTCTTCGCCATCAGCAGCGGTTACAACGTCGTATCCTTCTTTTTCCAAATTAAATTTAATGATATCGGAAATGGGTTTCTCATCATCGACTACTAAAATTTTACTCATGCAAATTCCCCTCCAACAGGGTCTGTAATTGATTTTAATTCACGGCCAACGCCGTAATGTAACTTACGGCAACTTTCTACATTATATCACAGACATGCAGCTTCACGTTGAGGGCCGGTATCGGCTGAGTCCACTAGCAATGTTCCTGTTGATATTGTTTCGGTGATTCACCCGTTATTTGCCGAAAAACTTTCGCAAAATGGCTCTGATCACTGAAATGTAAGTCATAGGCGACATCCATGATCGACTGTTTTCCCAATAACTGTTTGGCCAAAAGCACCTTGCGTTGCAAAATATATTGCTTCAATGTCCATCCCGTCTGCTGATGAAAATGGCGTGAGAGATAATCCTTTGAGCGTCCTAGTCGAGTCGCAATGTCAGCAACGGTTAGGCGTGTCATCAAATGATGGTCGACATCTTCACTGATCCGATTAATCAGTTGATCACCATGCTGACTTAAATCTCCTTCTGCCATCATGTTTAACTCATCAAACAGCGCCTCTTGTACCTGTTTGATTACTAGCTGGTCCCGTTGTATACGTTGCCACCAGTGTGCTACTTTATTGGTATAGCGCTGGATGGGCGCACCATTCTCCAATTGCCGGCCAAAGACCAATCCGACAAGAAAAGACAATCCAATCGTTTGTTGTCGCCCCTTCGTCACTTTATCCCACTGGCGAGCCATTACTTGCTTAACCATTCCCCAATCTCGCTGACTAATCGCCATTAACAGGTGATAAAGTGGTTGGGTATTTTTTTGACGTTCAGCGACCACTATCGATCGCATTAGAATTGGAATCGACCCTAGGAGCGCCACATACAGACAAAGTGCACTCAAACGCAATTGTGCCAACTTCATATTTGAAATTGCGATCCCACATAAGATCCGTTGCTCGCTTAAACGAAAACAAAATCCATGTCGATGTGTCGTCGAACTCTCCAGCAACACCACTTGTCGACCTACAACCTTTTTTGGTGCCTCCTTTAAAAAACCCCAAGCAACCTCATCCAACTCGATCCCCGCTAACTGCCCCTTGATTTGACCATGCCCATCAATTTCAACTAGCTGGATGGTCATTAAGCGACCCAGTTCACCTTCAATTATTGCCCGTCGATCTTTCATCAAGTTTTCTCCCCAAAATGTCGCCTTTTTACCAATTAGTCGGTTTTTTCCTCGTTTGCAACTAGTGAACCACTTAAACTGTAATCATTAAATAAACCATGCCATTAATTGCTTGCTGATCGTTTAAGGGGGTCAAAAATGATGTTTGACACTAAAAAGATTCACGCGCAAAACAAACTTAACCACGTCATGGTTCACAAAACCGTTAAGCACTACTTCGATTCATTGAATCAACCTGTTCACGCAAACTTCGTCACTGATTTCTTCTGCGAAGAATCTTATATTCGTTTTGAGCATCAAGAACGCGCTGGGCGTGCTGCAATTTTAGAGTTACTACAATCTAACCAGCTTAACCGAATCCAATCACTAACGGATCTGAGCATCGATATTCCTTCATTAGACCTCGTTGCTTTAGTTCACGGTCACGTGATGATTGAAACGGAAAATCATTTAACTGAACCCTATACATTTACGATGACACTGGTTTCTGATCGTTTAGTTTGTGATCGTTACAATAACCAGTGGCTGATTCATCGTCTCAACTATCAACCTATGTAAAATCTTGTGAGTACCACTGCATGCGTCCCTCAAACAACTTATTTAGTCAATCAATTAGATGACGTGAAATTTTTTTGAAAAAGTTATTGTCAGCCTTGGGGAGCGTATGATACTATATACAAGTTGAATTGATATGGATCGCTAGCTCAGCTGGCAGAGCAACGGACTCTTAATCCGTGGGTCCAGGGTTCGATCCCCTGGCGATCCATCAAAGACGATTAACCAGTTTTCACGATGCGATAAAACGCCGTGATTACTGGTTTTTTTTGTACATTAAATAAATCATCGTTGAGTTTTATTGAAATTCATCAAAATAAAACTAAGTATCGCTAGGTTAAAAAATAGACAATTGCGCACAAAAACAAAGGTGTAACCAAACTGGGCACACCTTCGCTCAATTGTTTGCCTTTCCTGATATAACGTCATTGGAAAAGGCAAATCAATTCACTTAAAAATTCACTCTATCCGCTGAACTTAAATGTTGCTGGGAAAGGTACTCGCTAATTTTGGTTAGTCTTTTTGATGTCTTGGAATCTCCAACAAAAATTAGCATCCAACTCTTAGCCAAGACATACGAGAATACATTAGCCCGCATTATACTCCGCAAACACTTTAGACTGGGCGTGATTCATGTCCTCCATTTTTTGAAACTGGTTCATGTATCAATCAGATCACCCCAACATTGAGCATATTTATCTGCTTCATTGCAACGTCACCCAATATTGTTGATTACATCTTAAAAAGTTTGGTTAAGTATTTGTCGATAAATATGTCGTTAACAATTTCTGGGACTTCGTCTAAGTCAGTCACATGTCCCTTAAATTCAACCAGTTCCGTGGACAAATTTTCTTGGTCAACAATCTGTTTATCCGTCACCACTAAGTCACAGGCAGCCCCATCTGACCAATCCTGAAGTAATTTAACTTGTGCACCTAATTGTGTGAATAAATGAATCAAATCCAACACATAGCTTAATACCAACGTAGCTGAATATTTTTTAACGAATATTCCAATCGTAATTTCCACATTTAGATTAGCTAATTTATATAAGAACAAATCCGTATATAAACTAATGATGATCTTCGTCGATGGTCGCGATAAACTCGATTTTGGCAAGACGTAAGTCGTTAGCGCCTGCTCAATTGCCTGAAACGTTTCTTCTAATAATTTACGTGGATACCGCTGATAGACATCAGTAACGTAAGCCTCAATTCCACCAGGAACATAGTAATAAAAGGTAATGATCTGCAAAACCGCTTTAGACACTTCAGCCGGTCCTGACTTCCGATAAAATAACGTTCGCATCGTTTGATTGACATTTTGCGTAATTTTTTTAATATGCCGTTCGCAAAATGCTTGCCATTGATCTAAAACAGGGTTATCAACACTAACTAGCCGCGAAATGATGAAAACTGTCAGAATTTCCGTGGCCTCAATCGGTTGATCCGCTGTGTGTAAATTCCCGGCGATTTGAAGCTGACTCATCAATTGATTCATCGGCGATAACCACGGAATCGGTCGATGCTTTTCATAATGATCTCGATCAAATCGCTTTAAAACTTTAAGGAAAAGGCCTAGCCGACCCGTTTTAATCTTTGTCGCCGGTTCATTAACCAACGCCAAACACGCTACTGCCCATTGCCGTTCATCATTCGTAACAGCTATTTCTGTTACGTTATCACTGGCCGTTAACAACAAGTCATATAACTCGTAAAATAGAAAAACTTGCTGACTTAATGGCCCAATTAAATTTTTTTGATGAATGACTAAGCCTAAACTAGATAAGGTCTTGTTTAATTGTTGGACCTGACGATAATACTCAGTCTTACTCAAAAATAATCGGGTATAAACATTCGTTTTTGTTTGTTCACAATGGAACATCGCGTTTAAAACGATAAATTTTGTTGAACGTCGCATGAGAAATGCCAACGACTTATTAAGGTTAACAATATCAGCTTTGTTTTTTAAAAAAACATGATGCACGCTTTGCTCCAGTGACCAACCCTGATCGCCAAACGTATGATTGATCTGAACAATCAGCCGGTTAATCGTTTGACTACTACATCGCATTGTTTCGCTGAGAACCCGTTTATCAGTGATGCCTTTTAAAACAATTGCTTTTAACAGGGTCATCATTTTTTGGTCCTGTTTACTTAATAACTCTGTAAACTGCATCCGGCACCTCCAACAATTTTTTTAGCCGTGATGGCTTTATTTTCAATCGAGTTTTACTTACATCCCCATTCGTGAATCTTAGCCAATGTGCGGTGGCCTTTCGTTAAGGTTACAACCATCGATTCATGACCCGCTGCCCCCTTCTTCCCTAGAGGAACCTGCCATTTAGTTAGCGGAGCCATACTAAAATCACGTTGCCGATACAATATCCGTCCATGAGTACGGGTCCGAATTGTCAAGGTTACATGGCTGATAATTCGCGCTTTAGCATTAACAACGATCAATTGCCGTACACCATGTTTAACCGGCGTTCTCATTCGCAGATTAAGCCGCCGATTCTTCCATAAAATGTGACTGTAAGATAGCTCAATACTTTTAAGATACGTAACGCGATTTCGCACTAATTCATTTGAATGAACCGTGCCAGAAACAGCCAGTGCTCCTAAATAAGTTCCATGTCGATATTTTGGCGCTTTCAAATGAAACGTCACGATTTGATTTCCATGGGCCTTAACTTTAATTTGCTTACTAGTCGGACCGATGATAAAACGACGAAAGCTGTTTTGCTTGCCTAATTTTCCTGTAGATCGGTTATGGTACGTAATCGTCCCCTTTGCGCTAGTTGCTGATCCAAGCAAACGCGCATTAACAACTAACTGATGTTTCCCGTTATTATGAATGAGCGCAGTAACCTGATACTCATGCCCACCTTTCACGAAGAGTGAATAATAATCCGTAACGCTTCGCTTTTGTGGTAGGCCATATTGAAGCGGCATCACACTAAACGAGTCTTTTCCAGCCGCAGTAACAACATAATTTCCCACAAATAGCATTACCGTTATTAACGTCAAGCAAGTCACAATGAACCTAATGCGCATTTTACTCACCTTTAAGCAACTAATCACCGGAGCGAACGGTCCAGTCAAGCGTGGTTTGGAATTGACCTGTCGTATTCGGCATTTGATTCAAAATCAATTGAAGTGCTTTCCCCTGATGACCATTCCAAACGAGGTTAGGCAGTGCCCCGCGGCTTTTTTCGACAATTAATGGGTCTGCGGTCAAAGGTGTTAATTCGCCAGTAACTGCGGGCGCTAACAAGCGGGCATTCAAGGCTTCTTGCGCGTTGTTATTGATAATTGGCGTTACTTGAGATAACTCTAACTGGGCTGCCGTTTTTTTAAGCCGATTATCAACCACTTTTACGACTGGATTAGGTACCTCATGGAGGCTATAGCGACCGGCGGAAAAAACATTGCCAAAATTAAGCATTTTGGCGGGCTCGATTTGAATACCGGAGAATGACCACCCAACATAGGCACTACTCTTATGAACCGGCGAGATGTAATGTTGAGCAAACAAAATGTAATCATTGCTAATTGAAGCATCCAATTTAATGGCAGGATCTCCATCTGGATCGGTTGTTAAGTGTTTCAATAGCTCTGGATCATTGACATCTAGTTTGCCTGAAAAGCTAATTTTGATCACCCGGTTCATCAAAGCACTAGGTACTCGAGCAACTAATTGATACTTCCCATCGGCGACTGTGATATTAAACTGTCCTGTAAGATCGGTACCAGTCGTGACATCATTAATTGTGATGCCATTTTCTTTTATATTAGCCAAGGGGGGTAAATCACCCGTTAACTTAAATGCATTAAGCGCAGCAGAACTGGGTTGGTTGGGCAATGTTTGAATGGCATCCCAGCTGATTTTAAATTGCTGATCTTTGTTTTTATTATCTACGCCGGTTATTTCAGGGTCTGGTAAATCAACAGGCGATATCGCTGCTGGAAATAGACTCGTATAGGCAACATCCAGTGAGACGTAACTACTTGGCTTTTGAATAATCATGTAGTAAATCCCGTCTTTATCGGTTGTAAATTGTTCTGAAAATCGTGATGTTGCTTGTGTACTATCACCAGTACCGCGATTAGCAGTAATATACAGAGCTCCCGTCTCGTTGTAAGCCTTGGCATCATAAAATAAAATCTTACTGTCTGCTGGACCTCGACCACCGTCATACTGATTCATATTCATAACACTAAATTTATTCCAAGAAAGCGCCCCATACGTCCAAGTTCCTGAAACCTGAACCGGTGTATTCGTCCCCGCCTTCACGAATTGAACCGTATTTACATAGCTCGCGCCGCTCTTAAGCCCCCCACCAAATGTGCTTTGAAATAGGAACTTATCTGGCACATGCCAACCAGCGGTGAATGTATACATCGTTGCATTACGAATCGTTTTATCGCTTCGAGAAGCCAAAATCGTGTAAATCATATCTAGCTCTTGACCCTTGTAATATCCAATGTGCGTCACCCGCATCGCGTAAGGACCCGGATATGCCGGCGAAATCCCATTTGGTAGCTGCATACCCGTCTTTTCATCATAATAACGGGTGTCCTTAGTCAATAACGGCGTAAATGCATTCTTACCAGGAACTGCCACGTTATTTGATTGAATACTTGGTACCTGACTGACTCCATCCACGAATACTGGTTGAAAATCGGACCACGCATGTTCGCCAACATTTTTTAGCTGAGTTTGTGCACCCACATCACGTTTGACCCGCGACTTAGCTTCGTTTTGCGATTGTCGCGGCTGTGTTTCAAGATTAGAACTAAGGTCCGCTAATGGATCCTTAACGAGGCTAGACTTTGAATCACCGCTAATTAAATCATCCGACGTGCCTGTACCACTTGTTTGACTCATGGAAGTTTCGGTGGCCTGCTCTTTCGCAAAAATCGTTGTCGTGATTGACAGTCCGACTAACCCAGCCGTTAATAAATTCAAGATAACAATTACTGTCTTATCAAACATTGACTTTGTGAATTTCATATTGATTTCACCTGACTTCATCATTACAAAGTTCATTCGTGCGCTACCCCTGGCGATTACCTGACTGTTCACGCTGCCGACGTCGATAAACCAGCACAATAATTAATAGCAACAGCAGGAGTAATAATCCCAAAAGAATGTACTTTACTGATGGGTGTGCCTGATTGTAGTAACCTAATGAATCACGCCACGTAATGTGAAAATCCCGTTCTAAGTGCCATCGACCATTGACCGCTTTAGCATCGATTCGTAAACGATAAGTACCAGGTAAAATGCTTTTATTCTGCCAATGATTGGTGAATGAAAAGTTGGAATTAGGCGCCATTTCGTAATTCTTGACATGTGTCTGGCCAACCTTTTTACCATCTTTTTTCCGATTGATAGTTGAATCGATTTTCATGCCGCTAATAATGGCTGGTCGCAGATTGTGTAAAACACTTTTTACGACGATTTTTTGACGTAATTTAGACGGCTTTTTAATTGAACCTAACCGTAATTTTGGTCGAGCAGTTTGCTGCTGCTCTTTTAAAACAACTGGCATGGCGTAAGCAAAACGATTGTTAATCGTGATGCCTTTATGCCGATCATGGCCTTTTTTAGCAAGCACTTGAACGTAAAAACCACCAACAACGACGCCTTCAAAGCGACGTTTAGGCACTTTAACCGTAAAGGTTAGGTATTGGACTTTTCTAGGAGTCAGTTTACGTCGCTGGCTTTTCTCTACCACTAAATGACTAAACGGCTGCTTCAATGTTTTATCTGCCGGAATTCGCTGGCGATCCAGAGAAATAATGCCAGCATCATTTGTATAAGCTGTTCGCGGGATAACTTTAATTGTTTGCTCACGATTAGCTAAATTGATTACTTTTAGCGTTAATTTCTGCCTTTGCCGCGGAACCACGTGCACATCGAAAATGTTATTTTTCATCAGTTGGTTTTGGGGATAAACAGGGGCCAACGCAAGATTAATTCCTGGGTCAGTCTGGGTATCCGCTCGCGCAACGATCACCTGACATAACATTGCTAAGGCAAGGATCAATAGGCCATATACTTTGTGTAAATTAATTGCTTGATAATGCCCCCCAATTTCCATAACTCGTCTCCATATTAGGTCATTAAATTTAACAAAAAGGGAATTGCTGTTAACAACAATCCCCCTAAGACAGGTAATTACCTTAATTACTTTCCGCAGTGACGGCTGCGTTTAACGTCCAAGTAATTGGTGCACTATATTGACCAGTTGGAATGTTTCCAGGCATATCTAAGCTGGCTGTTTGTGGTTTGTCGTAGTAAACCAACGTGGAGTTACTCCCTCTACCCTCGTTTGCTTGGATAACCGTTTGAGCCATATTGTTAGAAATCAGCGACGGTGTAAGCAATGATGGCATACCATTACCGGTATTCCGCCCATTTTTCTGTTTCAAATTAATCTGCCAGTCATTTCCGCCAGCAAATTTAGGATCTTGTGACGTAAATTTATCAACTGCAGCAGTTAACTTCCACGTATGCCCCTCACCTTTAGCACCAGGCGTCCGTGAATCAGTGACTTTTAACAACCCAGCGTTATTCCCGTCATCATCAATAATTCCTTGGTTACTAATCAATGGCAAGCCTTTAACCGGACTGGCTGTTTGAACCGTTCCACCGAAGTTCATATCTGGCACTGCTTCGAGGACCAGATACCCCGTCAAAACATTGACTACCGCATCAGACTTCCCCGTTGCCGTTCCTGTATCTCCATTCGGTTCTGTGTTGGCCTGCGCTGGCAAGTAATTGTCAGCCCGAGCTACATTAGTTCCTGTAACCCCCATCATTCCAAAACTAGAAAGTAACAACAACGTCGTAGCTAACTTTTTCGAAATCATAAACACCCTCCTTTCAATGAAGTTAGGCTAGCATAGATTTACCAACCTCACCATGCGCAGCAGGTTCCTCATTTTGAGACAAAAAACGCCACTTTATGGAAATTAATCAGTAAAATGTCGATCACAAATCAATTTGAAGCGCGCCCAATAATAAACAAATTGCGCAATAATTTATGATGAACAATTGACAATAAAGTAGCGATCATACGCAAATTGGTCTAGATGTTTTGAGCTATGCGGCCGTACTTAACCACGGATAATTTTGATAATCTGATCATCTTGGTCTAGTACCTGAAAAATTTAGACACCCCTCAAATCGTTGACCAAGCTACCGCAGTCAAGCCTAAAAATAAGCCGCCAATCCAGAAAGCCGCTAGTGAGCCACCACCAATCCATAACATTAATGACGCACTGATAGCGCCAAGAACAAAAAAGATCGTTAGTAATAAATAGCGTCCTAAATTTTGCAAGTTTGCCTTGCCGAATAGGAACAAAACGACTTCAGAAGCTAATCCTTTAATATTTCCTGACACATACAAATTGACATAACTCTGACCTTCCATCGTGTTAAACAGTGTCCACTGCATCGACACAACAAAAGCAATCACGGGTAGTACAAGGTGCAGGTGCAAAATCACCATTGGGAGCCCAACAATCCCAAATGTAATTGCTTCAATAACGAGCACGCTCAGATAAAATCGATCATCTTTCAATCGTTGTTCCACAAAGAGTCGGCACAAATTAGTAAAGACAACTCCGGCGAAAAAAGCGATTACTGCCGCAAATTTATAAATTGCCTGTGCAACATTACGGTTATATAGATCGTAAATACCGATAATCAAGTTGCCACTTTGCGCAACCGGAAAAGCATTGTATTTAATAAATGTAAATGCGTCCATCGCACCACCAATAAACGTCAAGAAAAGCCCAAATTCTCTTTTTGTGTGGAATTCCGTTTGCATTTACATCCCCCCTTTATTTCATTTACTACTCCCCCTCTTCCTGGTGGGAATCATTGGCGATGATATTCATCGAACACGGTAGTTCGTGCTTGTCTGATCCGATGCTCTGAAACCATTTTCAAGCTGCACTTCAATCGGTAATCGGCCTGTTTTGGTGTTACCAGCATGACCAACATAAGTATGGAGTTGCCCGTAAGCAGTATCTTCCTTCCTTTCGCTGGCGATCGTCTGAACTGTTTCATCAGTCGCGTAACGATAATGTCCGTTAGTTAAGAACGGTCGATCAGGTAGTGGCCGTCGCAGCCCAGCGGCGGCTTGTAATTCTTGAGCCACATGGTCCTGACTATCTGGATAAACTTCGACCATACTACGCCCACTCGTATCAAATGTTCGCCACTGGAAGGTCAGCCGCTTTATCTGATAATGTTGGAATGCTGCATGCTGCTTCATCAAGCTAACCAATTCGCTTTCAGTCAGGTTCGTTCGTAACTGCCCCTTTAAATCGTGCATGACTTGATTACCATGGGTCACGAGCTGTCCTTGATTTAATCGCTTAATCAATGCACATAAGACGGCTTGCTGTCGAAAACCACGATATTGATCATTATCCACATGCCGTTCTCTAGCGTATGCTAATGCTCTCGCACCACTCATTGGTTGCATTCCAGCCTTAAATTTAACCGGTCGGCCCCAATAACTTTGTCCAACGAAAGGTCGATCAACTTTCACTTTGAGCGGACCAACGTCATCAATCGCTTTAATAAAACCATCCCAGTTAACTGTAGTGTAATAATCGATTGGTAATTTCAAAAAGTGTTCCACTGTCGCTACTGCAGCGGCATCGCCACCATAGGTATATGCTGCCTCAATTCGCTGGTATCCATGATATTGTTGCGAATAAATCTTTGTAAAGGTATCCCGCAATAGGCTACATAACGTGATCGTTTTCGTATGTCGATTAACAACCGCCACCATCATGCCATCGGTACGCGTCGTTGAAAGCCGCCGTTTGCCACTATTGTCTAAACCGAGCAATAAAAATGTTGTCACTGACTGTTTGGCTAAAGGCTGGCGCCGTTCAATCACATTCTTTTCATGAAAAGAATGTAGCATCCGGAAAAATTGAATTCCTTCAACCGTAAAAGCAATGAGAATTAAACAGCAAAGCGTTATGACAAGCGTAATTAATCGCTTACGCCGTTGATTGTGCATTTGAAGGCGATTCATCTTTCCAATTCCCCCGTTCTTATTCGGACTGCATATCGTGTTTAAATTGATTCGTGATTTCAATCGTTTTCTGCATAATTTGTTGCATTGTCCGTTCGTTTCTAGGTTGATTGAGATAATAAACTCGCACAACCTCACCCGGTGTGCCACCTAAAACATAGACCACGTCCGATAATCGCACCGCTTCTTCGATATTGTGGGTCACCATAATAATGGATTGGGTTTGAAGTAAATTTTGCTCCCACAATCGAATGAAGTCTTGGCTGAGCTGCTGACCGATTAATACATCTAATGCGGAAAACGGCTCATCAAGTAAAAGTAAGTCTGGATTTACAGCTAATGCTCGGGCAAACCCCACGCGTTGCTTCATGCCGCCTGATAACTCATGAGGGTAAACATCGTCCAATCCAACTAAACCAATCAATTCGATTAGCTGTGTTACGCGGTCATTAATCGCTTGCCTACTTAACCCTGGTTGTCCCTCCAAACCAAAGGAAATGTTTTTGCGTACGGTTAACCAAGGAAAGAGTGCAAAATTTTGAAACACCATACTCATTCGGCGACTGGGTTCAGTTACAAGTTGATGCTCAAAGGTCACAACACCAGATGTGGGCTGCATCAGCCCAGCAATCATGCGCAATAGCGTTGACTTACCGACACCTGAATGACCTAAAATACTGACAAATTGATGTCCTGACACCTGTAGACAGATATTATTTAAGACCGTTTTTTCCGCTGCCTGTTCCCGTTGAACAAACGTTTTTGACACGCGTTCCACTGTTAATAAAACATCGTTTTTCATTGCAAACACCCTCCTTACTCAATAATGGAATCGTCGTTCGGCAAACCGATACAGCGGCTGCCAAACAAAGATGACGCAAAGGCCAACCATGCCACAGATAATCAAGACACCGGTTGCCTCAGCTGGTTTATTATCAACATTTTTGGCAACGTAAGCACCCAGACCGGAAATGGCATATGTTTTAGTGCCCCATGTAATTAACTCAGCGGCAATATCCGCATTCCAAGCAGCTCCAGCAGCGTTAATAATCGCTGTAATGAGATAAGGAAAGATGGATGGAATGAGAAATTGGATCCACCATCGCCAACCGGTTAAGTGAAAAACATGGGTGACCTCATGAATGTCATTTGGAATCGCAAGATAGCCAGCAATGACATTAAAGAAGAAATACCACTGCGTCCCAGTCATGATCAGTGGCAACACCCACCATTGATGGCTAGAACCAGTTACCGCAATGATGACAACCACGATCGGTACATAGACATCAGATGGAATTGAACCAACCACTTGTCCGATTGGTTGCATACGGCTCAACCGGGTAGGCGTACTGGCTACCCAAATCGCCAACGGAATGAAAATCACCGCGGACATAATCACAGCTAACACGACGCGTCCTGTTGTCAGCAGTGTCCAATCAAGCAAGGTTTGCCATTTAGGCCAGTCTAAATAGCCAGCCAAAAAAACAGCCAACCAAGTTATTAACCCGGTTAAAACGCCATACCATAAGATCGTCCACAGTGTCGCTAACCTTTTCAAACGACGAATTGTTCTTGTAATCTGCCTCATGATCCAAGTTTGCGGTAGCGTGAATAGCCACCAGGTTCTGATTGATCGGCCCAAACGTTGGCTGTCGCTTGGTAACTTGGCCCCCTTCAATAAATCATAAATAGCTGATTGCGGGGAAAATGATTCCGCACTACTAGTGCCGTATTTGTAGTTGGCTGTCGCTTTAATCAAAGGCTGAAAAATGAGCACATTTACGACCAAAACACAAATGACCATCGCTGCAACTGCACTTAGAACCGCGCCAAAATTAGATCGATCTAAAGCAATCTGTAAATAAGAACCAATCCCCGGTAAAATGAATGTTTCTGTTCGCGGCACCGCAACCGATGCTTGTTCGCAGGCAACAAGAGCAAACCAAGCGGCCGATTGAGAAATGACGACATTCCATAAAATTCCCGGTGTCGCATAAGGTAACTCCAATCGCCAAAAACGTTGCCACTGATTACAACCAAATTGATCAGTTACCTCCAGAAGCTCATGTGGAGTCACCCGTAGCGATTGATAAAGCGATAGCATGATGTTCCATGCCTGAGCGGTAAAAACACCAAAGGTCGCGACAGCTTCCACACCGAGGACATTATTGGGAAACAATCCCATGAACCACGCTGTGGTGAATGTTAAAAAACCTAACAGCGGAACGGATTCCAATAAATTAACTAATGGCAAAATGACGTGCCGAGCCGGCTTGCATCGCGCTGCCAGAACACCAAAGATAATTGAGAATAATAGTGACCAAATTAGGCCGATAAACAATCGTGTCGTCGTTCTCAACGAGGCTTCTGCTAAATTGGCTAAGGTAAAGTAGCTGCCCTGCCGCACCGTATCTAAATAATGTTGTGTAGGTAACTGACCTAATGGAACGTCCATTCGAGCCACACACCAGCCCACCATGACTAGCAGCCCCATACTAATCCCAAGCAAAACAAATGTACCCGCAGCGGAGTGCCTTTTTTTGGTTTCTTGTAATCTCATCATGATAATTCCCTTCTTTCGCTAAGCTCCGCTTGGGTGAGACAAAAACTCACGGAAAAACAGGCCAGGTGTTGTTCAAGTACTAGTAGAGACTCAGCCATTCATGGACTGTGACACTGGCCAAGTCTCAGCTAGGCACAAGCAACCGACCCGTCTAGCCAAACAAAAACGACCCATCAGCAACAACTAGCTGATGAGTCGTAAAACAAAAATGGACCGCGATATCTAAACCAGCGCATTCATTGAGTTTTAGCACTTTAAGACGTAAGACATGTCTAGTTATCTTGAAAAAGCCTTAATTCGGCAATTTCTGCTTTACTCATTACTGTCTCTCGACATTTCTGGGCGATAACCTATGTTCTTAAAGTAACCTCACCTAATTGCAACCTAATAATTATTGATTCCGGAATCAACAGCCCCATCCTAATGCCGTAAAAATTGACCGTCAACGGCAAACGCCAAAATCGTGCCCAAATTTACCAATTATTTACTTTTTCTTTATAATTACTATAATTAAATAATTATGAAAATTTAGCTGCTCACCATTTAGTATTGCCCGATTTAAGCCGATAATGCCGGGATATATTGAGGGCAATGCCAATGCCACCAGCTAACGCAAGTGTTGAAGAGCCGCCGTAACTAATGAATGGCAATGTAACACCGGTTATTGGCAGGGCACCGATAACCCCGCCGGCATTAAATAACGTTTGGACTGTGATCCAAGTGCCAAAACCAAAACAAAAGCATCGTTCAAATATCGTCGATGATCGATTCCCCAACCGAATCAGATGACCGACAAGTACCCCCAAAATAATTAATATGATCAAGACTGTAACGGCGCCCAACTCCTCGCTAATCACAGCAAGAATAAAATCTGTATTAGGCTCAGGTAAATAGCCTTGCTTTTGAATACCTGCACCTAATCCGCAGCCAAACAAGCCGCCATTACTAACTGCCAAGTAGGAATTAACTAACTGATTACCGATCGTGCGTCGCGTACCAAATGGATCAACAAAGGCGGCAAACCGTTGTAATTGGTAATGATGTAACCAAAAAGCACTGTGTACGTTCACATGATCTAAAACCACGATCATGACGATATACATCGCGAATAAACCACTGATAATCACGGTTGGTGCATGTCGCCATTGTCCACTCGCCAGAACCATAATTAAAATACAACTCATGTTAATGGCAAAACCGCCTGTTTCCGGTTGAGCCAATACAAGCAATCCTTGAATAAAAAGTAGTATCAAGGCTGGTTTTACATGATGCCAATAATGTTGTTGATTTGAAGCAAGATGGCTACTCAAATAATTCGCAAAAAAAATAATAATAAAGAGTTTTAAAAACTCCTCAGGTTGTACATTGATGGGACCAATCATCAGCCAACTTTTAGCCCCGTTGACAGTCCCACCGACAAGCAACACTAAAATAAGCGTCCCCGTCACCACCGCCGCAAAACCTAACAGTACGTGCCAAGATCGAAGTACTTGTAATTTAATCGCGTAACCACCACTTGCCACGCCAAATCCTAACAACACATAAAAGACTTGTTTATGTAGGGCCGCCGTTGCTAGATTTAAGCCACCAATATTGACGCTGGCCGAATAAACCATCACAATACCAATCAGGCTCAATACCACGTAAGGGATCGCAATCCATAAATCAAGCTGTGCCTTTTTACCCATTTTCCAACCTCCTCAACCGTTTAACGAAACTTCCCTGGCGTGGCGAAAATGGAGCGAACATCTGGGTATTGAGTAGATAAAACAAGGCCAATCCCAATGAAGTTCCCAATCAATGCTGATCCTCCTTGACTGATAAAGGGGAGCGGAATCCCAGTTAAGGGCAACAAACCAATGGTCATGCCGATGTTTTCAAAAGTATGAAATAACAGCATTGACACCACTCCAGTAGCAACATAGACATAAAAGAGGCGCTTACTAACTAGTGCGGAGCGAATAATCAGATAAAACAAATACATAAAAATCATTAACAAACCGAGCCCGCCAATAAAGCCTGTTACTTCACCAACAACCGAAAAAATCATGTCAGATTCTCTAACAGGCACATAGACGAGATGGTGAACACCGCTACCCCATACACCACCAGAACCGATCGCTTTAATACTTTGCCATAACTGATAGCTCTGATTAGCCTGATCACCACTGGGGTTTAGCCAAGCATTTATTCGGGCAAATTGATATGGCTGAAAACCCACATAACTTAACAGTTGTTGCCCACGATTAGACGTGGCCGCCCATAGCAACAATGCTCCGATAGTGCCGCCAATTAGTCCCAGTCGCCATAAAAATTTAGGTCGACATTGAGATATGATGAGAAAACCAACGAACATCGCCATAAAGACCATCGTAGTGCCAAAGTCGTTAATCAGCTTTAGCATTACAATAACCGGTAATGTATATAAAACCATGACACCTAGGAGGTGCCAGTCATCTGCTGAACTAAGATGAGGCCCGTTATGATGATCCTTAACTAATAGGCGTGCCATCATCAAAATGAAGACTGGTTTCATGACTTCTGCTGGTTGAAAGGTCACCGGACCAAAGGCAAACCAACTTTTAGCGCCGGTTTGCACAAAATAGGCGCGACTATAAAAAAATAAAACCAATACTAGTAAGGCCAAACCACAAAAATAACCAAGCGGCGCCCACCGAGTTAATTGTGTCTCACTCAACCGCATGACAATCGCTGCAACGCTGGCTCCTAAGACGTACCACACTCCTTGCATAAGCAATGTTTTGCTGACGCTAATTGGTCTAAGGTCGTGCAGACAAGCAACATAAAGCGTCGCCATACTTACCACAAAAAGCAGTAACAAACACAAGACAATTCCCCATCCATAGTTACCTACCTGTTCATTACTGACCGAGTGAATCATATACTTCGGCTTCATCTCATCACTCCTTATAAAGATTTATCTAATAATTAAAATAACGTAATTATTATGTATAAGAAAGCAAACAAATTCAGCACTTGTGGCAATTTATTTAACGTTTATTAAACCGCGTAACCAGATCATAACTTCTGTTCCAGATTTGTTTTTTCATTCATTACTTAAAACTAATCAAATAACACCTTGAATCAGAAAAAAAACTGGCTGCTTCCCGAAGTGGGAAACAGCCAGTTTTCAGCAAATTTCACTGATAAAAACTCATATTATATTTATCCGTCACTAGTCTTGCACTGCTTCAGGTTCAGTCACTCGATCGTGATTAAACGTTAATAGGAGACCTAAACCAAAGATGATGATAAAGCCAACTAACATCAAAATACTGGATGAAATATTAACTGCCAAACCATTGATGCTGTATGCTAGGCCTTGCAACAAGTATGTCCCCGGTAAACCTTTAGCCAAGAGCTGATACATCGTCGACAACATTGCGTTAGGCAGTAAACCACCAGAAATAATCAGTTGCAGGAATAACAGTAACCCAGTTAGTAACAATCCCCAAACATGTAACCAGCGGAATAATAACTCATTAATTACGGTAAAAGCTAAGCCACTAAGGATTAGTAGGACAATGGTTACCATGATATTAGCTAAAGTAGCCCCCATCAATTTTAAAACCAAGACCGTACCTACCGCTTGTAAAACAATTAAACCAGTAATTTTCAACCAGCGCATGCCCAAAGCTTGATCGGACGTTGCTGATCGTCGACGATCAGCAACGACGATAATCAACGCCCCGATAAATGAAATAAACAACGCCAGCATTGGTGCGAACACGGAAACTAACGGACCATTCAATGCATCGTGCTGCATTTGATTACTGATTGGCGTCACCATTTGTTTGACATTACCAGAACCACCATTAATCGTTTGTAGTTGGCGACTACCATCTGCCAATTTAAGATTTAATTGTCCTAAGCCACCATTTAGTTGACCCAAGCCATTGCCAAGCTGACCAGCACCATCATTCAATTGATTTGTACCTTGTCCTAACTGACCAGCGCCTGAGGTCAGTTTTGCTGCCCCATCATTTAGCTTGTCACTATTGGCCGTTAACTGCTGACCACCAGCAGCTGCTTGCTGAGCACCCACGGCTAGTTGATTTACCCCAGCAGTCAAAGTTGGCACCTGGTCATTCAATTGGGCCAAACCACCACTAACTGCTTGTGCACCATTCGTGAGCTTGCCATTCTGGGTAGCTAATTGATTAGACCCATCCGCTACCTGCTTGAGCCCATCACGTAGTTGACTCATCGCTTGGACAGCACCCATCGTATCTAATGAATTACCTTGGCGTGTAAGCGCGGTTTCAACCGTCACTAATCCATTTTGCAAGGTTGTAATCGCGGTCTGTGCGCCATTTAACACTGCAGGGGCACCTTGTTGCTCATCAGCAAGTTGGTTAATCCCTTGTTTAAGTCGGGCAATTTGTGGCGCGAGTCCACTGAGACCCTCCAATTGATTTTGAACGTCTTTCATTGGTTCCGAAATGCCTGACAGCGAGTTACCCGCTGCACCTAAACTCGCTTTCATTTGGAGTGCCGCGTTACCTCCCTCACTTAAACTTTGACCACTATTAGCCACAGAGGTCCCCACAGCCGTCAATTTACTGGATAGACTCAACAACTGGCCCATCAGCTGCGGGTCTTGCTTCATTGCAGCGAGTAAAGCCGGATTCTTCATGAGGGCTGGTATCATCGCTTTAATATCCGTTAAATTACGGCCAGCTACCGTCAATTGACTGGCAACAGAGGCCGAATTTCCGGTCGAAAACACCTTATCGTTAAGAACGCCTAAATTGGTACCAGCAGTTTGTAATTGCATACCAGCACCAGTTGCCGCGTCACGGACACTAAGTAAGTCTTGTTTCAACGCGCCTTCATCAAGATTAACTGTCGACCCATTGACACCTTGATTAAGCTCAGTAATTCCCTGTTTGACTTGAATAATACCATCGTTTATCCGGTTAAGATTCGGTTGTCCAGCGGCCAATTCTTGATTAATTTCACCGGCAGCACCTGCCAATGCGTCGCGAAGTTTAGCCGATCCGGCTAGCAACTGACCGTTTCCATTGTTGATCGCACTTACTCCATTGGTGTACGCGTTAATACCATTGGCCAGTTGTCCGCTACCTGCTGCTAATTGACTTACGCCAACACCTAAGGGTCCTGTCGCCTGATTAAGCGCACCTAGACCAGCCGCTAATTGATTATTACCTACTGCTAATTGACTCACACCAGCCGTATAAGTACCGATACCGCTAGCTAATTGTTCACTCCCTGCTTTAAATGTCACCATGTTATCCGCCAGCAAACGTAATCCTTGACTAAGCTTTTGGCCGCCGGCGTCTAACTGATTGGCGCCATCACTGAGCTGTTGTGTGCCATGGTGAGCTTGTTTAATGCCCGATCCCATTTGTTTAACAACCCCTAGCAATGCTTGATCATAAGAAACTTGCACATTTTGAATCACATTGCCGCGAATGGTATCGGCGACTTGTTTGGTAATCATGTGTGAAGCGAAGTTATTATGATCTGACAACGCCACTTGAATTTCACTTTGGCGTGGATGACGGTTTAAAACCGACGTCACATTTTTGGAAAAATTTTTAGGTAACGTCAATTTCATTAAATAGTGTCCTTGACGCAATTCCCGATTCGCCTTGGCTTCAGTAACAAAATGCCAATGCACCGTATGATTTTTTACCAATTGTTTTTGGACGGCACTCCCAATCGCAACTTGTTTTCCTTTAAAGTCGGCCGCCTTATCGTGGTCAACTAAGGCCACGTCGATATGTTGTAACTCATGGACTTGTTCATACTTTACTAAGCTAAGTGATACAGCTAGCAGGCCTAATGGCAAGCCAATTGTTAGAAGGCCTAATTTGACCCAATGTGACATTGATTTCATTTTTGACATCTCAAACGCCCCTTGTTAATGTATGGTGTATACGGTATATGGCATATACTATTTGAATGAGTATCACTATCTACTTTTCCAATAGCTATGTCAAGTACCGTTTGCTGATGTTAGAATGGCAATATCATAAACGACAATAAATTAAAAAATAACGAGGCTTGTTAACGACATGGATAAACAGGCAATGTTAGAGCAATATATCTCGCTCTACATGACGACTTTTAAATATATTGGTGATCTCGTTTCCGAACCGATGAAAGAATATGGCATCTCTTTTGAGCAATTTTTAATGATGCGTGATCTTGCCAACGGTCAACAATTGGCTGTTTCAGAATTGGCCAAAAAACGTGGGGTAACCAAGGGGGCCATTTCCAGACAACTCAAAATATTAATGAATCAAAATTATGTTCTTCAAGCCAGAAGCGAAGTGGATCGTCGCATTTTTTATTTACATCTCACATCGACTGGTGAAGCACTCACCGTGAAAATTAACGCCGTTATTTTACAACGTTTCTCCAACTGGTTAGACATTATCGGTGAACACGATGCCAATGAATTACGCCGGATTATGGACCGGGTCGGTCATGACATCATTGAGCAAGAGCAAGACGATCCAACACCAAAAAACTAAGCCAAATTAACTCAGAGTGCAGTCAGCCGCTTCGATTCCGAGCACTAGCAAGGATCAGGCTGACGCAGCTCACCAAAAATGACGTCATTTCCTGAATTTCTTTGGAAATGGCGTCATCTTTAATTATACTTCGATACAATTTTGCTCGCTATTTTTTAAAGTAAGCGTTCGTAAAATCTAGTATTTGTCCGAATGAATGGGTCTGAATGCCTTTCACCTGTGGATTTATGAGATAACTATTGGCAGAATGATACAGCGGAATTACAACAGCATCATTGAGCAAAATTTGTTGCGCCTGCTTAAGGTCTTGATAACGTTTGGACGCGTTCGCCGCGTCCTTGCCTTCAGCATCTTTGATGAGCCGATCATATGTTGGATTGCTGTAGCCACCATGATCGTGCGCGTAGCCAGTTGTAAATTGTTCCAACACGACTGCTGGATCGGCCTCTGCTTCCCAACCGCCTGTCGTAAGTTGGAAGTTATAAGACATCAACGAAGCAAACAAATTCTTAGCTGGAATGTTTTGCGTCTCGATTTTGACGCCAGGAAGATTTTTCGACAATGTTGATTGCAAATACTCAGTCACCCGTTTGCCAGTATCAGTATCTGCACTCTGCAGCTTTAACGTAAATGTCTTTTGGTGCAACTGATCTTGCGCTAATTTCAAATAGTGACGGGCCTTGGTCCGATTGTAATAGGTTTCCTTACCTAACTCATCATTAATATCCTTCCCTGTTTTCGGATTAACCGTGTTTCCTCGGGCTAGGTAGCCTGTATTAGGTGTTGAACCATCTTGTAAAATGTCTTGAGTAAACTGTTGACGATTAACCGCATAGAAGAGTGCTTTTCGGAAATTACGATTAGCCAATTCAGGATGTTGCTCATTAGTTAAATCAATTTCGATATTCGACACCCCATACGTCGAAACCTTTTTATAACCAGGTTTATTTTGATACTGTTTAACAAAATCACCAGATAATGGGATCACATCGGCCGCTTTGCTGTTGTATAAATCGGTCGCGCTTGAGGTGCTCTTAACCACGGACTCATTAATCCGCGCCAAGTGGACCTTTTTTGCACCATAGTAATCTGGATTTTTTACATAATGCCATTTTAGACTCGTACTCGTCCAATCTTTCAATTCAAACGGTCCATTAGCAAGCATATACTTAGCCGAACTGCCGTATTTCTTACCTGCCTTTTCAACGAAGGCCTTATTCTGTGGGAAGAAATTTGTTTCCGTCAAACTATTGAGGAAGTATGGGTTCGCTGTCGCCAATTTAACCGTTAACTCATACTTGCCATGCGCCGCCACCCCTAACTCACGAACTGGTTTCTTTCCCAGCGAAATGTCTTTGGCATTCGCAATATCAAAAAATTTGGAGGCACTCTGCGAAGCCGTCTTAGGATTAACCACCCGCTGCCATGCGTAGACAAAATCGGCCGCAGTTACTGGCGTTCCATTACTCCATTTAGCATTATGGCGCAGGTGAATCGTGTAGGTGAGCCCGTCATGGCTGATTGTAGGTAACTTAGTCGCAATCGCTGGGATAATCTTATTCTTGTTACCAAGTTGATAAAGTCCTTGTTGGAAATTATAAATTTGATCATCACTAACCACATCGTAACTCTTGGCCGAGTCAATGGTCGGAACTTCAGCCGCCACGACTACTTTCAATATTTGATGCTTAGTAGCTTGCGCTGCTGGCTGTTTATTTCCACAAGCTGCTGTCACCGTTAATAAGACAGCCGAAGCGGAAATTAAAGCCAATAATTTTGTTTGTTTCATCTTAAAAATTCCCCCGTTTTGATTAACTCATGTGCCAATTACCTCGCCTGACACATATAAGTCACCCCACCGGCCGTTGTTCGCAAATCATGTGATTGTTGCATGAATCTGACCTCCCTCTAATTAACAGTCATCACCAAGCAAAAAATCAGGGCGAAACACGTTTGCACCTTATCAAGCTCGACATAAAAACAGAACAGCGCAGAACAAAAAAAGCACTTCTCCAATCAGAGAAGTGCTTTCACACGGTACCATTCTACAATTCGCTCCTATTTTCACAGAAACGCTCGCCAACCATCAACAATTAAGTAATGGTGTGCATTGATAATGGTTGCCGCCCCATGTAGTTACTCATGCAACTACAAACGATCATAAAGCCATTGGTACTAGCGCGCTTCTGGCATCACTTTCACCAAGTGTGATGCTCGCTGCACGGAAGACTTGCACGTTCCCGCCCTAATCATTTCGCCTGCTGATAAACTTGTTGACATTATTTCTACGCTAATTGTTTTATCATGTCAAGCTCATTTTAAATTAATGTTTTTTCTTCAGTCGCAATCAAGCGTTTCTTACCACTGGTGAAAAGCCTCCATCTGACTCAAATGATAGAAAAACATTTGGTCCTGCCCTTTAGGACGCCAAAGATTGCTAAGCAGCACAAGTCCATTTTGACCATCATTTGAGATGACAAACATGTCGGAAAATCCGTAACCAATGCCATTAGCAATGGTATAACCTGTTGGCCTATTGTAAACACCACCGCCATAACTACTAGTGCTACCAGGCGTTCTTAATTGGTTAACATCTGCCGTTGATACAATTCGTCCTGTGCAAATAGCCGCTTCTGCGCGAAATAAATCTAAAGGAGACATGTACAAATTTCCAGAACCTAATTCACGTGTCTGTTTTCCTGCCGTAAAGTCTGTCGCTTTCGTCCGTCGATATTCAATGGCATTGGTTTTAGGATTCCCTGCATACCCAACTGCTAGTCTCGGTGACTTAGTGAGGCTCTGCTGGTAACTAAATGAAGTTTGCCTTAAAGCTAGTGGTTTAACAAATTCATGTTCATACCACCATTGATAATCATGTCCCGTTTTTTTTTGAATAATACCACAAAGTAAATTGTAATTAATTGACTGGTAGTCCCACTTGCCAGATTTAGCCGCATTAAATATTAAGTGTTGCGATAGATAAGTCGCCTCTTTAGCGGCAGGCAAAGCCTTTTTAGTTGTAGCAGTAGGCCCTTCTAGTCCAGTCGTCATATCCAGCATTTGTCGAATTGTGATATTTTTAGCGTTTGGCACTTTGGGATACCATTGGCTTAGCCGATCTGTCATATTTAGCTGACCATTAGCGATCACCTTCATTACAATCGCTGCCGTCATCGATTTTTGTGTCGAATTAATCAAATATTGTGTTCTAGTGGTATTTTTAATTTTTTTAGCCACATTGGCATACCCTGAAGCTTGATAGTAGACCACCTGGCCATGACGAACCATTAAAGCAGTTCCTACCCAGTTATTTTGCTGCAATAATTGTTTAAACTTAGCTACTTGCTGCGGCACCGTTAATTGTGGATTTGTTGGTTGTGGTGCCGTTGCTTGTGCTTGTTGTGTTTGGGTTGGACGATCAGCATGCACGACAACCACTCCAGCCTTGCCACTTGACAACATCCCTATACCTATCAGTCCGATGGCTAAGCTTTTTTTGATCGACATATGTAATCCCCGTTGTTTCACGTGAAACCAAAATGCTGGTTGCACTTAATTTTAACTAAATTATCCATGCTATAAACTTAAGCATCAAGTAATGCTTTGATTAATGTACAACAAAAAGTATATCATTTTTATTTTAACGATCATAATAAACTGATAGTGATTATGGCTAGCTAGGCCAAGGAAGCAAACACAAAAAGGCATCTCAATTTCCAAACGGAAACGAGACACCACTATAACAATGTTATTAATCTATGAATCTTGCTACTTCGCAACTTTAGCAATCCGTCCCTGTTCAATATAAACAGAGAGAATCGCAATGTCTGCGGGGTTGACCCCTGAAATCCGACTCGCTTGAGCCAGTGTTTCTGGCTGAATTTTCAGTAACTTCTGCCGACCTTCAGTGGCTAATCCCTCAATTGCTTCATAATCGATATTAGCAGGAATGGCTTTAGCTTCCATGCGCTTTAACTTGGCGATTTTTTCCTCGGCCTTTTTGATGTAACCAGCATACTTTAATTCGATCTCAACTTGCTCGATCACCCGATGATCCAATGGCTGATCTGGTTCAGGAATAAATTGTAACAAGTCTTGATAAGTGACTTCTGGTCGCCGTAAAAAGTCGGCCGCCAACACGCCATCTTTTAATGGTGCGTCATCATGTTCAGCCAACCAAGCATTCACCTGAGGCGTAGGCTTTACACGGACCTGTTGCAGGCGTGTCAGTTCCGCATCAATCGCCGCCTGTTTCGCTTCAAATTGAGCAAAACGATCTTCACTAATTAAACCCAATTCGTGCCCCATCGCCGTTAAACGTAAGTCTGCATTATCATGCCGCAAAATCAATCGATATTCGGCCCGACTCGTTAATAGTCGATAAGGTTCTTTCGTACCCTTAGTCACCAAGTCGTCAATCATGACACCAATATAAGCATCAGACCGCTTTAACGTAAAGTCAGCTTGACCTAAGGCACGGCGACCCGCATTAATGCCGGCAATCAATCCTTGTCCGGCAGCCTCTTCATAGCCTGAGGTGCCATTCATCTGACCCGCGGTGTATAAATTCTTAATGAGCTTTGTTTCTAACGTATTCCGCAGTTGATACGGCGCGACCACGTCGTATTCGATCGCATAACCTGGACGCATCATTTCTGCATCTTCAAGCCCCTTAATCGAGTGAACAATCTGTTGCTGGATTTCCTCTGGCATCGAGGTTGACAACCCTTGAACATACCATTCATCTGTACGACGGCCTTCGGGTTCCAAAAATAATTGATGACGACTTTTGTCCGCAAAACGAACAATTTTGTCTTCAATCGATGGGCAATAACGTGGTCCAACCCCTTCGATGACACCAGAGAACATCGGAGCCCGCGATAAATTCTCACGAATAATGTCATGCGTATGTTCGTTGGTATAAGTCAACCAACAGCTTAACTGGTTCGCAACGGTTAAATAATTTGCATCTGGTGTCTCAAAACTAAAATGATTTGGCTGTTCATCACCAGGTTGCTCTTCGGTTTCATCATAGTGGATCGTCCCACCATCTACCCGCGGTGGCGTTCCCGTCTTAAATCGTTCCAAATCAAACCCTAACGCTTCGAGATTCTCCGATAATTCAATAGATGGTTGAGAATTATTCGGGCCTGATGAGTACATCAACTCGCCAATAATGATCTTACCGCGTGAGGCAGTCCCAGCAGTCAAAACAACGGATTTGGCACGATATTGAGCACCCGTTGCCGTTTGGACACCTTGACAGATACCATCTTCGACTAACAGTGAAGTAACGACACCTTGCCGCAAGGTTAAATTAGGTTCCTTTTCCATTGTTAGCTTCATTTCTTCATGATAAGCATGTTTATCAGCTTGCGCACGTAAAGCACGTACTGCCGGGCCTTTACCCGTGTTTAACATCCGCATCTGGACATACGTTTTGTCAATGTTATGTGCCATTTCGCCGCCTAGCGCATCAATTTCACGAACGACGATTCCCTTAGCCGGGCCACCTACTGATGGATTACATGGCATAAAAGCAACCATTTCCAATGAAATTGTCATTAATAATGTTTTATTACCCATTCGGGCAGCAGCTAGTGCTGCTTCAGAACCAGCATGACCAGCGCCGACAACAATCACATCGTAGGCGCCCGCCTGATATGGCTTTCCTTTTGAAATCATCTAGTTTACCCTTTCGCTTCCACGCCAATATTTAATCGAATTGTTTCATGTGAAACAGACTATTTTCCTAAACAAAATTGGGAAAACAATTGCGTTAACAATTCATCCTGAACTGAATCTCCTGTAATCTCGCCGAGCAAATCCCAGGCCCGTGTCATGTCAATTTGGACTAAATCAACTGGCATCCCTGCCGCAATGCCACTCATCACATCGTCTAATGCAGCTGATGCCTGCTTCAACAACCCAATGTGCCGCGCGTTAGTTACCATCACCGTCGTTTGACTATTTTCAATACCACCAAAAAATAGCGTGGCAATTTGATCTTCAAGTTGTGACAAGCCGTCATTCGTCAAAACAGAGGTTCCGATTACACTATCATCGCCGACGAGCATTTGTAAATTAGCTAAATCGACCTGTTGAGGAAGGTCCGTTTTATTTAAAATGACGATTCGTTTTTGACCAGTCGTTTCCTCAATCAGCTCGCGATCTTCACTCGTTAACGATTCACTACCATTGATGACTAGTAACGTTAAATCTGCAGTGGCAAGCGCTTGTTTAGATCGTTCAACACCAATTTTTTCGACTTTGTCATCTGTCTCATGAATTCCCGCGGTATCTACCAGCTTCAAGGGCACGCCCTTCACGTTGACATATTCTTCAATGACATCTCGCGTCGTTCCGGCCACGTCAGTCACGATTGCTTTGTCTTCATGAAGTAGATGATTTAGAAGACTCGATTTACCAACATTGGGTCGGCCGACAATCGCCGTTGCCAACCCTTCACGAAGTACCTTACCTTGCTGGGCCGTTTCTAACAGCTCACCAATGCGGACTTTCACATCTTGTGCTTTTTCCAACAATAACTTAGTGGTCATCGTTTCAACGTCGTCATATTCGGGATAGTCAATATTAACTTCTACCTGTGCTAAAACATCCAAGATATCTTGGCGTAACTGCCGAATCAAAGTTGACAAATTACCATCCAATTGGTTTAATGCCACTTTCATTGAACGGTCGGTCTTGGCCCGGATTAAATCCATCACGGCTTCGGCTTGGGACAAATCAATTCGTCCGTTTAAAAAAGCTCGTTTCGTGAATTCACCTGGTTCGGCTAACCGAGCACCATGACTTAGCAACAGTTGCAAAATACGATTTGTCGCCACAATCCCACCATGACAGTTGATTTCAATGACATCTTCTCTAGTAAACGTCTTGGGTGCCCGCATGACTGACACCATCACTTCGTCGACTTCTTCGTCAGTGTCCGGGTCAATAATATGTCCATAATTAATAGTATGACTCGCAACCTGCGCCAAATCACGTCCTTTAAAAACCCGCTGCGCAGTTGATAAAGCCGCTTCACCACTTAAACGTACAATTGAAATTGCCCCTTCACCAGGCGGCGTGGAAATCGCTGCGATCGTATCAAACTCAGTAATTGTTTGTGACATATTTCCTCGACTTCCTTATGTGACCTATTTCACGGCATAAAAAAAGTGCCACCTCACGCGTCGTTACACGTGAGCAAAGCACTTTGACTACTTTAACTCTAATCGTTTGTTTTGAATGTGTTCATCTTAAAAGCGTCGTTGCCATTTGTCAACTACTTCTGTTTTAGAACAGAGCGTGAGCCAGGCAGTTTTGAGTCCGAGCAACAACTGGCAATCACGGACGGGTGGGTTTTACCCGTTAGTGATTGTTGGTTGTGCACAGGACTCAGGCCTGGCGAGCGCGTTTACGCCAGAATATGAGTCATCACGGGTGATCTCGAGCAACAATGAACAATCGTAATTGGGCGCATTTCACCCGGTAGTGATTGCTGGTTGTGCACAGGACTCGGGTCTGGCGAGCGCGTTTACATCAGTAAGCAGAAATTCATATCATTTACCTTAAATCCGGCTACCGTGGTGAAATAACCACGGCCCGTCGTGGCTCACGGCCTTGCGAACTTGTGACCACATAATCATGGTGTGCTAACTCAGTATGAATCACCTTACGCTCAAAGGCTGGCATTGGATCAAGCAAAGCCGGTTCGCCACTCGCGATAACCTCACGCGCTGTGTTATCTGCCAAACGTCTTAAAGTATTAGCGCGTCGGTCTCGATAACCAGCTACATCAAGCAACAAATCAAAATGTTGAAGGCCCAAACGAAGCATGAACGTGGTTCCTAAAACTTGCAGGGCGTTTATCGTTCGCCCATGACGCCCAATCAAGAGACCTTCTTGTTGCGTTGTAAACGTCAAAATAGCGCTTCGATGATCTGCTTCAGCATCTACCTCAGCCTCAATGCCCATTTGATCTAGTAATGTTAGCAAATAATTGGCTAACGCTTCCATACTCTGATCCACTTTCGCTTGATTTGTCTGTTGGCGTTCCCGTAATGCTGCTGGCGACAATGGTGTTTGCGTTGGATGTGGATGATCACCTTCACGCCGGCGAACATCCGCTTGAGCGTCAACGTCCCGTTCTAACTCTTCAGCCCGTTTAGTTACTGCGGGGCGGGGCGGTCGAAGAGCATCACTAACTGAATGTTTAGTCGTCGGTCGAACGGCACTGACTCCTGCTGACTGGCTTGATATATCACTTGCTTCTTGAATGTCGGCACTTTGACTTAAATTAGTCACTTGAATGGGTTTAATCGTCAAATCCACAATTGCCGGTTGTTTAAGCCGTCCAAACCAACCGTGAACAGGTTCACTAATTACCGTCACCGTAACTTGATCCCGACTAATTTGAATCTTTTTCAATCCATTTTGAATGGCTGCTTCGACTGTTGCTCCTTGATACTGCGTCACGGTAATCCCTCCAAGTCTCAACCAAAAACTTGAGTTTATTGTAGCATGGACAACGAATGAAACTTAAAAAAATCATTTTTTTAAGGTAATAAAGGTAAAATTCGTTCAATCAAGGCTTCCGCCAAAGCGGTTTTACTCATCATCGGTAACGCTTCCGGTGCTTGATGAGGACGTAAAATTGTTACTTCATTTGTGTCAGCATTAAATCCACGATCTTTTTTAGAAACATCATTTGCCACCAACATCGCTAACTGCTTCTCAGTTAACTTGTGCGTGGCATTTTCAATTAATTGCTGTGTTTCAGCTGCAAACCCAACCATCACTTGTTGCTCACGCTGTCTGGCTAATGTTTTCAAAATGTCCGGATTTTTAATTAATGACAAGCTCATTCGATCATTGTCCGTCGTTTTTTTGATCTTTTGTTCGGCAACGGTTGCTGGACGAAAATCAGCAACTGCCGCCGCCATAATAATCACATCCAGTGTCGCAAATCGTTGCTGAATGGCCGTTAACATTTCTTGCGCACTTTCTACCTGCACTAATGTCACGCCTGCCGGAATTGCTCGATCATGAATCGTACTGACTAGAATGACTTTTGCTCCTTGATCGGCAGCAGCGCTCGCTAACGCATAGCCCATTTTGCCAGATGAATCATTGCTGATAAAACGAACTGGATCCAATCGCTCTTTAGTTCCGCCAGCAGTCACCAACACTGTCCGCCCCTGCAACTGACCATTCATTAAAGCAACTTGATGGCGGATAAAGTCAACAATCGTTGCTACTTCAGGTAAACGTCCGCGGCCGACATATCCTTCTGCCAACATCCCTACAGTGGGTTCCAAAATGATCACGCCATCTTGCCGCAACTGCGCTAAGTTGCGCTGTGTTGCAGGTGCCTGCCACATATGTTCATTCATTGCTGGAATAACTAATTTCGGAGCGGTGGTCGCTAACAAAGCAGCCGTCACTGCATCATCAGCGAGGCCATTAGCTAATTTAGCCAAGACGTTGGCCGTGGCCGGAACGACAACAGCTAAATCTGACCAATCAGCTAATTCGATATGCGGCACCAATTGGTTGGTGGCCTGGTCAAATAAGTCAACCAATACACGCTGTTTGGTCAAAACGGCAAATGTCTGAGGCGTGACAAATTCAGTCGCACTTTTGGTCATTACGACTCTCACCTTAGCGCCTTGTTTAATTAAGCCCCGAACAACCTCCGCCGCTTTATAGACAGCAATTCCGCCAGTAATATAGACAGCAATCTGTTTATCCTTTAACATCTTGTTTCCTCCGTATAAGCCTAATGAATTACCTTGCATATCAGAATCGCGCTAAATTACCGAATACAAGTAAAACAGTATTAATTAATCCAGCTAATGGCAAAATAAATTCAGTTGTTAACCCGTTGAGATAAATTGATTACGTTATGCTGATTATACCAAGCCACCGAAATTAACCCAAAGTTAACCACACACCCCCCATAAGGCCTGTCTGAACTAATGTCGTTATGGTCTTTGTTTTAACTAGCGCATTCATTTCTAAGAATGACGTCAAAAAAAGTGCTGAAACGGACTTCCTTTGTAGCAAGCTGCCCCGTTCAACGTTAATTTCCTCATAAGTGTATGTATCGTTCATAAACAAAACTACTGAAGATCGTTCAGGTTTATAATCAATCACCCAAAATTAAATTGCCCCATAGACAAATCGTCAACGAAAACGTCAATGTTAATAATAAGTTGTTCCGTTTTAGGTTCAAAATAGAAAATTATTCCCATTGAACGGTCAAATGTGATAATATTTGTTCTTGTCACACGTTTGTAAGGCAAGTCGTCTTGAACTATTAATAATCAGCGGCTATTCTTTAACCAACGTGATACTAAAAATACTTTTATTTTTTATAATATCTAGAGAATTTTCGTAAAAAGTTAGGAGTGCAATTCTATTGGCAAAAACAGTTCAACCTTCACAAGCTGACATCGATCGGCTGACCACATTACTTATCCATGGCCATTTAACCGACATTTACGCCTTGCAAAAAGTGAATGTAGGTGCCGCGAATTTAACTAAACTCAGTCTTCGCGATATTTTACTAATTACTGAAATTGGTCTCGAACCCAATGTTACTTCCTCAAAATTAAGTCGTATGTTTAGGATCTCTAGTCCTCTGTTATCGACTCGTATTACTGCACTGATGCGGCTTGAATTGGTACAACAATCTGAAGATTTAACTGATCGGCGAGTGCATAATTTAACGCTTCTGCCTAAGGGAACTGAAATCTTCGACGCTTGGTATGCTCGGCTGCAAGAATTAGCCAAACAAATTCTAACCGTCTTTCCGCGAGAAAATGTTGATAACCTAGAATCAAACATCGACTTCTTGCTCAACACTATTAACGGATACCTCAAAGATATCTAATAAACAATTTTTTAACAATTCCAGTAATGACTTAAACAAGTAGCCCCAACCTCCTAAAAAAGGAGGTTGGGGCTACTTGTTCAAGACTTATAAACCTCTGTTACCGCCGCCGAGAACGACGGGCTTTTTTAATTGCACGTTGACGCGCCTGCTCCTGCGCTTTTTTAGCAGCTTGTTTCGCAGCTCGTTCACGATTAATTTGCCAAGGATTCTGAATTAATAACGTCTGACCCGCTTGGAAAGCATTTGAAATCACCCAATATAACGACAACGCGGTTGGAACCGACAACGCGGTGAAGAAGATAATCACCGGCATCCCCCAGACCATGACAGCGTTCATTGAGTTAGTCTCTGGCTGACTCTTAACGCTTAACCAAGAACTCACCCAGGTGAATAATGCAGCTAAAATCGGCAAAATGAAGTATGGGTCTCGATCACCTAAGTGCATCCACAAGAAGTTCCCGGTCTTTAACACTTCAGTCCGATAAATTGCTTGATACAACGCCCAGATAACTGGCAATTGCACTAACATCGGCAAACAGCCTGAAACAGGATTATAGCCAACTTCTGCATATAATTTTCGCGTTTCTTCTTGCAATTTCTGTTGTGTTGCCGCATCTCGAGAAGAATACTTCTTCTGTAATGCAGATATTTGCGGTTGAATCTCTTGCATTTTCCGCATGGAACGCGTTTGATAAATCATTAACGGTAAGATAATAATTCGGATGATTAAGGTGATCCAAATGATCCCCATCCCATAGCCACCGAACTTACTTAGCCAGATAATAAATTGACTCATATTGTATAGGATCGTATGATCCCAAAAACCAGTACTATGACTTGTAATCGCTTGTTTTCCACACGCAGCTAGAAACAAACTGGCCGTGGCAATTAACGTTAATGCTAGTCCGCGACGGCTCTTTTTACTGGCTCGATGTTCGCGTTGTTTCACGATGTTTTCCTCATCTTTTAATTTTAAAGTCTAAATGGTTTTTTACTCAGCAGCTAGTAATTTGGCCAACCGTAATGCATGAACTAAATTTCGCTTGGTATCTACCATTGATAACCCATCGGCAGATGGTCTAGCAATCACTAAGAAATCAACGTCTTGGCGCAGCATTGGTTTTAACTCTAATAATGATTGACGAATGCGCCGCTTAACCCAGTTACGATGAACCGCGTTACCAATTTTCTTCCCAACCGAAATTCCCACTCGAAAATGCGGTTGTTGTGGCTTAGCTAAAGTATAGATAACAAATTGCCGGTTAGCCACGGAATTTCTGGTTTCAAAGACCGTTTGAAATTCACTTTCCTTTTTGATCCGGTAAGACTTTCTCACGGGTCCTCATCTCCTCCATGCCTTAAATCCAGTCAGTTAGAAATAAAAAAGGTCACTGAATAACTCAGTGGCCTGTTTTTATGCAGATAATACTTTTCTGCCCTTTTGGCGCCGACGTGCTAACACCTTACGGCCGTTACTTGTGCTCATCCGTTTCCGGAAACCGTGAACACGCTCGCGGTGACGTTTCTTCGGTTGGTAAGTTCTTTTCATGTGATTTGCACCTCCTTTATGGGATCGTCATGCCACAGATACCTGCGGGACGACCCACTCGGATATCCAGCGTTCTTGCTGACTGACCTAATTCAAAAATTAGCGCACGAAATAACTCGTGCAATTCTTAAACATAATATCATAGTCGACCTCGCTTGAAAACAATGAATTTTTGTTTTAACGATCTTGATTTTTAAAATCAGTCGATTAACCCGTTAAAGTTATCCACACCCCATCCACAAGTTCAGGGAAAACTACGGCTGCATTTTAACCAAAACACCGGATATCGACAAGCGAATCCACGAAATAACAGGCTGTTATTAAAGTTATCCACATGGTCGATTTTATTTGTGGATAACTTTTGTAAGGCCTTTATTCTCAGTCCTTTTTAATCACAACGGCCGGTGGAAAACTTGTTTCACAGCGACAAAATTCGCTGAATTCCCGCTCCTGTGGAAAACTAATCCCCTAGCCTGTGGAACATTTTCGATTTACCTGCCTCCACCTGTGGAAAACTTGTTTTCTTCATGCTAAAGTTGATTCTGCAGATTTTGATTTAGGCGAATTAGTCAGATGGTTTTCTTAATTCAATTTTATTCCGTCTGACATTATCTTTAGGAGGCATCGCTGTGGTTGACAAAGATACACTATGGGCCGGTTTGAAAAAAAGCTTTCAAGCTGATCTTTCTTCCGTAACCTACAACACATGGGTTGCATCGGCTGAGCCGATCTCATTTCAGGCACCACATTTCCGCCTACAAGTTCCTTCACAATTACATAAAGACTACTGGGAGCGCACATTAACGCCAAAGCTCGTTGAATTTGCGTATTCTGACTTTCAGGCAGAATTGGAACCTGAATACGTCATTGCCGGCCAAGTACCGGCTACGCCCGATCCTGAAACCACAATGACGCCTAAATCAGTCCCTACCAGCACGGTAAGACGGCAAAATTCACTTAATGATAAGTACACTTTTGACGCCTTCATTATTGGTAAAGGAAACGAAATGGCTAATGCGGCTGCCCAAGCAGTCTCTGAAGAACCTGGAACCCTCTACAATCCATTGTTTTTATATGGTGGCGTTGGCTTAGGCAAAACTCATTTGATGCAAGCAATTGGTCATGCCATGATCGCTGCCAACCCTAATACCAACGTCATGTATGTCACTAGTGAAGAATTTACCAATGATATGGTGATGTCCATTCGTGACAAGACCCAGGAACAATTCCGCCAGAAATACAGGTATGTTGACCTTTTACTGGTAGACGATATTCAATTTTTTGCCGATAAAGAAGGAACCCAAGAAGAATTCTTCCATACATTTGAACAGTTGTATAACAACAGCAAACAAATCGTACTTACCTCTGATCGTTTGCCAAATGATATTCCTAAGTTGCAAGATCGCTTAGTCAGTCGCTTTAAATGGGGACTGTCTGTTGATATCACTGCTCCGGATTTAGAAACTCGGATTGCCATTTTGCGTAATAAAGCTGATCGTGAACAGATCCAAATTCCTGATGACGCTCTAAGTATCATTGCCAGTCAGGTAAATAGTAATGTGCGTGAATTAGAAGGCGCATTAGCACGCGTCCAAGCTTATTCTAAATTACAACATCATGAGATTGATGAAGACTTGGTCCATAAGGCGTTGAAGAGTTTGAACCTAGAAAACAAACCAACTTTGACGATTGAATTAATTCAACAAAAAGTTGCTGCCTATTTCGATGTTAATGTCGTCGACTTAAAAGGCAAAAAGCGGATGAAAGAGATTGTAGTCCCGCGTCAAATTGCGATGTATTTAGCTCGCGAGCTGACCAATTCATCCTTGCCAAAAATCGGTAAGGCCTTTGGTGGCAAGGATCATACGACAGTATTACACTCGTGTGATAAGATTGCGGACGCGTTAACATCTGATCCAAAGTTATCTGAAAATATCCAACAGCTTAAAATTGAGATACAACGGCGTTAATAACTAGCGTATGATTAAAGTTGAGCTTTGCTTTGGCTGTGGAAAAGTCAGCAAAAAGGTGGGTTGTTTTCCTCGAGTTATCCACATGGGGAAAACTTAGGCTCATCAATTACTTTTCAGTTATCCACAGCTTCCACATGCTCTACTACTACTACTGTCTTTATAATTAAATTAAGTAATGGGGCTTTGCCCCACATTTACATAACCATTTGGGGGCATTGAAATGAAATTTACAGTCAATCGACAACAGTTCATTAAAAAACTTAATGACGTTTCACGAGCCATTTCAACAAAGACGACAATTCCAATTCTTACCGGGTTAAAATTGGTCGTTACAGATCGTGAAATTATTTTTACCGGGTCAGATACTGACATTTCCATTGAAACCACGTTACGTGGTGATGACGATGCCACTGAATTGACCGTTGAAGAACCTGGCCAAATTGTATTATCAGCTCGCTTCTTTAGTGAAATTGTTAAACGGCTGCCCGAAGCAACGATGACCATCACTGTTAAAGAAGGGTTTCAGGCTAATATCACATCTGGCGCAGCGGCATTTACGATCAATGGTTTAGACGCCAATGGATATCCGCACTTACCAGAAATTGATGGTACAGATGAAGTTAACCTTGCCGGAGATGTCTTTCGAGATATCATTAATACCACGGTTATTGCCGTCTCTAATCAAGAAAGTCGTCCGATCTTAACCGGGGTTCACTTCACGCTTAACGGTGATCAGTTTATGGCAGTTGCCACTGATTCCCATCGGTTAAGTCAACGAAAAGTTACCTTACCAGAAGCTGCCGCTGAGACACATGACGTGATTATTCCTGGTAAATCGCTAGTTGAATTATCAAGAATGATTAACGAGGATAGCCAAGATGTTAAAATGCGTTTATCAGAGAACCAAGTGCTCTTTATGTTAGGTGACACGGCATTTTATTCTCGTTTGCTAGAGGGCAACTACCCTGATACCTCACGGTTGATTCCCAGTGAATCCGAGACGACAATGGAGATTCCCGCCCCTTCGCTACTATCAGCGATTGAGCGTGCCTCACTGCTGTCACATGAAAGTCGTAACAATGTCGTTAAGTTGACGTTGAAAGCGAATGAACATTTGGCCACAATTTTTGGTAATTCGCCTGACGTCGGGGCGGTTGAAGAAAACCTGTCAGTGGTCACGTTAGCCGGTAATGATTTGGAAATCTCATTTAACCCCGACTATTTAAAAGATGCGTTACGTTCATTTGGCCAATCACAAATTAAGCTGAGCTTTACGTCGGCTTTACGACCCTTTACATTGGTTCCAAGTGAAGACGGCGATAACTTCATCCAGCTCATCACACCTGTTCGTACGTTCTAACGTCAATCGAATAAGCTGATTGCTAAGCCTGCAAATCTTTGTGAGATTTGCAGGCTTTTTTTGTCACCGCTCTAATGGTGGTGATAAAGGATCATCGAGTTATTAACGCCAGAAATCGCTTCTGAGGGATTTTAGGGGATGAGTAGTATCGAGTATTTAAAAACCCTTAAAACGAACACTAGGCCGTTAAAAATGGTTTATCAATTGTTTTTCACTATTGAAACCGGTATAATAATGAGTATATGTAAGGATGGTGTTGATTGTGAAAAAAGAAGTGTTAATCAAGACAGCCTTCATTACTTTGGGACAATTATTGAAAGAGGAATCGGTTATTGATTCTGGCGGTCAGGCGAAGTGGTATCTCAAAGATCATGCGGTTGCTATTAACGGCGAACCAGATGATCGACGAGGACGAAAGTTATATCCTGGCGATTCAGTTGATGTCCCAGACGTAGGGCTATTTTTTATACGACAAAATCAAGCGAACGTAACTTCAGAAAAGGATGCGTAATGTACTTAGAAAGTTTGCATCTGAAGGATTTTCGTAATTATTCGACCCTCGATGTGGACTTTGATCAAGGAGTTAACATCTTGCTGGGTGAAAACGCACAAGGAAAGACGAACTTATTAGAGGCAATCTATGTCTTGGCATTGACGCGGTCTCATCGAACCGCTAACGATCGAGATTTAATTAGTTGGCAAGCTGACGAGGCATTGGTAGCTGGACGTGTCCGAAAAACCAATACGATCACGCCCTTAGAACTCACCTTTAGTAAAAAAGGGAAGAAAGCCAAGGTTAACCATCTTGAACAAGCACGATTATCGAGATACGTTGGTCAGCTTAATGTGATCTTATTTGCGCCAGAGGATCTAGAGTTAGTTAAGGGATCGCCTTCGGTTCGTCGGCATTTTATTGATCAAGAGTTTGGTCAGATGAGCCCCAAATATCTTTACAACGCGGGGCAATATCGAACCATCCTGCGTCAGCGAAACAATTATTTGCGGCAATTACAGCGTAAACAGGCAAAAGATTTGGTGTTTCTCGGCGTTTTAAGTGATCAGTTGGCAGCTTTTGGTGCCGAACTAGTCGTTGCGCGCTTGACGTTTCTCAAACAGTTGGAAAAGTGGGCGCAAGGCGTCCACGAGGTGATTTCTCAAGCACGTGAACAACTGACGTTTGACTACATTAACCAAATTAAGGCGGCACCTGGTGCCTCCGTTGAAAGTTTGTATCAGGCTTACCAAACGGCCTTTGAACGCCAGCAACAAAAGGAAATTGAACAGGGCACAACGCTGATCGGCCCCCATCGCGATGACTTACACTTTTTAGTGAATGGTAAAAATGTTCAAACATTTGGCTCCCAAGGACAGCAACGAACAACTGCGCTTTCTGTAAAGCTAGCTGAAATTGACTTGATGAAAGCGATCACTGGTGAGTATCCAGTTTTGTTATTAGACGATGTACTGAGCGAACTTGACGATGCCCGGCAAACGCATCTATTGCGGTCTATTCAAGACCGTGTGCAGACGTTTTTAACCACTACGTCACTTAGTGGGATTACGCGAAAACTAATTAATCCACCGACGGTCTTTAATGTCAGTGATGGGCGATTACAACAAGATTCAACAGAAGCTTGATTGAGTAGTTGGAAGAATGACAGGAGGAATGAACGTGGCTGAAGATAACGAACAGCAATTAACACAGGCGCAACGCGAGCAAGCTGAGCAGGCGGAAGCCGATCAGGCCTCAAAAGTTGCGTCAGGGGATGCTGCGACTCGAGAAGCAGAAGCTGGTCAGTATAATGCAGATCAGATTCAAGTTTTAGAAGGGCTCGAAGCCGTCCGTAAACGTCCTGGGATGTATATTGGGACAACCACGTCGCAAGGACTCCATCATTTGGTATGGGAAATTGTGGATAATGGTATCGATGAGGCATTAGCTGGTTTCGCAAATGAAATCAACGTGGTCGTGGAAAAAGATAATTCCATCACTGTCACAGACAATGGTCGGGGAATTCCAGTTGATATTCAAAAGAAGACTGGAAAGCCAGCCTTAGAGACTGTTTTCACGATCTTGCACGCCGGCGGTAAGTTCGGCGGTGGCGGTTATAAAGTTTCTGGTGGTTTGCACGGAGTTGGTGCCTCAGTGGTTAATGCACTGTCATCAGAACTTGATGTCCGGGTAATGCGGAACGGAAAAGTGTATTACATGGACTTTGCGACCGGCCGCGTCAAGACGCCAATGAAGGTGATCGGTGAGGCAGATCCCCATGCACATGGGACGATTGTGCACTTTAAACCAGATAACGATATTTTTCGAGAAACGACTACTTATGATATTAAAATTTTAACGACTCGTATTCGCGAACTGGCCTTTTTGAATAAAGGGTTGAAGATCACGATTGAAGACAAGCGGCCTGAAGAAGCTACGTTTGTAGCCTTTCACTATGAAGGTGGCATTAAACAGTATGTCGAGTATCTGGACAAAGGTAAAGACGTCTTATTTACTGACCCAGTCTATGTTGAAGGTACGCAGAAGGGCATTGTCGTCGAAGTCAGCTTGCAATATACCGATGATTTCCACAGCAACTTACTCACATTTACCAACAACATTCATACGTACGAAGGTGGTACTCACGAGACCGGATTTAAGTCGGCGTTGACTAGAGTAATTAACGACTACGGGCATAAGAGCGGGCAGCTAAAAGACAATGACGACCCCTTATCTGGTGATGATGTGCGTGAAGGATTAACCGCTGTTGTCTCAATTAAACATCCAGATCCACAATTTGAAGGGCAAACCAAGACCAAGCTTGGTAATTCAGATGCACGAACTGCGACGGATCATTTGTTTAGTGATACGTTTAGCCGATTTATGATGGAAAATCCTGATACGGCTAGGAAGATTGTCGACAAGGGAATTCTGGCTTCTAAGGCTCGGGTTGCGGCCAAACGTGCCCGTGAAGTAACACGGAAAAAATCGGGATTAGAGATCTCGAATTTACCTGGTAAATTAGCTGATAACACATCGAAGGATCCGGCAATCTCAGAATTGTTTATTGTCGAAGGGGATTCCGCCGGTGGTTCAGCTAAACAGGGGCGTTCACGGTTAACCCAGGCAATTTTGCCAATTCGTGGGAAAATCCTTAACGTTGAAAAAGCCAGTTTGGATCGGGTGTTGGCTAACGAGGAAATTCGGTCGCTGTTCACTGCATTAGGTACCGGATTTGGTGAAGATTTTGATATTTCTAAAGCGAACTATCATAAATTAATTATTATGACCGATGCCGATGTGGATGGCGCTCATATTCGTATTTTGTTATTAACTTTGTTCTATCGATTCATGCGACCAATGATTGATGCCGGCTACGTGTATATTGCTCAGCCACCGCTTTATCGAGTGGCACAGGGTAAAATGATGCGCTACATCGATTCAGACGAAGAATTGAACACGATTTTAGGCCAATTACCACCTTCGCCAAAGCCAACCATCCAACGGTACAAAGGGCTAGGTGAAATGGACGCTGAACAATTATGGGAAACGACAATGGATCCAGAAAAGCGTCGCTTACTGCGAGTTGATCCACAAGACGCCATTGAAGCCGACCAAATTTTCACGATGTTGATGGGTGACAAGGTCGCACCACGGCGCGAATTTATCGAAGCCAACGCGAAGTTTGTTGAAAATTTGGATGCTTAGATTCTGTTAGAGCTCAGCTTCAAGGCGCATTGTGTCACACTGAGATTGTTGTCGTGTTCCACAATGCTGAAGCCTGCGCCTAACCTAATCATCGCCATTGACCAAGAACGTCAATCCCGTTGATTTTGTTAGTGCTCGGCTTCAAAACGTATTGTGTCACACTGAGATTAAAGGAGTTGCAAAATGAGCGAAGATTTACCGAGTCGCATTACCGACGTCAATCTGTCGCAAACGATGCGGACATCGTTTCTAGATTACGCCATGTCCGTCATTGTGGCACGGGCGTTGCCAGATGTGCGTGATGGGATGAAGCCAGTTCATCGTCGAATTTTGTACGATATGCATGAACTGGGCAACACGCCAGATAAACCATACAAAAAATCTGCCAGAATTGTGGGAGACGTATTAGGTAAGTATCACCCTCATGGGGATAGTGCTGTGTATGAGTCAATGGTCCGCATGGCACAAGATTTCAGCTATCGCTACATGTTAGTTGATGGCCACGGAAACTTCGGGTCAGTTGATGGGGATAGCGCGGCGGCCATGCGTTATACCGAAGTTCGAATGAGCAAAATTGCGCTAGAAATGTTGCGGGACATTAATAAAGACACCATTGATTTTCAAGATAACTATGATGGCACAGAACGGGAACCAACTGTTTTGCCGGCTCGTTTTCCCAATTTGCTAGTGAATGGAACCTCCGGGATTGCCGTGGGGATGGCAACCAGTATTCCGCCGCATAACTTATCTGAAGTCATCAAGGGGATTCACATCCTGATGAATCATCCGGAAGCGACGACAGCTGACTTGATGGAAGCCATTCCGGGACCAGATTTTCCAACTGGCGCAATTGTCATGGGGAAAGCAGGCATTCGCAAGGCCTATGAAACAGGAAAAGGTTCCATCACTGTCCGTTCTAAAGTCGATATTGAAACAGCTAAGAACGGTAAAGAACGCATCATTGTGACGGAATTGCCGTATATGGTTAACAAGGCTCGTCTTATTGAACATATTGCTGAATTAGCCCGTGACAAACGAATTGAAGGAATCACCGATATCAATGACGAATCCGACCGTGAAGGATTACGAGTAGTGATCGATGTTCGCCGGGATATGTCGGCATCGGTGGTTTTAAATAACTTGTATAAGATGACGATGTTGCAAACGTCCTTTAGCTTTAATATGTTGGCGATTGAGGACGGAACGCCAAAAGTGTTGAGTTTAAAGCAAATTTTGGTTGATTATTTGCGTCATCAAGAAAGTGTGATCCGTCGGCGGACTGAATTTGATTTAAAACGTGCGCAAGCGCGGGCTCATATTTTGGAAGGCTTGCGGATTGCGTTAGATCACATTGATGCGATCATTTCGATCATTCGTAATTCTCAAACTGCCGATATTGCTAAAACGCAATTGATGGAGAACTACTCACTTTCCGATAAACAGGCACAAGCCATTTTGGATATGCGGTTGGTTCGGTTAACCGGTTTGGAACGGGGTAAAATTGAAGATGAATACAATGCCTTGATGAAAGACATTGCTGATTATCAGGATATTTTGGCTCATGAATCGCGGATTAATGAAATTATTTATCAGGAGTTATTAGAGGTTCAAAATAAATTTGGTGATGCACGACGGACTGAACTACAAGTTGGTGACATTTCGAGCATCGAAGATGAAGATCTTATTGAACAAGAAGACGTCATTGTCACTTTGACGCACAAAGGCTACATTAAGCGATTACCAACGACTGAATTTAAATCGCAGCATCGTGGTGGACGTGGCATTCAAGGCATGAATGTGCATGATGATGACTTTATTGAGCATTTAATTTCTACTTCAACCCATGACCGTTTATTGTTGTTTACCAACACGGGTAAAGTTTATACGATGAAGGGCTACGAAATTCCTGAATATGGTCGGACTGCCAAAGGAATTCCCGTGATCAATCTGTTAGGGATTGACGGTGGTGAACGCATTCAGGCAGTGATCAATGTCACTGGGGACCCGAGTGAAAGCAAGAATTATTTGTTCTTTACGACGGTTCACGGGGTGGTCAAACGGACAGCCGTAACAGAATTCAGCAATATTCGCAGTAACGGATTGAAGGCAATTACGTTACATGATGATGATGAAGTTATGAATGTGGCGATTACTGATGGTAGTCAGAACATAATTATTGGAACCCACGCAGGTTATGCGGTTTCATTTGCGGAAACAACAGTTCGTGATATGGGACGTTCGGCTGCCGGGGTGCGTGGGATTCGTCTACGTGATGATGACTATGTTGTTGGTGCTGATGTATTAAGCCCTGATAGTCACGTATTGGTTATCAGTGAAAAAGGTTATGGGAAACAAACCAAGGCCAGTGAGTACCCGATTAAGGGTCGCGGTGGTAAAGGGATTAAGACCGTTAATGTGACGGAAAAGAATGGTCCATTAGCTGGGCTAACGACCGTTGATGGCACTGAAGACATCATGCTTGTTACCGACAAGGGTGTCATGATTCGGTTTAACATTAATAGCGTGTCTGAAACTGGCCGGGCAACCTTAGGTGTTCATCTTATTCGGATTGACGAGGATGCCTCCGTTGCCACGATGGCAAAGGTAGAACCAGAGTTGGCTGAAGATGAAACTGATAAAGGTGCTACGGAAGATACGGAGAAGGAACCGTTAGCTGGCGATCAACCTGCCGGCGATGCTGATGCGCAGGTGAAGGAACTTTTGCAACGGGCAGAAAATGATGATTCCGATGATCCAGATGCTGAATAGCGTCTATTACTCATGTTTATCAAAAAAATGGTTTCAGTTTTAAACTGAGGCCGTTTTTTTATAGTTGAGATTAAAAATAGTATTAATTGCCTTTTATAAGTTGTTTGGGCGACAATGGGCTTACATTGAAATTTAGTTCAGATGGAGGTTAACAGATGAGTGAAGCGAAGGACCTATTGGTTGTGACCACAGAACACATTCCTGGACAAGAGTACGAAGTGATTGGAGAAGTCTTTGGCTTAACCAGTCAATCTAAAAACGTGGTTAAGAATATTGGTGCTGGATTAAAAAACATCGTTGGTGGTGAAATCAAAGCGTACACAGAACTGTTGACCGAAGCACGGGACACTGCAATTGGTCGATTGCGAGATAATGCTAAAGCGATGGGAGCCGATGCAGTCGTAATGATGCGCTTTGATTCGGATTCCATCAGTCAAGATATGGAAACCGTCGCCGCTTATGGAACGGCAGTCAAATTTAAATAGTGTTGAAAATTGCGCCTTGGTTGCAAGGCGTTTTTTTGTGACTTGGCATTTAAAAATAGAGAAGTCACGTATGTATAGTTGTGTGAACGAACTTCAGGTGCCTGGCAAAGGACCTTGTTATTAAAGCTTCATCATGCTATACTTTTAGCTTGTGAGCGTTCGTCTTAATTGATGAACGACGCCTTACCCACTGGAATACCAGCGGGTCAATAGACCATAAGGAGGTAGACAGTCGATGTTAGCAACTAAGTATGAAATTACTTACATCATTCGTCCGGATTTAGACAGCGAAGCTAAGCAAGCCTTAGTGGACCGTTTTGACAAAATCTTGACGGATAACGGTGCCCAAATTGCTGATTCAAAGGACTGGTCAACTCGGCGCTTTGCGTACGAAATCGGAGGCTTCAACGAAGGAACTTACCACGTTGTTAACCTGACCACTGACCAAGCCGAAGCTTTAAACGAATTTGATCGTTTGGCTAAGATCAACGATGGCATTTTACGTCACATGATTGTTAAACGTGACGCTGAATAATCAGTAAAACTCAACTTTTACAGAGAGGAGCACTTCACTATGATCAATCGCGCAGTTCTCACTGGTCGTTTGACTAGGGATCCTGAAGTTCGTTACACACAATCAGGTGCTGCTGTCGCTACCTTTACATTGGCTGTGGACCGTCAGTTCACTAACCAACAGGGGCAACGTGAAGCAGATTTCATTAACTGTGTTATTTGGCGAAAATCTGCAGAAAATTTTGCTAATTTTACGCATAAAGGATCTTTGGTGGGGATCGAAGGTCGGATTCAAACCCGGAATTACGAAAACCAACAAGGCCAGCGCGTGTACGTCACAGAAGTGGTCGTTGAAAACTTTGCGTTACTTGAATCGCGTTCACAAACTGAGCAGCGAACAAGCAACACGAATAACAATGACAACTTTGCCAACAACGCTCCTCAAGCGGGAAGTGCCAATCCGTTCGGGAATAATGGTGGGGATAATGGGAGCAGCGTTAGCAATGCGCCAACCAGCAATCAACCTGCCCAACCTGTCGATCCTTTTGCTAGTAATGGTGAAAGTATCGATATCTCGGACGATGACCTTCCATTCTAATTTTAATCGTTAGGAGGATTAGATAATGGCAGATCAACGTCGTCGTGGTGGTAATCGTCGTCGCCGTAAGGTAGACTTTATCGCTGCAAACCACATCGAATACATCGATTACAAAGACACTGAATTATTGCAACGCTTCATCTCAGAACGAGGCAAGATTTTACCTCGTCGAGTAACCGGAACGTCCGCTAAGAACCAACGTCGTTTGACGGTGGCAATTAAGCGTTCACGGATCATGGGCTTGCTTCCATTCGTGGCAGAAGACTAATTGAACGTATTGAAAAAGCAGTCCATGATGGGCTGCTTTTTTGGTGTGTTCTGTTTAACTGATTTTTGTACTATGGTGACACCGCTAGCTAGTTTCAATCAAAGGAAAAACGCGCGTCAGCAATAATCTCAGCTTTGCTGACGCGCTAGTTTTTGTGTTTCAAGTTATCACAGGCTAGGTGTGATAAACTACTATCAGTAGGCTATACAGAAAGGACCAGACGTTATGCGGCAATTATTTGCAAAACTTCATCTACCTGTCTTTATGCAAAATACACGGTTACGCTGGGTAGCTGGATATGGTTTCGCATTAGGCCTGTTAAGTGTGATTATCGCGTTCATGCTTAATTGGATTTTTGGCTTGGTCATGCTGCTAATCGTGCTCGTCTTGCTAGTCCTAGTTTTTAATACGCTTCAGGAAATCAGTATTGATACTCAAGAATTCATCGCAGATTTGTCTTATCGCATCAAACGTGGTGAGCAAGAAGCGTTAATCGAGATGCCAATGGGAATCTTGATTTTTAATGAGCATCAGCGAATTTCTTGGATTAATCCTTATTTACAAACTTATTTTGGTGAAATTGACGTATTAGGCAAGACAATTGCGGAAGTGAGTGGTCAGTTAGCAGAGGCCATTGAGGCACATGAAAAAGATGGTGAATACACAACCATCACGTGGGCTGATAAACAATTTTATCTGCTCGTTCAACCAGAACTAAATGTCGTTTATCTAATGGATGTTAGCCATTATGCCCAGATTGAACGAGATTACCATGATGAACAATTAGTTTTAGGTATGATTTCGCTAGACAATTACGATGAAGTTACTCAAAGTATGAATGACTCAGATGTGTCCACGCTTAGAAACTATGTGACCAGCACGCTAACGGATTGGACGTTAGCGTTCAATATGTATTTACGTCGATTGAGTTCAGATCGTTATTTAATTTTGGGGCACTTAAGTGATTTAGAGCAATTAGAGACGGATAAATTTAAAATACTTGATACGATTCGTGAAACGACCTCTAAACAAAATTACCCGCTAACATTATCATTGGGAATTGCTTATGGTCAAAAGGACTTGAATCGTTTGGCCACCCTATCGCAAAGCAACCTGGATTTGGCGCTTGGTCGTGGTGGTGATCAAGTAGTCGTTAAAGCGGAAGATGCCGAGGCGCGCTTTTATGGCGGTAAAACCAACCCAATGGAAAAACGGACCCGGGTACGTGCTCGAATGATCTCACAGGCCTTACAAGAACTTTTCAGTCAGTCTGATCAGATCTTTGTCGCTGGTCACCAGTCACCCGATATGGACTCATTAGGCGCTTGTTTAGGTATTCGAAGAATTGCGCAAATGAATGGGAAAAAATGTTGGATTATTCTTGATGAAGCGCAACAAACGCATTCTGATATTCAGCGACTGTTAACCGTTATTGAAAAGGATTCAGAAATTCAAGATGCCATTATTACACCGGTCGACGCTGCCAACCGCGCAACGGACCAAAGTTTGCTGATTATGGTCGATCACTCAAAGCCATCCCTTTCAATGGGAAGTAGCATTTATGAGCCCCTCCAGAATCGGACCGTGATTATTGACCATCATCGACGGGGCGAAGAATTTCCGGAGAATCCATTGCTAGTTTATATTGAACCCTATGCAAGTTCTACTTGTGAACTGATTACTGAAATGTTAGAGTATCAGCCACAAGAAGCTAATTCTATCAATCGGATTGAAGCAACGGCAATGCTTTCTGGGATCGAAATCGACACCAAGCACTTCACAGACCATACAGGGACACGGACATTTGACGCAGCTAGCTATTTACGGTCTGCAGGCGCTGATGCGGAATTGATTGCTCAATTCAATAAAGAAAATCCCGACAGTTACATGGAACGGAATCACTTAATCAGTCGGGTTGAGTTGATCAACGATAACATGGCGCTGATTGCTGGTGAAGATAGCCGCCCGTACGACTCGGTGACCGCCGCGCAGGCAGCGGATTCGTTATTGAGTATGTCGGGAATTGATGCGTCTTTTGTCATTACACAACGAAGTGATGGTCGGGTTGGTGTGTCCGCTCGATCAACGGGCGAAGTGAACGTGCAAGTCATTATGGAACAAATGGGTGGTGGCGGACATTTGCAAAATGCTGCGACTCAAATTGAAAAGCAAAGTGTTAGTGACGTTCGGCAGACACTGGTTGACTTGTTAATTAATCAAACGGACGACAATCCTACTGAAGCAAAGGAGTAAGACAATGAAAGTTATTTTTACTGAAGATGTACGTGGACGAGGCAAGCGTGGCGAAGTGAAAGATGTTCCGGATGGCTATGCTCAGAACTTTTTGATTAAATCTGGTAAAGCCAAAGCTGCAACAGCGGCTGCTTTAAGTCAGCTAAAAGGACAACAACGAGCAGAAGCGCGGGAAGAGGCGACTGAACTGGCTAACGCACAGGCACTGAAATCGCAGTTGGAAGCAGATGAAACGGTTGTGGAAATCAAGGCTAAGGCTGGTGCTGACAGTCGGCTGTTTGGTTCCATTCCATCTAAACAGATTGCGCAAGAGTTGAACCAACAATTTCAGATAAAATTGGATAAACATAAGATTGAACTACCAGAACCAATTCGAGTCCTTGGGTACACAAATGTCCCAGTTAAGTTGCACAGCCAAGTAACGGCTAAGATTCGAGTTCACGTCGTATCTCAATAATGGCGCAATCTTGACCGTACTATTTCCTAGGAAATAGTACGGTCATTGTCTTAAAATCGTGTTATTAAACCGGAGAAAGCATGGATAATGTAGATTTGCGGGAACAAACCCCGCCACAAAATATTGAAGCTGAACAGGCTGTTTTAGGAGCGGTATTTTTAAGCAATGATGCCTATTCAGAAGCAGCCGAGTATTTACAACCGGAAGATTTTTATCGACGCGCCCATCAGATTATTTTCCAAACCATGGTGGATTTAAATAATAGCAACACTGTCGTGGATGCCGTTACTGTCAACGAGGCCTTGACTGCTAATGGACAGTTGGATGATGTCGGGGGCGTTGCGTATATTGCGGAATTGGCCCAGGCAGTACCTACCGCGGCTAATGTGGGATATTATGCGCAAATTGTTCGCGAAAAGGCAGTATTACGACGTCTAATCAAAACCGCCACGGATATCGTGACGCATTCCTATAACGAAGACGACGATGTTGCCACATTATTAGAAAATGCTGAATCTGAGATCATGAAAGTGTCAGATGATCGCACGAGTGGTGGCTTTAAACCGATTGCCGAAGTTTTGAATCAAGCTATGAACACTGTCAATGAATTAGCGAAACACGGTGATGAAATTACCGGTTTAGCTACCGGTTTTCATGAGTTAGATAAAATGACAACGGGATTCCATGACGATGAATTAATTATTTTGGCGGCTAGGCCGGGGGTTGGTAAGACGGCCTTTGTGTTGAATATTGCTGAAAACGTCGCGACAAAAACTAATAAAACCGTCGCGTTGTTTAGCCTAGAAATGGGTGCCGAGTCCCTAGTGAACCGAATGTTGTGTTCGGAAGGCAGTATTGACGCTAATCATTTGCGAACTGGTCAATTGACTGATGATGAGTGGCAAAATTTGGTGGTTGCCATGGGGGCATTATCCAAGACGAGTGTGTTTATTGATGATACGCCAGGGAACCGGATGGCCGAAATTAGTGCTAAATGTCGACGATTAGCAAAGGAGCATGATCTTGGGCTAATTGTCATTGATTATTTACAACTAATTGAAGGGGGAAATAAAGAAAACCGGCAACAAGAAGTTTCTGAAATTTCCCGACAGTTGAAAAAATTAGCTAAAGAACTTAGTGTCCCTGTCATCGCATTATCACAATTATCACGTGGCTTGGAACAACGTCAAGATAAACGCCCCGTTTTATCTGATATTCGTGAGTCAGGCTCAATCGAACAAGATGCCGATATTGTCGCCTTTTTATACCGGGATGACTATTATCAGCGTGACAATGATGACGAAGATAGTAATAGCGATCCTCGGGATGATGAAGACCAGAATGTTGGTGAGGTTGAAGTTATCATTGAAAAGAACCGTTCTGGCGCGCGGGGAACGGTTAAGCTATTGTTTGTGAAGTCATATAATAAATTTTCTAATATTGCCTATAATGCACCTGGTTAATATCGCCACAAAGTGATTTTAGCCAGTGAGCTGTAAGTTGCATATTTCCAGGGAAATAATCGGGGAGGAGGGGACCTATGCAAACAAAGACAAACGGTAAAGAAATTAAACTACCGTGGTTACTAGTTGCCGGTTTATTGAATAATATGGGGCAGAGTTTCATCTGGCCCTTAACGACGATTTATATTCACGATGCACTCCATGAGTCATTGACAATGGTCGGAATTGTCTTATTACTGAATTCAACGGCTAGTATCATCGGCGCCTATTTAGGTGGTTGGCTTTTTGATCGAGTAAATGCCTATCGATTAACCTTGGTTGTCACCGTATATGAATTTTTAGCTACTCTCTTTTTAATTTTTTGGCACGGGTGGCCGGCCTTTCCAATCGGGTTAGTCTTTATGGGATTTGGTAGCGGTCTCTTAATTACCCTGATTAATTCTTTAGGCACCACGATTAAAAGTCGTGATGGCCGCTATGTCTTTAACATGATTTACTTCATGCAGAATCTAGGAACGGTTTTTGGTACGATGATGGTGGGCTTTGTTTACCAGCATGGTGTACAGTACCTTTTCATGATCACGGCAGCAATGTATTTTTTATATTTCTTCATTGTGCTACTTCAATTCAATGTACCGACAATCAGTCATCATGCGCAACACCGTGATCAGCCACAGTCGTCAGTTAAGCTGCCTAGACCGAATCTAATTGTGATCTGGACATTGTTTATCTCGTTAATCGTGATTTGGATCATGTATGAACAATGGGTATCTAATATGGCCGTTTACATGACCGATCAAGGGATCCCTTTGACGAAGTATAGTTTTCTATGGACGATCAACGCTGCGCTCATTTTAGTTTTCCAGATGGGGGTAAATATCCTTGGGGACCGAATTCGCAATCCATACTATCAAATCATTCCAGGGATTGCGGCAGTAGTTGTTTCATTTATTATTTTGCTTTTTGTTAAACAGTATGGTGGTTTTATCTTGGCAATGGCGGTATTAACTTTGGGTGAAGCAACGGCATTCCCAGCTATTCCAGCTTTAGTAAATCAGTTAACGCCTTTGGCAGTAAAAGGGAAGTATCAAGGATCAGTCAATGCAGCTGCATCCGCAGGGCGAGCGTTAGGTCCATTATTAGGTGGTATTTTAATCGATGCGACGTCTTATAAATTCATGTTTGGATTTGCGGCAGTTGCAGTGGTAGTGATTTTAGGCCTAGTAATTATTGTTCGGCGGACGTTTTATGCCAAAACGGTTAGGTATTAATGTTTCACATGAAACAATACGTCAGGTTGAAATTAGCATCCCCAACCATGAGTGATAGCCCAGTAAAACGACATTTAAATTAAAGACCCTTATTTCCAAGATATGATGACTTGTTTGGAAATAAGGGTCTTGTTATTTTCGGTTAAATTTCACACGAGGCAGCCAAGTTATATCATCGATTTGTTCATAAGACATCACTTCAAAAATAACTATGTTGTTGATGAGAATGTCTATCGAAGGAAAAGTAGTGGTTAGTCCTTTTTGACCAGCGGTTGAGCTGAGATCAAATGGAAGCAGTAGAAGCTTTGCGTCAGGAACGGTTGCTGAAATTGATCCACTGGCCGTTACTACATTAGCTTCATTACGATCATTGATTAGGTACTTTTTAGCAACCGTCTTAGTCTGAATAAAAATTCCTTGGCGACTGTGAGCCAAAGAACGAGACCAAAAAGCGAAATGTAACCACAAAAAAACTGACCTAGGATCGGGGAATCCTAGGTCAGTCATCATTCTAGAGAGAGTCTTAACATATCTGGGGGGAGATACATTATGCGAAGGAGCGAGGGGTATCAACTCCTTCGATGCTTATAATATACCGATGTAACCTAAAGTGAAGCTTAAAAAGAAGTTACAAAAAATTTGCGTTGGTGAATCATGAGGAGCTAGTTCATTGATATGACTTGGATTTAGCGCAGAAAAGGGCCGTTAAAAACAATAAAAAATTTTTTAAAACAATCTGGGAGCACTGAGAACACCCTTTTTTACATTAGTCAGTTATAATAACAATCGTTAACAATGAATGACAGGAGGAAATAACAATGAATTTATCAGCAACAGATTACGATATTTTATCCGCCATTGCCGATGGGCGTGTTGAACCAGGGACACCGGTTACTCATTTCGTCGATTACTGTGATAACGCGATTGGGGGTAATCCGCGGCCATTGATTGCGGATGGTTACATTGACGCATCCGATAATGCTGTAACGGGATTGACCGATAAAGGTAAACAAGCGCTAGCTGAGCATCAAGCCTAGTTTTTGAATGAGGTCGTGTGATCCGTGGAATTGTGTCATAATGGATGACATTAATTAAAAAGGACGGGATTCCATGAATCAGCAATGGCGTGATGAAGCAACCACAGCGGTTAGAGGCCTTCTCCTATGGGCCAGTCTCATTAATATCTTTGTCGGCGTGGTTTTAGCTTGGACAATGTTAAATAATGGCGCACCGTTTTGGCTTTATATGTTATTTTTAATACCAGCTGTGGTGGGGGTCTGGCAATACACTCAAGTGGGCCGGTTGAGCGATCATTGGCTAATTAATGCGCGGATGTTTTATAGTCAGGCAATTATCAGTTTTGTACTTGCCTCATGGCTTTCCAGCATTTTCTTATGGCTCGCTGGTCGCCGAGTGACTTTGATTGCCAACAACCATCAATCATAAATTTAAAACTAAGGGTCTCCGGAAATCTGGAGGCTTGTTTTTGTTGGCTTAATCGTCGCCATGATGAATTGCTTCAATTAAAATTGAAAATTGTTGAGAGCGGGTAAAGTAGTGTATGATAAAGGACGATTAAAATTTTATTGAGCAATTTTTTGGAGGACACACGGATGAGAAAGTATTTCGCCGAATTTATCGGAACTTTTATGCTCGTCTTTATTGGGACTGGTGCGGTGACAATCGCAAAGGGTGGTACATTAACCATTGGACTGGCTTTTGGCTTAGCTATTACAATGATGGCTTACGCAGTCGGTGGCGTTTCTGGTGGTCACTTTAATCCTGCGGTTTCAATCGCCATGTTCATTAACGGGCGGTTATCCGGCACAGATACCTTGTTTTACATTGTTTCACAATTTTTAGGAGCAACTGTGGCTTCCAGTGTGATTGCTTTTATGGAACACGCACTAAAATTATCTAAAGCGGTTGGCTTTGGGCAAACAGATTTCCCCAATATTTCAGCTGGGGCAGCATTTTTGACGGAAGCTATCATTACATTCTTATTCGTCTTTGTTATTTTGATGGTGACGAGTGACGAATATGGTAATGGCCAAATGGCACCATTAGCGATTGGGTTAACTCTCGGATTCTTAATCATCGTCGTGTTGAACTTAACGGGTGGCTCATTAAACCCAGCGCGGAGTTTTGGACCAGCTATTTTTGCTGGTGGTTCTGCTTTGGCTCATTACTGGGTCTACTTAACCGCCCCGGTTGTTGGAGCTGTGATTGCCGCCTTTGTTGGTCGTTTGATGGGTAGTGAAGATTAATTAGTGTTTTTGAATCAACAAATAGCCAGTTTGGGATTAACCCAGACTGGTTTTTTTGTTCAAATTGTTTGTCGATATTCGATAGAGAATTTGAAGATGAACTAACTATTGAGTATCAGGCATGTATAAATGAATAGGGTCATTTTAACCGCAATGTTAATGGCGTGATTTATTGATCTATCAAGTACTGTCCCAATAATGAATAATTTATTTAACGCCTTATTGGGCGATATTATGTGCGAACCAAATTTTTATGAAAAATTGGTTCGTTTTTTTCTTGAAAAGTTGACTAGCTTAGCATTATCAGTAGGTTTACAAACAATTATATGAGTTATACTATTATACTAAATGTTTAATTTGGAAAAATGTTGACACAAGCGTTGCTTTTTGGGAGCCGAGGGAGTTATGAAAGAAAGTCAATTGGGGCGTGTAAACACCGCACAAAAAACCCACTATAAAATGTATAAAGCCGGCAAACAATGGCTGTTTGCGGGCTTAACTTTGCTATTCTTTGGTGTCGCTGAGGGCTTCACTACACAGACTGCAGCCGCTGATACTGGTACAGATCAGATAACACTGACTGACGATTCAATGGCGGCAACCAGTTCAGTTGCCAGTCAAGGCAGTGTCGTGCTGTCGAGCACGAGTGCTGCTAGTGAACCGGCAACAGATAATAAGCAAGCTGATTCGCTGGTTGCAGCCAGTGAAGCACAGGTTGATGACACCTCAGCCTTGCAATCACCTCAGCTAACATCACGGGCTAGTCTGACTGATTTAGCAGACGTACCGACTGATACACCTGCACCACAACCAGTTGATTTTCAAGCAGCGATTATTAATCCGGCCACGCTAACATCACGGGCAACGTTAGCTGTTGATTCGCAGACGACACCTATTAGTCCCACACTGGTTTTGCCAACTGGAGCGACTTCCAGTACCGCTGTTGATGGTGTGTTAACGGTCAATTTACCAACTGATACACCTAGTTCAGCTGTGCAAACGGTTAAGGCTGAATTAGCTGCTTTAAATCAACCGGTTGCAATTACGCAAACAGCAGCAGCTTCGACGATCGCAACTTTAAGCAACGGGATGGAAATCGGCACGACAGTCGGTAACGTGACGGCCGCAAACGCGTCAACCCAGTTTACTGGCAATGGGACCAGTGTGCAGTTCGATGGCAGCGGGACAGTTCAACTAACGGCGGATACAGGTAACCAAGTTGGGCATGCTAATTTAAATAATGTGGTGGATTTGACCAAAAATTTCACCTTAACTGGGGCCATTGAAGTTGGTAAAAGTGGTGGTGCTGACGGAATTTCGTTAGTTCTTGTTCAAGCACCAGAAAATCCTAGTGATACCCATGATGCGCAAGCTGGGGGAGGGTTAGGGATCGCTGGTTTGCCGAACGCGCTAGGTTTTACCTTTGATCCGTGGGGGAATTCAGGTGTACCAACGTTGACCAATGGGCTGTATGGTGATCCAACAACGCCATATGTCGGGTGGCGGACAACTGACAGTACTGGGTTAATTAATAACTACTCAGCAATTCCAGGTAGCTGGTTTACCCCAAATACACCGATGGTTTCAGCTAGTTCAAACACTTGGGAACCAATGGATGCGAAAATTCTGGATACTGGTTTTCATAACTTCACTTTAACTTATTCCTATGATGCTTCAACTGGAATGGGAACCTTTGCTATGTCCATTCCTGACAATGGTGAAAATACACAATTAAGTAAAACAATTAAAATCGATCCAGCATTAGCCGACTATACGATGTCCTTCGCGGCTTCAACTGGAGGTTCCTCAAATCAACAAGGTGCACGTGTGACGTCGTTTGAATACACTAAAGGAACTTCACAAGTAACCCTTAACATTCAAACGCCAAATGGAACGTCAGCACCATTGACTGTGACAGCTAACATCGGGGATACGATTCATATTTACCCCGATCAAAAATCAGCTCAAGCAGCGATTGATATGGGGATGGATCCCGCCACAGTGGTGGTGTGGGATAACAGTGTTGGGTATGGTTTGAAGGCGCCATTTAATTATGTAGTTAAGAACAATCTGACTCAGACAACGAACGTAATTGAGACTGCATCAGTTGTATCGACACTCATTCAATATGTCGATGCTGATGGACAAGTTATTTTACCGAGTCGAACGATTTCTGGGGTAGCAGGAGCAGCCATTGATCTATCAGCAGTTGAGCCCAGTGCTGAGGTGACGAGTACCATAAATGGCGGCCAATATTTATTAACAACCTCGCCAGCATTGAATGAGAAATTTTCGAATAATCAAACACTGACCTACACCTTTACATCTGATCCAACGCCAACTGTGACGGCAGCGGAATCGGAAGTTAATTCGTACCAAGGGTTAACTAGCACGGCGTTATCCAATGCAGAATCGGCTCTATCGGCAGCTAGTTATGCGGCATCAGTCTCGCCCGATGATTCGGCAGTCGCAGCTCAATATTCGGCTACCCAATCGTATTACATGGCCGTGACGAACCAAGGATCGGCAGCGGTTAGTGCACAAGTTATATTGGATTCAGTTAATGCGCAAGTTGCAAATGTGATTACTACAGCGAATTCGGCTAATAACTTAGCGACCAGTTTAGAACAAACCTATCTGGAGGAATTGGCAGATGCCGCAGCCGCCACAGCAGCCGCCAACTCGGCTAATTCACTCTATGCTTTTGAAAGCAGTACCTTTAAATTAGATTCAAATGTCAATTATTACTCACAAATGGCCGCCAGTGATACGGCAAAAGCAGCAAGTGCAACAACTGCCGCCACCTCAGCAACGCAGGTTTACAATAGTGCTTTATTAGCAGCACAAACTGCAATTAATAATGCGGCTAGTGTGGCTAACAGCGCCGCCGCTGCTGCTCAAGAGCTTACTTTAGCTACCAGCCAAACTGCTTTTCAGACGACTTCAACGGCCTCACAAGCGATCGTTGTTGCGGACAAAGCCACTTCGATTGCGGCCTCAAATGTAGCGTCGACGGCGAAAAAGGTGGTTGATTCTGTTCAATCAATGGCACTTTCAGCTGCTATGACCGCAATTGAAGCTAATTTAACTGCCAGTCAGGCAATGTCATTGGCTAGTGCTGACCAAGCCAATAACGATGTGCAGACAGGTGCAACTGCGACCTCGACAACCGCTAATGCCGGAAATGTGGCCGCCCAATCCGCGACCAATGATGCGAATCAAGCTTTGCAGTATGCGTCCTTAGCTGCGAGTGCCGCTTCAGCCAATGATGTTAGTGGCGCATACTCTTATGCCATGCAAGCTTCCAGTTTGGCGGCACAGGCAACTTCTGAAGCAGCGGTGACGCACAGTGCGGCGTCAATCGTTACTTCTTCAACAAAACAAGTGGCCAGTCAGGTTACAGTTGACAGTCAGGTTTCTTCACAACTAGCCAGTCAAGCGCAAAGCGTGGCTTCAACAGCGGTAACTAATGCGGCTACCGCTAGTGGCGCGGCTGACTCAGCAGTAACCAACGCCAATGAGGCCTCAGCTACTGGGCGGACTGATTTGGCGAACAGTGGTGTTGTTAGTGCGGCCAGTTTAGCCCAGTCGGCTGCCAGTGGTGCGATATCTGCCTCTTCATTGGCCAGTTATGAAGCCAAGCAAGCGACCTCCTTTGCTAGTGCATCGAGTAACTATGCAAGTACAGCCAGCGACTTTGCTAGTCGAGCTTCGCTAGCAGCGGCGTCAAACAATGCTAGTTTGGCTAGCGAATTCGCATTATCGGCTGCCAGTGCCCAAACGGCTGCTTTTTCGGCAGCGATGGTAGCGACAAGTTTATTCGGTGTGGCGCAAAGTGCTAATAATTACGTTCAAAGTGCGGTGGCATCTGATAGTGCGGCAGCCAGTTCAGCAGCGACGGCTACCAGCCTGGCCGCTAAACAAGCTAGTCAGGATGTCATCACGATTCAAAGTTATGGTGATCACAATACATCTTTAAGTAATAAAGCCGCGTCTTTAGCTAAATTAGATCCAAATAATGTGAAAATTCAAACGCAGGCAGCGTCAGCAACAGTCGTTATTTCTGAAAATGCCTCCTTGCAAGCTGTTGCTAGCGCCCAAACATTGAGTGCTAATCAGCTGTATGTTGCAGCTGCCTCAGCTGCGGGTTTAAATCAAGCAGAATCGGCTCAAGGAATATATTAAAGTGCAGCAAATGCTCAAAGCATTGCTGATTCTGCTGCTGCTCGTGCACAGCGGCTCTATTTGGACTTTTTAGCTGTTGACGACAGTATGGAACAACAAGTCAATGATGATTCAACGGTGGCGTCTACGAATGCCTCGGTGGCGGCTTCCGCAGATTCTGCCGCGACTCTGATAACAACCAATGCTGCTACTAACGGCAGTGTGGCGATGTCTTTGGCAAACAAAGCGTTATCAATTGCCGCGACTGATTCGCAAAACGTTTCGGTGCAAGGTTCGGCCGCCACGGTTAGTACGGCTGCTTCACAAATTACTAGTACTGTTCAACAGCTGCAAGATAATCAGGCGATGATTAACCAGTTAACCGCCAGTGCTGCTAGTGTGGCCTTGAGTTATGACGCCAGCCAAGCGGCTACGATGGCTTCACAAGTCAATTACTTGGTCGTCGAGGATAACGACTTAATTGCATCAATGAATTCGGCTGCGACGGTGATTAGCCAACAGTCGCCAATTCTAAGCCAGGCGGTGCACGTAGATAGCGTGACCGCCAGTGAAAAGGCCTCAGACGCGGCGGCAGCGGCTTCAACGGCGTCAGGTCAAGTTAAAACGGTTAGTGAACAAACAAATACAATTTCACAAGCGACCAGTGAAGTGATGAGCGCGGCCAGTGCTGCAGCCACGGATGTCAAGTTACAGTCCGCAGCACTTTCCGCGGCTTCGATGGCTGATCTTGCAAATAAACTTGCGACAATCGCTCAGGAAGATGAAAACTCTGCGGCAGCGGCCAATACATCCGCGCAAAGTGCGGCGCAGGCGAATGATGTTGCTTCAGCGACCTTCTTCGCTTCAACCGCGGCTAGTTATGCGGCGTTAGTCCCGAGTTTACAGAGTTCGCTAACTTTGTTAATTAGTGCGGCTAATTCATTAGCGAGTGCCGCTGGGCAAAAAGTAATCGATGACCAGACAGCCGCTCAAATACAAGCTTCCGCTGCATCAACGATAGCGAGCGCGGCGACCAAGGCAGCCAGTGCTGGCTCAACAGAAGGTACGAACGTCAATCATATTTTGAGTTCTGCTCAAGCGATTGCGGCGACAGCACCTAAAGATGCCGCGGTAATCAATTTGCTTTCTGAAGCCAATAGCTTAACAGCTCAGGTAAACGCTGATAACGTTTCGGCTTCTGCAGCAGTTAGTGATGCTGATCGGTATGCTTCATTAGCTGTGTCAGCGGCGGCTAATAATGATGTTTCAGGTGCGACAAATTATGCGTTAGCTGCATCTACAGCGGGTTCAACTGTGAGTTCCTTGGAATATCAAGTGGATCATTTGGCTACCACGGCCAACGAGGTTTACAGTCAAATGACAACCCGAGTTGCCGGGGATGCGTCGGCTGCTAACCAAGCTTTAAGTGAAGCTAATCGTTATGCGAGCCAAGCGACTAGCGCTAATGTGGCAACAATACAGGCTTCAGCAACGATGAGTACGGCTGCCAGTCAGATTGCCCAGTTGGTGACAACTGATTCGGCTAATGGCGATTTAACGGGATTGTTAATTTCAGCCAATCAATTGAATCAGCAGGTCAGTGCGCTAACCAGCAGTGCTTCAGTCGCGCAGAGTATGGCTGATTCTGCGGCAAGTGACGCGCAATCAGCTACTGGCTTAAATGACAATCAAACGGCCAGTGCGGCGGCATCAGTCGCCTCTGCTCAAGCCAGTGTAGCCGCGGCTACTTTGGCCAGTGCAACAGCGTTAGCGACTAGCGTTGACGATTTGGCTAACCAAGTTAGTCAAGCTGTTAGCGCCGACGCCAGTGTGGCTGCCAGTGCCGCTAGTGGTGCCAGTGCTGCTGCTTCTTCAACTAGTAGCGATGCAGCACTTGCTAGTCAGCAAGTGATTGATTTGAATAGCATGGTTGATCAAGTAAATTCTATTGCTGAAGCTGATCAGAAAAATTTGGCAGTTAAGGCTGATGCCTCATTAGTCAAAAGTTTGGCTGACCAAGCTGTTAATGCGGCTAGTACCGCAGCTGCTTTTACTGACTCAGCAAATGAATTATCACGTCAAGCCAGCTTAGCTGCTGCAGATAATAACGCCATCGCAGCGCAAACATTAGCCAGCCAGGTGGCAAGTCTTGAAGTTCAGGCGGCTAGCGCGGCTAATCAAGCAGTCGCTGCGGCTAAATCTGCTAAAAATGCACTAGCGGATGCGACCAACAACTTAATTAACGATACAATTGGCGCCAATGACGCTGCTGATCAAGTTACAAGTTCAGAAAATGTGACAAGTATCGCCGCGTCGCTAGTGGCCTCTAACGCTTCTGCCGCTTCACCAGCGGTGGATTCAATCGTTAAAACAACGCAAAGTGATGCAGCTAATTCGACGCTATCAGGAAACATTGAAGCGGCTAAACAGCTAGTGAGTGGGTATGAGGAATTAACCAGTGCGGCTATTAGCGCGGAACAACAGGCGCAATCCTTAGTCAGTGCTGCTAGTGTCGCTGCTGCTAGTCACGATCTGAATACAGCTAGTCAGTTGGCTGATCAGGCGAAAACTGTGCAGACCTTAGCAAATAGTTTGGAAACGAGTGCGGAAAACTTAGCTAGTCAGATGGCCAGTGTGGCAACAACGGTCGATCACACTGTTTCATCTGATTTAGCGTCGACAGCCGCAGTGGCAGTGGTCCCTGCTGCAAGTAACGTCACCTCAGCGAATACGCTGTCAGCAGCGGTTCTTAGTGATGTTGCCAGTTTGCGAGCCGATGTTACGCAGACACCAAATGATTCGCGATTGGCAAGCGCACTTACGACGGGTCAATCTTTGAGTAGTGGTTACGATTCGGCCGCTAGTCTGGCTAATTCAATGGCGACAATTGCCGCGAGTGCTGTCAGTGCGGCAAGTAGTTTAGCTGAATTTAATAATCCATTATTGACCAGTCAGGCGGCGTCAACGGCCGCTAGTGCGGCTAGTGTCGCAACAAGTGCGGCAGCGACAGCCGCTACGATCCAACAATCATTAGCGGTATTAGTGGCTAGTGCGGCAGCGATCAATTCAGCTGACCAAAATGCCGCTGCGCAAGATCATGTGGCAGCCGATACGTTGAATACGAGTGCAAATAATGAAGCAACGTCGCTGGCGGATACGTTTGCTAACCTGACCAGTGCCGACAAGACCAGTCAGTTAACAGCCAAGACTGATTTACAGAATGCTGCAGTTACCAGTTTGGCTAGTGATGCTAGTAGCACGCAGGCAGCGGCTAGCTTAGCTAATTCGCAAGCCGTACTTGCCATTTCCTTGATTAACAGTGCGCAACAGGCGGCCTCCACCGCAGCCTTAAGCAATGATTCTAATGCCACAAGTCTTGCTTTATCAGCTGCACAAGTGGCGACCAAAGCCTTGTCAACCGCTGCTGCACAATTAGATTCATTAGCGACGGTTGCCAAAGACACCGTGACAAAAGTTCAAAGTTCAGTCACGGCAGACTCGACGGCGGCAGCGGATGACGCAACAACAGCCTGTGTTGCAGCAAATAGTGCCAATCAGGCAGCCACAAGTGTTGATCAGTTTAACCAGCAAATAAGTGCATTGGCTGATAGTGCCGCGACCTTGGCCAAAACTGATTTACAAAATTCGGCTGTTCAAAATGCGGCCAGTACGGCGGTTTCAGCGGATAGCACCGCCGATTCGCTCGTAAGTGTGGCGCAATCAGCCGCTGACGTGGCCAGCGTCGCGGCGGCTAAAGCCACCAGTGCTGCTAGTGCTAATGATGTCAGTGCTGCTAGCCAATTTGCTAGTGTCGCAATAGTCGCACAAAGCACGGCTACTTCAGCAGTAGCCGCCGCTAGTACCGCCGCAGTAACTGCGCATCAAGCGCAATCAACCGTTAGTGACACGGTAACGGTTGATTCACAAGCTGCATCTGGGTATGCGGATAATGCCAGTGACCAAGCTGACTCAGCCAGTGTGGCAACAGCGAGCGCCCAAACTGATTACACTAAGACGAGCAGTTTGACAACCGTCGGCCAACATCTGGCAACGGCTGACTTACAAGATTCTGCTGTTCAAAGTGCTGCAAACGCCTTATCAGCTACCGATATCCTGGTTCAGTCGTTGGCATCTGTCGCCGCTAGTGCCAATGAGGTCGCTAGTTTGGATGCTCAAAAAGCTGCAAATGCAGCTCAATTAAATGATGTGACTGCCGCTAGTCAGTTTGCTAGTGAAGCGATTAGTGCAGATCGTGTGGCTAGTTCTGCCGCTAGTAAAGCGGCCAGTGCTGAACAATTTGCCAGTCAGACGATGACTGATTTAAGTACAGCCGTGGCAACGGATTCTACAGCAGCTTCAGATGAAGCAACAATGGCAGGCTTGGCGGCAAGCAGTGCTGACAAAACGGTCACTGGTGCCGATCAACTTAACCAGCAGACGAGTGATTGGGCGGCCAGTGCAACCTCCCAAGCTAAGCGCGATTTACAAGATTCGGCCGTTCAAAATGCTGCTAGTACCGCGGCTTCAGCGGCCAATACTGTTGATTCATTGGCAAAATTAGTGCAATCTGCGGCCACCGTTGCTAAGCAAGCAAGTTCTTTAGCAGCTAGTGCAGCAGAGAACAATGATGTTAACTTGGCTAGTCAATTTGCTAGTGAAGCGGCAAGTGCGCAAAGTGCCACTACTTCAGCCGTGACAGCAGAAAGTAATGTTGCCAAACTTGTTAGTCAAGCGCAGTCAGCCGTCGATTCATTGGTAACGTTTGATTCTGCCACGGCTGCAAGTGATGCAACGAAAGCTAGTACTGCGGCCAATCATACGAGTGACTTGGCTGATAGCGCTAATCAGGCAAGTAAAGAGCTAAGTTCGTTAGCAGCCAGTGCAACTTCTTTAAGCGAGACTGATGATCAGAACTCAACGGTTCAAAGTTTAACTAATGAAGTCAGTTCGATCACTAATACCGCCGATTCATTAGCTAGTGTGGCTCAGTCAGCGGCTTCAGCGGCCAGTGTGGCGGCCATAGCTGCCTCAAATGCTGCTAGTGTTAACGATATCAGTGCCGCTAGTCAATTCGCTAGTGAAGCGGCTAGCGCGCAAAGTGTCGCCATTTCCGCTAATCAAGCAGTGACTGATGAACAACAGGCCGCTACGGAAACGCTATCGGCAGCTAATTCATTGGTATTTGCTGATTCACTAGCTGCGTCAAAAGATGCCATCAACGCCATTGAAGCGGCCAGTGCTACCAGCGATGTCGTGACAAGTGCGGACCAACGCAACCAACAAACGCATTCATTGGCCACTGATGCAGCTTCTTTAGCCAAGACTGACTTACAGAATTCAACGGTTCAGAGTTTGGCGAGTGTAGCAGAGGTGGCGGCCAGCGCTGTTGATTCGTTAGTCAGCCAAGCCCAATCTGCCACGGACGTTGTTAATATCGCTGCGTCGTTAGCAGCCAGTGCTGCTAGCGTTAACGATGCCAGTGCTGCCAGTCAATTTGCTAGTGAAGCAGCGAGTGCCCTAAGCCTAGCTACTTCGGCAAATCGAGCGGCCAGCGCTGAACAGATGACTGCCAGTCAAGCTCAATCGAAGACTAATTCGCTGGTGACAGGTGACTCAAATGCGGCATCAACCGCAGAAAAGGCAGTTAGTGAAGCAACCCTTTCAATGAGTGGGGCCACTGACAGTACCGATCAAAGTAGGCAACAAACAGATTCACTTGCTGCAAATGCCGCTTCTCTAGCTAAGACGGATTTGCAGAATTCCGCTGTGCAAAGTTTAGCGGGCGTTGTGAGCGCGACGGCCAGTGGTGCTGATTCATTAGTGGTTGTTACCCAATCAGCGACGGCCGTGGCTAGTGCAGCGCTTGAGTCAGCAAAACGTGCTGCTAGTGCCAACGATGCCAGTGCCGCCAGTCAATTTGCTAGTGAGGCAATGAGTGCCCAACTTGTGGCGCAGTCAGCCGCTAGTCAAGCAACGAGTGTCGAAACCTTGGCCAGTCAGATGGTCAATGAATTAAGTATAGCGGTCCTTGATGATGCCAGTGCGGCCTTGAATGAGGCAGCGAAGGCCAGCCAAGCCGCAGATGCTGCAGAGGCGACAGCAATTAGTGCTGATCAAGTTGATCAGCAAACGAGTGCATTGGCTTCAACAGCCGGTTCACTCGCAAAAACGGATTTACAGAATTCCGCCGTTCAAAGTCTGGCCAGTGCTACTGTTGCTGCAGCAAGTACTGTCGATTCTCTGACTAGTGAAGCCCGATCTGCGGCCTCCGTCGCCAGCGCAGCAAGTTTACTAGCTAAACATGCCGCTGATGCCAATGATACTAGCGCAGCGAGTCAATTTGCCAGTGAAGCAGCCAGTGCACAGAGCGTTGCTGCTTCTGCGAATCAGGTCGCCAGCGCTGAACAAATTCGCGTCAGTCAAACCCAATCCATGGTTGGCTCATTGGTGACTGTTGATTCGACGTCCGCTTTGACGGACGCCCAAAAGGCCAGTCAAGATGCAGTTTCTGCTAGCTCAATTACAAATAGTACTGCTAAGTTGACTCGACCAACCAGCGAACTAGCTGCCCAAGCCGCGTCACTTGCCGAGCACGATTTACAAAATGCCGCCGTGCAAAGTCTGGTTACCCAGGCTGATTCAGCTAATCAGGTAGCTGAATTGTTAACTAGTGCGGCCCAGTCAGCTGCGTCGGTTGCTAGTATTGCCGCCTCATTAGCTGCAAGCGCTGCTGATATCAATGATGCTAGCGCGGCCAGTCAATTTGCTAGTGAAGCAGCCAGTGCACAAAGCGTCGCTACTTCTGTGAACCGATCTGCGGCTCAAGCATTTCGCTCAGCCAATGACGCCTTATCTGCAGTTGAGCAATTAATTGGAACTGATCAGTCAACCGCGCAAAGTGCGGCGAAAGTTGCTCAACAGCAAGCTTCAGTTGCTGATTCGCTAGCAAGTACCGCGGCTGAGAACAAGCGCCAGATAGACTTAGCAACGGCTGATGTAGCAGCTTTGGCGGCCACTGATTCCAGTAACGAAGTGGTGCAAAGTTTAGTCAATGCAGCTAATGTTGCCGATAAAGCAGCCGATTCATTGAATGGTGCTGTTGAATCAGTTGCTTTGCTTGCTAGTGCAGCGGCTTCGTTAGCAAGTAGCGCTGCCACAAGCAATGATGCTTCACTAGCTAAGTGGTGGGCGACGCAAGCGCAACGAGATGCTACCTACTTATCTAGCCTGACAAGTGCAGTTAAACAGCGGCGACAAGTCGCAGCGCAAGCTCAATCGCAGGCTCAACAATTAATTAAGGTTGATTCAATGGCCGCCGCGCAACTGGCAAGTCAAATTGCTGAAGCAACCGCTAAGTTAGCTAATGCCACGACGGCGTTATCAGCAGCTAAGTTGGTGGAGGAAACAGACGTTGCAGCGCAATCTGCGAAGAACCAAGTGTCTCAATCACTGGCGAGTCAGGCTCAACGATTGGCCGGCCAAGCTGCAAGTATGCAAGTCGATGTTAATCGATTGGTGGGAAAAGCAACGAAGCAGCTTCAACCCCACATGACTAATGAGCAAGATCGACAGATACTAACCAATTTGGCAAACACACAGCAACAAGTGCAATCTATGGCGGCGACCATCTCGTCATTGGCAGATCAAATTGCAAAGTTATTGCTAGAGGCAGCGCAAACGAATGGTGGCGCGAAATCAGTTGAACCATTAAAATCAATGTCTTCGAATCAGCCAATGGTTTCAACAAAGCCCGGAGCTTTCGCAGATCAACATTTTGGCAAAGCGCAAGTCGAGGCGATTAAAGTTAGTGCTAAAACAATTGCATCAGCGCCGAAAGCAAGCAATATTTCAACAACTAAGCATTCGACAAAAGTGCAACTACCAGCAACGAATACGTCGGTAAGCCCATCACGATGGGGATTGATTGGCCTAACCTTACTCGGCTTGACGGGTCTTGGTACCACACGCCGAAAAAAAGATAATTAAGAGGGGTTAAAAGTTCGTTCAGTCGTAACGAGGTACGGTAGAATAGGATTTAGCAATGTGCTAGATCCTATTTTTTTGAAAGGCACTCAGTGAGGTCAAAAAATGTATTATTTTATTAATGCGAGTTTCAATGAAAAAAAATCAGGGATTGAGCACGCTGAAATGAAGCGACTCAATTTATTTAAAGATCACCATGTGCCAGCTAAAATTGTGACGCGCTCGTTTTCACTGAGCTTACATGATACGCTAGCCAACGCTGGTTTAGCTGATGACGATATGGTCAATTTATTTGATTTTTTTGAAGGGACCGAGACATTTCCTAAGCAGTCCTTTAAGCTAGCTGATTTGCACGTCAAACCGAATTTGCAAGTCTTAGTAAATGATCAAGACGAGCATGGTTTTATGGTGCGCAATTCAGAACGAATTATTCAGCGAATTAAAATGCGTGCTCCTGAGTATCAGGAAGTCGAAAATGTCCTGACATTTGATCGTTACGCCAAATTAGTGAAGAGTGAGTACTGGGATACTCGAGGATTCAAGGCCCTGGAACAGTGGCATGATGCTAATGGGGCAGTCACGGCTGAACAAGTCTTTAACCCGCAAGGCGACGTGGTCTATCAAACATTTCATATGAAAAATCAACAAGGGAAAGTGGACAATTCGCTTTATCGGATTTTGAACTGGCACGGCAGCGATTACTCGTTTAACGGTGAGCAAGCGATGATGCGCTTTTTCCTTGATGAATTAAACCGGCGTGATGGTGAGAATAACGTCATGGTCGTTGATCGGACGTTTGAATTAGCCTGGTCCGTATTAAATATGAAGACGCGCGCCTTCAAAATGATGCATTTACATTCCAATCACTTAAATGATCCGGAACAAGTGATGACGGCGACGCTTAATTATAACTATGAATATGCGATTAAGAACTTACATCAGTGGCAAGGCGTGATTGCGCCGACGCCGCAACAACGCCTCGATTTTATGCATCGGTGGGGTGATGTACCAGCGGTTTTCGAATTGCCGGTGGGAATTGTGGATGACCAGGTTCTAAATGCCCCGCACGTGGATTGGCGTAAACGGACGCCCGGGAAAATTATAATGGTGGCGCGTCTCTCGCCTGAAAAGCAACAGGATAAGGTGATTGAGGCGTTTGAGCAGGTTTACAAACAGGTTCCAACCGCGCGCTTAGAATTTTGGGGTTACGCAAACGGTAAGGAAGGTGAACGGTTGCATAAGATCGTCGCTGACAAGCAACTGGGTGAACTCGTTACCTTCCACGATTACACGTTAGATATTGGCAAAGTTTATGACGGTGCGCAGATCAATGTCTTAGCTTCTCGAGCTGAAGGTTTCTCATTAGCGCTGTTAGAAGCGCAGTCACACGGGGTACCAACCGTTTCTTACGATGCTAAATATGGTCCACAAGGGATTATCCAAAATGATCGAGACGGCTATTTAGTCAAACTTGATGATGTGGACGCCTTAGCTAGCGCAATTAGCAAGTTATTGAGCGATGATGCGCTAATGCAGACTTTTAGTGAGCATGCTTATGAAGACGCAAAACGCTTTTCTGAAGCGGCTGTTTGGGAAAAATGGCAGGCGGTTTTTGAGGCAGTGGCAGTATTTAATCAAGGCCATGAACAGGAGGTTCAAGCGTGATTTATTTTGTAAATGAATACTTGATGGCATTGAACTCTGGGATTGAACACGCCGAAATTAAACGACTCCAATTATTTAAACATCAAGGTAAACCAGCGAAGTTAGTGACCCGAAATTTTGATCAAATGTTGTACGCGAACAAGCAACGGTTTGGCCTCGAAGATGATCAAATTGTTAATATGTATGACTTTTTTCAAGGGATTGAAACACGGGTTCCGGTTGGGAAAAATGAGCCAAAAATTGAAGCACTTCACTTAGCGCCCGAATATAATGTTGATCCAGGGGCAGATGTGAGTCACGTCTATGATGGTGATCAACTCATTATGGATGTCCATTTTGCACCCGGGACAATCGGCCAGTTGTACAGCGTCGATGTGTATGATAAGACCGGAAAAAAAGTTCAAATGAGTTTGTGGGATTTCCGTGGTTTCAAGACGCGGGATCAATTCTTTAGTAACGAGGGTGACCTGATTAGTCAGGTGACCTATGCCCCAAGTGGTCAACGAGTGATTGAAGAGTACTTTGGGCATGATGCAGATGGCCGCACTGTGTTGACGTTGTTACAGCTGTTGGACTATCAGAATCAAGATTTGTTTTTTAATAGTTATGACGAATTATTTACGTTCTTCTTGGATGAGCTTAATCGGCGTGACGGTGAGAAATCGACTTTTGTGGCAGATCGACCTGGGGCTTCCTACGATGCAGTTTTGAGTATGACGACTAAGGCGCGGCGTTACATAACGCTACCGACAACACATACGGTGGACGCTAAAGACCAAGTTTATGCCAACCTGTCAGGATTGTATGCCAACGCGTTGGTTAATCATATCGATCAGCTCGACGGCGTGATTGTAGCGACTGAAGCTCAAAAAGCTGATTTAACGCGGTGGATGGGCGGCGAAGACCGCGTGAAAACACCGATTTTTGCTGTTCCAGCCGGCGTTGTCGATCCAAAACAAGAGCATGCTAAGCACATTGCGTTGGCCCAACGTCACCGGCACGAGTTAGTCGTCGTCGGTCGGTTAACCAAAGAACGGCATACTGAAGATGTCGTGACCGCCTTTGCTAAGGTCAAGCAACAGATTCCTGATGCGACATTAGCGATTTATGGTTATGGAGATCAAGAAAAGCCATTAAATGAGCAAATTAAAAAACAAGCATTGACGGACAGTGTGAAGTTACATGGCTATCATGCCAATCTGGACGATGTATATGATCAAGCACAAGTCTACGTGAATGCCACAGAGGGCGACAATGAGCCACTAGCATTAACAGAAGCGTTGTCACATGGCCTACCAGCGGTTACGTATAACGTTTTCTATGGGCCAGCTGATCTGATTATGGATGGCCGTAACGGTTATTTAGTCAGTCGTGGAGATGTGGATGGGTTAGCAGGCGCGATGATCCGGCTTCTTAAAGATGACAAACTATGGCAACAGATGAGCCAACACGCCTACCAGAGTATGACAACGCGCATTGAATCTGTTGTATACGCAAAATGGAAGCGGGCTTTACACATTACGCATTAGAATGAGTAACGAAAAAAGATCAGCAAAGTTGCTGATCTTTTTTCGTTAGATTAAGTAAATGGTAGGGCAATGGTCTGTTGGGGAAAGCGGTCTTGTAAATTATTTAGTGAAACTTGATGAATTTGTTGGGTCCTAGTGGATTTAAAGGTCATTTTCAGACTAGTTAAATCCAAAACGTCCTCATAATGAGTGTAATCTAGATTATGATGGGTTAAGCGATCTAGGGTGCGCGGAATGACCACATCATCTAACAAAGCGATTAATTGGTTAACCGCGGTCTTGGCGTCCTGCGGTTGTGCTTGTTGCCACAGGTGAACCGCAGTTCGTTGGAACCGATCTGTGGGTAAATTTGTATGTGGCAGAGCCCCATTAAAAGCTTCTATCTGTGAAAGTAAGTTTGGCCAAGAGGTCGCTTCCGGGTGACCTAATCGTTGCCGCAGCCGTTTGACATGTGCCGGATAATTCGGCGTGTTCGTCAGGACGTGTAATGGGGCCGGTGTTAAGGTAAGCGTCTCATCACGTGGTTCAAGAATGGCAGTTTGTCCTGTCCGATCGGTTAATACCCAGTGAAACGGTCGCCAGTTGTCTTCTTGATGCCAAGCTTCTGCAACGATGCGTAGGGTTGGCAAATCGGCCGCAACACTAGCAATCGAGTCGTGTAAGAGCGCCCAGTAAATAAAATCTTGGGGTGTGATGTTTAAATGGTGTGCCGATGGCGTCGATGCATAGTGTGCTTCAATGGGGAAAAAGAGCTCCGCGCAGGCTAAACCGGCCGTATTCATCGCATCCCCCATTAGGTAATGATTGCCGGGCGTCCAGCGACCGCCACCTAATAAGGCAAACGGCAGCGATTGTCCAGCATCGTCAGTGGATGGTTGCCACCAGCTATCCGCGGGTAAATAAACTGGCCGCCATGGCGTCGTTGTCGGTAAATCCATCGTGCGCGCAAAAAAATGGTGTTGGTCTAAACTAGACGTTGTGATTGCTGTACACATGATATGCCTCCATGTGGCTCAATATACCACACTTGGACTGCAAAATAATTGTGTAAATAGATGGTGCTGGTCGACTGGATTGCTAATGGTATCCATCTGCAAATCGCATCTAGGTCAAACGGTGGTGATTTTTTACCAATCCTTACGATTCCCCACCTTGAAAGCTAGGTAAAAAAGACTAAACTTTGGTGACATTAGTAAATCGAACAAGAAAAACGGAGGCCCGCAAATGGGTTTATTAATCGGCTTAGCCTTGTTACTTTTATTCGGACGTTTTATTGGTAAACTAGTTTTTTGGATTTTGGGCGTGCTATTAGTCGTGGGTGCGTTTATGTTCTTTGCCCATTTAGCGATCTGGTTAGTCGTGATTTTTCTAGCAATCGGCGGGTTGTCTTATTTGGGGAGTAATTAAATTAAAACTGCGGCGCTTTATGAATTTGTGATAGTAGCCGAATTAATCATCATCAAATGGTTCGGAACGAAATAAAACTCCGAATTTGATCATGTGATCAAATTCGGAGTTTTTTATTACAGATTTTTATGATTTTTGTCGACGCTTTTGAAGAGTGAAGAGTATAGCCAAAATGATTAAAGAAGCGATACTAATAATCAGGCCTGCCTTAAGACCGCGTGGCACGAAAGAGAGCTTAATTAAGTTTTTACCAGTGCGTGGAAGTTTAAAGGTAATTAAGGCGCCATAAGCCTTTGATATCGGATAAGGCTTGCCGTTAATGGTCAGATGCCAGCCAGCATCAATGGGCAAGGTTAATAGAATTGACTGATTTTGATTTCCATAAACAGTAGTTCTAATGTGATTTCCGCTAACTCGTTGGGTTTTTACCTTGTTTTTAATATCAAGTAATGCATTTTTCAGAGTTGATTCTTTAGGAGAACTGGCAATTATTGGTTGATTAATTTGTACATTTGGTATTGTTGGTTTAATGGTAATCATAAAGGGAATATTCTTAGTTCCTGAACCTAGGTCTAAGACGCTGTTCTCACCGAAATTATACGTGACTAATGATTTTTTGAAATCGTTTCGTTGAATGTTGATTGGCGCCCATTCAAGGAAATTAGGAAAGTTGGTTGCAGGTAGGGCAAGATAGACTTCCCCATCTTGAGTTGGTGTGACGCTATATTTGAGGTTAGAAACTGCCTGCACCTTTGCAGGAGACATAATCTTCCTAGCAAACAAGCCAGTTGCTAAGATATTTTGATTTTGAAAAACGTTTTCTACCGAGGCGTTTAGTTTATCACTAGTGTTGTTTTTCTGCAGCGGAAATAACAGTGGTAGCGCCTCTGTGTGATGAGTGACAGCAAGTCCTTTTCTATTATTTTGCTTAATTTTTGTATCAGCATATGATACAGGTTGAGAATGGCCCATGTAGTCGTCATTATCAATCGCACTTGATAAACTTTGATGAGGATCACTGACAATGTTACTGATGCCAAAATAATCGTCAATAAAATTACTACTGCCAGCACTATAGTTGGTCCAATTCATATCGCGTAAATAGCCAAGGTTACCCATAAATTGCTTAATGTTATTGGGTTCCGAACTGCTGTAATGACTAACACCTGGGAAATTAAGCAATAAAGGATCATTATTACTTCTTGAGAAATCCATTTCTATTCTGTTATTGGCTCTTGTTAAACGCGGCAATGAATTTAAAACCGGTGCAGTATAATTTACAAATTGATTAAAGGTGTTCGTAGTGGGTGGGTTGTAATTATTAGCTAGTACGTGATGATCATTGATAGTAACGTTAATTAGATTTAGTAGAAGAAGACTGGTTGTCACAGCAATTAATTTTTTAGCGTTTTGATGGGCGTTTGTTAACCACAGAACTAACATAAAATTAAGTAATAACAAGCTTATATTAACGATGCTAAATTTCAGAGTTAATAACTGCGGGAATTGTCGATGATAAACGACGATAATGATCAATGCATTGATCATTAAAAAAGCGGGTTGATTAATTCCAGCTTTAAGTGCATTTGCTCCTTGATAGGCCAAAATTGTTGTTAAAAAGACAATTGTGAAAGCAAAACGGCCGTCAAAACCAATGGGGGGTGTTCCCCCGTGCCAGAAAACAGCAAGGGGCGTAAACCAAGTGCTGAGACCCATAAAACATAAAAAGCCGAGGCTTATCAATCGATGCTGTATGGGGATACTATTCGCGCAGTAATATGCAATCAATAAAACTATTATAAATGTGGATGAGTAAATGAGTGGCGCATTGTTGAAATCGCTGCTCATATTTGCGCCATATGTTCCGGCTAGAAAGGATCGGCCGAAGCCTTTTATTGCATTGAATTGGGTGAGGGGATGAACAAAGGCCGAAAAGGATTGTTTTTTAGCCCCGCGAAGTGAAATTAACGTTGGTAACCAGATAATTGTTGTTAAGCTAAGTGAAGCAAAACCTGCAAGTATGTATTGACGCATACGCTGCCAAAATAAGTCTGTGTTGAACCGGGTTAACTGCCGGTATATTAACCAAAGGAAGCTAAATACGCCAATCATAAACGCGATATAATAGTTTAAAATTACAGATGCGCTTAGTGTCACAATGAACCAACGCGATTGCCCCGTTTTAATTAGGTAATCAATAGCTAATAAAACCAATGGGAGCAAAATGAAGCCATCAAACCACATAATGTTCATTTCGAAGCCGATAAAGAAAGTTGATAGAGCGTAACTTGTTGTCAGGGATAAACGAAGCCATGGCAACAAACGGGTATTAAGATTCGGTGCAGGTTCCTGTTTTAAAAATAACCCCATTGTTAGTCCGAGCAAGCCAATTTTTATCGTCGTAATCACCACAATAGCTTGATTGATGGCTGTCAAAGGTACCAGTATAAAAATCAAATTCAAAGGTGACATCAGATAGTAGGTAACTAAACCAAATAGATTCCCACCTAGTGTAAATGAATATGAATACCATGAATGCTGGGAGACAATGTGTTTTAACGCTGCAAAGTAACTTACATACTGGTTATTCATGTCACTACGCAGTGGAGAAATATTGCCGAATGGTGTGATGTGAGCAGCTGCTAACAGAACTGAGAAAATTAAGATTGGTATTAAAAAACTGGCTATATAAAAAAAGATCGTATGTTTAGGTTTCACAATATCCCTCCAATATCACTTGTTAGATTGTTTTATTAGTATATTGCAATCATTAGAATTTATGAAATTTTATATAAATTAATTCTATTGATTGTCTGTTTTTGATTATAATTTAAACTAGGCAGAAAAAAGATGGGGATACTTCATGAAAACGTTTAAGCAAAATGGTTTATTGTTTATCTTCTTTGGTATTAGTGCAATTGCTTTTGGATTATTAATTTTCCCTCCATCAGGGTTGTTGGTGGGAAGCGATCGGGCATTTCATTTACAACGGTTGTTGGAAATTTATGGAAATTTAAAACAAGGGCACTTAACATATATTTCGACACAGGCGTTTGGTAACGCTGGCCAAGGAATTAATTTTTTCTATCCATGGCTTGGGCTAACCCCCTTTTTAATTGGCTTAAAAATTGCGGGACCACACATCATTGCATTGGCGCTTGGAGAAGCGATCATTGCTTTTTTGGGCCTATGGATGAATTTCATAACAATTCGCTTATCTGGATATGCGTGGCGTACTGGTGTTATTTTTGCTACTGGCTATGTTTTTTCAATTTACTTGATTGAAGATAACGTAGGGCGGTTTGACTTGGGCGAATCTGTGGCGATGCTCTTTTTTCCCTTAGCTATTTTAAGTTTTTATCATCTCATTTATCAGTCAGAACATAATTATTTTGGAAAATTTACTTGGGTATTTTTAGGCTTTAGTCTGGCATTAATTACGCAGACCCACTTCATGACCGCCTTTATAACGTTTATTGGATTTGGCTTATCCTTGATATATTTCATTATTGCTCGACGGATATCTTGGTCAGCGATATTACGTTTGTTTGCCGCTTCAATTCTGTATATGGTTGCGACGTTAAATTTTTGGATTCCCTTTTTCGATCAATATCTACATACTAAGATTTTATCGCCACCAGCAACTAATTTTGGAACACAAAATGGTCTGGCACTTAGTCAAATAATTAACAATTCGCTAGATACACGAATTGAAGTCTATCAGCTACAATTTGGCATATTGATCGTTGTTGGCTGTCTGGTATTGATTTCTAAATGGCGTTATTTATCGCGGATTGTTAGGATTACTCTGATCATCGGGTTTGGATTAACGATAATGTCTACGGATATTTTCCCTTGGTCATTAATGACCAAGACTGTTATCAGTCGACTTCAGTACTCGGGACGAATGATGCCAATGGCTAATTTCTTTCTATGCTATGCCATTGCTGTCGCTACCGGTAACTATCTGAGTTCATTGGAAAAATCTCCTAAAATAGTTAACCGGTTAACATTGGGTGCTATTATCCTGCCTGTTATTTTAATGGTGAGCGTAACGACCACGTTAATTAATACGGAAAACAAAATTCATAAAGATCAAACCAACACTGTGTCTGCAACGAGCACGATGCAAAATGTAACTAGTAATAATTTTAGAATAACAAATGCAGGTTTTAAAAATGACATTGGAGCATCTATCTATCGTGATTATATTCCGGACTATGGGCTAGATCGGCAAGCCTTATTGCAAGTTGATCGGCATCTGCTTTTGGTTGGTAAGCAAACAATACGGCCGGAGGATATTCATGTTGGTGCCAATACTGTTGTGTATAAATTAGAAACGAAGAAGCCAGTAGTACAAAATACAACAGTTCGCCTGCCATTTTGGATTTATAATGTTCGAGAATACCGAGTCATCGTAAATCATCACGTCTCGAAAGTAACATTAGATCGATATCATTTGGCTCGGGTTCGACTCGTTAACAATAAGGTTTTTAACACAATTCAAATTGAATTTGTCCCGCCTAAAATTTATAAAATTTCATTTGTTATTAGCATTCTCACATTACTTTTTTGTTCATTAGTGATTCTGACTTTGCTTTTTACTAATCTGAAGTGAACCCCCAGAGTTGGACAAAATCCAACTCTGGGGGTTTTACTATGACCAAATATAATTATGAATTTAAAGCAAAAATTGTCGCAGAATACTTAGCAGGCGCTGGCAGCACGACGTTAGCCCATAAATACCAGATTCCAAAATGCGGTACGATTCTTGAATGGGTCAAGAAGTTCCAAGCCTATGGTGTTGAAGGGTTAGAAATCAAACATGTTCAGCGTGTCTATTCTAGTCGCTTTAAGCAACAAGTATTAAACTGGATGAAACAACATCAGACTTCCTATGCAGTAACTGCGTTACATTTCAACATACCAAGTGACACGACAATTTTATCTTGGCAAACGCGGTTCGAGCAATTTGGGATCGAAGGTCTGAGCACACAAAAGCGAGGACGTCCAGTAATGAAAAAACATAAGCGACCAACAAAAGCTCCTAATGATGATTCAGATGCATTAAAGAAGTTACGTGAAGAGAACTTGATGTTAAGAATTGAGAACGCCTACTTAAAAAAACTAGATGCCTTAGATCGGGAAGAAGAAACTCGAGAGAAGTCGCACAAATCATCACAGAACTAAGGCAAATCTTTCGAGTTTCACTAGCACTAGTTTTAAAGATTGTTCACCAACCACGTAGTACCTACTATAATGCCAACAAAAATGACACGAGCCTGATACCAATTGACACTCAGTTAATCCAAGCGATTGATGAAGTTAAGCGTGCTAATAAGCACTATGGTTATCGTCGCGTAACGGCTGAATTACATCAGCAAGGCTTCAGTGTGAACCATAAACATGTCTTACGTTTGATGCATCAAATGGGTTGCCTATCGACAGCCTACAATCGTAAAACACGTAAGTATAATTCCTATCAAGGGCAAGTGGGTAAACTCGCTCCCAACCGACTACGACGACGTTTTGAGACAGATCGACCCTATCAAAAATTAGTCGCGGATGTGAGTGAATTTCGTTATGGTAGTCAATTAATGAACGTGTCTATTTAGAGCCAGTGATGGACTTATATTCAGGTGAAATTTTAGCTTTTAATATCAGTGATCATCCAACAGTGGCCTTCGCGATTAAACCGCTTCAGGAAGCACTGAATAAAGTAGCGGGACGATCGTACCGCACGACAGTTCATACGGACCAAGGGTTTCAATACCAAAATACGGCTTGGCGAAAAGTATTAAAACAGCATCGTGCTTTCCAAAGTATGTCTCGAAAGGCAACATGTTTAGACAATGCGACAATGGAATCATTTTTCCACATCATGAAAGCCGAGCTGTTCGACCAAGCTTATCCAACCAAGGCAGCATTAGTTCTAGCTATGACTGATTGGTTGGACTATTACAATCAACGCAGAATCAAAATCAAATTAAAAGGTAGATCACCAGTTCAATACCGGCAGTCTACCTCTCAATCAGTCGCTTAATTTAATTGTCCAACTTAATGGGTTCACTTCAACAAACAAGCTTTTTTGAATTTATGCTGATTGAATGAAAGGATTAGTAAAAGAAGTGCAAAGGTGATAAAAATTGGTGCAATGTTAGCATCTAATACCCAACGACCAGACATGAATAGTCCAGGTGCAGTAACCATGCATAGCGTGATGGTAGTGGCTAATAGTTTGTTTTCAAACGCATAATATGTGTAAATAACAATGCTTAGCATAGCTAATAGTGTGAGTACAGCAAAGGGTGCTCTAAACACAAACAATGAAAAACCAAATAATCGGATGAAGGGGACGACGATCCAGCTATAAACGGCGGATTGTCCCTGTCCCCACGTACTAGCAAAGTACATAGAATGGTGAAGACCATTGATATCAGTTCCAAAATTGGCTTTACTGATAACTTCATTTATGTAGTCAGCCTCGTCCATGAAAACGCCAGGAACTTGACCAATTCGGTAAAATAATAGGATTGTAAAGATAATAAACATGGTTACACATGATGCAAATGCAATATAATCTGACTTTTTCTTCATAAAATTTAAAACCTCAGAGGCGAATTGTTTTATATAACTTTAGCTCATTTATTTTCTTGTTCATAGTTTTGAAATGAAAAATAATTCAATATCATGTGATGCTTGTTCCACGTGAAACAGCCAGTCTTTGAGAAATGAAAATAGGTATCTAAGATGAGCTTTGTTATAATGGTTCACATTGGAAAATTAATTAAAGCGGATGGGACTGAACCCAGCTGTTTATAAGGAGTCATCATGTCCAGACCAATGCGAATTAGCTTGATTTTAATTACTGTCGGTTTGATTAGTTTATTAGCTTGGGGCAGCGTATATCATCAAGTGCGTCAGACGACCAAAGTCGAACATGTAGTTCATCACCGCAGGGCCAACGCTAAGCCAGCCCACAAATGGTCCACGTTAAAGTTACCGAAGACCATTAATCAACAAGAGACCACGACGTTGAATCAGCAAATTAGTGACATGCATTTTGTTGGATCTGTGCTGATTGTGCGTGGTGGTAAAATCACTTATGAACGGCAGTTTGGACAAGCCAATGTGGCGAGGAAACTACCAAATCAAGCTTCGACGGCTTATGCAATTGATTCAATCCAGAAAATTGCAACAGGTGCGCTAGTGATGCAACAGATTGAACAACATCACTTGTCGATGACAGATCATTTAAAGCGCTTCTTTCCTGAGGTGCCACATAGCAATGAGATCACGATTCGCCAAATGCTAGATATGACCTCTGGGTTGCGCATGGATGGTCCAGTCGGCCCAACAAATTTACAAACGGACGATCAAATTGTCGATTATGACGTCCATCATGTGATATTTGATCCAGCGCTTTATAATCAATGGCAATATTCACAAGTCAACTACAATCTCTTAACTGGTGTGCTGAAGAAATTGACGGGGAAATCGTATGAACAGCTATTTAATCAACAAGTGGTTAAACGACTTGGTTTACATCAAACGGTAATGATGCCTTCAGACCGACTACAAGTGGCGGTTGCATATGCGGGTACGCCGTCTGGGGATGTTGATTACAATCGAGCAGTCGTTACGCCAGCGGCACAATGGCATGATGAGGTCGGAACGGGGCGGGTAGCCACTTCTGCTCGAGATCTATACGGAATGATTAGTGGCATCATGGCGGGAAAAATCATCTCTAAACAAGCTGTAGCGCAACTATACCAGTCCGGTAGTCGCAGCACTTACGGTGGTGGCACATACAATCTGTATGGGGCGGCTGTCAATCATGGCCTAGGATATGGATATCAATCGATGAGTTGCGTGTCAAAAGACGGCAAAAATGCAGTTATTATGTTAAGCAACAGCTTTCGGTCGCGGTATAGTTTTAAGCCATTTGCAGAACAACTTTATTTGAAATTGTTTTCAAATTAATTTCTTTGACCACCAAGTGATTGGTGGGCTTTTTCGTTGAGCGGCACCAGCCTACTTTCGATGTTTTGGCAGTTATCAGCAATTAATTAAGCATGTCAGTCGCTGCCTGTTTGCTAGGGCTGATCGGAAGTTAAAATCTGTACAGATTTTAGAAATCAGGTATGATAATTCTAATAATCAAGGGGGTCTGGGGATGAAGGGGACTAAACGAACTAGCATTTGGCGGTTTACGCGAGCGTTTTGGTATTTTTTTAAACATTATTCATTTACAGCTATTGTCGTCTACGCGGTGCTAATTCCTACCTTTTCGTGGTTGGGAGCCGCCATTTTACGATGGAGCAATATTGCCTATTTGTCTTATACGAATTTTGGCGCTGTGGTAGTAGCGCATCCGGGCGCGATGGCCAGTCTGCTACTCTTATTGCTAGTGATTCTGGTGGGCATTTATCTTCAATTTGCATACTTGTTACTGATGGTGGCCTATCGACGTAAGAATCAACGACCAACGATTCGCCAATTGGTGAGCGAGCTTTGGCGGCGACTACCACGTTTGTCACTCGGAACCTTTGGCTTTTTTGTCCTTTATTTCATCTTGATCGTGCCCTTTGGTGGGAGTTTTATTCGCACACCACTGTTAGCAAAAGTTCAAATTCCAGCCTTTATTTTGGAATTCATTACGACCAAACCTTTACTGTTAGCAGCGCTGATTTTAGTTTATGCGTTCGGATATTATTTTGGTCTGCGCCTATTGGTTGTGATTCCATTATTAATGTTCAAACGAAATTCTGTTAAGCAGGCCGTCAAAGAATCATGGCGACAAACGAAGGGATCGTTTTGGTGGATAACACTACGAATTATCGGCATTATCGTCAGTGCAGCTGTATTGTATTTGGTTCTTTTTATGGGCTTTTATGGCGCGCAAACGTGGTTCGATCAACAGAATCATATCACTGCTTTGACGGCGGCCATCGTTAATTTCAATTTACTATCATTATTAACTTACACGGTCTCGATTTTAACGACAGTTTGGGTATTGGATTTGAGTTTACAGGTTATGCAACGCTACGATGTTGGCGCATTAGAACAACTGCCAGATTTGCCCCATATTATTGCTAAATCCTGGTGGCGGGTCAGTATATTTGTTGCCTTTGTGGTGGTTGCGGTTGTTTTTGCTGGTTACGGGTATAGCTACTTTGATGGATTATTGGAAGTTAATCCCCAGACATTGTCACATCGTGGTGTTAACGATGGCAATGGCGTGCAAAATACGATCCCTGCATTAACAAAAACGCACCGAGATCATCCTAAATATGTTGAAATGGATATTCGCGAAACTAAGGATCACCATTTTGTTGCCATGCATGATGATAATCTGATCAATTTAGCGGGTAAAAATGAAAAAGTTGATCAACAGACATTAGTTCATTTGACTGCGACGACCATTCACGAAAACGGTTATTCCACCAAAATTGATTCGTTTGATCAGTATCTAAAAGCGGCACACGCGATGCACCAGAAATTATTGGTTGAAATTAAAATTGATTCTGATCAGGATCGTAAGGCGCTGGTGAATCGTTTTATTGATCGCTATGCGGACACGTTATTGACGCATCACGACATTATCCATACTCTTGATTACGGCATTGTGGAACAATTAAAGCGTGAGCGTCCAGCATTAACGGTCGGATATATTTTGCCGTATAACTTCGTTGGCGTCCCACGCACGCGAGCTAACTTTTTCACAATGGAATACAGTACGTTAAACGATCGCTTTGTTTCAGCGGCCCATCGTGATCACAAACGCGTTTTTGCGTGGACCGTTAATGATGAAGATGACATGGACCAAATGATGCGTTTGGACGTCGATGGGATTATCACGGATCAATTGAGTACACTAAAAAGTGAAATTTCGCAGCAGAAGCGCGACCATAATTATGCAGATCAACTGCTTAAATATGGGACCGAGGTTCTTTATCAGCAACCACGATAAAGTTGAGCTTCGTTTTGGTGAGGCCGCTGACTATTACTCGGCCTAACTGACTTACACGCTGCATAAACGTGCTCGCCAGACCTGAGCCCTGTGCACAACCAACAATCGCCACCGGGCCAAAAGCGCCCAATCGCGATTGTCTGTTGTTGCTCGGTCTCATAACGGTCTGGCTCACACTCTGATCTTAAAAACCTTTGCACGAATAAAGTTGCTGTGTTAAGGTGGACAACATAAATTAATACGTTGAGCGACAACGCTTATATATGGTCATAATACGGATGGCTGTCTCTACCCAGAACCTTAAACTCTGGACTATAAGCAAAATGAGCTGTCTTTAGTGAGCTCCTTTTGCGGATTTCCGTAAAAGGAGCTTTTTGTGTCTGATCATTTAGATTAAGCTCATCTGTCAGATCCACAGTGGTTCTCAACGTGAACACATGGCATTGATTCAGCAAGCTATCAGAGGAGGGGACCATTATCAAAGAATTAGAGCAACGAATTGAGACAGAAGGTCGCGTATTAGGCGATGATATTTTAAAAGTAGATGGTTTTCTTAATCATCAGGTCGATCCAAAGTTAATGCAAAACATTGGTGAGGCATTTGCTGATCGCTTTGATGGGCTTGGCATTACTAAAGTCCTGACAGTTGAGTCCTCAGGCATTGCCCCAGCTATGATGACTGCTTTATCATTACAAGTTCCCCTAGTATTTGCACGTAAACACAAGAGTCTGACACTCACGGATAATTTATATACGGCGACAGTTTATTCATTTACAAAGCAAGTAGATAATCAGATTTCGATCTCACGTGATTTCCTTTCAGCTGATGATCATGTCCTTATTATTGATGACTTTTTGGCAAATGGGCAGGCAGTTAATGGGTTATTAGAAATTATTCATCAAGCCGGTGCAACTGTCGGCGGCGTAGGGGTCGTGATTGAAAAACGCTTCCAGCGTGGTCATGCCCTGATTGAAGAACAAGGCATTCCGTTACTTGCATTAGCCAGTATCAGTGGTTTTGAACAAGGACATGTGATTTTTGCTGAAACCGAAGATAAGGAGTCGACGAATGTTGAAAAAGGTTAATACCGCTCGTGAGTCAAAAGCAGCCATGTTAGGACTTCAACACTTACTTGCAATGTATTCAGGCGCTATTTTGGTTCCTTTATTGATTGGTGGTGCATTGCATTTTAACAGCAGCCAAATGACTTATCTTGTTTCAATTGATATTTTTATGTGTGGGTTAGCCACCTTATTGCAGTTACTGAAGAATCGCATGTTTGGGATTGGTCTACCAGTTGTTTTAGGTTGTGCGGTCCAAGCTGTAGCGCCACTACAGATGATTGGCCAACACTTTACGATTGGGACGATGTATGGTGCGATTATTGTTGCCGGGATTTTCGTCTTTGCGATTGCTGGTGTTTTTGCAAAGATTCGGCGCCTATTTCCACCGCTAGTAACAGGAACGGTTATTACGGTTATCGGTTTAACGTTGATTCCGATTGCATTTTTAAATTTAGGCGGTGGCGATGTCACTGCTAAAAACTTCGGCTCACCAGTTAACTTAGGGGTTGGCGCCTTAACCATTGTCGTCATTCTGGCTTGCAATATCTGGGGTCGAGGCTTTATTCGTCAGATTGCTGTCTTAATCGGGTTATTAGCAGGTAGTTTAGCCGCAGGATTAGCAGGGATGGTTTCAGTACGGCCAGTCCTAGAAGCGAGCTGGTTCCATTTTCCACAACCCTTTTACTTTGGCATGCCCCATTTTGAACTCTCCTCTAGCTTGACAATGGTCATGATTGCCTTGGTATCGATGGTTGAATCAACAGGGGTCTTCTTTGCTCTTGGCGATTTACTCAATCGACCAGTATCAACAGCAGATCTTAAAAAAGGGTATCGCGCTGAAGCGTTAGCGGTGATGTTAGGCGGGATCTTCAATACCTTTCCTTATACTACGTACTCACAAAATGTTGGATTAGTGCAATTATCTGGCATCAAAACGCGGCGCCCAGTCTTTTACGCAGCTGGCTTCTTAATGTTACTAGGGTTACTACCTAAAGTAGGCGCATTGGCAACTATGATTCCTGTGCCAGTTATCGGTGGTGCAATGGTCGTGATGTTTGGGATGGTTGCGATGCAAGGGGTTCGTATGTTAGGCCAGGTAGATTTTCGAAACAATAAGAATATTCTGATTGCCGCGGTTTCCATCGGCTTAGGTTTGGGTGTCACAGTTCAACCAGCTATTTTCCAAGCTTTACCGAAAACGGCTCAATTGATGCTGAGTAATGGCATCGTGATGGCTAGTGTGACTGCAGTAATTTTGAATCTATTATTAAAACCGGAAGAAGAAACTGTAACAGCAGCCCCAACGGCTAGCGAGATTGAACAACCTGTTTCGCATAACTAAGCTTACTCGGTTATTATGATCAATAAAAAATGGCGGTTCGTCTGTGCACTGATTGTGCAGGGCAACCGCCATTTTTATGTGGATTAATTAATCACCAATGGTAATCGTGTTACGAACTAAGACATAGTCAACTGTCTTTAAAGCTGTTAGGTCATTGCCGCCAGCGTAAGAAATGGATGATTGTAAATCTTCACCCATTTCGGTGAGTGTATCTTGGATATCGCCACGGTAAGGCACCAGCATGTCTTTACCTTCGACATTTTTGTGTGCGCCTTTTTGCTGGGCAGAGGCCGACCCATAATATTGTTTGAAATGACGATGGTCAATCACGAGATCAGTACCTGGCGATTGTTTGTGGCCAGCAAATAATGAACCGACCATGACCATGCTGGCACCGAAACGAAGTGACTTAGCGATATCACCATTATGACGAATGCCCCCGTCGGCAATGATTGGTTTACGAGCGGCTTTAGCACACCACCTGACAGCTGCGAGTTGCCAACCGCCAGTTCCGAACCCCGTTTTAAGTTTAGTGATACATGCTTTGCCCGGTCCGATACCAACTTTGGTGGCATCAGCTCCCGCATCTTCTAGTTCACGAACGGCTTCGGGTGTTGCAACATTACCAGCAATTACAAAACTATCTGGCAATCGTGATTTAATGGCGTGAATCATTTCAATAACTCGGTTTGAGTGGCCATGAGCGATGTCAATGGTAATGAAGTCAGGTGTCAATTCAGCGGTGGCTAGTTCATCGATGAGTTGGTATTCTTCTGGCTTCACGCCGACACTGATCGAACTGAATAAGCCACGTTCGCGCATGGCTTGTACAAAGGCTAAGCGACGTTCTGGGTTAAAACGGTGCATGATGTAAAAGTAATCGTGCTCCGCTAGCCAGATTGCTAAAGGCTCGTCGATGACGGTTGCCATATTAGCAGGAACAACTGGGAGCTTAAAGTGGTGTCCACCAAATGTTGTTGTTGGATCGGCTTGAGATCGACTGTCGATCAAACATTTATTGGGAATGAGCTGCACATCTTCGTAATCAAAAATTTCCATCACGTGGCGACCTCTTTCTAAATCAATCGTTGTAAAGTTCGGCAACGGAAACTAAGATAAGCGTTTTTAGGATGTAAGTCAAATGTTTCAGCAATATAAAAGAACGTTATAAAAAGAAACTGATTAGTTCGTTCGATTTTTGTTGATAAACTGAACGATTTACGTTAAAATCAAGCTTGTTGTTCGAAAATAAAACGTTGAGGTGAAAAAATGACAGCAGTTGTGATTGTTGGTAGTCAATGGGGCGATGAAGGAAAAGGAAAAATTACAGATTTCGTTAGTCAACGTGCTGACATGATTTCTCGGTATCAAGGTGGTGACAATGCAGGCCATACCATCACTTTTGCTGGCGATCGATACCAACTCCAATTGTTGCCATCTGGCATTTTTGAATCTGATAAATTATGCCTAATTGGTAATGGGGTCGTGTTAAACCCGAAGACATTGTTAGCCGAAATTGATTATTTACATGGACGAGGCATTAAAACTGATAATTTACGAATTTCTGATCGAGCACATCTCATTTTTCCTTATCATATTTTGCAAGATCACTGTGAAGAGATGAGTAAACAAGGCCATAAAATTGGGACAACCAATAAAGGAATTGGGCCAGCCTATATGGATAAGGCATCAAGGATTGGCATCCGTGTGGCTGACCTGCTTGAACCGGAAACGTTTAAAACATTATTGCAACGTAATTTAACTACTAAAAACAACTTGCTGGCGAAGGTCTACGGTGCACAACCACTGGATTTCGACACGATTTATCAAGACTATGTCGGTTACGCAAAGCGTTTAGCCCCATATGTAACGGATACGTCAGTAGTTATCGATGAAGCCTTGACTAAAGGCGAACGCGTCTTGTTTGAAGGGGCGCAAGGTGTGATGCTGGACATTGATCATGGCACATACCCTTATGTAACGTCTTCGAATCCAATCGCTGGTGGCGTGACGATTGGTAGTGGTCTTGGACCAAGCAAAGTTATGGCGGTGGTGGGTGCGGCTAAGGCCTATACATCCCGTGTGGGGGATGGTCCATTTCCCACGGAATTGCATGATGAAATTGGCGATCAAATTCGCGAGGTCGGCCATGAGTATGGGACGGTGACTAAGCGTCCTCGGCGAATTGGTTGGCTTGACACGGTTGTCTTACGTCATGCACGACGGGTTTCAGGTTTGGACTATTTGGCGTTGAACTGTTTGGATGTTTTGACTGGTTTGCCAGAATTAAAAATTTGTGTGGCTTACGACCTAGATGGTGAGCGGATTGATCGATATCCAGCTGGGCGACAGGCCTTATTACGCTGCCAACCAGTTTACGAAACGTTGCCAGGTTGGACCGAAGACATCACCCAGTGTCGAGAATTTTCAGCATTGCCAATAAATGCACAACGATACGTGCAACGGGTGGTTGAACTAGTTGGCACGGATTTGGCGACTTTGTCAGTCGGACCTGACCGCGAACAAACGATGATTTTGACGGATGTTTGGCAAAAGCCGAACATTAAGGTTGAAACGGCGGTGACTGAATGATTGATCGATACGTTCGTTCGGAAATGGAGCAAATTTGGTCACAGGAAAACAAGTTACATCAGTGGTTGGCCGTTGAACTCGCTGCTTGCCAAGCATGGGCCAATGCCGGTAAAATTCCTCAGGCTGATGTGGATGATTTAAAGGCACACGCGACCATTAATGTGGATCGGATGGCCGAAATTGAAGCGGAGACGCATCATGATGTCGTTGCTTTTACGCGAATGCTATCAGAATCACTTGGTTCGGAACGAAAATGGGTTCATTATGGCTTGACGAGTACCGATGTGGTCGATACGGCGCAAGCTTTGCAGCTAAAGGCTGCTAACACTTTGATCAAAACAGATTTAGAAACATTACGTGACACGTTGATTCGGCAGGCAAGACGCTATAAAAAGACCATGTTAATGGGTCGAACTCATGGCGTTCAGGCTGAACCGATGTCGTTAGGCATTAAACTTGCGCGATGGGTGGATGAACTAAACCGAGATTTGAATCGCTTTCAAGTGGTTAGTGATGAATTGGCTGTCGGTGAGTTGAGTGGTGCGGTAGGAACGTTTGCCAATATTCCACCGCAGATCGAAGCAGATGTTTGTCGGCAGTTAGGTTTGCGCCCGCAGCCCGTCACCAGCCAAGTTCTACCACGCGATTTGCATGCTCATTATTTGAGTGTCTTAGCACTCATTGCGACCGGATTGGAAACCTACGCCACTGAGATTCGTGGTCTTCAACGTTCAGAGATTCATGAAGTGGCTGAACCGTTTGCCAGTGGTCAAAAGGGGTCTTCGGCGATGCCCCACAAACATAACCCGATCGGGTCAGAAAACATTACGGGCTTGGCACGTGTAATCCGTGGGTACATGGTGACTGCCTATGAGGATGTGGCTTTGTGGCATGAACGCGACATTTCTCATTCATCAGCCGAACGGATTATTCTACCGGATGCGACGGCGCTGTTAGATTATATGTTGCATCGATTTAATCGGATTATGGACGAACTTGTCGTGGATGAGCAGCAAATGCTGGCCAATATTAACGCGAGCGGTGGACTGGTCTTTAGCCAGCAGGTTTTGCTTGCCCTGATTGATACTGGTCTAAGTCGTGAAGTAGCCTATGATCACGTACAGCAGTTAGCTAATCTGGCAATGTCGACCGGGCAGTCCTTTAGGCAGTTGGTCACTGACGATCGGTTCATTAAAGAACATTTAGAGTCGAATGCAGTTGAAGCGGCGTTTGACCTGCAGCGCCACGTGCAATACGTTGATGAAATCTTCAGTCGAGTAGGCATTCCTACAGATTAGAACAGAATCACCGGAAAACACTTGTCACAGTGGTAAGTGTTTTTTTTATTTAAAACAGTTTCCGTTAGAAACAAATGGTGCTATACTGCTCGCTGGTTGCTAAAATTGTGGCGTCACTGATATTTATTGAGCCACTAATTTGATGAATTTTGGAAATCCACAATTAAGTCGACTACAAGCGGTACAAAAAGCGTATAATGGCTTGCTGTCGTTATGCACAGTTACATAGCTAGATAAACAGGAGGAACGTGCTAAATGCTAAAAATTGCAAGAGGCCGAATTTCATCATGGGCAGTCCTCGGGGCGGTCTTTTTCATGATCATTCAGGTCATCGCCAATCTAAATTTACCCAGTTTGACGTCAGATATCGTCAACAATGGGGTCGCCAAAGGGAATATTGGGTACATTTGGCGGATTGGTTTTGAAATGATTGCTTTTTCATTGCTCTCAGTTGGAGCGGCGGTCGTCAATGTGCTGTTGGCAGCACGCTCGTCACAAAAATTGGGGCAAAATTTACGAAGTGACATCTATCGTAAAGTGATGAATTTTTCAAACGATGAATTTGATCAAGTTGAAACATCTTCTTTAATTACGCGGACCACCAACGATGTGGTGCAAATTCAAAATGTCACGATGATGGCGTTACGGATGATGATTATGGCACCAATCATGCTGGTGGGGGCAAGCTTCTTAGCTTATAACAAGAGTCCCCAGCTATCTTGGATTTTTGTGGTCGCTATCCCCGTGTTAGTCCTCTGTATTGGCTTAATTATGGGTCTGGCAATTCCACTTTTTCGCGCGATGCAGACGAAAACGGACCGTTTAAACTTAGTCTTTCGTGAAGGATTAACTGGGGTCCGCGTGATTCGGGCTTTCCGACAAGATCGATTTGAACAAGATCGTTTTGAAGCTGCCAACCAAGACTATACGCAAAATTCGATCAAGGTTAATACGATTGTCGCCTTTGCTTTTCCCGTGATGACTTTGATCATGAGTGGCACGAACATCGCAATTGTCTGGTTTGGCGGCCAATTAATTAGTTCGCAAACAATGCAAGTTGGGAACATGATCGCGTTTATGACTTACGCGATGCAGGTCTTAATGAGCTTTATGATGCTGGCGATGATCATGGCCTTTCTACCACGGGCCGCAGCCTCAGCAACACGAATTCAGGAAGTTCTTTCATTAGAGAGTCATATTACTGATCCAAAAGAAGCCGCAGCTCAAGTAGCTGAAGCGCCAAAAGCTTTGGCCTTTGATCACGTTGATTTTCGTTATCAGCAAGCTGAACAGACAGCGTTGACGGATATTGATTTTAACGTCCACGCAGGTCAAACTGTGGCAATCATTGGCGGCACGGGTTCTGGTAAAACAACGCTCGTTAACTTAATTCCTCGTTTCTTCGATGTGGAAAAGGGGACTGTTAAAGTCAATGATGTGGATGTACGGCAACAAAATTTACATCAATTACACGGTGAAGTTGCGATGGTCCCACAAAAAGCAACCTTATTTACGGGCACTATTCGTGACAATTTGAAATTTGGTAATGCTGATGCGACAGATGATGATTTGTGGCAAGCTTTAGCCATCGCGCAGTCATCTGACTTTGTTAAAGAAGAGGGCGGTTTGGATGCCCATGTTGAGCAAGGTGGGGACAATTTTTCTGGTGGTCAAAAACAGCGGCTGGCGATTGCTAGGGCATTGGTTAAACAAGCTAGTGTGTATGTCTTCGATGATTCATTTTCAGCATTAGACTTTAAAACGGACGCTGCCTTACGAGCGCAATTACGCGCCGATCAGCAAATTCAGCAAAGCGTAGTTGTCATTGTCGCTCAACGAATTGCGACGGTGGCTGATGCCGATCTTATTTTGGTGTTAGATAACGGCAAATTAGTGGGTAAGGGAACTCACGATGAACTACGTGCTAACAATGTCGTTTATCAAGAAATTATGAAATCACAACTACGTGAAGGGGAGGCGGCCTTATCATGAGTGAAAATAAATCGAAAAGTTCAACCCCAACTTCACGTCCGATGGGTGGCCATGGTCCCGGTGGTCATGGTGGCCCCGGTTTAGTTGAAAAACCGAATCATTTTTGGCGAACTTTTGGCCGCTTGTTACGGTACATGTCAGATCGCTGGCTAGGGATGGTCTTGGTTTTAATCTTTGCCATTACGGCCGTTATTTTCCAAATTCGGACACCTAAAATTTTAGGACAAGCCACGACGGAAATCTTCAAGGGCATTATGAAGGGAACCGCGGAACAAAAAGCCGGTATTCCCATGAGTGGTTTTCCTATTAACTTCGGCAAAGTTTTGAACATTGTTGTTGTTGTATTGATCATGTATCTAGCTTCGGCAATCTTCAACTTTTTACAACAGTACATTATGACTCGTATTTCTCAACGAACCGTGTATAAATTGCGGCGTGAGTTTAAGGGTAAAATGCGCCTGGTTCCGATTAAGTATTATGATACCCACAGCAATGGGGATATTATGAGCCGGGCTGTCAACGATATGGATAATATTGCCAGTACGTTACAGCAAAGTTTAACGCAAGCGATCACGAGCTTAGTCACTTTTGTGGGGACTTTGTGGATGATGCTTACGATCAGTTGGCAGTTAACCTTGATTGCTTTAGTAACCATCCCACTGAGCTTGGTCGTTGTTGGGCTTGTAGCTCCTCGATCACAGCGTTTCTTTGGACAACAGCAGAAGAGCCTGGGACTGATTAATAATGAAGTCGAAGAGAATTACGCTGGTCATGAAGTCGTCAAAAGTTTCAATCGTGAAGACCGGGCCATTGAAACTTTTGAAAAGCAGAACGAAGTTTACTATGGCGCGGCTTGGAAGGCACAATTTATTTCCGGTGTGATCATGCCATTGATGATGTTTATTAACAACATTGGTTATGTATTTGTCGCGATCGTCGGTGGGATTCAAGTCGCCAATGGGAACGTAACCTTAGGGAATGTACAAGCTTTCTTGCAGTATACCCAACAGTTCTCTCAGCCAATTTCTCAGCTGGCCAACTTATTGAACACCATTCAGTCCACGATCGCCTCGGCCGAACGGGTCTTTGACGTCATCGATGAAGAAGAAATGACGGATACGAAGTCTGGACAGCCAGTGAAAACGGATGATCCGAACTTAATCACGTTAGATCATGTGAAGTTTGGTTATGGTGATGAACTGCTGATGACCGACTATAATTTAGCCGTTAAGCGTGGTCAACAGGTAGCAATCGTCGGACCAACTGGCGCTGGTAAAACAACGATTATTAATTTGTTAGAACGTTTTTATGATGTTTCCGGCGGGTCAATTCGGTTAAGTGGAACTGATACTCGCGATCTTGCCCGTGAAGATTTACGATCGCACTTTGCGATGGTTCTTCAAGATACGTGGCTATTTACTGGCACGATTTGGGACAATTTGAAGTATGGGCGTGAAGACGCGACCGATGACGAAATTTTAGCGGCTGCTCAGGCAGCGCATGTGGATGAATTTGTTCGCAAATTACCAGATGGTTACCAAACGATCTTAAATGAAGAGGCTTCCAATATTTCACAGGGGCAACGGCAGCTCTTAACGATTGCTAGAGCGTTTGTAGCCAATCCCGAGATTTTAATTTTGGATGAAGCGACTAGTTCGGTGGATACCCGGACTGAAGTACAGATTCAACATGCCATGGAGCAGCTTTTGGTCAATCGGACGAGCTTCGTCGTTGCTCACCGATTATCCACGATTCAAAACGCAGATAACATTATCGTAATGAATCATGGATCAGTCGTTGAGACGGGGAATCATAATGAGCTAATGGCTGCCAATGGTTTTTATGCGGACCTTTACAACAGTCAATTTTCTGGCAACATTTCGATGGACGAGGAGGCTAACTAAGATGCGACGAAATTCATTATTAATTGTGACAGCCGCGGTTAGTTTGCTGGCATTAGCTGGTTGTGGCCGTGCCTCACTATCAACAACGAAACAAACTTATCGCGCCAATGTACTGGTGGCACCAGTAAAAGGCCACACGAACGCCAAGACCGTGACTTATCAGATTGATCAACAAACGCCTCACAAGCAAACGGTTCACGACGGGACCTTCGTCATTCAGGTGCCGAGTACCACCAAGCGCCAGCAAGTTAAGCTGAGTGCTAATGGTAATCATCAGACTGTCCAAGTGGCGGCGGTGAAACCACTTACCAATTATCAAAGCCTGCAACAGGCTTATAATCAGGCATTGACCGGTTCGAAGATGTCCCCAGCTGCGCAAAAGCAAGCCGTAACCTTACAAAAGGCTGCCGCACAGTTAAAACAACAACCTAATCCGGAATTGGCGGCTACTGTTCAACAGTTACAACCACAAGTTCAAGCTGCGATGGCACAGGCTAAGACTGCGGCCAAGGGCCAGCTATTGCCAGTAGCCACACCGAAAAATGGCTTGCATGACGTGGTCAGCACAAAAGTTGTTCAAACACGGATGAATGTACAAGATGGTCAAGTTATGGCAGCATCAATGATGGTGCCAACTAAAGCTTTTAAGTCCAAAGCAGGCCAAAAAGAATTTGGGACGAGTTTTGCCCTAATGGCTGGTACGACTGGTGCGGATGCAAAGAAAGTGATGAAAGAATTTGGCAAGCAAACGAAAGCGGCCAAAAAAGGAAATACAACGGTTCATCCGATCTATTCGAATGGCGTGAAATTTACGTTTGGCGTTTCGACAAGTAAAATTTATCTGTTTATGGAAAAATAACACTTTAGTATTAGTATGAAATAGCTGGCTTGACCCAGTAAGCAAACGGCAGCCAATCACTGTAAAATCAGTGATTGGCTGCCGTTTAATTTATTCGCTTAATTCCCGTAAACGTTGGTGTAACGCTGGCTGACTAGCATACAGATATAAGCCTTTCACGCCGCGTTTCATCAAGACGTTTAGAACGTTTAACGTTAGTTGTTCATTAATTTGCTGGCGCTCTTTTGGATCTGACAAATCGTCGCGTCGTTTGAAGACTTCGGGGTCAGTGACACGACTTGGATCCACGATTAATCGATCGGTAACAGGGTTGTAATCAAAGGGCGGCCCGATAATCACCCCGACATAATTTAAGTCGAAGCCTTGAACGGTGTAAATTGAGCCAACCTCGTTAATTGTGCTGGCTTTTTCAGCCCAAGCCGTGGTTTGGTAGTTGTATTGATCCCAAGGTAGTTTAAAATGGCCAGCGGTGACAAAGTGCTGCCCACCATCGAGTTTGGAGGGATACCCAGATGTAGCGACGATACGAGATAGGCCCATTTGCTCGTTTTTGTTGCGAATCTGCTGATACATTGTTTGAGCATCGTCAAAAATTTGCAAATCATATTGACCTTGATGCAGTGGCAAAGGCAATAGTTGGCGACTAGTAAAGGCGTTAATCCAGTCAACTACAGATGAGTCGGCATGCATACGAAATTGTTCGTGTAGTTCGAAATCGGCGTGGGGAATTGATCCGATCAATTGTCGAAGGCGATGTGTATTCCAAAAGCTCTTTGTTTTTAGAACCTGGTTAGCGTCAAAGACGATAATGACGACCTTGGCAAGTTTTAAAAGCTCACATAATTGATTCTGTTGGTCGAAATTATTGTAGCGGTCAGGTCGTGACAACAAAAGATGTGCTTCATCAACGATGATAATGTCGGCACGCGTGTGTTGTTTGTGCGAACGGTTGATGAACGATGTCGGTCGATCAAAGTCCTTCTTTCGCAAATTGGGTAAAGGACCTGCAAGTTCCTTATAAACTTTGAGAATTTCCGGATGATTAACGAGAAAAATATTATTTGTTTGATAAAACGGACTCTGTGGGTCAGTTCGAGCTGCCGCTTGTAATGTATTAAATAGATGACTGAGAACGACGCTTTTGCCGGTTCCCGCCTCACCACGAATCGTAAAAATGCCCGGTTTGAAAGAGCCGGTTTGCAACCGTTGTATGCAAAAAGTCAGAGCTTTTTTAACCAGTTCCGACTGCTGAGGTGATAAAGGTTGATCTGGTGCCAGTTTGGCTAGTGCTGAATTATTGTTACTCACATTAAACTTCCTTATTGATGTTTTACGTTATTTTACACCCTTAGACTGTTAGCGCGGGGGCGATGGGTGTTGCTAATGATGAACCCAGCGTTGGCATTTCTCCACTAGCCATTAAGTTAAGCTGGTCAGCGTGCTCTGGATCATTCTTATTGGGTACATGTAGCTAATGTGGGGGAATGTATATTTGGATAGAATTAGTAGGTCAAATTCTTTAGTTAATTTCATATTTTTACGCTACTTCCTTATGAAAAATGGTTTTTGCATAATATAAAGCTAAAATGGTATAAAAGTAAATGAATATGAATAATATCGCTGTTTTGTTCTAGAACAATGCATATGTTTGCCAAAATGAATTCGACCGACGAGTTCGATATTGGTAATCTTTGAACGATGTTGAATATTTTCTTGATAAAATGCTTGACCCAACTAGAACAGATTGATATAGTATTACTTGCTGTTACGGAAGAGCGAGTTATTGATAAACAGATTTCAAAAAAATGTTCATTTAATTGCTTGACTCCTAGTTGATAGCATGATACACTAATTAAGTTGTCACATGGCAACAAAGTAGATCTTTGAAAACTGAACAACGTTTCGACGAATCAAATGTGTAGGGTCTTTGAACTTCGGTTCAAAGCAATACAAATTGTGAAGTCAATTCACTTTATAACCAAGTAACAAAAACAAGAGCTATTTCAAATAACTCATTAATTTGAGAGTTTGATCCTGGCTCAGGA
>NZ_BQXO01000001.1:0-608348 GCF_045862785.1 Furfurilactobacillus curtus | reverse complement strand
TCGAGGACTTAACCACGAAGTGGTGGTCCGGTTAAGATAAAAAGAATCAGATTCAGTTTTGAGTGGGTAACCCTCAGAGTGTGGTGATGATGGCACGAAGGATACACCCGTTCCCATGCCGAACACGGAAGTTAAGCTTCGTCGCGCCAAGAGTAGTTGGGGGATCGCTCCCTGCGAGGGTAGGTCGTCGCCATGCATTTTGGAAGATTAGCTCAGTTGGGAGAGCGTCTGCCTTACAAGCAGAGGGTCACAGGTTCGAGCCCTGTATCTTCCATTTTTGATGAGCCGTTAGCTCAGTTGGTAGAGCATCTGACTTTTAATCAGAGGGTCGACAGTTCGAGACTGTCACGGCTCATTGCCCTTAGAGGGTAGTGAAATTTTCGGTTAACGCCGACTTAGCTCAGTTGGCAGAGCATCTGTCTTGTAAACAGGGGGTCGGAGGTTCGAATCCTCTAGTCGGCATTGTACCATTTATATATTTATGCGGAAGTAGTTCAGTGGTAGAACATCACCTTGCCATGGTGGGGGTCGCGGGTTCGAATCCCGTCTTCCGCTTTGCCAATTTCTATAATGCCGGGGTGGCGGAATTGGCAGACGCACAGGACTTAAAATCCTGCGGTCAGTGATGACCGTACCGGTTCGATCCCGGTCCTCGGCACTTTTTGCACCCATAGCGCAACTGGATAGAGTGTCTGACTACGAATCAGAAGGTTGTAGGTTCGACTCCTACTGGGTGCATTGCAGAGTAATCTGCGTAGTATTTCGGGAAATAGCTCAGCTTGGTAGAGCACCTGGTTTGGGACCAGGGGGTCGCAGGTTCGAATCCTGTTTTCCCGATTTATAAATAGCTTGTTAGTTATTTATGATCGCGGTGTAGCTCAGCTGGCTAGAGCGTCCGGTTCATACCCGGGAGGTCGAGGGTTCGATCCCCCCCGCCGCGATTGGTACTTATGGTGAACTTGGACCTTTAGCTCAGTTGGTTAGAGCAGACGGCTCATAACCGTCCGGTCGTAGGTTCGAGTCCTACAAGGTCCACTATTAAGTGGCCGTATGATCATTACATTATATGGAGGATTACCCAAGTCTGGCTGAAGGGAACGGTCTTGAAAACCGTCAGGTGGGTGTAAGCCCACGCAAGAGTTCGAATCTCTTATCCTCCTTTCATCATTTACTATTATCGCGGGGTGGAGCAGTCTGGTAGCTCGTCGGGCCCATAACCCGAAGGTCGTTGGTTCAAATCCAGCCCCCGCAATTTTGGTCCCATGGTCCAGTTGGTTAGGACGCCTGCCTGTCACGCAGGAGATCACGAGTTCGAGTCTCGTTGGGACCGTTATGGCTCGGTAGCTCAGTCGGTAGAGCAATGGATTGAAGCTCCATGTGTCGGCAGTTCGATTCTGTCCCGCGCCATTATAACCATGTTATGCGGGTGTAGTTTAGTGGTAAAACCGCAGCCTTCCAAGCTGCTGTCGCGAGTCCGATTCTCGTCACCCGCTCCATGGGCGCATAGCTCAGCTGGTTAGAGCGCACGCCTGATAAGCGTGAGGTCGGTGGTTCGAGTCCACTTGTGCCCACTTGGTTTTGGGGAAGTACTCAAGTGGCTGAAGAGGTGCCCCTGCTAAGGGTATAGGTCGCGAAAGCGGCGCGAGAGTTCGAATCTCTCCTTCTCCGTTGGTAGTAGGTAGTTTTAGATAGTTTATTAATGTTGACCCCTTGGTCAAGTGGTTTAAGACACCGCCCTTTCACGGCGGTAACATGGGTTCGAATCCCGTAGGGGTCATTTTAAGTTTATATTATCGCGGGGTGGAGCAGTCTGGTAGCTCGTCGGGCCCATAACCCGAAGGTCGTTGGTTCAAATCCAGCCCCCGCAATTATAAAAGCCTGCCTATTTGGTAGGCTTTTTTGTTGAGCTCCGTCAGCTAGTGATGTGATGCCTGGGACCTAGTCGAGACTTGTCATTCGGTCGAATTGCCAACGTTCAAGTTCTCCGCTAACGCTCGCCATATTCGGCTCGCTGTGCTCTGTGTCTTTAGTGCTTTTAATGACTGCTAATAACAGTTTATGAGAGAGGCGAACGTTAATGGATAAACGAATTCAGTCAGCTTGGGGACCAACCCAAGCCATTGATGGGGTGGCAGACTATCGGCAAGATGAGCAGTTTCATGCACTGGGAACGAATGTTCAATTGAGTATCTTTGGCGCCAACCAACGTCAATGGTTAACGAAGGCCCACGAATTAGTCATTAACTACGAAGACCAATTGACCGTGAACCGAAACACCTCAGAGGTTATGGCGATTAATCAGGCAGCTGGAAAGTATCCTATCCAAGTGTCAGACAGCACTTACCGCTTGATTGAGCTTGGCGTAAAAGCGAGCTTAGAAAAGAGTGGCTTTAATATCGCAATTGGCCCATTGGTTAAATCATGGCAAATCGGTTTTGCCGATGCCCATCGACCTTCACCAACTGATATTGATGCCGCCTTGGCGCTAATTGATCCCCAGAAGATACATTTAGATGCTGGCAACCGGACCGTTTATTTGTCACAGGTGGGCATGAAACTTGATTTGGGAGCAATCGCTAAAGGTTATATTGCGGACCGTATAAAAGACTTGTGGATGGCTGTGGGTATTTCAGCTGGATTGATTAACTTAGGTGGAAATTTATTGTTTGTGGGAGCTTCCCCCCATACTACTGATCGTGCTTGGCGAATTGGGGTTCAAAACCCATGGGCCAGTCGAGGAGAGCCACTTGCTACAGTCAATTTACCGGCTTGTTCAGCGGTGACTTCTGGCATTTACGAACGCCATTTGACAGTTGGACAACATGACTACCATCATATTTTAGATTCTCAGACAGGCTATCCTTTCGAAACCGATTTGGCGGGGGTGACGGTCTTCAGTCGTCATTCCATTATTGGTGAGGTTGAGTCGACCCGGTTGTTTTTTGCTGGTAAAGCACCACAAAATTGGTTGCAAGAGCATCCAGATTGCCTAGGTGCAATTTTTGTTAACCAACAGCATCAGGTCGAAATTGTTGGGCTTGATCCAGCAATCGTGAAGCTTAATCAAACAGATTCACAGTGAAGCCAGTGGACTTGTTGGTGAGCTTCACTCAATAAGCTGGCGATACACGTCAAAAAGAGTCTAGAACAAAACTGAAATCTAAATTTCATTTCCAATATAACTAGCCAAAATACGGGACATAAGTCAAGCGACTCCGCCTAAAAGCGAACCTAAAATGATGAATAAACCATCATCATTCGCAGTTTGCCCTTAGAGCTCGTCACTTATCGACTTATGTCCCGCTCTCGTTTTTGTTACTTATTTAAATTAATCGTATTGTAGGATGTCTCACGGAAATTATACTGAGACTGCTTATAGAATGGCTTAAAGGAACTAAATGAGTCGCTGGCGATCCACTCATGGTATGCGTTGACATGATCCCAAATCGATAACAGGACATATTCGCTGGTGGCTCGTCGATTTTGTAAAAGCAGGAAGCGTTGTAAACCAGGAGGGGTGGGTTGGTCAAAAAAATGATCAACGCTGGCGCGTAAAATTTTTGTGTGATCTTCGTCCAATTGCAAATTCAAGAATGAATAAAAGGCGTTCGCGTCACCAGCTGCGGGTTGTTTATCGGCAAGTATCTCAAAACGAATCGGATTTGAAAAAACATTTGGTCGTTCGCTCAAGTCCAATAACATAAGGTGAGCAACGCCACTTGTCTCCGATAGTGAGATCAGGCGATTTTGTGGATTGGAATCCTGAATCTTTTGTAAAATTGGTTTGGTACCAAATGCTAATGTAACTTCATTTGCCATGGGACTACCTCCATCTTTGGATACCCTAATTATAGGTAGTTGCTGGTTGTTCTGCAAAATAAGACGCTTACAATAAGTGAAGAAAGTGAAGGTGAAGAGCTGTGAAATTAACAATATTAGGTTATTATGGCGGTTATCCATTTAATGGCGGCGGCACTTCAGGTTATTTGATCCAATCCCAAGGCTTCAATCTAATGCTTGATGCCGGTAGTGGTACATTATTAGCCTTACAGAAGGTTTTGGACCCCTTACAATTGGATGCATTGTTACTTAGCCATTATCATCAAGATCATATTGCCGATGTGGGTGTATTGCAGTATGAGTGGCAATTGCAAACTGGTCCCCGTAAGCAGGACGTTTTGCCGATATACGGACACATGGAAGACCCGCTGAACTTTGCCGCTTTAACTTGGCCCGCGGCCACCATTGGAAAAAAATATGATCCGAATAGCGCTCTAGAACTTGGTCCTTTCGTCATCACATTTTTGCGAACCATTCATCCAGTGCCAACATTTGCAATTCGAATTGTGGAAAAGAAAACAGGATCTGTACTGGTTTACACGGCTGATAGCGCCGCAATGCCAGCGTTAAATGATTTTGCCGCCAAGGCAAATGTCTTAATGGTGGACACGAATTTTTTTGCTAATCGAACTGGACAATTATGGCATATGACAGCTCCACAAGCAGGACAACTTGCCCATCAGGCGCAGGTGAAAACATTGATATTAACGCATTTACCCCAGATCACCTCATTTGAGGAGTTAAAACAGCAAGCATCAACTAAGGCCGGAGCCGCCATTAAGGTGTTAGTCGCGGCAGATGAAAAAAATATAGAAATTTGATAAAAGTGGTGCTATTTCACTTACAAAAAGAAAGCAAAGTTCAATGATAACAAGGATTTGAAAACTTTTTCATCATTTTTTATTTATTATAATGATACGTTTTTTTGATATGTGTACCACAAAAATAAAATACGATATTAGATAATATGTATTTTATTTTTGCTTTAAATGAACACTTATTAAATTTAAGACTTTTATCAATCCGCTGGTTAAGGCGAACATTTGTTTGAAAAAGACTTTTCTTTTGATGACTTTCGCTGTACAATATACACATTGAATGAAACTTGTCATTCAAAAGGTGAATTAAGGGGGACGACAAATATGAGTAACCTAGTTACGCTCTATACCTCGCCAAGCTGCACGTCTTGCCGTAAAGCTCGCGCATGGCTTACTGAGAATAATATTCCTTTTACTGAACGGAATATTTTTGCCGAACCACTCTCAACTGATGAAATTAAAACGGTTCTCCGAATGACCGAAGATGGAACTGAGGAGATTATTTCGAAGCGTTCCAAGATTTTTCAGGATCTACACATTGACCTCGATGATCTTCCAATGAACCAGTTGATTGATTTGGTTCATGAGAACCCTGCGCTGTTACGCCGACCAATTATTATGGACGATAAGCGACTCCAAGTCGGTTATAATGAAGACGAAATTCGTCGTTTCTTGCCTCGCGACGTACGAGCGCTTGAATTAGCTGAGGCACAGCGGTTGGCTGATCTTTAAGCTAAGTTTGATGATTGATTTGCAAGCGACCCGATCTATGGGATAATATCTATAGATCGGGTCTTTTTATTATCCTGACGCCGGAGCAACGATTGTCTTAATTATGGTTGCTTAAACTTTACTTTACGACACAGAAGACTAAAATGTTGATAAACATTAGGGTGGAATTCCTGTCGCGAAAGGGGTGTTTCGCATGGAAATGGAACGGATTAACGAAAACACAATTCGCGTTCTAATCGGTAACGATGATTTGTCAGCTCGCGGCATTACCGTGCTGGATTTGTTGGGTAATCATCAACAAATTGAAAAATTCTTTTATAGTATTCTTGAAGAAGTGGATGAGGATCATCAATTCCAAGATAATGATGCGGTTACTTTTCAGGTTTTACCAAACCGCAATGGCTTGGAATTATTCATCAGCAAGAATGTTGGTGACGATGCTGATGATGATTTTGATGATCAAGGGCCAGAGCTAAATGGTTCTGTTGATTTTGACAGTGCTAGTACGGATCAGGTGTCAGATTTTCTTAGACAGCAATTACAAGGTCGTGACGATATTGATGATTCGCGCCGCACTGAACTCAGTGAAGACAGCCACGATCAAGCAGACGACCCTGATGATTTAAAGGGTATGGTTGATAACCCCGACGTTCCTACTCGGGAAGTGGTTTTACGATTAGGAGATTTTGAGGATCTAGTTGCGATCGCTAAAGTGCTTCGCCTAGAAGGTGGTCTGTCGAATCTGTATAAGTACCGTAACCAATTTTATTTGGAACTGGTTTTCTTTACGGATCAAACTTCGCCAGAAACAATTAAGGATGATGTTGCGGTTGCACTGGAATATGCCAACAAGACGACAATCACCGGCGATGTTCTTGCAGAACATGGTGAGAAAGTCATGGATACGTCCGCATTGGAACTTGCTCGTCACTATTTTAAATAAGCAAATGTGTTATCAACCGATTGAGGCGGTCAATTTACTTGACCAATTTGATCGGCTTTTTTCGTGTTATTTTGTCTGTCTGTCGTATGTATAAGATGAATTCTCTATTAGAGGGGGCAGACAGACGTGTTAATGGCACAAATAGGCATCAATGGACAATTAATCTCAGCTAATCAAGATTCGAACGAAAAAGTCGTTTGTCCAGGATGTCTTCGCCCAGTTGTTCGGCGGGCGGGTTCAATTCGACAGCCTTATTTTGCACACTTGCGACATCAAAGTTGTGATAGCCTAGCTGAAGGGGAAACCAGTGAACATTTAACAGGCAAAATTCAACTTGCCCAGTGGTTTAGTCAACAGGGAGCCACAGTATCAATTGAAGAACCATTGCTAAAATTACATCAACGGCCTGATTTACTTATTAATCATCGTCTAGCAGTTGAATTTCAATGTAGCCCAATTAGTAATCAGCGATTAAATGAGCGTCAAATTGGCTATGATGGTGGTCATTATCAACAGTTATGGCTTTTAGGATCACCGTATCAAAAGAAGTTCCAGTTGCACCTCACTAAAATTGCTAAATTTATTGTTTTCCATCCATGCTACGGGGCCTGTGTATTGTTTTGGTCGGTCGCTCATCAGTGTTTGGAAGTGCGTTTCAATATCGGCATTATTCCGCTATGTCCAGTAGTCTCACAACGTAAGCGGTTTAAACGTTGGCACGACTGGCGTCAGTTTTGGCAGATGACAACGGTGTCGAAACATTTTAACCAGGGTGAAGTTTCAGCAAAAACACATCGCCACCAGCGTCAGCGATTACAGTGGGGCTTGATTCATTATGATGCACAAACATTGCGATGGCAGGCTCAATGCTATCAAGCTAAAACATTGTTACAACGACTACCAGATTGGGTATTAGGAGACCTGGTCGAACCACCGGCTTTCATCCAAAATGAGCTTAGTTGGCGGATCCCACTATATCTTTGGTGGCGGGCCCATCCAACAGCTAGTGAGCGACAATGCCAGTTTGCGTGGACAAGGATTGTGTCCCCACAGCTTTCTTGGCTGCCTAATCGACAATTGGCCGAAAAACAGCAACGACAGCGGTTAATTAAACTGAGATTTCAACATTTTTTTAGCTTGAATCATCAAAAGCAACTGTAAAGTTCGCGAACGAAGGCAAAAGTGTGATAATGTAAAAAAATGATTAGAAAAGTGTGGAGATAACGGAGGTAACTAAATGGCAGATGTTAAACAATTACCCACTCGTGATGAAGTTCCAGTTAGTTTAACTTGGGATTTGACAGCAATTTTTCTTGATGAAGCCGCTTGGGAGCAGGCGTATGTGCGCGTTGAAACAGAATTAACTCAATTCGATCAATATCATCAGCACTTGGGCGATGGACCAGAACAATTATTGGCTGCAACTCAAGCTTTACTTTCAGTGTGGCAGCATTTAGAAAGAATTGATGTTTATGCATCTTTGTTACAGGAACAGGATACGAGTAATCAGGCTGCCCAGGGTTTGGCGGCACGGGCTGATGATTTGGTTGCCAGGGCTGGTAGCGCATTAGCTTGGTTTGAACCGGAAGTTTTGACGATTAATGAAGATCAGTTACGTGATTGGTTAGCTGCGCCCGACTTGGCTGTCTACCAACATTTCTTTGCGGACATCAATCGGGCTCGTCAACATACATTGCCAGCGGACCAAGAATCATTATTGTCTGGTGCAAGTGATATTTTCAATGCTTCTGCTAAAACTTTTGGCGTACTTGATAATGCCGACTTGACCTTTCCGGTCGTGAGAGACGAGGAGGGCCATGAGGTTCAGCTCAGCCAAGGAGTCTATGGTGTCTTGTTGCAGTCAACTGATCGGTCAGTTCGGGCAGCGGCCTTTAAGCAACTGTTTCGTGTTTATCAACAATTTCAGAATACGTTTGCCTCGACCTTGTCTAGTACTATCAAAACTCATAACTTTACGGCCAAGGTGCACCATTATGACAGTGCCCGGGCAGCAGCATTGGCTAAAAATAATATTCCTGAGACTGTTTATGAAACATTGGTGGATCAAGTCAATGATCATTTGAGTTTACTTCATCGCTACGTAAGTTTGCGAAAGCGGATCCTGGGCGTTGATCACTTACATGCGTACGATCTTTACACACCAATTACAAGGACTGCGCCATTAACGTACACGTACACCACCGCGCAAAAGGAAGCGCTCGCCGCCTTATCAGTAATGGGGCCAGACTACGTGAGTCACGTTCAGGCCGCTTTTGATCAACGATGGATTGATGTTGTCGAGACGAAGGGGAAGCGCAGCGGCGCATTTTCGTCGGGCGCTTACGACACTAATCCTTACATTTTGCTTAATTGGCAGGATAATTTAGAAGAACTTTTCACGTTAGTTCATGAAATGGGTCACAGTATCCATAGTTACTATACGCGCCATAACCAACCGTATCAGTACGGAGATTATGCCATTTTTGTGGCAGAAATTGCCTCGACAACCAATGAGAATACATTAACGCAATATTTACTTGACCATCATCAAGATCCTGCCACTCGTGCATTCGTTTTAAATCATTATTTGGACGGTTTTAAGGGAACTGTCTTTCGGCAAACGCAATTCGCGGAATTTGAACATTGGCTTCACCAAGAAGATGCTGCCGGACACCCATTAACTGCGCAACGATTGACAGAGTATTACGGTGCTCTGAACCAACGCTATTATGGTCCAGAATTGACGCCGGATCCAGAAATCGCCTATGAATGGGCTCGGATTCCGCACTTTTACTATAACTATTATGTATTCCAGTATGCGACTGGGTTTGCAGCGGCTTCTACCTTGTCGCAGGGTATTACCAGCCAGCAGCCTGGGGCGTTGGAGCGTTATTTAACCTTTTTAAAGGCCGGCAATTCCCAATATCCTTTGTCAGTCATGAAGACCGCAGGGGTTGATATGACGAAACCAGATTATTTAGTCGCGGCCTTTAATGTGTTCGAACAACGGCTGAATGAGCTTGAAGCTATTCTGGGTTGATTCTGATTACAACCCAGCTGTCAGCAATTGGTGACTTTGACTAATCCGCAAGCTAGTGAACGCAAGAACCAGGTTTGGAAACTTCGATGAAAAAAGGTGCCAACAATCAGCTTTATTGGCTAGTTGTTGGTACCTTTTTTGAGGTCTGTACTTTAATTTTGCTTAGAGAATGCGCAAATTTGCTTTTTGTTGGGTTGATTTATTGCTTGAAAAGTTAGCTAATGGACTGTTAGCGGGATGATTGCTAATTTCTAACAAGGTATCAAAGTCAAAATTTTCCATCAATAGGCCACAATCAAAATCATCAACATCGAAAATAACGGTTTCACTAGGATGTTCAATCCCCATTTCAGAGACTAACCGTTGATCGGCACTGAAGGCATCTTCAGCCAGTTTACTGCGGCGGTCTTCGGTGAACATTTCCATGTCTAAGGCTAATTCATGCGCGACTTGTAACCCTAATGCTGGTGTGTAAGTTTCCTCTTGAACCAAAATGTGATCTTGCAAGCGCAGAAAAAATTGGCGACCCAGTCGTTTGCCCTGAAAAGAGGCCGCTTTGTAATCTAAGATGATATGGTAAAGTTGCTCAGCTAGGGCGTTACGCGTAAGGTCTGGATGCTGTGGGTTCAGCCGGTGAAACGTTTCACTGATCGTTTGCAAGTTGACCATTGGTACAAATTGGATTTGTAACTTACGGTGCGTTTGTGCCGAGATCTGGTTAATCTGACGCTCGCAGGTATAACATTGATCACCTAAAGGATTAACAAACAGATAAACTTCTAGCACAGCGAAACCTCCATCAAAATTATGCGATCATTCAACAATTAGTGAATTAGTGATTAAAAGGACACATTCAGGTCGCAGACAAACGTTTGCACATGTCTGCGACCAACAATTGAATTGCAACTGGGACTATCATGCCTGATTCAAAAATAAATGTAAAGAGAAAAGTCTTTTATTGTTTGATATTATTGACTTTGTGTGAGATGTGTCAACAAATAAACGGGTTAATCAATGTAAAAAAATCGGTTTGATTTTCAATTAAGTCCAAGGGCTTCAAACAGAATCGAACAGTGAAGTATGGTAAACTAATCCCAGTCGGATGCGATTTAAGCGCCGATTGATCGCGTTTCCTCCGGGAGGTTTTGAAATGATTGAAGATTGGGATCACTTTTTGCTCCCTTATGAGCAAGCAGTGGATGAATTAAAAATTAAATTGCGTGGTATTCGTCGTCAATATAAAGACGCAGGGCTACAATCGCCAATCGAATTTGTGACTGGACGAGTCAAGCCAGTTGCCAGCATTCAAGAGAAAATGGTTCGCCGGCATGTGGCCGAGGAACGGCTAGAAGATGATATGCAAGATATCGCCGGCTTACGAATCATGTGCCAGTTCGTCGATGATATCTATCAAGTGGTCGATTTGTTGCGTAAACGAACGGATTTGACGATTTTAGAAGAACGTGACTATATTTCTAATGTTAAACCGAGTGGTTATCGTTCCTATCATATCGTCGTGAGCTACCCGGTGCAGATGAAAGATGGCGAGAAAAAAATTTTGGCAGAAATTCAAGTGCGCACGCTGGCAATGAATTTTTGGGCCACGATTGAGCACTCTTTGAATTATAAATATCAAGGAGAATTTCCGCAGGCATTACAGGGACGACTAGAGCGCGCGGGGGAGGCGGCATTTCGATTGGATCAAGAAATGTCCGCAATTCGGGCCGACCTCTCTGAAGTTCAGCCGGAGTCAAAGTCAGATGGAGAGACGGCTGCTCAGCCCTCAGACAGACAATCAGTAGAATCGAGCAAGTTAACATGAAAGTTGCAATTTATAGTTATTATCCACAAGCTACGACTAAAGCGGTTATAGAAAAATTACGAACTGCATTGACACGTGTGGGAATTGAAATTGATGAGGGTCATCCGGAGATTGTATTATCGGTCGGTGGTGATGGTACGCTGTTGTCTGCCTTTCACCATTACCGCGCCCAATTAGCCTCCATTCGGTTCGTGGGTTTACATACCGGACATTTGGGCTTTTATACCGATTGGCGGGATTTTGAAATTGATCAATTAGTGGCCAGCTTACAACGGGATAATGGGGAAAGTGTGAGCTATCCACTGTTAGATATTGACATCACATATAAAGGCGAACAAGAGCCTCACCATTTCTTAGCGTTAAATGAAGCTACCGTCAAAAAGGCTGTTAGGACGCTGGTCTGTGACGTTTATATCAAAGATCAGTTGTTTGAACGCTTTCGCGGTGATGGGTTATGCTTTTCAACGCCAACTGGTTCGACTGGGTACAATAAGTCCTTAGGGGGGGCCGTCTTACATCCGGGTATTGAGGCTGTGCAGATGGCGGAAATTGCCTCGATCAATAATCGGGTGTTTCGAACATTAGGGGCACCGTTTATCATCGGCAAAGACGAGTGGGTCACGTTAAAATCAGAAGATGCGGATAATTTTGCGATTACCTGTGACCAATTTTTAACGCCTGAACGGCTCGTCAAACAAATTCGCTTTAAGGTTTCTGATCAGCGGATTTACTTCGCCCAATATCGGCATACTGCCTTCTGGCAACGAGTACGTGAGTCATTTATTGGAGATGTAGAATAATGGCTTATCCGCTACAATTCGGCTGGAAAAACGATACAGTGCCGACTAAGTTGCGCAACTTTTTGCAACAGCATGGTGTCAGTCATGCGGTTTTAACACAAATTAAATTTCATGGCGGTCAAATGACGATTAATGGTCGGCCAGCTTGGAGTGTTGATGAAGTCGCCATCGGGGATGTAGTGACAATTGTTTTACCACCGGAACCGGCTAATGCGGCGGTGACGATTTCGGATCAACCTTTAAATGTTGTTAAAGAGGACGCTAACTTTTTAATTGTCAACAAGCCAGCTGGGGTTGCTTCAGTACCCGCTCATCACTATGGCAACGATACTTTGGTGAACCGCGCTAAGGGTTACTTCATTACGCACGGGATGCCTTTGCAAGTGCCACATATTGTAACTCGGCTTGATAAGGGGACTAGCGGTTTAGTACTATTTGGAAAACACCACATGGCTCATTCCATTTTAGATCAGCAGTTAAAGGCCCATACGCTGCAAAAGACTTATCTGGCGGTCGTTTCTGGTAGGGGGTTGCCAGATCATGGAGAGATTAAGGCGCCCATCAAGCGAGCACCTGACTCATTTATTAAACGAACGACGGCTTCTGATGGGCAGGCTGCCTACACGGAATTTTGGACTATAAATGAAGGTCCAGAGTGGTCAGTGGTTAAGGTTCGCTTGCATACAGGCCGAACCCATCAGATTCGAGTTCATTTTGCTAGTTTAGGTCATGCGTTAGTGGGGGACGAACTATATGGGGGTATGGTCTTACCTAATCTGAATCATCAAGCGTTGGCTTGCACAGATTTACAGTTCTATGATCCGTTTTCTAGGCAAACCTGGCAAGTACACCAAGATCCTGATGACCAAATCAAGCAGTTATTGCACCAAACTAATGTGTGATGAAATGACCAATAATGATACAAAGCGAGTGGCTGTCAAAATGACAGCCACTCGCTTTGTAGAAATTTGTTTTATTTTTTGAACCGTGTGGCCGAAACTATGAAAGTTAGAAGTCAAGCACATGAGTGCCATGAACTGCTGTGACACCAATGGTCTTTGCTAGTTGGTCGGCATTATTGGTCGTGAGACCACCGCCAGGTAAAATTTCGATTCGGCCGGCGGCGTACTTAACCAATTCTGTGAGGTGATCGACATGTGCTTCGATGGGGGTGTTCAAGGGGCCACCATGGGTTAAAATACGTTCAACACCGTGATCAACGAGCCAATCGAGTGCTGATAATTGGACAGACGTACTTAATTGATCGAACGCCATATGGAAGGTTACACTCATCCCCCCAGCGGCAGCTAGCAATTGTTCCAGTGCCTCAGTGTCGAGGCGGTTATCGGCTGTCAGAGCCCCCAAGGCCACGCCATCGACACCTAATTCTTGTGCGGAAAATAGGTCGGCTTCCATAATTTTAAGTTCAGTATCATTGTAAACAAAATTACCGCCACGTGGTCGGATCATGGTGACCAAAGGCAGATGGTGCTCAGCAGTATACCGTGCGGCTTCACTCATCACGCCACGGCTAACCGTCGTACCACCAACTGCTAGATTGTCATTTAATTCAATCCGATTGGCACCAGCGTTGACGACTGCTGGTAAGTCGGTAAAGTTTTCGATCGCAATTTCTTTAAAAAGTGGTTGAGTCACGCTGATTTTCCTCCGTGATTAAGCAATGGGGTCAAATAAGACGCAGACGCCTTCTGGAACTGCTACGTCTTTTTGTAACAAGCTGAGCTGCCCAGTCGTTGCGTTACGTTGGTACAACGTTGCATTATCAGTGTTTTGATTGACAGCAACGATGAAACGTTGTGAAGGGTCTAAATCAAAGTCACGAGGAAAGTCGCCCTCCGTACTAATTTGTTGGCGTAAAGATAACAAGCCATCCTCACCGACAGCAAAACCAGCGATGGTATTAAAACCCCGGTTGCTGACATAGACAAATTGACCGTCAGCGGAAATCCGAATGGCAGCGGCGCCATTGTGGGCGGTCCAATCATTAGGAATGGTCGACAAAGTTTGTAAGTGAGTAAATGTGCCATTTGCAGCATCGTAGTGCAGTACAGAGATTTCACTACTTAGTTCACCAGCTAAGTAAGCTAATGGTTTTGTTGGATGAAAAACAATGTGGCGCGGACCAAATCCGGCAGTTGTATCAAAAGTGGAAACTAACGTCAGTTTGCCAGCGTCACTGACGTTGTAAATCATGACTTGATCTAGGCCGAGATCACAAACGACTAATCGATGATCGGGAGTCAAATTAGTGAAGTGAACGTGCGGGCCATCGGCTTGTTCAGGTTTCGGGCCAACGGTGCCATGGTGGGTAATGATATCAGCCACCTTGAGTGAGCCATCTGGTTGAATGGTCAAACTTTTAACGGTACCCATGTGGTAGTTTCCCTCATAAACGAGCTGGCGTTTTTCATCCACAGCTTCATAGGCTGCACTTGAACCGTCACTGAAGACATGATTGAGCAAGGTAGCGGGCGTCGTGGATAAATCAAAGGCCGAGGTACCACCGGTATGCGCGTTGGCATCTTTGTCAACGGTATACAAACGATTGGCCGCTGAACGGGCCAAATAAGTCGGGCTATCTGCGTGAGCAACCAAGATTGGCGCGGATAGCCGACCAGTGTCGAGATCAAGGCTCATCTGGTAAACGCCTTGACTACTTTTCTTGGTATATGTACCGACAAAAAAATGTTCTTGCATGATTAGTTTGCTCCTCTTTTTTGAATCGGATGATTGTGTTGATATGAACAACCGGCCCCAGTATAGCATAGTTCGGGTTAATTCGAGCAGGTGAAAACGACCGTGTCACACGCAAGTGATGGGTATGCTATACTTCATTCAACAACTTACTTTGCGCCTGTCGCAGAGTTTTATTGAGGTGAATGTGATGACCAATCAGAAGCCACCGATACGTCCCCGCTTGTTTAGTGAAGCAGGGGCCAAACGGCTCATTTTGAATTTAACCATTATTTTATTGAGCCTGCTGATTTTGTGGTTGCTGAGTCAAGTGAATTGGCTCTTTACACCAATCAGACAATTTTTAAGTATTGTCGGTGGTCCCCTTGTCTTAGCAGGGGTGTTTTATTATTTAATGAACCCTTTGGTTGATCGACTGGAGTCCAGTCGATACCGTGTTCACAGAGCTTGGACCACGATTGGGTTATTTATCTTATTATTAGCGTTGATCGTGTGGGGGGCCTTGTCGCTGATCCCGGTAATTCAACGACAACTTAATGACCTGTTGATTAACTGGCCTCGTTACTGGCAGAATGTCGTGAACTCCACCACATCTTGGTGGCAGGATCCGAGTTTTAAGTGGCTGCGTGGCATTTTGAATCAATACGATGATCAACTGAAAAAGAGTTTTAGTGGTTTGATTAAAAGTACCGCAACTTCGACTGTTGGTGGGCTAGGCGGCGTGTTTAGTCGCGTTAGCACGATTTTAATTGCCCTCGTGACTTTTCCGTTTATTTTATGGTATATGTTATTGGATGGTCATCAATTACCTAAAGCGATCGCTAAATTCCTCCCCAATCGTTTACAACCGTCCTTTCTAGCGGTGCTGAAAGAAATTAACGACCAAGTGGCAAACTATATTCGTGGGCAATTAACCGTGGCTTTTTTTGTCGCTTTGATGTTCTATGTAGGTTATTTAATCATTGGTTTAAAATTTGCGTTAACCTTAGGAATCGTGGCCGGAATTTTAAACCTTATTCCCTATTTAGGTTCTTTTTTGGCGATGATTCCCTCTGTTGTAGTGGGGGCATTTGTGTCGCCATGGATGCTCGTTCAAGTCTTGATTGTATTTGCGATTGAACAGACAATTGAAGGACGTTTGATTTCGCCCCTTGTTTTGGGACAAAGCCTTAAGATTCATCCGGTGACGATTATCATTGTCCTATTGGCTTCAGGTAAAATATTCGGAGTTCTGGGCGTGATCTTCGGTGTGCCGGGGTATGCAGTATTAAAGGTCATTATCGCGCACTTGTATCAATACTGGCGGGCTCAGGCACAATGGTTTAAAGATGATCAGGGAATGTTTACACAGGCATCAAAGCAGACCACAGATAACTCAACGGGAATTAAATAACCATTTAAATGAAGATTGGATTAATTATTATTATGAAGAAAATCGATTGGGGCGCCCAGTTTGTGGCACAACATTTGTCACTATTTGCCTGTCCAGTATGTCATCAGCCTTATCAACATGTCGAAAATCATACGGTTAGCTGTGCAAACGGTCATTCCCTAGATTTTAATCGGCGCGGGAGTCTATACTTTTTGCCGCATGCGGTCACAACCGAATATGATTCAGCTATGCTGGCTGCTCGGCGCAAAATGTTGACGGCAGGGCTGTTCCAGCCATTGGTGAAAGCGATTAATGATCAGCTGCCTACTGGTTCTCAAACAATCCTCGACGTGGGCACTGGTGAGGGGACGCCGCTGGCACAGCTGGATGAGCTTCGACAGCAAACCGACGATACATTGATCGGCTTTGACCTGTCAAAAGATGGCATCAACTTAGCAACTCAATTAACAACAAAGGCATTTTTTTGTGTCGCTGATTTGGCTAAGTTACCCTTTACAAATCAGCAGTTTGACGCTGTGATCGAGCTTTTTTCACCCTCTGCTTATAGTGAATTTGAGCGAATTTTAAAACCAGGCGGGCGGATTGTTAAGATCGTGCCCAATCGTGACTATTTGGTAGAACTACGGCACGCACTTTATGAACCAGCAGCCCCGCAGTTTCAATACGATAATCAGCGAGTAGTGGCTTTATTTAAGGAACACTATCCATTGATGACCGTGACACCGATTCATTATCAATTTGCGATTGGGCCGGATAAAATCGCAGATATGATGGCGATGACGCCACTAAGTTGGGGGAGCGACGATTTGCATCGGCAGACCTTATTAACCCGCCCAGTGACAGCTGTTACCGTGGATGTGAGTGTCTTGACTGTTCGAGTGTAATGGGGCGACTTTGCCTATTATTGGTCGATACCAAAGCGAATGTAGTGCGGTAGACTGGGATTTTCGGTATTGCCTGAATAGTGGTGAAGTGATAGGATGCTTATGGAATCATTTGATCGTCGATATCGTCCTTATCGGCGTTAGTGGCGGTCAGATTCGGACTTCATTAACGTAGCGTCTCGCTGTATGCTAATACCGAGATGACTGCGTTTTTATTTTCAAATTAATTGACAGAGTAAGGAGACTGCTTGTGACGAATCACATTGCTTTATTTGAACCATTAATGCCGGCCAATACAGGCAACATTGCGCGGACTTGTGCGGGTACGGATACCGCCTTACATTTGATTAAACCGCTGGGCTTTTCAACGGATGATGCCCATTTAAAACGAGCTGGGTTAGACTATTGGGATAAAGTTGACATCACTTATCATGACAATCTGCCAGCCTTTATGGCAGCAATTCCAGCTAACGACGAACTTTTTCTCGTTTCTAAATTTGCTCAAAAAACATATGTTGACCCGGATTATACCAATGCTGATCATGATTATTGGTTTTTATTTGGTAAAGAAACGACTGGTCTACCGGAACCGTTCATGCGGCAACATCCAGACCAAGCGATTAGGATTCCCCAAGATGATCGGCACATTCGTGCCTTGAATCTTTCAAACTCGGCCGCTATCGTTATCTATGAAGTGATGCGTCAGCAGCAATTCAATCATTTGGAACAAACGCACTGGTATCCAAATGATAAATTGAAATAAGTCGAATTAAAGGCAATGAGAGGAGGCCTCTTTTGACGGCACGAAAAAAAACAGCTCGCCGATCGCCACGTTCATCACCCAAAAAACGACCATCGTCCAGAAAGCCAACAAGTCATAAAACAGTTTCGGTATATAAATGGCACATATTCGGTTTCACCATCGCGTTTTTGGCTTTATTAGCTGTGCTTCGATTAGGGGCAGCAGGGATCTTTTTTGCCAATGTGTTGGCCGTCCTAGTCGGGAATACAAATCAGTTTGCGGCAATCCTAGTTTTGATCGTCGGCGCGATCTTGATGGTAACTGGTCAGTTGCCACGAATACCGAAAAAGCAATGGAGTGGCGGCAGTCTAGTTTACTTAGGTCTGTTATTGTTCGATCATCTGCGCTTATTTATTGCTTTAAACTATCATGCGCACTTTGCAGCACTAACTTGGGGCATGATTGGTGATAATTTCAAGGCTGGCACGCTGACAACTGATGTCGGTGGTGGGATGATTGGGGCGTACTTATATGAAGTAACGGAGCGCTTAACGGCCAATTTAGGCACCGCGATTTTATCGGCAATCCTTATCTTTGTCGGTGGATTACTTTTGTTTAATATTCCCTTTGCGACTGTCGGCAACGGTTTACAGAATGGCTGGCGCCGGCTAATTCGCGGGTTAAAATGGTGCCAAGGCTGGTTGAGTCACTTTATTCATCAGGCGGTGTCTACCACGGCAACGCCTGACCAACCGGTTGCTAAGCCGTCATCGCAATCACCTGATCATGATTTGCCGGTAGCTGGCGAATCTATGGCCGTCAGACCAGTCGAAAAGCCAACCAGGCCAGTCGATGGGTCACCAAAAACAACGACGGTAATAAGTCCACAACCACCAAAAATCACCGTTGCCGCTGATCAAGCGGCATCTGAGCCGACGGTTGCTCAAGAAGCGTTAGACTTAGGCGATCCAACGGCTGATTTAAGTGATTATCAGTTGCCAACTGCTGCGTTACTGACGAAAATCCCTCCCACCGACCAAACGAACGAGCTTAATGCGATTGAGTTGAATTCCCAAACCTTGCAACAAACGTTAGCAAGTTTTGGAGTCGAAGCAGAAGTCAAAAATGTTAATTTGGGTCCCTCTGTGACGAAATATGAATTACATCCGGCGATCGGGGTCAAGGTTTCAAAGATCGTTAATTTAGCCGATGATCTAGCTTTGGCATTAGCAGCGAAAGACATTCGAATTGAGGCGCCAATACCTGGTAAATCGTTGATTGGAATTGAGGTGCCTAATCGCGAAATCTCAACAGTCAGTTTTCGTGATGTGGTCGAACATGAACCAGCCCATCCCAATCATGTGCTAACCGTACCGTTAGGGCGTGACGTGACGGGTAATATTGTGATGTGTGACCTCACGAAAATGCCCCATTTGCTGATCGCTGGGTCCACCGGATCCGGTAAATCTGTGGCGATTAACGGCATTATTACGAGTTTGTTGATGCAGGCCAAACCTGATCAAGTTAAGTTCATGCTGATTGATCCAAAACGAGTGGAATTGTCCGTTTATAATGATATTCCACACTTGCTGACTCCAGTAGTCTCTGAACCCAAGCGAGCTGCCAAAGCTTTGCATAAGGTTGTGGACGAAATGACGCGACGCTACGAGTTGTTTGCTAATTTTGGGGTGCGTAATATTGATGGCTATAACAAACTCGCTGAACAAAATAATGCGACGAGCGATGTGGCCCAGCCGAAATTGCCCTATGTTGTCGCTATCGTGGATGAATTGGCCGACTTGATGATGACTGTTTCTTCTGAAGTGGAAGATGCAATTATCCGAATTGCCCAAATGGGGCGGGCTGCCGGTATTCATATGATTCTCGCCACTCAACGACCGTCGGTTGATGTTATTACAGGCTTAATTAAAGCTAATGTGCCTTCACGTATCGCATTTGCTGTGTCAAGTGGTATCGATTCCCGAACGATTTTAGACAGCAATGGTGCTGAGAAGTTATTGGGCCGTGGTGACATGTTGTATCAGCCAATTGATCAAAACAAACCGACTCGTGTTCAAGGCGAGTTTATTTCGGACAAGGACGTCGCGGCCGTGGTTAGTTTCATTAAAGATCAGCAAACTGCTGAGTATGATGACAAAATGGTGGTTAGCGATGCCGAGATAAACGACTCGGACGATGGTGCGCAAGGCGATGATCTCGATGAATTGTATGATCAGGCAGTGACGTTTGTACAAGAACAGCAAAAAGCCTCGACCTCATTATTACAGCGTCGTTTTCGAATTGGTTATAATCGAGCGGCACGCATGATTGATGATATGCAGGCGCGTGGCATTGTCGGCCCTGCGGATGGCTCTAGGCCACGGCAAGTCTATCAACAGCCGCCAAGCGACCAAGCTTAATTAATTGTCAGCCGATAAACTGGTTGAAGTGGAACCTGACTTCGAGTTGAAAGTGAGCAAAAAAATATGTCCGTCTTCTGAAATTTCGGAAGACGGACATATTTTTTAGCGGTGTAATAAAACTTCAAGGTTCGTTTCACTCAGCTTCCTTTACGCTTGGGTGGAAAGTGCCTGGCCCTGGAGCGAGTTAGCTTAAAAGCTCAATCCGTGATCAATCATGGGTTATTTAAAAAAGATTGAGGGGTTGCAGGGCTGCAAGAACGACACCACCGAGGGTCAAGACGATCATCACCCAAACCACGATCATGGTTAATTTTTCAAATCCACTACGTTTCTTTTTTCCCCGCATAACAATCAATCGCTCCTTAAAAAATTTATCTTTTATGGTAACGTGTTCCTGCTCAAAGTACAAGCCCGTTTACCAGATTAAAACCAGTTTCGGCGGCGCAACATGGCCGCCGTGATCAAAGAAGCCACAATGATGATGCTCATCACAAAAGCAAAAGCGTGTGCGGCATGGGCGAATGGTAAGGCAACATTCATACCGTAAATACCGCCGACAATGGTAGGAATTGTCATGATCAACGTCACGGAAGTAAGTAGTTTCATCACTTCGTTAAGATTGTTAGATACCACGGCTGAAACCATGTCACTATACTGAGCTAAAATGCTGCTCTGAATGGTGGTCATTTTTTGTGCCTGATCAGTTTCATTTAAAATTTGTGCCAGTAGCTCTTGGAAATGAGGGCCATTAAAATAATCCGGCGCTGCAGCGATTGCTTTTAAGACTGGTCGATTATCGGACAGGGCACTTTTAAATAAAACAAGTGACTTTTGCATCGCCATGATCTGATAAATTTGGTCATTATCCGTGGCAGTCGTGAGACTGCGTTCAAGGCGCTTTGTTTCTTGTTCACTTAAAGTCAGGGCATGAACGAATGCGTGCGCAATGTACCAACCGAAGCGCAGCACGAAATCTTGACGATCGGTAAGATCAAGATTCTTCGACCCTGTGTTCATGATGAGGTCATGAATAAAACTGGCTGGTTGATTTGCAATGGTAATGACTGCAGAGTCAGTTAGGATGAATGAGAATGGCCACGTCGCAAAGCTTAAATAACCGAGTGGACTTGTTGCATACTTGGGAAATTGTAAAAGTAGATGGAGGGGACGCTGGGGGCGAGCTGGATCAATGCCATCGACACGGGAGCTTTCACGATTATCTAAAATCGCGGAAATATCGGTTTCAGGAAAATCATAGCGGTCGGCAAGAAATTTAATTTCTGCGTGGGTCGGTTGCACCACGTTAATCCAGCAATCGGTGGTGGGTGCATTAACGGATACCAGTCGACCGGCGTTGTCGTTCTCGTAATAATCAATCATAATTGAGTCCTTTTTAGGGTGGGCCCCTGGTTCATTGTTAAGATGGAGTAAATGCTCATTGACCACGTCATTCTAGGCGTTTTACCAATGCATTTCAAACTCGGTTCAAGTATACTAAGTGGCAGTTAATTGAAAAAAGAAGGTGCTCCCTTGGTTAATCAAGTCATTATCCCGGTGCTATTGTTAGTCGTGATTTACGTGGCATTATTGGCACTTAGACGGATCACGCATCGCTTCTGGCCGTCCTTTATCCATCCGCTGGACGGTTTACTGCCCGCGTTAATCATCTTAAGTGCGTTACAAATTAACCGTCAAACGGTAATGCCTGTTTTATTATGGATTGTGATGTTGTGGTTGGTAATCGGCCTATTGCTTAGCTGGCGGACATTTCAAGGACGTCACCCGATTCCGTACGGGCAATTTGCCTTGCTTTACTGGCGGGTCAGTGACCTTTTTTGGATTGTGATTTATGGTTTGAGTACAGCTTGGTTATTAATTTGAATTAAATATAGCAATCGAATGTCCCACCATTCACCACCGATCAGTTCGTGACAATAAATCCCGTTGTCACGGACTTTTTTTGTATAAAAATTTAGAAACGGTAACAAAATGTCGATATTTTTGGAATGAAGTGGTAGGAAGTGGGGGATTGTGGTAATATTTTTTATAGCGAGAGTAGGCGGACGCTAACCCTAGATTTTTAGCGGGTTTGTATGGAATAGTCGCAAGGGAGGTGAGCTACCAATGTTCATGGGTGAATTTCAGCATAACGTGGACGATAAAGGGCGGCTTATCATTCCAGCCAAATTTCGTAATCAGCTTGGTGATCAATTTATGGTGACACGTGGTTTGGATGGGTGCCTGTTTGGTTATCCCATGGCACAGTGGCAGGCCTTAGTTGATAAGACGCAAGCGTTGTCCTTAACCAAGCGTGATGCTCGGGCCTTTGCTCGTTTTTTGTTTGCTGGTGCCACTGAATGTGAGTTCGATAAACAGGGCCGTATTAATATTCCTGGACCATTACGCGAACATGCAAAGCTGGATAAAGCCTGTGTCATTGTCGGCGTTTCAGAACGGTTTGAAATTTGGTCGGCGTCCCAATGGGTTCAATATAACGAACAAACAGGTGCCAATATTGATGAAATTTCCGAAGCAATGGGTGATTTCGACTTCTAGGCAATTATTTTAAAACGATGCTTATCGTTAGAGAGGTGGTTAATCACATGGCAGAATTTGAACATGTAACAGTGCTGTTAAATGAAGCAGTTGCTGGATTAGCCATCAAGCCAACGGGCGTGTATGTCGATTGCACTTTGGGTGGTGGCGGGCACTCAGCTAAAATTTTGGAACAATTAACCACCGGTCATCTCTTTGCTTTAGATCAGGATGAAACTGCATTGGCATATAATCGCGAACATTTAGCCACCGCCATCGATCAACATCGTGTCACACTAATCAAAGCGAATTTTCGTGATTTAACGGCAGTATTGACGGATCATGATGTGCATCAAGTTGATGGTATCTTGTATGATCTGGGAGTCAGTTCGCCGCAATTTGACGACGCCAAACGTGGTTTCAGTTATCGTCTTGATGCACCGTTAGATATGCGCATGGATCAGGAACAATCGTTAAGCGCGATGACCGTGGTCAATGAATGGTCTTATCAGGATCTGGTTCGTATTCTATATCGATATGGTGAAGAAAAATTTGCGAAGCCAATTGCCAGACATATTGAGCAACAGCGCGCCCAAGCACCGATTACCACGACTTTGCAACTAGCAGAACTTGTTAAAACGGCGATTCCGGCTGCTGCTCGGCGTCATGGCGGTCATCCCGCCAAGAAAACCTTTCAAGCAATTCGGATTGCAGTCAATGATGAATTAGGCGCATTAGAAGCTTCATTGGAGCAAGCCTTAGCCTTACTCAAGCCAGGCGGCCGGATTAGTTGTATTACATTTCAGTCACTGGAGGACCGTCTCGTCAAGACAATGTTCCGTGAGCAAACGTCTTTACCGGAGTTGCCTGCGGGATTACCGGTGATTCCGGAAGCGGTCAAACCGAAATTTCATCTTGTGACCAAGAAGCCAATCGAAGCAACTGCTGCAGAATTAGCGACCAATCATCGAGCACATAGTGCCAAGTTGCGAATTATCGAGCACAACTAAGCGATTGATCGGTTGACGATTGTTTTAACATTTATGATCACTGTCAATACATAGGTAAGGATGTATGTGAATATGGCTCAAAATCTTGCACAAACTCAACCACGATTAAATCCGGATGTCGTGACGGCTCGGCCACAAACTCAGCCCAGGGCACAACCTGCCAGTAAGGCGAAAACGCACGGACTACCCATTTCAGGATTTGAAATCGTATTAGCAGCAATTTGTGGTATTGTAATTGTATGTTTTGCGGTGAATATCATTCATTCGCGCATTGCGATTACAAATGCGCAGAGCAGCTTACAAACGACGCAGACGCAACTCAAGCAGGTTAATAATGCCAATGCGTCGGCCACTCAAGAAATCAGCGAACTCTCCAGTCGCTCACGTCTTGATGCCGTTGCGGCCAAGCATGGGCTGACTTTAAACAGCCAAAACATAAGGAATGTTAGCAAATAATGAATAAAGATCCTAAGCGAATGTCCAGTTCAGATAGCACCCGTCGTAATCGGCAACATTTTGGTAATGCATTGTTGATTGCCACCATGGCGGTGTTTCTGTTATTGGGCATTCGTTTTGTTTACATTGCTGTGGCAAAGCAAGTGCAGCATGTCAGTTTATCCAAACAAACGCAGGCATTGTACACGGAACAGCAGACAGTGCACGCGAAACGAGGCACAATTTTTGACGCGGATGGGAATCCAATTGCAATGGATACCAACACGTACACGGTCTATGCCGTCTTGAATAAGAGCCAGGTTTCAATGTCAGGCAAGCCACTTTACGTGACAAATAAAGCTAAGGTAGCTCAAGTATTGAGTAAAGCGCTGCATGTGGATGAGCAGCAAATTATGAAGGCATTGAATCCGGAAAGTAAGGGTGCCTTTCAGGTGGAATTTGGTGCGGCTGGGAAGAACCTATCAATTGCGACCAAGCAAACCATCGAAAAGGCTCATTTAAGTGGGATTGATTTCACGACGCAAAGTGCGCGGCTCTATCCAAATGGGACATTTGCGAGTCACTTAATTGGCTATGCACAACCCACAACGCTTGCCAATGGAGCTAGTTCATTGGTTGGAAAAATGGGCATTGAGCAACAACTTAACCGTCTGTTGACCGGTACCAATGGGGTTAAGCAGCTGAAACACGACTCTCAAGGAAATACATTGCCTAATTCTCAGCGGAACCCTCGCAAAGTCAAGAATGGGGATAATGTTTATACGACTTTGAACCCTGATTTGCAGAATTTGTTGGAAAATCAAATGCAAATTTTATACAGTAAGTTGCAGCCAAAGAACATGGTAGCCATCTTAATGGATACCAAAACGGGGGCCATTCTAGCGGCGACGCAACGGCCAACTTTTAATGCGTCAACGATGCAAGGATTAAGTGATGAATGGAATGATTTACTGGTTTCTGATCCGTATGAACCTGGATCGACAATGAAGGGAATTTCATTGGCGGCGTCCATTGACTCAGGTCATTTTAACGGTAATGCGACCTACCAATCAGGACGCTATCAAATCGGGGATTCAATTGTTCCAGACTGGAATCCGGCTGGTTGGGGCGTAATCACTTATTCGAAAGGATTTGATCTTTCTAGTAACGTTGCGATGGCCCATTTGGAACAACAAATGGGTGCTAGCACTTGGCAAAAATACATTAAGCGATTCAAATTTTTAAAGTCCACCAATAGTGGTCTGCCTGGTGAAGCGGCCGGCAGCATGCAGTTTGCTCAGCCGATTGAACAAGCTAATACGGCTTTTGGCCAAGGAATTACAGTAACACCGATGCAGTTGATGCAAGCCTATACTGCCATTACTGGCGATGGTACGATGATTAAGCCATATTATATTCGCAAGATTGTGGATCCTAATACTGGTAAAGTTGTCCAGCAAGGTAAACGGACGGTCGTTGGGCATCCGATCAGCGCGGATACCGCCAAACAGGTGCGTTCGCATATGACGGACTACGTTTATAAATCATATGGAATGGGAAAAGACTTCAAAATCTCTGGCTATAAAGTGGCCGCCAAAACAGGCACGGCTCAAGTGGTTGGCAGTAATGGACAATATATGGATGGCATGGATTCGACATTGAATTCTGTCATTGGCATGGTGCCTGCTAGTAACCCCCGCTATCTCATGTATGTCACAGTAAATCAACCTAAGCAGGTGCCTGAAAAGACCATTACCCAGTGGGAAAATGATGTCTTTAGTCCAGTCATGACTGCTGCTTTGGCCATGAATAAACACACAGCTCTACCTAGCAAGGCGACGACAGCAACCATTCCTAAATTGACTGGTAAATCTGTTGATGAGGCAAAACAAGCACTCACTGATGAATCGATGACTCCGATTGTGGTTGGTGATGGCGCGAAAATTACGGCACAGTTGCCGACTGCTGGTAGCCAATCATTAACCAACCAACGCGTCTTCTTACGAGCTGGTGATAATATGACGATGGTGGATATGACTGGTTGGTCGATGGGCGATGTTTTACAGTTTGGCAAGTTAACTGGGATTTCAATTCGAACGTCAGGGAGCGGGTTCGCCAGCGCACAAAGTTTGCCAGCCGGGAAAACTTTGCAGGCAAATGAACCAGTCACCGTTAAGTTCAAATAAAGAGAATGTTTTGAAAGTAGGGTAATTAAGTATGCAACTAGGTTTGTGGATTGGTTCATCGGGAATGGCATTTGTCATCACAGCTTTATGCTTACCGGGCTTAATTCGGTATTTTCGCGCACACGGAGAAGGCCAAACAATTTGGGAAAAAGGCTTGAGTTGGCACGAAAAGAAGAACGGAACGCCGACGATGGGCGGCTTGATGTTTATCGTGGCGACCGTGATTACTGTGCTAGGTGTTGGCCTTTGGCAACGTGTGCTAAATGGTAGTGCTGGGATTTTGCTGTTCACCTTAGTGTTTTATGGTTTATTGGGCATGTGGGACGACTCAATTAAGGTTTTTGAGCGCCAAAATGACGGCCTAAAGGCTTGGCAAAAGATGTTGGGCCAAATCGTGGGGGCCATCATTTTTATGTTAGTCCTAGGTCATGAAGGCTTTTCAACGAGTCTTCACGTACCTTTACTGGGCAATTTGTCATTAGGTGTCGGCTATATTATCTTTGCCATTATTTGGTTGATCGGCTTTTCAAACGCGGTTAACTTAACCGATGGGTTAGATGGCCTAGCAACCGGCTTGTCAATTATTGCTTTCTTCGGTTATGCGTTGATTGCACAGCACCAACATCAAAGCGGGGTACAAATTTTTTGCCTCGCGGTAGTTGGTGCGCTGGTGGCATTTTTGCTCTGGAATCACAAGCCGGCAAAAATATTTATGGGCGATATGGGGTCGTTAGCACTCGGTGGGTCATTAGCGGCAGTTGCCATTTTATTGCACCACGAATTATCCTTGCTTTGGGTTGGCGGCGTGTTTGTAATTGAAACGGCCACTGTCATCATTCAAGTAAGCTACTTTCGCTTAACCCATGGCAAACGCCTCTTTAAAATGACACCCATTCATCATCAATTTGAATTAGATGGCTGGGGAGAATGGCGTATTGATTTAACCTTTTGGGCTGTGGGTGCCTTCTTGGCTGTGACCGGTGTATGGGCCATGTGGTAACCCTGCATTTTTGGTGAATCGGTCGTTAATCACAAATAATTCGATAATTTCGAAAATAGAAAAGAGCGATTTCAGTGAAACAAATCACGACGTATCAGAATCAAAAGGTGTTGGTGTTGGGCTTGGCTAAAAGTGGCGAACAGGCCGCTCGACTCCTTAAAAAGCTAGGCGCTTTGGTTACTGCTAACGACGCCAAGCCATTTGACGATAATCCGGCGGCCAAATCGTTAGTTGACGCAGGTATTCGCGTCATTGCGGGCAGTAACCCATTGTCGTTACTTGATGAAGATTTCGCGTTGATTGTTAAAAATCCAGGAATTCCCTACGATAATTCTTTAATTAAAGCTGCCCAAGCAAGCAACATTCCGATCATTACGGAGGTTGAATTGGCCGCACAGGTCAATGAGGCGCTATTGATTGGCGTGACTGGGACAAATGGCAAGACTACGGTGACGACAATGATTACGCAGATGCTGAATCAGCATCGCACGCTCGGCCAAGCTAAGTTTGCCGGGAATATTGGTGTGCCGGCGACGGAGGTTGTGCAAACACTTGGTAAAGATGATGTGATGGTCACTGAATTATCGAGTTTTATGTTGGCCGGGATTAAGACCTTGCATCCACATATTGCGGTAATTACAAACATGTATACGGCACATACGGATTGGCATGGCAGTCGCGAGGCTTATGTGGCCGCTAAAATGAATATTACCAAGAACCAAACACCAGATGATTTTTTGATTATGAATTGGGATTTACCTGAGCAGCGTCAATTAGCTCAGCAAAGTCGTGCAACAGTTATTACTTTTTCACAAAAAGGCGCACCACAGACAGACGCTTATGTGGCCAATGATCAGTTAATGTGGCGAGGCGAGGTTATCATGCCGATTGATCAACTCGCCGTGCCTGGTGAACAAAACGTGGCCAATGCCTTAGCTGCGTTAGCAGCCGCTAAAATGGCCGGTACCAGTAATGCAGCCATTGCGGACGCACTTCGAGCCTTTACCGGTGTGCGACATCGGCTACAATATGTGATGACCTATCAACAACGACAGGTTTACAATGATTCAAAAGCCACCGATATTGAGGCAACACAGGTGGCGCTTCGAGGCTTTCAACAACCAGTCATTTTGTTAGCCGGTGGCCTAGATCGTGGATTTACATTTGATCGACTCGTACCAGATTTTAAGGCACATGTGAAAGCTGTCGTTTTATTTGGACAGACTCAAGCACTACTCGCCGATGTGGCCAAGCAGGCCGGTATTCAAACGATTCGTTTCGCCAAGGACGCGCCTGCCGCAGTGCCTATGGCTTTTGAATTGAGTGAACCTGGAGATGTGATTCTCTTATCGCCAGCCAATGCGTCTTGGGATCAATTTCCTAGTTTTGAGGTCCGTGGTGACCAGTTTATTGATGCGGTAGAAGCCTATACCAACCAAAAGGAGCAACATGTATGAGACTTATGGTATCCGGAGGTGGCACGGGTGGGCATATTTACCCGGCGTTAGCCTTAATTGATGACTTAAAGCAACATGATCCTAAGGCAGCGATCTGTTATGTGGGCACTCAGCGCGGCTTGGAAAGCAAAATCGTCCCAGCCCGTGGCCTCCAATTTGAGACGATTAAATTACAAGGGTTTTCTCGTTCACTTAATTGGGCGGGATTGAAGACTAATGTTAAAACAGTTCAACTGTTTTTAGCGGGGGTCCGAGATGCCCGCCGGTTGATCAAAGATTTTCAACCGGATGTTGTTGTTGGTACGGGCGGTTACGTCAGTTCGGCGGTTTTATACGCGGCCAGTCGAATGCACATTCCCACGTTAATTCATGAACAGAATTCTGTCGTGGGGGTCACTAATAAATTTCTGTCTCGGTTTGTCGATCAGATTGCGATTGCGTTTGAAGACGCTCGGTCTCAATTTCCAGAACAAAAAGTGATTTTTACAGGTAATCCACGGGCACAACAAGTTGCGGAAGTTAAGAGTCACTTTAGTTGGTCTGAGTATGGTCTAGTTGATAACAAACCAACTTTATTGATTTTTGGGGGCAGTCAAGGGGCTCTGAAAATTAACGCGGTTAGTGTTGCTGCAATTCCAACATTTAACCAACGTGATTATCAAGTTGTTTTTGTTACTGGTCAAAAGCGTTATGAAGACGTTAAACAACAAATTGCCCAAGATCACATTGTACCAGGTGAAAATGTCGTCATTCGCCCATATATCAGCAACATGCCGGAGGTGTTACCTCAAGTTTCAGCGATCGTTGGGCGAGCTGGGGCAACTAGCCTAGCGGAAATCACTGCCTTGGGCCGACCCTCAATTCTGATTCCCAGTCCATATGTAACCAACGATCATCAGACTAAAAATGCACAGAGCTTGGTTAACCAAGGGGCTGCGGAGATGATTAGTGAAGCCCAGTTAACGGCACCACGGTTAATAGCAGTTGTCGACCAATTGATGAATGATCCAAAACGTCAGGCCCAAATGGCGATGGCTGCAAAGAAAATGGGCGTGCCTGATGCCGCTGATCAATTATTGGCCGTCGTGACAGATTTGGCACGCTCGCGTCAACCGTAATTAATGTGGTAAAAAATGGTTAGTTTCGGCAAAATGATTTCATTTAGTTGTGAAAGGAGGCGTCGGTTATCGCTAATCGTGTCATTAATCCCAACGATTCAAATAAACGCCGACGCTTTTTTTCTCGGCGTCATCAAGCTACCAATGATGAAAAAAAGGCCCCGATCAAGCCAATTCAGGCCCAGCCCCCAAAACCGCCGCGACCGGATGCAACTAATCGACATCGACGTCACTTGGTTGGGGGAGTTTTAGCAAGTTTAGTCATATTATTAGGTATCCTCAGCTCCCCGCTGTTTGCGATTCACAGTCTACAGGCCAAACCAACTCAGAATTTAAAGCGTGAACAGATTATAAAAGCGAGTGGGTTGCGAGTGGGGCAGCCATTATGGACGGTTTGGCATCACGATCAGCAATTGTCGAAGGTCGCCAACACCAACAATGATCTGATTAAACAGGTTACCGTGACCACGCACTGGTGGGATGTTCGCTTAGATGCTAAGGAATATTTGCAAGCAGGGAATTTGTTACGGAATGGGAAATATTACCAAGTAATTGAAAATGGCCGCATTTTAAAAACGCCCTTGACCCACCCCACAGCTGGTTATCCGGTCTATAGTGGCTTTAAACACGATGCCACATTTGCCTTAGTCATCCAACAGTACGCAGGTTTGTCGAAAGATATCAAGCGCGGAATTTCCGAAATTGATTTGTCACCAACTAAGGCTAATCCACAACGTTTACACTTATTTATGAATGACGGCAATGAGGTTTACGCTTCGCCTGCTTCGTTCAGAGCAAAGATGAAGTACTATCCAGAAATTGCTGCACAGATGAATGGGAAGGGGATCGTCAATCTTGAGGTCGGTGCTTATTCGTATCCATTTCCGCAACATAAATCAAAATCGAAAACAAAGCATGGAACGACCAATGATCATGTGCAAACGAGTCGATAAGGTAAAAATTTTGCCAAATTTGTTAAAACACCGTCACAACGCGGTGTTTTTTTATTTCGAGGTGCGAAAGCCGCGTTAAGTATGGTAAACTTTTGATAATTGGATGATGGGTGTTAGTCTCGTCATATCAACTAAAAAGAAATAAATTAAAATTTGAACTGATTAGGTAAAATCAGCTACTATGGGAGGTTCCGGTTTGATGGATAACGCGGAAATTTTTGTCGGCTTAGATATTGGAACCACCTCAATTAAAGTGATCGTTGCCGAAAAAAGTAACGGTGAGATGAATGTTATTGGGGCGGGGACACAGCCATCGCGGGGCCTCAGTCGTGGTGTAATTGTCGACATTGATCAGGCTGCCAGTGCGATTCGTGCAGCAGTGAATCAAGCTGAGCAAAAGGCCAATGTCCATATAGATTCTGTTATTTTAGGAATTCCAGCTAATCAACTGAAAATTGAGCCAGCATCTGGGATGGTTGCTGTTGCGGATGGCAATCAAGCGCGTGAGATTACGGATCGCGATGTTCAAAATGTTACCAATGCGGCTTTGCTACAGAGCTTACCGCCAGAGCGGGAAATCATTTCGATCGCGGCGGACGAATTTGTTGTCGATGGCTTTGATGAGATTCAGGATCCACGTGGTATGGTCGGGGTTCGTTTAGAAATGCATGGCACGCTTTACTCTGGTCCGAAAACCATTGTGCATAATGCTAAAAAAGCGGTGATGCAGGCTGGATTACACGTCGCCGATGTGACAGTTACGCCACTTGCACTGGGGCGAACCGTTTTAAATGATGGTGAACAAGACTTCGGTACGGTGGTTATTGATTTGGGTGGTGGTCAAACGACGGCTGCTGTCATTCACGATCACCAGTTGAAATATGCGACTGTCGATCAAGAGGGTGGCGATTTCATCACTAAGGACATCTCAGTGGTGTTGAACACCTCAATGAGTGATGCTGAGCGGCTTAAACGCGACTTTGGTTTTGCCAATGCAGACCAAGCTAATGAAGAAAATCAATTTCCAGTGACCGTTGTTGGTCAGCCTGAACCGGTATCGGTCAGTGAACATTACTTGGCTGAAATTATTGAAGCGCGGGTTCAACAGATTTTTGACACATTGCGAGCCTCATTGGATCAAGTGGGAGCCCTCTCATTACCAGGGGGCATTGTGTTAACTGGTGGCGTTGCAGCATTGCCAGGAATCGTAGAGTTGGCCGAAGATATTTTCGGTGTACGGGCTCGAATCTATGTCCCTGAGCAGATGGGACTGCGGCATCCGCAAAACGCAACGGCGTTGGCCTTGATTAAATATAGTGGTTTGCAAAATGAAACCCAGCGCTTAGTGAAGGATGCGTTGATGGGTGAATTTGTCCCACAAGCCGATGTGACGCCGGTTATTGATGAGCAAACGGCTCGTCGACAAGTGGCTCAAGCAACGCCTACAAATGATCAGACGAGTCAAACAACCGTATCATCGAAAGACAAGAAAAATCGTGTAAGTGGCCTACGGGACTTCTTTCGCAATTTCTTTGATTAAGCAAGTGGAGGAACCATAAATGGAAAATGCAGTGGAACAAGGCCAACCAGTTGGCGCAAAAATTAAGGTAATCGGAGTTGGTGGCGGTGGTAGCAATGCCGTGAACCGAATGATCGACGATAAAGTTTCTGGAGTGGACTTTATCGTGGCTAACACGGATGTGCAGGCTTTAAACGGTAGTAACGCGACGACTAAAATCCAGTTAGGACCTAAATTAACTCGTGGTTTGGGCGCTGGCTCTAATCCAGAAGTTGGTCAAAAGGCTGCTGAAGAAAGTGAAGATGCCTTAGCAGAAGCTTTATCTGGTGCAGATATGATCTTTGTGACCGCCGGCATGGGTGGTGGCACTGGAAACGGGGCTGCGCCAGTGGTAGCACGGATTGCCAAGGAGCAAGGTGCCCTCACGGTTGGTGTGGTGACCCGACCATTTACGTTTGAAGGACCACGGCGGGGGCGTTATGCCGCTGAAGGAATTGCAAACCTAAAAGAAAATGTTGATACGTTAATCATCATTGCCAATAACCGACTGTTGGAAATGGTTGATAAAAAGACGCCAATGATGGATGCCTTTAAGGAAGCCGATAATGTGTTACGTCAAGGGGTTCAAGGTATCTCGGACCTAATCACATCCCCTGGATTCGTGAACCTTGATTTTGCCGATGTTAAAACTGTGATGCAAGATCAAGGGACGGCACTCATGGGCATTGGGGCTGCTTCAGGTGAAAACCGCACGGCCGACGCGACCAAGGCAGCTATTTCTTCGCCATTATTAGAAGTTTCGATTGATGGAGCTGAACAAGTGCTGTTGAACATTACCGGGGGGCCTGATTTGTCCTTATTTGAAGCGCAAACTGCTTCTGATATTGTGGCACAGGCAGCCACAACTGATGTGAACATTATCTTTGGGACGTCCATTGATGAAAACTTAGGTGATGAAGTTCGGGTAACGGTTATTGCCACCGGAATCGATCATAAAAAAGCTGCGCGCCAAGCTGGACAAGCCAATGGACGGAATGTTTTTGAACCACAAGGCGGTCAACCAACCTCGGCCACTTCAGCGGCGCCTGCAGAATCAGCAGGCAATACCGATCCATTTGGCAATTGGGACATTACTCGTCAGCCAACGACAAATAATCGTCCTGCCAGTGAGGCTGACAGTGAGGAATTTGCTGGGGTGGAAAAAACTGATTTCGATGTCTTCAATGCCAATTCATCTGATGCTGCTGCAACTAATGAATCTGCTGAATCAGAGGCTGGTGGGATTGACTTACCACCATTTCTCCGACGTCGCCGACGTAATAATGATCGGTAAGCGGTCACGGAAATTAATTTTAGGATGAACGCGGTCACTCAGCAATCTGAGTGACTTTGTTGTTACCAGTGTGTAGACCGTAGTTAGACCCATCATCCGAGTTGGAAAGGAGCCCACATGGCATTTAGTTTTAGCAACTTTTTTGGGATGGAAGAGACAGATGCGACTGTCAATAATTCGACGGCCTCACAGTCGCCACGACCAACGAGTACTGGTGGTACGCGTCGACCAGCCAAAGTTGTCGACATGGCTGGCCGTTCAGCAATCGCCAACCACATCAGTTTATTTGAACCTCGAATTTATTCGGATGTTAAGGAAATCGCGCAACAGCTACTGGAAAGTCAGGCCGTGATCGTTAATTTTGATAAACTGGATGATCAATCCAGCCGGCGGATGGTCGATTTTTTGACGGGGGCAGTTTTTGCTATCAGCGGGGAAATCAAGCGAGTCGGTGACACGATTTTCCTATGTACTCCGAACAGTTTTGAGGTTTCTGGTGATTTAACAGCCCAATTTGATCAAAATGGGCATAATTTTTGAAAACACTATTGGACAATTAACTGAAATGGAGTCGAATTCGTGATTGCTTTATTATTTACCGTCCTTAATTGGGCCTTTGAGCTGTACACATTTGCTTTAATTGTGTATGTCTTAATGTCTTGGTTTCCAGGTGCGTATGGGACCAGCTTTGGTCGTTTTTTGGGTCGAATTTGCGGCCCCTACCTGCAACTGTTTGATTTTATTCCACCATTGGGTGGGATTAGTTTTGCGCCCACAGTTGCAATTTTGGTCCTGATTTTAGTTCAGTATGGGCTATTTGGGTTATTACAATCAGTTTTATCCGTTTTATAGTTGAGGTTAGGTGCATAGACCATGGTAGCAGACACACAAGTCATTCAACATTTTCGCCCAGAAGAGGCCAGCTTTATTAGCGAGGCCCAAACGTGGATTGCGACAGCAGGTAGTCAGTATCGGCCGTATCTCACTGGTTTCTTAAATCCGCGTCAACTATACATTTTGCAAACGTTAGTCAATGCTGAGGACGGATTGAAAATTCATGCTAACGGCGGCTATCCGAATGCAGAACAACAACGAGCGCTCATTTTTCCGGATTATTACACACCCCAAATTGATGATTTTGAGTTACAGTTATTGGAAATCATCTATCCAACCAAATTTGCTAAATTGCATCATTCTGACATCTTGGGTACACTAGCGAATCTTGGGATTGACACGAGTATTTTCGGTGATATTATCACGGATGGTGGCATTTGGCAGGTCATAGTGGCGGCCTCAATGACCGCGTTTTTTAAAACTCAAGTGGAACGGATTGGCAAAATTAAGGTTCATTTGAGTGAACGTTCGTTAACAGATGCTTTATTGCCACAAGTTGACTGGGAGCAGCTACCGGAATTGGTGACGTCATTACGTTTAGATACAGTCGTCGCTGCGGCCTTTAATCTTTCACGTAATCGGGCCAAGGGACTAGTCGAAGCAGGAAATGTGCGGTTAAATTGGATGACCAATACGCATGCTGATACTGTACTAGAGGCTGATGATATGATTTCGGTTCGGCACTTTGGTCGGGTTCGGTTGGATACATTAAATGGTAAAACTCGTAAAGATAAACTAAAAATCGACTTGTCAGTCGTGCGTCGTTAACTTATGCTTAGAGGTGTATGAAAACGTAAGTTAATTACGGATTTCGTTTCGGATGGAGGAAATCATTATGGCATTAAGCCCAATGGATATTCATAATAAGGAATTCACACGCAAGGGCCGCAACGGCTATGCCGCTCAGGAGGTTGATGACTTTCTGGACGAAGTGATTGCCAGCTATCAACAAGTCTTGAATCAAAATAAAGATCTGCAGGATCAACTGGATAAGGCGAACCATAATTTGAGCCAGTATGACGAGATGAAGAACTCGTTGAACCAATCAATTTTGGTCGCGCAAGAAGCTGCGGATAAGGTTAAGCAGGAAGCTAATAATCAGGCCACAAATGTATCTCGTGAAGCCCAACAACAGGCGCAAGCGGTGGTCGCTGAAGCCCAGGCGAAAGCGGGTCAGATTACTGCTGAAGCCGCCAATAATGCGACGCGGTTGAATAATGAAAGCAATGCACTTCGGGCTGAAACCAAGACCTTCCAGCAACGACTGGCGGCGATGGTCCAAGCACAATTAGATCTGGTTAATTCTGATGACTGGAACCAATTACTTGAACCAACTGGTCTGCAAAGTTATCCTGAATTGCAAGCGGCTATTAACCATAGTCAGCCGACTCATTTGGCGCCAAGCACACCAAGTGAACCAGAGACGCCTGCTGCTCAATCACAGACAGTGGTCATTTTCCCTGATAGTGATCAAGACAGCAACAATTCGGCGGCCAATGATTCGGCGCCGGATTCAGATGCGCCCCAAGCATAATGTCATTGTAGCCACTAAGAACAGCGATTAGCGGGTGTCCGTACAGCGAGCAACCATCTGGTGAGAGGTTAGCCGGCACCATCCGTATAATTGATCCTCTTAGTGTTAGTGTTGACTGAACTCTCAGTAGATGGGAAAGTAGGTGAACCCGGCTCCGACCGTTATCCGGACGATTAAGGAGTTTTGCTGCATTGAATGGCCGGATTTAGCCGACTGTCAAGGCGTTAGCGAAGCTTAAATTTAGGTGGTACCACGTTAACTCGTCCTGAACAGGGACGAGTTTTTTGTTGTTGCGATGAATTTTCAGTCATGATGTCATGAGGAAAGGAAGTTTGTGCATGCGGATTAAGGAAACGCTCAATTTAAATAAGACCGGTTTTCCGATGCGGGGAAATCTTCCCGTTACCGAGCAAGAACGGCAAAACGTCTGGGCAGAAAACAAAGTTTATGAACAACGTCAGAAGTTAAATGAAGGGAAACCCTCGTTTGTGCTGCATGATGGTCCGCCATATGCGAATGGCGATATTCATATTGGTCATGCTTTGAACAAAATTAGTAAAGATATTATCGTTCGTTTCAAGTCAATGAATGGTTTTCGGGCGCCTTACGTTCCTGGTTGGGACACGCATGGATTACCAACGGAACAAGCCTTGACCAACCAGGGTGTGGACCGAAAGTCGATGACGACGGCTCAATTTCGAGAATTATGTCGACAATTTGTTTTAAAGGAAATTGATAAGCAGCGAACTGGTTTTAAACGTCTGGGGGTCGCTGGTGATTGGGATCATCCATACATTACGTTGCAACCCGAATACGAGGCCGCGCAAGTGCGCGTCTTTGGTGAATTTGTTAAAAAGGGCTACATTTTCCGCGGCCAAAAGCCCGTCTATTGGTCATGGTCCTCAGAATCTGCATTAGCAGAGGCTGAAGTCGAGTATCATGATGTGGAGTCACCATCGATCTTCTTTGCGGAACAGGTTAAAGATGGTCACGGCTTGCTAGATAATGACACGTATTTTGTGGTCTGGACGACAACCCCATGGACGATTCCGGCCTCTGAAGGGATTACAGTCTCAGCTTCGTTTGACTACTCAGTCGTTCAGCCAGCTGGTGAAACGCGCAAATTCGTGGTGGCGACGCAATTAGTCAATGATGTGGCGGAAACACTTGGCTGGGAAAACGTGAAAACTTTACAGACGCTCAAGGGTAGCCAATTAGATCAGATGACGGCTAACCATCCATATTACGATCGTGAATTGATGGTCATGAACGGTGGCTTCGTTACTTTAGATGCTGGTTCTGGATTGGTCCACACGGCACCTGGTTTTGGGGAAGATGATTTCAATATTGGAACCAAGTATGGTTTACCAGTTTTTGCTCCCGTCGATGCGCAAGGCAAGATGACCGATGAAGCACCTGGCTTTGAAGGGGTCTTTTATGAGGATGCTAATCAGCTGAGCATGGATAAGTTAGCGGCTAATAACCTGTTGCTGAAGCATATTCCATACGTCCATAGTTATCCATTTGACTGGCGAACGAAAAAGCCAATTATTTTCCGGGCCACACCACAGTGGTTTGCCAGTGTTTCTTCGTTTAGAGATCAAATTCTAGATGCATTAGATGGTGTTAAATTCCAGCCAGAATGGGGCAAACGGCGGTTGTACAACATGATTAAGGATCGTGGTGACTGGGTCATCTCCCGTCAACGAGCTTGGGGGGTACCATTGCCAATCTTTTATGCTGAAGATGGTACGCCGATTATGACCGAAGAAACGATTAACCATGTTGCGGATTTGTTTGGCGAGCACGGTTCTAATTATTGGTTTGAGCATGATGCTAAAGAGTTGCTCCCGGCAGGATTCACATCACCACATTCACCTAATGGCGAATTCACGAAAGAAACTGACATTATGGATGTCTGGTTTGATTCTGGCTCTAGCCATCAGGCCGTTTTGGCTGCCCGACCAGAATTAACGTACCCTGCTGATCTTTATTTAGAGGGTTCTGACCAGTTCCGTGGTTGGTTTAACTCCAGCCTGATCACATCAGTGGCTGTTTCCGGACAAGCCCCATATCGAGGTGTGGTCAGTCAAGGATTTACTTTAGACAAAGATGGTAAAAAGATGAGTAAGTCCATCGGTAATACCATTGCCCCAGCAGACGTTGTCGATAAGATGGGGGCCGAGATTTTACGTCTGTGGGTGGCATCTGTCGATTCTTCTGCCGATGTCCGCGTGTCAATGGATAGCTTTAGTCAAATCTCCGAAAGCTACCGAAAATTACGTAATACCATGCGCTTCATGCTGGCGAACGTGACGGACTTTGACCCAGATCATAACGCGGTGCCGTATGCCGAATTAGCTGGTGCCGATCGCTATTTGCTTAGCCGTTTAAATGAACTTGTGGAAACGATCAAAGCAGATTACGATCGCTATGATTTCATTGCTGTTTACAAGGGTTTATTGGCTTTTGTAACCAATGATCTATCGGCCTTTTATCTGGATTTTGCCAAAGACATTCTTTATATTGACGCGGCTGATTCTCGGACAAGGCGCAGCATGCAAACAGTGTTGTATCAAGTACTAGTGCGGTTGACCAAATTAATGACGCCGATCTTGCCGCATACTAGTGAAGAAATCTGGGGCTTCTTGCATGAGTCAGAGCCTTTTGTGCAATTAGCTGAGATGCCAGCAGTAGAACCTGAATGGCAAGATGAGGCGCTAATTGGTCGTTGGGCAGATTTCATGGCCTTACGTAACGATGTCTTGAAATCCTTAGAGACAGCGCGGGATCAAAAGCTGATTGGCCGACCAATGGAAGCAGCCTTGACGTTATATGTCAGTGAGCATAACGAAAAGATGCTGGCCAATTTGCATAGTAACGTGGCTCAATTGTTGATTGTGTCGCAATTAGATATCAAGCCGTTGGAAGAAGCTACGAGCCAAGCAGATCAGTACGAAGATGTTGCTGTGGTTGTGGAACATGCTGATGGTGAGGTATGTCAACGGTGTCGGATGATTAAAAAAGATGTTGGCAGCGACGACGCTTATCCAATGTTGTGTGCGCGTTGTGCTCACATTGTGCGGACCGAATTCCCAGAGAGCATTAATGACGGACTGGAAAAGTAATCTGATGATGCGTTAAACCGAAGTTAAAAAAAATCCCTCATTTGCCGGTTTGTTCGGCAAATGAGGGATTTTTGAGTACAACCACGATTAGGATTCACTGATGCGCATGGCTGAGCGATGTTGTTCGACAAACGTTTTAGTATAGGCAGTCAAGTCAATGTCAAAAAAATCGGCAATGAAGAAGAGGTTACCCATGGAAACGTTCGTGCCGTTTTCATAACGCGACAACATACCGGCTGACAAATTTAATTGATACCGGTCGTTTAACGCCGCGGCTAACTGGCGTAATGTCAGGTGCTGTTTAAGCCGTTGTTCTCGAAGCATGTCGCTTAACAAGTCAGCCACCTCCAAAAATTCATTGATTATCTGAGTAATGTTTCCAGCGACATATGCATTATACCGACTCCTTTAAAAAACGCAAACGGGCGTGTAGTAAAAGGTTTTATTGGAATAAGTTTTACGAGCAGCCCATGCACTTGGAATACTAGTAGTACCAAGTTGTTATTCATTTATGTGCATAAAACGAGCGCCGCCTTATTATTAGGCTGAACAAAACTAATAGGTGTGGCCCAATCCGGTTACAACCGGTTGTTTTTAAAATAGACGCGCTATTTTTAAATTTTTTCAAAAGATCCTCAAATTGAAGCCGACGCGAATGATCATTAAACGGTTACGACTGGAAAAAAGTTGGGGTTTTGCCTATACTAAAACTCAAGTCACATGTGGAAAGAAGAACAACATGGCAAAGTTAACGGATGGCCGTGAACACGGCATCGTCAAAACATTTGATCAAGAGAAAGGCTTTGGCTTCATCGCAGTAGCAGGCAACCCAGATGTATTTGTCCATTTTTCAGCGATTGAAACACCAGGCTTTAAGACATTAACGCCGGGTGAAACAGTAGAATTTGTTGTTGTGGAAGGGACCCGTGGCCCGCAAGCTGCTAAGGTGACCAAAGTCGAAAATGGCGACCAGTAGGGCAGCCCAGCTACTTACTGTAAAAAATGAGGAGGATTGCAATGGATTTTGAAGAGACAGTCATTGGTGTCTCGCCTAAGTATCATGGGGCGATCATTGACGTTGAGAATCAAACCGTACAACTGCCAAACGGTGAAACGGCTCACCGAGATGTCGTGCACCATGCCGCGGCCGTGGCTATGTTAGCACTAACTGAAACAGGTAAGGGGCTGTTTGAGGAACAATGGCGTGCACCAATTGAACAAGTCACCATTGAAATTCCGGCAGGGAAACTTGACGATCGTGATCGAGATAATCCTGAAGCAGCGGCCATTCGTGAGCTTAATGAAGAGACTCGCTATGCAGCAGGTGCGATTGCCCAGGTCAGTCAATTTTACACATCAGTCGGGTTTAGCGACGAATTTATGACATTGTATCTCGCCACTAAATTAACACCGGTAACGACCGCCCTCCCACAAGATGCGGATGAAAATATTACCTTGCACGAATATACGTTAAGTGAAGCTAAACAACTTTTAACCGATGGCAAGATCGTGGATCAAAAGACCGTCACAGCAATCTACTATTGGCAACTATTAGATGCTGGTTTAGTCACACCGGGACAATCGTTAATTTAGAAAATTGCTTGACTCAAAGTCTTTACGAAGCAAGTGAACTGTTCAAAAAGCAAGAGGAGAGATAGATGAGTGAACAACCCCAAGACTCACAGGCGCCGTTGACTCGCGAGCAATATCGACAGCAAGAGACTAGGCAACCTACGTCAGAAACCAGCTCACTAAGTGGCGAGTCGCGGCAGGAAAAACGAGTCACGCGAGCGAAACGACGTTGGTGGCCCTTTGGTCAAAAAAATGCTGTCCCTCATGTAGCTAGCGAGGGGGAGCCTGAGGCACAGCGGGCCGCCACTCAGTCATTGACTGGGGAACAGAAGCGTCAGCGGCTCGCCCATCGTTTGAATGTTACGATTATGATATTAATTGGCTTGATTTTATTGGTTTACATCATTTTACGATTTGTCGGTTAGTTATCGGAAATTGGCAGACGAAACAAGAATTAAGAGGGAGTAATCGATTCATGAAATTTGGGATTTTATGTGCGATGGATGAAGAAATTAAGAGTTTGCTCGCGCATCTAACGGATCAACAAACGACCGCTATTGGTCAAGTTGACTTTTATACTGGCACGATCAGTGGGCATGATGTGGTGTTGGTTCGTTCTGGAATTGGTAAAGTAGCGGCCGGCTTGACAACCGCCTTGTTGATCACTAACTTCGGGGTTGATATCGTGATTAATAGCGGTTCAGCGGGGGGCATTGGAAGTGATTTAGCCGTTGGCGATGTTGTGATCGCTGATCAGACTGCCTATTGGGATGTTGACGCGACTGCGTTTGACTATGTTTATGGGCAATTGCCCCAGCAACCGGCTCGTTTTGATGCGTCAACGAAGTGGGGTACCGCGATTGAGGCGGCTGCCAAAGCAACCGGTTTGGCCACCAAGCGTGGCTTGATCGTGACAGGGGACTCCTTTGTGGCTAGTGAACAAACGATCAGCCAAATCAAACAGCATTTTCCAGAAGCTTTGAGCTGTGAGATGGAGGGGGCCGCAGTTGGTCAGGTCGCCCATCAATTTAATGTGGCTTACTTGGTTATTCGCGCTATGAGTGATACTGCGGATGGCAACGCAGGGGTCTCGTTTGACGAGTTTATTATTGAAGCTGGTCAAAAATCCGCCGCGATGCTGTTAAATTTTTTTGAGCACGTCTCGGCCAACTAGGCGTAACGTTATGCAAAAAATGTAGGAGGACTAGTTGTGAAGCAAATTTATTTAGATAATGCGGCGACGACCCCGATGAGCGATGAAGTCATTGAAACGATGATGGACCAAATGAAGAATGACTTTGGCAACGCCAGTTCCGTGCATTCTTTCGGTCGGGCAGCACGGGCCGTGTTAGATGATGCTCGCCACGTCATGGCACAAAGTATTAATGCGGATGATAATGAAATTGTGTTTACGGCGGGTGGTACGGAAAGCAACAACACCGCCATCACCCAAACGGCGCTGGCTCGTCAGAAATTAGGTAAACGCATCATTACGACGGCCATTGAGCATGAGTCAGTGATGAAAACCACTGCTTGGCTAGCGACTCAAGGATTCGATATTGTCTATTTACCTGTGAATGCGGCAGGAGAAATTAACATGGCCGATTTGAAGGCCGCCTTAAATGAAGACACGATCCTTGTGTCGATTATGATGGGAAATAATGAAGTTGGCTCGACCATGCCGATCCATGAAATTGGTGAATTATTGAAGGACCATCAGGCTTGGTTTCATACGGATGCAGTTCAAACCTTTGGCCTACTGGATATTGATGTGAAACGTGATCATATTGATTTGCTATCTACTTCGGCGCATAAAATCAATGGTCCCAAGCAGATGGGCTTCTTGTATCGTCGTGAAGACCTTAATTTTCCTAGTTTTATGAAGGGTGGCGACCAAGAAGATAAGCGCCGAGCCGGTACAGAGAATATTCCAGCAATTGCTGGATTTGCCACGGCAGTCAAGGCGATTACATCGACAGAGAAGGCGGCGCGTCAGGCTAAATATGCCGGTTTTAAACAGACGGTTATCGACGGTTTAACAAACGCCGGCGTTGATTTTGAAGTTAACGGTAGTTTGCAACCGGAGAATTTACAACACGTCTTGAATTTATGGATCAAAGGTGTCGAAAATGACGTGACGTTAACTAACCTTGATTTAGCGGGAATTGCTGTCTCGGCGGGTTCTGCTTGTACGGCGGGGTCTATCGATCCCAGTCATGTTTTAGTTGCGATGTATGGCGAAGATCAGCCGCGGGTCATGCAATCCATTCGTTTGAGCTTTGGCCGCTATACAACCAATGAGGATTTACAAGCCTTTGTTCAAGCCATTGTGATGATGACTAAACGTTTGCAGGCGCACAATGTAACGATTCATGATTAATTTTAGGAGATGAGACCTCGATGGCTTTCCAACAAGAAGTACAAGTGGCTGGTGATCCTCAAGTTTATGCATTAAGTACTGAATTAAAGCGGTATACGTTACGCGATTTAGGCTTTCGCGAAACCAACGCTGGTGGATTTTTGCTTGAACGGCCGCTGGACGCAAGTGTGGCTTTAGCACGCGCGATCAAACTTAGAATGTTAGTTAATAAGGATCTTTCTGGGTTTAAACTCAGTACGGTAAATCCCAGTGGAACCGGCAACGTGAACATTTTTACGAATGCAAACGCCGCTGTGTTGACAGAACAATATCAATTTCAAATTAATGACCTAATTGAACGAAAAGTGTTGCAAAAAGTTGCAGTCGATGCTTAAATGGGTCGTTTAAAACGTGGTAACCTGATGTGGGTTGGCACGTTTTTTGGGTTCAAGTTGGCCAGCGGTGAACCACGTTATACAAGTCCAATCTGACTTTGGTGCAATGACACCCCTAAAAGTTGCCGTCATCATGGTTCGCGCTCTTGCGTAAACGTGCTCACTAGGCCTGAGTCTTGTGCACAACCAACAACCACAACCGGGCAAACATCGCCCAATTGTGATTGTCCGTTGTTGCTCAGACTCAAAACGGCCTGGTTCGCGCTCTTGCGTAAACGCGCTCACCAGGCCTGAGTCTTGTGCACAACCAACAAGCACAACCGGGCAACCACCGCCCAATTGCGATTGTCCGTTGTTGCTCAGACTCAAACCGACCTGGTTCACGCTCTGACTTGAAAATAGTAAGTACACCGCGGTATACTGGTGGAACTGATAATTGCGACCTTCAAATCGTTGATTCTCAGAATCTATTTGAAATGATGGTGAGACCATGGTTGATCAGACTATTGATCATTCGCACACGCGTGTTGTCGTCGGCATGAGTGGTGGGGTGGATTCGTCAGTGACAGCACTACTGCTAAAGCAGCAGGGCTACGATGTTGTCGGTGTTTTCATGAAAAATTGGGACGATACCGATGATAATGGCGTTTGTACGGCGACCGAAGATTATAAGGATGTAGCGCGGGTTGCTAATGAAATTGGCATTCCATACTACTCAGTCAACTTTGAAAAGGAATACTGGGACCGCGTCTTTACGTATTTCTTAGATGAGTACAAAAAGGGCCGAACACCAAATCCAGACGTTGTTTGTAACAAGGAAATCAAGTTTAAAGCGTTCTTAGATTATGCGTTGGAGTTAGGCGCTGATTACATCGCGACTGGTCATTATGCACGCGTGACGCATGATGTGGATGGTCACAGTCATTTATTGCGTGGCTTAGATAGCAACAAGGATCAAACGTACTTTTTGAGCCAGTTATCTTCTGAACAGTTGGACCGTGTATTATTTCCATTGGGTGATTATGAAAAGCCACAGGTGCGTCAAATTGCCGAAGAAGCTGGTTTGGCAACGGCTGAAAAGAAGGACTCTGTGGGGATTTGCTTTATTGGTGAGAAGAACTGGAAAGGCTTTTTGAATCAGTATTTACCAGCCCAAGAAGGTCAAATGATGACCTTAGATGGCGAGGTAAAGGGGACTCATTATGGCCTGATGAACTACACCATTGGTCAACGCAAGGGCCTGGGGATTGGTGGCCAAAAGGAAGGCGACGAGCCTTGGTTTGTGATTGGTAAGGACTTGAGTCAAAACATTCTGTATGTTGGTCAAGGTTTCAATAATCCCCACCTCTTGGCCACGAGCTTAAGTGCCTCTGATCTGAACTGGGTCAATGACGTGACCGACAACGATTTTCATGTCACCGCGAAATTCCGTTACCGGCAAAAAGATACTGGTGTCACAGTTCATCTAAATGAGGACCAAACGACTGTTACGGTGACATTTGATCAACCAGTTCGGGCGATTACGCCAGGACAAGCCGTCGTATTTTACAATGGCGACGAGTGCTTAGGTAGTGGCATTATTGATGCAGCCTATAATCAGGTTAAGCAACTCCAATATGTATAAGGCATGTTAGGCCAACAGTCACCAGCTTTCGGGAAATCGAAAGTGGTGGCTGCTTTTTTTGGATTGACAATGGACTTTAGGGTCACAGTAGTGCTAGCGCAACGGGTTTGATTTCCTCGTTAAAAATGGCATAATAAAAGCATTCAAACGCGAAGGGACGGGGCTGACATGACACGCATTTTTTTCATTCGTCACGGTAAAACGCAGTGGAATTTAGAAGGGCGCTATCAGGGCGCTAATGGTGATTCACCGCTATTACGGCGCAGTTATGAAGAAATTGCGTTACTAGCTGATTATTTAGCGGATGTAAAGTTTGCTCACGTGTATGCCAGTCCAATTAAACGAGCTCGTCTCACTGCCATCCACTTAATCAAGGGGCTCGCTCAACCATTGTCGCCCACTTTAGATTCTGGGTTACGCGAGTTTGAGTTGGGCAAGTTAGAAGGCATGTATTTTGAGGACGTGAAGGAACAATATCCCAAGCAGTACGATGGGTTTCGGTATCATGCCGATCGTTATGATCCAACGGTTATCGGTGGTGAAACATTTGCGCAGGTGATTGCGCGGATGGATCAAGTGATTTCTCGGGCTGTTGCCGCGCATCCTCAGGATGATGCCAATCTATTAGTGGTTTCTCACGGTGCGGCTTTGAATGCGGGAATCAATGGTTTATTGAATATTCCAATGTCACAAATGCGAGCCGCTGGTGGCTTGGCAAACACGAGTACGACAATTTTAGAATCAACTGATGGTGGCCAAACTTTCACCCAATTAGCACGTAATCTGACAGCTTATTTAGCAGAGCAACCAGATGCGACAAGTACCATTTAAGTAATGAAGCCATTTTTAAGAAAGGATGGGTGAGATGAGCGAGAAAGATGGGCAACAGGCGCAAGCAGCCGCCAGTGCCACGGTAAAGAAGCTAGTCAAAGCCATTGATGCCAATCCCCAGGATGCCCAGTTGATTTACCAACTAGCAACTGTATTAACAGAAATGCAAGATTACGAACAGGCCGAAGAGCTGTTAATGAAGATGTTAGGGCAATTTCACAGTGACCTAGCTGCCACTGATTTGCTCACGTATGGGTTAGGCAATGTGTATTATCAGGCTGCGGCTTATGACCAAGCGGCACAGATGTTTGCGAAAGTACAGACGGATCAACGTAAATTAGATGCCTATTTAATGTTGGCCGAAACCTACATGCAACAAAAAGACTACCAAAAAGCTTTTGCCTTTGCCTTGACTGTGCATGACCAACGGGCAACGGATCCAGCGGTAAATGCGTTATTAGGTGACATTCTGTTAGCAATGGGCAATTTTCATCAGGCGGCAGATTTTTACGATCAAGCGCTGGCGAAGCAGGCATCTGATGGGCAGTTGAACTTTAATCGTGGCTTAGTTGCGATGGCGTTAGGGCAAGATGAGCAACCATTTATGGCGCAGGCTAAAAAGTTAGATCCAGCGTATGTGGCCCAATCAGCCCAACGCATTAACGATATTGCGACGCTCATCCACAAGCATGAACCTGCAGATCATGATGAAGAACAGTAGGTGATCAATATGGCCACACAAGGGACACTTTTTGAGGAAAATTCAACTTTTGAACCAGATTACGTGGTCGGCAAAGTTGCCGCCATTTTTTTTAGCAGTCCTGACTCCTTTTATAAAGTTTTATTGGTGAGAGTGGATCACAGCAGTCTGGACTGGACGGATGACGAGGTTGTCGTGACCGGCTCTTTTGGGGATGTAGCAGAAGAGACGACATATCGATTTATCGGTAAAATGATTGAACATCCTAAGTATGGTAAACAATTTGCCGCCAGCAATTATGAAAATGAAACGCCGACGACGAAAACCGGTCTCGTCAAATATCTATCTTCGGACCAATTTCCAGGACTGGGCAAGAAGACTGCAGAACGGTTAGTAGATACATTAGGAACAGACCTAATTGACAAGATTATTGCGGACCCAGCAGTCTTAACATCACTGGGATTAAAGGCCGAGGTACGCGAACATTTGGTCTCGGTGCTGACGGAAAATCATGGGACTGATCAGATCATTATCGGATTGAATGGTTTAGGTTTCGGTAGTCAGTTAGCAGCGACGATTTTTGAAGCGTATCGACAGGATACGATGCGCGTTATTCAAGAAAATCCGTATCGACTGGCTGAAGATATCAATGGTGTCAGCTTCAAACGAGCGGATCAGATTGCCGAACAACTGGGTTTTGATGCAGATGCCCCTGGACGGTTACGAGCGGCCCTGCTGGAAACCATTACAAACCTGTGCTTTTCCGCTGGTGATACTTACGCGGCATTAACGCCGGTATTAAACGGGGCCACTTCGTTACTAGAGCAGGCACGTCCCGTGCAAATTTCACCTAATGATTTGGCAGATCAACTCTTAGCCTTAGCCAAAGATCAAAAAATTGTTGGGACCAAGCAACAGGTTTATTTAAAGTCGTTATACGATAGTGAATGGGGCGCCGCTGAGCAATTGGTTCGGCTCCATCAGCAGCAAGTAACCGTCGTTGATGACGACACGGATTGGAATCACGAGATTCGTTGGGTCCAAAAGCAATTAGATATTGATTACGACGCAGATCAAGTGGACGCTTTGAAGACGGCAATCACCGCACCTATTTCGCTACTGACCGGTGGTCCGGGGACTGGTAAAACGACCATTATCAACGGACTAGTGGCGCTTTTTGCACATTTACATGATGTTTCCTTGGATGTGAATGAATATGAGTCTGGCACTTTTCCCATTTTATTGGCGGCCCCGACCGGTCGAGCGGCCAAACGAATGAGCGAGGTAACTGATTTGCCAGCTAGCACGATTCATCGATTGTTAGGCTTGACGGGTCGCGAAACCAGCGATGCGGAAACGAGTGGACATGAATTAAGTGGCGGGCTGTTAATTGTCGATGAGATGTCGATGGTCGATACCTTCTTATTTAAGACGCTGATGGCGGCCATTCCAGACGGGATGCAAGTTGTTTTGGTCGGAGATCGCGATCAATTGCCATCAGTTGGGCCAGGGCAAGTGTTTGCCGATTTATTAAATTCCGCTTGCTTGCCGGCAACACAACTAACGACGATCTACCGACAGGCGGATGCCTCATCAATCATTCCACTGGCGCACGCCATTAAGGCCGGTCATTTACCTGCTGACTTTACCGTCAATCAAGCCGACCGAAGTTTTTTTGCGGCCGATCCCAACCAGGTTGTGCCGCTGATTAGTCAGGTGGTAGAACGAGCGAAAGCACGCGGATTTGCTAAAAGTGACATTCAGGTACTAGCTCCTATGTATCGCGGCGCTGCCGGAATTAATGCGCTCAATGCCGCTTTACAGACGATCCTTAATCCGCCGCGATCGGCGAAAACGAAACAATTAACGGCTCACGGTGAGCAATTTCGGATCGGTGATAAAGTTCTTCATTTGGTTAATAGCCCCGAACATAATGTATTTAATGGTGACATGGGCGAAATCGTGGGCATTGACTTAGCAAGTGATAAAACTAATGAAGACAAAGTCGATAAGCTAACCCTAGCTTTTGAACAGACGGAAGTTGAGTACACGCGCCAACAATTTGATCGGATCACACTAGCTTATTGTGTCTCGATTCATAAGGCGCAAGGGTCACAATTCAAATTAGTGATCTTGCCGCTGGTGCCTCAATTTCGGCGAATGTTACAACGTAATTTGTTATATACAGCGGTGACACGCGCCCAGCAATGGCTGATTTTGGTTGGCGACGAGCATTCCTTTAGTGAAGCGGCCCACAACGAATCCGCCAACCGCCATACGACATTACCTGAACGATTACGTCAAGTATTTGGTCAGTCGACGGAAACTGCAACAGAAAATCAGGCAACATCGAAAACGCCGAAGCGGGTTCAACTTGCTAATTCTGCTCCAATAATTCATGACGAACCAGCTGAGCGGGCGGGGACAGTTTTAACAACTGCATTAGTCTTGAGTGGTACAGTGGATCCAATGATTGGCATGGCGGGGATTACGCCAGCTTCATTTGCCGGGTCACGGACTGATACGCAGTCAGTGGACAATTAAAAACCGAGGGGAGAGGCAGATGGCACAGAATGCAACAACCGCAGCACAACAAGATACCGCCATTGCTGAGCACTGGCGGGTGAATACCGGTTTATTTTTAGCGGCGCAAAACTTTTTTCTGTTTGGTTCCTCTTCAGTTTTCTTTGCAATCCTGTGGTACATTGCCTTGAAGGCTTCATCAGGAACGTGGATGATGTTGGCTACATTGGCCCAGAGTTTACCGCAAATTTTGGTCTCTTTGTGGGCCGGCGTGTGGGCTGATCGTTGTAATCGACGTAATTTATTAATGTGGGCAACTGGCATGGTTACGGTGGTGACGTTGGGCATCGCTTTGATGTTTTATTTTGGGTGGCGCGATTTGTGGTTGTTGCTTCTAATTGCAGCCGTTCGTTCGTTAGGCACCGGGGTTGAGATGCCGGTTGGGAACGCTTTATTACCGCAGTTAGCGCCGCGAGCTCAACTGACGCGGATGAATGGGTTAAATCAGTTAATCAACGCCGGCTTACTACTCATTACTCCAATTGTGTCGGGGCTTATTTTAAGTCGTTTGGGGATTATCTTCATTTTCGTCGTCGATGTTGTCACGGCCTCGATTGGTTTACTGCTACTAGCTGGAATTCGAATTGCGCCCAGTGTGGTGGCCTTTCAGAAAAATAGCGCAGGGATGGTAACATCTACCTTGGCTGAAATTGGCAGCGGCCTACGCTTCACGTTTGCACATGGTTTCATGCGCTGGTTTATGATCCTAATCGCCTTATCCTTTGTGTTGATTGCGCCAAGTTCACAGTTATCGACATTATTTGTGAAGCAAACCTTTGGCAGCAAGGTCATGTTGCTGACGTTAAACGAATTGTTATGGACGGCAGGAGCCACGCTTGGGGGTATTTGGATCAGTAGCCACCACCAATTACCCCATAAAATTCGAATCATTGCCGTCGCATTAGGCGTTTCTGGCGTAGCCTTTGCGGCAATGGGCATTGCACGACCATTCGCTTGGTATCTGTTCTTCATGTTTATCAGTGGCATTGCGATGCCGATTATCACTGCCACTAGCAATATCCTGATTCAAGAAGCGGTCACACCCAACATGATGGGCCGGGTTTTCTCAATTTTTCAAATTGTCTCGACAGGCATTTATCCTATTGCCATGTTATTCTTTGGTCCCTTAGCGGACGTGGTTGCGATCAAATGGATCTTCATGGCTAGTGGACTGGTCTTAATCGTCGTCGCCTGGTACTTCAACAGGGTCCTCCAACGAATTGGCGCACCGGGTCGTGAGGATTAATCGGTGAGCTCGGGCGCAGGTGGCGTGACTCACGCTCTAATGTAAACGTGTTCGCCATCACTGAAGACTGTGCACAACTAGCAATCACTACCGGGTGAAGCCCACTCGTCCATGATTTCCAGTTGTTGCTCGGACTCAAACCAGTCTTACTCACGCTCTGGGGGGGTGTTCACCCTCGGTTTTTTTTGCGATAATAGGCATATTGAACAAAAGCAGTGGAGGCAATCATGAGCGAACAACACACCAATGGTGATATTAAACTATTTGCATTAAACACAAACCGCGCGTTGGCTGAAAAAATTGCAGCCTCAATCGATATTCCGTTAAGCCCTGCGACGATCAGCACATTTGCCGATGGTGAAATTGCGATCAGTATTGACGAAAGTGTTAGAGGTTGTGAAGCGTACGTCATCCAATCCGTTAGTGATCCAGTCAACAGTTCCTTTATGCAAGTAATGATCATGGTGGATGCATTACGTCGGGCTAGTGCAGGACAAATTAATGTGGTCTTGCCTTATTATGGTTATGCACGCGCCGATCGCAAGGCTCGCTCTCGAGAACCAATTACGGCTAAGTTGGTCGCTAATTTTTTGGAAATCGATGGCGTAGATCGCGTGTTGACCCTTGATCTACATGCCGAACAGGTCCAAGGCTTCTTTAACATTCCGGTGGACCATTTGTTAGCAGCACCATTATTGGCAAAATATTTCTATACTCATGATTTATTAGATAATGTGGTGGTTGTCGCCCCTGATCATGCCGGCGTGTCACGGGCTCGCAATTTTGCAGAATTGTTAAAGGCTCCCATTGCGATCATTGATAATCGCTCTGAAGATAAATTTGATCCAGAACCTGACTCTATTATTGGTGATGTCCAAGACAAAAATGCGATTATCATCGATGACATGATCGATACGGCGGATCGGATGGCTTTGTCCGCCAATATTTTAAAATCCGGCGGTGCTAAACACACATATGCGGTGGCCACACACCCGATCTTTTCAGGCAATGCGGCGGCCACTTTGGCTAATTCACAGCTAGATCGAGTGATTGTGACGGATTCAATTGGGGTGCCAGTTGAAAAGGCGTTTGATAAGCTTGTTGTGATTTCAGTCGCTGATCTGATGGGGGAAGCCATTATGCGGATCCATAATAATCAGCCCGTTGACGAACTTTTTATCAGTAAACAAAATCCCGATGTGAAATTACGGTGAGGGTTGTGATTTACATCGGTAATTGAAGAGATTCGCGCAAATCCAATCAGGATTTAGCGCGTTTTTTTTATTGGAGTTTCAAAAAAACGTTATAAACATTTTTTTACCTTAACTTGTCTAAATAAATCCCTACGCGCCTGATAACCCATCGGCGCGGAAATCAACCACTCGTTTTCATCTTTAAAATGAGCTAAAATAAATAATTGAATTGATTAGTTAAGATTTTGTCAGCAATTGACAGCACAGTGGCGAAGGGGGAGTAATAAGATGTATCAAGCAGATGAACAACGTTATAACAAAATGCCCGTTCGACGGGTTGCAGATACTGGGTTTATGTTGCCTGCCATCAGTTTTGGACTTTGGCGTAACTTAGGCGATCAACAACCATATGCCAATAGTCGAGAATTGATTTTGTCGGCTTTTGATCAAGGCATTTTTAGCTTTGATAACGCCTCAAACTACGGACCCAGTAATGGATCAGCTGAAGAAACGTTTGGCCGAGTTTTTGAGCAAGATTTGAAGCCTTATCGAAATGAGTTGGTCATTACAACCAAAGCTGGTTTCCACATGTGGCCTGGACCGTATGGTGAATTTTCATCACGGAAAACGCTGATGAACGCGTTGGATCTTTCATTGAAACGCATGCATCTGGACTACGTCGATGTCTTTTATATGCATCGTTTCGATCCCAAGACTTCATTAGAGGAACAGGTTGAAACATTGGATCTGATGGTACGGCAAGGTAAAACATTGTATGTCGGCATCTCTAATTTTGATGCAAAACAAACCGCGGCGATCACGAAGTTGTTTAAGGCTCATCACACACCATTTGTGGTGAATCAGAGCAGTTACAATATGATCAACCGAACTGTTGAAACAGACGGCTTATTAGATGTGTTACGAAATGATCAACGGGGCTTGGTTGCGTATGGTCCGCTTGCGGAAGGATTGCTCACGGATCGATACTTGCAAGGAATTCCTGATGACATGCCGATTCATTGGAGTAATCAATGGGCCTTGGATCAAGGCACGGATAGGTTAGTAAAGAAGCTCAATGATTTGAATCAAGTTGCTAGCGACCGGGGGCAAACCCTTGCGCAAATGGCGTTGGCCTGGTTATTGCATGACGATGTCGTGGCCAGCGTTGTGATCGGGGCTAGTCACATCGACCATTTATTGAACAATCTGAAAGCAGTCGATCAAATGAGCTTTACAGATGATGAATTAGCCCAGATCAATACAATTCTTGACCGATAAAAATAATTATTTTAATGAGAAACCAAAAATTAGTCTCATGATTTTCTCAACTTTCTCATTGACAGGTGATTTTCAATGCGCTACTATCTTAGTTAATTTCATGAAACCGAAACAATACGAACAGGAGAGTAGCCTTTGTAAAGCTATCCAGAAAGCCTGAGTTGCTGAAAACAGGCGAGTGGCGCAAAGACGAACATGGCCTGTGATTGGTTTCATCGAGCGCGTTGCGTAAGATGAAAATGACTTGGCGCCCATTATCGCGCACACCTTAACCAACTGGGGAGTTCTAGACCCCCAGGAGGCGTCGGTTGGTGAGAGACTAAATGTGAATTTAGTCTGAATTTAGAATGGTAACGCGGGCTGCTCGCTTCTAATCAATTTGATTAGAAGCGAGCTTTTTTAGTCGGCAAGTCATCATCGGTTGTCTTAATGAAGTGGTCATTAACGTCATGATTGATTTTAATTTAAGTGAAAATTGAGGAGGAACAGTGTGATGAATAAAAAGGCAAAACGGGTATTATTAAGTTTAACAGCGGTTTTTGCACTTATTTTGGTTCTAGCTGGTTGTGGGAAATCAACTAGTAAGCAAACGACGACCATTAAAGTGGGCATCGTCGGAACTGACGATGAAAAGATTTGGAAGCCGATTGCCAGCAAAGTTAAAAAGGATGGGATTAATTTAAAAATTGTGACATTCACAGATTACACCCAGCCCAACCAAGCCCTAAATGACAAGCAAATTGATATTAATGCCTTTCAGCACTACTATTTCTTGGATCAATGGAACAAGGCGCACAAGACAGACATTACCTCAGTGGGCAAGACTGTTGTTGCACCTTTAGGCTTGTTTAGCAAAAAGATTAAGAAGATCAGTGCGTTTAAAAAAGGCGATTCAATTGTGATCCCGAATGACGCAACGAATGAAGGCCGGGCCTTAAACCTATTGAAGAATGCCGGCTTGATCAAGTTAAACCACACAAAACTACCAACGACTAAAGATATTACTAGTAATCCTAAGTCATTAAAAATCACGGCGGTTGCTGCTGATCAAACACCGCGTTCATTAGATTCCGTCACTGCCGCCGTTGTCAACAATACATTTGCGGTTGATGCAGGATTGAACATCAAGCATGCGGTTTACGCTGAAAAGATTGATCAGAACGTTAAGCCTTACATCAATATCATTGCTGCGCGCAAAGCAGATAAAAATAAGCGAGCAATTAAAGAAATCGTTAAGGCTTACCAGAGCGAACGGAATGCTAAGCTTATTCAAAAAGACTTCCATGGCACCGAGTTGCCAGCATGGAATTTGAAGATTGCCAAATAATTTTTAATTAATCGCCAAGCCGGACCTACGATATCGGTTTGGCCTACATAGAACAAGCGAAAAACTTTTTAAATTAGTGTTTGTTTAACGAGAAAGGATATGAATTATGGCAGAAGCAACCCCGATGATCGAACTAAGCGGGATCGATGTGACATTTAAAGAGGCTGATCGAACGGTTTCAGCCGTTAAGCAGGTTGACCTGACCGTTAATAAGGGCGATATTTACGGTATTGTGGGCTATTCAGGCGCTGGTAAAAGTACGTTGGTCCGTGTGATCAATCAACTTCAACTACAGACCAATGGCACGGTCACTGTTAATGGCCAGCGGCTTGACCAGTTGCATGGCAAGGCTTTACGTCAAGCGCGGACGAAGATTGGCATGATCTTTCAACATTTTAATTTGATGAATGAAAGAACGATTGGCGACAATGTCCGTTTTCCACTATTGTTGGGAACGACGTTAAGCAAACAGCAGCAACTGGATAAAGTTGATGAATTATTGGCGTTAGTAGGTTTGTCTGATAAGAAGAATGACTATCCGGCACAGTTGTCTGGTGGTCAAAAGCAACGGGTCGCCATTGCACGTGCTTTGGCAAATGATCCAGAAATTTTAATTTCTGACGAGGCAACTTCTGCGTTGGATCCCAAAACTACCGGTTCTATTTTAGCTTTATTAAAGCGGCTAAATGAAACCTTAGGCTTAACAGTAGTGCTAATTACACATGAAATGCAGGCAGTGAAAGCTATCTGTAATCGAGTCGCGGTGATGCAAAGTGGTGAAATTATTGAGCGTGGCGATTTATTGACGATTTTTTCAAATCCGAAAGAACAGCTAACGCAAGAATTTATCGAAACATCAACGCAGGTTGATTCGGCACTGGCAAATGTCGTCTCACAACCACGGATTCAGCAACTGGGCGTTGATGAACGATTAGTTGTCCTTTCATATGCTGGGGCTTCGACTGATGATCCCTTAATTGCGCAGTTGTACGAGCAATTTAAAGTCACCCCGAATATCCTTTTTGGAAACGTCGAGATTCTACAGAAAACGCCGGTCGGTACGTTAGGCTTAGTCTTAAGCGGGACTGCAGTTGACGATGCGTTGGCTTATGTTAAAGGGCAAGGCGTTCACGTTCGTGTCATTGATGTGCCGAAATATCGAGCGGAATTGGCTAACAAAGCGGCCAAAGCAAATCGCGGGGAGGGTGACGCATGAATACATTAATTGCAAGCGGGTTCTGGACGTCATTGATGCCAAATGTGATCGCAAATAAAGACGTTTTCATTCAATCGACTTGGGAAACTATTTACATGACGTTGGTTTCCGGTCTAGTTGCTGGCATTTTAGGATTATTGATGGGAATTATTCTAGTTGTGACTGCTCCAGGAGGCATCCTTGCTAATCCCAGCATTTACTGGATTCTCGATAAATTGGTCAATATTTTTCGATCCATTCCATTCATTATTTTGTTAGCAGTGATTGCACCGTTTACACGACTGATTGTCGGGACATCAATTGGAACCACTGCGGCGCTCGTTCCACTAACGATTGGGTGTGCGCCATTTTATGCTCGGCAAGTTCAAAATGCTTTATTTGATGTTGATCGAGGGATTATTGAAGCGGCTGAAGCAGTGGGTGCTTCGCCCATGCAAATTATCTTTCGCGTGTATCTGCGCGAGGCATTGCCAGATCTCATTCGGACTTCTGTCGTGACAATTATTTCGCTGATTGGACTGACTGCCATGGCAGGTGCCATCGGCGGCGGTGGTTTAGGGAACACGGCAATTAGCATTGGTTATGACCGATTTGAAAATGATATTACCGTTATGGCCATGATCATCATTTTGGTCATCGTTTTCTTAGTTCAAATCGTGGGTGACTGGTTTGCCCGGCGGACAGATCATCGTTAAACTTCGCTCAGTTACAAGACTCAGCCATTTTTAGTCTGCTTTGGATCAATCTTGATGCTTTAACCGAGTGAATCGACAAGACCAGTCGCTGAAACTTCGATGAACGGATTTATTCGAACTTGATTGTAAATTATCTTTTAGTGAGTGACGTTGACAACAGGAAATTGCCAAATTGTGCGCAAACAGTTGGTTGTACTCGGCCATCATGGTAGACTGGCCATAAGTAACCCGCAAAGGGATGAGGCATTTAAAAACGAAGTGGTCGCGGGCAATTGAAGCTCACCACAATAAGGAGTCTTTTAAATGAACTGGAATTCAACGCGTCGAATGTTCGACTGGTACAGTTTTGCTTTAGGGATCTTGTTCGTCATTGCCGGCTTGATGACCTTTTTTAATCCGGCTTCAAGCTTATTAGCCATCGTTGTCATGTTTGGAATCGTTGCACTCGTGGCGGGTATTTATCAAGTGTGGTTTCATGATGATGTTCGTCGATTACTGGGTCGCGCACCCATCTGGCTGCTGGTTAGTGGCATTATTGATATTGTGATTGGGGCTTTTTTAATCCTTCACTTAGGTATTGGTATGCGCATATTGCCATACTTTTTCGCCGTTTGGTTTATTTTCGACTCGTTAGCTGGACTGATTACGGCCAGTCTCTTACGAACTTTTGACAAGAATTACTTTTGGATTAGCGTGATCCTCGACATAGTTGGGATCATTTTGGGCTTTCTATTGTTATTCAAACCGGTAGTTTCCGCTTTAACATTGGCCACATTAGTTAGTCTATATCTGTTGGTCTATGGGGCCTATCACATTATGCGGGCATTTTAGAAAAATAATTAGTTGAGCGCCTGACTTATTTTAAAGTCAGGTTTTTTTGTACATCGTCGACGTAATTAATGTTTGTCATATATTTGTAAACATAGTTAAATATTTGCTGGTAAATCGATATAATTAGGCATCTTGTGGCATACAAAAACTATTCTGATGCTGACAGTCACCTGCAAAGTGAGTCCTTCTTTGGCATAATAAACAACAGAGTGCTAAACACTCAACTAGATTCTGGAGGGAATTTATGATGTTTAAACAACAAGCAAGGGGTTGGCAGCATTACATATCTCTGGTGCTAGTCGCCATGATTGGTATGTTAATGGTGGTTGGGACGACTAACGCACAGGCAAAGCACCACAAAAAGGCTGACGCAACTTCAGCAAAATCATTTTGGCAGGATAAAAATTATCGAGGTACGTTTAAACGGACGAGTACCCTAGGCAAACATAAAGTTTTGACCAACCGGTTAAGCATTACCTTCTCGAAAGATGGTCGCTATGTACAGCGCGTGACGACACCTTTAGGTATTTCTGGAATTCAAGAGCAAGTGACTGATGGGACCGTGAGCTTGAAGAAAGGGAATCAGTTGGAATTAACGCCACTGACCACCGCCACGATCGTTTATAAAACCAAAGCGGATCAAGCGGCCCACAAACCCGCAAACTATCACCAAAGTGGGAAAGACTTTAATAGCAAGCTCGTTTTTGCTCCTGATGGTCAGCCGCAACGCTATCAAGTTAATCGTAAAGTGAAAACAATCAAAGGGAGTGATGTTAAGCCTATGATTGCGATGAAAGTAGCTCATGATCAGCTTGTGTCTGCCAAAACGGCGATTGATCAATTACAAAAATAGGTGTTGAGACTAGTATTATGCCCCCGATAGCGGTTACAATATCACTGAAGGAGTTGTGATAGGAATGGCAGAACATGATCAGCAACACCCGAAAAAAATTGAGGGCAAGGTTTACGATTACAAACGGATTTTGGTGGGGGTCGATGACTCACCAGATGCGCAGCTTGCATACCAGTACGCAGTTAAACAAGCCAAGGAGGACAAGTCTGAATTGGTAATTGTTAGTATCTTGGAGGAACAAGACGTCAATGTCTTTACAGCACTGAGCAAAGAAATGTTGGATCAGCAACGTTCCGGAATTCAAGAGCGGCTGGAGTCTTATCGCAAGACAGCAAAAAATTCAGGGGTTAAATCCGTTAAAACCATTATTGCGGAGGGCGATCCTGGTGAGACGATTGTTAAACAAGTGATCCCACAAGTTGATCCGGATTTAGTCATTGTCGGTTCTTTATCGCGACAAGGCGTGGCAAAATACTTTGGTAGCCAGGCTGCCTATGTTGCGAAATATTCACCGGTTTCTGTATTGGTGGTTCGCTAGAACTGAATTTAAAAAATTCACATAAAAAAAGCGGAGCAATTTTGCTCCGTTTTTTTAACGCCATTATTTATTTAGGCTTTATCAACAGCGTGACCGCCGAAACCATTACGTAGAGAAGAAACAACCTTACCAGTAAAAGTATCATTCTCTAATGACCGATAACGCATCAATAGGGACATCGCAATAACTGGTGTCGCAACTTGCTGGTTCATTGCTTCTTCTAGCGTCCATTTACCTTCGCCAGAAGAGTGCATCGTTCCTTTAATGTTATCGAGTTTAGCATCGTTAGCAAAGGCTTCTTCTGCAAGTTCCATGAGCCATGAACGAACCACTGAACCACTGTTCCAAAGCCGAGCAACAGCTTCATTGTCATAGTCGAAGTCACTGTGTTCAAGGACTTCAAAGCCTTCACCGATCGCTTCCATCATCCCATATTCGATCCCGTTGTGGACCATCTTCAAGTAATGACCAGAACCGGCCTTACCGGTGTAAAGATAGCCGTTCTTTTGCGCGATTCCTTCATATAGTGGCCGTAAAGTTTCGAAGGCAGCAGCGTCGTTACCACCAATCATAAAGTTTCCATCATGGCGGGCGCCTGACTGGCCACCTGAAGTACCACAATCAAAGAAATTGATTCCTTTAGCTTCAGCCTTTTGCGCATCAGCAACGGAGTCTTTCCAGAAGGAGTTCCCACCATCAATGATAAAGTCACCGGCATCTAACAAATCGAGTAAGCCATCAATCGTTGTTTCCGTTGGTTTGCCAGCAGGTACCATGACCCAAACAATCTTTGGTGACGGTAATTTAGCAACCATGTCTGCCAAGGAGTCAGCGCCTTGCGCGCCAGCCGAAACAGCTTGATCAACAAATTCCTTGTTTAAATCAAAACCAACCACTTCGTTATCGTGGTCCATCATGTTTTCCGCAAGGTTTAAGCCCATTTTTCCTAAACCGATTAACCCTAATTTCATAAATGAAATCCCTCTTCCTTATCTGAATGAACGTTACGAGCTTAAGTATATGAAAAAAGTTTGCAAAAATCAATAATAATTCTGAAAATCAATTTCAAAAACATTTTTTCACAAGTTTCTTGGTTGGATCAGTTAAAGCCGCCTTATTACAGCATATTGGCAGATCCAAATGTTTTGATTGCTATGACCAATTAATTGATTGTGAATAAAAGTTTGAGAGTTCTTTAAGGTGATTAGACTTTGCTGTAATCATCTTGTCATTTGATTGTCACATGCGTAGACTAACGATATATACATGGGGGAGAACAGAAAGTTTGGAGGCGGTTCGATGCAGAGTGCCGGCGAGCGATCGCTTGAATATTACATGGGACTGAGCTACCAGATTGTCATTAACTCCGTGGAAGAGGGTTCTGGTAGACATTATTTTGCGCTTAGTGTGCCCGATCTGACTGGACTTGGTGTTGCGGCTGACACCATTTCTGAGGGAATTCGGGAATTAAATGAAGCAAAGCGCATGTGGTTTGCAACCAACTTAAAGTTGGAACGGCCGATCCCAGAACCTAGTCCTGATCCACAATAAGGGATCTATTCTAAAATTGGTTTCACTCCTAAGGCGACCGTGGCTGGCCGCTTTTTTTGTTGTATAAATTTGTTTTCCACTAATACTTATAACCCTCAGTTTATTTTACTTCGATTATTTAAACCCGTTGTTTGCCATTTTTTTGCAGTTATGGCGTTTGTTACTTTAGCAATTAATCGTGAATAAATTTGCTTTCTTGAACCTGCCGGCATGATCTTAAACGAGATTAGATAAATTTGGAGGCTGGATGATGTTAATTAGACAGGCATTCATCAATAATGCGAAGTCTGCTCAGGATTTACGGGTTGAAGATGGTGTGTTTACGGAAATTGCAACACATTTGTCAGCAAAAGATCATGAGACGGTGATTGATGCCACTGGCAAATTACTTTTACCACCGTTAGTCGATCCCCACGTTCATTTAGATGCCACGCAAACCGCGGGTGATCCAGAATGGAACCAGACAGGAACCTTGTTTGATGGTATTCGGATTTGGTCTGAGCGTAAAAAGACGTTATCCATTGAGGATGTTAAGCAACGCGCCAAGGTCACACTGCGCAAGCAGATCGGGAATGGTATTCAGGTTGTGCGTTCACATGTGGATGTAACAGACCCCAATTTAACCGCACTTAAAGCCTTGCTAGAAGTCAAAGCTGAATTGGCTGATGAAATTGAACTCCAGTTGGTGGCTTTTCCGCAAGAAGGAATTTTGTCATTTCCTCAAGGTAAAGCGTTGATGGAAGAAGCTGTCAAATTAGGCGCAGATGTCATTGGCGGCATTCCTCACTTTGAATTTACGCGCGAATATGGGATTGAGTCGCTACATTTCATCGGTGATTTAGCGCAGAAATACGATCGCCTCATTGATGTCCATTGTGATGAAATTGATGATCCCGCATCCCGTCATTTGGAAACCCTTGCCACAATTGCCTATGAGACTGGTCTAGGTGATCGAGTAACGGCCAGTCACACGACGGCACTTGGTTCTTACAATAATGCTTATGCATATAAATTGTTTCGACTCCTCAAAATGGCCGATATTAATATGATCGCAAATCCATTGGTTAACACAAATTTGGGTGGTCGTTTCGACACTTATCCCAAACGTCGCGGGATGACGCGAGTCAAAGAACTGGATGCTGATGGGATCAATGTTGCTTTTGGTGAAGACGATGTTCGTGATCCTTGGTATCCAATGGGTAACGGGAATATGCTGGATCCGGTTTCAATGGGGCTGCATGTTGGTCATCTGATGGGGTATGACGAGATTAACAACAGTTATCAATTTGTCACCACACATGCGGCCAAAGCTCTCCATATCTTGGACCACTATGGGATTGAGATCGGTAAGCCCGCCAACTTCATCATTTATAATCAGGCTGATTTTTATAACACACTAAATGAACATGCAGAAGTTTTATATAGTGTTCGACAAGGGCGAATTATCGCGCAGACGACGCCTAAAGTGACAAAGTTGAATTTTTAAAGTAACGAATTAGCCGCAGTTGACGCGGTGGTCAAAATTTCACAAGCACTTTGATACCTTTGTGAAATTATTTTTTTAAAAAATGAAACAGGCTTGTCAATATGTCAACACCAGGCATCAGCAATGATTAAATTGCTGATGCTTTTTTCACTAATTTTAATTCAACAAGTGAAAGTGTGCTAAAATAAGCGCATTACACGGTTAAGAGAGGCTAAGACATGACAGAAGAGAAAGCACAACGATTTGGCGCGGATGCAGTGGTCGAAAGTTTGATTAATCATAACGTCAAGTACGTCTTTGGCGTACCTGGAGCCAAAATTGATCGATTATTTGAACGTTTAGCGCATCCTAATAACGCGAAGGCGCCCAAATTGATCGTGACCCGCCATGAACAAAATGCTGCCTTTATTGCGGCTGGCATTGGTCGTTTAACAGGCGAACCTGGTGTTGCAATCACGACGTCCGGCCCCGGGGCTAGCAATTTGGCAACAGGGCTTGTAACCGCAACAGCTGAAGGAGATCCCGTCGTTGCCATTGGCGGTCAGGTGCCACGACGCGATTTGCTACGCTTGACGCATCAAAGTATGGCTAATGCGGCTTTATTCAAACCAATTACGAAGTTTTCAGCTGAAATTCAAGACCCTGAGAACATTTCAGAAGTTATCGGTAATGCGTTTGAGGCTGCCACGGCTGGCAAACAAGGTGCCAGCTTCGTTTCTTTACCCCAGGATGTTGATGATGCACCAGTTATGACTCCAGCACTTGAACCTATGCAAGCACCCGTGTTGGGACCTGCTAGTCCTGCTGATGTGAACTTATTAGCGCAAGAAATTCGTGCTGCCAAGTTACCAGTAATTTTGGCCGGGATGCGGGCATCTTCCGCACAGGTTACGAACGCGATTCGTAAATTGGTAAAAGCTGCTAATTTACCAGTTGTTGAAACATTTCAGGCAGCTGGTGTCATTTCGCGTGAGTTAGAGGAAAAACATTATTTTGGACGTGTGGGTTTATTCCGCAACCAACCTGGTGACCGGTTGCTAAAACAAGCAGATTTAGTTATTGCGGTTGGGTATGATGCCGTTGAGTATGAACCACGAAATTGGAATGCAGAGAAGCAAGCACGGATCGTCACTATCGATGCCACGGCTGCGCAATTAGATCAAAATTATCAACCTGAAACTCAACTGGTCGGTGATATTGCCCAAAGTTTGGCAATTTTGCAGGCGAACATCAAGGGCTACCAACCTAACGAGGCTGGTCAAAAAGTCTTAGCTCAGTTACACGATGAGTTGACGCAACGTGATCGAGATTACGTGCAGGCGCCAGATGCAACTAAAGTCGAGCCGCTGGCACTGGTGGCTGCGCTTCAGGACCATGTCAGTGATGAAATGACAGTCTCCGTGGATGTTGGCAGTCACTATATTTGGATGGCACGCCACTTTCGTAGTTATCAACCACGTCATCTACTCTTTAGTAATGGCATGCAAACACTTGGCGTGGCCTTGCCATGGGCCATTGCGGCGGCATTGACGCGACCTGACGCACAGGCAGTTTCAGTTTCTGGAGACGGCGGCTTCTTGTTCTCTGGTCAGGAATTGGAGACCGCAGTTCGTTTGGGATTGAATATTGTTCATATTATCTGGAACGACGGTCATTACGACATGGTTAAATTCCAAGAAGAGATGAAATATAAAGTGGATGCGGGAGTTGACTTTGGCTCGGTTGACTATGTCAAATATGCGGAAGCTTTTGGGGCAACCGGTCTACGAGTAACCAAGCCAGCTGATTTACAAGCCGTGCTTGATCAGGCATTTGCGACTAAAGGACCAGTGATCGTCGATGTTCCAGTGGATTATTCACACAATCGGGCATTAGGCGAAAGTCTGTTACCAGATCAATTCTAAGGTTTCTTTAAATTCACACGAGGGGGAAATGAAATGAAAGAGACGACGACCTTGTTTCAACATGGGACGTTAGCACTACTCATTCCGGGATTGTTTGCCGGTACGTTGTCAGCTGGCGACTTAGTCAAGCACGGTGATACTGGAATCGGTACTTTGGATGCGCTAAACGGCGAGGTGATTGTCATCGATGGGCAAGTGTATCAGGCCGCTGAAGATGGTCACGTTTATTCGGTGCCGGATACGGCAATGATGCCATTTGCTTCCGTTCACTTTAGTGATATCAACCAACCTAAGATATCGCTTGAGGGGTTAAATCAAGACCAATTTTCGAATTGGTTAATCGAGGATCGGCATTTGAAAAATGCTTTTGCAGCGATTACGCTTCATGGTCAATTTTCCATGGTTCACGTGCGAGTTGCGCCAAAACAAACCGTGCCATTTCCACCGTTAACGGCGGCAACCGCGCACCAGCCAGAATTCACGCGTGAACAGGTGAGTGGCACAGTGGTTGGTTATTTTGCTCCAGACTTGTATGCGGGTGCCACAGTTGCCGGGTGTCACTTGCACTTTATTAGCGATGATCGTCAATTTGCCGGCCATTTACTTGATTTCCAGTTAATTGGTGGCGAAGGTGGCGTGCAACTTTTGCCAAACCTATTGCTCCATTTGCCGACTGACAATGCGACGTTTATGAACGCCGATATTGAACTTAACGGTTTAAATGACGCCATTAACCAGGCTGAACATTAATTAGCGTTTATAAAATTAGTCATCAAAATGCCCATCCTTTACGCACAAGGATGGGCATTTTGTCGTGGCATAATTCTAATCTAATTTTCCGGCGATAATTTGATCAATGACATTTAAAACGCCATCATCATTGTTTGAGTCAGTTCGGCGCGGTGCTTGTGCTAACACATCCGCGTGTGCATTGGCCATTGCGTAACCGTGTTCGGTCATGAGCAACATATCCAAATCGTTTTCATTATCACCAAAAGTGACAATTTCATTATTAGTAATGCCATAACGTTCTTGTAAATGTACCAAACCGGTTGCTTTAGTGATCCCGGCCACCCCGATATCCTCAGTATTGAAGCCGGAGTTCATGGCTGCTAAGCTATCATCGAGGTGGGCAACCAAAGCAGAAATTTGTTGACTTGGATCGATCTCTTGATCAAAGCTGACAGCGACTTTGACGAGTTGATCATCGAGCGAGCGCGGATCTAACTCATAAAGATGGTCAATACGTTGCAGGTCGTTATAATAACGTTTGATAAGTTCAAAGATTGGTTGAGGAACACTAGCATCCACGTAGGCACGGTTAACACCTGACAGGGTCGTCAACGCCGTTTGCGTACCAAATAATTGCTTGATCACACTCAATGTATCCGTAATTTGGTGATCAGGGATTTTGCTTGCAAACAACAATTCATCGCGAGCGTGAACAATGGCGCCGTTGTCAGAGATAAAGTCCATCTCATCTTTAAATGGCGTAAATCGTTCAACTAACCGTTGATACTGGGACCCACTGGCAGCAGCGAAATGAATACCTCGCTGACGTAAAGCCACAAACTGCGTGGCAAACCGATCGCGATCATAGTCGTTGTCATCGTTTAAAAATGTACCGTCCATGTCTACGGCAATGAGTTTTATCGGCATGAGGAACTCCTTTAATGGTGAATTTAATAATAAATTGATGATTAAACAAGGAAATCAGTCACGATTTTCTGATAAATCAAGCCTAAATGCAAGTAGTCACTTAAGTCAACAGATTCATTGACTTGATGAGCCGCCTCCCAACGTCCGGGGCCTAGCACAATAATGGGGAAGTGGTGATCGGCTTTCGTATATTCAGAGGCATCTGTAGCACCGTGAATGACATTTAGTTTGGCGGGTTGACCTGTGATTGCGGTAACCGCGGTTTTGGCTAATTCAACCAACGAAGACTGTTGATCAGAAATGACGGGGAAGAAACTAAAATCGATGGTTAGGTGCAAGTTGATCAGGGGGTCTTGGTTGAGCTGATCCACGACACTTTGCAATCGTGTGATTACTTTGTGGTTGTCGAAATCTGGAATTGGCCGGATGTTGCCTTCCAAGTGAGCATGGCCCGGAATAGAGTTCACTTGATCGCCACCGCTAATCACCGTCACTGAGTGCACAACTGGGCCGAGCACATCACTCACTGGCACATCATCAAAGGCATGTGCTTCGGCGTTGATGAAGGCATTGAGAGCCGAAATCGCGTTAATGCCTTTTTCTGGCATTGAAGAATGCACGGATTTACCGTCTGCGTCCACAGCATAATCAATTGAGCCGTTATGGGCAAAAATAATTTGATCACTCGTGGGTTCACCAACAATCATGGCATCAACGTGATCCACATAGCCAGCTTCGGTCAGCATCCGTGAACCAGGAGCGCCATATTCTTCGCCAACGGTCGCTAGGAATTGAAGTTGTCCTCGTTTAGGTAGCCCGGCATCGTGAAGCTCGATCAACGTGGTTACCATGGCAGCGAGGCCGCTTTTCATATCAGCAGTACCTCGACCAAACATTTTTCCATCAGTAATTTGGGCCGAAAGCGGATCAGCCTGCCAGCCGTCAGACGCATTGGCGGCCACGGTATCTAAATGGCCTGTTAACATGATGGTTTTGCCAGGTTGAGGACCCTTTAATGAAACAAACAGGTTTACTCGGCCATCCTGATATGGAATCTTCTTGGCATTAAGCCCGTGAGCTGCTAAAACTTCAATGATTTTATCGGCAACTGCTTCTTCATGTCCATTGCGCGAATCAATTTTAACAAGTTCAGCTAATAAATTAATTTGTTCGGCCGCTTCCATCACATTTCCCCCTTGTATATTGACATTAGTCTATTTATAGCACTTATGTTGAGTCTGGGTAACCTTTGGCTAGCAAAAATGAAACAAAACGCTTGGGGCAATCTGAAACATCAATGGTTGGTCTCACTCGGCAATAAAAAGGGTCGGCTATTTAAAAAAGTGACCGATCTTTGTACAAATTCCTAAGAATTGTGCAACCGTTTGATGAAAACTATACCAATTGTTTTTGATCCGCGTGGTTGTGCGACCTAAGAAAGCCCGGTGAATTATGATATATGAGACCAATTTGCTAATTTCATGATTTTTTAATAAAAAGGGGGTTGCTGATTAGCGAGGCATCCATTAGGGTGTTATGCATAGACCAATTTAAATAATTATGTTTAAAAGGCCTATCCAATAAGCTAAAAAGGGTGATACCAATGGATGAATCAAGAATCAATCGCTTAGGTGTAGAATTATATGCCGATGGCGCTAATATCGAAGACATGGTGGACGCTTATAAATCTGGTTTGGTGACTGGATTTACGACGAATCCATCCTTAATGAAAGAAGCCGGCGTAACTGACTACGTAGAATTTGCTCATCAGGCGGTTGCTGCCATTCCAGATTTGCCGATTTCCTTTGAGGTTTTTGCAGACGATCCAGAGGATATGGCCGCCGAAGCTGAAATTATTAGTCATTTTGGCACGCATGTCTTCGTCAAGATTCCAGTCATGAACTCCCGGGGAGAATCCACGATTCCACTGATTCACCGGCTCTCTCATGATGGCATTAAAGTTAATGCGACCGCCATCTTCACAGAAGAGCAGGTTCGTGCAGTCCGTGACGCTTTAGACGAGGAGACGGGCGGTATTGTGTCCGTCTTTGCGGGGCGGATTGCTGACACGGGCGTAGATCCACGACCACTAATGTCTAAATACGCCGATATTGTGCACTTTAAGCCAGGTTTGAAGCTACTCTGGGCCAGCCAGCGGGAAGTATACAACATCATGCAAGCGGCTCAGACACATACCGACATTATCACGTGTACCCCTGGTTCGTTGAAAAAGTTGGCTTTGCTTGGCAAGCCTCTAGCAGAATATTCTTTAGACACGGTTAAACGTTTTAAAGCTGACAGCCAAGCACTGGGTTTTGAAATTCTTGCAAAGTAATCAAAAGATTAAGTTAGTTACACTTTGCGTTGATGTAACCTCACTGAAACGCCGACGTGACGAAATTTGCGAAATAAGCTGAATAAATGTAAAACGACGATCATGCGCTAACTGGGAAAGCGCGTGATCGTCGTTTTGTTTGATAAATTTGTGCTCGTTAATAACAGAACAGCGACTCATTTACTAACGAGGTTCTCAATCCCGCAGTCGAGATAGGCGCTAGCATCGGTTGGATCAATACTCGGCAAAATGATTTGAATACCACCGGCCTTGGTGATCGCTTGAATCACGGGTTGTGGTGCATACGCGGCGTTGCGTTGATTAATGATATTAGTTGCTTCTGTTAAGGTATCAGCGGGAATAGCGATACGTGGTTTCATAAACGAAAATCCTTTCCCAATTCATAATTAATCAATGGTGAATTTGTTCATTTATTTTTAATGTTATACCCGTTGGGGTTGAAAAAGTCGGGTAACGTGAGACGCAGTTTGTTGGCCAAATGGCGACGACGTTTATATAGTGTTGGTCGCGAAATCTGATATTTAGTTGCGAGGACCGTTAAGTTTAAGGGTTCTGTGAGTAAGTCACCCAGAAATTGACGCTCGTCTTGGTCAAGTCGTGTCTGAATGAGCTGGCACAAGTCACTTGTTTCCAACTGGTGAGCTACGTCGATTTGGGGATCCGGCTGGGTTGAATGATCGGGTAGTGATGTTTGGTGCTGGGTTGTTACCGTCTTTTTTCGTAGATAATCCAGTAAACGCCAATAGAGTCGTTGATAAGCATACCGGTGTAAAGCCGCCGGATCGTGGTCATCAATTTGTGAAACATACTCCATAAAGACATCGACATAAATCAGACGACCTTCTGATAACAGATCTTCGTAATCTTGATGCCTGGGACTGATGTGAAGGCGTTTTAAGACGCCGTAAACGACTCGAAAATTATTGGGATCGGCGACAAAATTAAAGGCGGCATCAGATAAAGAATGTGACATGGGCGACTTCCTTTTTCTAACGGAACGATTCCGTTGATGATCCAAAGGCCTTTGGTCACCATCACTGTACTAAATTCCGAATCAAATGCGCGACTGCGGGTTTGATTTATCGGAGTTACATCCATTTGAACGTCAAGATTCCTAATGCAAATGGACTCAAGCCGGGATTTTATCAGCTAATTAATGGTCAAATTACGGATTTCGCGTTAAATCTTAATTGTTTTTCGTACCGAATTTAAGCTGAAACGCGGTATGATGGACTTAATTCTAAAGACAAAGAGGTTTAATCATGAGTGTGGCAACCCCCATTAGTAAGCCAGAACAACAAGTATTCCATGACTATGAAATTCCCGTTCATGAGCCATTAAGCACCTTTAAAAGTTTGGCCGCGGTGACGACGATGGCCGGTGAATTTGAAGGGCACGCTGTTGACTTGACGGACCTGCTGAGTGACTATGTTGCGGCACAACTGGATTTTAATCGACTGGTTGATATTATTAATCAGGAATGGTGGAGCCAGTTGCAAACGTGGCATAAGTTGACAGGGGATCGTCTGTCAGCGAATGTGCAAAAACATGCGGCCGCCTTTGGACCATTTGAACAAGAGCGGCAACGATTAGCGGCCCAAGCTCAGGCTGGATTTCCTAAAGAGATCCTCCAAAAGCCGCGTGAACAATGGCACGCCCAAGATCTTTTTGCCTATGATTACATGATGTTTCAAGTCGATTTAAAATGGGAATTCTTCAATATCATGGAGATTATGGCGCAGTTAAATCCTGATGTGAATATGGAAACAATCGCGACCGAAATTCAGAGTCAGTTAGCCCCCAAACATGGTCCTAAAGAACGACGCGTTGATTTTGGCAGTCATAATTCTCCGGAGGATAAAGCATGAATTACATTGAACCTTTAAGCCAGACAGATAAGAAGTGGCTCCACGAACGCGAATTGCGGGTGGATGCACCGCTGGCTAAGATCAATGGCTTAACCGGCCTGCATCTGAATGGGTTAATTGATGGTCAGACGATTGCCGTAGATGAATTGATGGCGAATGCCTTCATTTGTCAGCTAGCGGTCAGCGATTTAAGTCAAAGCTACCAGCGATTAGAAACAGCTACCGATGCTGAGGCTGCTTTGATTGCCTTTTCAGCGGCTAGCCAACAGATTCATGAACGACTTCATAAGATCATGCAGCATTATGAAGCGGTTCTAAATGATGGGCAATTGTTACATGATCAAGTGCGGGCTAATTTTTACGCCGCGGAACCGGACGGCGTGATGGCCTCAATCACGGACGGAAAGGCCACCAACCAAATGCTCGCATTTCATGCGTTACTTGGAATGAGTGCGGATGCTCAATGGTTGATGGAGATGGCTTTGCAATTCCTGCATCGGTTAAATCCCGCACTTACAACGACACAATTGCAAATGATCAGCACGCAAATTGCGGACTTGGTTGCCGCCGGTTAGCGACAACACAGATTTAATGTAAATAAACACAGTTCGGCGCATTTGCTCATTGGAGCAATGCGCTTTTTTACTGGCTCGCAGCGAGTAGGCGGATAACTTTTTGCTAGCTGTGAAAATATGTTCTAAAAAAACAGTGGACATTATTTCATGCAGGTTGTTATACTGTAACCAAGCGAATGAAAGGGGTTACATAATATGACATTCACACGAGCACAACTAGCAAAATACATGGATCACACAATGTTAAAACCTGAGGCCACTGCTGATATGATCGACCAGACCGTTGCAGAAGCCCGCCAATATCAAACCGCGTCTGTTTGTATCAACCCATACTGGGTTACTCGCGTTCACGAAGGATTAGCCGGCACTGACGTTGCCACCTGCACGGTTATCGGTTTCCCTCTGGGTGCCAATACGACTGCTGTTAAGGTGTTTGAAACAAAAGAAGCCATTGACAATGGCGCTGATGAAATTGACATGGTGATTAACATCGGTGAGTTAAAGGCGCAACACGACGAGGCAGTTTTGGCCGATATTAAAGCAGTTGCAGAAGCGACTCACCAACAAGGCAAATTACTCAAAGTGATCATTGAAAATGCACTGCTCACGGATGAAGAAAAACGTCGGGCATCTAAACTAACGGTGGCCGGTGGGGCGGACTTTGTTAAGACTTCTACTGGTTTTGCCGCTTCTGGCGCCAAAGTTGACGATGTTAAATTAATGCGTGAGGCAGTCGGTCCTGATTTTAAGATTAAGGCGGCTGGTGGGATTCATACCTTAGCAGATGCAGAGGCGATGATTGCCGCTGGCGCTAATCGTTTAGGTGTTTCAGCCTCGGTGGCAATTTTGAACGAAATTACACCATCAGTTTAATGCGATAAATTTAACTGAAAATGTAAGCGTTTACGATACAGGGAGGGGTTTAACATGGCTTATCAACGAGTTTTTGCGATTGTATTAGATTCAGTTGGAATCGGTGAAGCACCGGATGCTGCAGCCTTTGATGATGTGGGCCCTGACACACTTGGACATGTGGGCGAATTCTACCAAGGAAAATTGGCGCTGCCTAATTTAGCTAAACTAGGATTAGGTAACATTCGGGCTGATCGACCGATTGCTGGGGTTGCTCCAGCTGTCAACGCACTGGGTGCATTTGGCAAGATGCAAGAAGTTTCCGCCGGTAAAGATAGCATGGATGGACACTGGGAGATGATGGGATTACCGGTTAAACAACCGCTATCCACTTTTCCTGAAGGGTTCCCAAAAGCTTTGATTGACAAAATCGCGGCTTTTTCTGGCCGTGACGTGATCGTTAACCGGCCGTATTCCGGCACGGATGTTATTCACGATTATGGTGAAGAACAAATGCGAACGGGAGCATTGATTGTCTATACGTCCGGAGATTCCGTCTTACAAATTGCAGCTCACGAAGATGTTATTTCAGTGGCTGAATTATATCGAATTTGTGAATATGCGCGTTCCCTGGTTAACGGACCAGAATGGACGATTGGCCGGATTATCGCCCGACCATATGTTGGCCCAGATAAAGATCATTTTACTCGTACTGCTAATCGGCACGACTTCAGCCTGGAACCAACGGGGCCCACTGATCTGGATCGCTTGAACAAAGCGGGCCTGGATGTGATTGGTATTGGCAAAATCAACGATATTTTTTCTGGACATGGGATCACTCGTGGCTATCATAATGAAAGCAATATGGACGGAATGGATCATGTCGATGAAGTCATGGCGAGTGATTTTCACGGCTTTTGCTTTACGAACTTAGTTGATTTTGACGCAATGTATGGTCATCGTCGTAATCCGAAAGGCTTCGGTCAGGCCCTAATGGACTTTGATCAGCGCTTGGGTCGCGTTTTAGCAAACTTAAAGGACGATGATTTACTATTAATCACGGCCGATCACGGCAATGATCCTGGCTTCAGAGGGACTGATCATACGCGAGAATTCGTGCCACTATTGGCTTATTCACCAGCGATGGCTAAGCCAAATCAGACATTAGGGATTCGATCGACGTTTGCAGATTTAGGCGCCACCATTTTAGACAACTTTAGCGTGGATGGTGCAGCTAACGGGACGAGTTTCTTGGCACAATTAAGCACAAATACACACGAGGTGACAAAATGAGTACACATATTGGTGCCCAAATGGGCGATTACGCTGACACAGTTCTATTACCTGGCGATCCCTTACGAGCAAAATATATTGCGGAGCATTTCCTAACAAATGTCAAACAGGTTAATGAGATCCGTAACGCCTTTGGCTATACTGGGGAATATCAAGGCCATCGGGTGTCCGTGCAGGGTTCAGGAATGGGGATTCCGTCAATGTCCATTTACATCAATGAACTCGTTCAGTTTTATGGGGTCAAAACGATTATTCGCGTCGGTTCTTGTGGCGGCATGGCGCCAGATGTACATTTACGTGATGTGTTATTGGCATCAGGATCGAGTACCGATTCGGCCGTCACTGCAAATACGTTTGGACCAGGCGTCCACTACGCACCATTAGCTGATTTTGGTTTGCTCGATACAGCCTATCATGAAGCGCAAAAGATGGGAATCACACCCAAAGTCGGTGACATTTTCGCCGCCGATCGTTTTTACAACGACGAGTTAGACATGAAGAAATTAGCGGATTATGGTGTGATTGGTACTGAAATGGAATCAGCTGGCTTGTACTTATTAGCAGCCAAATTACATTTCCGTGCATTATCTGTGCTAACTGTCAGCGATCTCATCTTTGGTGATGAAAAAACGACCGCCGCTGAGCGCGAACAGACATTTAATGATATGATTAACATCTCATTGGCAACCGCGATTGCCGAATAAAGATTGTTAACGGCGGTGGATCGAAGGTCAGCTTCGGTTCACCGCCGTTTATTGAATAACATTGCCCTGACCTGGTGGGTGAAAAAGGAGATTCACGCTGTGGAGAATGATCCAGATAAGTTAAATAACGCCTTAAAAGTAGCGCGTTTATACTATCAGAATGATTGGAGTCAAAGCGATATTGCGACTGAATTGCAAATTTCTCGGGCGACCGTGTCTCGATTGTTGCAGTATGCAAGAGATACGGGGGTTGTGCGGATTCAAATTATGGATCCGCAACTACCGATTACCACGTTAACTGCGGCTTTAAGAGCGCGTTATCAATTAAAGGATTTGGTCATTGTCCCGACGACGCCAGAAGCGGGCAATACGCTGCTCACCCAGGTCGGCGCCGGAGCGGCCAATTACATTGAATCCATTGTAAAAAGTGATGACATCATTGGGATCGGCTGGGGAAAAACAATTCATCAGGTTGCTAACCAATTGGATCCTAAGGATGTTGGCGGCGTGACCGTGGTTCAGATGAAGGGTAGTGTGGCCAATTCAAATAGCAACAACTATGCGTTTGAAAGTGTCAATACGTTTGCAAATGCTTTTAGAACGCAGCCACAGTATTTGCCATTACCAGTGATCTTCGACCACCAGCAGACTAAGGAATTGGTCGAGCAAGATACTCATATTCGCCATATTATCGAGCTTGGTCGTAAAGCAAATATTGCCGTTTTTACGGTTGGTACGGTGAGAGATTCGGCCTTACTGTTTAAACTTGGTTACTTCACAGCCACTGAACAATATGCCTTGCAACAGCGGGCAGTCGGGGATGTCTTTTCTAGATTCATTGACGTTAACGGACAAATTGTGGATGCGGACATCAACCAACGAACAATTGGGATTGCTTTGGATGAGTTGCCAGAAAAGGAACATAGTATTTTAGTAGCCGCAAATTCGGCAAAGGTACCAGCCATTCATGGTGCATTAACGGCGCATTATGCGAATACGTTAATTGTTGATCAAGCAACCGCCGCTGATTTAGTGGATTATGGCAAGCACGTCAGGACGAACTAGCAAGCCTTAATTCGTATGAGCTAATTAAATGAATTTTGAGACATGACCCTTAGCGATATCCGGAATGTTACATTTTTTTCGAAGAATTAGAGACCTCAGCAATAAATCAGGTCGTAAAAAATGAATTTGTGTTGATGTGAGTCATGATTTCATCATTAGGGCTAATCTGATTAGCTAAGAATAGGTTTGTAGATTAAGCTAGTTTTCAAAAGATGATTGTCTTCAATAGGTAAACTGGCACTAGCGCCGCTAGAATAATATAAGAATTTCAGACTGAACTATAAAATGTGCAAAGACAAAGAATAACGCATCATTAAGTTGAAGAATCATACATAAATTTCATATGTATCACAGGTGTTGTCATGTATGATTGATGAAACAGCGATTCTTGAGTTCAGGCGTATGTCTGTGCTCAGGAGACGCTGTTTCGTTTAACTGCTTGTAGTTGAAAGACTTGCTTTAAAAGATTTGCTTTAAAAGTTGCTGGAATTCGCGGATGCGGATAATAAGTCGACTGTACAAAGTGCTTGTCCATTGGTGTTCAGGATTAAAGCAGACTTGCTCACGTTCTGACATAAACGCTTTCGCAATTACTGAAGACTGTGCCTAACCCAAAACAATGTTCGGTTCAAATGCGTCCAATCATAATTCCCAGTTACTGATCCTCTACCGTGATGGTCAACGGGCTTAATCTAATGCCAATATAATGGCTGGATATGCTATGATAAAGTGGTCTATAACAATGTAGTAAGCGTTTACAATTATTAGGAACGGTTGGGTGATAGCAATGGCAAAACGGGTCACAATTAAAGATGTTGCCAAAGCAGCGTCCTTATCGATTACAACGGTTTCACAGATTTTAAATGGTAAAGGTGATCGTTTCCCAGAAGCGACACAAGAGAAGGTTTTACATCTGCGTGATGAGCTCGGTTACGTGCCCAACTTTAACGCGCGTAATCTCATCAGTCACTCCATGCAGACCGTGGGGATTATCGTACCTAATTTGGTCAATCCATTTTTTAGCATGTTTTTACGGGGAATTCAGGATGCGATGTTTGATCAAAATTGTGTGCCGATTTTTCTCAGTGCTGACCATAACGAAACCTTGGAAAAGTATTATCTGCGAACCTTGGTGGAACGAGATGTCGATGGGGTAATCATCGCTAGTTCGGCAATTGGTAACGCCGAGATTAATGATTTATTGAAGCGCAATCAAATTCCTTACCTGTTATTCGATCAAAACGACCCACAAAACGAAGGGGATCGGATTATCGTGGATGACGAGCGTGGCGGAGAATTGGCCACGAATCATTTAATCGAAGCTGGTCATCGTAAAATTGCGGTTGTACTACCAGATCAACCATCACAAAATGTTCGGATGCGACTAGCCGGTTATCGGAGCGCGATGGTGCGTCGCGGTTATGCTGTGGAGGATGCCTTAATCTTTACAACGGATTTGTCAAAGCACGGTGGTCGGCAGGTAGCAGCGGCCTTGATTAAGTCTTCGGCCACGGCTGTCTTTTGTTCGAATGATGAAATTGCTATCGGATTGATTCGTGGCTTGCGGGATGCGGGCAAGCGGGTACCGGAGGACATCTCGATTGTCGGTTATGATGACATTGATTTAGATGCCTACATTACGCCACTATTGACAACTGTCCATCAGCCAGTCTATGAAATGGGTGAGTGGGCCAGTCAGATGATTATGAAGCGTCTGCGAGAGCCTAATGGGCCTGCTCAATTAAAGGTCGTCGATGTTTCTTTGATTGAACGAGATTCTGTTCGAGGGTTGTAAGCCTTTGCAAAATATGCTATCTTTTTGATACAGGTTTAGTAAAACGTTTTACAAATTGATTTGTCACGGTAATTGACGGTTGATGTTTAGGAGTTGACCGCCGTTTTTACGCTAGAAATGTGGTAAATTGATGATTAGAACTAATGTAATCACGAATAAATTGTTTGAAAAAGGGGATCATGATGACAAACAAGGTTGTTGTATTAGGAAGCTTAAATGTTGATTCCATTCTACGCATCGCTCGCTTACCATTACCTGGCGAAACGATGGAAATGAATGATAAAAGTTCTGCACCAGGTGGGAAGGGCGCGAACCAAGCTGTCGCTGCTGCTCGAGCCGGTGCTGATACTTCTTTTATCGGTAAGGTCGGGGCCGACGATGCAGCTGAAGTATTGCGCGATGCTCTAAAATCAGATGGCATCAGTACTGAACACGTGACGACAGATGAAAATCGTGGTTCTGGACAGGCGTTTATTTTGTTACAAGAATCTGGGCAAAACTCGATTTTGGTCTATGGTGGTTCGAACCAGGCATTGCGCCCAGCTGATGTAGATGCCGCTAAAGACTTGATTAAAGATGCCGACTTCTTAATTTCTCAATTTGAAACGCCAATTGACACGACAACTTATGCGTTTGAATATGCTCAAAGCGTTGGGGTAACCACGATTTTGAACCCAGCGCCGGCAATTCCAACCATCCCAACAGATTTATTGAAGGTTACCGATTTATTGTGTCCTAACGAAACAGAGTCGGCTACGTTAACGGGCATTGAAGTGACGGATGCAACCTCCATGATTTTAAACGCGGCTAAATTTGCCCAGATGGGCGTTAAGGAACTCATTATCACCGTTGGTTCTCGTGGGGCTTTCTATGCAAATCAAATGGAAAGTGGCTTTGTGGATGCATTTAAAGTTAAGGCGGTTGACACTACAGCGGCTGGTGACACCTTCTTAGGGGCACTTAGTTCACAACTGAAAACTGACTTTAGCAATATGCGTGAAGCAATCGTCTTTGCTAATCACGCATCATCCATTACCGTGCAACGATTGGGTGCTCAACCATCGATTCCGACATTGGCAGAAATTCAAGCCGAATACGATCAGTAAGATAAAGAATGTTGCACGACTAACTTTCACGATTTTTTAGCGTGAAGGTTTTTTTGTTTAAAGACCTTTTTTAGTCCTAATTATCGTGAAATAGCTTAAATTAATCAGCCGTTTAAACGAAGATTTTAACCCACTAAAAAATTTACTCTAATGAAAGCATTCAAAGATTAGGTTGGATGTTTTTTTAATTTCAATTAGTATGACAATGATGATGCTAATATGACGTTATGAATGATAACAATATGCAGAGTTCACAGTTGCAAACGCTTCCATAAATTGATACACTAAGCGAGTAAAAGTTTGTAAATCGTTTTACAAGCGGTTTTTAAAAATTAAACAAGGCGGTGAACTGGAATATGAAGAAAACGACAGTGATAAATTCTGATTTATCACGTGTTATTTCCCAAATGGGTCACTTTGACACGCTAGCGATTGGGGATGCTGGGATGCCTGTCCCAAAGGGAACAGAAAAGATTGATTTGGCTGTTACCAAAGGACTACCGAGTTTTATTGATGTTTTGACGAATGTATTGTCTGAACTGGCCGTTCAGCGAATTTATCTCGCGGAGGAAATGAAAGTTCAAAATCCCCACCAATTAACGGCAGTAAAAGCATTATTACCAGATGTTGAGATTGTCTTTATTCCTCATGATCAAATGAAGGCTGATCTGAGCCAGGCACATGCATTTGTCCGAACCGGGGAAATGACGCCTTATTCCAACATTATTTTAGAGAGTGGCGTGACATTCTAACGGGAGGTTGCTCAAATGGAAATTGACATGCAACACATTTCAAAGTCTTTTGGTCCCAATGTGGTGCTAAAAGACGTCAATTTTTCCGTCACAGGTGGCGAAGTCCATGCTTTGATGGGAGAAAATGGTGCAGGTAAATCGACGATGATGAACATTCTGACCGGTTTATTGGAGCCAAACGGTGGTGTGATCAAGGTCGATGGGCAAGAGACACATTTTGCCAACGCCTTGGAGGCAGAACAACATGGGATTGCATTTATTCATCAAGAAATGAACAATTTTGTTGAAATGCCGGTTTTGGATAACATGTTTTTGAACAAGGAAATTAAGAGTCGCTGGGGGTTTATTGATAACGATAAAATGAAAGCGCTTGCTAACGCCTCCTTAGATCGGTTAGGGATGAAAGTAAATCTAGAGCGACCAATTGGCGAACTATCGGTTGGGCAGCAACAAATGATTGAAATTGCCAAGTCCTTAATGACCGATGCCAAAGTGATTATTATGGATGAACCAACGGCGGCCTTGACGGAAAACGAAATTCAGAAATTATTTACCGTGATCAAATCATTAAAGGCTCAAGGCGTCGGTATTATCTATATTTCTCATCGTATGGAAGAATTATTTGCCATTTCTGATCGAGTAACTGTCATGCGTGATGGGTTAACCATTAATACGTATAAGACTGCCGAAACAAATGTTCAACAGATCGTTCACGATATGGTTGGCCGTGATTTAGGTGATTTTTATCCTGATCGGAATCCTAAATTTGGCGATACGATGATTAAAGTGAACGGCTTGACTAGCAGGGGGGTCTTTAAAGATATCAGCTTTGCGGTTCGCTCTGGTGAGATTCTGGCCTTCTCTGGTTTGATGGGCGCTGGGCGTACAGAGATTATGAGGGCAATCTTTGGGATCGACAAACTCGACGCGGGAACTATTGAAATTAATGGCGAAACGGTTCAAATTAGCAACCCTAACGAAGCGATTGCACACAATGTGGGGTTTTTAACCGAAGATCGGAAATCTGAGGGATTGATCCTCGATGATTCGATTGCTGACAATATCGATCTTCCTAGTATCGATGGTTTTACCAAACATGGCTTAATTGACCGTAAAGCGGATCGAGAATTTGTTGAATTATTGATGAAACGTCTGACCGTTAAAGCGACGAGCGCTGATGAGGAAGCAGGTAGTCTCTCCGGTGGAAATCAACAAAAGGTTGTCCTCGCCAAGTGGGTTGGCTCAGGGTCACAAGTGTTGATCTTAGATGAACCGACGCGTGGGGTCGACGTGGGCGCCAAACGGGAAATCTACGATTTGATGAATGAACTGACGGATCGGGGCACCGCGATCATCATGGTTTCTAGCGATTTGGATGAAGTTCTTGGATTTTCAGACAATATCGCCGTGGTCTATGAAGGTCAGCTAATGGGAATCGTCCCAACGGCCACCGCCAGTCAAGAAAGTGTCATGACGTTAGCAACGGGAGGAGAACGCTAATGGATAAGCAAACCGAAGCCAAAACAAAATTTAATTTCGGTGATTTTTATGCCAAACTGGGGCCGTTGGTTGCCCTGATCGTTTTAATTATTCTGGTCTCAATTCTGAATTTTTCATTTCTTGATCCATTGAACTTATTGAACTTATTACGGCAAGTTTCAATTAATGCCTTAATTGCCTTTGGGATGGAATTTGTTATTTTAACCGGTGGAATTGATTTATCTGTTGGATCAATTCTTGCCTTAAGTGGCGCGTTCACGGCCCAATTAGTATTGATGGGTGTGCCAGCCTTTTTCGCCTTCCTAATTGGGATGGTTACTGGTGGGATCTTTGGTGCGTTGAATGGGATTCTAATTGCTTATGGTAAAGCTGCGCCATTCATTGCCACATTAGCCACGCAAACGATTTTCCGTGGTGCAACCTATGTTTTCACCAACGGGAACCCAATTACTGGGGCCAAGATGAGCAGTAACTTTGGCTTTCAATTTTTTGGTCAAGGTTATCTCTTCGGCATCCCATTTCCGGTCTACATCATGGTTTTGTTCTACATCTTGGCTTATGTGCTCTTACACCGGACCACGTTTGGTCGCAAGACCTACGCGTTAGGTGGTAACCCTCGGGCTGCCTTCGTTGCTGGGGTTAAGAACAATAAGATGATCATTTGGGTTTATACGTTGGCCGGGTTCTTATCAGCGACAGCCGGGATGATCTTAACGTCACGGCTCGCCTCTGCGCAACCAGATGCTGGGGTTGCCTATGAAATGGACGCCATTGCGGCCGTTGTATTAGGTGGTACGAGCCTAGCTGGTGGTAAAGGGAAGATGTTTGGTACCTTGATCGGTGCTCTGATTATTGGGGTATTGAACAATGGGATGAACCTATTAGGAATTTCTAGCTTCTACCAACAAATCGTTAAGGGGATCGTGATCTTGGTCGCTGTCTTACTTGATCGAAAGCAAGCCAAAAAATAGGGGGAGACATACTCATGAAGCACAATAAACGCTATGTACTCAGTCTGATTGCTTTGTTTGCGCTTTGTTCTGTCATTTTGACAGGATGTAAAGCTGTTTCGCTAACGCCACCATCATTTGGCAATAAGCAGGTCACTAAGAAAGCCAAGGATAAGTTAAAAGTTGGTGTATCATTATCCACGTTGAGTAACCCATTCTTCGTATCGTTACGTAATGGGATCAATGATGTAGCCAAAAAGAATGGTACGACGACGGAAGTCTTCGACGCGCAAAATGACAGTTCTAAACAGTCGAGTGATATTGAAGATTTGATTCAGAAGAAAGTTGACGTCATTATCATTAATCCGGTGGACTCAGACGCGATTGTCCCGGCGGTTAAGGATGCCAATAATGCCGGTATTCCAGTGATTGCGTGTGATCGTGGTTCCAATGGTGGGAAGTTATTAACTACCGTAGCCTCTGATAATGTCAAGGCGGGACAGATGGCTGCTGATTACATGAAGAGTAAGCTGCCAAAGAACGCGCCGGTGGCTGTTCTTGAAGGAACACCTGGTGCCGACGCCGCGATCCAACGTGGTAAAGGATTCGATCAACACGCCAAGAACTACTTGAAGGTGATTACGAAACAAAGTGCCGACTTTGACCGGGCCAAGGGACTATCTACAATGGAAAACGTCCTGCAAGCCCACAGTGACATTCAAGGTGTCTTCGCTCAAAACGATGAAATGGCCTTAGGGGCTGTTAAAGCAATCAATAATCCATCGATGGTTGTTGTGTCAATCGATGGGGAACCACAGGGATTGACCGCTGTTAAACAGGGTAAAATTTCCGGTGATATTGCCCAATCGCCAAAAGTTGAAGGTGAATTAGCCATTAAGGCAGCTTACAAGCACTATGAGGGTAAGAAAGTGGCGAAGAATATTGCGTCACCAATTCACCTTGTGACTAAGGAAAATGTCGATCAGTATCGATAAGCTGATAATTGCTTGATTAGTTCAAAAACGATGTCTCTCAAGGGACATCGTTTTTTTGTTAAAAGTATGAAACATAACGGAGTTTTACTGTCGACCAACCTGAATTTTACGAACATTCGGCTGGAACGCCGTGGGCCTGCTCTAAGCTGATATCCGTTATGTTCAGGTTGGGCTACTTTCGGTTAACCCGCTTATCTTTCAAAGTTATACGTGATCTCCCTCTGAAATAATCGGCAACGACCTTGACACAGGTAATGATGAAATTTTGATCGATCCCGTGATAGATGAGGATCCGCATAGTGAGATGTGTTGTCGGTGTAATGATTGAAATCTTCATCCAACGCTCGTTTGCAAGTCCCAATGTCGTTGGTGGTTAAACAGTCAAGTTCTTCCACACAATACAGATACAATGTAGAACTGTACCGTAAATTTCCCTCTAACGGAACCAAAATCCTGATTGACATGAAGAAGATGCTTGTATTGCATCTTTTGGGAAAGTGCATGAGAATATTGTGAAGGCTTGGAGGTAATCCAAGGTTCAATATAATGTTGAGATATTACAATGGCGGAGGTCGTTTATGGATAGCCAACTAGCAGTCAAAGCAAATGCTATTGGGGAAAAATACGGTAATAGTTTTCCTCGCATGTACGTTAACACTACTGAAATTGAGTTGAAAATTGTTTATGCGGCATCTGCAAAAGAAGCTTCGGATCTTCAAATGAAGACTATCGAAGCAGCAAAGATAGAGTAATTCATTTAAAGTTGTCATGAAATGTAGGATTACTGAGAGGCTTTGATATAGGGCCTTTTTTTGTTTAGAAGCTTAGACCTGCAGCACATTCATCTGGAATGTTGCAAGTCAGCTCTGAACCTAGAAGGGCGACTTACCATCAGGCCTGAGCGTAATCGAGTTGCATTAATGAGTTTGACACAGATGATCCAATGTCCGTTATGTGCACGTCAGTCGACCTTTGAGTAAGTGCACGCGTCGTTCAAATTTATGATGGCATGTGACTGTGGTTGCAGCGATCTCAGGGTGAAACAATTACTAAAGAAAGCGTTTTCATTCTTCCGTGAGTATGCTAGGCTGAATTTGAGGAGTGTGATTTAGATGAATGAAGAACAGTTAGACTGGCGAACAGATCGAGGTGGTGAATATACTCGTGACACCGAAAAAGGCTCAATTGTAGATTTGCCGACTCGTCAGTACATCGTGTTGAGTGGGATTGGCAAGGCCGACCCCAATAACCGAGACTTCACTGCACGAGCAGATGCCTTATATCGGGTTGCAGATTACTTAGCCGCTGGACCGCAAAATAACTTAGAAGTAGAAGGCTTTCAGCCGTTTGTTCGTTACCCGCTACAAGCAATGTGGGAGCGGGTCACACCTGGCCGGGATGCGCAGTGGCGCTATCAATTGATGATTCGTCAACCGGAATTCATTACTAAAGAAATCCTGCAAACGGCAGAATTTGCAATTACTGACGTTGACCAGTCGTATCTTTGGGATATTCGAATGTTGCATTTTTCCGAAGGGTTAGAGGCACAAATTGGTAACGTCGGAATTTTATCTCATCTAGGTACGGCCAATACACGCTTACAAACCTTTATTCAAGGAGCTGGCTATCGTTCACTTGCTGCAGAAAGCTGGCACATGGAACTTTATCTGGATGACGTTGTTCGGACCAAAGGGGATCAGTGGCATACAATTCTGCGAAATGGAATTGAACCGATGGATGTAACAAAGGTGATGAAGCAAGGTCTGCCGATTATTCAAGGAAATTAACGTGATTTGAATGGAAACTGACGTCATATTGACGCTGGTTTCTTTTTTATTATGTAACATAACCGCGATTTTGGGAAATGATATGCTAGAATTAGTTTATTTAAGAAAGCGCTTACTTTAAGGCTATCGATGACTTTATCGATAGTAAATGAGGAGGAATTAAAATGTCAGGAGTCACGGTAAGCTGGATTGGTGCATTAATTGGTTTAGCATTAGCCATTTTTTTGATTTTGAGAAAATTAAATGCGGTATATGCATTGTTGGTTGGCACGATTGTTGGGGCGGTCATCGGTGGTGCCAATCTTGTTCAAACGGTCAACATCGTTGTGGCAGGAACCCAAAGTGTCATGGGCACAGTGGTCCGTGTTTTGGCGGCTGGTGTCTTGGCTGGGGTCATGATGGAGTCCGGGGCTGCTAACACCATTGCACGGACAATTGTTGATAAGCTGGGGGAAAGCCTGGCGATTGTTTCGCTAGCTTTGTCGACAATGATTATTACGGCAGTGGGGGTGTTCATTCCGGTTGCAGTATTGATTGTCGCTCCGATTGCTTTAGAGGTGGGGAGTAAGCTCAAAATTTCGAAGTTGGCGTTATTAGTTGCACTATCCGGTGGTGGAAAAGCGGGAAATATTATTTCTCCGAATCCGAATACGATTGCAGCAGCACGTGGATTTCATTTGCAACTTAGTGATGTCATGGTGGCCGATTTTGTCCCAGCTTTATTTGGATTGGCGATGGCGATTTTATTAGCAACCGTTCTGCGAAATCATGGTGAAGTAGCGACCATGGCGGACGTTGAAGCTAATCAAGTTTCTGGAACGGCAAGTATTTCTGACGAAGGTAAGCTACCATCTTTTCGTTCTGCGATTGTGGCGCCATTGGTCGCCGTTATCTTGTTACTAATTAATCCAATCGGCAGCATTGCACATATTGCAATTTTGCAAAAGTTCCAAGTGGATGCAATGTATATTTTGCCACTGGCCGGGTTATTAGGCATGTTTGCGATGGGACAAGGTCGGCATATTTTGGCTTACACGAAGTCAGGAATGGATCGAATGACGGATGTCGTCCTGATCTTGATTGGAGCTGGAGCTATCGGTGGCTTGATTACCGCCTCGACGTTACCAGCTGCGATTGTTAGCCTGATTAAAATGTCAGGTATTTCAGGAACCTTCTTAGCACCGATTGCTGGGATTTTGATGGCAGCTGCCACAGCTTCAACTTCAACAGGGGTTATTTTGGCCACGGGTTCTTTTGGGAAGGCAATTTTGTCGTTTGGCACAGCTCCATTAGCGGCGGCTGTGATGGTTCATACGGGGGCAACTGTGATTGATCATCTACCTCAGGGGAATTATTTCCACGTTACGGGAAATGCCATGAATATGGATTTAAAGGCTCGAATGAAGTCGGTTCCATATGAATCGGCTGTTGGATTAACGATGACAATTGTTGGTACCATTATGTATGGTTTTTTACTGTAATGATTTTTTCTAAAACGTTAATCGCTGGTGATTCATAATTTAGTTTTGAGAGGAGTTTATGATGAAAATTGTCATTGCACCTGATTCATTTAAAGGAAGTGCGACGGCTCAGCAAGCCGCAGATGCAATTGAAGTTGGCGTAAAACGGGTTTTTCCTGAAGTGGAGATTGAGAAAGTCCCAATGGCTGATGGCGGCGAAGGAACTGTTCAGTCATTGGTAGATGCGACGGGCGGAAAATTTAGAGATGTTACTGTGCTAGGTCCGCTTGGCCAGGAGACGACGGCTCGATACGGGTTGCTAGGAGACAGTAAAACGGCCGTTATTGAAATGGCGGCGGCTAGTGGTATTCAGTTTGTCGATGAGCATACAAAAAATCCATTGATTACGACAACCTATGGCACCGGGCAGTTAATGTTAGATGCATTGCACCATGGTAGCCAGCAGTTGATCTTAGGAATTGGTGGCAGCGCAACCACGGATGGTGGTGCAGGGATGGCTGAAGCACTTGGTGTGAAATTTTTAGATATTAATAATCATCCAATTCCTCGAGGTGGAGGCGGACTTTCTGAATTAGATCATATTGATTTGTCCGGAATTGACCCGCTGGTAGCGAAAGCACAAATTAGGATTGCTTCTGATGTAACTAACCCCTTGACAGGTAAAATAGGATCAGCAGCCATTTTTGGACCGCAAAAGGGTGCTACACCGGATATGATTTCGATCTTGGATGCGAATTTAAAACATTACGCTAAAGTAATTCAGCGAGATGTCGGGCGTAACATAGACCAAACACCAGGATCCGGTGCAGCCGGTGGTTTAGGAGCTGGCTTGTTAGCGTTCACTAATGCCAACCTTGAACGAGGTGTTGAAATTGTCCTTGAAATGACTCACCTCAAACAACGAGTGACTGGTGCGGATATTGTCTTTACTGGAGAAGGTGGCATTGATTTTCAAACGCAATATGGTAAAACCCCGATGGGAACGGCCCAGGCGGTCAAAGAAATCGATTCAAATATTACTGTGGTGGCGTTAGCTGGAAACGTTGGTGAAGGAATCGATCAACTATATGATCTTGGTATTGACGCTGTCTTTGGTATTTTACCCGGTGTTGAAGCGTTACCGGTTGCGATTGAACAAGTAAGAGAGAACTTGGCGAGAACTGCTGAGAATGTGATGCGGCTGTGGGGGAGAAAAAGATAAATGAGGATTTTATAGTGTAATCAATGTGAAATTTTCGATTTCGGTGAGTTTATGTTTAAGTAAAAAGATTAGTAATGGTTTGCTTCATAAATGGTCTGAATTTAGATTGTGTTCTAAATGTGGCGACAAAGGTGGTTGTTTAAATAATTTGAAAATAAGCCATTTTAAGCATAACTTTGAAGTATTATTTGATAATGATTGGTAAATCTATTAGGTTTCAATATGTAATATAACAGCTCAGGGCAGTATTGTTTTTTGAAAGCGTGAACAAAGCGTACAATCCTTTCTCAAACTAGTTGTTAATTCGGTTTTCAAGCTGTATGATGTGAACGTCAAGTAAAAAAATAGTAAAAGTTGGAATGGACTAATGGCAAAAAAAATAACAATTACAGATATTGCCACGGCAGCTAACATTTCACCAACAACCGTTTCACAGATTCTTAACGGCAAAGGTGAACGTTTTAGTGCTGCGACAAGACAGAAAGTTTTTGCATTACAGAAAGAGTTGGGATATTACAATACCGGCAATGATAAGTCATTTGAATCAAAAGTGACTGTTGGAATGATTGTGCCAAGTATTGATAACCCATATTATCGGGAGTTAATTCATGGTGTTCAGTCGGAATTAGCTAAACGCTATGCTGAACTTTCCGTTGAGTTTTCCAATGAGTCAGAAAAAATTGCCTATCACATTCATGAATTAACTGAGCGCCCCGTTGATGCGATTATCGTGGTAGGGGACAATGTCGATTTGGCATTCGTTCAAACGCTTTTGGCAAACACAGGCCTGGCGAATGTTGTTATGGATCGCCAGCAAGATAATGAATCGCCAGTTGCTGTGAATGAATTGGATGCAGGTAGCAAAGCGGCTGAGTATCTTTTAGATAATGGGCATCGGCAAATTGCTTTGCTAATGAAGGCTGGCAATTCTGAAAGCAAACTTCATCGCATCACAGGATTTTCAAATGGATTAAAGGAATATCATCTGGACCTAGATCCACGCTTGTTTATTGAGCAACCTGACGATTCAAAAGTTGATGGATTTAATGCAGCAAAACAGGTTATTGATAGTGGCGTCACAGCCGTCTTCGCTTTCTCAGATGAATTAGCGATTGGTCTAAATCGTGGGTTGCTCGCTCATGGGAAGCGGGTACCAGAGGATATTTCAATTTTAGGTTTTGATGATATTGAGATTACTCGCTATGTACAGCCCGAGCTCTCGACGGTTCATCAACCGATTCAAGAAATGGGAGCTCATTTAGTTGATAGGTTATTTACGAAGGACTCGTCGGGAAAGCTGACAAAGAAACTTTTTGAAGTTGTCTTGAAGAAGCGTGGGAGCATCAAACATATTTAAGTAGAAACATTTGAGCATAATTCTTTTTTAAAGCCACGGGTAAAGTTCAAGTAAAAGGCATTTTTTGAGAATATTTAGCGTTTTATAATAATGGTGTAACTCCTTGGTTATCAACGAGTTACACCATTATTTTTCTTGTAAAAAAAAGGTAAAGGAAAGCGGTTTCATTTTTTGCTTGTAAATAAAAATACAAGGTGGTAAAAATGAGTTGTAGCAATTTTTACTAGTAGTTTACTAGCAAACTTATTTCTTTCTAGGAGGTACGACATGAACGAATTAAAGATTGCGTCCACCGAAGAGGCTTCACAGCTTTTTGAAACTGAAAGAGAAGTCGTTTCAGCAAAAAATACCGATTTCGTGGATGTAGCTGCTGTTGTTGTCATGGATACTGACAATGACATAGTCCGGGCAGCGAATGAGACAAAGTTTGGGGTTCCAGTCTTTGTTATCACCGCGGATAGCTCAAAAATTGATGGTTCAATGATGGCTGAGATTTACCATATTATTGATCTTAATAATCAGTATGATCACCGTCTTTATAACCGTGAAATTGAAGCTGCTGCCGCGAAATATGAAGATGGTGTATTACCTCCATTCTTCAAGGCGTTGAAAGCCTATGTTGAACGTGGAAATATTCAATTTGATTGTCCTGGACATCAAGGTGGGCAGTACTTCCGTAAGCATCCAGCAGGACGGCAGTTTTATGATTTCTTTGGGGAAAATGTCTTCCGCGCTGATATCTGTAATGCCGATGTTGATTTAGGTGATTTGTTAATTCATGAGGGCCCAGCAATGGATGCTGAAAAGCATGCTGCACAGGTCTTTAATGCCGACAAGACTTATTTTGTTATGAATGGTACTACTACCTCAAACAATATCGCAATTACTGCGGCAATTGCCCCCGGAGACCTTGTTTTATTCGATCGGAATAACCATAAATCAGTCTACAATGCTGCGTTGGTTAAAGATGGTGGTCGCCCCGTTTATCTTGAAACGTCTCGTGACCCTTATGGATTCATCGGTGGGATTTATGCTCGCGATTTCGATGAGGATTATATTCGTAAGCAAGCCGCAAAAGTGGATCCTGAAAAGGCTAAACAAAAGCGCCCATTCCGTTTAGCAATTATTCAATTGGGAACATATGATGGAACAATTTACAATGCTAAGCAGGTTGTTGAAAGAATTGGTCATCTGTGTGATTACATCTTATTCGATTCCGCGTGGGTTGGTTACGAGCAATTTATTCCAATGATGAGAGATTCTTCTCCATTATTACTTGATCTGAAACCAGATGACCCTGGTATTTTGGTTACTCAATCGACTCATAAGCAACAGGCTGGCTTTTCACAAGCCTCGCAAATTCACAAAAAAGATGCACATATTAAAGGTCAAAAGCGTTACATCGATCATAAACGATTTAATAATGCGTACATGCAATATGCTTCAACGTCACCATTCTATCCACTGTTTGCCACATTGGATGTCAATGCTCGAATGCAAGAGGGCGAAGCAGGTAAAAAACTTTGGCATGATGCTCTAGTAACTTCAGTTGATGCTCGTAAGAACTTAATGAAGAATGCAACAATGATTCGTCCGTTTGTTCCTCCAGTAGTAAACGGTAAAAACTGGGAAGATGCTGATACAGAAGAAATTGTCAACAACATTGATTATTGGCGATTTGAAAAGGGGGCCAAGTGGCATGCATTTGATGGTTATGAAAACAACCAATACTTTGTTGATCCAAATAAGTTCCTGTTAACTACTCCAGGTATTAATGTCCAAACTGGAGAATACGAAGACTTTGGTGTTCCAGCGACTATTTTAGCTAACTACTTACGGGAACATGGGATTATTCCTGAAAAGAATGATTTAAATTCCATTCTCTTCTTAATGACACCTGCGGAAACACCCGCAAAGATGAACAACCTGGTTTCACAGATTGTTAAGTTTGAAGCCGAAATTAAAGCCGATGCACCGTTGGAACAAGTGCTGCCAAACTTGTATGCCCAGCATAAAGAACGCTATGCGGGTTACACAATTCGTCAACTTTGCCAAGAATTGCATGACTTTTATAAAGGTAATAATGCTAAAGAATATCAAAAAGAAATGTTCTTAGCAGATTACTTCCCTGAACAAGCGATGACGCCATATGATGCAAACGTTGAATTGCTACACAATAATGCCAAACTTGTTCCGCTTAAGGATATTGAGGGCGAAATTGCACTTGAAGGTGCACTTCCATATCCACCTGGTGTTTTCTGTGTTGTCCCTGGGGAAAAATGGAGTAAAGTTGCCCAGACCTACTTCTTGATTTTGGAAGAAGGAATTAATAGATTCCCTGGATTTGCTCCAGAAATTCAAGGTGTTTACTTCGAAAATGAAAATGGACATGTCAATGCTTACGGTTACGTTTACGATGCAGAAGCCGCAAAAGAAGAGGACTAGTCGCATTTGACGTGGTGAACAACTGTCCACCACGTTTTTTCTTTAAATTAGGATAGGGGTAAAAACATGGCACAAGAAAAGAAAAAGATGAGCGTGATTCAACTTACAATCATCACGGCCATTAATATGATGGGATCAGGAATCATAATGTTACCGACTAACTTAGCACAAGTTGGTACAATGTCGATTCTATCTTGGGTAGTTACAGCTGGTGGAGCTATGTGTTTGGCATATGCTTTCTCACGAGCGGGTATGTATACTAGAAATTCAGGTGGGATGGGAGGATATGCCGAGTACTCTTATGGTAAGGCAGGATCCTTCATGGCAAATTATACCTATGGTGTGTCGTTAGTTATTGCTAACGCAGCCATTGCCATTTCGGCGGTTGGCTATTTCGTTGTATTATTCCATTTGCATTTCACGCCTGTTGAAGTGGCCTTGGCAACAATCTTCACCCTTTGGCTGGCAACGGTAATGAATTTTGGTGGCGCAAGAATTACTGGGCAAATCAGTACGTTCACGGTTTGGGGCGTCATTATTCCTGTTGTTGTCATTTCATTAGCTGGATGGTTCTTCTTTAGTGGTCACATGTATGCGACTTCATGGAATCCACACAATCTTGGATTCTTTGATGGAATTAGCAAATCAATTTCCATTACTTTATGGGCCTTTTTAGGGTTGGAATCCGCTTCCGCCAATATGGATTCGGTTGAAAATCCAAAGAAGAATGTCCCAATCGCTGTCCTCGGAGGCACAATCGGTGCGGCGATAATGTACATTGTTTCGACAAACGTTATGCAAGGAATTGTACCGAATTCAACTTTGGCTCATTCGAATGCACCATTTGGTGTTGCCTTCAGTCAGATGTTTACCCCGGCTATCGGGAACGTCGTTATGGGACTAATGATTCTGTCTTGTTTTGGATCATTACTTGGTTGGCAGTTCACGATTGCTGAAGTATTCCGCAGTTCTGCACATGAAGGTTACTTTCCGAAAGTATTTGGGAAGACTATTGCAAATGGCACACCTGTAGCCGGAATGGTTATTATTACTATTCTTCAGTCATTGTTAGCTTTGATGACAATTAGCCCTTCTTTGTCAAAGCAATTTACAGTTTTAGTTAATTTGGCGGTGGTGACTAATGTTATTCCATACTTGTTATCAATGGGAGCGCTTAAAACAATGCAATTGGACGCCAAAGTTACGGCGTCTGCCCGGCGCACAACAAACATCGTTGCTACAGTTGCATCGATCTACAGTTTGTATGCATTGTACGCGGTCGGCGCTACAGAACTTGCATATGGTGCACTTGTAACGTTTGCAGGATGGACGTTGTACGGATTTGTCTCAAATAAATATGATCTAAAAAAAGCTTAGTTTGAAATTAACAGCATGTAGAATGGGTCGTTGGAAGGAGCATACTTCCGGCTCATTCTCTTTGCGTTTTACAATGCTATGTTAAAAAGCGGCAGTCTTTGTAGACGAAGGTGAGAATATGGACAGTAGTTTTCCCACAGCACTGACAATTTCCGCGCTGTATTCGACAGGAAATCGATACGCACAAGTGGACCTAAACACGTTTAACGTCCTTAAAGTGTATGGAATATCTGTTTTGACAGCAATTTTAGGTAATGATTTTTCTATCAACCAACATGAATTGGCTATTAGTTCGACGCCTGTCAATCGCCAGTTTGGTACAATATTGAATGAGTTTGATGTACCGAGTTGTAAAATTGGCTATTTACCGAATATTGAACTAATCACGGCGGTCGTTCAAGCTTGTCGTAATCAGAGTTTAGGAGTGGTTGTGTTGGATCCGGTATTGTTTTCTGATTCGGGAAAACCACTTTTATCGGAGGCTGCTTTTTCGACGTATATCAAAGCGTTACTTCCACTGGCTGATGTGATAACCGTAGACGTAACTGAGGCCGAAAGTTTAGTTAATTTTACAATTTTAAATGATGACGATGTGATTCATGCGGCTAATGAGCTTCGTGGAATTGGGGTTCAAAATGTATTTATCCATGGAGACCTTCCGGGAGTAAAAGGCGAGCCGGCTAGGGATTATGTTTTGCTCGCAAACGGGGACGACTTTTGGCTGACAGATGAAGGGAAAGCTCAAAAATATACTCGGTCTTTGAGTCAATTTGATGCCTTATCTGCTTGTATCACAGCAAAATTGGCTCAACAGGTTAAAGTAGAGATGGCTATAAGAAGTGCGAAAGAGTTTTCCTCAAAATTGCTGGTGAATCCTATTCATCCAGCCGAAAACGTTTCTTCGTTAAACTTCTGGAACTAGAAAGTGCCGCACATTGATTGTGCGGCACTTTCTCTAAAATTTACAAGCTCGCTAACTGTTCTATGGGGCATAGCTTAATTGATTTAAGATTTGGAATTCCTCGAAACGAACTAGACCGATAGCATATAAGTTAAAACCTAGCATATATCTTTCCTTAACCTCTCTGTCTAATTGATCTTGATCACGAATCAACAGCCCATTTTCTAGGCGGATAGCCATAGGAGAAATTGGAATAAGAACTTGACGATTTTGCTTAATCATGGCGAAGTAAAAGCCTTCATCAAAATGATGCGTTACCGTGAAGTGGCCTAGAAGGTATGGCCAAAAGATAACGTAATCCTCATGTTTATCAACGGCAAATAGTTGAGTTCCGCCTAATGATATGATGAGTTTTACTCCGGCCAATATTTGTTCGAAGGAGAAGGGATAATCTAACGATGTTGCTAAAAAGTTGGTAATTAATTCGTTAAAGCTATTTTCATTTGCTGAAGCTAAGTCTTCTGCTGAAGGAAATTGATTAAACGGAATAATTTCTTTAAGTGAGTTTGCCGTCAAACCGGTTGGTATTCCGGAAATTGTGATTATTTGATTTTGATCCAATCGTTGTGACTGGACGCGTAGTGATTGCCAAAGATTCATGATTAAGAAAGCCCTTTCATTAATTTAGTATCTTTATTGTAAAACAATGAACGCGAAAAAGTGGCTTTTTTTACTAGTTTTTTACTTTATTTCAAAGGGGATGGAATTATATGGGCCGCACATTGAGCATCAATCGAATTGTAATAATGGCGTTTCTTGTTAATACAATCTATTGTATGGTGTGGCCTTTAAGTACTGTGTACTTGACCGGTGAATTTAAGCTTAAGCTGTCAGTTGTTGGCATAGTGTTGCTGGTTTATTCGTGTTTGAATGCGTTGGGGTCTGCAATTGCTGGCCGATTATTTGATCGTAAAAATCCATTCATTGTTTTGATGCTTGGTCTGCTGGGCCTGACTGGATCCGTATTTATTGGGTTAATGTGGCGTGGCGCGATTGGTTATATCGTATTTTTAATGCCATTTGGTTTTACAACTGGGTGGGTATTGACGGTACAATATGCTTTAGTAAGTTACATGGACCATGATAAGAATTCAAAACGTGATTTCAATCTTCTGTATTTAGGAGTGAACGTTGGTCTAGTTGTCGGAGCCGGTGCTCTTGGCGCCCTTTATCATGGACATGGTCTGGTCTTATTGATGAGTGTCATTTTGATGTTTGTAGTGACGCTAATTCTAGTAGCATCATTATTTTTACCCGTAAGATTTGAGAATGTGGAACATGAGGCAATAGTGACTGCACCAGTTGAGGACCTCCATCGGGAGCACAATAGTCACATTGTAATTAGGATGATGATCAGTTTGTTTGCAATTTGGTTGAGCTACTCCCAATGGATGTCAAACTTTTCTGTATATTTTCTAACAATCGGGCTAACAACAAGTTTTTACAGCCAATTGTGGATTGTAAATGGTATTGGCATTATTCTAGTGCAGACTCTGTTACTAAAATTTCCAAAAGTATTCAAAAAAACGCTAAGCCAAGCTGAATTTGGAGTAACCTTTCTTTGTTTATCTTTCTTGGTATTGCTACTAGGTAAATCAGAGTCACTAATTATTATATCAATGACTCTGTTAACAATTGGGGAGGCGCTTTTTGTTCCAGCTGCCCCCGTTGTCGTTGATGAATACACAGCATTGGTAAATAAAGGCCGTAATCAGGGATTAGTAAATGTTTTTTCTTCACTTGGTAAAGCAAGTGGCCCGGCCATTGGTGGCATGATCATTGAGCGAAGTGGTTACAAGAACTTATTTGTTTTTGCCGAAGTGATATTAGTATCCGCATTTGTTCTTATAGAAATTCGAACAAAGCGGCACTCACAAAATGGTTTCATAAAATAATATTGAGGTGGGGAAATGCCACAATCGTTACCAGCCACAACACTCATCATTCAGGACTTTTCCTTATTGGGTAATATTTCTACAGCCGCTGCGCTACCCGTTGCTGCTGCCTTCGGATTAACGACAGCCATATTGCCGGTTACGCTACTTTCGACTCAGACCGAAGGCTTTGATAAACCTAAAAAATTAGATCTGACAAATTGGTTGAATGACGTTGTTAATCATTGGTCTCAAGAGGAATTAATGAGTTTTGAGACGATCCAAATTGGTTACTTAGGTTCCGAGGCTGCGATTGAGTTTGCCAGCAAGATACTTGATTTGGCTCAAGGAACACGGATCGTTGTTGATCCAGTGTTTGCTGATCAAGGCGAACAATATCCTGGGTTAGATAAAGGGTATGCGAAGCTGTTAGATCCTATATTGAAGAAAGCCGATGTAATCACTCCTAATGTCACTGAATTGGGGGAACTAGTTGACCGGAAACTTTCTTTTCAAAGTAGTTTTGAGGAATTAGCGCGAATTGTTCAGATGCTGGAAACTCGTTTTCAACACGACGTTAAAGTGGTTGTAACTGGTATTGAATTTGATGACCAGATTGGTGTCTTTTTCACGGATCCAGTATCAAGTGATGGGTACCGCTTTATCGGTCACCACAAAATAGCTGGTCATTTTTACGGAGCAGGCGATTTTTTTGCTGCTACATTAAGTGGCGAACTAAGTCGATCTATTGAATTTACTGAAGCGGTCCAACAGGCGGTTGATATCACATTGATGGCGATTAATGAGACAAGTCAACTTCCTCGCGAATGGCGAAAATTTGGATTAAAGTTCACAACAGCGTTGGACGAAATTATTCGGCGATCAGCCGGGAGGCAATAAAATGGATTTGGAACAGGTTCGACAAGATTTGAGGGCAACATTGAACGAGTATTTTGAAAATGTCACATTGCGACCAGAGAGTATCTTCGTTGTTGGTTGTAGTACGAGTGAAATTCGTGGTGAATGGAAAGGAACTAATTCTAGCTTAGAAATTGGCCAAGTGATTGTCCAAACCTTGCAAGAATTTCTTATTCCGCGTCATTTGCATTTGGCAATTCAAGGCTGTGAACACATTAACCGCGCTTTGTTATTGGAACGTGAGGTTGCCGACCAAAATAATCTAGAAATTGTGTCAGTTGTTCCCGCAATTCATGCTGGTGGTGGTACACAAGTGGCCGGGTATCAACAATTTGAGGATCCGGTTGAAGTGGAACATATTACCGCGGCTGGCGGCATTGACATCGGTGGTACCGATATTGGGATGCATGTGAAGTTTGTCCAAATTCCGGTTCGATTACAACATCGCGATGTTGGGGAGGCCCGCGTTGTTGCGCTACGTTCCCGACCAAAGTTGATTGGTGGTCAACGTGCTCAATATGAATTTACGGATAAGAATTTAGAAGATATTCGTTAGTGAGGAATCGTGATGGGAAATCAATCGCCTAATCGAGGGCAACTACAAAAATTAATGCTCACAGCGATGTTAGTTGCAGTTACGGTAGTGATTAGTCGACTTTTCATCATTCCCGTACCGATGACACACGGGAATATCAATCTTTGTGATGCCGGAATCTTCATCGCTGCTTTAGCACTTGGACCCAAAGTAGGGGGGACCGTTGGTGCGCTTAGTGGTTTTTTACTTGATTTACTTTCAGGTTATGCACAGTACATGTTCTTCTCGCTAATCATTCATGGGCTGGAAGGATTCTTAGTTGGCTATCTTTCGCAACGCTTGTCTGGAACGATGGCTCGGTGGCTAGCCTTAGGAATTGGCGGTGTTGTTATGGTGGCAGGTTATTTCTTAGCGGATTCCTTGTTATATGGGCCTGCAGTGGGTCTCGTCGGCCTAGCAACTAATCCGATTCAAGCCGTCGTTGGCGGTGTTGTGGCTTGGCTTGTCACTCCAAGGGTTCAGCCGTATTTGGCTAAATAGAGGGATCTATTGAGCTATATTTTAAACTTTAAGTCGGCGTACTTTGTTAAGAGGTATTTAAAACAACCGCTATTTTGGCATTTAATAAATGTCAGAATAGCGGTTGTTTTTTTGAAATAAAAACTTTTTCGTTGAATTTCGATGATTGATTGGGCGAACGAATTCAGACAAGTTGAATTGATTCGTTAATTGTTTTCATCTATCAATTGCATTTGTAGATGTGCTTGCAGCATTTTTTCTTGCCTCTGGTTCCGTCTCGCCTGTGACTATTTCTATGCCATGTCTGGTTACAACCAGCTGCTTGCCGAATTTTCGAATGGTACCGATTGGAAACCGCTCCGGGTTTTTTCTGAACACTTGGCGTACGTAATCGTCGGATTTTTGCCATCGTCTGGCAGCTTCACTAGAGGACATAATGTCGCGATCGTTAAGGTTAATCATGTTTTACTCCTAATTAGTTTGTTTATTAATTTGATCAAGTGTGAGTTACGGTTTGAAAGAGGGGCAAAGGGGAAGACATAAAAAAATAGCTAGGCTAGTCAAGTTGACTAACTCATGTTGAAAGCATTGATTAATTCCCCAGCTAATTTCCAAATTCCGACACAGATACTAACTAATCCAGCGAAAATAATTGCGGCTGCCAAAAGAGGCATGGCTGAATAGTGAAAAGTGATCAGTGGCCTAATCAATGGAGATAAGAACACGAGGCTAAGGATTAATTGCCAGTGGACATGGCGATAGTTCGAATGGGGAAATTGACCTTCTGACTTATGCTGGCCATTTATATCAGAGTTTATTTTAGCTAAGTTTCGATTTGAATTATTCGATTTCATGTTAATTTCTCCCAAAGTATGAAAAAAGAGGCCTTACAATTCGATTTTCATATTATTCTCTCTGTTAATTTAACAGAACTAGTTTTTAAAATTAATGTTAATTTCGTTCGATAATCTAATTTGATTTTAATGTTTATCGGTTTTCCAATTCAAAGATTAAATAAAATCACATTAATCAAGCTTGCTGTTCTTTTACACGCGCTAATTGAAAGTTGCTCCTTGTCTAAAAGCGATTCATACCAACATGTATATGAGTACATGGAAAAGTTCGTAAAACAATTCATACTTCTAATTTAAATATAATCTGTAAATACGTTGACTAAATCAGTTTTAATGCCGTATTGTAGGCTTCGAAAGAGATTTAATATAAAATGTTTTTAGTTGATCAAAGTAGATTTGCCATCATTTTTTAAGAGAGCCGCGGTTGGTGGAAAGCGGTAAAGTGATGTGAATCGAATTACATTCAACGCTGTCAGAGAACACGCTTTAGCCGCGTTATCAGTTAATCAAGTGACACATTATGTGTAATTCGGGTGGTACCGCGGTTAATCGTCCCTAAGAAATTCTTAGGGACGATTTTTTTGTGCGGAAAGAAAGGAAGGTCGACAATGAATATTATTGACGAATTAACATGGCGGGACGCAATTAATCAGCAGACGGATGCTGAAGGTTTACGTGAGCTCGTTGATCAGCATAAAATCGCTTTGTACTGCGGTGTTGATCCAACTGGCGACAGTATGCACATTGGACATTTGATTCCCTTTATGATGATGAAGCGCTTTGAATTAGCTGGCCATCATCCATATATTTTGATTGGTGGAGGTACCGGTAGTATCGGTGATCCCAGTGGTCGTAACTCAGAACGGCAGTTACAAACGATGGAACAGGTTAACCATAATGTTGAGGCGTTGAGTTCTCAGATGAAGCGTTTGTTTGGCGGCGATGCCAATGTCACGATGGTTAACAACTATAGCTGGTTATCTAAGCTTTCTCTCTTAGACTTCTTACGAGATTACGGTAAAGTGGTTAATGTTAACACCATGTTAGCAAAAGATATTGTTGCAAGCCGACTCGAGGTAGGGATTTCATTTACAGAATTTACTTACCAAATTTTGCAGTCGATTGACTTTTTAACACTTCATCGGGACTATGGTATTCAGTTACAAATTGGTGGCGCAGATCAATGGGGGAATATCACAGCTGGTATTGATATGATTCACAAGGTTATGGACGCTAATGAACCAGTATACGGGTTGACGATCCCGTTGATGTTGAAAGCCGATGGAACTAAATTTGGTAAAACAGCTGGTGGGGCGATTTGGCTGGATAGTAAAAAGACGTCACCTTACGAATTTTACCAATTTTGGTTAAATCAAGACGATCGTGATGTCATTAAGTATCTGAAGTTCTTTACCTTTTTAGCTAAAGATGAAATTGATAATCTTGATAAGCAAGTTAAGCTGCATCCTGAGCTACGGCAAGCACAGCGTCGGCTGGCAGAGGAGGTCACTCGATTCGTTCATGGTCAAGAGGCACTAGATCAAGCAGAAAAGATTTCAGATATTCTTTTTACAGGTAATGTTAAAGATCTTAGCGTTGCAGAAGTTCAGGAAGCCTTTGAAAAGGTGCCACATGTTGAAGTTAGCGGGACAAATCAAAATATTGTTGATTTGCTTGCGTCGACTGCTGTTGAACCGTCAAAACGTCAGGCACGCGAGGATGTAGCGGCGGGAGCTATAACAATTAATGGGGATCGCTTAACCAATATTAACGAAGTTATTAATCCGCAAGAGAATTTTTCGGGGAAGTTCATGATTATTCGTCGAGGAAAACGGAATTACTTCTTAGCCAAAGTCATAAATTAGAACAGAATTAGAAAATCGAACATGAGTTCGTATACAAAAGCCGCTAATTATTTTTGAATTAAATTAGCGGCTTTTTCTTATGATCTTAATCAATCCGCTATACCCGATAACGGGTGAGATTGCTCACCTGAGGAAACAAAAACATTGTTAAATCAAGGCTCATACATTTTTAATTTGTGAAAGCGTGTTCATAATACCCTTTACAGGGACGTTTTCGAGGGAATATATTACTTGCGAAGGAACACGCGTGCTTCAAATAAATTGAAAGAAGCTTTGAAAATGAATGATCTTAAACCCTTTTCAAAAGATTTGGATCTTGATGCTTTGTTTATTGGAGATAAGGCGGAAAATGGTCAACTCTATAAAGATTTATTGAACGAACTAGTTGATGAGCATCTCGGGTGGCGTGAAAATTACTTGCCACAGGATAAAGCAATGATTACGCCTGAACAACAATCTAGTGACAACTTTGGCGCGACAGTTAACCATATGAAAGACGTTTTAAATGAGTTGTCGCAACGAATTCGGACAGAGTCAGTACCATGGCATTCTGCTGGACGTTATTGGGGACATATGAATTCAGAAACATTAATGCCAGCCATTTTAGCGTATAACTACGCCATGCTCTGGAATGGTAATAATGTGGCGTATGAGTCCTCACCAGCGACTTCACAAATGGAAGAGGAAGTTGGTCACGAATTTGCCACGTTAATGGGTTATCAACAAGGTTGGGGCCACATTGTAGCGGATGGATCTTTGGCAAATTTGGAAGGCCTTTGGTATGCACGAAATATTAAGTCACTGCCATTAGCCATGAAAGAGGTCACACCGGAGTTAGTGGCTGGAAAATCAGATTGGGAATTACTGAATTTACCTACTGAAACAATTATGGATTTACTAGAAAAAGCAGGCGATAAGCTGGATGCCATAAAAAACAAATCGGCTAGAAGTGGCGAACATTTGCATGAGTTAGGTAAATGGTTGGTGCCTCAAACGAAACATTATTCTTGGCTAAAGGCTGCTGACATTATTGGGATTGGCTTGGATCAAGTCGTCCCTGTCCCTGTTGACGATCATTATCGGATGAATGTTGCGGCGTTAAAGCAAATTATTACTAAATTGGCGGCAGAGAAAACGCCAATTTTAGGGGTGGTAGGTGTTGCCGGATCCACTGAAGAAGGTGCCGTCGACAATATTGACCAAATTGTTAAGCTGCGAGAAGAGTTAATGGAAAAAGGGCTTTATTTTTATCTACATGTTGATGCCGCATATGGCGGTTATGCTCGCGCAATTTTCCTAGATGAAAACAATCATTTCATTCCCTTTGATCAACTACAACAAAAGCATCAAGAATACGGTGTTTTCACTGAAAAGAAGTCATTCATCAAAAAAGAGGTTTATGACGCCTATAAAGCATTTGATGAAGCCGAATCGATTACTATTGATCCTCACAAAATGGGATATGTTCCTTATGCCGCTGGTGGGATTGCCATCAAAGATATCAGAATGCGAGATACGATTTCTTATTTTGCTACTTATGTATTTGAAAAGGGTGCAGATATTCCGGCATTACTTGGTGCCTATATTCTAGAAGGCTCTAAAGCTGGGGCAACTGCAGCTGCGGTGTGGGCTGCCCATCACGTGCTCCCACTGAACGTTTCTGGATATGGCAAGCTGATTGGTGCGTCGATGGAAGGAGCACGACGTTATTATGACTTTTTAGGTCAACTCGAATTTAAGGTTGGGCAACATACAATTCAGGTACATCCATTGACAGATCCTGATTTTAACATGGTGGATTACGTCATTACAGAAAAGGGCAACACCAATTTAGACGAGATTAATCAGTTGAATCACGATTTGTACGATCAGGCTTCTTATGTCAAGGGAAGTCTCTATGGAAAAGAATACATTGTTTCCCATACTGACTTTTCCCAAGCTGACTATGGTGATAGTCCACTACATTTTGTTCAAAGCCTCGGTATCTCAGAAGCAGAATGGCAGAGGGTACAAAAAGTAACAATTATTCGAGCTTCCGTCATGACACCTTATATGAATCGTGCCGAAAACTTTGCCTATTTCGCACCAAAAATTAAAGCAGCAATTCAGCAAGACCTGGCAGCCATTTTTGAAAAATAGACGCTAGTCGTTTCAAAAACTTTTAAAAGGGGATTTTTTAAAAATGGAAAAACAGGCGTCTAAAATTGGGCTCACAACATTCATTGGGATGACTATGGCGTTGTGTGCAACGGTACGAAGCATCCCGTCAGTGGCAGCGACTGGATGGACACAGATCACATACATGATTTTCGCAGTCGTATTCTTCGCCTTACCGGTTGCATTAATTTCAGGGGAACTTGGAACGATGATGCAAGAAGAAGGTGGACCGCAACTCTGGGTAAAAACAGGACTTGGCGAAAAATGGGGCTTTACTACTGCTTGGCTTCTCTGGGTTCAAATGTTCCCTGGTATGGTGATGGTGGCTTCTACTATTGGTCCATTGTGGGGAAATACTATTGGTAATGTAGCTTTAGGAAATAATCACTGGTTTATTTTAGCCAACATTTTGATCTTTTATTGGATTATTACTTTTCTTAACCTCAAGTTCGATATGGCTAAGGTAGGTGGGAATATCGGAGTCTGGCTTGGCGTGTATATTCCGATTGTGATTATGCTGGTGATGGGAATTGCTGCGCTGATTAAGACGGGTGTTAATCCGGGAAGTTATTTAGGTACATTCAGCTGGTCGAAGTTGATGCCAAGTCTTTCAAACATGCAGACGCTTCAATATTTTGCCGCAATTTCGTTCATCTACACTGGAATTGAAATTTCTTCGGTCTTCATTCCCCGGCTTCATAAGGCAGAAAAGACCTATACTAGAGGAATTTTCATTGCTCTAATCGGACTGGTTTTGATGAACATTCTAAATGGGATGTTAGTCGCTAATGTAGTGCCAAACGGAAAAATTCAATTGTCTAATATCACTCAACCTATTTTACTTTGGTGCAAAATTTTAGGTTGGCCGACCATTATTGCCAACATCTTCAGTTTTATGGTGGTAATTGGGGTTTTGATTCAACTATCAGCTTGGGTGACTGGGCCGTCAAAAACCATGACACAAGTTGCCCGAGAAGGGCAATTACCGGCATCCTTTGGCTATCATAAAGTTAACCAATACGATGTTTCGAAAAATGTGGTATTGACGCAAAGCATCATGATTTCATTATTTGCCTTATTATATGGGGTCATGAAAAATGTCAACGGAGTCTTCTTAACGCTAACAAATGCAACGACGGTCATTTACGCGTTAGTTTATGTATTGATTGCTATTTCAATTATTCGTTTGCGACAAAAGCAACCAGACGCACCGCGACCTTATCGACTCGGACATCAAGGTAATTTCGTCGCTTATTTGTGGGCAACGTTACTGATTTTTGGAATTGCTGTCATTATTATTGCGACGTTGATCGCTAGTGATTTAACGCAAGCCATTTTCGTAGTACTCATTACGATTATTCTATTTGTCGCACCACTTATAATTTTTAGCCACAAGAGTGACAAGTGGTTGACGCAAGTTCAAGCCGATCTGCAAAAAAATAAGTAGTAACAATACGTTTGAAAGGGGCCTACTTAATTAAAGCGGGACCCTTTTATCATTTAGAGGTAACACCATGAAAAAAGATGAGCGAGTGCACCTGGAATTTGGATTAGCAGAGAGCTTAATAACGTTAATTGTAATGTTTTCTTTATTGGGCATTTTAATTATTCATTACAAAATGGCACCTCAAATTCCAATCTTGTTGGTATTCACACTAATTATGTTTTATGGTCACCTGCGTGGGTTTAGTTGGGATGAAATTTTTAATGGAATTGTTGAAGGAATCACGCCAGGAATCATTCCAATCATTATATTTTTAATGATCGGTTTATTAGTTGCTTCTTGGTTGGCATCGGGTACCATCGCCACAATTATGGTCATTGGTTTTAGAGTGCTTTCTATCAAATTCTTTTTGCCCACAATTTTTCTGATCTGTGGACTTATTGGGATCACGGTAGGTAGCGCATTCACTACCATTTCAACGATGGGAATTGCCTTTATGGGCATCGGCCATGTGTTGGGATTTCCTGCGCCAATAGTTACGGGGGCGATAGTCTCTGGTGCCTTTTTAGGGAATAACATGTCGCCATTATCTGATACATCTAATTTAACCACTGGGATCGCACAGGTGGATTTGTATGTTCATTTAAAAAACATGAGTCAAAGCGTCATACCGGCTGCTGTGATTGCTATGGCCATGTACTTTTTCATTGGCACCACGACACATGTGGCTGATTTAAAAACTATTCACGAAATTAGTAATACACTCGGACATTCGTTCTTGATTTCTGGATGGTCACTGATTCCGATTATTGTGCTATTGTTGCTGGCCTGGCGCAAAGTGCCCGCTGTGCCAAGCCTATTGGTAGGCGCGCTGACGGCCATCGCAATGGTTTTAATTGAATCACCTGGGATTAAGATTAATAAAATTGGGTTGATTTTAATGAGTGGATACCACGCAACAACGGGCGTATCAACGGTTAATAAGATTATGAGTGGTGGTGGTATTGATAGCATGTTGGGATCAATTTCACTCATTATTTGTGCACTTTCTCTTGGCGGATTATTAATTAAATTTGGTGTGGTACACGGCGTAATTGACAGTATTCAACGTTTTGTAAATACGCCTGGACGTTTAATTCTAATGACCGCGTTGAGTGGTATTGGAATTAACTTTGCTGTTGGTGAGCAGTATCTTTCAATTATTTTACCGGGAACAACCTTTAAAGGGGCTTACCATCGATTGGGTTTGGACCCCAAATACTTATCACGAACATTAGCAACGGCTGGTGCTGATATTAACGCGCTTGTTCCTTGGGGCGTGAGCGGTGTGTTTATTTCGGGCACCCTCAATGTCAATCCTTTAAAATATATTCCGTTTGCTTTTTACCCTTACCTAAACCCACTTATGACCATTATTTTGGGATTTTCGTTGGTCTCGTGGAAGTACCGTAAAAAACGGCAAAGAAGTTAAGGAGGCAGGTATGGACAGTCTGGACCTTAGTGAACGGATTCGACTGGAAATTGAGACTGGCGTCAAGGAGTTATTGGGCAAAGCAAATTTAGAGCAAGGCGATATTTTTGTTCTAGGCTGTAGTACCAGCGAAATTCAAGGCTATCGAATGGGCAGTAGTTCAAGTGAATCACTTGGTGTGTTAGTAATTAGGACGCTCTTGGATGTTTTGCAGCCGCGCGATATTGAATTAGCAGTTCAAGGATCAGAACATATCAATCGGGCCATTTTGGTTGAACGTGAATTGGCGAAAAAAAGAAATTTAGAGATTGTGTCTGTTGTACCGTCAATTAGTGCTGGCGGTCCAGCGCAGGTAGCTGCTTTTCAGTTATTTAAAAATCCAGTAGAAGTTGAGCATGTCGTGGGGGATGCTGGCATGGACATTGGTGACACATTTATTGGTATGCACGTGCGCTTTGTTCAGATCTCCGTCCGCACGTCGATTAAAAATATCGGTCGCGCACATGTGAGCTTTATTCGAAGTAAGCCTAAATACATCGGTGGGGAACGGGCGATCTATCACAAACGAACCCAAGATTTACCCTCCGGAATTATCCCAATGAAACAATGAATCTTTTGGCTTTAAGTCACCGTTAAAAATATACGAGTTGATATGAGATGAAAGGTAGAAATAAAATTGTATTTTGAAATATATACCGAGTTTGATCAAGAAAAGGAACATTTGTGAAAATAGCAGAGCCTTTTTCATACTCGGTTTGAAGTTGTTGTTCAATTATCGCTGTTACACATCAATCAGACAATTTCGCCACAATTTAAATCACTAACGACCTGGCAAGCGCGTGGTTAGTGGATGGATAGAAGGTGTAACGTGTTTCATCAAAAGAAACACGTTACACCTTTTTTACTGACCGTTTTGGAAATGCTGGAAGCGCTTCCTGTTTTCTGATTGTCTCGTTAAGCTGTTCACGTAATCAAAGAAAATTTATTGAAAAGGAGTAAGACATCATGCAAAAACGTGATTTTATTGACACGAATACCTATACCAAGGAAGAAATTCAATACATGATTGATTTGGGGATTGCCATCAAGGCTTCCATTAACGAGGGTTATTACCCTCAGCTTTTAAAAAATCGATCATTAGGGATGATCTTTGAGCAATCATCAACCCGTACCCGGACATCCGCCGAAGCCGCGATGACTGAATTAGGTGGACATGCTCAGTATCTGGCGCCTGGACAAATTCAACTTGGTGGGCACGAAACAATCGAGGATACATCTCATGTGCTTGGTAATATTGTCGACATCATTGGTGCGCGGGTGGAACGACACGAGACAGTGACTGAAGTTGGTAAGTTTGCCAAGGTTCCAGTTGTTAATTTTATGAGCGATTATAATCATCCCACCCAAGAACTTGGTGACATCATTACAATGAGTGAGCATTTGCCCGCTGGTAAACAACTCAGTGACTGCAAGATCGTCTTTGTTGGGGATGCCACGCAGGTCTGTGTTTCGACAATGTTCATGGCGACCAAGATGGGCATGGACTTTGTCCAATTCGGGCCAAAAGGCTTCCAGATTAAGCCTGAAGAATTGGCGATCGGTCAACAGAACGCATCTGTTTCAGGTGGTTCCGTGTTAGTGACGGATAATGCTGATGAAGCCTTAACGGACGCTGATTTCATTTATACGGATGTGTGGTACGGCCTGTATGAATCAGAGTTACCAAAGGATGAACGGATGCATATTTTTTATCCAAAGTATCAAGTTAACGCTGACTTGGTTGCGAAAGCCTCTGATCATGTAAAATTCTTGCATTGTCTACCAGCTACTCGCGGTGAAGAGGTGACCGACGAAGTTATTGATTCCGATTACTCACTAGTCTGGGAAGAAGCCGGCAACCGAAAGACAGCGATGCGCGCGATTTTTACGTACTTACTTAATCCATTGATGAAACACGCAACGACACAGGAAGTTGAACAGTTTCAGTCAAAGCTTGATGCCTTATTAACGCATCAAGTTGGCTAGAAGCTGACTCAAGGCTTGTTATCGAGCTTAGCTTCTTCAAAGGGGAAGTGCGTAATGAAGAAAAATAAGAAAAAATTTCGACTGTTTGATGCCGTCCTAATGGCGGTAGTAGTGGTATTAGTGGTTGAGTCGGCTGCGCCAGCCGCGGCGATTGGACCTTCGCAATTCTTTTGGTGGATTTTTCTATTGATCTTGTTCTTCATCCCTTATGGACTTATTTCATCCGAATTAGGAACAACATATGTTGGCGATGGTGGTTTATACGATTGGGTAAAGCAGGCCTTTGGTCGACGGTGGGGTGGTCGTCTGGCTTGGCTTTACTGGATCAACTATCCGTTATGGATGGCAAGCTTAGCCGTATTATTCTCCGAAGTGGCCTCACAAATTTTTAAAGTTCACATGAATGTTGCCTGGACGATGGTAATTCAACTCCTATTTGTTTGGACGGTTGTCTTGCTAGGAAATAAGCCAATCAGTGAAAGCAAATGGATTTTGAACCTAGCCGCGTTTGCTAAGATTTTCACCATTCTATCCTTAGGCATTCTAGGTATTTATTTTGCGGCTACCAGAGGTTTAGCTAATGATTATACTGGTACTAATTTATTGCCGAAGCTCAATCTATCTAGCTTAAGTAATTTATCGGTCATTATTTTTAACTTCCTTGGCTTTGAAGTTGTGGCGACGATGGCTGACGATATGGACCAACCGAAGAAGCAAATCCCCCAGGCGATCATCTATGGTGGGGTGCTCATTGCATTCTTCTACCTATTAGCCGCCTTTGGAATGGGCGCGGCAATTCCGACAGATAAGTTATCAGCTTCCTCTGGATTAATTGATAGCTTTATCTTGATGATCGGCAAGATGAACTGGTTTGTCATTATTATTGGAATTATGTTCCTGTATATTTTGGCCTCAGAAATGGTTTCTTGGGCGTTAGGCGTGAATTACGTAGCCGACTATGCTGCCAAAGATCATGCGCTACCGGCAGTCTTTGGTAAAGAAGACGCCAAAGGAATGCCAGTTGGCACTGGTTATTTAAATGGGATTGTGGCATCTGTGATGGTCATCGCTTCACCATTTATCCCTAATCAAAATATTTTTTGGGCATTCTTCGCCTTAAATGTTGTCGCATTGTTACTGTCCTATACGATGATGTTTCCGGCATTTTGGAAATTGCGCCACAGTGATCCGCAACATGATCGACCGTTTAAAGTTCCAGGCGGACCGTGGTTAATTAATTTGATGACGTGGATCCCGGAGGTCTTGCTCATTGCTACCATTTTACTGTCAATTTTGCCATTAAATGGGTCCAGCGAAGAAATGAACAATAAGATTCCAATCTTGATTGGCACGATTTTGGCACTGATTATTGGTGAAATTGTAGTACGTGTTGCTGAACATCATGAACAACATTCTGACTTAAAACAAGCTAACCAAGCTAAGTAGAAAGGAAGCTAATTAATATGAGAACTTTATCAAGTACCCCTAAACAAGATGGTTATCGGATGCCTGCTGAATTTGAAGCACATCAAGGTGTGTATATTTTATGGCCACAACGACCTGATAACTGGCGTAATGGGGGCAAACCAGCGCAACACACGTTTGTTAATGTCGCAACCGCAATTTCAGAATTCGAACATGTGACTGTCGGTGTTAATGATGATCAATATGAAAATGCGCGCACGATGTTGCCTGATCAGGTTGAAGTGGTTGAAATTTCAAACGATGATTCGTGGATCCGCGATTGTGGCGCAACCTTTGTTAAAAACGATCAGGGCGGCTTACGCGCAATTGATTGGACGTTTAACGCTTGGGGTGGCTTAGTTGACGGCTTGTATTTTCCTTGGGACAAGGATGATCGGGTCGCTCAGAAGATGGCGGAACAAGAACGGGTTGACCGTTACCGATTAGACGACTTTATCCTTGAGGGCGGTTCGATTCACGTCGATGGCGAGGGAACTTTGATCACGACAGAAGAATGTCTCCTCTCAGCAGGACGTAATTCACAATTATCAAAAGAGCAAATTGAAACGGTGCTAAAGGAACATTTGAATCTAGAAAAAATCATTTGGCTAAAGAATGGGATCTATCATGATGAAACAAATGGTCATGTGGATAATATTGCCAATTTTGTCCGTCCGGGGGTGGTCGCCTTGGCTTGGACAGACGACGAGACGGATCCACAATACAAGATTTCCCAAGAAAATTTGGCAATTCTTGAACAAGCCACGGATGCAAAGGGACGTCAAATTCAAGTTGTGAAATTAAACGTTCCTAAGCCAGTTCTCATCACCAAAGAAGAAAGCGAAGGTGTCGATGCGGTGGATGGCACACTGCCACGTCAAGCCGGTGACCGGTTAGCAGCTAGCTATGTCAATTACTATACGGCTAATGACGGCATTGTTTATCCAACATTCGATGATCCTGCTGATGCCAATGCCAAAAAAGTCTTATCAGATTTGTATCCAGACCGAAAAGTTGTTGGGGTGCCTGCTCGTGAAATTCTATTAGGTGGTGGCAATATTCACTGCGTTACCCAACAAGTTCCGAAAGCATAGGTGATTGTAAATGACAGGTCGAAGAATTGTAGTTGCGCTTGGTGGAAATGCGATTTTAACTAAAGACGCGAGTGCTGCGGCCCAACAAGCAGCACTTCGACAAACCGCTCAATCGCTGGTGCAATTTGTTCAGCAAGGCGATGAATTGGTTATTTCCCACGGAAATGGTCCACAAGTTGGTAATTTATTGCTTCAACAGGCCAGCGGTGCCACGCTACAAAATCCGGCAATGCCGATTGATACAGCGGTGGCCATGACTCAAGGAAGTATCGGTTATTGGTTGCAAAATGCAATGGATGAAGCTTTGAGCGAACTTGGCCTAAAAAGAGCAGTCGCAACTGTGGTGACGCAAGTGGAAGTTGACAGAAACGACCCCGCCTTTACGGATCCCTCTAAGCCAATCGGACCTTTCTATGATGCCAATGAAGTCGCTAGTCAACGCGCTAAACACCGTGAACAAACATTTGTGGAAGACGCCGGCCGAGGATTTCGGCGAGTCGTGCCCTCACCACGTCCGATAAATGTGGTGGAAGCTTCAGTGATTGATCAACTTGTTACCAATCAAGTGATTCCGATTGCCGTTGGTGGCGGTGGCGTGCCCGTTGTGCGCGAAAAGCAGGGTTATGTCGGCCGAGAAGCCGTGATTGACAAAGATTTTGCTTCGGAAAAATTGGCTGAGCTAATTCATGCAGACTTATTAATTGTGTTGACGGCAGTTGATAACGTCTATGTGAACTTTAATCAACCTAATCAACGACAATTAACGGAGGTCACGGTAGCCCAGTGTCAGCGCTATATCGCTCAAAATCAATTTGCACGGGGTTCAATGCTACCTAAGATTCAAGCTGCGATTGATTTTGTAAATCATAGTCACGGCCGAGCAGTCATTACCTCATTAAAAAATATCCCTAATTTTTTAAAAAGTGGTGCTGGTACGATCATTACCCAGGCAAAAGTTCAGTAATGTTGTGGGCAGCCGGAAAGCTAATGATGATGATTGAGCCATAAGTCAAGGACCCCTATTTCCCAATTGGGAGGTAGGGGACTTTGTCTTACGTAAATTATTGGTTACATAAAATTATCGTGTGAACTTAAACTAGGGACTTTTTTTAGTGAGAGTTCGAGTATTGTTAAAAACATAGAAAGTGGGGGTAGTTGTTAATGAGTCAAAAATTGAGTAAGCCAAGAATGGTGGCGGAATTTGAACCACAACGAGATTTGTATATGATCTGGCCAGAGCGACCAGATAACTGGCGTGATGGTGCCAAGCCGGCACAAGCGGCGTTTGCGGAATTAGCAAACTTATTAGTTGGCTTCGAACCAGTCACGATGTTTGTATCGACACGACAATATCTTAACGCGCGCAAGCGATTGGCGCATCAAATTCGCGTATTGGAATTAAGCAGCGATGATGTATTTATTAAGGATACTGGACCGATTTATACGGAAATTGCAGGCCAGCTGCAGGCCGTCAATTTTGATTTTAATGCTTGGGGTGGTTTACTGGATGGCCTGTATTTTCCCTGGGATCAAGACCGGTTAATTGGTCAAAAAATGGCCGAATTGAATCGAATTCCTTATACGATCGACCATGATTTAGTGGTTGAAGGTTGTAGCATTTTAACTGATGGCGAGGGAACCTTGATTAGCACTGAGGATGTGCTGTTGTCTGAAGGGCGTAATCCGGGGCGGACGCGATTGGAGATCGAGGGCGCATTTAAGCAGATCCTTGGCATTCAAAAAGTCATTTGGTTAAAACATGGCTATTTTTTGGATGAAACTAATGGTGCGATCGATAACATGGTGAATTTTATTCGTCCCAGTGAAGTTGTTTTAACATGGACAAATAATTCTGCAGATCCGATGTATGAAACAGTCCGAGAAGCCGAAGCGATTCTAGCAAACACCACCGATGCAAAGGGACGTTCCTTGAAAATTCATTATTTGTTGATGCCCAATATTCAAAGCATTCGACAGCAGGAAGCTAGCGGTATTGATCCGATCAATGGGTTGTTGCCAAGGACAGATGGCCAACGATTGACGGCAAGCTATGTGAACTTTGTCACGTTGAATCACGCCATCATCGTTCCTCAATTTGGTGACCCGCAAGATTCAGTTGCACTGACAAAGATGAAGCAATTGTGTCCAGACAAGGAGGTTGTACCTTTCCCAGCTCGAGAAATGATTTTAGGTGGTGGTAACATTCACACGATTGTTCACACCCGCCCTAATATGAATGGATTGGGGGCTCGTTTATGAATTTTTTTGAAATTGTCGACGAACACATACAAAATTTGACCAGTAATGAACGCAAGCTATTTGACTACTTGGTGACAAACATGAATGACATTAAGAATATGTCAATTCGGGAGACGTCAGCGAAGTGTTTTGTCTCAACAGCAACGTTTCTTCGCTTTGTGCGTAAAATTGGTTTTTCTGGCTACAGTGAACTTATCACGGTCTTGAAATACACAACGCGAGAGGGCGCTTCCACTGATAGTGAACAATCCGATCAATTTGTGGTTGAACAAAGCGATTATCGGGAAGCTTACCTAAAGAATATTGTCGAGACAGTTCACGTTATCCGGCCGGAAGTCCTCCATCAGTTAACGGCCAAATTAGCACGTGCTGATACACTATTTATTTTTGCGACAGGTACGAGCAAGAGTGCGGCCCAGTATATTGCGAATCTTTATCGGATGTCAGGTTTTAATGTTAATTTTCCTGAAGATCGATTATATCGGCGAGCGGCGATTAGCCATATTTCGGCCGCGGATTTAGTGCTTGTTATTGATTATAGTGGTGAACATTCAGAGTTTATTGAACTTATTTCAACGTTGCTTGAGCATTCAGACCGCCGTGCCCTAATTTTGTCAATTACGCGGGCGGATAATAATCCAGTTCAAAATCTTAGTGATGTCAATCTATATACGTTTGTTGATGAAGTGCAGTCTCCTCAAGGATTAGAGATCGGTTCACGTGTCGCTGCCATTGTAATTATGGAATTGCTATTGTATCAGTGGCTAGAAGATCAGCAATAATTAGAGATTAGGTGGCTGATTAAACCAATAAACACCGATGAATCGGCGATCCCGGTTCATCGGTGTTTATTAATTGGACTTCTTTTAAACGATTAATTTGTATTCCTATTTGCATGGTGATAAAACGTCAAAGCAATGCCGGCAAAGAAGATCGGTCCGATAATGGTCCAAAAAGCTGTGTAATAATCATGAGTTAACATTGGTTGGATAACGGTGAAGATGATGCCCGCTAAGACTGTGATCCAAGTAATCGCAGACACCGTCCAAGTGATACTTGGCTTTTTGTAAACAACAAACGGTCGTTGTAAATCGTGACGGCGCTTGAAGAATGGGAAAGCGCCAACTAAAAATAGGTAAGGGAAGGCTGATGAAATATTCTCCATATCAGTTAGCACAGTGTAAAAAGATTGAGCACTATTGCCGCCAAAGGCCACCGCTAGAATAACGACACAGACAATCAGAGCTTGCATCCACATTGCGAATGCCGGCACTTGAAATCGATTAAGACGGGTGACACGTTTTGGCCAAAATTTGTCAGGCGTGCCCATAATAAATGATTTTAAGGGGGAGTAAACCAACACAAAGAAGGCTCCGGTATCTGATAAGAATTCTTCAATGCCGATCAAACGACCGAACCAGTTACCTAAACTGGTTGCTCCCGCGCTCGATAAATGTAGCGCATGTCCTAAGCTGGCCCCTAAATTGTTCATCAAAACGTAGAGCACGTTACCCAAGTCGGTTGACTTATTACCTAAAACACTGTGCCAATTGGCACTAATGCCCCACATGAAAATACCGATTGAATAGATAAACAACATCAGGAAGGTAGAAATCAGCATGGCTCTGGGGAACGTTTTTTCAGGGTTTTTAACATTATCGATAACCCCGCCCATCGTTTCCATACCGCCATAGGCAAAAATCGCGTAAACAACAAATGACATTAATGCGATTGGTGAAGTGAACTGTGGGTTCGGCGAGTGAATTAAATTCATGCTGGTAACTGGTTGGGCCAGGCGCCCGCCATTGATTAGTAAGAGAAGCAAACTGGTTAGCATGAAAAATGCTGTAATCAGTAAGGAGATTGCACCACCGAAGGCCGCAAACCTGGCAATCTGATTGATGCCATGGGTGGAGAAAAAGGTGACCACAACCATCCACAAAACGGCTAATATCCCAATGGTTTCGGTGGAATTTAGCCCTAGGAGGTGCCATTGTTGGGTGGTGTCATGGCCTGAAATTGCAGTAGCGAAAGGGATCCAAATCTTTGATCCTTCAGAGACTAACCATACGATCCACCCGGAAAGCCAGATAAACGTACCCGTAAAAGCGAGTCGTTCCCCAATTGATTCGGCCAACCACGAATAAATTCCACCATGAGCGGCCTTAAAAGTCGCGCCATATTCAGCAAACATCAAGACACTAGGTAAGAAAAATAAAATAGCGGCTAGTATATACCACATGATGGCGGCATAACCCATTTGATCGTAAGCAACCGTTGTATTCCCGATACCATAGATCGCGGTAAAAACCATTAAGACTAAGCCAGTTAAATTGATGTTTCGTTGTTCAAGAAACTCTTCCTCCAAGTTTCGTCAGCTCCAATTCTTTAAAATAACAGTATCTGCAAGTTTATGCGTATTGATCTAGCTTCAAAGCCTAACATATAACTAACCTTGTAATACTAGCACACTTATGACATTTCGGAATTGAAAAATAAGGTAATTTTCTTGGAACTTTATTCATTTAGACGAGGACTAGTTGTTGGAATTTGACTTGCGATCTAAATCAAGTTGACGGGCTAATTAAAAAAATCCTTATGGCTGTGATGCAAACTGTCATTTGAAAAACATCTTAAGGAAACCTTTAATTATTAAGTTTTCGGTCTTTTATAGGTTAAAGTTCGTTTATTGCGGATTATTAGCTTCGCAGGCTTTGGTATTTTCGGAAAATGATTAAAATTACCTCCATCCATCATTCAAATTTGTTAACAAATAACATTTAACGATCAAATACGAACATTAATTGAATTATAGTTACTAGAGGCTCACCCAATCATTTATACTGAACGAGTAACAGACATACCTGAGAGGAGCACCACCAATGACTTTATGGATGAACTCAATGCTACATGGTAAGACTTTTAATTTGAGAACCGATCAATTTGCCCAGGAATTATGGGCACAGCATCAGGTTTTTACCGGATATAAGCTTGATTTAGCGACAACGATTTTGTTGCAACCGGTCGAATTGGATACGCACCGGTACACATTGGTAATTGATTGGTGCAAGGGCGCATTTTTAACTCAGGCCAGTGCGGTGGGACTGATGAAGCAGGTGACTGAACAGCATCCCACGATGACGAGTCTATATATGCGTTTGGCCCATTTATATGCTGGCAATCAAGCTTATCTGCCGTTTGTCCATGGACATTTTGGTCTAGTCCCGCTTGGCGGCCCAAGCGATTGGCGAACTGGATGGGTGAGCTTTTACAATCTGATTGCGCTGGAGGACCAAGGAAATGCCGTCGCCTTAGTGTTTGACAACAGCTTGAAGTTATTATTGTCGACAACGCTTTACTTTATTCGTAGTCGGTTAGCAGATGCCATGCAAATTGTCCAAATCCAAAAGGATTATCTAAGTACGATGATGGCCGAATCTGGCTTTGAAGTTGCTCGGCCGCGATTGGAGAATTCGTTGACCAATGTGATTAACTTTCATCCAGAATTGGTGGTAACCGATCCCAAAGACTTTCATGATATGGCGATTGAAACATTAATGGTTGCCGCCGTTGAAGATTATATGCTAACGGGGTATGCGGATGCATTGCAGTTGACACCAGCTGAACTAACCGACGAAATTAAAACATTTATTTATGGCCATGGCCGGCGGATCATGCCCAAGGCCCGCCACTTTATGGCTCACGGTCAGGCACCCACTGAACCGCGGTCGGTCGAAAAGCTTGAAGCCTTGATTTGGAAAAATGTTCCAGGATTTAAAGAAGCTTCACGAACTTATGCAGTTCAAAAGCAGGGGCAATGGCTACGGACTGATGAACAACGAACGCTTGTTGAATCGGCAATAACCACGTATCCTAAAGAAAAGGCGTTTACGGGTGGTGAGAGCAACGAATTTAACGATACAACTTCAATTTAATGAACATGGGCAGCGTTTTCGTGTGTTGTCAGACACAGGTCTGATTTTAGGGCAAAGTCGGAGCCATTTTTGGTCTAGCCTTTGGAATGGTTTCTTGGGGTGGCTGATAACAACACCGACCCATTATGAGCTCACTATTGATGGTCAAACGCTATTGATCGAGTCAAAAAGGCGATTTATGGGGGCGCGCTATCGCTTATCAATCAATCAACAACCTGTCGCGGTGGTCGCGACACGGACAGTCAGTTATCGGAGCACAGACCAGATTAATGTTCGCCACGAGAATTTACAGTTAACTACAGGGTTAGGACGGGCTCAATATGTACTTCGAAATGGAGCCAAGACTGTGCTGATAATTCGCCAGCAAGCTGATAATGCGGATCATTATATGCTTGAAATTGGCGACGGCTTTGGGGCATTGACCGGAATTGGCGTTGCAATCGGTATTTTGGTGGGACATGGGAAATGATGGCCTGCATGAAATCGTCTAAACTTGGTACGTTTCGCTCTATTAGGTTGTTATTTTAGAACTACCTTTTTATATGGATGGAAACTTTGGTTGTTGCTATATGAGGAGAAAAAGAATGGATATGAAAACGATTATTAACCAGCTAAAGTTGACGCCGCATCCTGAGGGCGGCTGGTTTAAAGAAGTTGGTCATAGTTCAATTAAGCAACTGGACGAGATTGCCCAAGCACAACGCTATCAATACACTAGTATTTACTTTTTGTTGAGTCATAGTTCGCCATCACATTTTCATCAACTTAAGCATGATGAGTTATGGTTCTTTCACGATGGAGCGGCAGTGACGATTCACTGTTTAATGCCAGATCATTCATATCAAAAAATCGTGTTAGGATCTGATTTAGATGCTGGACAAGTCCTACAAGCTACCGTTCGCGCTGGCGTCATTTTCGGCTCAGAGGTGTCAGATCACGCTGAATTTGGTTTGGTTAGCTGTGTGGTTGCACCAGGATTTGATTATCAGGATTTTAAACTCTTTACAAAAGCTGAACTGAACGCTGTTTATCCCCAAGTTACCTCTGTCATTGATCGTTTGGCCTACGCAACACTTCCGGATTGATTGATAATTAATGCAAAACGTCGTACCTTCATCCGATGGATGAGGGTACGACGTTTTTGCATTTACATGCATCATGTCATTATGATCTAACGATGCTGGGTCTGGTTTACATTTTATATTGAGGTCAATGATTAACGTGCTAAGGGACCATACAGCATAAGATCCGCTTACCCTAAAATTACTGACTACACTGTAAATTTAGCGACTATCGTTGGGTTTAAATGATGAGCAGTGCTTGATTATTGAGCGGTGTAGCCGCCATCAACGACGAATTCGGAGCCAGTCGCGAATTTAGATTCGTCAGAGGCAAGATAGACACAAATATTTGCGATATCATCTGGTTCACCAATGTGGCCAACTGGTGTTAATTTAGTTTGGGCTTCTTCCATTCCAGGCTGTGCTTCGACTAATGGTGTTTTGATATAGCCGGGGTGCACAGTGTTGACGCGAACGCCATAACCTTGTTTAGCTGCGTAGAGGGCAGCTGATTTACTGAACAAACGTACACCACCCTTGGAGGCATTATAAGCGGCTAAGAGTGGATCGCCGATGAATCCTTCGATGGAAGACATATTGATGATCGACCCACCGTGATCTTTCATGGCGATCATCGCATATTTAGTTCCATAGAACACGCCATCTAGATTAATGCCAAGCAGTTGATGCCATTCTTCACTAGTTGTGTGTTCAACGTCTTTGGCAATGGCAATCCCAGCGTTGTTCACGATTACGTCCAGTTTGCCGTATTTAGCAACGGTGTCATCGATAACTTGTTTAAAGCGATCTTCATTAGAAGCGTCTTGTTGCATGTAAGTCGCGTTGTCACCACCGGCTAATTGTGCGATTGCTTGTTCACCATCGTTTTCATTGCGTGATGTGATCACAACTTTGGCACCTTCGCGAAGAAAAGCCGCCGCAGTGGCTAATCCAATTCCCTTAGTTCCACCAGTAATAATTGCGACCTTGTCAGTTAAACGTCCTGCCATAATGATAGCCTCCTTGAATTTACTTTATGAACTCCTTTCATTCTCGCACAGTTGTCACCTAAAGTGAATAGATGCACAAGATCGAAACGAAACTGGTACTCAGTTTGTGCGACTGGGCAAGGGTCGGTCTTTTTGCGAGAAAAAGTTAAATAGGCCTTGCTTACTTTTTGTAAGTTGTATATAGTAATACCAGAGCTATTGCTCAACTACTTAATTGAAATCACTTGGAGGCATTTGAGATGAAGGAAGATTTACTCAACTTAATGAAGCAACGTCGGACAATTTACACGCTAGGAAAGGACGTCAACTTTTCCGAAGCTGAATTGAATCAGTTAATCACTGACGTTGTTAAAGAAGCGCCTTCAGCGTTTAACAGTCAAACAACTCGAGTGGTCTTTACTTATGGTCAGGCTCACGAAAAAGTGTGGGATATGACTCTGGCTGAGTTAAAGAAGGTTACACCAGCAGAAGCATTTGGTAACACTGAGGCTAAAGTGAACGGTGCTTTTAAAGCTGGTTTTGGCACAATGTTGTGGTATACGGACATGGACAAGGTCAAGGAATTAGAGGAAGGCTTTCCATTGTATGCGGAGAATTTCTATGACTGGTCTGAACAGCATATTGGTAACGCTCAGTTTGCCGCTTGGACGGCTTTAGCTGAAAATGGTTTGGGCGCTTCGTTGCAGCATTATAATCCGCTTATCGACGAGGCTGTGAAAGCTGAATTCGATATTCCGGATAACTGGCGGTTACGTGGTGAGATGCCATTCGGTTCTGTTGAATCAACACCTGATGACAAGGATTACATTGATGATGGCATCCGCTTTAAGAGTTTTAACTAATTGATTGAAAAAACACCACAGACAAGATCTGAGGTGTTTTTTTAGTGATCTACAAGAAGATTATATTTGCACTGACAATATATTTCAGTGATTTGCGACAGCGTTATCCAACTGGCATGGTCAAAAAGGTTAATGAGTTTAGCGATAATTTAGGGGAGACTAGCGACCACTCGTCTTGATTGAGCATTGAAAAACCTCGTAACCTGGTAGGCACTATGTTAGAACAAGATGAGTGGTCTGTCACAGGAACGATTAATCGGCTTTGTTAACGGGGTATATGGTTCACTTTGAAACCGCGTTAAATCGGTGAAATGCATCTTTGATCAGTGATGAAGTTATGCTTATTTCGGTTAAAATCAAAGCTGTTATTAAAATTGGTATAGCTAATTGATAAAGTTTGTAAAATGTTTTACGAACTACTAGATTGGTGTATGACAGGACAAACGCGAAAGTTGTTCACAACTTAAAATTAAAAAAATCGTCTTTTTTTCTATTTGGTATATTCACAACATGAAAAAATGGTTATAATAAAGCCATTAAGAGAATTACGATTGAATGATGCAGGACTGGAAGGCGAAAGGACACCATGGCAAAAATTTTATTTGTTGGCGCCGCACAATCATTAACCGCGACTGTCATTGAAGCTTTTGCAAATGCACATCCGTCAGCTGATATTCGGTTGACTACCGATCGACCACATGCGTTAAAAGCGGGCTTTACGGACCGTTTTGAAGTGTTAGTGGGCGAACCTGATGACCCATTTTTTATGGTTGAAGCGACCGCGGGAGTTTCGCACGTCTATTTTGGTGCTGACGTGATTCGTAGTAACTGGGTGAAAGCTTTCGTCTGGGCTGTCAGTCATTACAGGCGTGAAATTGAACAGGTCGTGCTATCGACGGCGAACCTAAAGGCGTTGGATCGACGACTTTGTAACTTGCCAGTGGACTATTTTGAATTACTGGAACCATTGCGGCGGCAACATTTAGACTTCCAGTTTGTCCGGGAAATTGGCTTTAACACGAAGACCGATTTGCTTGCTGAAATTATCGATAATCAATCACAAATTTTACGTATTGGCTTACAGTCGAATACGTGGCCACAATTGATGGATCGGCTACTGACGAACCGAGCGTCTGCTTGGTCGGGCCAAATCGCCAATTAGGCGGCTTCACCTAGGAAATAGAAAACGACCACCCAACTAACTTTGGGTGGTCGCTATTTTTTACTTCAATTTAAAATCATTCGCCAATGCGAGCAAACTGCAAGCTGAGCAGCGTCGTAGCCAATGAGCGTTCAAAGCGAGAGTTTTCTGACTGAACGCGAGCAGGGACAATCACAGTACGATCTTCCTTAACGACGGGCTTACTCTTAAACAGTTGCCGAAGTTTGGCAGTAATCAAGTTGCGGTGAGCTTCAGTTTCCATAAGACGCGACCTCCATTAAAAATTAACTCCTAATAAATAACATTATTTATTGGGTGGGTCAAGCGCTGAACACCATTAAAGTCAAAACAGGTCAAAGTCTTTAAAAAAGTGGATAATCAGCGGTAATTGACTGTATTTATTGTGCACAATTTTTATTAATTTGTCGACTTTTTGATCTTGTGATTGCCGATAGGGGCAGGGGTTCATCGGTGTGGAAGGCGTCAGGAATTGTTGTCCACCTAACCAACCAGTTATCAACAGACTTATAATGACAAACAATTTTCGCAGTCGTTTTCGCATAAAAGCTGCCTTTCTGCCTAAATAACCAAAAAAGGTCGCGCTAATTGAACAATTGCTGTTGATCATAGCGCGACAAAGCAGGCCCGACCGATGGAAACTTGGTCGGGCCTGCTCACGGGGTGAATTGGTTAGCGATTAAGTAACTAGTTATTTGCGACGATTGGTGCCGGTTCTGCGTCAAAAATTGGTGTATTAGTTGTCTCGACGTATTGGGCCGAAAGGGCCTTGGTATATTGTTGAATGCCTTTTTTATCAGTGATTAATTGAGCGTCAATCATGTCTTGCATGGCTGCTCGAACTACTTCCTGGCTCAAATTTTGATTAACATTGCGAATGGTCAAATGCACGTTTTTACCGGCGGCAGTGGTGAATTTTAAACTAAGATTTTTCATCTAGCTTACGCTCCTTTTTATGAGAATGAGAGGGATTAGCGGTTATCCAGCAACGGCTTCTTTCTTAATCAGTGTGGTGTCACTTAAGGTGTCGGTAGTTAAACTAGCGATTGCCTGGCCAAATTTCATTAGTTGTTCAGTCGTTGCGCTTTCCACCACGTTGGGATAGGTTCGTTTAACGGGAAGCAAGTGACCGTCACCAATGAATTCGAATTGAACGGAACTAGTAAGCCATTTATCTGACATGAAGTTAGTCTCCTTTGGACTGTTTTAGTTTTGTAAGGGTGGCCACGCTTACAGTAATAGTAACGAAATGAAAAGTCAGATTGTAAAGATAACTTTTAGCAAAATGGCCAAAAAAAGCACTACCTCTTCAAATCGTGAAAAGGTAGTGCTTAATGGTCTAGTATTAGGCTTCAGTAGACGCCTTTTTTGTGGCCTGACGCTTCTTAACGGCAGGCTTAGCGTTGGTACTGGTCATGATTAATTCGGGTAGAATCAATGGATGTCGTTCAGTTTTCTCATAGAGAAAACTTTGCAAATCATCAATAATCGCAGTCCGAATTGAGGCTTCCGTGGCATTACCATCCTTCATCGCACGACGGATAGTTCTGAACACGCGCCGCCGGCCCTCATTGATCATGTCGCCGGATTCTCTCATGTAGACAAAACCGCGACTAAGTAGGTCTGGACCGGCTTGAATCTCTTTATTCTTTAAATCAATCGTGGCAACGACCACAACGAGACCTTCTTCAGACAGCATCTGCCGATCGTGTAAGACGACGTTGCCAATATCCCCAACACCGTTACCATCAACGTAGACGTCACCAGCATTGAAATGACCGGCAATTCGAGCTGAATCAGCCGTTAAGGCCAGCACATCTCCATTTTCCATGATAAACGAATGGTCATCCGGGACATCACAAAGCTCAGCCAATTGTGTATGGATTTTCTGCATCCGATACTCACCATGAATTGGCATGAAATACTTGGGCTTAATTAACCGTAACATTAACTCTTGATCAACTTGGCCACCATGTCCAGAAGTATGGATGTTGTTAACGGCACCATGAATGACCTCAGCGCCGGCCTCTTCCAATTCGTTAATGACGCGGTTCACACTCGTCGTATTCCCAGGGATTGGATTACTGGAAAAGATGACCGTGTCATTCGGTTGGATGGAAATTTGTCGGTGAGTACCGTTGGCAATCCGTGAAAGGGCAGCCATCGGTTCACCCTGAGAGCCTGTACATAGAATCAAAGTTTCATTGGCCGGTAAGTTTCGGAGTTCTGAAGCGTCAACTAAAATATCATCAGGAATATTCAAATAACCCAGCTCGCGACCATTGACAATGGCAGCTTCCATTGAACGACCAAACACAGCAATTTTACGATGGTGTTGGATCGCCGCCTCAGCAGCTTGCTCAATTCGGGAAATATTTGAAGCAAAGGTCGCAAAGATGATTCGACCGTCGATTTTATCAAATAATTTGTGGATTGATTGACTGACCCAGCGTTCAGACTTAGTGAACTCAGGACGTTCAGCGTTGGTTGAATCTGATAATAAGGCAAGCACGCCTTCTTCGCCGAGTTTCGCCATCCGCTGTAGGTTAGGTGAGGGCGTGTTAATCGGGGTGAGATCGAACTTAAAGTCACCCGTTTGCACAATGGTTCCAGAAGGTGTCTTTACCGCGACTCCTAGCGTATCTGGAATACTATGGGTGGTTCGGAAGAACGACACACTTGTTTTACGAAATTTCAGCACGGTGTCTTCATTGATTTCGTGCAATTCAGTCGTTTGTAAGAGGCCATGTTCTTCTAATTTGTTCTTGATTAAGGCCATTGGTAGTGGACCAGCATAAATTGGCACATGGATCTGCTGTAATAGGAAAGGAATCCCACCAATGTGATCCTCGTGACCATGGGTAATAACGAGGGCCTTAATTTTGCTTTCATTTTGTTTCAAGTACGAATAGTCCGGAATGACGTAATCAATTCCCAGCAATTCGTCTTCGGGGAACTTAATGCCGGCATCAATTACAATGATTTCGTCTTGAAACTGAACGCCATACGTGTTTTTACCAATTTCACCCAAACCACCGACGGCGTAAACGGCAGTTTCATTGTTTTTTAAATTGAGTTTCGCCATGGACTAAAACTCCGTGAGTTTGTAGTTGGCGCCTTGTTGTTCATAGTCTAAGGCGTTACCTTCAAGCGCTTCGATGGATTCCACGTTGTAGTCTGTGTGGGCCTCCACGGCACTCATAGCAGCGGCCTCATTTTCAGCATCCAAATATAATGAGTGGGTGTCCTCACGTTTAGGGTTCCGAATTTTAGAATCTTGATAATAAACTTTAAAAATCATCGTAAAATCTCCTCTATAAATAAATAAAAAAATAAATGGTTATTTTTGGTGCATCAAGAACCAGACTAGCAAGCGTGAGTTACTAGTCCAATGTTGATATAAGGTTTTCTCCCGAACATGGTTGTGAAATCACAACATTTGCGTTCTATATTAACATAGCCCGTAACTGATGTACACTAACTGGACCGGTGATAACAACGGAATGGCCAGTGTTTGTGATAGAATATGAATAGGAAAGTGGGTGGCAACTTTGACATTATTGGTGACGATAATTATTGGATTGGTCTTAGCTTACTTGGTATATCACTACATTCATCGATTGATTATTCGTCGAGCAACGGCGATTGTCAGAAATGACGCTCAACAGGTGACTGATCAGGCCATGCGAAATGTGTTGAAGCAACTTGTTAGTGAAGGCTGGTTAGCTAGTGATCAGCAGACGTTTACAAAGTCTGAGACAGTTGCTGACGTCTGGGGACGTGGCGTGATGGACTTTGAATACGAACTGCCAGACGGTGAGCTAACCGCTGCACAATTGCCTAACTTGCGCCGGCCGGTCAATAATGCACTCGGCGAATATGCCTTAGCAAACCACATTAAACGAGTCAAAACAGATCAACCAACTTTTGTTGTCACTGATTTATGGTTGTTTGAACAGCGTTTGCATATTGATATTGCCTATTTAGTTAATGAAGCGACGATCGAATACGTCCAGGATTTACGCAAACTCAATGCCTCTCAAGTAGACTCATCGCAAAGCACTAATCGAGCTGAATAATTAGGAGATTTCCGATGCTCTCGGTGTGAAGCGATCAAGTCTATCGACAAAGGCAGAAGAGAAGTGTTGGTAGAATTATGAAGCGCCATTAATTAGTGTGGCTAGATTAACGCGACGAGCAAAAATTACAATTCCTAAATCGAATGAGAACACATTAAAAGTTGGAATGTCCGATCTGAATTGGGTGGCAAACTGAAGCTAAGGGGACTGGGAAAAACGGCCTTGTTTGTTAGCAAAATTGGTGGATTGTATAAACGTCAAATGTATCGTGATGCAAATTTGATTGATTTAACGTAAAAGTAGCTTGGCAAACAAATTTTTGTTTGCCAAGCTACTTTTATAGTAGATGAAGTTATTTTCCAATGATCAAGAATCGACATTGTTTCATTAAAGTTTAGCTAGTTAGCCAATCAATAAAGTGCCATCTTCAGCGTCGAAGGGTTCAGCTTGATTGATGTGGTCATAAAATAAAACACCATGGAGATGATCAATTTCATGCTGGCACACAATGGCAGGATAATCTTTTAAACGAATTTTGTGTTCATTACCATCGAGGTCCTGGTAACGCAACGTAATGCGGTCAGCGTGGGGAACATAGCCAGGATGCTCATCATCAACGGATAAACAGCCTTCACCTTCTGTCAACGCCGCTTGTTGAACGGATTGACTGACGATAACTGGGTTAATGATGACTTCTTTGAATATTGGATTATCGCGAGCAGTCTTGGCAGCTTCGGCAATTGACGCTTGATCATCAGGATCTTCGGGCTCGACGGCAGATGGGACCAAGACGGCCGCCATTTGAAGAGACACATCAACTTGAGGAGCAGCTAGCCCGACACCCGCACGTAGTTGATATTTTTCAGCTTGTTCCGGGTCTTGGCTCACCTCTAAATATTCCATCATGTCAGCAGCTAGCTGACGATTTTCATCATTAAGCGGGAAGGCCACCTTTTCCGCGTATTTCCGTAAGGTCGGATTACCGTCTCGAATAATATCTTCCATTAAAATCACGCGCAAGTGCCTCCTAAATTATAATTCGGTCAAAATGTTTTTTGGGTCGTAAACGAATTAAGTTGAACTTTCATTACTGATCGTCAAAGCATTCCAAATGGTTTTAACTGACCGTAAACTTGTTTCACTCATTGATTTTAGTGTACCATACGCAATCAGGTCATCCAAGGGTAGCCTTAGCGGCGGTTGAGGTTTGACGATTTTTTAGTCTTAGTATAATACCCAGGCCTACCTGCAGAACAAGCAAGTTTTAGACGACAAATATAGTGAATGTTTAAACAATAAGTCGAAATCACGATGATTGTCACGCCGTTTTCAGCGACCATGCATTGAAGCTTGTGAATATTGAAAGTGGGATGAAAATAGCAATTTTGGACAAAGGGATCAATAGAGGAACTCGTGACTGGTCGGTTGCAAGGGACTTGCTATACAGTTGTTAAGGATACTGTTCAAAAACTTCACAAGTTTTTGAAGACAAGAGAAAGGGCTTGTGACCTATTTAACAATTTTGAAAACCCTTGCATTGCGATTCTGTAACGCGTTACAATAAGTCGTGAAAGATGAAAGCGCATACATTTGTTGACTGAATTTATTAGACAGTGAACGAGTGTCAGCTGTCATCAAGAAATAGAAAGGAATGTGTGCATTATGGCAAACAACGATTCATCTAAGCCAATTGTAGACTTCGCTGCGATCAAGAATAACTTAGGCAGTGACTACAAACCGGTGCAAGTTTTAGACGGTTCTGCCAAAGTTGTAAATCAAGAGGTCTTCAATAGTTTTAGTGATGACCAACTGGTTGATTTTATGAAGAAGATGGTTTGGGAACGTGCATTGCATGAACAAACGATGAACTTCTCTCGTCAAGGACGGTTAGGATTCTATGCGCCAACTGCTGGTGAAGAAGCCAGTGAAATGGGGAGTGTTTCCGCCTTTGAACCACAAGATTTCCTATTCCCTGCTTACCGAGACTTACCACAGTTAATTCAGCATGGTAGTTCGGTTGAAAAAGGATACCTTTGGTCACGTGGTCACGTTTTAGGCAACATTTATGATGAAAAGTATCGTGCATGGATGCCACAAATCATCATTGGCGCCCAATACGTTGAAGCCGCCGGTGCCGCTTTAGGAATTAAGAAGAACGGTGAAAAGAACGTTGCGTTCGTTTATACCGGTGACGGTGGGACTTCGCAAGGGGACACCTATGAAGGTTTGAACTTCGCTGGTGCTTTCCAAGCACCATTGGTTGCCTTTGTTCAAAACAATGGATTCGCCATTTCTGTTCCTCGTGAGAAGCAGACTGCTGCCAAGACACTCGCTCAAAAAGCGGTCGCTGCCGGAATTCCATCTGTTCAAGTTGATGGGATGGACATTCTTGCCGTTTACGCTGTTTCCAAGGCTGCTCGTGACTTTGCTGCTGCTGGCAATGGTCCTGTCTTAATTGAAACATTAACTTATCGTTATGGCGCTCACAGTTCTGCTGGTGACGATCCTTCGCGTTACCGGACTAAAGAAGAAGAGAAGCCATGGCATGATATTGACCCATTAATTCGTTTACGAAAAGTTTTAGCTGATAAAGGTCTTTGGTCTGATCAGCAAGAAAGTGACTACACGGATCAATGCAAGGCTGACTTCAAAGCAGCATTGAAGGCTGCTGATGGTGAACCAAAACAAACTAATGTTGAATTATTGAAGAACACGTTCGAAGTACCAACTCCGAACATTGCGGCACAAATTGCCGAATTTGAAGCAAAGGAGTCGAAGTAATCATGGCTACGAAAACTTATATTCAAGCGATTACTGACGGACTTGATCAGGTCTTAAGTGACGATGACAAGACGTTAATCTTCGGTGAAGATGTCGGTAAAAACGGTGGTGTTTTCCGTACCACTCAAGGGTTACAAGACAAATATGGTGAAGATCGGGTCTTCGACACACCATTAGCTGAATCAGGTATTTTAGGCTTGGCAATGGGATTAGCGGCCACTGGCTGGCGGCCATTACCTGAAATCCAATTTATGGGCTTTACATTTGAAGCAGTCGACTCGATTGCCGGACAAATGGCACGGACACGGTTCCGTTTTGGTAACACGAAGAATATGCCAATCACCATTCGGACCCCATTTGGTGGTGGGACTCACACGGCTGAAATGCATGCCGACAACTTGGAGAATTTCTTCACTGGCGTACCAGGTTTACGGGTAGTTACACCTTCTAACCCATATGATGCTAAGGGACTTGTGATCTCAGCTGTTGAAAACAATGACCCTGTCTTGTTCATGGAAAACCTGAAATTGTATCGTTCAATGAAGGCCGATGTTCCAGATGACAAGTACACGGTTCCATTGGATACAGCTAAAGTTGTGCGTGAAGGGACAGACATTACAGTTGTTGCTTATAGTTCTGAAGTTAACGAAGCGCTTAAAGTAGCAGACAAGTTGGCTGATGAAAATATTTCTGTTGAAGTCATCGACTTAGTTTCCCTATCACCAATCGACACAGCCACTATCTTCAAGTCAATCGACAAGACACACCATGTTGTCGTTGTTCAAGAAGCACAACGCATGGCTGGGGTTGGCGCCACAGTTGTTTCCGATATTGCTGAAGATGACATTCTTTCATTGGATGCGCCAATTGGCCGCGTAGCTGCGCCAGACAGTGTTTACCCATTTGCCTTAGCTGAAGACGACTGGATTCCTGATGCCGCTGAAATTGAGGCGAAGGTTCGCGAAATTTTGACTTACTAAACGCGCGGCTACGCTAAATAGCCAACGATTGTCCGGAACACTCCGGAAATTCGATGAAAGGAAGATACTCCATGTCCTACAAATTCAAAATGCCAGAACTTGGTGAAGGAATGGCAGAAGGCGAAATTGCCGCTTGGGATGTTAAAGAAGGCGACAAGATTGCTGAAGATGACACCTTAGTTGAAATTCAAAATGACAAGTCTGTCTCTGAATTACCATCACCAGTGTCTGGGACGGTTAAAAAGATTTTTATGCAAGCAGGTGAAACAGCCAAAATCGGTGATACGTTAGTTGAAATCGATGATGGTTCTGCTGATACCGGTGATGATGAGGCTGCTGCGCCAGCAGCAGAGGCCGCACCAGCAGCAGAGGCCGCACCAGCGCCGGCTCCTGAAGCCGCACCAGCGCCAGCCGATGCACCAGCGCCCGCTGCGACAGCTAGTGCTAATCCTGTGTTAAGCGATCCTAATAAGCTCGTACTTGCGATGCCATCTGTTCGCCAATACGCTCGTGATAACGGTGTCGATATTACGGTTGTGGCACCATCAGGCAAGCATGGCCAAGTGACTAAAGCTGACGTTGATGCTGCTAAGAACGGCGCTGCACCAGCAGCTGCCCCTGCACCAGCTGCCCCAGGTGCACCAACTGCTGATACTGCTGCTGCGCCAATCAAGCCATACGTTTCTGCGACACCCGAATTAGAAACACGTGAACCAATGTCCATGACGCGTAAGGCAATTGCTAAAGCAATGGTTACTTCTAAGCACACTGCGCCACACGTTACGTCATTTGACGACGTTGACGTTACTGCATTGATGGCTAACCGTAAGAAGTACAAAGCTGCTGCCGCTGATCGCGATATTCACTTAACTTTCTTGCCGTACATTGCTAAAGCTTTGGTTGCGGTCTTAAAAGATTTCCCAACGTTAAATGCATCAATTGATGACAGTACGCAAGAAATCGTTTACAAGCACTATTACAACATCGGAATTGCGACCGATACTGACCACGGCTTGTACGTACCAAACGTTAAGAACGCTGACGCTAAGGGTATGTTTGCCATTGCCAAGGAAATCACTGAAAATACTCAGAAAGCGCAAGATAACAAGTTGTCTGCTGCTGAAATGAGCGGTGGCTCCATTACAATTAGTAACGTTGGTTCAATCGGTGGCGGCTGGTTCACACCAGTTATTAACTACCCAGAAGTTGCTATCTTGGGTGTTGGTAAAATCGCAAAAGAACCAATTGTCAACGAAGATGGTGAAATCGTCGTTGGTAATATGTTGAAGCTGTCCTTGAGTTACGACCACCGTTTGATCGATGGTGCAACTGCACAACGGGCTTTGAACGAATTGAAGGCCTTGTTGCACGACCCAGACATGCTTTTGATGGAGGGATGATTGAATAATGGCTGATGTTGAACAAAAGGAAACAGTAATCATTGGTGCGGGCCCTGGTGGGTACGTTGCCGCAATTCGGGCCGCTGAACTAGGTCAACAAGTCACGGTCATTGAACAATCTGAAACCCTTGGTGGGGTGTGTTTAAACGTTGGCTGTGTGCCATCGAAAGCCTTGATTCAAGCCGGTCACCGTTTGCAAGAAGCAAAAGATGCTTCAACTTACGGGATTACGACGGCTGACGCTAAGATTGACTTCAGTAAGACGCAAACTTGGAAGCAAACTAAGGTCGTTGACCGGATGACTAGTGGTGTTGCCATGCTGCTTAAGAAACACAAGGTTGAAGTCATTCGTGGTGAAGCAACGATGGATTCTGATACACAATTGCGGGTCATTGCACCGGGTCCAAAGCAATTCATGAGCCGTGATACTGGTCGGACAATTGCCTTTAAAGACCTCATCATTGCCTCTGGTTCGCGACCAGTAGAAATTCCTAACTTTAAATTCGAAGGCCGGGTCGTTGACTCAACTGGTGGCTTGAACTTACCAGAAATTCCTAAAGAATTAGTCGTTATCGGTGGTGGTTATGTGGGAACTGAATTGGCTGGTGCTTATGCCAACTTAGGTGCTCACGTGACTATCTTAGAAGGAACCCCATCCATCTTGCCTAACTTCGAAAAAGACATGGTTTCCCTTGTCTTGAAGAATTTGAAGGCACACAAGGTCGATGTTGTGACCAGTGCGATGGCGAAGAAGTCTGAACAAGATGACACTTCTGTGACTGTTACCTATGAAGTTGACGGCAAACCGCAAACATTGAAGGCCGACTACTGCATGGTGACGGTTGGAAGAAAGCCGAACACAGACAATTTGGGACTAGAGTTTACTGACATTAAGTTAGATAAACGTGGTTTCATTGAGGTCGATGACCAAGGTCGAACGGCTTCACCGCATATCTATGCAGTCGGCGACATTGTCAACAATGGTCCAGCATTGGCCCACAAAGCTTTCTTCAATGGCAAAGTTGCCGCTGGTGCGATTGCTGGTCATCACACAGCTAACGACTATGTCAGTGTTCCTGCTGTATGTTTTGCTGATCCAGAGTTAGCTACGGTTGGTTACACGCAGGCAGAAGCTAAAGAAGCGGGCTTGGAAGTATCTACCGCGAAGTTCCCATTCGCTGGTAACGCTCGGGCCGTTTCGATGGACGAAGCAGATGGTTTTGTTCGCTTAGTGACAACCAAAGACGACAACACAATTGTTGGTGCACAAGTCGTTGGTCCAGATGCGAGTGACTTAGTTGCTGAACTTAGCTTGGCGGTCAACTCACACATGAACGCCGAGGATGTTGCCTTGACGATTCACCCACATCCAACGTTGAGTGAACCAATTCAAGAAGCTGCAGACATTGCGATCGGTTTCCCAACCCATATCTAACATTAAGTGCATGTGTTTGCAAAAGAGTGACTGGCTTAGCCGGGCGCTCTTTTTTCTTGCACTTCATTCCAGCTTCGGTACAATTAACCATAAATAGAAACTAATAAACTGAAACGAATTGATCTTGATTAGTTAGTGTAACCATTTTCCTAATAGCGGTATTGTGAGCTGCGATGGATTCGGTTTAGAAGAAGGGGGCTTTGAATGAAACCAAGTGTGGTTCTATATGGAACAGGGCAGTTTAACCAAACATTTTTAACGAGTGCGTTAACACTTGACTTGCCAATGACAGTAAGTGTCTTATCCTCGACCCAAGAGCCTGAACAAGTCTATGAAGATGTACAAACAGCTGCAAGCGGTTGTGCGAACGCACAGGTGCATCTTGGTATAATGACGGATTTTGTAACCGCTGACGCCTTAATTATTGGAGACTTGGTTGATTTACCACGCTCAGCTAGTGCCGAAGAACGTTTAACGGCGACACTGCCACGGTTACGAGAACTTATCCAGGCAGCCATGGCAGAAGGATTTAAGGGGAAGATCATTGTTGCTAGTCCAGATGATGGTGTGTTGACCTATTTTGCCCAGAAGTTCTCTGGGGTCGGTGCCAATCAATGCTTGGGAGTGGGTACATTGGCGCATAGTTGCGTCTTGGCCAACACGTTAGCGCGGACATTCAATGTACCAACGGATAGCGTCCATGCCTATGTTGTGGGCGTGGGTCAAGAACATGTGGTGGCTTGGAGTCGGTCGACGATTGGACCAGTTCCCATTCTTTCACTGATGGCTAACGATGCTGTAGAATTCAATGCAAACCAACTAGGCGAGATTGAGCAGCGACTGAACCAAGCCATTATTTCGGCGAATGATGGTTTGCGGTCCCAAGCTGTGCTTCGAATCCTACGAGCGTTATTCTTTGATCGACCAATGGTGGGTTCGGTGACCAATCTATTAACGACCGTTGTTGATCGTATCGTACCGTTAAGTACGCCGATTCGGTTGACGGCCATGGGTGCATCTAAAATTGTGGATGTTTCGTATACTGAAATTGAACAACGCCAATTAGATGAAATCACCACGACAATTTCGGCGCAGATAACAACCATCGAAAATGGGGATTTCGAACCAGAAACGGATGAAAATGATGAACATTGAGTTACCTTTAGATGACACTTGGACCAGTCAAGAAATTATTGATGTGACGATGTTTTATGATTTAATCTTGACCGCAAATGAGCAAGGCGTCGATCGACAACGGTTGCTGAGCGCTTATCAAGTCTTTCAAATGATTGTCCCGACAAAAGGGCAACAGAAGCAATTGGACCGACAACTTCAGCGCCAGACTGGGGTCAGTCTGTATCGTACGATGCAAGCGGCCATGGCGAGTCAACGAAAACATTTCAAGTTTTCTGACTAAACGAAAGCTAGATAAATGAAGGTACTATAGGAAGGATCAAAATGGATCAGTCAACATTTCAACAGTGGGACGCACAGGTCACTCAATGGATTGACGAAGCCCGTGAGAATATTTTGGCCCACTTCGATGAACCATTATCGATAGAAGAAAAGTCGGGGCGCCGCGATCTTGTAACGCAGGTTGACAAAGAAAATGAGCAACGGTTGGTGGCCCATATTCGACAAGCCGACCCTGACGCCCAGATTCTTGGGGAAGAAGGTCTTGGGGATCATGTCACCGAGACCGATGGCCGGTTATGGATCTTGGACCCGTTGGATGGCACCATGAATTTCATTAAACAGCGGGATGATTTTGCCATTATGATGTCACTATATATCGATGGTATCGGCCAAGCAGCTTGGCTGTACGACGTAATGGGTGACCGCCTTTTTCACGGGGCGAAAGGTATCGGCGTCTGGTTGAATGATCGATTGATGGCGCCACCGGCGAATTTGCCACTCAGTGAAGGGCTAGCGAGTTTATCTGGACCACTTGTTCGCCATGATGTGGATCATATGCAAGCTATTGGCGCGGCCAGTTTAGGTATGCGAATTATTGGTAGTGCCGGGATTGCGTTTACCAAAGTGCTGCGAGGACAGCAGGTGTGTTACATTTCCTATCTACGTCCATGGGATTTCGCAACGGGGAAAATCTTGGCCGAAGAGTTGGGGCTGGTCGTGACGACAGTTGACGGTCAAACGCCGTCTGTGCTATCATATAGCGTTGTAGTAGTAGCTACGAAGCAAGCGCAACAGGACATTATTGCGATGCAGGCATAAGTGTCGGACTGTGACATGAATGGTCACAGTTTTTTTACGCCTAATAATGCCGCCAAAGTTACCACATGAATATTGATTTTGAAACGAAGGGAAGTTACACTTTGAAAACTAGAGATGATATCCGTAATATCGCCATCATTGCCCACGTCGACCATGGTAAGACAACGTTGGTTAATGAAATGCTAAAGCAATCTGACACACTTGATGGCCACACTGAGATTGCTGATCGGGCGATGGATACAAACGCAATTGAACAGGAACGTGGGATTACGATCCTGTCAAAGAACACCGCTGTTAAATATGGCGACAAGCAGATCAACATTTTGGATACCCCAGGGCACGCGGACTTCGGTGGTGAAGTTGAGCGGGTTATGAAAATGGTTGATGGCGTCTTACTGGTTGTTGATGCCTATGAAGGGACGATGCCACAAACTCGATTTGTGCTTAAAAAGGCCTTAGAACAACACTTGACGCCAATCGTAGTCATTAACAAGGTTGACCGTGAGGGTGCTCGTCCTGAAGAAGTTGTTGATGAAGTGCTCGATTTGTTCATTGAATTAGGGGCAGATGAAGATCAACTTGAATTCCCAGTTGTCTATGCGTCAGCGATGAATGGAACTTCATCTTATGATTCTGATTTAAGCACCCAAGATCATACCATGAAGCCGATTTTTGATACTATTTTAAAGACGATTCCAGCACCAATTGATAACGAAGATGAACCATTACAATTCCAAGTGGCCTTACTTGATTACAATGATTTCGTAGGCCGGATTGGGATCGGCCGGATTTTCCGTGGCAAGATCAAGGTCGGCGACAGCGTTACAGTTATGAAATTGGACGGTACGGCGCAGAATTTCCGGGTGACGAAGCTTTATGGGTTCTTAGGCTTGCAACGAGTTGAAGTCAATGAAGCTAAAGCTGGTGACTTAATCGCCGTTTCCGGGATGGAAGAAATCAATGTTGGTGAAACAGTGACACCGCAAGATCATCAAGAAGCATTGCCAGTTTTACGGATTGATGAACCAACTTTGCAGATGTTATTCCGGACTAATGATTCACCGTTAGCTGGTCAAGAAGGTAAGTTTGTGACTACGCGTCAATTAGAGACTCGGCTGAAGCAAGAATTGCATACTGATGTGTCTTTGCGGGTTGAAGACACTGATGAACCAGATGCATGGATGGTTTCTGGGCGTGGTGAACTTCATTTATCTATCTTGATTGAAACGTTACGGCGTGAAGGTTATGAATTGCAGGCTTCTCGTCCAGAAGTTATTTATCGTGAAATCGATGGGACGATGGAAGAACCATTTGAAGCGGTGCAAATTGACACACCAGAAGAATATGCTGGTTCCATCATTGATACCTTGTCACAACGCAAGGGCGAAATGAAGAACATGGAGAATACAGGTAACGGGCAAACTCGGTTAGAATTTTTGGCACCATCACGTGGGCTAATCGGATACTCAACTGAATTCTTATCGATGACTCGTGGCTACGGAATTATGAACCACACGTTTGAAAAGTACATGCCGGTCATCAAGAACTGGAACCCAGGTCGTCGTAATGGGACTTTGGTATCAATTACCCAAGGTAAGGCGACGACTTACGCAATGATGGGTGTTGAAGATCGTGGACAATTGTTCATTGATCCAGGTACAACCGTCTATGAAGGGATGATCGTCGGCCAAAATAGTCGTGAAAATGACATTTCGGTCAATGTTACTAAGGGGAAGAACATGACTAACGTGCGTTCTTCTAACAAAGACATGACGGCCACTATCAAGACGCCAACCCATCTGACACTTGAAGAATCCTTGGAATTCTTAAACGAAGATGAATATTGTGAGATTACACCTGAGCACGTTCGTTTACGTAAGCAGATTTTAGAAACCAGCGCCCGTGAAAAGGCAGCTAAACGTCGTAAGGCAGCCGCTCGTGACTAATCAAATTCATTAACATTTTATAAAACAGCTCCACCTTGGTGAATCACAGACAAGGTGGAGCTGTTTTATAATGCAAAATGCCGTTTAATAGGAGACAAGCGACAGTTACTAATGATAAGGTAAACGTAAAAAAATGTGAGTGTTGAAGCGAATTCAAGGAACGGGTTAACGTTATGCTATAATGTGGGAAGAATTTTTTGTGAGGGATTGGCACGTGAAAAAGTTAAAGCTCGTTGATTATTATATCTTGATTCCTTATCTGGTACTCAGCTTTTTTGGCATCGTTATGGTGTACTCTTCTAGTGCAAATGTGGCCTTGAGCACCGGAACAACCGCCGGGGCTTATTTAATTAAACAAACTGCCTATGTCATTGTTGGTTTGGTGCTGGCATTTGGCTTTTATTATCTAAAGTTATCAGTGCTTCGCTCGGGCCGGATTGTAGAATATATGACTTTTGGCATTTTCTTTCTGGTGGTTACTGTTTTAATTGTTGGGTCTCGAGTGAATGGTGCCAAGGGTTGGATTAACCTGGGACCGATCAATATTCAACCAGAAGAATTTTTGAAATTGTTTATCGTGCTATTTTTGGCTCATTACATGGATTCACATCAGCAAGCGCTATCCGAGCGGTTTTGGACGACGATGTGGCAACCATTGCTAATGTTATTGGTCTTAATGTTATTGATTTTCATTCAGCCGGATACCGGCGGTTTCGTGATTGATGGCTTTATTGTTTTAATCATGATTCTAGCTAGTGGTAATCGCCGTGGTTTACCAATGACAATCGTTGGAGGGTTGTTTTTACTGTATGTGGGCATGCTGGTTACTTTATCGCACATCGATGTCACCCATTCTTTTTTAGCACACTCATATCAGTTGCAACGGTTTGTGGCATTTGCCGATCCGTTTGGAACAGTGAAGACTGTGGGACGGCAGTTGGTTAATTCTTATTACGCAATTAGCAACGGCGGATTATTCGGCGTTGGCTTGGGCAACAGTATTCAAAAAATGGGCTACTTGCCGGAACCAAATACAGATTTTATTCTTGCGGTTACCAGTGAGGAATTAGGCGTTGTGACGGTACTTGGTGTCCTATTTTTTCTAGGAATGCTAGCATTTCGAGCAGTTCGACTGGGTAATCGTGCCACTACAATGTATGAAAGCTTAGTGTGTTACGGTATTGCCGCCTTATTAACTGTTCAGTCGCTCTTTAACGTGGGTGGAGTTATTGGTGCACTGCCAATTACCGGAGTGACCTTACCATTCGTTAGCTATGGTGGTTCATCGATGCTGGTTTTGGCCAGTTGTATGGGTATTTTAATGAATATTTCAGCACGAGAGAAACGTGAGCGACAAGCGGTGTTAAACGTTAAATTAGCCGCCAATTAATTACAGAAGGAGGGATTAGCGATGAGTGAAACAGATTCACATACAAATAAGGGTCAATCGAGTAATCGCGGGACGCATGGTTCTTCCATGGGCGACAACAACAGCGACCAAGAGCGGCCTAAACGTCGGCCTCGACGCCGACGCCGACGTCCCCAAGGTCAACAGACAGCTGCGGCCACTGATTCGAAGCAAGCAACCGGTAATTCGACCACAAAGAAAGCACAAACAACTGATCGTGCAAAAAAACCTCGGCGACGGCGATCGAATCGTCGAAAACCGACTGAAGACAGCAACAAGTCAAAGCAGGTCGCAGCAAAAAGCCAGACAGCTTTGTCGATCAAAAAGGGCACTGAGACAGTTACACCTAGTCAGCAGACAACGCCGAATGTATCTTCTTCACACGCCGATATCAACGCAGGCGCAAAGATCGCAAGTCAAATCCGTGACGATTTAGCCTTAGCCTTTGTTGGTCATGATCCGCAGCCATTACAACCAGTGGCGCGGCAAGCGGTATTTGTGTTTATTAGAAATTTGCGTCAAGTTCGGCAACTGAAAAGGTTTGGCGATATCGACTACGTTTCTAAGAAGATGCACTATGTTGTGATTTACATGGATCAAGCGCGAATTGAAAGTCAGCGGCAAGCATTAAATAAATTAAACTTTGTTAAGCGAGTGGTCGTCAGTGAACGACCGACTGTGGATCCATTTGTAGGTCAGGGTGTGAATGCCAATTTTGTCACCCACACAAAAGGCGACGGTGGCGCAGATGCACTGTCTGTGACTGATAGCGGGGAGGCTTAGCAATGCGCGTGGTTGCTGGAGAATTTGGCGGTCGGCCCCTAAATGCCGTTCCGGGCACTTTGACTCGACCGACAACTGACAAAGTTAAAGAAGCAATGTTTAGCATGATCGGACCGTATTTTAATGGCGGACGAGGATTAGATCTGTTTGCTGGCTCGGGCGGATTAGGGATCGAAGCGGTATCACGAGGAATGAGTGAGGTAGTGCTTGTTGATCACCAATACCAAGCGATTAAGACGATCAGAGCAAATGTGGCCGTGACAAAAGCACCAGACCGTTTTCAAATTATTAAAGCGGATGCAGAGGCAATCTTGCCCAAGCTGGCCGCCATGCAGGCACCCTTTGATTTGGTCTTGCTAGATCCACCTTATGCGAAACAAAAGATTGTAGCTGAATTAAGCCGAATGGCGCAACTAGATTTATTGACTGATGGTGCTATCGTGGTTGCTGAAACGGACCAACAGGCTGATCTGCCTGATCAATTTGGTGGATTTACTCAAACTCACCACAAAGATTACGGAATTACCGACGTTATGGTTTACCGATATGTTAAAGCCACGGGGGAAGAAGCATAATGACTGAACGAATTGCAGTTTTTCCGGGAAGTTTCGATCCATTAACGAATGGTCATTTAGATATTATTCAGCGTGCCAGTCAGATGTTTGATCGTTTGATCGTAGCGGTGGCGACGAATACGGGCAAGAAACCGTTATTTTCACAGGCAGAAAGGGAAACCATGATTACAGAGACTGTAACGGATTTAAGCAACGTCTCGGTCATGGCGATTTCTGGATTAACGATCGACTTTTTGCATGAGCACAACGCGCATTTTATCGTTCGTGGATTACGTAATGAACAAGATTTTAATTTTGAACGCGACATTGCTAATATGAATCATATGATGGCGACTGATATTGAATCGGTGTTTTTATTGGCCAAACCAGAAAATGCGCAAATTTCTTCAAGCATTTTGAAGGAAATTGTTCATTTTAATGGTGATGTCTCAGGTTTCGTTCCCGCGGTGGTCTGGAAACAGCTGCAGATTAAGCTTGGTTCGGAGCAATAACGAATTCATTGATGAAAGACAGCCATGGCGGTGGAAATCGCCAGACGATGAGGAATAAGAATGAAGAAGAGACGTTGGGGTTGGTGGCTAGGCGGATTAGCCGGGCTAATCATTTTGCTTCTGCTACGTTTTGCGCCATTAAATAGCTATATTGAAACGCCGGGGACAGCGGACAATCTACGTAATTTTGTTACGATGCCAACGCGACCTGATCATCAAAAGGGTGATTTTATGATCACCTCGGTTTATTTGCAGCGGGCGACGCCATTGAGTTGGGTGTGGGCTCACTTTGACCCTCATGCAAGCATTGATTCGGCCGCTGATGTGACTGGTGGACAGAGTGGCACAACGTATAATAAGGTTCAGCAATTTTATATGCAGAGTGCCATTAACGAAGCGATTGCGACTGCTTATCAAACAGCCCATTCACAATATACGAAGAAGTATTTGGGCATCTATGTTTTAAATGTCACCAAAAATTCTCACTTTAACGGAGAAATTAAAGTCGGCGATACAATTACCAAAATTGATGGTGTTCACTATAATTCGGCAGCTGGGTATCAAAAGGCCTTAGCAAAACGGAAGCTTACTGACCGAGTTAACGTGACCTATGAACATAATGGCAAAACAAAAACGGCTAAGGGGGCACTCATTCGTCTGCCAGATGGACGTTCAGGCATTGGGATTACTTTAACGGACAACGTTAAAGTTACGACCAAAATCCCGGTTATGGTTAACCCAGGTGAAATTGGGGGCCCGTCTGGCGGATTGATGTTCAGCCTTCAGATTTATCAGCAGCTGACTAATGAGAATTTACGTCATGGTCAAAAGATTGCTGGAACAGGAACGATTGGTCCGGACGGTTCGGTCGGCGAGATTGGTGGAATCGATAAGAAAATCGTTGCAGCGAATAAAGCTGGTGCAAAGATTTTCTTCGCCCCGTACGTCAAACCAACTAAGGAACTCTTAAAATATGAACCGGATCATATGACGAATTATCAATTAGCTAAGAAAACGGCTAAAAAGTATGCACCAAAGATGAAAGTGGTTCCGGTTAGTTCCTTTAAACAGGCCGTTAGGTATTTGCAAACTCACCATTAATCGTTCAAGAAGTTGCCTGATTTATGAAGGCGGCTTCTTTTTTTGTCAGTTGATCAACAAAAAATGAAACAATGAGAATTTTTGACCGTCGTTTACGTATGTATAACTATCAACATTAGGAAGGTGAGATGAAGCAATGGATTGGATCGGAGCAGTACGCGAAGCGCGGCAGGAACACCGTAAGTGGCTACTGAGCGGTCTGTCGGTGTTGTTAATTGCCAGTATTATCGGGACTTTGGTCGTCACCAGAATGATGTCCAATAGTGGACATCGTGAAAGTGGCAGTCTATCAATGTCTAGGACAGCTGCAACGTCCTCGGTGCTGGAAACAGCCACCTCGTCGCCAATGACGACAGGCGGCTCATCAAAGGTCAGTACTAATGCATCGAAGTTGATGACAGTTGAAGTTAAAGGTGCAGTTAATCATCCCGGCGTCTATCAACTTTCGCGCAAACTACATGTTGTCAATGCGATTAATCGAGCCGGAGGTCTACGAAATGACGCGGAGAGTCGTGAATTAAATCAAGCCTTACAACTTCGCGATCAAATGGTTATTTATGTGCCAGGGAAAGGTGAACAGGTACCAGCTGAACTGAAGTTGCCTGCTATTGGCCAGACTAATGCAGATCATGTTGCTGATAGCGATGTCGAGTCAGGCCAAGAGCGCAGTGAACAAGCAAGTGAAGGCAGTGGGGGCACCATTCCGCTTAATAATGCGACCAAACAACAGCTCACCAGCCTCACTGGTGTCGGCGATAAAAAAGCTCAAAAAATTATTGATTATCGAACGGCGCATGGTGGTTTTAAAACATTAGATGAATTAAAGCAGGTTCCGGGTTTTGGTGATAAGACTTTGCAGAATCTAAAACCACATTTACGCTTGTCGTAGTTCAAGGGATAGATTAGGCTAAATATCATAACTTAGTGGAGGTAAATCAGATGACAACCAAACGAGTTCCGTGGGATCAATATTTCATGATGCAGGCGGTATTATTAGCTAGTCGCAGTACTTGTCAACGATTGTCCGTTGGCGCTGTATTGGTTCGTGACAAGCGTGTGATTGCTGGTGGGTACAACGGATCAGTATCTGGTGACGATCATTGTACCGATGTCGGTGATTATCTAGTGGATGGACACTGTTTACGGACGATTCATGCGGAAATGAATGCCATTTTACAGTGTGCAAAGTTTGGAATTGCAACGGCAGGTGCCGAAATTTATGTCACTGATTTTCCTTGTTTACAGTGTACCAAGATGCTATTACAAGCCGGGGTGACCGCGATTCATTTTTTGCGTAATTATCATAACGATCCCTATGCGATGCATCTAGTTGAACTTAAACATGTCACGGTCAGCCAAATTGAAATTCCGGCGGATCAGCTGGCTGAGTTTCATTTGTCCGACTTCTTAAGTTCGGCGGCCACCCCCGATGAACAGCAGTGACCAAGACCTTGCCGCTTGTTTTCGTAGCGCTAATGATTGCCTTAATGAGTGGTGTGATTTTGGCACAGAGTTGGTGGTGCGGATTAGGTCTCTGTCTATTAATTATTCGTTGTGGCTTTTTAGGACAAGCTGGTTGGCGTTTAGGTCAATGTTTAATCATTCTTTCATTAAGCGGGCTGTGGTTTAGCTGGGTTCATGAGCAACGTCAGCAGCGCCATTGGCCTACTGAGCACTCACGGACGATTTCACTAATTGTTCAGCCGGATCAAGTCCGCCTGGATGGTGATGGATTAACGTTGGTCGGTCGAGCATCAGATGGGCAGACCATTCGTGCTTTCTGTAAGATTGAAACCTCAACTCAGGCACAATCTTTAAAACGCTTACCACTGCCGATGCTGTGGCGAATTGACGGGGTGAATCTAGTCTCGGAAGGTCCGCGCAATCGTAATCAATTTGATCAACGTCCGCTGTTGGCAGCGCGGGGCATTGATAATCAATTTCGCGGCCAGTATTGGCAGGCCACCACAATTCAACTAGCTTGGTGGGAAAGAGTGATCAGCTGGCCTCACGAGATTCGTCAGCGATTTCGACTGGCGCTAAAACAACTGCCACCAACATTACGCGAATATGCCAGTGATCTCTTGATTGGCGAAACTTCGACCAACTTTTATGAACATCAACCGGGGATTAAGCAGTTAGGATTAGTGCACTTATTTAGTATCTCGGGCATGCATGTCGTGTACTTGTTAGGCTTAGTTCGACTAATCCTCACCCTGGGTGGTTTGACGCGTGAAAAAAGTCAGCTTTTATTGGCCATCAGTTTGCCAGTCTATGGGATTATTGCCGGTGGCTCTAGCACATTAGTTCGAGCAATTCTGATTGGCGAGCTGACGTTATTATTGCCATTCATTCAACGTTTGTTTCCCAGTGCAAACTTAACTCGTTTAGATGCTTGGTCACTTTCGTTAATTGGTGGTTTAGTCATTCAGCCGTTTGTGCTCCAAACACTTGGTGGCCAGCTTAGTTATTTGATGGCTTTTACGTTGCTGTATGTCCAACATGCTCATCCAGTTCGACAGACCATTTTGCTTAATTTGACGTGTTTACCTTTATTATTGCATCAACTGTTTCAAATTCATTTATTAAGTACGCCGGTTAACTTACTTCTAGTTCCCATTTTTGGATGGACGATTTTTCCGATGGTGATTTTGGGAACAATTTTAAGCCCGCTTGTGCCTTGGTTTGGACAGGGCTGTGACTGGTTGCTAACTATTTTTAGCCAGGCGGTTAATTACCTAGGCGAGTTGCCGGGGATGATCGTTTTTGGCCGATTGCCGACTGGCTGGCTCTGGGCTTGTCTACTTGTTAGTTTATTATTAGTGGATGCACAAACTAAATTACGTCGTGAGCGTTTAGTTATCGGATTGGTTGTCTTGTACTCAGCCGCATTCCTAATGTTGCATTGTCCTTTTGACGGAGAGGTGTCTTTTTTAGACGTTGGTCAAGGAGATAGCATTTTGTTGCGTTCGCCTTTTAATCGACACATTTCATTAATCGATACTGGTGGTCGGGTCGGTTTTTTGAAACCAACATGGGCCAGGCGCGAGACAACAACGACCAATGTTGAACAAATCACCGTCAATTATTTACATAGTCGTGGTGTTTCAAGGATTGATGAGGTGAATTGTAGTCACCAAGACGCTGATCATATTGGCGATGTCGGACGTTTACTTCAATTGATGCCAGTCCGACGATTAACGATTCCAGCCGGAATGACCACTTCGAGGGGATTTCAGCGTAAAGTCGCGCCGTACTTAAAACAGACTCAAGTGGTTGAGTTGACGACGCAATCACAGCTCACAGCATTTCCATTTACAATTTATCATCCGTTTGTTCCTGGACCTGGAGGCAATGAAGATTCTGTTGTGCTTGGGGCTACGCGAAATCATCAACGTTTTTTATTCATGGGCGATCTGGATCGTCACGGTGAGTTGAGCATTTTGCACCAATTTCCCGACATTCAGACAGATGTGTTAAAGTTAGGACACCACGGTAGCGATACTGCCAGTGATCCCAAATTTATTCATCGATTGCGGCCAAAACTGGCGATTATTTCTGCAGGATTGAATAATCGTTATGGTCATCCCAAAGCGAGCACTTTGGCTACCTTGCGTGATGAAAGAATTGCTAGTGTAAATACGGCCGACGTCGGTGAGATTAGTTATGATTATCAATTTTGGGGTGCAAGTCAGTGGCATACGATGTTGCCGTTGCGTGAGCCGAGCGCAGGGTCCCCTAAACAAACGACATAATATTTTTGACTTAATTTTTTTATTGAGGAGATAGGTATGAATGTGAAGGAGCTGCTCCAACAACTTAGTGCTGGTCAAATTGCACCGCTTTATTTGATCACCGGTACCGAGGCCTATTTATTAAATCAAATTCAAAACGCATTTTTAAGGTTGATTCCTGACGAGCAGGTTCAAATGAATGTCGGTCGTTACGATATGGACCAAACACCAGTTGCTGTCGCCTTAGACGATGCGATGTCATTACCTTTTTTTGGCGAGCATCGACTGGTAATGATTAATAAACCATTGTTTTTGACGGGTGATACACATAAGGCTAAAGTCGATCACGATTTGGATGCGTTACTCAATTATATTCATCATCCTGAACCAACCACTATTTTTGTCGTATTGGCCCCTTACGAAAAACTGGATGGCCGCAAAAAGCTTGTTAAACAACTAAAGAAGCAAGCGGTTAATGTTTCTGTTGCACCATTGTCTGAAGCACAAGGGCGTCAATTAGTGACTGAGGCGGCCAATCGTGAAGGGTTTACGTTTGCTGACCAAGCATTGGATCTACTGGTGCAACGAACGAATGCAGATTTATCTTTGATGATGGCTAACCTGACAAAATTAGAATTATACGGGGTTGCTGACCATGAAATTACCACTGATGCGGTGCTAGGGCTGGTGCCACAATCATTAGCAGATAACGTTTTTGAGTTAGTGACAGCAGTGCTGAATCGTCAAGTCGGTCAGGCGGTGAGTCAATATCACGAACTGCTGTTGAACGGTGAAGAACCATTACGAATAAATGCTGTCTTAGTCAGTCAATTTCGTTTATTACTTCAAGCAAAAGTTCTCAGCGGTCGTGGTTTAAGCCAAGGGGCGATTTCATCGACTTTAAAGGTCCATCCATATCGAGTTAAATTAGCTTTACAAAGCAATCGTCGTTTTTCTCAACGGGATTTGAGCCGGGCTTTTCTAGGATTGATCAATGTGGAGACACAATTGAAACAGACAAGTCAAGATCCAGAGCTCTTATTTAACCTCTTCATGTTAGCATTTACGAACCAGGCTGCCTAAGTGCTGATTTATTTCCTTATTGCATTGGTAGTATCGGTCTTGTATAATGGTGTCTGTTGAAATTTGTTTGATTTGAATCAAACGCTATGGAGGTGAACTTAATGCCAGTTACTAAATCAGCCATTGCACGTGTCAAGACGAACGAAATCGCAAACGCACGTCGCGCTGCTCAATTGAGCGAAGAACGGACTGCAATTCGGCGCTTCGAAAAAGCCGTTACTGCAGGCGCCGACAACGTAGAAGACTTGTACCGTGCTGCTAGCGCAGCAATTGACCGCGCCTTCTCAAAGGGTTTGATCAAAAAGAATAAGGCTTCTCGTGACAAGTCACGTTTATCCGCTCGTTTAGCTAAGTAAATTTTAAGGCCATCGCCAATTTGGAGATGGTTTTTTCTTTTGTTGATGACTTGCAGCAGAAAGCTTGCGTTTTAGCGGTCGGACCAGTAAAATAGTTGAAGTGCTTAGCACGACCCTCACTTGGTATTTCGCCACCACTTGGCGAGTACTCGGTCTGCGGTGACAAATAGGAAAGGTGGATTTTATCCATGGCAATTACACAAGCAGAAAAGAACCAAATTATTTCAGAATACGCACGTCACGATGGCGACACGGGTTCTGCTGAGGTTCAAATCGCAGTTTTAACGGCGGACATCAACCAATTGAATGCGCACTTACAAGTGCACATCCACGACTACCATTCACAACGTGGTTTGTTGAAAAAAATTGGTCACCGTCGTAACTTACTGCGCTACCTGCGTAACACGGATGTTGAACGTTATCGGACGTTAATCCAAAAATTGGGCCTACGTCGGTAATCAGTTCGTTACCGAAGTGTGTGAGAAGTGCCATCCAGAATTTCTGGGTGGTGCTTTTTTTGCACTTGTTGCCATTTATTGCTTAATGAGAAAGAGTATTGGCGAATCGAATGAGCTTGATTTGGACAGCTGCCTGCATGTCACTGAGTTTTGAAACTGAAATTCAAATAGACACATGACTTAAGCAGCAAAATGACCGTGAAGTTCATACCAGTCGGCGGCAAGCGATCCAGTAAGATACTAAGTGTCTAAAGGCAAAGGCTGACGCCATCGTTTTGAGTGACCCGCATTGGTTTTTGAACGTGTTTATGCTAAGCTGACTGTAGAAAATTTCCCGAACAAAGAAGTACGATCATTTTTGTGGAGTTGCTGCTCCTTTAATAACGTTAACCAGTTTGCGACGTTAAGCTGCCCGCGTACTGAGCTATTATGCCCACTATTGACGGACCGATAAGAAAAATTGACTGACCTGTTCGTCTATTTATTAATTTAATTATTTTGAGGTGACTAATTTGAGTGATCAGATTCGGATAATTCCGTTTGGCGGGGTTCGCGAAAACGGAAAAAACATGTATGCCCTTGAGGTTAATGAGGACATTTTTATTTTAGATTGTGGGCTAAAGTACCCGGAAAATGAATTGTTGGGGATTGATGTTGTGATTCCTGACTGGAACTATTTGCGAGAACACGCTGATCAAATTGTTGGGGTGTTCTTAACGCATGGTCATGCAGACGCAATTGGGGCGTTGCCATATTTTGTCAGTGAATTTGATGTGCCAGTATTTGGTTCGAAGCTGACGATTGAATTGGCTAAGATTAATGTTGAAGGAGATCCTAAGGCAAAAAAATTCAACGATTTTCATGTTGTGGATGCTGATACTGAAATCGATTTTGGCGTTGAAACGGTTTCTTTCTTCAAGACGACACATACAATTCCTGAGTCTTTGGGTATTGCTGTGAAAACGCCACTTGGACAAGTCGTTTACACAGGGGATTTCAAGTTCGATCAAACGGCTGCGCCTTTTTATCAGACTGATTTAGCACGCTTAGGTGAAATCGGTAAGGCGGGCGTAGTCGCGTTAGTGAGCGATTCTGCTGGAGCTGAGCAGTATGGTTCACCAGCAACCGAGAAGCAAATTGGCGACTTTGTTCAAGATCAGTTTGCAGGGCATGAAGGCCGTATTATTGTTGCCAGCGTCGCATCCAATATTCTGCGAATTCAACAAATTTTCAATGCCGCTGCTGCTACAGCTCGCCGAGTCGTTTTAATGGGACATGATCTTGAAAAAATTGTGCGAACAGCGATGCGCTTGAACAAACTTGAGCTACCAGTTGAAGATTTACTCGTGACACCTAAGGAAATGAAGCAGCTGTCTCCAGAAGAGACGGTGATCTTAGCCACTGGGCGAATGGGTGAACCTATCAAAGCATTGCAACGGATGGCGACCGGAGAAGACCGCTATATAAGAATTAGCGAGGGCGACTTGGTCCTCATCACTACGACACCGTCACATGCTATGGAAACCAATGTGGCTAAAACGCGAGACTTGATTTTTCGAACAGGCGCCCATGTTGAGGCTATCGCAGATAGTTTGCGATCGTCAGGTCATGGGGCTCCTAGTGATTTGCAATTAATGCTGAACTTCATGCATCCAGACTACTTTATTCCAATTCAAGGGGAATACCGGGTCTTGAATCGACATGCTCAGTTAGCGAAAGAAACAGGGATTCCAGCAGATCACATCTTTATTACCCAGCGGGGTGACTCATTAATTTACGATGGGGATGTGCCAATGCACCTTGCTGAAAGCATCGAAGTTGGTAACACGATGATTGATGGTATTGGCGTGGGGGATATCGGAAACATCGTGTTGCGAGATCGGAAAATTTTGTCAGAAGATGGTATTTTTATTGCAGTGGTTACCATTGATCGCAAAAAAAAGAAGATTATTGCGCAGCCTAAAATCACATCACGTGGTTTTGTCTATGTAAAGGCGAGTCGAGATCTAATGCATGAAGCTAGTGAGCTCGTGACAAAGGCAGTACAGAATAATCTGGATAATAAAGAATTTGATTGGGGACATTTGAAACAAGATGTTCGTGAGCAATTGGGCCGTTATTTGTTTGACCAAACAAAACGACACCCAGTTATCTTGCCAGTGATCATGGAAGTTAATCAACATGCGCACCGGCCACGAGGCAAGCGTTCAGATAAGCAAGCGACTGAATAGGAGTTTAATAATTATGTCGGAAGACGCATTGACTAGTCGCCAACGCGAAGTTCTCACCAAGGCTAAAAGTGCCTTTCATGGTGAAGATTACGCGCAGGCGGCTTCTTTGCTGGAAGATTTATACCTGGAAGTTCAAACAAGCAATCTTAATCATTTACTGGTCGAAGCGTTATACATGCACAAGGAATATTCTCGTGCCCGTACGTATGCGGATGATTTTTTAAACAGTTATTTGACCAATGCGACGGACATTCGTTTTCTCTTAACGTTGCTTCTGCGTGTTCATGAATTTGTCTTGGCTCATGAAATTGTGGCTGGCATTAATGATACGACGCTTAAGCGAACCGGCACCGATATGATTGCGGGAGCAGAGGCAGAAGCTCGACAAACTACGGCTGCCACAATCAAAACGATCAGTAAACAGTTTTATCATATGAGCGATCTTTCCCCAGTGCAGCAACAAGCACGATTTCAAGCAGCCTTAAAACTACCGCTGCAAGAATTTGAAACCGGAGCAAAATTTCTCTTACTTGATCCGTATCTGCATCCACTCTTTGTCGCAAGTATTTTAGAAGTGTTGCAGCGGGTTAAAGAGCCTACACCGGTGAAGTTTCGGTGGATAGACGAACAGCAGTATGAGGTAATTCCTGTCCAATTGACGCCCCTACAAGAGGAACCGGTCTATCAACAGACACAAGCCACGTTGCGTCAACAATTATCTGAGCAAGACCCTGTTGCTGAAACGTTGCTGAGCCAAGAACTTCGCTTGCAATTAACGCTTACGTATCCGTTTGTTGGGCGGGTAGTCAGTGATCAGGACGCATGGGTACGTGCGCTAATTGCCACCTATCGAGGTGACCACCTGGTGGCTAATTCGGCCGTACAACGATGGCAAAAACGATTAGATACATTAGTGAATCAGTTGGCGGCTAATGAAGACGAAAATTAATTACTTATTTTGGTTTAGAACAATCACTTGGAAAATTTTCAAGACTTTGTATTTACAAACAATGAGGCAGTATATATAATGTTTAAGGATTCTTGGGCTGAAACGGTGAAAAGTCAGTGTTTTCACTTTGTTCTCAACCGAGGATGTAGTATACTATTTTATAAAGATTCGTCAGGGCGGACCTGACATTCTTCTATCACACACTGGAGGTTTTCATTTTGGCTAAAGAACATTATGAAAGAACTAAGCCCCATGTTAACATTGGTACTATTGGCCACGTTGACCATGGGAAGACAACTTTAACTGCTGCTATTACTAAGGTTTTGGCAGAAAAGGGTTTGGCTAAGGAACAAGACTACGCTTCTATCGATGCTGCCCCTGAAGAACGTGAACGTGGGATTACGATCAACACGGCGCACGTTGAATACGAAACAGAAAAGCGTCACTACGCACATATTGATGCGCCAGGACACGCGGACTACGTTAAGAACATGATCACTGGTGCCGCTCAAATGGATGGTGCGATTTTGGTTGTTGCCGCTACTGACGGCCCAATGCCACAAACGCGTGAACACATCTTATTGGCTCGCCAAGTTGGTGTTAACTACATCGTTGTTTTCTTAAACAAGACTGATTTAGTTGACGATGACGAACTGGTTGACCTAGTTGAAATGGAAGTTCGTGAATTACTTTCCGAATACGATTTCCCTGGTGACGATGTTCCTGTTATCCGTGGATCTGCTTTGAAGGCTTTGGAAGGCGACCCAGAACAAGAAAAGGTTATCTTACACTTGATGGACGTTGTTGATGAATACATCCCAACTCCAGATCGTGACATGGACAAGCCTTTCTTGATGCCTGTTGAAGATGTCTTCACGATCACTGGTCGTGGGACCGTTGCTTCTGGTCGTATTGACCGTGGGACGATTAAGGTCGGCGATGAAGTTGAAATCGTTGGATTACGTGACGACGTTTTGAAGACCACAGTTACTGGTCTTGAAATGTTCCGTAAGACACTTGACTTAGGTGAAGCCGGCGATAACGTTGGTGCTTTGCTTCGTGGGATTGACCGTGAACAAGTTGTCCGTGGACAAGTGCTTGCCGCACCTGGTTCAATCCAGACGCACAAGAAGTTCAAGGGTGAAGTCTACATCCTGACAAAAGATGAAGGTGGTCGTCACACACCATTCTTCTCAAACTACCGTCCTCAATTTTACTTCCACACCACTGATATCACTGGTGTTATCGAATTGCCTGATGGTGTTGAAATGGTTATGCCTGGTGATAACGTTACGTTCACTGTTGAACTGATCGAACCAGCTGCCATTGAAAAAGGTACTAAGTTCACTGTTCGTGAAGGTGGACACACGGTTGGTGCCGGTGTTGTTTCTGAAATCGACGACTAATTTTAGTTCGTTTAATTCTGAAACAAACAAAAAGCTCAGCGTTTGCTGGGCTTTTTTTGTATCACAAAAAGAAAGATACGCCGATTTATCGCTGCATTGGTTTACAAGCAAGCACCTGTAAGTTACACTATTAAGCGTATGCAATTTAACAGAAGTCTTGAATGTATGACTTCAATTGGAGGAATTTTTACATGGTCGCTAAAGCAGAATTTGCTAAAAAAGAAGGCAACCAAGGCGAATTGACGTTCTCAATCGCTAATGACCAAATCCAAAAGGGATTGGATCAAGCCTTCGCTAAAACTCGTCAACAACTAAACGTTCCTGGTTTTCGTAAGGGCAAAGTTCCTCGCGCTATCTTCAACCAAATGTATGGTGAAGAATCATTGTACAACGACGCGTTGAACATCATTTTACCGGACGCTTACTCTAAGGCTGTCGAAGAAGCTGGCATTACACCGGTGGACCAACCTCAAATTGACGTTAAAAGTATGGAGAAGGGTAAAGACTGGGTCTTAAAGGCTGATGTCACAGTCGCTCCTGAAATTAAGTTAGGTGAATACAAAGGTGTGACGGTTCCTAAGCAAAGCACTACTGTAACTGCTAAACAAGTCAATGAAGAATTAGACAAAATGCGTGAACAACAGGCTGAGTTAGTCTTAAAAGAAGACAAGCCAGCTGAAAATGGCGACACGGTTGTAATCGATTTTGATGGTTCTGTTGATGGCGACCATTTTGATGGTGGTAAAGCAGAAAATTACAGTCTTGAATTAGGTTCTAACTCCTTTATTCCTGGTTTTGAAGATCAATTAGTTGGACATAAAGCTGATGAAGATATTCAGGTCAAAGTCACGTTCCCTAAAGATTACCAAGCTGAGAATTTAGCTGGTAAAGATGCTATTTTTGACGTCAAGATTCATGAAGTTAAGACGAAGGAACTGCCTGAATTAGACGATGAATTTGCCAAGGATGTTGACGAAGATGTGGATAGTTTAGACGAATTAAAAGCTAAAACCAAGGATCGCTTGAAGGAAGAAAAGAAGCAGTCTGCTCACGATGCTGTTGAAGATGCAGCAATCAATGCCGCTGTTGATAACGCCGAGGTTATCGGTGGTAAAATTCCTGATGCCATGATGGATGAAGATATTCATCGTCAGATGGACCAGTATCTTGCCCAAATGGCACAACAAGGTATTAACCCGGAAACTTACTACAAGATCACTGGAACCACCGAGGAAGATTTGCATAAGCAATTCGCACCAGATGCTGAACGACGGGTTAAGACGAACTTAGTCTTGGAAGCCATCGTTGACGCTGAAAAGCTTGCAGCAACTGATGCCGATGTTGATGCCGAGGTTAAGGAACTGGCTGGTCAATATGGTATGGAAGAAGATGCTGTACGTTCTGCATTGACATCCGATATGTTGAAACACGACATTGCCATTAAAAAAGCCGTTGACTTAATTGCTGACAATGCTAAGCAAGAAAGCAAAAAGTCAGAATCAAAGAGTGATAAAGACTAAGTCGTTGCTTTTTAAAGAGTGATTGTGTTAAAAATGAGTGGCCAATTTTGGTTGCTCATTTTTTAATGATGACAATTGAACATCATCGGCAGTTGCGCCAAATCTAATCTTTGGTGTTTGGACTGTGCGTGGATAAAGCAGGACGTTAGCTGTCTGACGCAGAATCTGCTATGATGTTGATAGTCAATTGGTGAAAATACGCACCAGTAGTGAAATTTATGAGAGCGAGGCTGCTAATGTTTGATAATACAGATCCCAACGGCCCAGTAACCTGTTCATTTTGTGGGAAGTCACAAGACCAAGTGAAGAAAATTGTGGCCGGGCCTGGCGTCTACATTTGTAATGAATGTATCGATTTATGTAAAGAAATCATTGATGAAGAATTCGCTGAAGACGCAGCGAGCCAAGTTTTGGACGTACCAACGCCTGCTGAAATGGTGAAAACGTTGGATCAATATGTCATTGGTCAAAATGAAGCAAAGCGCACATTGTCCGTGGCGGTTTATAACCACTATAAGCGGATCAATGAGTTGAGTGCTGAGGATGATGGCACTGAACTTCAAAAGAGTAACATTAGTATCATCGGCCCTACTGGTTCTGGTAAAACCTACTTGGCCCAGAGTTTAGCTAAGATCTTAAATGTACCGTTTGCGATTGCTGATGCCACAACATTGACGGAAGCTGGTTATGTGGGTGAAGATGTCGAAAATATCTTGTTGAAGCTTTTGCAAAATGCCGACTACGATGTTGATCGTGCAGAACACGGTATTGTGTATATCGACGAAATTGATAAAATCGCTAAGAAGAGTGAAAATGTTTCAATCACTCGTGATGTCTCTGGTGAAGGGGTACAACAAGCACTTCTAAAGATTTTAGAGGGAACCACAGCTAATGTGCCACCTCAGGGCGGGCGCAAGCACCCCCAGCAGGAATTTATTCAAATTAACACGACAAATATCTTATTTATCGTCGGTGGCGCGTTTGATGGCATTGAGAATATTGTCAAGAATCGGTTGGGTGAGAAAACAATCGGTTTCGGCACAGACTCGGCCAATAAGAGCGAAGTTGCCAATATGACGGATAAGGATATCATGCAACATGTTGTGCCTGAAGATTTATTGGAATTTGGCTTGATTCCTGAATTTATCGGCCGGTTGCCAATTTTGACAGCGCTGGAGAAGCTTGATGAAGATGACTTGATCCGGATCCTGACGGAACCCAAGAATGCGTTAGTCAAGCAATATACAAAGCTCATCGGCCTAGATGGTGTGAAGCTGGAGTTCACACGACCGGCTCTACGAGAAATGGCCAAGTTGGCGATTGCTCGTGATACAGGTGCACGTGGGTTGCGTTCAATCATGGAAGCGACGATGCGTGACATTATGTTCGAATTACCAAGTCGTGATGATGTTGAGAAAGTTGTCTTGACTAAAGATACTGTGGTCAATCATGCGCAACCAGAAATGGTTTTAAAAAGTGAAAAGGCATCTTAGACATCCTTAAAATGATATTGCGAACAAAAGGGGTCTATGTCCAAGGGGACATAGACCCCTTTTGTTCGTTCAGCATCAGTTTATAAAATAATCCAGTTCATCAAACCGACCGATTTTTGGCGTGGCTATGCTATGATAGAAGCGCTGGAACTAATGTGATGAATGGTGATTAAATCAGGAGGTAGCACGCGTGGAGGTACATGAAGTTAATTTAACAATTAGTGCGGTAGCGCCAAAACAATATCCGGACGGCGGTTTACCAGAGATTGCCTTGGCCGGGCGGTCCAATGTTGGCAAATCTTCATTGATCAATACTTTAATCAATCGAAAAGCCTACGCACGGACATCTAGTCAGCCGGGCAAAACGCAAACGCTAAACTTCTATAATGTAGAACAACAAGTCTACTTTGTTGATGTTCCTGGATATGGATTTGCAAAAGTTTCCAAAAAGGCCCGCGAAGCCTTTGGGCAGATGATCGAAACGTATTTGAGTACACGCAAACCACTACGCGGCGTAATTTTACTGGTGGATGCCAGGCATGACCCGTCTGAGGATGATATTAGTATGTATGATTGGCTAACTTACTACGACATTCCGTTATTAGTGGTGGCCACGAAGTCCGATAAAATTGCAAAGGGGAAGTGGAATCAATCAGAAAGCCGTATTCGCAAAGGTTTGGGCATGCAGGCAAGTGCGCCATTTATTCAGTTCTCCGCCGAAACTAAACAGGGGAAAGCAGTAGTTTGGCAGTGGATTGAACAACAGGCAGCCTTGTAAAACGCGATGGCTAAAGGAGAAAATTATGGAATTTAATCATTATCAGGACGAAGCTAAGCGTACCTTATTTGGTAACGAACAAGTGCTGACTAATCTGACCTTGGGTGTCGCCAATGAGGCTGGCCAAGTTGTCGATTTGGTGCAACGTTACACCTTTCAGGGCCGGACATTAGACAAGGAGAAGTTGACTCATGAATTGGGCGATACATTATGGTATCTGTCACAAATTGCCGAGTGGGCTAATATTGATTTTGAAGAAGTTGCTCAACAGAACCTGGCAGAGTTGAATCAACGTTATCCGGATCCGCAGCACGCTAAATGGGAATGAACCCAAATAAAAATGGTCAACGATGCAATTACATCGTTGACCATTTTTAATGGCTGTTTTACTGATCGTTTGATTGATCTGCTTTTTTCTCCGTCGTGGCCGACTTTTCTTTATCGGTCAAATGTTCACGTTTTAATGGTGTTTTGGAAGGATCTTTAACGTCTTTTGGATCTAATGCAAACTGATCGAATAATTTGTCAAGGTCATCGCGGCGCTTAAATTGTAATCCCATCAGGGCGGTACCTCCTCGTATCAAGTTGCGGCTATTGTAGCAGATTTTAACGTTAAACAAAACTACGCCGATTTCAACCGGCGTGAAGCCTAATGCGCGAGAATGATGAAAGAATATCAACAAAAGATGAATATTTGCTTGAATATCCGCCTAAAAATGTATATTTAGTCTATTTTTTCATTTTATGTTGCATATTTTTTCATATTAGCCTATACTCAATTTCATTATCAAATCGATGGGGGACAACAGTAGATGAAAAAAATCATGAATTGGTGCTTACTCGTGTTTGCTTTATTATTAACACTGGGCATCACTGCACCAGGTAGGGCTGACTCGACACCGGCAACTGACAATTATTTAACCAATGTGAAGGCCAAAGGTGAATTAGTTGTGGGGACGAGTCCAGATTTTCCCCCATATGAATTCACTAAAAACGTCAATGGACAATCAAAAGTGGTGGGGATGGATATTGACATCGCTAAGAAAGTTGCCAAAGATATGGGTGTCAAATTAGTCATCAAACGAATGGATTTTGATTCGCTGTTAGTTGCATTGCAGACTGGTAAAGTTGATATGGTGATTGCGGGGATGAGCAAGACACCAAAACGGGCCCAAAGTGTTGATTTCTCCGACGTTTACTACAAATCTGGGGAAGATTTGGTGATTCGGAAAGCAGATTTGAAATCAATCAAGAGCTACAAATCTTTAGCTGGTAAAGCGATTGGCGCTCAAACTGGATCCATTCAATATAACTTGGTCAAAAAGCAGGCCACTAAATCAACGTTAAAGGGTATGGATAAGGATACCGATTTAGTATTAGCACTACAAACGAATAAAATCGACGCAATCGCGTTAGATTCACCGACGGCCGAAGCTTATGCGAAAAACACCGACGGCTTAGTGGCCATTAACGCACATTTTAAAGATGACGGTGAACAAGGCTCTGCCATCGCTTTTCCGAAGGGCGCTCAATCGATGGTTAATTCGGCCAATAAATCAATCGTAGAAATTAAACAAAAACATCTCATTCAAAAAGAATATTTGCCAGATGCTGGAAAATATTTAGCTACCGGTAAATCGAAGCAAGCACAAAATGCTAATTCAATGTGGGCCTACAAAGATTTCTTTGTAGCTGGTGTCGGCTATACGTTGATGATCTCCGCCGTCTCAGTTGTATTGGGCTTCTTATTGGGGACATTGTTAGCGCTAATGCGATTGAGCAAGAATAAACTCGCAAATGCAATTTCAGTAAGTTATATCGAATTTGTGCGGGGCACGCCATTAATGGTCCAAATTTTATTCATTTACTTTGGTCTTGGGGTTGTCGTGAATATTCCCGCCTTATTGTCCGGGATTATTGCTGTTTCCCTAAACTCTGGAGCTTACGTAGCAGAAGTGATTAGGTCCGGTATTAATTCCATTGCAATTGGTCAGACGGAAGCTTCGCGTTCGTTAGGACTATCTCAATCAATGACGATGCGGTACATTATTTTGCCCCAAGCGATGAAGAATATCTGGCCAGCTTTAGGTAATGAATTTGTCTCTTTGATTAAAGAAAGTTCGATTGTTTCGATTATTGGGGTTAAAGACCTGATTTATCAGTCACGGATTGTGCAAGCTGACACGTATCGTGGCGTTATGCCTTTAATCATTACGATGATCTTGTACTTTATCATGACCTTTGGTTTGTCCCGGGCAATGAAGTTCTTTGAAGGGAGAATGTCACATGAATAACCAGCAAGAAACGACCCCCGTATTAGCGGTGCAACACTTGAAGAAAGTGTTTGGCAAAAATGAAGTGTTAAAAGATATTGATGAAGCGGTTGAAAATGGGCAAGTCATTTGTTTGATTGGTCCATCTGGAGCTGGTAAAAGTACCTTTTTGCGATGCCTTAACATGTTAGATCAACCTACTTCTGGTGCCGTGATCTTTGAAGGCGATGATCTCACTAAGCTAGATGAAAAGCACTTGGATCAAATGCGCGAACAGATGGGGATGGTGTTCCAGAGTTTTAACTTATTCCCTCACAAAACTGTGTTGGAAAACATTAAGTTAGCGCCCATGAAAGTCAAAGGCGTTGCCGAATCAGCAGCGACAGCTGACGCCCATCGATTATTGCAGCAAGTGGGGCTAGATGACAAAGCTGATGCATTTCCGGCGAGTCTATCCGGTGGTCAGCAGCAACGGGCTGCGATTGCAAGAGCCTTGGCCATGAATCCGAAAGTGATGTTATTTGATGAACCGACTTCCGCGTTAGATCCTGAAATGGTAGGAGAAGTTTTAAAGGTCATGCAGGATCTTGCCAAAGCAGGGATGACCATGGTGGTCGTAACCCACGAAATGGGTTTTGCTCGGACAGTGGCCGATAAAGTGTGGTTTATGGCCGACGGGTACATTCAAGAATCAGCGACACCTACAGATTTCTTTGATCACCCGCAAACCGAGCGTGCTAAAGATTTTCTGGCTAAAATTCTGGAAGCCTAACGTCGGAGCGTGGAGGAAAAAATAATATTATGGAACAAACGGCGGCATTAAAAATTTTAACTGATTTAATTGCAATTCCTTCGGTCAACGATCGTGAGGCTCAAGTTGCCGATTATTTGACCGAATTGTTTAAAGATCAACCGGCCCAAATTGAGCGAGTCACTTATGCGCCAGGGCGAGACAATCTCGTGATTACAATTGGTAACCATGGTCCAATCCTTGGTTTTTCGGGGCATGAAGATGTTGTGGCTGCAGGCGATCCAGTGGCTTGGCAATATCCACCATTTTCTGGAACCATTGCCGATGGAAAAGTTTATGGACGTGGCGCTAGTGATATGAAGGCGGGTTTAGCCGCGCAAGTGGTCGCAATGCTAGATTTATTATCAACGCACGCATCACTGCCCGGACAGATTCGTTTATTGGCCTCTGTGGGCGAGGAAACGGGTGAATATGGTGCCGCTCAGCTCACAGAAGCTGGTTTTGCCGATGATTTATCAGGTTTAGTGATCGGTGAACCGAGTGGATTTGACATTAAAGTTACGCATAAGGGCGTGATTGATTATCGCCTTGAATCGCTTGGTAAAGGGGCTCATGCGTCACGACCAGATCAGGGGGTTAATGCAATTGAGCCGCTGATTGCTTTTGCTCAACAGGTACGAGACGCAATGTCGAATAATGATCAAAAGGACCCGGTCCTAGGCGGTTTGACCCACGTATTGAGTCAAATTCATGGTGGTGAGCAAATCAACTCCGTCCCTGCACAGGCTTGGTTAACTGGTAATATTCGCACAATTCCTGCTTATCCAAACAATGTTGTAATGAATCAACTAGCTAACATTGTGGATCGATTAAATGCACAAGGAGCCCAATTAACGCTCAACTATAGCTATCCGGAGCCTCCGCTACCAAGCCAGGCTGATACTAAGCTGGCAAAAATTGCTGCCGATTTACTCCAAACAAACTTTCATCGTGGCGGTCACTTGGTAGCTGGCACTGGGGCGACAGATGCTTCGGAATATACTAAGGCTGGGAAGCTACCGATTATTATCGTCGGACCAGCTGCCGGTACAACGGATCATCAGGTTAACGAATTTGTCGATGTGGACGATTACTTAGTTGGTTGTGACTTCTATCGCCAGTTAGCTGAGACTTTCTGGGCGGCCAATTAGGCCAGTTTAAGAGAACAAATTTGACAATGATCGCTTAATCTATTTGTCCATTTTAAAAAAGTTCCAACGCGCGCTCAAAATGAGTTGCACGTTGGAACTTTTCAATTATTCGGCAAGTTTGGCGTTAGCAACTTGTTGGTGGTTGTCGTAAAATTTAAACGGTTACAATTTTAAGCACGAATGGGAAACAATTTGGCCAGTGCTGAAAACTCAATTTGGGAGAAATGCCTTGGTTATCAATGAATTCTGATTGAAGTTGGCTACTTCATTTGAAAAGTTTGCGATTTCACCTAAGCCTGAGCTAGTGCTCAGCAAAACCGGGCTTGTTCCACTCTGTGTTTATTAATAAGCCATTTTACTTTTTCGAACGGATGTTCTTGCGGTATACTAAACATACGATTTTACAGAAGACGGAGGCAAAAGTGTGGCGTCCGAACACATTGAACACAAGTTAGCCTTGTTGCCTGACATGCCGGGTTGTTATTTGATGAAAGATATCAACGGCAAAATCATTTATGTCGGTAAGGCCAAAAATTTAAAGAATCGGGTTCGTTCGTATTTTAAAAGTGCCCATGAAGGTAAGACAGCGCAGCTAGTGGCGCATATTGTTGATTTTGAAACGATCATTACCTCAACGGATAAAGAAGCGTTTTTACTAGAAATTACGCTAATTCAAAAGCATCAGCCCTATTACAACATTAAATTGAAGCGGGGGACTGGCTATCCCTACATCAAAATCACGCATGAACGAGATCCTAAAATGGTGATTGCTAACGATGTGAAAAAGGATAGCGGCTATTATTTTGGGCCTTATCCGAATGTTTATGCCGCTGAAGAAACATTGCACTTTCTGCAGAAAGTTTATCCGCTGCGCCGTTGTTCGGGATACCAAGGCCGTCCATGTTTGTATTATCATATGGGACAATGCCTTGGGGCTTGTTTTAAAGAAGTGCCCAGAAGCGCCTATGATGAGCAAATTAAACGGATTAAGTCATTCTTAAACGGAAATACAGGACGAGTGATTAAACATCTGCAAGCACAGATGACCGAGGCAGCTGAAAAGTTAGAGTTCGAGCGGGCCGCTGATTTACGTGATCAATTGCACTACATCGACGTTACGGTGGAGAAACAAAAGATTATTAGTAACGATCAGACACCTCGCGATATTTTCAATTTTTATTTGGATAAAGGCTGGTTGTCAATTCAAGTTTTTTTTGTTCGGCAAGCACGCTTGATGAAACGTGAAAAGCGCCTGTTCCCGGTGGTTTCGACAGCACCGGAGGAAATGCAAACGTTTATCATGCAATTTTATAATCGCAAAAACGCAATCTTACCTAAGGAAATTCTTGTCCCAAGTTCAATTGACGCTGATAGTCGACGGGCAATTGAAGAAGTCTTGAATGTTGCCGTTAATGTACCGCAACGCGGGGTACGCCGAGATCTGATGGAAATGGCTGGCAAAAATGCCCGCTTAGTCCTAGAAGAAAAATTTCGGTTATTAGAGTTAGACGAGCATAAAACGACCGGTGCGATGCAGGAGATTGCCGATGTAATGAAATTACCTCCAATTAAACGGATTGAAGCATTCGACCATTCCCATGAACAGGGGGCTGACTTAGTTTCGGCGATGGTTGTCTTTGAAGACGGTTTGCCGAATAAAAAACTATATCGTAAGTACAAATTAAAGACTGTCGATCATGCGGATGAATCGGCTAGCACGATGGAGGTCATCCGCCGACGGTATTCGCGACTATTAAAAGAACATGCGGACTTACCGGATTTAATCTTGATGGATGGCGGGGCGATTCAGATGAACGCCGCCAAAGATGTATTGGAAAACGAACTGGGGTTAGACATTCCTGTGGCTGGAATGGTCAAAAATGATCATCACCGAACTGCGGATCTGATGTTTGGCGAACGGGACGAACATTTGAATCTGGATCCGAAATCACAGGGCTTTTACCTATTGCAGCGGATTCAAGATGAAGTTCATCGCTTTGCGATCACCTTCCACCGGCAATTGCACAACAAGAACTCATTAAGTTCTAGGCTGGATGAGATTCAAGGTGTTGGACCAAAAACACGAGCCAAATTGCTTAAAAAATATGGTTCGTTGAAAAAGATTGCTAATGCTTCAGTCGGCGATTTGAGAGAACTTGGTCTATCCGAAACAGTCGCCCAGACGGTTCACGTGGCCGTGGGTGCGATGGTCACAGGAGAAGCGCAACAGTCATTAAGTTACCTCGATCGTCAGCAAAATAATTAACAGATGTCAATAATCGTGAGAGCGGGGCATAAGTCAAACGACTTATGCCTCGCTCTCTACGATTTAAGTTGACTATGAAATTTAGATTTTGCTTTTGTCCTAAATCCTTCATTTATAATAGTTAACGATTTTTTTATTTCGTTTAAAACGTCGATAACGCGGTTTCTGTTTGCCCTTCGGCGGATCGCACTGTACAATGGTGAGAGCGGAATTGAACGAATGAAGCACGGTCAGGAACCGTGAGCAGATACAACAAGAGACGGAGAATAAAATGGCATTTGTAGATCAAGCAACAATTGAAGTAAAGGGCGGTAACGGCGGCAACGGAATTGTTTCCTTTCGTCGAGAAAAATTTGTTGCCAATGGTGGACCATTTGGTGGTGATGGCGGTCATGGTGGTAATGTCATCATGGTTGTTGACGAAGGTCTGCGCACGTTAATGGACTTTCGGTATAACCGCCATTATAAGGCTAAACATGGCGGTAACGGGATGACAAAGGGAATGACTGGTCGATCCGCGGTGGATTTGATCGTTAAGGTGCCTGGCGGAACCATTATTCGAGATTTAGATACAGATGAAGTGTTAGGTGATCTCACGGAACCCGGCGAACAGTTAGTTATTGCCAAGGGTGGCCGTGGTGGCCGTGGCAATATGAAATTTGCGACACCAAAAAACCCTGCTCCCGAGATCGCTGAAAATGGTGAGCCCGGGCAAGAGCGTCGTATTGGCTTAGAGCTTCAATTGTTAGCTGATGTGGGGTTGGTTGGTTTTCCTTCCGTCGGTAAATCAACACTGATGTCAGTCATTACGAATGCGAAGCCGAAAATCGCCGCCTATCATTTTACGACGATTGATCCCAATATCGGCATGGTTCGTTTAGAAGACGGACGCGACTTTGTGATGGCCGACTTGCCAGGATTGATTGAAGGTGCAAGTGATGGGGTGGGACTTGGATTCCAATTCTTACGACACGTGGAAAGAACCCGGGTTTTGCTTCATTTAGTCGCAATGGGCGGCGATGAATTTATGGATGAAACGACGAGTCAGTTGCCAATTGATGCTTTTCGAGCCATCAATAAGGAGTTAGGAGAATACGATGCGGATTTACTGGAGCGACCGCAGATCGTAGTGGCTACTAAGATGGACTTGCCTGGTGCCCAAGAGCGCTTTGACGCGTTCAAGGCCGCCATCGCCGCAGATGATAGCCTATCGACTACGCCGCAAGTGCTCGCCATCTCATCAGTGACGCACGAAGGACTGACGCCATTGATTAATGCGACCGCCGATCTATTGGCGACAACACCAGTCTTTAAGCCAGCAGTGGATGAACCAACGGATGGCGTACTATATCAATTTGATCCAGAAGAAGTTCCAGCATTCACTGTTGATCAAGACGAGGATGGCACGTGGGTACTCAGTGGTGACAAACTTGAACGGTTATTTAAGATGACGAATACACAACATGAGCAAAGCATGATTCGTTTTGCCCGCCAATTACGAGGTCTGGGAGTCGATGATGCTCTGCGAGAGGCTGGAGCTAAGGATGGCGATATGGTTCAGATCTTAGACTTTACGTTTGACTTTATTGAATAATCGCATTGCCAGCAAGATGAGTTTGTGAGGAAATTAGAGGGTTTTCACATGGCAGTAAAAACAGTGCCTAAACAGCGGCACTATATCACTGGTATCGATGGTTTTCGAACCATTGCGGTACTGGGTGTCATTGCATATCATTTGTTACCTGCGTTTTTACCAGGTGGGTTCCTTGGGGTACCCATCTTTTTTGGTCTGACTGGTTATTTAGTGACCGATAGTTTTTTGAACCAGATCCATCATGGAAATGCATTTTCAGTTGGACAATTTTATCGTCATCGGTTAAAACGATTGTCACCGGCATTATTTGCCATGTTGATTAGTACCAGTGCCTATATCACGGTGTTTGCCCGGCCGCTGCTGGCTGGTTTACGCGCAACAATTATTACGAATGTGCTGTACGTCTATAATTGGTTTGAAATTGGCCACGGCCAATCTTATTTTGATCGATTTAACGGTGAGTCGCCGTTTACGCACCTGTGGACATTATCCATTGAGGGACAGTTTTATCTAATCTGGCCATTTGTGATTTGGGGGCTCGTCAAATGGTTGAAACAACGAGCCAAAATTGCCAGCACATTGACCGGATTAGCCATTTTGTCAATGATGCTGATGGCTATTTTGTATCACGGTGATGCGAGCATCAATCGAGTTTATTACGGTTCGGATACGCGGGCTTTTTCCCTGTTCTTGGGCGCCGCGTTGGCAACGATTTGGCCATCACGTCAGCTTAATTCCCAGCTTAAAGCCGGGGGACGACGGCTGTTGAACTGGATCGGTGGGCTTAGCTTAACGGTTATGGTCCTAATGTATTGGTTAATCTCAGGAACAGATGCCATCACCTATCACGGCGGCATGGCTTTGTTTTCGGTACTCACGACTTTAATGATTGCGGTGATTGTTCATCCAGGAGCTAGTTGGAATCGCTGGTTAACCAACCCCGTATTCACATGGATCGGTAAACGAAGTTATGGTATTTATCTATATCAATTTCCGGTAATGGTTTTCTATGAGCAGCGCGTCGTGAACGTCGCGGCTCATCCAGTGCTTAATTCATTGGTCGAACTGATACTGATTTTGGCAGTGACAGAATTATCGTATCGATTGATCGAACAGCCGTTAGCTGGTCGAAGCTGGACTGTAAACTGGCGTCAACGGCAGCATGAAATACGGCAACCGATGCAATGGTTTAATCAACCGGTGAAGTTAGGGACTATCGGTGTGATGTTAGTTTTAACCTTGTTAACTTTGATCGGTTTCGTGCAAGCGCCAAGCCATGTTAATGGTGCCAAAAACGCGCAAGCTAAGCAGATCGATGCGGCCGGAAAACGAGCAGATGTGCGTAATCGCAAAATAGCAAAAGAAAAAGCCGCGCTAAATGCCTCACGAAAGGAAAAGCGGCAAACAAACGCGGCAGCTGATAAACAATTGAATCCATCACAAAAACAGACGGCTGCCAAGTTCAAATTAACCCCTGCTACGATGCTAGCGGCGCAACAGACCTCAGTGACGGCAATTGGTGACTCCGTATTGGTAGATAACGCAGATAACCTGCAGCAAGTTTTTGGTCATGCTTATGTGGACGCAAAAGTTGGTCGGCAAGTTTGGCAAGCGCCCGCCGTTATTTCTGATCTTAAAAATCGCCACCTCTTGGCACCTAATGTGATTATTAATCTAGGGACGAATTCGCCGATGACTCAAGGACAAGTCGATGATGTGTTGAAAGCCATTGGTCCAAAACGGCGAGTGTTCTGGGTTAACACCGTGGTGCCAACAAAGAACTGGCAAAATCAGGTTAACGACTTAATTAAATTTAATGCGGATCGCTCTAAACAGGTTTATTTGGTGGATTGGTACGGTCTTAGTCATAATCAACCCAGTTGGTTTGGCGAAGATCATGTGCATCCTAATCCGGCGGGGAGCCTCGCTTATACTAAGCTAGTCGTCCAAACAATCGTTGATCGACACTAAACAGACCTTTACATGAAAACTAGTTTTTCACCGATTAGTCGATAGCCAAATAATTCTCGGTTGGTTGGCAGCATAACAATACGCCAGTGACCGGGAATTCTTTTTGTTCGTGTGTTAAATTGATCCAAGGTGATGGGATAATTAGTTCCAACCCGTAATTGCAAGCGATGCGTTGCTGAGTCGATCTCGATACCAGTTACAGGTTGAGGATTGGTTCCATCATAAATGAAGAGTGGTCGATTAAGATCGTAATCAGCTGTCGCAAAGGAAAAATCAACGAGACGCATAGAAAACCTCCTGATAAGTACGGTCATCATAGCACAATCGACTCACATTCTGCTGTCAAGCAAGTGACGATCAGCTCGATGGATGGGCACGGAATCAAACTGCTGACCGTGTACTTCCATTGTTTTTTATGGTTAAGTTCAGTAAAATTGAGAGCAGATTATTTTTTGAAACTAGGGCAAATGACCGATCAATGAATGATGATGGGTTATTTTTAAATTTAGGAAACGGGATAGATATGGAAATTGAATTTTTAGGAACAGGTGCTGGTTCGCCGGCGAAGGCGCGTAATGTTTCTAGTTTAGCGCTGAAATTATTGGATGAACGAAATGCGTTGTGGTTATTTGATTGTGGAGAAGCTACCCAACATCAAATCTTAAATACCACAATTAAACCCCGTAAGATCGAAAAAATTTTTATTACCCATTTACACGGTGATCATTTGTTCGGACTACCTGGATTATTGAGTTCTCGCTCATTTCAAGGTGGCAATGAACCGCTTACGATTTATGGACCGCGAGGCATCAAAGAGTACGTTCAGACAAGTCTCCGGTTGTCCGAATCTGGACTGACCTACCCGCTAAAATTTGTGGAATTAAATGGCGATGGTATCATTTTTGATGACGCCACGTTCACTGTGTCTTGCAAACGATTGGATCACAAGATTTTAACTTTTGGTTATCGAGTCGTTGAAAAAGATCATCGCGGCGAATTGTTAGTCGATAAATTAAGAACAGAAAAGGTGCCATCGGGCCCGGTTTACGGACAGTTGAAGGCCGGGAAAACAGTTACTTTACCAGATGGGCGAACGCTTAATGGACAAGATTTCATCGGTCCAGCCCAAAAAGGGCGAATTGTGACGATTCTCGGCGACACGCGAAAAAATCGGCGCTCCATTGAATTAGCGGTAGATGCAGATGTTTTGGTTCACGAAAGCACCTTTGCTGCAGATGAAACCAAAATGGCGCATAATTACTATCACTCAACAAGTGAACAGGCGGCTCAAGTGGCTCGCGATGCACATGTTGGCCGACTACTGTTGAATCATATCTCGGCGCGTTATAATGGCAGAGGAGCCAAAGAGTTAGAGCGCGAAGCACAACGAACATTCAAGCGGAGTAAAGTTGTGCGGGATTTTGATATCATTGACATTCCTTTCAAAAAATAAGGCGGACTACTAGCTGGTCGGCCCAGAGGTGAGTAGAATGATGAATTTATCGAGCAAACTAAAAGAATTACGTAATTTGAAAAATCGAATTGTGTTAATTACGGGTGCATCATCCGGGATTGGCCAGGCCACGGCTTTTGAGGCTGCTCAGCGAGGCGCCATTGTCGTCTTAATTGCGCGTAACCAGCAAAAGTTAAAGCAGGTGGCGCAACAGTGTATGATTTACTCTGGTCGGCCCGCGTTTGCCTATCCGTTGGATTTAAGCGATGCAGATGCGGTTGATGAGACATTAACGTTGATCGGGCATGAAGTCGGATCCGTTGACGTCGTGATTAATGCCGCCGGTTTTGGCGATATGGAACCTGGTTTGGAGACCGATGCGGCCTTAACACAAAAGATGTTTGCTGTTAATGTATTAGGCCTCATTTACATTACACGCAGATTAGCGAGTCAAATGATTGATAAACATTATGGGGCAATTGTAAATATTGCTTCAGTTGCTGCCTTAATTCCAACCCCGAACTCAGCTGTGTACACGGCAACCAAGGCTGCAGTGACGGGGTATAGCGACGTTATGCGTCAAGAGTTACAACCTTTTGGGATCCAGGTTACAACGGTAAACCCTGGACCAGTGGCCACAAACTTCTTTAACGTAGCTGATCAACAGGGTGATTATTTGGCGCGTGTCGCTAGCTTTACGGTGACACCACAACTAGTTGCCCAGCGAATCATTGATGCCATTGGGTACCATGTGCGCAGCTTAGTCATTCCACGTTATTTCCGTTCACTTGCCGTGGCCTATCATTTAATGCCCGGGGTTGGTGACTTTATCATGTCACAAGTGTTCAAGCCACGACCAGCTAAACGGATTCATTTGAGTGAATCGAGTCAGGAGTCCGTCGAATGAGGAATCAATGGCGACTGGTGGTTGGCTTGCTGTTGGTTTTGATCATCGCGATTTTTGCCGTAATGAATGGCAATTCAGTACCAATTCACTTTGGTTTTACAACGGTGAGATGGCCAATGATTTTAATCTTGATTGTTTCACTGTTGCTCGGCGCGTTGATTACGGTATTAGTTTCAGCGGGTGGTCACCATGATAAGGAACCTAATGAAGCTAAAGTGGGTCAGGAAAATGTTCAATTGAAACAGCAAAACCAAACATTAACGCAAAAAAACAATCAATTAGATCAATTGATTAAGCAACGCGAACAGACGATTGAAACGCTGCAACAACAACTAGGTACGAAATCGCCGACTGACGACCATTTAACACGCTAGTTGTTGGGCTAATAAAACAGCCAGACCTTTTTATGGTCTGGCTGCTTGCTGTTATGTTGAATTAAATCAGTTTGAATGCGATTTTAGGCGAAGGGGACAATGATTTTGTTAGAAGCCAAGTTTAATTGGAAGAAAAGCACGCCTGCAGATGAAACTCAGGTGGCGGCGTTAGCCAAAGACGCAGAGATTACACCGTTTTTAGCACGCTTATTAATCAGTCGTCAACTAACCACCGTTGAACAGGCGCAGGCCTGGCTAACGCCAACGATTGAACAACTTCATGATCCTAATACGATGTTTGATATGGCTAAAGGTGTGGCCCGAATTCAAGCGGCAGTGGCCAATGGCGAACAAATTACTATCTACGGGGACTATGATGCCGATGGTTTAACGAGTACGGCTCTAATGTATGAAACACTGGCCCAATTAGGTGCTGAAGTAAATTACTACATTCCGAATCGCTTTACAGATGGCTATGGTCCAAATGTTGAGGCGTTTAATCGCCTTATTGACGCCGGTACTCAGTTATTTGTGACGGTTGATAATGGCGTCGCCGGTCATGCGGCAATTGATGCGGCAAAACAACGGCAAGTTGATGTGGTTGTCACGGATCATCACGAATTACCAGCCCAGTTACCGGATGCCTTTGCGATTATTCATCCTCGCCACCCTCAAGGACACTATCCATTTGGAGGGCTGTCTGGTGTTGGCGTGGCCTTTAAAGTTGCACAAAGTTTGTTAGAAGCTTCAGCAGATGAGTTAAGCGACGCATTGGATTTAGTCGCCATTGGTGAAATCGCTGATTTAGTGCCCTTAACTGATGAGAATCATGCACTAGTAAAATTTGGACTGCAAGTCATCAGTCAAACGCAACGCCCCGGGTTAATTGCCTTAATGAAAGCGGCTGGGATTGACGCAACTACAATCAATGAAGAACACGTTGGTTTTGGGATTGCACCTCGCTTGAATGCCGTAGGACGTTTAGGGGACGCAAATCCGGCGGTTGAACTGTTAACGACTTTAGATGAAGATCGAGCCAATGAGTTAGCGAAACAAGTTAATCAACAAAATGAGGTGCGTCAAGAGTTGGTTAAAACAATTAGCACAGATGCGCTTACGCAAGCTGAGGCGCCTGAAAATCAGTCACAACCGGTCCTAGTTATTCATGGTCAAGGATGGCATGAAGGGGTTTTGGGGATCGTTGCTAGTAAAGTCGTCGAGGCAACGCATAAACCGACATTGGTGTTAAGTGACAATCCGGATCAAGGCACACTGAAAGGTTCCGGGCGCAGTATTAAGGGCTTTGATCTGTTTGCCGCTTTAAATCCGATTCGTGACCATTTAGTGGCTTTTGGTGGACATGCAATGGCTTGTGGCCTAACCGTGGCACAGACGCAGTTGAATTTACTGACGCAGACATTGATCGACGCCGGGAAAAGCCAAGCCATCGATGTCGACCAAAGGGCAACTTTGTCAGTAACAGCGACACTTGCGGCCAATGAAATAACTGAATCAGCCTATCAGGAAGTTCAACAATTGGGACCATTTGGTATGGACAATCCCCAGCCAATTTTTGAGATTCGGCCGAGCCGTGTTGATAATATCAAAACGATGGGATCCGCAAAGAATCATTTAAAATTCATGTTAGTCGACGATCAGCAAACGTCGGTGCCAGCCATTGCTTTTGGTTTTGGGGATGCGATAGTGCAGGTTGCGGCTAACCCGGAGGATATTTCCGTTATTGGTACGCTTTCTGCTAATAGTTGGCAAGGGCGGACAACCTATCAATTGATGGTGAAAGACATTCAGGTGGAAGGGGTCGCCATTGTATTGACCCGAACTAACAATCTGACGAAGCCTTTGTTTGCCCGACCGGCGACTTATTTATTCTTCCAAGGTAAACTGGCTGATCAGTTACAGCCTTATTTGTCCGAAGGTGCCAAGGTAATTCGAGTTGGCGTGGATGAGTTACCGGCGATCATTAAAGATTTGGTCATTGTAGATTGCCCACCAGCGTTAACGGATCTTCAACAGGTTTTAGCTGCGACACAGGTAGCTGAGCTGACAACCTATTTCTATGAACGGGATTCAGCTTTTTTGAGTGGGATGCCAAGCCGGGCTGAATATGGCAAATTATTTAGCTTTGTCAAAACACATCAAAACGTTGATGTGGGGCACCAGATGGCAGTCCTCGCCGATTTTTTAAAGATTGATTTGAACAAGTTGATTTTCATGATTCAGCTGTTTTTTGAAGCTGGGTTTGTTAGAATAGAATCTGGTGTGATGAACGGCATCAGCGATCCAAAGCCTGCAAAATTATCAGAGATGGTAGCATATCATCAGCGGCTACAGCGGATTGATGCGGAAGAAAAATTGCTGTATTCAAAGGGCCCCCAACTAAAAGCTTGGTTGGTGGAAGCAATGAACCAGGCTGTTTAAAGGAGTGAAGAACGTGACCTTAGATTTAACCAAGTACATCGCGACAGTACCGGATTATCCAGAAAAGGGCATTATGTTTCGCGATATTTCACCGTTAATGGGGGATGGAGAAGCGTATCATCAAGCGACAGATACCATTGTTAGCTATGCTCGCGACAAGCAAGTAGACATGGTGGTTGGACCTGAATCGCGCGGCTTTATTGTCGGCTGTCCAGTGGCCTACGAATTAGGCATTGGGTTTGCGCCAGCTCGCAAAAAGGGCAAGCTACCCCGTAAGACAATTAAGGCTGATTATGCTTTAGAGTATGGAACAGCCTCACTCTACATGCACGATGACGCAATTCAACCCGGCCAAAGGGTACTAGTCACCGATGATATCTTAGCAACTGGTGGCACTATCGAAGCAACAATCAAGCTTGTCGAACAACTTGGTGGCGTGGTGGTTGGTTGTGCTTTCTTACTTCAATTAAAAGAATTGAATGGGTTAGCAAAGTTAAAGGATTACGATACGTTGGTTTTGATGGATTATTAGTTAAAAAAGCATTCACTGATTTAAAAAATCGGTGAATGCTTTTTTAACAGAACATATGAATTCGAATCGGTGAGAATAGCATTTTTTAATTTCCTAGTGATTTCAAAAATACACCAAGTGCTCAGCAAAAAAAATTAAGAAGAGCAGATCATTTATGTTTGGATATCTCAGCTTCAAAATCACTCAGCATCTAGTTACAAAAAAGCAAACAGATTCCTGACATCGAGGGAATCTGTTTGCTTTTCTGTAACCGTTTAACAACGGTCTAATTAAGGAGAGTACAGGAATTGAACCTGCGCGCCCGCTCAACACGGGTTCGACGGATTTCGAGTCCGTTGCATTACCACTCTGCCAACTCTCCAAAGCATGTCGCAAGTAATAGTATAACAATCACAGATTTGACTGTAAAGGCATCAGCGGTTAAAGTTAATGAACGGTTTGAAAATAAATTTACCAATCACTTCGAAAATAAATGAGGCAAGAATAATGAAAGTTGGTATCGATAAAATGGGGTTTTACACCCCACAATATTTTTTGGATATGACCGATCTGGCCAATGCTCGTGGCGATGATCCGGATAAGTATCATATCGGAATTGGACAATCACAAATGGCGGTCGTCCCGATTACCCAAGACGTGGTCACCATGGCAGCTAATGCAGCGGCTCAAATTCTGACCGATGAGGATCGTTCGACTATCGATTTGATCTTATTCGCAACTGAATCAGGAATTGATAACTCCAAAGCTGCTGCAATTTACCTACAGCATTTACTGGGGCTTACCGAACATACTCGGGCAATTGAGGTCAAAGAAGCCTGTTACTCGGCGACCGCCGCTTTACAGTTAGGCAAAGATTATCTACTTGTCCATCCCAAACGTCGCGTACTCGTCTTAGCAGCTGACATTGCGCGCTACGGCTTGAAGACTTCCGGTGAAATTACTCAGGGCGCCGGTGCTGTGGCAATGGTAATGAGCGAGAATCCGACAATTTTGGCGTTAAGCAATGAGAGCACATATTTAACCCGAGATGTGATGGACTTTTGGCGCCCTGTCTATGCCACGGAGGCCCGCGTGGATGGCCATTACTCCGCTAATATTTATATCGACTTCTTCCAAGATATTTGGCACCGATTCACGCAAACTTACCATCATCAATTGTCAGATTATCAGGCCCTGTTATTCCATTTGCCATTTTCAAAAATGGGGTTAAAAGCATTACGTACGGTTCTACCTGAAACCGACTCTGACAATGCTGAACAATTAACCAGTAATTTTGAACAAGCCCGAGTTTGGAATCGGCGAGTGGGTAATTTATACACAGGCTCACTTTACTTGAGTTTACTATCGCTCTTAGCAAATGGTGATCTAACTGGGGGCGCTTCACTGGGTTTATTCAGCTATGGCTCTGGCGCCGAAGGAGAATTTTTCACTGGGACATTGCAGCCCAATTATCGAACCGGCTTCAACCAAGTTGAAATTGAACAGTTGTTAGACATGCGGCACCAGGTAGATGTCCCAACCTATGAGCAAATGTTTTTGACGCAATTGCCGACGGATGGGTCAACCCAGTTGAATAATATCAGCGAGGATCCCAGTCGATTTGTATTGGCAGGGGTCAAAGAAGAACAGCGACAATATCGTGAACAAAACTAATCCTAAACACAATCTTGAATTCCGCGATTCAATGAAAAAATGAGCTAATTCCAGCTGTATAAGGAATTAGCTCATTTTTTAGGCTTAAGTTAAATCTAGCCATTTTTACTTTGTAAAATCTGTGACAGTCTGTCCATTTTTGGCACTGTAGAGAACTTTACCGTTTTGGTCCGGGCTAACCAAGGTGATTGTGTAATCAGCTTGCAGCGACTTGCTAACGTTGGCCGATGATTTTCTGAAATTCTCTGTTAGCGTTGGCCATTGGGCTTGTTCAGCTTGGCTTGGTGTTGCTTCCAACGCTTCTAATGCCTTAACCGTATCAGCATTAGTTGGCGTGATTGTATATGTTTTACTATCAGCCGCAAAAGTTACTTTCCCAAAATTGGCGAAAGCCGTTCCAAGTTGCTTGGTCATCTGCTGTTCAGCGTTAGAACGGGCAGCGCTTTTTTGTGACTCTGTTTCACCGTTAATTACAGTCCCAGTTGGATTAAACGTTGAGGCAGCCTTGGTTAATGAGGACTGTTGGGCTGCCTTCGTTTGCGAACTGGTTTTTTTCTGTGAAGCGGCAGCTTTTTTTGCTTGCTGTTGCGCTTCACGGTGCTGCGCTGGTAAATGAATCGCACCATACCCGGTAGCTAGAGCAAAAATAACCACTAAAAAAGTGGCAAACCGCCAAGTGTGATAACTCTGGACGGAATTGAGCAAATAAAAAATTGCCAAAATTAAGGCAATGCCACCGAAAACTGTTAAATAAATCATGCCAAATCCTCTTTCCGTAACTTTTGCTGAAATCATTTTAACATGTTCCTCCTTAAGTAAAAAGTGAACTTTTTACAAACAGGATTAGTGTGCCTGGTTAGGCAACCAGTTTATTGCATTTTAAAAGGAGCGGTTACTAACTATAATGTTCTTGAATTAGAACGATATTTGGTTTAATTAACACAAATTATTTTTAATTAGGTAAAAATAAAAAACGATAAAGTTTTAGTTTACGCTTATGTTCGTCTTTTGGTACAATGACTATACTAATTTTAGGAGGCAACACATTGAAATCAATTTATTTAGCGAGCCCATTTTTTGATGAAGAACAAATCGACCGGGTTAAGCGAGTTGAGCAAGCACTTGCTGATAATAAAACCGTTGGCGATGTTTTTAGTCCACGCTTATCACAATTTCCAGATTTAACATTTGGAAGTGAGGAGTGGCAAACAACGGCGTATCAGCATGATTTAAACCACCTCAATGCTGCAGATATGGTTGTCGCCGTTGCAGACTTTACCGATGATTCTGTCGACAGTGGGACCGCATTTGAAATTGGCTATGCGGTGGCCCAGGGGAAGCCAGTTGTGCTGCTACATGAAAAGTCAGGGCTTGTCAATTTAATGTTGATTCAAGGTGCAACAACTTATACAACGGATGCGATGGCCATTAAGACGCTAGATTTTAACGATTTACCGCACACGAGTTATACGGGTGATATTCAGTAAGCGAGCGGCGTTTTAAATGACAAGGAAACAAAAATCCTTCCATACGCGGAAGGATTTTTGTTTGGCTCAATTTTAGAAATAAGGCGAACTAATAGATTGCATCTCGGTATAGACCGACAACCTTGCCTAAGATCGTCACATTGTTTAAAATAATCGGCGCCATTTCATCATTTTCAGGTTGAAGCCGGTAATGGTCCGATTCCTTGAAGAAGCGTTTGCAAGTAGCTTCATTTTCGTCGGTCATGGCAATGACGATATCACCATTATCTGCATTTTGCTGGCGACGAACAATTACTCGATCGCCAGTTAAGATGCCCATGTTGATCATGCTATCCCCGCGGATTGTTAACATGAAAAGATCACCATCGTAGTCAGATAATTCTGGCGGGATCGGGAAGAAGTCAGTCGCTTCTTGAACCGCTAAAATTGGTTCACCAGCAGCGACAACACCAAGCAACGGAATTTCATTAGGCGTCGTTGAGACACCAAGTGCGATTAACCCATCATCGGTTAGTTCAATGGCTCTAGGTTTAGTGGGATCTTTGACGAGTAGCCCTTTTTTTTGTAAGCGATCGATATGACCGTGAACCGTTGAAGTTGAGGATAGGTCAACGGCCTCGCCAATCTCACGGACGGTCGGCGGATAGCCTTTCTCGCTGACCCGATCGTAGATGAAACGAAGGACCGCCATTTGTTTAGTTTCTGCATTCTTAGACATTTCTGATACCTCATTGGATTTTTTACGAACATTCAGTCCTAGCACGACGTTGCTGATTAAACCCAAGGTGGGTAGGAAGTTTGATCCCCTCAACACTTGCTGATACATCAAATTTAGCACATGAAAAACGTTGGGTCAAACAAATGTTCGGTCGGCAGCGAATCTTTTGGGAATTGTAGAAACCAAGCGTATAATGTATTTTAAAAGTTGAAGGTGGATGTTCCGATCCACTCGTAAAGGAGACCATCAATGGATGCAGAAAAACTGCGAGCACGAATTAACGAACTAGCCCACAAAGAGAAAAGTGAAGGACTGTCTGACGCTGAAAAAACCGAACAAAAGAAATTACGTCAAGAATTTCTTGCCAACTTTAGAAAAGCGTTTAAGTCACAAGTCGAAATGTTACAGGTGTTTGACGATGAAGGCAATGAAGTGACCCCTGAAAAAGTTAAAAAGGTTCAACGAGATAAAGGACTCCGTGATGATTAATTTAAGATCTTTTTATAGGTAAAGGGTTTTCAAGCGGTCCTTACTTGTGTAATATAGTTTGATGTAAATCATTATTGTAAAGGGGGGTATCTTGATGTCAACAGGGTTATGGATTTTGATCGTGATTATTGCCGCGATCGCCGGTGTAATTGGCGGCTTTTTCTTTGCACGCCGTTATATGCAAAACTACCTGAAGAACAATCCTCCGATTACTGAAGACATGTTGCGCAGTATGATGCTACAAATGGGGCAGAAGCCTTCTGAAAAGAAGCTGAAGCAGATGCTAGCAACGATGCAGGCACAGTCACGTAAGAGTTAATGTTATTGTAATTGATTAAACGGGCGGATTAATTTCTGTCCGTTTTTTTGTCTAGTTACACAAGCCTGTTGTCTGCGCCTAGCCCAGTCTTACCAGTTGGCCCAGATCGCCAACAGTTAAGTCTCAGCTAGTGCTCGACACCACCCAGCTTGTTTCACCTTGAGGCCTTTGTCTAGTTACACAAGCCTGTTGTCTGTGCCTAGCCCAGACTTACCAGTTGGCCCAGATCGCCAACAGTTAAGTCTCAGCTAGTGCTCGACACCACCCGGCTTGTTTCACCTTGAGGTCTTTGTCTAGTTACACAAGCCTGTTGTCTGAGCCTAGCCCAGAATGATTTCACCCTGGTCGTTAAGAAAGTAGGGATCACTTTGTCAATTTTTAGGAAATTAGCTTGGTATTTTAAGCAGGAACGGCGCCTTTATTTTTGGGGTGTGTTTGGTCTGTTGATGACGGCCGTTTTAGGAATTATTCCGCCACGAATTATCGGGAATTTAGTTGATTTAATGAATCGGAAACACTTGAGCGGCGGCCGTCTTACCCGTGATCTTCTCTTAATGACAGTTATTGCCATAGCATCATATGCCGCGAGATATTTGTGGCGGATATCGATTTGGGGTGGCGCAGCAAAGCTGGAAAAAACCTTGCGGGAACGGTTATACGCTCATTTCATGGTTATGGATACTGCCTTTTATCAGCGTTACCGAACCGGCGATCTAATGGCGCATGCAACTAACGATTTGTCCGCAATTCAGCGGGTTGCTGGAGGTGGCATTTTACAATTTGCTGATTCAATCATTACCGGCGGCACGACCCTGATTGCCATGATGGCGCTTGTTAACTGGCGTTTGACCATCATCGCGGTTCTCCCACTGCCACTAATTGCTTTGGTCGCTCGTTATCTGGGAACAAAGATTCATCTAGCTTTTGGTGAATCACAGGCGGCTTTCTCGAATTTGAACAATAAAGCGCAGGAAAGTATTGAAGGCATTAAAGTTATCAAGACGCTTGGACAAGAACGTGAAGATGAAGTTGACTTTGAACAACAAGTCACTAAGACGATTGCCATTAACCGGCGAACTAATTGGTTAGATGCGTTATTTGACCCGCTAATTACGGTGATTATTGGGCTGTCGTACGTCGCAACGATTATTCTTGGGGGACGCTATGTCACGACACAAGTGATCACAGTGGGACAACTAGTGACCTTTATTGCTTATGTGGGAATGTTGGTCTGGCCAATGTTTGCGATTGGACAATTATTCAATACGATGGAGCGGGGGAATGCCTCCTATGATCGGGTTAATTTCCTACTACATGAACGTTCAGAAATCATCGAGAACACTAACGGCGTTTCACAGCCAGCCCATGGCGATTTAAATGTGCAGATTAATGCATTTAGCTATCCCAATGATGAAGCTTTGCGCCTTCAAAATATTGATTTTCAACTATCGGCTGGGCACACTTTGGGAATCGTTGGTCGAGTGGGCGCTGGGAAAACGTCCATATTGAAGCTTCTCTTGCGTCAATTTGATCATTACGATGGTCAAATTGACTTTGGCGGGCATGATATTCGTGATTATACATTGGACGCATACATTCATGCTTTAGGTTATGTACCGCAAGATAATTTTCTGTTTTCCACATCGATTCGGGAAAATATTGCATTTGCCAATCCGGATATTGGTGACGACGAAGTCAGAGCGGCGGCGTACACAGCGGCGTTTGACGAAGATGTTATTGGTATGCCTGACGGGTATCAAACACAGGTCGGCGAAGAAGGGGTGTCATTATCTGGTGGGCAAAAACAACGGCTAGCCATTGCGCGGGCATTGGTTATTAACCCGGAGTTGCTAATTTTAGATGACGCGTTGTCAGCTGTGGATGCCAAAACAGAGGCGCAAATCTTAATGCGTCTAGGCGAGAAACGGGCTGATAAAACGACAATCATCGCCGCACACCGCTTGAGTTCGGTAATTAATGCGGACGAAATTATCGTTCTCGATGACGGAAAAATCATTGAGCGCGGGAATCACAACACCCTAATGGCGGCTAACGGCTGGTATAAGCGAATGTATGATCAACAACAACTGGCCGATTCAATTGGAGGAGGTAACGATTAATGGCTCAAAATCATCAGTCTGCTTGGTCCAAAAGCATGTCTTTGAAAGAGCAGCGCATTGTTATCAAGCGTTTATTACCGTATGCGGCTCCCTATAAATGGGATTTTATCTGGGCCATCATTTTTGCCTTTGCGGTTAGTTTGATTAACATTCTTTTGCCGAAGTTAATGCAGACCTACATGAACCAATACTTACGGGTTAATAATGCAGCATTACGTGTCGTCTTATTTTTTGCCGGTTTTTATTTTTTGGGTACGTTGATTAAAGCGATTTTTCAATTTGGCCAAGAGTTTTTATATGCAATGGGTGGGGAACGCATGTTAGAAAATGTGCGAGTTCAGCTCTTTCGCAAGTTACATCGATTAGGCATGCGCTATTTTGATCAAGTACCAGCTGGATCAATCTTATCGCGACTGACAAATGATACGATGTCTTTCCAAACGTTTTGGGCGCTATTTGCAGCTGCAATTGTGGCTTTATTTTCTGTCGTGACGTCTTTTTATGCGATGTATACCACTAATGCGCGCATTGCCTTGGTCGTGTTGGCATTCTTACCGTTCCTCGGTTTAGTGATTTGGTATTATCAGCATTTCAGCAGCCGGGTCTATCGAAGTATGAGAGAGCGTTTGAGTGAATTGAATGCTAAATTGGCTGAATCGATTACGGGGATTAGCGTGATTCAAGAGTTTCGCCAGGAGCGCCGCATGAACGCTGAATTTGATCAAACAAATGATGCTTACTTTGCGACTCGCCAAGCGATGATTAGCACTAATTCTCTCTTGCTGGGGCCAATTATTGACCTCTTGTTCGCTTTGGGCGAAGTTGCGGTATTGTGGATGTTTGGCATTAACGCACTCCATCATTTTGTTTTGGCGGGGACAATTTACGCGTTTATCCAATATCTCAATAATTTTTATAACCCAATGGCGAATATGATGGATTCGTTATCTGATTTTCAAGATGGCGTGGTGGCCGGATCGCGGGTGTTGAAAATTATGGATGACCAAACATATGCGCCCACTCAACGTCCCGTCGCAGGCGCGCATGTTACACGTGGCAAGATCGAATTTCGTCACGTTAATTTTAGTTATGATGGCGAACATGATGTCTTACATGACGTTTCGTTTACTGTGGAGCCAGGGCAAACATTAGCCCTAGTGGGTCACACTGGTTCGGGAAAATCATCGACCATTAATGTCTTAATGCGATTTTACGAATACGATTCAGGCGAAGTCTTGGTTGATGATCGCGATATTCGTGAGTATGATTTAGCTGAATTGCGGCAACAATTTGGGTTGGTTTTGCAGGATCCATTCATGTTTTATGGCGATATTGCTTCAAATATTCGCATGTTCGATGATTCAATTAGTGACGAGCAAGTTGAAGCGGCCGCCCGATTTGTCTCAGCCGACGAGTTTATCAATCAGCTCCCGGGAAAGTATCACGCGCGAGTGATCGAGCGCGGAAAGAGTTATTCCGGGGGGCAACGGCAATTGATTTCATTTGCAAGAACGGTTGCTCATGATCCCAAGATTTTAATTCTGGACGAAGCGACCGCCGATATTGATACGGAGACGGAAGCCTTAATTCAGGACGGCTTAGCTAAGCTACGGACCGGACGGACGACGATCGCAATTGCCCATCGACTGTCGACTATTCGTGATGCTGATCAAATTTTAGTGTTGGATCATGGACGAATTGTTGAACATGGAAACCATGAAACTTTGTTAGCCCAACGCGGTCGTTACTATGATATGTATCGCTTGCAAACTACAGTAGATGGTGATGATCGCGCAGCATTATTACATGAATCACAAGATTAGCGCTCTGATACACTAAGCTAAGTCACAAATAAGCCGCCCTTTCTTGTCAGGACGGCTTGTTTGTGGTTTAAAGGAACTAATTAATTTAGTGGTGCTTGGTCTCCGCTTTTGTTTCTGCGGCAATTTTAGCCTGGTAGGCAGCTTGTTCTTTTTGATTTGGATCAACATAGTGGAAATGTGGATCGATTTCCTGATCTAATGCGTCGAACGCTGCTTGGAGTTTGGCATCGACTTGTTGTTGGCCCGCTTCATCAAGTTTGAACTTACGATCGATCATGATTGGATCGCCAAAGCTAACGGTGGTGGTCCGACGAGAAAATAAGGCGCGAAATGTTAATGGGCCTTGATAGACCGTGGGAATTAAGGGTACCCCCGCTAATTTGGCAATGACGATGGCGCCGCCTTTCATCTCGCTGGAGTGGCGGGTCCCAGAAGGAAAGATAATTGTGGATAGTTCGCCAGCTTTCAATAATTTTACCGGTGTTTTAATTGCCGAAGGCCCCGGATTGTCCCGGTCGACTGGATAGGCATTGGCATGAACTAAAATGAAACGAATGATTGGATTCTTAAAGAGTTCTTTTTTGGCCATAAAGGAAAATTTGCGTGGGGCGGCACCCACCGCGTAGTAAATTGGATCAAACCAAGTCCGATGGGGGCCAACCAGAATATAGGTGCCCTTTGGTAGGCGATCTTTATGCAAATAATGTGGTCGACCATTGATGAGCCAGAGAATGAGTCGGACAATGGCTCGCATGAATGAGTAAAACACAAGCATTCCTCCATTAATATAAGTCAACTGATTGAAATATACACGATCGTGGGTCTCATTTGCGCCATCGTTGTTGCTGGAGCCTAATAGGCTTGCTTTTTTAACAATAGACCGTAATAATCTGATAGAAGTATGAACATTTGCGCGTTTAAATGCAAGTTAGATTAACGACCATATAATCATTACAGCAAGTTTTCTAAAAAGGAGTTCAGAAGTTAAATGGAGCAGTCGGAGTTAAAAAGTGGCGAACGTATTGATCAACTCTACGGTGCGGATATTTCGATTATTCAGAATTCAGCGGTGTTTTCGTTTTCATTAGATGCCGTTTTGCTAGCTGATTTTGCACAACCTGATCGAACACGCCGTGGTTTGACGGTGGATTTATGCGCTGGTAATGGAGCCGTCGGTTTGTTTTTCAGTCACAAGACGGCTGGGGCAATTCATCTGATTGAAATTCAACCTAAATTAGTAGATATGGCGCAGCGTTCGGTTGCCTTAAATCAGTTGACCGAGCAAGTTACGGTTCACCACCTAGATTTAGCGCAGGCAACAAACGTTATTAAACCAGATTCTGCCAGTGTTGTGACGTGTAATCCACCGTATTTTCCGAACCAGCCATTGTCCCAGAAAAATCCTAATCCGCATTTAGCCATTGCCCGGCATGAAATCGCTACGACTTTGGCTCAAGTCGTTGAAACCACTGCCAGTTTGCTTAAAATGTCGGGCCATGCCTACTTTGTGTTTCGACCAGATCGTTTTTTAGAAATGATGACCACTTTAACTACTCATCGGTTAATGCCCAAGCGAGTGCAATTTGTGTACCCCAAACCTAATCGTCCAGCGAATATGTTCTTAGTGGATGCGATTAAAGATGGCCGGTCAGGCGGCTTGACGATTTTACCGCCATTAACAGTGGCAGATGATGCTGGAACGTATATTGGGCACGTCGCCCAATTGTTGTATGGTCCAGAGGGACGGCGACCACAGCATGGCTAAGCCTTACTATTTTTATGTCATTTTATGTGCGGACCAGTCGCTATACGGCGGCTTTACAGACGATGTCGGTCGACGTTTTGCCACGCATCAAGCTGGACAAGGGGCAAAATATACTCGACCAAAATTTCGACATCCTTTGCGGTTATTGTACGCCGAGGCCTTTCCCGACAAATCGAGTGCTTTAAAGGCCGAATATGCGTTTAAGCATCAATCACGGGCCAAAAAAATTGCGTTTCTGCATGAGCATGGCATCAGTGTTGGTTAATATTTTTGGATTTAATGCAAACGTTCCCGGTAGTTTAGCTTGTCAGCGCGGCGGTTGTTTGCTATACTGATTGACGGTTTAAAGCCAATTCACACTCAACGTGATGACTGCTTCGTTGCTTAGGGATAAGTGAGGTGGTCAAATGAGCGTTGGGGAGGACAAAACATTTTTGGAGGATTTAACACATGGCTGTTATTTCAATGAAACAATTGCTTGAAGCTGGTGTGCACTTTGGTCACCAGACCCGTCGCTGGAACCCTAAGATGAAGCCGTACATCTTCACGGAACGTAACGGAATCTATATCATCGATTTACAAAAAACGGTGAAGATGGCTGACGTTGCTTATAATTTCGTGAAGGATGAAGCTGCAAAGGGTGGCAACATTTTATTTGTTGGAACCAAGAAGCAAGCCCAAGACTCTATTGAAGAAGAAGCAACTCGTGCTGGTATGTACTACGTTAACCACCGTTGGCTTGGTGGGACGTTGACTAACTGGAACACGATTCAAACGCGGATCAAACGTTTGAAAGATTTAAAGAAAATGGCCGAAGACGGTACCTTTGATCGTCTCCCTAAGAAGGAAGTTGCCCTTTTAACGAAGCAACGTGAAAAGCTTGAGAAATTCTTGGGTGGGATTGAAGATATGCCTGGCGTGCCTGATGTAATGTTCATCGTTGACCCACGTAAGGAACAAATTGCGGTCCAAGAAGCCCACAAGTTAAATATTCCAATCGTAGCTATGGTTGACACGAATACGGATCCAGATGATATCGACTACATTATCCCATCAAACGACGACGCAATTCGTGCGATTCGTTTGATTTCATCAAAGATGGCCGATGCTGTGATCGAGGGACGTCAAGGCGAAGACCAAGGCGCCGATGACCAACAAGCTGCTAAACGTGGTGATTCGATGGAAGACATCGTTGAAGCCGTTGAAGGCGACAATCAACAAGCAAACAACTAAGCGTAAACCTTAGGCTGTCTATCAGTTAAGACCGTTGTGGCCTGAGATTGATAGGCGGCTTTTTTCTAAAACTTATCAAACATAAATGAGGAGGCCATTTCACATGGCAGTTACAGCAGCTCAAGTTAAAGCATTACGCGAAAAGACCGGTGTCGGGATCATGGATGCGAAGAAGGCCTTAGTTGCCACAGATGGGGACGAAGCCAAAGCGCTCGACTTCCTTAGGGAAAAAGGGATTGCCAAGGCCGAAAAGAAGAGTGATCGGATTGCGGCTGAAGGTTTGGCCGAAGTTGCCGTCCATGGCAACAATGCGGCGATCGTTGAATTGAACTCGGAGACGGATTTCGTTGCCTCCAATGATACGTTTAAGGACTTATTGAAGACGGTTAGTGACCAGATTGCTCTGGAACAACCGGCTGATGTGGAGACCGCCTTGAAGTTAAAGGCTAGTGAAACAGAAAGCCTTAATGATGCCATCATTGCGGCAACACAAGTGACTGGCGAAAAGATTAGCCTTCGTCGCTTCGCAGTCGTTACCAAGACTGATGATCAAGTCTTTGGTTCATACCTACACATGGGTGGTTCGATTGCTTCTTTGGTTGTTTTGGAAGGCGGCGACGCTGAAACTGCTAAGGATGTTGCGATGCATGTGGCCGCAATTAACCCTGAATACGTTGATCGTACCGATGTTCCAGCCGACCGTTTGGCTCATGAAAAGGATGTCTTGTCTAAAGAAGACGACCTCGCAGGCAAACCAGACAACATTAAGCAGCGGATGGTTGATGGCCGATTAAACAAGTGGTTAGCCGAGATCTCATTGAACGACCAACCATTTGTTAAAGATGGTGATCAAACTGTTGATCAATATGTCTCATCTAAGAATGCCAAGGTTGTCTCATTCATTCGTTACCAAGTTGGCGAAGGAATGGAAAAGAAGAGTGATGACTTTGTTGATGAAGTTATGGGTCAAATCAAGTAATTGAACGGGGCGTACCTAGTGTGCGCCCTTTTTGTAAAGCAAGATTTGGTGATGTAAATCGAGGAGGATATTGGTCTAATGGCTGATGTGAAGTATAAACGAGTCATGCTCAAACTAAGCGGCGAGGCCTTGGCCGGCGAACAAGGTTTTGGCATTTACCCGCCTAAAATCAAGACGGTGGCTGAAGAATTACGTGAGGTATATGAATTAGGGGTACAAATCGCTGTTGTTGTGGGTGGCGGAAATATTTGGCGTGGCGAAGCAGGCTCTGAGATGGGCATGGAACGTGCCCAAGCAGATTACGTTGGCATGTTAGCCACGATCATGAACGCTTTGGCGCTACAAGATAGTCTGGAAGGACTTGGTGTGCCAACACGAGTGCAAACATCAATTGAAATGCGACAAATTGCTGAACCTTACATTCGACGAAAGGCAGTCCGCCACCTTGAAAAAGATCGTGTGGTTATTTTCGCCGGTGGAACGGGCTCACCATACTTCTCAACGGATACCACAGCTGCCTTACGTGCCGCAGAAATCAATGCGGATGCCATTTTAATGGCTAAGAATGGAACAGATGGCATTTATTCAGCTGATCCTAATGAGGATGAATCCGCCGTCAAATTTGAAACACTCAGCCATTTAGACATCATCAACAAGGGGTTACATGTCATGGATACCACAGCAACCTCGTTATCGATGGAAAATAATATTCCCTTAGTTGTCTTTAACTTTAACGAACCTGGCAATGTTTTGCGGGTTGTAAAAGGTGAAAACATCGGAACCACGGTTAAAGGAGATTAGTATGGCAGAAACAGAGCCAATTTTAAAAGATGCCCAAGCAAGAATGGGTAAAGCTGCAGAAGCATTTCAACGTGAGTTAGGCAATATTCGAGCCGGGCGAGCTAATGCCAGTCTCTTAGCTGACATTACCGCTGACTACTACGGGGCGCCAACCCCCATCAACCAAATGGCGTCAATTACCATTCCAGAGGCACGTGTGCTACTTGTCACGCCCTTTGACAAGAGCAGTTTAAACGCAATTGAACACGCAATTTTAACGTCGGATTTGGGGATCAACCCGGCCAACGATGGGACAGCGATTCGGTTGGTTATTCCACAGTTGACTGAAGAATCACGTAAGGATCTCGTTAAGCAAGTCCACGGCAAGGCGGAGGATGCCAAGGTAGCCGTTCGCAATGTGCGAAGAGACGCCATGGATTCGCTTAAAAAAGGTCACAAAAACGGGGACTTTACTGATGACCAGTTGCATGATTTAGAAGCGCGGACGCAGAAAATTACCGATGCGGCCATTAAGAATGTGGATCAAATTGCCAGCGATAAAGAAAAAGAATTGATGACTGTTTAACAACATGCGGTCATTTTAAAATGCGTTACGACCAACAAGTAATCTTGGTTAGTAACGCATTTTTTTATATCGCATGATTGCGGTAACCATTTGGCCTTACTTTATTGTTTTGCTAAGTGGGGGCTGTGTTATCGTTGAGGCATACTATGACAGACGCAGCTATTGACGAGTTATGGTCAGTTTCGTCACAGAGAACATCATCGGGAGCTATTAATTCCTTTAAGATGTCCAATGGGGCAGGTGTCAATGAACGATTTTTTTGGTAAACTTGATGAATGTAATCGAAAGGTGGAGGCCATTTTGTTTGGACGAAAAAAGACAGCTTCGATGCCTGATGAATTGAATCTTGATTTCGGTCGAATTCCAAATCATGTCGCGATCATCATGGATGGTAACGGGCGCTGGGCGCAGCAACGTCATTTGCCGCGTGCTGCAGGTCATAAGGCAGGAATGAACACAGTAAAAACAATTACTAAGGTTGCCAGTCATTTAGGCGTTAAGGTTCTGACTTTGTATGCTTTTTCAACGGAAAATTGGAAACGTTCTGATAGCGAAGTCAGTTATTTAATGCAGCTACCGGTTGATTTTTTTGATACGTTTGTCCCAGACTTGGTGAAGGAAAATGTCCGCGTTAACGTGATGGGCTATCTTGACCAATTGCCGGATAAAACACGACGAGCAGTTGATCAAGCGATGGCGGATACTGCAGAGTCGACAGGAATGGTCCTTAACTTTGCATTGAACTATGGTGGACAGGCTGAAATTGTCTCGGCGGTTCAAGCGATTGCCGCCCAGGTCAAGTCCAATCAATTGTCCCTTACAGATATTGATACAACTACTGTTGATGCCGCATTAATGACCGCTTCACTTGCGCCATACAACAATCCTGATTTGTTGATTCGCACGAGCGGTGAGGAGCGCATTTCAAATTTCTTGCTTTGGCAAATTGCTTATAGTGAGTTGGATTTCACAGAGCGGTTTTGGCCTGATTTCACAGAAGCAGATTTGAAATTGGCAATCAAACATTTTCAACAGCGAGATCGCCGTTTCGGTGGGCGCAAATCGACCAACGATGATGACTAAAAGGATAGTTGTTGGGTTAGATCTGATCCGCTTTTATTTAAAATTTTATTTCTGAAGGAGTTAGTGTTGGTATGCGTACACGAGTGATTACGGCTGTTGTGGCACTACTGATCTTTATTCCAGTGATTCTCTATGGTGGCTGGCTGATCGAATTAGCAGCTTTCGTATTGGGGACCGTAGCATTGGGAGAAATTTTGGTCATGAAAAAAAAGCTGGTTGTCTCGGCGGAGGCCGTGATCAGCTTTTTAGGGATGGCAGTTATTTTAGCCCCTGATCGTTGGTTGAACTTTTTGCCAAGTTTTATAAACCGTCAGTTTTTGTTCTACATTTTTGTCATGATGCTTTTACTGCACACGGTGTTTACCAGAAATCATTTTTCGTTTGATGATGCGGGCGTTTTGACATTGGCGATGTTGTATATTGGCAGTGGCTTCTTCTACTTTGTGCAGGCAAGGCAGGCAGGGCTCAGCACACTTTTCTACATTTTATTTGTGATTTGGACAACCGATTCAGGGGCTTACATGATTGGACGTAAATTGGGTCGCCACAAGTTAGCTCCCCAAATTTCACCTAATAAAACCTGGGAGGGCTCCATTGGTGGTACCATCGTTGCAGTCATCATTGGGACAATTTGGGTTTGGTTCTTCCCACAGACATACTCGTTACCTATGATGATTCTGTTAACTGTTTTGTTCAGTGTTTGTGGTCAAATGGGTGACCTAGTGGAATCGTCGTTGAAACGTTTTTATGGCGTTAAAGATTCTGGCAAGATCTTACCTGGTCATGGTGGCATTTTAGACCGATTCGACAGTCTCTTATTTGTGTTACCAGTGTTGCATTTTGTTGGCTTATTCTAATATTGACAGCGCTGTGAGAAAGGGGCATCGCCCGTGGTTAAAACAATTATTGCGTTTATCATTGTTTTTGGGATTTTAGTCGTCGTGCATGAATTTGGCCATTTTTATTTTGCGAAACGGTCTGGTATCTTGGTTAGAGAATTTTCTATTGGGATGGGGCCAAAACTATTTTGGACGCGACGTAATGGAACTCTGTATACGATTCGGCTACTACCTTTGGGTGGTTATGTGCGAATGGCAGGTGCTGCCGAAGATGAGGATGACGAGTTACAAGCGGGCACGCCAGTGAGTTTACTGGTTGGCAGCGATAATCTAGTTACACGCATTAATACTAGTGATCAAGGGACCTTGTTCAATGGCATTCCAGTGATTGTGACCAACGCAGACCTTGTTGATGACTTATTTATCGAAGGCTACGAAAATGGTGACGAGCGGGTTATTAAACGGTACCAAGTCGATCATGATGCAACGATTATTGAACATGACGGTACTGAGGTACTCATCGCACCAAGGGATGTTCAATTTCAATCTGCAACATTATGGCATCGAATTTTAACGAACTTCGCTGGTCCGTTGAATAACTTTATTTTGGCGTGGTTGGTCTTTGCCATTATGGGCTTTGCCATGGGTGGCGTCGCTAGTAATAGTAATCAGATCTCTGGTGTCATTGCGCACACGCCGGCTGCTAGAGCTGGTCTCCGCAATGGTGACCGAGTGCTTGCCGTTAATGGGAAATCGACCCAGACGTGGACAGCCGTCACAACAGCGATCACGGCTGATAAAAAAGGGGCCATTAATCTAACCGTTAACCATGCTGGTCGTCACAGGCAGCTTTCAATTCAACCGCAAGTCACGACGGTGAACGGCACGAAAACGCGCACAATTGGGATTAAGCGCGGTCTAGATACTAGCTTGTTCAGTAAACTGTTCGGTGGCTTTTGGTCAACGACAACGTTACTATTTGGTGCGTTAGGCCATTTGGTTATGCACTTCAGTCTCAACGATCTGGGTGGACCGGTTGCAATATACGCTAATACCGCCACAGCCACGCAGGCTGGGTGGAGTGGTATTCTGTATTGGTTGGGCTTTTTGTCATTAAACTTAGGCATTGTAAACTTACTGCCCATTCCGGCTTTGGATGGCGGTAAGTTACTGCTCAATCTGATCGAGGCGATTCGCCGCAAGCCGATTTCACAACGAACAGAAGGCATTGTGACGATCGTTGGATTCGGGCTAGTCATGTTTCTGATGATTTTGGTCACCTGGAATGACATTATGCGCTATTTTGTCCATTAAATTTACCAGAACTTTCCTAACAGCCAACTGACGGAAAGTTTCTATCACTAAGGAGAATTTGTTCATGAAGCAAAGCAAGATTTTAATTCCAACGCTTAAGGAAACACCGAGTGACGCTGAGGCTTTGAGCCATCAGATGATGTTACGGGCAGGCTATATTCGGCCAGTTGTTGCCGGCGTTTACGCTTATCTGCCATTGGCTTATCAAGTGTTACGCAATGTGGAACAGATTATCCGTGAGGAAATGACTAAGATTGATGCGGTAGAAATGCTGGCACCAGCCTTATTGCCAGCTGATTTATGGCGACAATCAGGTCGTTATGACACTTACGGTCAAACCATGTATCGTTTAAAGGATCGACACGATCGTGATTTGATCTTGGGGCCAACCCATGAGGAAACGTTTACGGACTTCATTGCCGCGACCGTTAATTCGTATAAGCGTCTGCCATTAGTGATGTATCAAATTCAACAAAAATACCGAGATGAAGATCGTCCCCGTTATGGGTTGTTACGGGGTCGAGAATTCATGATGCTTGATGTCTATTCATTTCATGCAGATAAGGCAAGCCTAGACCACGTTTTTGCACAAATGGAAACCGCCTACCGTCATGTCTTCGATCGCGTTGGCTTAGATTATCGAGAGATTTTAGCGGATTCAGGGGCAATGGGCGGTAAAGAATCACGAGAATTTAATGCGATTGCTACAGTCGGAGAAGACACGATTGCGTACTCTGATAGCAGCGATTACGCGGCTAACTTAGAAACAGCTACAAGCCTTTATATTCCTAAAAAATCGCATGAAGAATTACGTGATTTAGAAAAGGTGGCGACTCCTGGTGAGAAGACCATTGAGGAAGTGGCTGAGCGCTTTAACTTAGAACCAAGTAAGTTATTAAAGACGATGTTATACATGGCGGATGAACAACCCGTGATTGCTTTGATTCGCGGTGATCACGAAGTTAATGAGACTAAGTTAAAGAATGTCTTATCAGCCACTGAGTTAGTGATGGCGAGTGTTCAGCAGGCGGAAACATACTTGGGCGCCGACTTTGGCTCATTAGGACCGATCGGAATTGATCAATCGATTAAAGTTGTCGCTGATCAGGATGTAGCGGATTTAGTTAACATGCCAGTTGGGGCCAATGAAAATGGTTTTCACTACTTAAATGCCAATCTGAATCGTGACTTCACCGTCGATGAGTTTGCCGACATTCGCCTCGTTCAAGAAGGCGATGTTTCGCCGGATGGTGAAGGGGTCTTGAAGTTCAACCGTGGTATTGAAATTGGCCATATCTTTAAGCTGGGAACTCGTTATTCAAAAGCTTTAGGCGCACAAGTGCTCGATGAAAATGGACGGCAGACCGATGTGATCATGGGGTCCTATGGGATTGGGGTTAGCCGATTATTATCAGCAGTTGCTGAACAAACTGCTGATGAATCAGGCTTGGCATGGCCGAAAGCGATTGCACCGTTTGATATCCACATTATTCCAGTCAACATTAAGAATGATGATCAACGGCTGTTAGCTGATGAACTAGAAGACCAATTGACTGAAGCTGGTTACAAAGTGCTGGTTGATGATCGGACCGAGCGAGCGGGCGTCAAATTTGCTGATTCCGATTTAATCGGATTACCATTGCGAGTTACGGTTGGGAAAAAGGCCGTAGACGGCATTGTCGAAGTGAAATTGCGTAAAACGGGTGAAACCGTTGAAGTCAAAAAAGAAGAACTGACAGAAACATTGGGCATTTTATTCAAGGGGATTGCGTAGCCAAATGGCTAGGGCAATGCCCTTTGTCACGCTTAGAGTCACTGTGAATTATGAAGTAGGGAGGCCGCACATTCGTGGCGCTGAATCAACAAGAATTATTTAAAAAATTATTGGATCAGCTTAATCTAGCCGATCAGACAACGTTACCTGGACTCACTGATGGTGAAATCACACAATTAGTGGTTCACGAACAGCGCCATTTATGGAGCTTTGCCTTTCACTTTGCGCGAATTTTGCCGTTTGAAACGTTTATGACATTCACGCAAAAATTAAATCAGGCTTTTAACGAAATTGCCGCGGTTTCATTTGAAATTCAGACAAATTCGCAGGACATTGATATTGAAGCGGTTGATCGCTACTGGCAGTGGGCGGTTAGTCACAGTGGACTGAACGAATCGTTTGCGCACCAACTCAGTGAAGGGCCGCAGCCCACATTGGTTGACCAACAAATTAGGCTAATTGCACCGAATCAAGTTATCGCAGACTTTCTTAATGGAGCGACGTTATCGCAGTTAACGGAAACTTATTTACGACTGGGTTTTCCAAAAATGACGTTTGCAACAATCGTTGATGAAGCAGCTTCGGCACAGCAACTGGCTGATTTTCAGATTGAAAAGGCCAAACGAGACGAGGCTTTGGTTAGCCGAGCAACGGCTGCGATTGCGAAAAATAAAGCGAGTCATGGAACGCCAGCGGCTGTTTCAGGACCGGTTACGATGGGGCGAAAGATTAAAGCAGATGAAGCCATTACCCGGATGGATGAAATCACTGAAGAAGAGCGCAGTGTCGTTGTTGAAGGCTACGTGTTTGCCAAAGAGATTCGGGTTCTACGATCTGGCCGGCAACTGCTAACTTTAAAGATTACGGACTACACTTCTTCGTTTCTCGTTAAGAAGTTTTCGCGTAACGAAGATGATGAAGCCAATTTTGCGGCGATTCCGGAAAAAGCGTGGGTTAAAGTGCGTGGCTCAGTGCAAGAGGACAACTTCTCACGTGATTTAGCAATCATTGCCAATGATTTGCAGGTCGTCACGCATAGTGAGCCAGAAGACACTAATGAACCAGATGACAAACGCGTGGAGCTACATTTGCATACCCAGATGAGCACGATGGATGCAACCAATAACATTGCTGATTTCGTTAATCGAGCCGCAAAGTGGGGGCATAAGGCGATTGCAATCACAGATCACAGCGGGGTTCAAGGCTTTCCTGACGCTTTTCATGCCGCCGAAAAAGCTGGATTGAAGATGCTGTACGGTGTAGAGGTTAACTTAGTCGATGATGGTGAGCCAATTGGAATAAATGAGGCTCACGAAGTTTTAAAAGGTCATGAATATGTTGTGTTTGACGTGGAAACCACTGGGTTATCTGCGATTTACGACAAAGTCATTGAATTGTCTGCCGTTAAGATGAAAGATGGCAATGTGGTTGAACAATTTGAACAATTTATCAACCCCGGCTTTCATCTGTCGAATACGACAACAAATCTAACGAGTATCACCGATGACATGGTAGCCGGTTCAAAGTCTGAAGCTGAGGTTTTTTCCGATTTTCGCGATTGGTATGGCGATGCAATTTTAATTGGTCATAACGTTACCTTTGACGTTGGCTTCATGAACGCCGGCTATGTCCGGCACAAGATGCCGGAAATCACTAATCCGATCATTGATACGTTGACATTGGCCCGATTTTTATATCCCGATTTGAAAGGCTATCGATTAAACACGTTAGCAAAACGGTTTAATGTCGCGTTGGAGCATCATCATCGAGCAATTTACGATGCGGAGTCCACTGGGCATTTAGCAATGATCTTTCTCAAGGAAGCCGAAGATAATTACGGCATCACCTTTCATGATCAACTCAATGAGCACATGAGTGATCATGATGCGTACAAACACGCACGTCCATTTCATGCGACTGTTATTGCGAAAAACCAAGTAGGCTTAAAACATTTATTCGAACTTGTTTCATTATCGAATGTTAAATACTTTTATCGGGTACCGCGGGTGCCGAGAAGTGAATTAAATCGCCTTCGAGAGGGTTTAATAGTTGGTTCTGCCTGTTCAGCTGGCGAGGTTTTTGAAGCGGCCATGCAAAAAGGTAGAGATGAGGCGTTAAAACGAGCACAATATTATGATTACCTCGAGGTTCAACCAAAAGCCGTTTACAAGCCGCTGATTGAAGGGGAATTGATTCATGATAACGCTAAGTTAGAAGAAATCATTCGCACCTTGATTGATATCGCTGATGAACTGAACAAGCCAATTGCCGCCACAGGGGATGCACATTATTTAGATCCTCATGACGCGGTTTACCGCAAAATTTTAATCAGTTCTCAGGGCGGTGCTAATCCGTTGAATCGCCATTCGCTTCCCGACGTGCACTTCCGCTCAACTAATGAAATGTTGACTGAATTTGCTTTTCTCGGAGATGAGTTGGCGCATCGATTAGTCGTTGAGGCTCCTAACGAGATTGCCGATTCGGTCGAGAATGTGCATCCATTGAAGGATAAGCTGTACACGCCACGAATGGATGGGGCGGAAGATGAAATTCGATCCCGTACGATGGATACTGCTCATGAATTATACGGGAAGCCATTACCAGATTTAGTTCAAAAACGCGTGGATCGTGAATTGAAATCCATTATTGGAAATGGATTTTCTGTGATCTATCTAATCGCCCAACGTCTTGTGGCGAAGTCTAATAAGGATGGTTATTTAGTTGGTTCCCGTGGTTCAGTTGGTTCTTCTGTGGTGGCGACCTTTGCTGGAATTACTGAGGTGAACCCGCTGCCGCCACATTACTTGTGTCCTAATCCGGAGTGTAAGTACAGCGAATTCTTCACTCATGGTGAATATAGTTCTGGGTATGATTTACCGGATAAAGATTGCCCAAAATGTGGGACTGCACTAGGTAAAAACGGTCAGAATATTCCTTTTGAAACTTTCCTTGGTTTTAAAGGGAATAAAGTTCCGGATATTGATTTAAACTTCTCTGGTGACTATCAACCAATTGCCCATAATTACACGAAAGTTTTGTTTGGTGAGAAGAATGTTTATCGTGCGGGTACTATTGGGACAGTGGCAGATAAGACGGCGTTCGGTTATGTGAAGGCATATGAACGAGAACATGAAGTCAATTATCGGCAGGCTGAAATTGATCGGTTAGCCAATGGTGCTACCGGGGTTAAGCGAACGACCGGACAACATCCAGCGGGAATTATCGTAGTACCTGATTACATGGACATTTACGACTTTACTCCGATTCAATTTCCGGCCGATGACCAAAGTGCTGCATGGAAAACAACTCATTTTGACTTTCATTCAATTCATGACAATATCTTAAAAATTGATATTTTGGGGCATGATGATCCGACAATGATTCGGACGCTGCAAGACTTATCTGGTATCGATCCGAAGACGATTCCTACTGATGATCCTGGCGTGATGCAATTGTTTTCTGGTACCGAGGTTCTGGGTGTCAGTGAGGAACAAATTTTCAGTAAAACAGGTACGTTAGGAATTCCCGAGTTTGGGACACGATTTGTGCGGGGCATGTTAGAGGAAACGCATCCCCAAAACTATTCGCAGTTGTTACAAATTTCTGGGTTATCTCATGGTACCGATGTGTGGCTAGGTAACGCCGAAGAACTCATTAAAAATGGAACAGCAACGATCGCCAACGTGATTGGGTGTCGTGATAACATCATGACCGACTTGATCAACTATGGTATGGATTCTGAAATGGCTTTCCAAATTATGGAACATGTACGTAAAGGACGGGGCATTCCCGATGAATGGCAAGCAGCTATGCGGGAAGCAGAGGTGCCAGAGTGGTACATTGATTCATGTCTTAAAATCAAATACATGTTCCCGCGAGCTCATGCTTCTGCTTATATTTTGATGGCGTTGCGAGTGGCATACTTTAAAGTATATTTTCCAATATTGTATTATGCAGCTTACTTTTCGGTCCGGGCCGATGACTTTGACTTAGTGGCGATGTCACGGGGAAAAGACGCGGTTAAAACGGCCATGAAAGCGATTATGGATAAAGGAAATGATGCCTCGACGAAAGAAAAGAATTTGTTAACCGTACTCGAACTTGCCAATGAAATGTTGGAACGGGGCTTCACTTTTAAAATGGTTGATGTTGAACGGTCTGATGCCCAAAATTGGCTAATTGATGGTGATACTTTGATTGCACCATTTAATGCCATTCCAGGGTTGGGTGACAATGTTGCTAAACAAATTGTGGCCGCCCGCGAGGATAAACCATTTTTGTCCAAGGAAGATTTGAGTAAACGAGGGAAAGTTTCCGGTACGATTATTGATTATTTAACGGAAAATCATGTGTTAGATGATTTGCCAGATGAAAATCAGTTGAGTTTATTCTAAACGTTTGTTTTTGGGGTAATCGTTTGGCTTGATAACGAAAATAAACACGCGGAATGTGAGTTGGATGACTCATATTCCGCGTGTTGACGTTTGGGGGATTTAGATTGGCAATGAAATTTAGATTTTGCTTTTATCCCAAAGTATTTAAACACAAGCGTGATTTTCCAATGTAATCAGCTGATGCCTTCTTTTAGTTGGACACGGGCTGACCGCCATGCTCAAAGCGAGCCGCTTCATCAAATTTGACGCCACGCTGTGCGTACCATTGGGCGATGGTTTTTGTTTGATCCGCGAAAAGTGGCGGCAAGGACAATTGTTGGCCCATGATATCAGCAGGTTCTTCGAGCGCAAACCCCGGGGTAATAGTGGCCAACTCGATACGATTATCCGAAGGATCGCGGACATAGATGCTTTGGAACCAACCACGATCTCGATATAGTTCGACATTCGCACCTAAATTAATTGCGCGTTGGTAATAATCAAATAAGGTGTTTAAATCGGGGACTTGGAGGGCAACGTGGTCAACGCTACCGCGCCCCATACGTGAGCGATGAGCTGGATCAGTGGCGGCCTGAAATACTAGGCCAGCTTGTTCCCCAAGTAATGGAATTGTCGTTTTTGAAGGATCAAGTGACAATCCCAGCCACTCTTGATAGAAATGTGCTGTGAGTACAGGATCTACGTACGCAATCGTCGTGCCTAAAAGTCCGGTAATCTGTGCATTGGCAGGGACATCATTTGGCACCACTTGTTTAGCCGTTAACTGCTGATTAACAGGAATCAAATCTAAGGCAACGCCATCTGGATCAGTGACATGAAGTCCTGCCTGGGTTTGTGAAACAGGAACGTTAAATTGCATGAACCGGTTTAACCAAAAATCGATCTGTTGTTCCGGAATACCTAAACGAATGCCGTTTAGACCATGATTAGCGTCTTGGCGGTGCCCAAGCTGGTCAAGCACAAAAAAAGTAACCACACTTCCTGGTTCACCTAAATTATTACCATAATATAAGTGACGAATGTGTGTTGCTTCTTGATTAACTGAGTTCTTCACGATTCGTAGGCCAAGAATTTGAATGTAAAAGTGTGCGTTCGCGTTGGCATTGCCAGTTAGCAGTGAAATATGGTGCGGTTTAAACACGGTAATCACGCTTCTTTCTACAACTAATTGGAAGATTGAACTTGAGCTAAGTGTAAAACTATTACTCATAAAATGCACCTCAAGGCATCGGAACACGCTCCTACTGCTGTATTGGTTGCTTTTTACCGTTTGTTATGGTACTCTGTTTGTTGTAATTTAAGACTCTTAATTTAAGAGTGAGCCGATTTCGGCTCGCTCTTTTTTCAGGGCAAAATTAAGGAGGTGACGGATTTGAGTAACGTGACAGAGGCGGTCACGACACTTGTGACGCCAATCGTTGACGAGCATCAATTTCAGCTCGTAGACGTGGAATTTGTCAAAGAAGGTAAGAGTTGGTATCTGCGTGTTTATATTGACAAACCCGGTGGAATTACGATTGATGACTGTGTTCTTGTCAATGATGAATTGAGCGCGAAATTAGATGCCGCTCAGCCCGATCCCATTCCACAAGCCTATTATCTTGAAGTGTCTTCTCCAGGAGCGGAGCGGCCATTAAAAAAAGAAGCGGATTTTGAAAGTGCTGTTAATCAGTATATTCATATTTCGCTTTATCAGCCCATTGATAAGGTGAAAGTCTTTGAGGGAACTTTAACCGACTTAACGCCTGATGAGCTAACGCTGCGTTATCGTGTTAAGGGCGTGGCTAAAACGTTGACAATTACCCGCAAGGCGATTGCAAGTGCACGTTTGGCCATTGATTTTAGCCAACTGTAATTATAATTAGTGATCGTAGCTAAAGGAGTACGACGAAATGAGTAAAGAGTTAGTGGGAGCTTTAGACGCTCTCGAACAAGAAAAGGGCATTAAAAAAACAGTTGTGATTGAAGCATTGGAAGCGGCGTTAGTGTCAGCTTACAAGCGTAACTACAATCAGGCTGGTAATGTTGAAGTGAATTTTGATGAGCGCAAGGGTGACATCAAAGTTTACGCCGTTAAAAAAGTTGTGGAAGACGTCGAAGATAGTCAGCAACAGGTGAGCTTGCAAGACGCACTAGCGATCAATCGGGCTTATGAAATTGGGGATGAAATTAAGTTTGAAGTAACCCCCAAGAACTTTGGCCGAATTGCGGCACAAACGGCTAAACAAGTGATTATGCAACGTGTGCGCGAAGCTGAACGTAGTCTTGTCTATGACGAGTATAGTCAATATATGGACGAGGTTGTGACTGGTGAAGTTGAACGTCAGGATACGCGATACCTGTACATCACATTAGGAAGTGGTTCAAACACAGTTGAGGCTGTGATGGCTAATTCTGATCAGATGCCAAATGAAACCTATAAGATGCACGACAAGATTAAAGTATACGTGGCCCGAGTTGAAAATAACGCGAAGGGCCCCCAAGTATTTGTTAGTCGGACACATCCGGAACTATTGAAACGGTTGTTTGAAGAAGAAGTCCCGGAAATCTACGATGGAACTGTTGAAATTATGTCAATTGCCCGCGAAGCTGGGGATCGAGCAAAGATCGCCGTGAAATCTAATGATCCTAATTTGGACCCAGTGGGGACTTGTGTGGGACCACGTGGTCAACGGGTTCAAGCTATTGTGAACGAACTTTCTGGTGAGAACATGGACATTGTGGAATGGATGGCCGATGACGCTCAATACGTGGCCAATTCACTTAATCCTGCAGAAGTCGTTGATGTGGTGTTTGATTCTGAAAACGAACGGGCTTGCACGGTAGTTGTGCCAGATTATCAATTATCATTGGCAATCGGCAAGCGGGGCCAAAACGCTCGGCTCGCTGCTAAACTAACTGGATTTAAGATTGATATTAAATCTGAAACTGAAGCGGCGACGCTATTCGAAGGTGCAACCGATCAAGAATATGTTGAGGCGGGAACGGATGAAGAGGTCAATCGACCTGACTTTGAACAACCTGAACCGTCTGAACAAAACGATGATTAGTCAGCTCGTTGTTAAACCAGCTGCGTGAACCGACTAAAATCAGGGTTAACGTTGTTTAAACTGATTTAAAAGGGGGTAGTGACATGCATCAACGAAAGATTCCGATGCGTAAAGACATTGTTACCGGAGAAATGATGCCCAAAAAGAATTTGATCCGGGTCGTCAAAAATAAAGCGAATGAATTGGCAATTGATCCAACCGGTAAGCAAAATGGTCGTGGTGCCTATGTTAGTATTGACGTAGACGTTGCTAAAAAGGCACAACAAGGTCATGCATTGGATAAGGCATTTGGCATTACAGTGCCTGATGATTTTTATGAAGAATTGATTGCTTATGTTGATCATCAACAGGCCCGCCGGTTATTGTTTGGTGATGAAGCCAAATGACGCCAACTCAACAATTGATGAATTTATTGGGCTTGGCTCAGCGAGCTGGCAAACTTGTCAGTGGTGAACCCATGGTTTTAGCAGCAATTAAAGCACAGCAGCTAGACCTACTTTGGTTAGCCAATGACATGGGGGCTAGTTCACTTAAAAAGCTAAGCGATAAAGCAAGTTACTATGAGATCCCGTTCAGCATGGCTTTTACTGAAGCTCAGCTGAGTCAAGCAACTGGTCGGCAACGAGTTGCAATCGGGATTGATGACGCTGGCTTTGCGAAGAAAATGCGCGAATTGCTAGCACAAATTTAAATGAGGAGCGTGAAAGGATGGCCAATAAGCGAATCTATGAACTCGCGAAGGAACTTAACGTTTCAAGCAAGGATCTGTTAACAACCGCTGCTAACAAAGGGCTTTCGTTTAACAACCATATGGCAACGGTAACAGATGAACAAGAAAGAACGATTCGTGGTGCAGTTAAACCTGCCCAAACCACGAGTAGCGATGCAACGGCAAATCAGACTGAAGCGCAGTCTGGTAAGCGTAAAATTGTGCATCATTTGATTAATAATAAAAAGAAACCAGATCGGCGTCGGACTAATTTTGGTCGTAACGGGGCTAATTTGCATGGTGAAGGACGTATATTGAATTTAGATAACCCACGGGCCAACAATCGGCCAAGTAAAAGACAACAATCAGCAGCTAGCGCAACTAGCCAACCAGCTAAATCACAATCGTCGACTGTTGCTAGTCAGGCACAGTCAGTTGTAACAGCGGCCAAATCTACGGCTGCAGCTTCGACAACGGCAACCGTTAAATCGGCAACTGCTACTCAAGCGACGACAGCACGTTCAACAGCGCCACAGTCACAAACTAGCCGTGCAACAGCGACAAATCAAAACCAGTCACAGACGACTCAGCGCCACGCGACTAGTGGTACTACCCAGACTGATTCGCGTCAACATCGGCCGGCAACGTCAACTAGCGATCGGTCGCACAATAGTCAAAACCGATCCGCTCAGAGTAGTCAACATCGGCCAAATGATCGCAATGGTCAGACTCATTCAACGAACCAGAGTCGCAATACGAACCAAAATCGCAGTTCGAACCAAAATCGTAGTTCGAACCAAAATCGTAGTACAAATCAGAACCGCAATTCAAATCAAAACCGGCCGACAAATAATAATCGGTCCACGACGAATCGAAGTAATCAAAATACGTCATCACGGCCGTCAACATCCTCTTCACGGCCAACGAACACGAACGGTCGATCAAATACTTCGTCCAATAATTCGAATAATCGGTTTGGTAGTAATGCGCCAAGTAGCCGATTCAGCAATAACCGTCGCGGCGGTCGTGGCGGTCAACAGCAGTATGGTCAAAAGCATCAGAAGCGTAATAAGAAGAATCAGCGGATTCGCCAGACTTCTCAGCCAAAGCCAGTTTCAACGCGTAAAGAACGGCCACTACCAGAAGTCTTGATGTACGATGTTGGGATGAATGCGCAAGATTTGGGCAAAATTTTGCATCGTGAACCAGCCGAAATTATTAAAAAATTATTTATGCTGGGCGTAATGGTTAACCAAAACCAAAGTCTTGATAAAGATACCATTGAAATTTTAGCGGCAGATTACGGTATTGGTGCTGAAGAAAAACCTCAAGAAGATATTGCAGATATTGATAAATTCTTTGAGGAACAAGCAAAAACTGACCCAACGAAGCTTGTCCCAAGACCACCTGTTGTCACAATTATGGGACATGTTGACCATGGTAAAACAACACTGCTGGACCAACTTCGTAATTCTCATATTACGGCTGGTGAAGCAGGTGGGATTACTCAGAAAATTGGGGCCTACCAAGTTGAACTGAAGGGCCGTAAGATTACCTTTATCGATACGCCAGGACACGCGGCCTTCACAGCGATGCGGGCCCGTGGTGCTGATATCACGGATATTACGATCTTAGTGGTTGCTGCTGATGATGGCGTGATGCCACAGACAATTGAGGCGATTCACCATGCTCAAGCAGCGAAGACACCGATTATCGTGGCAGTTAACAAGATCGACAAACCAGGGGCGAACCCGAACCACGTTATTGAACAGTTAGCGGAGTATAACCTCATTCCTGAAGATTGGGGTGGCGACACAATCTTTGTTGAAATATCAGCTAAGTTTGACAAGAACTTAGATGAATTGCTCGACATGGTGCTGCTACAAGCCGACCTGATGGAATTAAAGGCTGATCCTGATCAGCGGGCTTTGGGTTCAGTTATTGAAGCTCGCCTTGACAAGGGACGTGGCCCAGTGGCGACGGTGCTGGTTCAAGAAGGAACCCTGAAGATTGGGGATCCAATCGTTATCGGGAATACCTACGGTCGAATCAGAACCATGAATAACGATCGCAGTCGCGCGGTTAAAGAGGCGACACCTGCTACGCCGGTTGAAATTACCGGGATGAATGATGTGCCGGAAGCTGGTGACAAATTTGTCGTCTTTGCTGATGAAAAATCAGCACGGGCTGCCGGTGAAGAGCGTGCTAGTCGTGCACAGGTTGAGGAACGTTCTCATGCCAACCATGTGACATTGGATAACTTATTCGATACCATGAAGGAAGGCGAAATGAAGGAAGTTGACGTCATTATTAAGGCGGATGTTCAAGGTTCCGTTGAGGCGTTAGCTAATTCATTCCAGAAAATTCAAGTTGATGGTGTTCGGGTAAACATCATTCATCAAGCCGTTGGTGCAATTAATGAAAGTGACGTTACTTTGGCGGAAGCTTCTAACGCGATTATTGTTGGTTTCAACGTTCGACCAACCGCTCAAGCGAAGTCTCAAGCTGATAGTGATGGTGTCGATATTCGCCTACACAACGTAATTTACAACGCCATCGATGAAATCGAGTCCGCAATGAAAGGGATGCTTGAACCGGTCTACGAAGAACAAGTGACGGGACAAGTTGAAGTTCGTGAACTCTATAAGGTATCCAAAGTGGGAACCGTTGTCGGTGGGATGGTTACGGAAGGCTACATCAGCCGCGATGCTGGCGTTCGCTTAGTTCGTGACGGTGTCGTTATTTATGAGGGCAAGCTAGGTTCATTGCAGCGCTTCAAGGATTCAGTTAAAGAAGTTAAAGCTGGTTTTGATCTTGGTTTGACAATTACCGGGTACAACGACATCAAAGTTGGTGACGTCATTGAAGCTTATGTCATGAAAGAAGTACCCGTTGAATAAATCGTCATTGGTTCTAATAAGATTGTAAGATAAGGCGGTGAAAACATGCCCGATAAACATTATCGTGTGGGTCGTCTAGAACAAGAGATCCAACGCGAAGTGACCGATATTCTGCTTAAGCGCGTGCGCGATCCACGAGTGACTGGTGTGACCATTACTGGCGTTACAGTCACAGGTGATTTGCAAGAAGCGACGTTGTATTACAGTATTTTGTCTGACAAAGCTAGCGACAACGAAAAAGCCGCGGCCGGATTAGCTAAGGCCAGCGGTTTGATTCGTGGCGAACTTGGTCATCGACTGAGTATTTATAAAACGCCGGAAATTACGTTTGAACAGGATCGTTCAGTTCAATACGGAAGTCACATTGATGAACTAATCAATGGGCTTCGTCAGCAAGGACGAGAATAATCTTTTCGAGAAAAGCGACTGTCTGTTGAAGGCAGTCGCTTTTTACATATCACTAGGTTATAATTGTTTGGTTGTTAAACGGACGATTTTTTAACTTGATAAAGTGAGGTTTACAGTCATGGAAGGCATTTTGCCCATTAATAAACCGCGGGGACTAACGAGCCATGATGTCGTGTTTAAACTTCGCAAACTGTTGCATATCAAAAAAATTGGGCACTCCGGTACATTAGATCCTAATGTGGATGGCGTGTTACCGATCTGTATTGGCGCGGCTACAAAAGTTGTGCCATATTTAATGGATTCTGGCAAGGTTTACCGTGGGACAGTTACGTTTGGCTATGCAACGGAAACCGAAGACCTGGATGGGGCAGTGGTGAAGCAAACGCCACTCACGCAACCGTTTACCGATGCTCAAATTTTGATCGGCATGAGGGCCTTAGTTGGCGACATCGAACAGGTTCCGCCGATGTATTCCGCTGTCAAAATTCATGGGCGGAAACTTTATGAATACGCTCGTGCTGGGGAAAAAGTGGAACGCCCAGTTCGGCACGTTCATGTAGATTATTTTAAGCAAACTGGGCAGAGCTACTTTGATGAGCAAGCACATACTCAGGTGGTTCCTTTTGAAATCGGTTGTGGTAAAGGCACTTACGTCCGCACACTGGCGGTTCAATTGGGTGAACAGCTTGAGGTGGCCGCAGTCATGAGTGACCTAACGCGCCTTAAAAGTGGTGGATTTGAACTCAGTCAGACATTGACATTGGCGGATATTGCCGACGCGGTAGCTGATCACAGCATTGAGCAGCATTTGTTTCCAATTGATGTTGCACTTTCGCATTATCCCGTGGTTGAATTAAGTGATGAACAATGGCAGATCGTTCAGAATGGTGGCTTTTTACCCACGACTATTCTTGGTGACCAACCAATCATATCTGTACGTTATCAGCAGCACATTAAGGCTTTATATCAGCTCAGTGATGATCGGCGACATGCCAAGCCGCTTAAAATGTTTTCAAATCATCTTTAACAGAAATTCAAAAATATTGTTAATGAAGGTGTCAAATCGTGGAAGTCATCTATTTACGCCACCCCTATCGAGCAGAACAAATTCCCACTGGTGATGTTGTTTTAGCCATGGGCTTTTTTGATGGCGTGCATCTCGGTCATCAGACGGTTATCAGGCGTGCTCGGGAAATTGCCACGGCTCGTCATGCAAAATTGGCTGTGTTGACCTATACTCATCACCCGTCCATTGTGTATCAAACGTCAACTGAGTCATTTCGGTACCTATCCACTTTCGACCGTAAGTTGGACTTGTTAAAGCAATTGGGTGTCGACATTGTGTATGGCGTCAGTTTTACGTCTAAGCTGGCTTCACTTACGCCGCAAGCATTCGTCGATCAGTATATGGTTGGCTTACACGCAGTGGCAGTGGTGGCTGGGTTTGACCACACTTATGGCCGCAAAGCGGTGGCTAATATGGCACAGTTACCAGGGTATGCACGCGACCGGTTTGAGGTCGTCGAAGTCGGGCAGGTCTCAATGGATCATGCGAAGGACAGTTCAACACGAATTCGTGAATTAATTGACGCCGGTCAAGTTGCCCATGCCAATGAGTTACTCGGGTACACTTATCAAACGACCGGGATCGTTATTCATGGCGAAGCGCGCGGACGAACCTTGGGTTATCCAACGGCAAATGTCGAAGGTCCCGCCGTTGAACGTTTACCCGGGATTGGCATTTATGCGGTTTGGCTGAAAGTAGGGGCCGATTGGCATGCAGGGATGGCCTCTATCGGCCGCAATGAAACATTCGGGGCCCATCGACCAGTTACGGATGAGATTTATCTGCTTGACTTCAATGAAGAAATTTATGGTGAAGAAGTGACAGTTGCGTGGGGAGGGTATCTTCGCGACCAGGTTAAGTTTGACGGTGCCGAGGCACTGGTTGAACAGCTGGATCAGGATGTCATTAACACCCAACGATTTATCGATCAAGTCGGTGGTCCTAAATTAACGATTTGATTGGAGCTCTTCAGAACCACTGCGCATCAAGCGAAGTTTGACGAATTAAAATGAGTTGGCAGCTGTGAGTAGACTGGCTTCAATGGACATTGTCTCAGTGTTGAGACGGTGTCCTTTTACGTGTACGCGAGTCCTTGTAAACCGAGCCATTCGCTAGAGTTAGGCTGATTGGAAGGCGCTGCTAGGAATGCGAAATTATGTTTGACTTTGTTTGACCAAGTTGTTATATTAGTAATTGTTCTTAGCACTCAAATGGCACAAGTGCTAAAAGAGGTGATTAAGACGTTAACTGATCGACAAAAATTAATTTTACAAGCCATTGTCCGTGAGTATACAGAAACTGGGTCGGCTGTCGGATCCAAAGGTTTAAGTGACCATTTACCGATCCACGTGAGTTCAGCCACCATTCGCAATGAAATGGCCGCTTTGGAAGAAGCGGGGTATGTTCAAAAAGAACATACTTCCTCTGGTCGGGTTCCTTCTTTACTAGGTTATCGTTACTATGTTGACCATTTAGTGAGTGATGACGCGGTTAAACGCGCTGATATTCAGTTAATTCAAAGCGAGTTGGGCGGTTCATTTAATAAGATTGACGAGATTATTGAAGAGTCAGCTAATTTGTTATCAGAGTTAACTTCTTATACGGCGTTTACCTTGAAACCGGAACAAGCCGATGTTCGGCTTAGCGGATTTCGATTAGTGCCTTTGGGAAATCGACAGGTCATGGCGATTATGGTTCTCGATAACGGTGATGTTGCCAACCAGACGTTTACGGTTCCACGCAATATTGCCAGTGACCAACTGGAAGCAGTTGTGCGCTTAATCAACGACCAGCTTGTCGGCTTACAGTTACCGGAGATTATGGAGAAATTGCGGGTGCAAATTCCGGCTCAAGTCGGGCAGTATTTGCAAACGCCGACCGGTTTTTTGGAGATTTTAGGGCATGTCCTCGATCAAGCCGCAACGGAACGGTTCTTTGTTGGAGGTCGATTGAATTTATTGAATTTCTCGGCAGATCAAGACCCACAAGTATTGAAATCGATGTATCAACTCTTTGATACATCAACAGATATTGCTAGCGTCCTGAGCCCACCAGATAATCAGGTTCGGGTTAAAATTGGTGATGAGATTACAAATGACCTATTGAAGGACTATAGTTTGGTGACCGGGACGTATGATGTGGGTCCCCACGGCCGCGGTATGATTGCGGTTTTGGGTCCGACGCGGATGCCTTATTCACGAATGATCGGTTTAATTGGCGCTTTCCGTCAAGAGCTTGCTGCAAAACTCCTTGATTACTATCGGGAGCTTGATCGGTGAGTTAGATTCATAGTTAATAATTAAATTTTTTAGTGAATGGAGGTGGCACATTTGTCTGAAACATCACAGCAAACGGATGACCAGAAAAATGAAACTGCTGCTGAAAGTGAAGCAGCTGCGAAAAAAGCCAAGGATCCGCGTGCAAAAGACATTAAGAAGCCAATTGAGGCTGAACCTGTGAGCGATGAAAAAAAATCGCAACAAGTCATTGAAACCTTGCAAGCTCAGTTAGAAGAAAAGGACGATCAACTTTTACGGGCGCAGGCTGAAATTGCTAATATTCAGCAGCGACAGCAAAAAGAAACCGCTGCCTTATTGAAATATGACGGGCAGCAGTTAGCTCATGATGTTGTGCCAGAACTGGATAATTTGGAGCGCGCATTGGCGACAGAAGTTGATGACGAGGCTGCAAAAAAGTTGCAACACGGGGTACAGATGGTTTACGATCATTTGCAGGCCGCGCTGAAGCAAAATAATGTGACTGAGATCGAGGCGTTAAACCAACCCTTTGATCCGACCAAACATCAGGCTGTGCAAACCACGCCAGCCGAAGATGGACAAACGCCCGAAACGGTCGTCAAAGTGCTTCAAAAGGGTTATATGCTAAAAGATCGCGTCTTACGGCCAGCAATGGTTGTAGTGGCGCAATAAGATTAATATATAAGGAAGTTTAAAAACATGGCAAAAATTATTGGGATTGACTTAGGAACAACCAACTCAGCTGTTGCAGTGCTAGAAGGTAGTCAGCCAAAGATTATTACGAACCCAGAAGGTAACCGGACAACACCTTCCGTTGTTTCATTTAAAAATGGTGAGACCCAAGTTGGTGAAGTCGCTAAGCGTCAAGCAATCACGAACCCGAATACTGTTCGTTCGATCAAGCGACACATGGGTGAAGCGGACTACACCGTCGATATCGAAGGTAAGAAGTACACGCCGCAAGAAATTTCAGCAATGATCTTACAATACATCAAAGGTTTTGCTGAGGATTATTTGGGCGAAAAAGTTGAACAAGCAGTCATCACAGTACCTGCTTACTTTAACGATGCCCAACGTCAAGCAACAAAAGATGCTGGTAAAATTGCTGGTTTAACGGTGGAACGAATCATCAACGAACCAACCGCATCAGCGTTGGCCTATGGTTTAGACAAGAAGGATAAAGACGAAAAAATCCTTGTTTATGACCTTGGTGGTGGTACGTTTGACGTTTCCATTTTGGAATTAGGTGATGGGGTCTTCGACGTCTTATCTACCAATGGGGATACTCACCTTGGTGGGGATGATTTTGATCAAAAGATTATTGATTGGCTAGTTGACAATTTCAAGAAGGAAAATGGTATTGATTTGTCTAGCGACACTATGGCGATGCAACGACTTAAAGATGCCGCTGAAAAAGCCAAAAAGGATTTATCCGGTGTTAATGAGGCACAAATTAGTCTTCCATTTATTTCTAGCGGTGATAATGGTCCTTTGCATTTGGAAGAAACGTTATCGCGAGCTCAATTTAACCAAATGACGGCCGACTTAATTGAACGGACGAAGACGCCGGTTCAAAACGCTTTACGTGATGCTGACCTGTCAATGAATGACATCGACGAAGTAATCTTAAATGGTGGTTCCACACGGATTCCAGCAGTTCAAGAAGCGGTTAAGGAGCTTGCCGGTAAGGAACCAAACCATTCGATCAATCCAGATGAAGCGGTGGCTTTGGGTGCCGCAATTCAAGGTGGGGTTATTACCGGTGATGTGAAGGATGTCGTGCTACTTGATGTAACACCACTGTCATTAGGGATTGAAACAATGGGTGGCGTCTTTACGAAGTTAATTGATCGTAACACGACGATTCCAACGTCCAAGAGTCAAACCTTCTCGACAGCTGCTGACAATCAGCCAGCCGTTGACATTCACGTGTTACAAGGTGAACGCCCAATGGCAGCCGATAACAAGACACTAGGAAACTTCCAGTTGACTGATATTCCTGCTGCTCCTCGCGGCATTCCTCAAATTCAAGTAACATTTGATATCGATAAGAACGGAATTGTAAATGTTTCTGCCAAAGATCTTGGCACAAACAAGGAACAGAAGATCACGATCAAGAGTAATTCTGGTTTATCTGATGAAGAAATTGACCGGATGAAGAAGGAAGCCGAAGAAAACGCGGATGCCGATAAGGCCCGTAAAGATGAAGCTGACTTAAAGAATGAAGTGGATCAACTCTTGTTCCAAGTTGACAAGACCTTAGATGAATTAAAGGGCAAAGTTTCTGATGATGAGGTTAAGCAAGCAACTGACGCACGCGATGCCTTAAAGAAAGCTCAAGATGACAACAACGTCGAAGAGATGAAGGCCAAGAAGGATGACTTAAATAAGATTGTCCAGGACCTAACAGTGAAGTTGTATCAGCAAAATGCTGGTTCGGCTGACGGTGACGCCGGTTCTGCCGCAAGCAGTGATAACAATGGGGCTGGCTCAGCTGATGGCGACACGGTTGATGGGGACTTCAAAGAAGTTGACCCCGACGCCAAGAAGTAAACTCGACTACAAGAGAGTCAAAGATGCTGCGGCCTCTTTGACTCTTTGTGCGCTTAAGAAAATGGTGTGGTACACTTACGCACATGACACGATGAAACAAATAGGTATGGGGGTTCGTTTATGTCTCAAGGAAGAGACCCGTACGATGTGCTCGGCGTAGGTCGGGACGCATCTCAGGATGAGATCAAGAAGGCTTACCGAAAATTATCAAAAAAGTACCATCCAGATTTGAACAAGGCGCCAGATGCGGAAGCCAAGTTTAAAGAAGTTGCTGACGCTTATGAAAAGATTGGCGATGAACAAAAGCGTCAGCACTACGATCAATACGGTGATGCCGGGCAACAGTTTGGTGGCGGTCAAGGCTTTGACGGCTTTGGTGGTGGACAGGGCTTTGGATTTGACGATATTTTTAGTCAAATGTTTGGTGGTGGCAGCGCACGTCGCAATCCGACGGCTCCACAACCAGGTCAGGATTTACAGTACTCCATGCAGTTGAAGTTCGAAGAAGCCATTTTTGGCAAAGAAACCACGATTAAGTATGACCGAGAGGCAACCTGTCAGACTTGTGGTGGTAGTGGTGCTAAACCAGGGACGTCACCGGTTACCTGTCATAATTGTGGTGGGACTGGTTACGTTGAAACTGTCCGCAATACGCCGTTAGGGCAGATGCGGTCACAACAGGTTTGTGAGGTTTGTGGCGGAACAGGCAAGGAAATTAAAGAAAAGTGCCCGACCTGTCATGGTGATGGTCATGTGACGGAAAATCATGAGATTGAAGTAAAAGTTCCAGCCGGTGTTGATGATGGTCAACAAATGCGGTTACAGGGCCAAGGTGAAGCTGGGCGAAATGGCGGTCCTTACGGTGATTTGTTTATCGTCTTTACCGTCCAACCAAGTCAAGATTTCAAACGTGATGGCACAGATATCTATTTCGATCAACCACTGTCGTTCACACAAGCGGCGTTGGGCGATGAGATTGAGGTCAAAACAGTTCATGGTAATGTTAAGTTAAAGATCCCTGCTGGTACACAAACCGGCACGACGTTTAGATTACGGGGCAAGGGTGTTCCACGCCTGCGTGGTAATGGTAACGGTGATGAACGGGTCACGGTGAACGTTCAAACACCAAAAGGATTGAACAAAGCTCAGCGAGATGCCCTAAAGGATTTTGCAAAAGCTAGCGGTGAAGAAATGCCTAATGGACATGGTGGTCTTTTTGGTCGACACTAAAGTTTGACTGAATTGATGGAGACCTTACCTGAAATAAACCATAAACAACCCTTTTCTTGAGTGATTCAGGAAAAGGGTTGTCTTGTCTTATGGTACTCCCAACAATCCAGACCTTGACTTGTACCCATCTCATCTGGAGATTATGTTTGCCGGGGTCGGTGAGTGCTGTTATAATTAATGTTTAGAGTTTCACGTATTGAAGCGACAAGACTAAAGATGTCAACAATGACGAAACCGGAGAGTTGCTTCGTGAGTCATCTAAATTGGTCACAGAACCTTACGTAGGCGGCCAAATAATTAAGGAGGTTTTGCCATGACACCTGCCGAAATGCAAGAACGGCAACGACATATTCGAAATTTTTCTATCGTCGCGCATATTGATCATGGTAAGTCGACATTGGCTGACCGAATCCTTGAATTAACGGATACGATCTCCAAGCGCGATATGCAAAACCAGGTCCTAGATGATATGCCACTTGAACGTGAACGTGGTATTACCATTAAATTAAACGCAGTGGAACTGCATTATCATGCTAAAGATGGTGAGACTTACATTTTGCATCTCATCGACACGCCTGGGCATGTCGATTTCTCATATGAAGTTTCACGTTCGTTAGCAGCCTGTGAAGGGGCACTGTTGGTGGTTGACGCTGCCCAGGGAGTCGAGGCACAAACATTGGCTAACACTTACCTTGCCATTGATAATAACCTAGAAATTTTACCAGTTATTAATAAAATTGATTTGCCATCAGCACAACCAGAAGTGGTTCGCCAAGAAATTGAAACAGACATTGGCATTGATGCGTCTAATGCAGTCTTAGCCAGTGCCAAGAGTGGGATTGGTATTGAAGATATTTTAGAACAAATCGTGACCCAGATTCCTGCCCCGGTCGGGGATGTGAACGCGCCATTAAAAGCCCTCATTTTCGATTCTATTTACGATGACTATCGTGGGGTTGTGTTAAGCTTGCGAATCATGGAAGGCACGGTTAAGCCTGGTGATCACATTCGTTTGATGAATTCAGGCACAGTGTATGAAGTGACGGAAGTTGGGGTGAACTCGCCTAAACCGATCAAACGTGACATCTTGATGGCTGGCGATGTGGGTTATATCACAGCTGCCATTAAGGACATCGCCGATACCCGTGTTGGGGACACAGTCACTAATGCAGAACATCCGACTGCCGCAGCATTGCCTGGCTATCGTAAAATGAACCCCATGGTGTTTGCTGGTTTATATCCGACGGACAATGCCAAGTATAATGATCTTCGTGAAGCATTGGAGAAGTTACAGCTCAATGACGCTGCGTTAGTGTTTGAACCCGAAAAATCACAGGCGCTGGGTTCTGGCTTTCGTTGCGGATTTTTAGGCATGCTTCACATGGATGTCGTGCAAGAACGACTGGAGCGCGAATTTAATCTAGATTTAATTACGACGGCCCCCTCAGTAACCTATCATGTTGATTTGACTGATGGAACGCAGGTGATCGTGGAGAATCCTTCGGAGATGCCAGAGCCGGCCAACATCAAAACGATTAATGAGCCCTATGTTAAGGCGACAATCATGGTGCCTAATGATTATGTCGGCGCCGTCATGGAACTCTGCCAACGTAAACGTGGTGAGTTTGATACGATGGTTTATCTTGATGATAATCGAGTGAACGTGATATACTACATCCCATTATCTGAGATAATTTTTGATTTCTTTGATCGGCTGAAGAGTAGTACGCGAGGATATGCCTCATTAGATTATGAGTTGGCTGGCTATCGCGTCGGTGATTTGGTGAAGATTGATATTTTGCTTAATGGTGATCGCGTTGACGCGTTGAGCTTTATTGTGGCACGGGAATTTGCGGCGAATCGTGGTCGATTAATCGTTGGTCGACTTAAAAACATTATTCCACGTCAAAATTTTGAAATTCCGGTTCAGGCTGCCATTGGTGCTAAAGTCGTTGCTCGCTCTGACATTAAGGCCTATCGAAAAGATGTGACAGCGCACCTTTACGGTGGTGACCGAACTCGGCGGATGAAGTTACTAGAGAAACAAAAGGCCGGCAAGAAGCGGATGAAGTCAGTTGGGGTGGTTGATGTCCCACAGGAGGCTTTCATGGCGGTATTGCAGACTGATGAAGAAGAAAGTCATAAAGCAAAGTAGGACGGCATAAACTGTCTAAATATGGGAGGTGAGTGTGTGCTAGCAAGGACCAAAGCGTTTTTAAAAGCAAACCAATTTCGATATGAGAAGACGTACATTCGGCCGTTGATGGTGCCACAACACGTGTACGTCCTCCGTTTTGGCAAAAAGAAACTAAACAATCGATTAATTACGAAATACAGTCACAGTTGGACTGGTCGGCTAAAAATCGATGAATTTGATTTACGCCTGCATGGTCAACACAATCCGCGAATTTTCACGAGTGAGGATGAGCTGTTGGTTTATCTGGCAGATCACATTTTGACGGATGACGGGCGTGAACGATATGAACAAGTTCGTCGAGAAGCGGCCCGCCGGCATGAAAATGTGCAAGAATAGTTTAATCTGATTAGATCAATCCCGTGCATTGGTGGATTGATCTTTTTTTATACTGACATAAAGTTGATACAGAGCACTAGCAGGCGGACACAAGGATCTAGCTGGGGTGGCTAAACAAAAGTTATTCCTGTTGATTAACAGTTTGAAATGGCAATTCTGCTCAATATTTGTCACAATGGGGATAAACTTAATAGCGAGTTGGTTATGACGTTGGAAAATGCAATTAAACGAGGACAGAAAAATGAAAATTATTGAATCCTTTGCGACATCAACGATTGGCGATGCTAAAGCAATGGTGGACGCCACCAAAAGTGTCGGGGAAATTGGTGCTAACGATGTCTTAGTTCAAGTTAAGGCGGTTTCGGTAAATCCAGTTGATACAAAATTGCGCCAAGGTCTAACGGATGAAACGGCACCAAAAATTTTGGGCTACGATGCTACCGGAATTGTCTTGCAGGCTGGTGCGAATGTGACGAATGTGGCCGTGAATGACCGGGTCTATTATGCTGGGACGAAAAGTCGAGATGGGGCTAACGCAGAACAACAAGTTGTTGATGCTCGCTTAGTCGCGCAGGCTCCGACAACATTAACGGATGCACAAGCTGCTGCTCTGCCATTAACTTCGCTGACTGCCGCGGAGGTTTTATTTGAAAAGATTGGTTTCACTGCTAAGGCCAACGCAAATCAAGACCAGAAATTATTAATTATCAACGGTGCGGGTGGTGTTGGATCAATGGCAATTCAATTAGCGGCATGGGCCGGTGTGCAGGTGACAGCAACGGCCTCGCGAGCAGAGACGATTGACTGGGTGAAGCACTTAGGGGCTACTCAAGTCTTTAATCATCGTGAGCCATTGCAGCCTCAGGCACAAGCTGCGGGCATTGAATTTTTTGATGCGATTTTGATTTTATTTAATACGGACGCGTATTTTGAGACGGCTGCTCAATTGATTAAACCGTTCGGTCATATTGCTTCGATTGTCGGAAACCAGCGACCATTAGCTTTGGGGCAGATTAAAAATAAAGCAGCCAGTTTTGATTGGGAGTACATGTTTGCCAAGAGTGACTATCAAGTTGACCTGGCTAGCCAAGGACGGTGGCTGGAAAAAATTGCCAATCTGATGGATGAGCATGTGTTAAAAACCACGTTGACCAAGGCGATAACGACTGGCATTAACGCACAAAACTTACGAGCAGCACACCAATTAGTTGAAGCTAATCAGATGGTCGGGAAGATCGTTGTGACAGGACCCTTCAATGGTGAGACAGGTTTAAATAAAGACGAGGAGAATTGATGTCATGAAGTGGACAGGAATCACTGTCAATACGACAAATGAAGCTGTGGAGGCAGTGAGCAATATTTTAATGGAAGCAGGTGCTAGTGGAACCAGCATTGACAACGCTGCAGATTTCATGGCTTTGCGACCAGAATTTCCAGGTGAGTTGTTGGATAAACAACAGATTCCACACGTGGCAAGTGGCGCTTTGGTCACCGCCTATTATCCTGAAACTGTCGAAATTGAAGATTTATTGCCAAAAATAAAAAGACAGGTCAGCCAGTTGACTAATTTTGGTATAAATGCCAATCCGGGGGCGGTAACGCTCAAACCAGTGGCCGAAACAGATTGGGCTACCGCTTGGAAGCAATACTATCATCCTGTTCGTGTCAGCCGATATTTAACGGTCGTGCCTAGTTGGGAGAAATATCGTCCCCAACAAGTGGATGAAAAATTGATCACACTTGATCCAGGAATGGCGTTTGGAACCGGTACACATCCGACGACAGCCTTGATGTTGGCCGCATTAGAAATAACGTTACGCGGTGGGGAAACCGTCCTCGACGTGGGGACTGGATCGGGCGTTCTGTCAATCGGAGCCAAATTGCTGGGTGCGCATAAGGTCTTCGCTTATGATGTGGATCAAGTGGCGGTTGATGCGGCGATCAGTAATTTGGCTCTCAATCCGGTGGCACGTGATGTCGAGGTTTCAGTAAATAACTTACTAACGGGAGTGACACAAACTGCTGATGTCATTGTCGCTAACATTCTGGCAGAAATTATTGTTCCCTTGATTCCACAGGCGTGGCCAAGGTTGCCAATTGGCGGACATTTCTTGGTGAGTGGCATTATTGAAGATAAACATGAACTCATTGAAAAGCAGCTGCAAGCTGAAGGCTTTAAAATCGAACAGATTTTGCAACAAGGTGAATGGTACGGAATAATCGCGCGTAAACCGGCGGAGGATGAATGATGCAACGCTATTTTTTGCCAGTTGATTTTGGTCGTGATAAAAAATTTGCATTGGATGATGCCACCTATCATCATTTTGTACAAGTTCTGCGGGCACAGATCGGGCAAGCGGCTGAATTTGTGACCCCAACGCAACAATTGTTTTTAGCTCAGCTTAGTTCGCTTGATCTCGAGCATCATCGGGCCATCATGACCATTGAGCGTCAACTAGAACAAACGGTTGAATTACCAATCCATGTTCGTTTAGTGTGTGGCTTGCCAAAGGGAGACAAAGCTGACTTCATCACGCAGAAAGCGACGGAGCTAGGGGCAAGCGAAATCGTGTTTGTCAAAACAACTTGGTCAATTGCTGATTGGCGCAATAAAGTGGCTAAAAAACGCCAACGATTACAAACAATTGCGCTGAATGCTGCCCAACAGGCGCATCGCTTGATGGTGCCAGAAGTACATTATTTAGATCAGTTATCTCAGATTGACGAATTGCCAACAGATATTGGTCTGGTGGCCTGGGAAGAATCTGCGAAGGCCGGAGAACAGACACATTTAGCACAAGTGTTGACCACCATTGCGGAAGAGCAAACTTTAACAGTCGTTTTTGGGCCGGAAGGTGGTTTGACACCAGATGAAGTGACGGCATTGCAGGCAGTGAACTATCACCCGGTTGGCTTAGGACCACGAATCTTGCGGACTGAAACGGCACCTCTGTACTTATTAAGTGCGGTTTCGTTTGCCACAGAAATGATGGCTCATTAAATTATCACGATAAAAAATGATAAAACACCGTAATTGTGCGTGACGTTACCGTGAAAAGTGGGTATAATGAGCGGCATAATTAAAATTTGATGAAAGGCGGCGGCAGTATGGCCCGTTTTAAGCAAAATAGTGGTTGGGAGTATTGGGGACTAGGCATTGTTTTTGGGGCACTTCTGCCTTATCTCGCTAATTTAACGTCTCTGTCCGTTTTTCACAAGGTACTGTGGGTGTTGTTAGGTCTAAATGGGCTTTACGCCCTGGCGATTGGTTGGCAAATTGGCCGAAAGAAGCGACGGGTTTCGTTACTGCTGGTTTTTCCATTTGTTTTCGCCGCAGCTACATTTCTATTTCAGCTGAATGCACACGAATATGCTTACTATTTGGCGATTGGGTATTTGTGCTTGAGCTATTTTGCATATGGTCAGCAAGGCGGGATGACGGTTACTAATTCTAGTAAGAAGAAACGTGACGGGCGAGCTTTGGAAGATTTAATGGCTAACCACTGAGAAGATGCTCATTGTCTGGTAAAACAAAAGTTTTTATGCAGCAGATCCCTGTTTCTCTTTTTTGGAGAGATAGGGATCTGCTCTTTTAGATTGCGCCTTCAGGAACCTCGAGAACAATAATTAGATGGCAAGATACGTTTTGTTTGCAGCGACTTACGGCCGCCGCATGTTCTGCATAAGACTTTAGCATTGTGTAATTTATAGTTTCGGTTAAAATAAGGGGTTAAATAACTAAATTTGGGGTGAGACGATGTCAAAAGAACATATTTGGACAGCTGACGAGGTGTTGACACAAGTGGGGACTTACATGAATGAAGCCCATGTCGCACAAGTTCGTGCCGCTTATGATTATGCACAACAAGTTCATTCTGAACAAAAACGTCAGTCTGGCGAACCATACATTATGCATCCCATTCAGGTCGCCGCGATTCTCGCCGAATTAAAAATGGATCCAGAGACGATTGCGGCCGGATTTTTGCATGATGTTGTTGAGGATACCGTTGCAACTTTAGATGATTTACGTAATCGGTTTGGCGATGACGTGGCTGAAATCGTGGACGGGGTTACGAAGATTGGAAAAATTAAGTACCGTTCAAATAAAGAACAACTTGCTGAGAACCATCGGAAATTATTGTTGGCAATGTCCCATGATATCCGAGTAATCATTGTTAAATTAGCAGATCGATTACACAATATGCGTACGTTGCAGCATTTACGTCCGGATAAACAACGGCGGATTGCCAATGAAACATTGGAAATTTATGCACCGTTGGCCGACCGGTTAGGGATCAGTACCATTAAATGGGAATTAGAAGATCTCAGTTTACGCTACCTAAACCCAGAACAATATTATCGAATTGTCCATCTCATGGATTCCAAACGAAACCAGCGAATCGAAATTATCAATGAGGCAATTGGCGAAATTAAAGATGCCATTTTAGATTTGCATATTCGGACGCAGATCTATGGGCGACCGAAGCATATCTATTCTGTTTATCGCAAGATGGTCGACAAGCATAAGCAATTTGACCAAATTTATGACCTGTTGGCTATTCGGGTGATTGTTCAGTCTATTCGAGACTGTTACGCAGTATTGGGTGCGATTCACACTCATTGGACGCCGATGCCTGGTCGATTTAAAGACTATATTGCGATGCCTAAAGCCAACATGTATCAATCCTTGCACACAACGGTTATCGGACCTGAGGGCAAGCCATTAGAGGTGCAGATTCGGACGGAAGAAATGCACCGAGTTGCTGAATATGGGGTTGCTGCACACTGGGCCTATAAAGAAGGTCAGACTGATGAAGTACAGGAGTCAACGAATGGTGATCGGTTAAATTGGTTTAAACAGATTATTGAATTGCAGAATAATGCCACTAACGCCGATGACTTCATGGAAGGCGTCAAGGGTGATTTGTTCACTGATTCTGTCTATGCGTTTACACCTAAGGGAGATGTTTTAGAGCTGCCTAAAGGGGCTGGTCCTTTAGATATGGCCTATATTATCCATACTCAAGTGGGGAATCATACGACCGGAGCTAAAGTGAATGGCAAAATTGTGCCGTTGGATTCGGAAATCAAAACTGGTGACATCGTTGATATCTTAACTTCACAGAATTCGAGTGGTCCTAGTCGTGATTGGGTCAACTTGGTTCATACGCGGCGGGCTCGAAATAAGATCAAGCAATATTTTCGCAAAATGGATCGCGGCGAGAATATTCAAGCTGGGCGAGATATGTTAGTCCACCAGCTCCATGATTTGAATTTTGATCCCAAAGAGATCATGACTGATGATAATCTCGCCAAAGTTGCGGAACGGATGAACTATCGGTCGGCGGATGATTTATTGTCAGCCATTGGTTTTGGTGACTCGACGCCACGAGGGGTCGCTAATCGACTGACTTCGGATTTGCGTGCTCAGCGTGAGGCAGATCGGCAAGCAGAAACGGAGCGAGAAATTCTTGCTGAAAATGGTGAGAAGACCGATGAAACTAGTGAGGTTAGTGCCAAAGAAGAGGCTAAACGTTCCGCTTCAGACGGGGTCATTATCGAAGGTGTAGATAATTTGCTCGTTCGGTTAAGCCACTGTTGTTCGCCGGTGCCAGGTGACCCAATTGTTGGGTACATCACCAAGGGGCGTGGTGTGTCGGTGCACCGGACTGATTGTCCAAATGTTCGGGGTGCGGAAGCTAATGGTGAGCGAATTGTCAGTGTTGAATGGGATGATCCGGCCTCCAATCGCACCAATTACAATGCAGATATTGAGATTCGTGGCTATAACCGTAATGGCATGCTAAATGATGTGTTGCGAATGATTAACAACACAACAAAGTTTTTATCATCGGTGACCGGTAAAGTTGATCACAACAAGATGGTGGTTATTTCGGCAACCGTTGGTGTGCGTAATTTGGATGTTTTAAATCATATTATGGATAACATTAAGAACGTTCCGGATGTTTATGAAGTTTTACGAGCAACCCACTAACGCATACTGGAGGGATTTTATGCGAGTTGTTTTACAGCGCGTGAACGCTGCCTCCGTAACGATTGATCAGCAAGTTATCGGGCAGATAGAACACGGTTTGCTTTTGCTAGTTGGCATTGGGCCTGAAGATAGTTCAGCACAAGTTGATTACTTAGCGAAAAAGATTCTAAATACCCGAATTTTTAGTGACAAGGCTGGCAAAATGAATCTGAGCGTCCAGGACATTCACGGGCAAATTTTGTCAGTTTCACAATTCACCTTGTATGCGGATACTGCCAAGGGCAATCGTCCGGGGTTTTCAAATGCCGCAGGTCCTGAACTTGCTAAACCGCTGTGGGAAGCTTTTAATCATCGTTTAGCGGAAGCCGTTCCCATACAAACGGGGGAGTTTGGCGCAGATATGCAGGTCTCGTTAGTTAATGATGGACCAGTGACCATTATCTTTGAGCGTTAGCCGAACCATTAAGACGTGAGGGTTAATCAAAACGGGGCATCAGTTGGTAAGTGCAGTCACTTACCAACTGATGCCCCGTTTTTTTGGGCTATTTAGTTTGGCAATGAAATTTACATTTTGCTTTTGGCCTAAATTATTTTTGAGCGGCCAGCAATTTTGAAAATTTTACCGGATCATTTATTGCGCTGCTTGTTTGGCAAAATAATCTGACAGGCCGGCGGTAATCGAATTGGCAACACGATAAGGATAAGTAAGCCCTGAGATAACCTTAAAGTCATGGGCATCATTGATGTAACCCATTTCTAGCAGAACAGCAGGTCGTTCATTATCTCGGATAACCTGAAAGTTACCAAATTCAATGCCTTTGTTGGGCATGGGATAGTGGTTCATTTGACTATTTAAAGCTTTAGCAAGACCCATTGAGAGATTTTTATGATAATAATACGTGGTCAAACCAGATGATTGATTTGTTTCCGGTGACGAATCAAAGTGAATACTGATGAACGCATCTGCCTTAATTTCATTGGCCAAGGCCGGTCGTGGTGCGAGGCCGACATACTTATCACTATCGCGAGTTAAAACCACGTGAGCGCCACGCTGGCGTAGTTCATTAGCCACTGCCTTGGCAACCTTTAGCGTGTATGTTTTTTCCATGTCCTTCGGCGATGTGTCTGAGGGACTGTGTAAGGCGCCGGAGTCACTGCCACCATGACCTGGATCAATAACAATGGTCGCTTCAGACAAGTCAGTTGCCTGTTTTAGATTATTCCGGCGATTGACCAACCAGCTGGCTACCCAACCGGTATGACGATCATCATAGCGCACATGATACCAAAGATTTTTTTCACCAAGCTTAACGAGGCGGGTATTCAGTTTTGCCTTGTGGACGGTTCGACTGGTCAGACTCGGACCGGAGCGGACATTTAAATTGTCAACACTAACGCGGACCGTTTGTTCACGGGTAAGCCAAAAGAGCAGCAGACCAATTGTAATCGTGACGGCGAGAGTTAGTGAAATTTGGAACCAACGTTGTTTAAGAAATTTCATTTGGGTATTTTCCTTATTTTCATGAAAATCGAATAAATTACACTTAATTATAGCAAATTCGGATGAGCGACTTGACAGAAGCCTAAAACTAAATTAAGTTTTAAACACGAAAACAACATTAAAACCGATGATAAAGACAATTAGTGGTCGTGGCAAGACTAGAGAGTAAGTGGTTGGTGAAAACTTATACTGCTACGACGATGAAGACACTTTTGAGGTGGATGAGAATCCCGTCACAGGCGACGTTACCCTGAGAAAAAACAAAGGTGGTACCGCGCTTTTAGCGCCCTTGATATGGATCAAGGGCTTTTTTTGTTGATAAATCCATTTAGCAGCGGCGCGTTAAGTCATTGTGAGTGGTGAATGATTGTTACAAGTGATGGATGAAACGGAGGAATTTTATGAAGTATCAACGACCAAAAGGGACAGCAGACATTTTACCGGACATATCGGCCAAATGGAGTTACGTGGAAGATATGGCCCGATTATTATTTGATGACTATCAATTTCACGAAATCCGGACACCGATGTTTGAAAGTTTCGACGTTTTTGCTCGATCAGCCGGCGATACCAGTGATGTTGTCACCAAAGAAATGTATGACTTTTACGACAAGGGCAATCGCCACATTGCGTTGCGGCCAGAAGGAACGGCCGGTGTGGTGCGAGCGTATGTGGAAAATAAATTGTATGCACCTGAGCAAGAGAAACCTTACAAGGTCTTTTATATGGGGCCAATGTTTCGTTATGAGCGGCCACAATCTGGACGCATGCGGGAGTTCCACCAGATTGGCGTTGAGGCGTTCGGCAGTGATGCTCCAGCTTTAGATGTGGAAATTATGGCAATGGCGATGGATTTCTTTGCTCATTTAGGCTTGAGTGGACTAAAACTGGCCATTAATTCACTCGGCGATGCGCAGACGCGGGCAGATTATCATCAAGCATTGGTTGACTATTTGACACCACATTTCAATGAGCTGAGCGAGGATTCACAGGCCCGTTTGCACAAAAATCCGTTACGGGTGTTAGACAGTAAGGATCCACAAGATCAAGATATCGTGGCTGGTGCACCGTCAATTTTAGATTATTTAACGCCAGCGGCCCAAAAGCACTTAGACACCGTGACACAAATGTTAACAGCCTTAGCGATTCCATATGAGGTGGACGCAACGATGGTGCGTGGCTTGGATTATTACAACCACACTATTTTTGAAATTGAGAGCGACGCTGACGTTCTTGGTCACGGCTGGACCACAATTTGTGGCGGTGGACGTTACAACGGGTTGGTTGAAGAACTGGGCGGCCCAGAGACACCCGGATTTGGTTTTGGCATCGGGATGGAACGGTTACTCCTCTTATTACAGGACGCCGATATCGAAGCACCAATTTCAAACCCACTGGATGTCTATGTTGTGGGAATTGGTGAAGAAACAAATGTGGCCACGTTGCAACTTGTTCAAGCGATCCGCAATGCTGGTTTCAGTGCAGATCGGGATTATTTGGATCGGAAGCCCAAGGCCCAATTTAAGACAGCTGATCGGCGTGACGCGCGTTTTACAATGACCGTTGGCGCCAACGAATTAGCTCAACAGACCGTTAATTTCAAAAGCATGCAAACAGGTGAAGAAATTAGTTTACCGATGTCCGCTATTTATGCGGATTTTGCCAGCATCTTTGACAAATACTTTGATGAAGATTAGGGACAAATTGATTTTGAGAAAGTAGGGGATTGAATGGAACGAACACAGTATGCAGGTTTGATCGACGAAAGTTATGAGGGGCAACAGGTCACGTTATTTGGCTGGGTGCAAAAACGTCGTGATTTAGGTAAATTAATTTTTATTGATTTACGGGATCGTGAAGGCATTGTCCAACTTGTTTTCAGCGCCGCTAATAGTGAGACTGCCTTGGCGGTTGCTGAACAGATGCGTAGTGAATACGTCATTAAGATTAGCGGCTTAGTTAAGGCGCGCAGTGCAAAAGAAGTTAACCCTGATATGGCAACTGGAAAAGTTGAAGTGGAGGTTAGCGGTGCTGAGATTTTAAACAAATCAAAGGTACCTCCATTTGACATCAGTGATGGGGTCGAAGCCGCTGAAGATTTGAAATTAAAGTATCGTTATTTAGATTTGCGGCGCCCAGAGATGCAGCATAATTTAATCCTGCGTAGTAAAATCACACAAGCCGTGCATTCATACTTTGACGAAAATGGTTTTATTGATGTTGAAACGCCGGATTTAACGAAGTCAACGCCAGAGGGTGCTCGGGATTATTTGGTTCCCAGTCGAATTTACCCTGGTCATTTTTATGCACTGCCACAATCGCCGCAATTGTTTAAACAATTGCTGATGGGCGCTGGGTTCGATCGCTATTATCAAATTGCGCGTTGTTTCCGGGACGAAGACTTGCGCGGGGATCGCCAACCCGAATTTACACAAATTGATATGGAAACTAGCTTCATGAGTCAACACGATATTATGGATATGACAGAAGGCCTAATTGCTCGTGTTATGAAAAACACACGCAATCTGACCGTTGATTTGCCATTCAGTCGCATTACGTGGCAGGAGTCCATGGATCGCTTTGGTACTGACCAACCGGATTTGCGGTTTGGCATGGAGTTGATAGACTTGTCAGAGCAATTAAAAGACAGTCCATTTAAAGTCTTTAGCGGGGCCATTGCTGACGGTGGTCAGGTTAAGGCAATTGTGGTGCCAGGTGGTGCTGATCATTATTCACGTAAACAACTTGACGGCATGACAGATTACATCAAACGTTTTGGGGCGAAAGGGCTCGCTTGGGTTAAAGTGACTGAGGACGCTTTTAATGGGCCAGTTGCCAAGTTCTTGAACGACCAATTTGCGGCGTTAACAACTGCGACTGCAGCCAAAACCGGTGACTTAATCCTCTTTGTTGCTGACCGGCGGAAGGTTGTCGCAGACAGCTTGGGTTACCTACGCGTCACGATTGCGAAGGAACTCGGCCTGATTGATCCGGATAAATTTGCCTTTGTCTGGGTAATCGATTGGCCATTGTTCGAATATGACGAAGGTGATCAACGTTGGGTACCGGCGCATCATCCATTCACAATGCCAAATGAAGGGGACGAACATTTCTTAGACGAGGGTGAAAACCCCTATGAAGCTCATGCGCAAAGTTACGACATCATCCTTAATGGTTTAGAGCTGGGCGGTGGATCGATCCGGATTCACACGCGTGAGCTCCAAGAAAAGATGTTGAGCGCATTAGGCTTTACGCCGCAACGAGCAAAGGCCCAATTTGGTTTCCTATTAGATGCCTTAGATTACGGGTTCCCGCCGCATGGTGGCTTGGCAATCGGATTGGATCGCTTTGCTCGTCTGCTTGCTGAGGCTGACAATATTCGAGAAGTTATTGCCTTTCCAAAGAATTCAAAAGCAACGGAGCCAATGACCGCTGCCCCGAGTGAGGTTACCACGCAACAATTGACCGAATTGCATCTAGCCGTTCGGCAACCACGTGATGAGAATTAATATGGTTTTCACGAACTTCAGTAGATTTCAGCATTAATTGAGCAAGGTGTTTCCATTCATGGTGGAAACACCTTTTTTGTACCTTCCCAACAAAGTTTGTGACGTCACATGTGAAAACGCTGTCAACAAAGCGCCGTATATCAGTTGGTAAGGGACGGAATCCGCTTGTTGTTTGATGTGAAATTAATTACAATGATTGAGTAGTAAGCAGTTTCAATATCTAAAACATGGTTGATGAAAGGGACGACGAAACATGAATAAGTTTATTGGAATCGTGGGAACGATTTCGACAGAGTCGACTAACAAACGCCTCTTAACATTTATGAAACAGCATTTTGCTGATCAAGCAACAATCGATTTACTTGATATTTCTGGGCTACCAATGTTCAACAAACCTGCGAACAAGCAAGTACCCAAACGGATCGGTGAAATGGCGGCGAAAATCGAAGCTGCTGATGGTGTCATCATCAGCACGCCAGAATATGATCACTCAGTCCCTGCGGTTTTGATGAACGCGTTGGCGTGGCTATCATACGGGATTCATCCGTTTGTGAATAAGCCAGTGATGATTACCGGTGCTTCTTTTGGTTCTTTAGGTTCGTCAAGAGCACAGGGACATTTACGCATTATTTTAGATTCACCAGAATTACGTGCGCGGATTATGCCGAGTTCTGAATTTTTACTGGGTAATTCTTTAAGCACGTTTAATGAAGACGGTAGCTTGAAAGATGCAGAAAAGGTGGCCAAATTAGACGGTCTCTTTGCTGATTTTCAGACCTTTGTTGCGCTGACTAAACAGCTTAACCATGCAGATGAACTTAATAAACAAGAGGCCAAGGATTTTTCGTGGGATAAGCTCGATTAAATCGTGGAGGGAGTAACAATTATGAAGCTAGTTGGAATCGTCGGATCAGTGGCGGACGTGTCTTATAACCGCATCTTGATGAAATTTATCGCTAGTCATTTTAGTGATCAAGTTGATGTTGAGATCCTTGACATTAATGACATACCAATGTTCGATCAAGAAAACAATCAAACAAATGGTGAGCCAATTCAGTACCTCAATAAAAAGATTTTAGCCGCTGATGGGGTGATTATTGCCACGCCAGAGCATAATCATACGCTAACCCCTGCACTAAAAAATGTGATTGAGTGGCTTTCTTATGAGATTCATCCATTTTCTGGGAAGCCGGTCATGATTGTGGGAGCTTCATTCTATGACCAAGGTTCTTCTAGAGCTCAATTAATGCTGCGTCAGATTTTAGAATCACCTGGGGTCAATGCTGTTGTCTTCCCAGGCAATGAGTTTTTACTAGCTAATGTTAAATCAGCCTTTGACGAGCAGGGTAACCTGAAGGATGGTAAGACAGTGGCCTTCCTTGGGAGTACATTGAGTAAATTTGTGCAATTCGTTAAAGTTATCAATCTCATGAATGAGCCACAAAGCGGCGAAGAAGAAGACTTAACGGCCTCTGGTAGCATCTCCACGACTGTTGCAGGTGTCGATATGGCAGCTGATGACTGGCTTGAGCAAGCGGCGATGGCAACCCAGGCGGCTGAAGGTGATCAATATGTAAAATTAGACCGTGGTTTACTGACGGTTGATCAGCTGAATGCCTTCTTAAATACGATGCCAATGGAATTGACCTATGCTGACAGTAACAATCAGTTTATCTATTACAATAAGATGACGGATAATCCGAAAGCAATGTTGGCGCCACGACGACCTGGTCAAGTTGGCGATCCAATGTCGATGGTCCATCCACCACGAGCGGTTAAACATGTTGCCGAAGTAATCAATGCCTTGCGGACCGACAAAACAGATCTGGTTAAGATGCCCGTCCCTGGGAACGGACCCGATCGTTTTATCATGCATTATTACAAAGCTATGCGTGATGGCGATCACAAGTATTTGGGCATCAACGAGTGGGTGCTCGATTTAATGCCAACGATTCGCTATTACTTACAAGCGACTGGTCAAAAACTAACACCAGATCCAAATGCACATCCTGATGCAGTCGCGGGCGCCTCTGAGCAGCCGACTACACCAGTGGGACGCCAAACAGATGCAACCGCTGGGGCGTCCGAGGAGATTGACACCCCAGCTAATCCGGCGCCAGCCGTTGATGGCACCTCGGGCGCATCAGAAGCTTAGTGAAAGTAGTTATGTGTTTATAAAAGATTGGTCATAAATCGCGATTACCAGATGATTTTAAAGTAATCGTGATTTTTTTATTGTTCATGCTCACTGGCAGACGAATTAAAGCAATCGAGCAAGATTGGACACTGAATTATGGGGCCGCCGGGGAGGATTTTATTCCGTTTGAGGCATTTTACGGTATGCTTAATTTAATGAATAGAAAGAAGGTTGCGGTGATGGCAGAATTAACAGATGAAGCAGCGACGTATCGTGCTCAATTTGGGCAGCCAGTTCATGATGAAGATGCATTATTCGAGCGTCTTACATTGCAGGTCTTTCAAGCAGGGCTGAATTGGCGAATGGTTATCAATAAATTACCGATTTTTCGTCAGGCTTTTAAAGATTTTGTGGTTCAACAGGTGGCGGCTTTTGAAGAGGAGGATGTCGAACGTTTGCTAACCATGCCTGGCCTGATTCATAACGAACGTAAGATCCGTGCAGTGATTAATAATGCGCAAGTGATTATGAAGCTGCGTCAAGGTGGTCAATCATTTGACCAGTATTTAGCGCAATTTAAAGAAACCGACTCGGCCACTGACCGACCTGAACAAACAGTAGCTGCGACGGCGGCCGCCAAACAGCTGCATCAACAAGGATTTGAGTTCTTAGGGCCGGAGACAACCTTGTCATTTCTACGGAGTATCGGGTTATTTAATCATTCAGATCATCCATTCACACAAAAATAATAATAGCGTGTCAACATCAATGCTGTCGCTTGGACAGTCAGCTGTTGACACGCTATTTAGTCAAGTAATTAAGGCTGATAATTCACCGTGTTGGTAAAATCAATTTGATGTGATTTACCCGTCTTAACCGTTTCGTCACCGCGTAAATTTTCACCACGTGAACCTAGTTTTGTGCGGACTGACTGCGGCTGATTAGTCCATGAGTTATTGGTCAAGTGGACACGATAAGCACCAGTCGGTAGGGGGTGCCCAGCGCTCGTTAACTTGCTAGAAGTAAAAGCGCCATGATTAACCTTGACCTGGTCACCTAGCACTAAGTCTTTTTGGCTAATGGTTACCCTTAATTGACTACGATCAGGTAAATTAGTGGTGCCATGAAGCCGGACATCGCCGTTATTGTCGACATTAAATGATAGTTTGGTTTTAGGGATGACCGTGGTGGTCTTATTTGTCGATAGCCACGATTGTCCGACGCTCTGGTTGGAAGAAGCTGGTGCTAAACCGGCGATCGTCCAAACGATGACGCACAGAATAGACAACCCCAGACTCAGCCAAACTTTTGTGTGGCGCTGCCAGGAGCCAAACCTAAAGATGACATAGACCCCAGCTGGAAAGAATAGCACGGTAAGGACAATGCCAAACCACGGTTCACGGTAGAATTGATTTGCTTGAATGTTCATGGTGACCTCCAAAATGTCATAACGACAGTATACCATGACGACTATCTGACTAGCAGTTCGGGCTGAATGATTCTTGTTGCGACTTGGAATCTACCCTCTGTGAACGTTAAAATTTGTTATAATCGGGATATCACAATTCAAAAGGACAGTCGTTATGAATGATTTGCAGCAATTGATCGAGCGACATCAATATACTGGTCGATTAGGAACGGCCTTCATTTACTCCATTTGTGTGTCCATTGCCTTAAACTTTTTCTGGAATCCTGGACACATTTATTCATCAGGAATTACTGGGGCGGCCCAGCTAGTGCACACATTATCAACGCGCTACCTAGGGGTTGATTTAGGTATCGGTGAGTTATTGTTTGCACTAAATATTCCTTTATTTATTTTAGCGTGGTTTAAAATTAGTCATCGGTTTACCTTTTTTACGGTCATTGCGGTCGGTTTGTCGACAATCATGATTCGTGTTCTGCATCCAGTGACATTAACGACCGATCCGATTATTTGTGCGATTTTTGGCGGCGCCGTTAATGGCTTTGGCACGGGGTTAGCATTACGTTATGGTATTTCGACTGGCGGATTAGACATCTTAGGGATTGTCATTCGCCGAGCTACCGGGCGTAAAATTGGGACAATCAACATGATGTTTAATGCATTCATCGTGATCGCTGCCGGCTTTGTCTTTGGCTGGCCGTATGCATTTTACTCTGCGATTGGTATCTTTATCAACGCACGGGTGATGGACATGGTCTATACTCGGCAACAACGTCTGCAAGTGATGATCATTACGGATCGTCCGAAAACGGTCATCGACTCTGTGCAACACCATATTCGTCGAGGGATCACGATCGTTCATGGGGCGGAAGGGGCATATCGGCACAATAAAAAAGCAATTTTGTTTACCGTGATCTCTGGTTACGAAGTTGGTGAATTACAAGAGGCGATCAACGAATCTGATCCCAAATCATTCGTATCGTTAAGTAACATTGAGCGAATTTTGGGGACCTTTTATGAGCCAAGGCTTTAATTAGGCTGAGCTAATACTTGGAAAATCCGTCTTGTTGAAAACAATTGCTAAAGGAGCAAAGATCAATGTTAGTTGGGTCACATGTCAGTATGAGTGGGCAAAAAATGTTGTTAGGGTCCGCTCAAGAAGCAGCAACGTATCATGCTAATACGTTTATGATTTACACCGGTGCACCACAGAACACTCGACGAAAAACTATTGATCAGTTGAATATTCCAGCTGGCAGAGCCTATATGGCTGAACATGATTTGGCGCATGTGGTCGTTCATGCGCCGTACATTGTCAACTTGGGCAATACATATAAGCCAGATAACTTTGCCTTTGCTGTGGAATTTCTTCGTGAAGAGGTTCGCCGTGCTGACGCAATTGGTGCCGAGCAAATTGTGTTACATCCGGGTGCACATGTTGGCGCTGGCCCATCCGTCGCGATTGCATCAATTAATAAAGGCTTGAATGAAATTCTCAGTCCGACTCAACAGGTGCAAATTGCGTTGGAAACAATGGCCGGCAAAGGCACAGAGGTTGGCGTATCATTTGACCAACTGGCTCAAATGATCGATGGTGTGACGTTAAATGATAAGTTGTCGATCTGTTTTGATACGTGTCATACAAGTGATGCAGGTTACGCAATTAAGGACGATTTTGATGCTGTCATTAATGACTTCGATCAAATCATTGGTTTGGATCGACTCAAAGTGGTCCATCTAAACGATTCGAAGAATCCGCAAGGTGCACATAAGGATCGACACGCTAATTTGGGTTATGGTATGATTGGGTTTGAACGTTTGAATGCGATTGCACATGATCCGCGTTTTGAAACGGTGCCCAAGATTATGGAAACGCCATACGTGGCGGTTGATCCAGAGCATAATCCTAAGGATAAACGCGCGCCGTATGGTTACGAAATTGCTGAGTTAAATGCGGGACAATTTAATAACCATTTAGTGACTGATATCGCAAATCAAGCGGATTTTACTGCTTTTCTCAAATAATTGAGCTTTTTAGGAATAATTGTTCGAGAATAATTGACGATTTAGACGGGTTTCTGTATAATCTTTTAAGGACAGTTAAGTGCACATTGTACAAAACCGTTACTAAACGCCCGAAGGGAGGGGATTTCACAATGGCAAAGACAGTTGTTCGCAAAAACGAATCCTTGGATGATGCTCTCCGGCGTTTCAAACGGACCGTTTCTAAGAACGGAACCCTTCAAGAATACCGTAAACGGGAATTCTATGAAAAGCCAAGCGTTAAGCGTAAGCTTAAGTCAGAGGCTGCTCGGAAGCGTAAAAACAAGAAGAGCCGGTTTTAATTAACCGTAAACGTCAGCTGCGGCTGGCGTTTTTTCATCGGTTGATTTTAAATTTTGAGGAGGTTATCGGTATGGCATTATTGACACAGTTGAATGATGACTTAAAGACAGCGATGAAGGCGAAGAATAAGATAGAATTAAATGTCGTTCGTTCATTGAAATCAGCGATTATGAACGAAAAAATTGAACTAGGTCATGATTTGAATGAAGATGAGGAAATCGCGGTTGTGGCCCGTGGCTTAAAGCAGCGCCGTGAATCACTAGATGAATTTGAACGAGCTGGTCGGCAAGATTTAATTGATGAGACTAAGGCTGAAATTACGATCGTCGAACGATACATGCCGGTTCAATTGACGGCCGCAGAGGTTAATGATGTGGTCAAACAAACAGCCGCAGAGGTTGGGGCAACCAGTCAAGCTGACTTTGGTAAGTTAATGGGAGCAGTTATGCCAAAGGTCAAGGGGAAAGCTGATGGGAAGCTTGTTAACGAGGCCGTTAAAAAATTGCTCCAAAACTAATTCTTGAAAATAAAGTCACTAAACGACCGTCAAAACACTGGCGGTCGTCTTTTTGGTTGGCTTTATGCTAAAATAAAACTTAGTATTAACGAATATGACGCGGTTAAGACCGCAAAGGAGCGAGACTTTTTTGGCAGAAAACCATTTTAAATTTGAACGCAGTTTTCGGTTGTCCACGCCGGATTTAGAAGCCGCATTAGTGGGCGCTAACGATGCTAATTTAAAAATGCTTGAGGAAGGCTTGAACGTCAATGTTCATCCATTTGGTGATTTGATTACGGTGGGTGGCGATCAAGAGACTCCCGTCAATCAAGCAATCGCCATTATCGACAATTTAGTCCAACTGATTAAACAAGGAATTACGCTGAATCGGACGGACATTGTATCAGCGATGACAATGGCTGAACGGGGGACATTAGAATATTTTCAGGACCTTTACAAGCAGACGTTAATTAAAGATGATCGTGGCCGATCAATTCGGGTGAAGAACTATGGTCAACGCCAATATGTTCAGTCGATTGGTCATAATGACATTACCTTTGGCATCGGGCCAGCTGGTACAGGAAAGACCTTTTTAGCTGTTGTGATGGCTGTGGCTGCGCTAAAACGAGGCGATGTGGAGAAGATTATTCTCACTCGGCCAGCTGTTGAAGCAGGCGAAAGCCTTGGCTTTTTGCCAGGTGATTTAAAAGAAAAGGTTGATCCTTATTTGCGCCCAATTTACGATGCACTTTACCAAATTTTGGGAGCGGAGCATACCCAACGGTTAGTAGATCGTGAAGTGATTGAAATTGCGCCACTGGCCTATATGCGTGGTCGTACCTTAGATTCAGCCTTTGTGATTTTGGATGAAGCACAAAATACGACAAATGCCCAAATGAAGATGTTTCTAACTCGTCTGGGCTTTGGTTCCAAGATGATCGTCAATGGAGATATTTCGCAAATTGACTTGCCAGGCCGAACGCATTCTGGATTAGTCGATGCCCAGAATCTTTTACAAAACATCGCGCATATTGGCTTTGTTACCTTTGACGCGGATGATGTGGTGCGCCATCCCGTTGTTGCAAGTATCATTAATGCCTATGATCGCCGCTCACAGCCTGATCAGCCAACAATGAAAGGATAATGATGGACTTAGAAATCTTTGATCACACAATCGATGGGGTCACTGAAGCGCACATGACATTAGTTCGCGATATATTGGCGGCGGCTGGTCGAGAACTCGATTTGCCTGATAATACTGAAATGTCGGTGACACTGATGAACAATCCCGAAATCAAACAAATTAATCAGCAGTATCGTGGTGTAGATAAGCCAACGGACGTGATTAGTTTTGCTATTGAAGAAGACCCCGACGACGAAGATGCGATTATTATGGATGACGCATTATTAGCTGAAATTCCTAAGAATATTGGGGATATCATGATTTCGGTAGATAAAGTTACCGATCAAGCAACGTATCTTGGCCATTCTTACGAACGAGAATTGGGCTTTTTACTCGTTCACGGCTTCCTTCACTTGAACGGTTACGACCACATGGACCCTGCTGACGAAAAAGTGATGTTTGATCTTCAAAGAAAGATACTGGATGATTATGGCCTCACCCGATAAACAGCAGACGCAAAAAAATCAGCATTTTAGTCAGGCATTGCGACATGCCATTGATGGGATTATGGATATTATTTATCATGAACCCAATATGCGTTATCACATGGTCTTTGCCGTGGGTGCGTTGCTAGTTGGTGTGATTTTACAAATCAGTCGCATGGATTGGCTGTGGATTACGTTAGCAATTTTTACAGTCATGCTGGCTGAGTTTGCCAATACAATCGCAGAGTCCTTAACCGATCTGATCACCCACGGTCGTTTTGATCCGCTAGCTAAACGAGTGAAAGATGTGGCTGCCGGGGCGGTGGTGGTTGCGGCGGTCTTCGCGATCATCACGGGAGCGTTAATTTTTGTCCCAAGACTGTGGGCACTTTTGGGCTAATCAATTAAAGGAGTACACCGAAGTTATGCAGGAACAAACGAAATTTCATTCAGGATTTGTCGCGATTGTTGGGCGACCTAACGTAGGTAAATCAACGTTTTTGAATCGGGTAGTTGGTCAAAAAGTTGCGATTATGAGTAATGTTGCGCAGACAACCCGGAATAAGATTCAGGGCATTTATACCACTGCTCAGGAACAAATTGTGTTCATTGATACGCCAGGAATTTTTAAACCAACGAGCAAGCTGGATGAGTTCATGGTCAATTCGGCAATTTCCACCTTAAATGAAGTCGATGCAGTTTTATTTATGGTTAATGCGGAACAAACGCGTGGCGCTGGTGATAACTATATTATTGATCGGTTAAAGATGATCAAGAAGCCGATTTATCTGGTGATTAATAAGATTGATCAAATTCACCCTGATAAGTTGCTTAGCATCGTTGACCAATATAAGGATGCCTTGAAGTGGCAAGAAGTTTATCCAATCTCAGCTTTACAAGGTAATAATGTCGATGAATTTTTACAGCAATTAGCCAGTGACTTGCCTGAGGGACCGCAATATTACCCAGATGATCAAGTTACAGATCATCCTGAGCGTTTTGTGGTCGCTGAGCTCGTTAGAGAAAAAGTTCTGCAGTTAACTCGCGACGAAGTGCCACATTCAGTGGCGGTTGAAGTCGAATCGATGAAACGGGAACGTCGTGGCGGCACGCGTAGCGATGGACAACCAAATGAATTAGTGCATATTTCGGCAACAATTATCGTCGATCGAACTTCACAAAAGGGCATCATTATTGGCAAGGGCGGTAAAATGTTGAAGGAAATTGGCACCCGTGCTCGTGCTGATATCGAACCACTGTTAGGTGACCGTGTTTTCTTAGAGTTGTGGGTCAAGGTCGTGCAACATTGGCGTGACAAGCCCTCTGCCTTACGAGAATATGGGTATAAATCGCAAGACTATTAATTCATTATTAGCTATCGAAACGGGCAGTGGTCGCCACGGCAACGTTTCGATTTTATTTTAGGTTAGTTGCCGGGAGGTGAAGACGATGACGACGTATCAAAATGTCGACTTTCATGGCATTGTCATGTATGCCAAAGATTACCGGGAACGTGATCAGCTGATTAAAATATTTACTGCTGAATACGGCAAAAAAATGTTTTTTGTTAAGGGAGCTAAACGCCGGGGCTTTCGTTTACACAGTGCGTTGTTACCGTTCACCCATGGCCACTACGTTGGGAGCCTTAATGATGACGGCCTCAGTTTTATCAACGCGGCTAAGCAAACGGCACAGTATGCAAGCGTCAATGATGAGATCGAAAAAAATGCTTATGGGACATATATTTTAAGCCTCATTGATGCAGCATTTCGAGACGGCCAATTGATTGAAAATTGGTATTTAAAAACTGATCGAGCGCTAACCCTTATTAACCAAGGTCTCGATCCACAAATTATTACCAATATTATTGAAATTCAACTCCTCTCAGCCTTTGGTGTGGCCCCCCAGTTACAACATTGCGCAATCTGTGGTCGGACGGATCTGCCCTTTGATTATTCAGAAAAATATGGTGGTTTAATCTGCGCTAATCATTTTGATCAAGATGAACATCGTTTACATCTTGACCAGCGCACGATTTTTTACTTGCGACAATTCTCACTAATTGATTTGGACAAAATCACGAAGATTGCTGTTTCGGATCGAACAAAACGCGGATTACGGATGGTGATTGATTTAATCTATGAAAATAGTGTCGGCTTACACCTACGAGCCAAACATTTCATCGATCAGATGGCTTCATGGGAAGACCAATTGATGCATGATCAGCAAGTATTGCGTCAACGTCGATCAAAGCCGACTTTGTCAGACAATCAGGATGATCAGACATAATTAGAATCGACTATTGTGGCTACGGGTTTAAATTGACAACGGCACGACGGATGCTTATGATGAAGGAGTTATTTAATTAAATCATGTTAACAGTGATCAAAAAGGGTTCTCGAGAAATGGTGCAGCGAGTCAGGGACAGTGGTAGCCTGATCCAAATTTCGAGTAATTGGCATTTTGGGAGTTAACTGAAATGAAGCTGCTCGAGTAATCGAGAAGTAGGGTGGAACCGCGTAATTTTTCACGTCCCTACATTGACAGGCTATCTGTCGATGTAGGGACGTTTTCTTTTCAACTCAACGATGCAATCCCTCCAGGGTCGTCATCAAATACACTTTAAGGAGCCATGTTATGGATAATCATGTGGATCAGAAGTTGTCTGTCCAACAAATCATTTTAACTTTGCAACAGTATTGGGCGGCGCAAGGCTGCATGCTCATGCAGGCTTATGATACGGAAAAAGGGGCTGGAACCATGAGCCCCTATACCTTTTTACGGGCAATTGGGCCAGAACCGTGGAATGCTGCCTATGTGGAGCCAAGTCGCCGGCCAGCAGATGGCCGTTACGGAGAGAACCCGAACCGGTTATATCAACATCATCAATTTCAAGTGTTAATGAAACCGGCGCCAGACAACATTCAAGATTTATATTTAAATAGTTTACGGGAACTGGGCATTGACCCCTTAGAACACGATATTCGATTTGTTGAAGACAACTGGGAGAATCCATCGATGGGGTGTGCTGGTGTTGGCTGGGAAGTTTGGCTTGACGGTATGGAAATTACCCAATTTACGTATTTCCAAATTGTCGGCGGGTTAGAAATGAACCCAGTGGCCGCCGAAGTTACTTACGGACTAGAACGATTATCGTCATATATTCAAGATGTCAATTCTGTGTTTGATTTGGAATGGAGCGATGGTGTTTTGTATGGCGATATTTTCAAAGAACCAGAATTTGAACATAGCAAATATTCGTTTGAAGAAAGCAATCAAACGATGTTATTGACCCTTTTTGATGATTTTGAAAAAGAAGCTCAAGCTAATTTAGCTAAAGGTTTGGTTCACCCCGCCTATGATTATATTTTAAAGTGTTCGCATACCTTTAATTTATTGGACGCTCGTGGGGCAGTCTCGGTCACGGAACGAGCAGGCTATCTGAGCCGTATTCGTAATATGGCGCGCAGTGTGGCTAAAACGTTTGTCAATGAACGAGCCAAACGTGGTTTCCCGCTCATTAAAGATGAAGAAAAGCGTACCCAATTAGTCGAAGCTTGGGAAAAGCGGCAGGCTAAACAAGCTGCCCGTCAGCGGAAACAGGAGGCCAAGTAAACATGATGACACATGACTTTTTATTAGAAATTGGGTTAGAAGAAATTCCGGCTCACGTTGTCACGCCTAGTATTAATCAATTAGTTGAACGAACAACAGCGTTTTTAACTGAGCAACGAATGACGTTCACTGAGATTACCCCGTTCTCTACGCCACGACGGCTGGCTGTTTTGGTTAGTGGCTTGGCAGATCAACAGCCAGATATTGATGAAGAAGTCAAAGGACCAGCAAAAAAGATTGCCCAAGATGACGATGGTCAATGGACCAAGGCGGCTCAAGGATTCGTCCGTGGACAAGGGGCGACTACCGACGATATCACGTTTAAATCGATTAAAGGCGAGGACTATGTCTTTGTGACTAAGCATGAAAGCGGTGCGCCAGTCGCTGAAGTGTTGGCAGGGATGAAGGACGTGATCACTGCCATGACCTTTCCGACGATGATGAAGTGGGGACACAGCCACAAGTTTCAATATGTACGCCCCATTCGCTGGCTAGTTGCGTTACTAGATGAACAAGTGTTGCCTTTTGATTTATTGAATTTAACGACCGGTCGTACAACGCAAGGCCATCGTTTCTTGGGCCATGAAGTTGAATTAACACAGGCTACAGACTACGAGAACGCACTAGCTGACGTGTTTGTCATCGCTGATGCTGCTAAACGTAAGCAACAGATTCGCGAACAGATTCAACAACTAGCGATGACCCACGAGTGGACCGTTGCGGTTGACGAGAATTTACTGGAAGAGGTTAATAATTTGGTCGAATGGCCGACAGCCTTTGCCGGTCAATTCGCCGAAAAATATTTAACGATCCCAGATGAAGTGTTGATCACTTCGATGCGTGATCACCAACGTTTTTTCCATGTTCAAAGTCAATCTGGGCAGTTATTGCCAAATTTTGTTTCTGTAAGAAATGGGAATACTAACTATTTGGACAACGTGATCGCTGGCAATGAAAAAGTGTTAACAGCGCGTTTAGAAGACGCTATGTTCTTCTACCAAGAAGATCAAAAGCATGAGATTGACTTTTATGTCCAAAAATTAGCTGGGGTTAGCTTTCACGATAAAATTGGTTCAATGACTGAACATATGAAGCGTGTCGGAATTATGGCACAACTCATTGGCCGTCGGGTGGGATTGACGGAAACTGAGTTAGCGGACCTACAACGGGCCAGTGATATTTACAAGTTTGATTTAGTCACCGGTATGGTGGGTGAATTTGCTGAACTTCAAGGTGTGATGGGCGAGAAGTATGCACTCTTGTTTGGTGAACGGCCAGCGGTGGCGCAGGCGATTCGTGAGCATTACGAGCCGGTTTCGGCAGAAGGTCAATTGCCTCAATCAAATGTCGGCGCTGTTTTAGCGATTGCCGATAAATTCGATAGCATTATGACATTCTTTGCTGCACAGATGATTCCAAACGGTTCTAATGATCCTTATGCGCTGCGCCGACAGGCTTTTGGTATCGTACGGATTCTGCATGATCGCGGTTGGCATGTACCATTAGTGAAAATGAGTCGTGAATTCGAAGCAGCATTGACTCAGCAACATGCCCAGCTGAGTCCTGAGTTGATGGCTAATTTAGCTGACGGGCGCACTAAGATTCAGCAGTTTATGCAAGATCGAGTTCGTCAATGGTTTAGTAATCGAAACATTCGACACGACATCGTCGAAGCGGCTACTAATGCTGATACCTCAGATGTTGAAACGATGATGGATGACGCCGCTGTTCTCCTCAACCATCTTCAAGACGGTGACTTTAAGGACGTTGTCGAAGCACTGAATCGGGTCACCCGGTTAGCTCAATCCGTCATAAAACAAACTGATTTTCCGGTTGATCCAAGTCTATTTGAGAATGATGCAGAGCAGCACTTATATGATGCTGTCAATGATATTTCCGGTCATTTTGATCAGCAGAGTCGTGAAGACAATTATCAGTCGCTGGCTCAGTTACGTCCACTGATTAACGCTTACTTTGAGGCAACAATGGTAATGGTTGATGACGCTGCGGTACGGCAGAATCGCCTAAACCAATTAGCGCGTTTGACTAAATTGACGTTGCAATTAGGTGATTTAAATCAATTGGTCGTGAAATAGATCATTTAAATTTAACCAGACTAAGCTAACAAAGCAGATGCCATCTTATCTTGGCTTCTGCTTTGTTTGTAATCACGATCCTTGTACATTAAACTCAAATTGACTTATATGTGAAGGAGGCCTTAATTGTGTTGTCGATTAAGCGAATCTATGCACCAATTAGTGCAGATGATGGTGAACGGATTTTTGTCGATCGATTGTGGGCCAGAGGAATCAGTAAGGAGAAAGCCAAATTGACCGACTGGGTGAAGACGATCGCCCCGTCTACTGAAGTGCGTCAGCGTTTTGGTCACGATCCAGGGGGCTTTCCAACATTTAAACAGGCTTATGACACTGAATTAGATGAAAACCCACAAACGCCAGCCTTTATCGAACGGATCAAGGCCGGACTTGGCCGGGGGAATGTGACGCTGGTTTACGGGGCGAAAGATGAACAACACAACAATGCCGTCGTCTTGCTGACGTATCTACAGGATCACTTGACAAAATAATTTAATATCTCGGACTTAACAGACACCAAGCAAAATACTGTACATTGCCGGAACAGCGTGTATAATAATCATTGTGTGTAAGTAGGTCTATTTTGAGTCGCATTTTTTGCTTCGCGTAACGAGGATGTTCACGATGTCGGAAAGTGCGTCTTTTTACGCTTCGTGAGCGTGAATGGAGGTGACGAGATGGCAACAAGAATTCCAGAAGAAATCATCGAAAATGTCCGCACCTCAGTCAATATTGCCGATATTATTGGACAAACAGTTCAATTAAAAAAATCGGGAAAAAATTTATTTGGGTTATGTCCGTTTCACGAAGAGCGAACACCATCATTTTCCGTGAATGAAGAAAAACAAATTTTTCACTGTTTTAGTTGTGGCCGCGGTGGCAATGTTTTTAAATTTTTGATGGAACTCAATAATATCAGCTTTCCTGAGGCCGTGCTTCAGGTGGCTGATGAAGCTAACATCACCATTGCCGATGAGTATCAGCATCCTGATGCGGGCCAGCTCAATTCTGAAGTTGGTCAGTTAATTGGACTTTACGAGGATGCCGCTAAACTCTACCATCACGTGTTGATGAACACTCAGGTTGGCGAAGCAGCACTGACCTATCTGCATCAGCGTGGCTTGACGGATGAAATTCTCAATACGTTTAATATCGGTTTTGCACCAACTGAAGGCTTACTAAAACCACTCTTTGAAGAGCGCCATGTGGATTATCAACTGTTGCGCACGTCTGGGTTGTTTATCGAAAATCAAGATGGCCAATTACGTGATCGTTTCAGTGGTCGCGTCATGTTTGCGATTCGTAATGGCAGCGGCAAAGTGATTGCTTTTTCAGGGCGCCTGTTAGTGAAGGATCCGGATGCACCCAAATATCTCAATAGTCCAGAAACCAAGATCTTTCATAAAAGTGAAACGTTGTTTAACTTTGACTTGGCAAAGCGAGAAATTCGTAAGGCTGATGCGGTTATTTTATTCGAGGGTTTTATGGATGTGATTGCCGCTTATTCAGCCGGAATCAAGAATGGCATCGCATCAATGGGGACCAGTTTAACAACGGAACAAATTAGCATCTTACAACGGGTTGCACAGACATTGTACGTCTCTTATGACGGCGATGATGCAGGTCAAAATGCCACACACCGAGCGCTATCATTGATTGGCTCACATAGTAATATGCAGTTGGGCGTCATTCAGATGCCTGAAGGGTTGGACCCAGATGAGTATCTACGAAAATACGATGCCACTCAGTTTCGCGCTGTATACGAAGGCGCTAAGGAAACACCAGTCGGGTTCGCCTTACGATTTCTCGCTCGAAATCGTAATCTAGATAATCAGAGCGATCAATTAAGCTATATTAATGAAGTGCTTAAGATTGTTGCTGGTGTGAATGCCCCGGTTGAGCGAGATTTGTATCTGAATCAACTTGCAACTCGTTTTAACTTGGACAAAGCATCTTTACAGCAACAGCTTGCAGATGTTAGTCAGAATCAGGCGCCGATCCCAGTTGCCGGACAAGCGTCGGCGACCGCGGCGCCACAAAAAGTCGTTACCTATCAAGTACCTAAATTAGATCAAGTTGAACGGGCCGAGCAATTGTTGTTACAGCGTTTGCTGACTGATCAAAGTGTTTGGCTCCATGTGACGGCCGATGCTGAGTTTCACTTTGTTCATGATGCTTATCAGACGCTATTCCTGTTGGCTCAGGGTTATAAACAAACCCATCCCGATCTACAAATCGCTGGCTTTCTCGATTATGTCAATGATGCAGACCTCGAGCAAACACTAATCAACGTGACCGAACAGCCTGTGTTTGACCGTAACGACTTAACGGATGTAGATGATTGCATTCAGATCATTATGAATCAAGCGCCGATTGATGAGGCCATCCGTCAAAAGAATATCGCCATGGCTGAGGCCAAACGTTTAAATAACCGTGATTTACAGAATCAGCTGACATTAGAACTGATTCAGTTGTATAAACAAAAACAAGCTTTGAAACAAGCTTGATTTTTTAAAAATTCGGTGTAAACTAATTGTTTTGCTGGATAGCGAATATAAGGGGGACCTTGCATGTCTGAAAAGCAAGAAACAACCAAAGCATTTGATGAAAAAGGTTATACTAAAGCAGTCAACGCTTTAATTAAGGATCATAAAAAGGCTAAAGAAGTTCAGTATGATGACTTGCAGACGAAGCTGGTGACACCGTTTAAGTTGGATGCTGACCAGATCGATGATTTAATGCAAAAGGTTGAGGATGCTGGTATCGGTGTTGTTGATGAGAACGGCGACCCATCCGAACATGCTTTAAAAAATAAGAAAAGTGATGTTTCTGCAAAAGAGCTGAAGGCTAGTGATGCGGCTCCATCCGGTGTTAAAATCAACGACCCGGTTCGGATGTATTTGAAAGAAATTGGTCGTGTGCCGTTGCTATCGGCGGATGAAGAAGTTGCCTTAGCTTTGCGGATCGAGCAAGGTGATGAAGAGGCCAAGCAGGAATTAGCTGAAGCTAACTTACGATTAGTTGTGTCCATTGCCAAGCGGTATGTCGGTCGCGGCATGCAGTTCTTGGATCTGATTCAAGAAGGTAACATGGGGTTGATGAAAGCCGTTGAGAAGTTTGATTACCGAAAGGGATTCAAATTCTCGACTTATGCGACATGGTGGATTCGTCAGGCGATTACCCGTGCCATTGCGGATCAGGCTCGCACAATTCGGATCCCCGTTCACATGGTTGAGACGATCAACAAATTGATTCGGATTCAGCGACAATTGTTGCAAGATTTAGGACGGGAGCCAATTCCTGAAGAAATCGGTGCCGAAATGGATATGCCGACGGATAAGGTTCGTGAAATCTTGAAGATTGCCCAAGAACCAGTTTCATTAGAAACGCCAATTGGTGAGGAAGATGATTCTCACTTGGGCGACTTCATTGAAGATCAAGATGCGACGTCACCGGCTGACCATGCTGCTTATGAGTTACTCAAAGAGCAATTGGAAAGTGTGCTTGACACACTAACTGATCGGGAAGAAAACGTTTTACGATTACGCTTTGGGCTAGATGATGGTCGGACGCGAACTTTAGAAGAAGTTGGTAAAGTCTTTGGCGTTACTCGTGAACGAATTCGGCAGATTGAAGCGAAAGCGTTGCGCAAATTACGCCATCCAAGTCGATCTAAACAACTGAAAGATTTCCTGGAATAATCAAAAATTAGCATTACAATTTGATCGTACCCACTGCTTTGTTGGCAGTGGGCTTTTTTTGTTCAACGATACCAAAATTTTGGCTACTATAAAAAGATTAGTTTAAAAACTTATTCGGCTACGTTGGATTCTCATCCGTTTACTGGTTAACCTTGGTATACTAAGTTAGTAAAGCTAGATTTGAGAGGAGTTACCTTATGGATGCAAACCATCTATCAAAACGGTTAGCCGCGGTCGCTAAGCGAGTGCCAGATCAAGCAAGGTTAGCAGATATTGGATCTGATCACGCTTACTTACCCGTTTTTTTAGCCAAACAACACCGAATTCAATGGGCCATTGCCGGCGAGGTTGTCGCCGGTCCTTTTGAAAATGCTCGTTCAGAAATTGTCAGCCAAGGGTTAACTGAGCAAATTGAGGCTCGCTTGGGCGATGGTCTGGCAGTCATCAATCCGCAAGATCAGTTGGATACCATCGTGATTGCTGGCATGGGTGGTACACTGATTAGTGATATTTTGACGCGTGGATGGCAAAAGTTATCTGGCAGTGAAAGATTAATCTTGCAGCCTAATGTTGGTGAGGCGCATTTAAGGCAATGGCTGGTCCAACATCAGTATCGAATCACCAGTGAAGAAATTCTCAAAGATGAAGGTCATATTTATGAAATTATTATGGCGGTTAAGATGGCTGCGCCGGTCCATTTAACGGACCAACAGATTCAATTTGGCCCTCAGCTATTAGCGCAACCTAACACCGCTTTTGTTGAAAAATGGCAACATGAATTAGCACGGCGACAACGCGTGTTAGCTTCATTGAAGCAAGCTCATCATGTGCCTGCTGAGAAGGTTACGATGCTGACAGAAACAATTGCTTCGATTAAGGAGGTTTTGGCCCATGCGCGCACAAAAGTTAATTGATCAATTTGAACAATTTGCACCCTTAAATTATCGAGAGGCTGGTGACCCAACTGGTTTTCAAATTGGTGATCGCCAGGCAGACATTCATAGAGTGATGACTACCTTAGATGTCCGTCCGGAAGTCGTCGACGAGGCGATTGAACAACGGGTCGACTTCATTTTTGCACATCATCCAGTTATGTTTCGGTCAGCCCAAAATTTAGACTTTACGGCTGATCCTCAGCTTGCTATGTATGGCAAACTTATCGAGCACCATATCGTGGTTTATGCAGCTCATACGAATCTTGATAATGCGCCAGGCGGCATGAATGATTGGTTATCTGAGCAGCTTAATTTGCAGCAGGTGACCAGTTGGTTGCCAAATCCAACCTTTCCAGAAGTTTCCATGGGTCGAGTTGGGCAGCTGGCCAAGCCACAGAGTGTGATTGACTTTGCCCAATATTGCAAAGCACGGTTTAATTTAACAGGGTTACGCGTAATTTCACATGAACCAGATCGTTTGGTGAAAAAAGTCGCTATTTTAGGTGGTGACGGAGGTAAATTCTTTCGCGAAGCGCAGGCTACAGGTGCTGATGTCTATGTGACGGGAGATGTTTATTATCATACAGGACACGACATGTTGGCCGCCGGTCTGTCAGTTGTTGATCCTGGGCACCACATTGAGGCGATTTGTATTCCCAAGCTAGCGGCGTTGTTACAGCACTGGTCGCAGCAAAAGCAGTGGGGCATTGAAGTTGTTGAATCGCAGCCAAATACCGATCCGTTTACTTTTGTGTAAGCGGATTAAATCGAGTACACTAAGACTATTAAAGACGAGGAGTGTGACAATTGTGGCAAAATATGAATCATTACTTTCCCGATTTATCGGATATGCGAAGGTGAATACACGTTCAGATCCCGATTCAACTACGATTCCATCAGCACAGCGTGAAGTTGATTTTTTGAAATCGATCGCTGAGGAGTTAAATGAAATTGGATTGAGTGACATTCAGACTGATCCGAACAGTGGATATGTCACGGCGCTCTTACCAGCAAATGATGACGGCAAGGCGGCGCCAATTGGTTTTCTCGCACACATTGATACGGCAGATTTTAATGCTGAAAATATTGCGCCGCAAATTGTCGAAAACTACGATGGACAGTCGGATATTAATTTGAGTAAAGATGGTAAATGGATGTTAAAAACAGCCGAATTTCCTGCTTTACACAAATACGCCGGACAAACGTTAATCACGACCGATGGGACGACATTATTAGGTGCGGATGACAAAGCTGGCGTGGCTGAAATTATCACAGCCATGGATTACTTGGTTAATCATCCGGAAGTTAAGCATGGTGATCTCCACGTGGGCTTTGGACCGGATGAAGAGATCGGTACCGGCGCAGATCACTTTGATGCCAAGGGCTTTGGTGCTGACTTCGCTTATACTGTCGACGGCGGCCCACTCGGTGAATTAGAATATGAAACATTTAATGCAGCCCAAGCGACCATTGAAATTGATGGAAAAGAAGTGCATACAGCCACGGCTAAGGGCGTTATGATTAATGCCTTGCAGGTAGGGATTGACTTCCATAATTTACTGCCAGAAGGGGATCGTCCCGAATTGACAGAAGGTCGCCAAGGTTTCTTCCATTTGTACAAAATGAATGGCACGGTGGATCATGCGACCCTCACCTATATTATTCGTGATCACGATCGGCAAGTGTTTGAACAACGCAAACAGCAGATGCTAGACATCGCCGAAAAATTGAACGCTGATTATGAGGCCGATCGTGTTCATGTGACGCTGACAGATCAGTACTATAACATGCGCGAAGTCCTTGAAAAGGATATGACCGCCGTTGATTTAGCCAAGCAGGCAATGGAAGCCCTTAACATTGAACCCGTGATTTACCCAGTTCGGGGTGGGACGGATGGTTCAAAAATCTCATTTATGGGCTTACCAACGCCTAATCTTTTTGCCGGTGGGGAAAACATGCACAGTCGCTTTGAATTTGTTTCTTTGGCGACGATGGAACAGGCGGTTGACGTCATTTTGAAAATTAGTGAACTGAATACAGAAGCGTAGAATCGTAGAATCGCCTTTAACCAGGAAGCGAGTATAACTAGCCTTATCGGCCAGTTATACTCGCTTCTTCTGCGGTAGTTTTCCAAACAAAAAAGCGCGTCCGCTAAGATGCGAATGCACTATTTGTTTGCTTCATTAGCTGCTGGAGTGGACTTATCAGCCATCAAGTAAGTAAAGGTAGCAACGACGACACAAACGATCGCTGCTACGATGCCAATTTCCAACGGTTTATATGTCATTAATTCAAGTTGACCACCGATGTAGCCAATGACTTCACCCCAGATGAATCCCCAAAAAATTACGGTTAAATAACGCATTTTTTGACCACCTTTCGTTTCATTTAGTAGTTTAACACTCTCGTCACTGATTTCAATTGGATTTGTCCCTTCAAAAGAGACTTGTTCAGCAGTAGGTTATTGGTTTTGTTATAATAGCGGTACGAACAAACGTTTGAAAGGAGTTGTCGTGGTGCAACCAGAAATAAGTCCAGCTCATGATCTGACCACTCATGTCGTGCCGTTGTCTGTTCTAAGTAGCTATAGTTTGCTGAACAGCCCGATTCGTATTGACGCGTTGGTTAACGCAGCTAAACAGCGCGGATATGAAGCGTTGGCATTGACGGATATTAATGTTTTATACGGCGTGGTGGATTTTTTTAACGCTGCCAAAAAGGCTGGCATTAAGCCGCTGATCGGACTGACGATCGAATTGAATTCAGAACAGCATCTTGATCAAGTGTTTCCACTAACATTAGTGGCGCGAAATCAAGCAGGTTATCAGAATTTGATCCAAATTTCTTCAAAGAAAATGACATTGGCAGCTGATGCAACCTTGACTTTAACGCAAATCTCATCATGGTTAGGCAATGTATACGTCCTGAACGGTTTAGAAAGTGAAGTTGGTCGTTTAATCAATTCAGGTCAAAGTAGTCAGGCACAACGTTTGGTCCAGCAATTGCAACAAGCGGCCGATAACCAAACTGTTTTTATTGGGATCAGCGATCAGCAATCAGGAACCGCCATTGAGAATTTGCAAGAATTTTCGGAGCAAAATAGCGTACCACTTGTCGCAATGAATCCCATTCGATATTTAAATCCTGATGATCAATTTAAAACAAATGTATTGGCTGCGGTTGAAGCAGGCGAGCAGATAACAAATCTTGGTGTGGCCAGTCAGCAAACCGGTCCGTGGTATTTGCGCGAGGCAGGGCCACTGACAGCACACTATCAACAATTGAATTTAAATGATGCTGTTTTAGCTACCGTACAAATTGCCGCGACGTCTACGGTGGATTTTACGTTTCAAGCGCCACAGCTTCCTCACTTTCAGACGCCCGCTGGCCAATCTCCCGATCAATATTTACGCGACCTATGTGAGCAAGGGCTAACTAAACGGTTGGGGGACAGGCAGCCATTGTTTGACCGCTACCAAAAGCGGCTAACGCATGAGTTGGCGGTCATTCACCAGCTTGGCTTTGATGATTATTTTTTGATCGTGTGGGATGTTATGAATTTTGCCCATCAACATCACATCACCACAGGACCCGGACGTGGGTCAGCAGCCGGATCTTTGGTCGCCTACGTTCTTGATATTACCGAGGTGGACCCCTTAGCTTACGATTTACTCTTTGAACGATTCTTAAATGATCAACGAGCGCAAATGCCGGATATTGATTTAGATATTCCTGACGACAAGCGTGATCAGTTACTGCTGTATGTGCGAGATCGGTATGGAGCTGATAAGGTGGGACAAATCATTACATTTGGTACATTAGGCGCCAAGCAGGTTATTCGCGATGTCGGGCGTGTTTTTGGATTATCTACGTATCAATTAGCTGATTGGAGCCATGCAATTCCTGGCGGGTTAGGTGTCACCTTAAAAGACGCTCAAGATCAATCCCAACCGCTAAAAAATTTGATTGCAGATAGTTCGCTAAACCAGCTCCTATTTGAGACCGCTCTGGCGTTAGAAGGTCTGCCGCGACATACCTCAACGCATGCTGCTGGGGTGGTGTTAAGTGATCAACCGCTAACGGCGCTTGTTCCAGTCCAAACTGGTTCAGAAGGGTTGCTGGTTGCACAATTTCCTAAGAATACGGTTGAAGCGTTAGGCTTGCTGAAAATGGACTTTTTGGGTCTTCGAAATTTGACGATTTTAGCGAATAGTTTAACCACGATTGCCCAAACAACGGGACAGTCGTTAATTGTTAACGATATTCCGCTAACCGATCAAGCAACATTGACACTTTTTCAACGGGGAGAAACTAATGGCGTGTTCCAGTTTGAATCAAGCGGCATTAAGAATGTTTTACGACAACTGCACCCGGAAACCTTTGAATTAGTCGTTGCCGTCAACGCACTGTATCGACCTGGCCCGATGGAAAATATTGATCACTTCATTGCTCGTAAAAAAGGGCAGGAACCGGTTAGTTATCCAGCTCCGGCGCTGGAACCAATTTTAGGACCGACATTTGGCATCATTGTCTATCAAGAGCAAGTCATGCGCGTTGCTAGTGTCATGGGTGGTTTCTCTATGGGCAAAGCCGATTTATTACGCCGTGCTATGAGCAAAAAGGATCATGAAAAAATTGATGCACTACGACATGATTTTATTGATGGTGCGGTCCAACAAGGTTTTACTCAGGCGACGGCAGTACAAGTGTATGAGTACATTGAAAATTTTGCTTCTTATGGATTCAATCGATCACACGCTGTTGCATACAGTAAGATGGCGTTTGAGTTAGCTTATTTAAAAGTTCATTATCCGGGCGCCTTCTTTACGGCGTTATTGAATTCCGTGTTAGGCAATTCAACCAAAATCAAGTTATATCTGTTAGAAGCCCGACAACATGGTGTTAATGTAGCAGCACCAGATATCAACGTGAGTCGGCAGGATTTCTCGTTAATTAACGGGCAAATCATTTTTGGATTGAGCGATATTAAAGGGCTTCGACGGGATTTTGTGGCTAATATTTTGGCGAGTCGCCACGAATCAGGTCCATTTACTGATCTAGATAATTTTGTGAATCGAATTGAACCGCAATTTCGGAAAGCAGAGGGTCTGACAGCCTTGATTTATGCTGGCGCATTTGACCATTTCGGTCTGAATCGAGCGCAGCTATTAGATCTTTTGCCCCGGGTCTTATCAGGAGCCCAAGTTAATATTGACCTATTCGAAAGTAATCTTGGCTTAAAGCCTAAGGTTGCAGCGTTGCCAGATCTTCCCTTAAAGGATAAGTTGGCTCATGAAGCTGAAGTGTTAGGTGCCTACTTATCGGGACACCCAGTCGAACAATACACCGGATTGAGTCGCCAATTACAAGCGACTCCGGTGGTTGATTTAGTGGTCGGTCAATCGGCAACGGTGCTTTTGTATACCAGTAGAATTCGCGAAATTAGGACAAAAAAAGGCGATCGTATGGCTTTTGTCAGTGGAAATGATCCATCTGGCGAATTGTCCATGACGATTTTTCCACGGTTGTGGCAAGAAGTTAGCACATGGTTACAACCGGAACAGGTGGTGGTGGTACGGGGGCGAATTGACACAGGTCGACAACTTGAAATTGTCGCTGACTCACTTCAACTTGCAAATCAAACCGCACAAGCGATTCAAGCAAATAAGCTAGCAACGCACCAGACGGGAACCTGGTATTTACAAACGACGGCTGAAAATGATGAGACTGCTCAGCAACGGTTTCAAGCACAATATCAACAGATGCGAGGTGATAATCCAGTGATTGTTCATGATCAGATTACCGGTCGCACCGTTAAACTAGCCGACACTTATAATCTAGGCTTTTCTCCTGAGATCAAAACGACTTTGTCACAAATTTTCGGCATTGAAAATGTGGTATTTCGCTCGAATTCGCTTTCAAAAAAGTGAGGATAAAGCGAAAATGTTGAAAATAATGAAAGCAGCCGCGTTGTTTTCATGAATGTTTGTGAAAACGAATGAAAAGGGCGACAGGGTGTTTTAAAAAGTGTTAAACTGTTCTTGTAATTGATTGAGGCAGCATGTCTCAAAAACTCGCCACCATGTGGCACAAATCAAAGGGAGAGATTTTTCTTATGAAGAAAACTAAAATCGTTAGCACGCTTGGACCAGCTAGTACCGACGTTGACACGATTGTTAAGCTGATCGAAGCCGGAGCCAACGTTTTCCGGTTTAACTTTTCTCACGGAGATCACGAAGAACACTTGGGTCGGATGAACAATGTCCATGAAGCCGAAAAGATCACCGGTCAGACGGTTGGTATCATGTTAGATACCAAGGGCGCAGAAATTCGGACCACTGTTCAAAAAGACGGCAAGATCGCCTACAAGATCGGTGACAAAGTTCGAATTTCAATGGACGATAGTCTTGAAGGCGTCCACGACAAGATTGCTGTAACTTATCCAGGTCTGTATGATGATGTTCACGTCGGTGGCCATGTGTTGTTTGACGATGGTTTAATCGATATGAAGATTGATGAAAAAGACGAAGCCACGCATGAATTAGTGACAACTGTCCAAAATAATGGTGTGTTGGGCTCACGTAAAGGTGTTAACGCGCCTGGTGTTTCAATCAACTTGCCTGGGATTACTGAAAAGGACGCTTCTGACATTCGGTTTGGTCTGGACAATGAAATTGACTTCATTGCGGCTTCATTTGTGCGTAAGGCACAAGATGTCTTGGACATCCGGGCCTTATTAGAAGAAAAGAACATGCAACACGTTCAGATCTTCCCAAAGATCGAATCACAAGAAGGCATCGACAATTTTGACGACATCCTTGAAGTGTCAGATGGTTTAATGGTTGCCCGTGGAGACATGGGGGTTGAGATTCCACCTGAAAATGTCCCATTGGTCCAAAAGGAATTGATCCGTCGTTGTAACGAATTAGGTAAACCAGTAATCACGGCCACTCAAATGTTGGATTCGATGCAAGAAAATCCACGGCCAACTCGTGCGGAAGCTTCTGATGTGGCCAATGCCGTCTTTGATGGCACAGATGCTACCATGTTATCTGGTGAATCAGCTAATGGGGATTACCCAGTTGAATCAGTTGCAACGATGAACCGCATTGACATCAAGGCTGAAAATGATTTGAGTGTTGACGGTCATATTAACCACAACTATGACACGTCTGATGTCACTGAAGCAGTGGCAGCTGCCGTTGCTCGTACTGCAAGTAACCTGCATGTTAAGACGATTGTTGCAGCGACTGCGTCTGGTCATACGGCACGGATGATTAGTAAATATCGGCCAAATGCTGATATTTTAGCGGTCACTTTTGATGCACGGACACAGCGTGGATTGATGATTAACTGGGGTGTTTACCCAGTGATCGATACTGCACCAGCAAGTACTGATGACATGTTTGCATTAGCCAAGAAACGGGTCGTTGAAGAAGGCTTAGCCGAAAAGGGCGACACGATCTTAGTGACTGCCGGTGTGCCAGTTGGTACTAAGGGTACAACAAACATCATGCGCGTTATGCGAATTGACTAAATTAATGACTCAATGAAACTGTCTTCCAGTTTTGGAAGACAGTTTTTTTGTCGTAGACGTAATGAGCTCATCCGTTGAGCCACAATAAGTTAACGATTTTGGCCCAAATGGGGTTGGCATCGCTTCATACTTCATCATCTGCTATAATAGGCTCAATCAATTTTTTGCCAGGAGGCAAGCTGCATGCATGATTTACTCGGTCGCGTCATCGAAACAAAGGTGACGGACCAAAACGACGATTTTTACATCGTCCAGCGTGATGGATTTTCTTTCTTGTTCGCAAAACAAGAGGCTGATCACCAATTAGGAATTGGCGCTCAAATTATTGGCTTTGCATACGAAAACGAAAGTCACCAATACCAAATCACAACTAATATTCCGAAAGTGCAAGTAGGCCATTACGCTTTTGGAACGGTCGTTCGAGCTGCACACGGTTTGGGCGTTTTTGTGGACATTGGACTACCTAACAAAGATATTGTTGTTTCCGTTGATGAATTACCCACGATCGCTGCATTAACGCCTCAAAAAGGGGATCGGTTGATGATTAGTTTAGTGATTGATGACAAAAATCGGTTATGGGGGCATTTGGCAGATAGTGAAATCTTTACTGCCATCAGTCGTCGTGCGACACCAAAGTTGGTCAATCAGGACATTGCGGCAACTGTTTACCGATTAAAATTAGCTGGGACACTTGTGTTGACAGACGATTACTATTTAGGTTTTATTCATCCCTCTGAACGTGATCATGAACCTCGCCTCGGTGAACACGTAGCAGGTCGGGTTATTGGCGTTCGTCCAGATGGCGCTTTGAACTTATCGCTGAAACCTCGAGCCTATCAGGCCATTGACGAGGATGCTGCGCAACTGTTAGCAGCTTTGAATCACGATCCGATGAAACAACTGCCCTTTACCGATAAAAGTAGTCCAGTAGCGATTAAGGAATACTTTGGAATTAGCAAGGGGCAATTTAAACGAGCTGTTGGTCACTTATTACGGCTGCGTTATATCGAGCAGAGTGAAACGGGATTGACTTTGACAAAGGCAGGCGAGCAAGCAGGTCATGACAATCAATGAACCTAAGGCACTTACAGAGCCGGCTGAGGAATATTTACGCTATATTCAAGTCGAACGTGGTTTGGCGCCAAATAGCGTCACTAGTTATGAACGAGAGTTACGCTCATTTAACCTTTTTTTGGTTGCAAAAAAAATTACGCAACTGTCACAAGTGGATCGTTATGTCATTTTAACTTATTTACAAGCTCAGGATCAGGCCCACAAGGCTCGCAATACGGTCATTCACACTGTCTCTGTTTTGCGGAAATATTTTTTATTTTTAACCCGTGATGGGTACATTACGGATAATCCGATGCTAAAGGTTGATCCGCCAAAGTCAGCCCATCATTTGCCACAGGTATTAACGACCGCTGAAGTAGATGCTTTGCTACAAGTACCAGATGTGACTAAAGTGTTGGGGGTTCGGGATCGCGCGTTATTAGAAGTGATGTATGCTACTGGCTTACGTGTCAGTGAAGTGATTAATTTGACTGGTAATGATCTGCACTTAGACTTGGGATTTGTCAAAACGATCGGGAAAGGTCATAAAGAACGACTCATTCCGATTGGCGAAATTGCGAGCGAATGGCTAACTCAATACCTTGAAACGACTCGTCCCCAGTTAGTACGAGGACAAGCTACCAGCGCGATTTTTGTGAACGCTCACGGTCGGCAGTTAACCCGTCAAGGTGTCTGGAAGAATCTCAAAGCAATGGTTAAAGCAGCGGGTATTGATAAGGATGTCACGCCACACACGTTGAGGCATTCGTTTGCGACCCACATTTTGGAAAACGGGGCAGATCTGCGCGTTGTGCAAGAGTTATTAGGCCATTCGGACATCTCGACGACTCAGATTTATACCCATATTTCTAAACAACGGCTAACTGAAGTTTATAAGCGGGCTCATCCACGAGCCTAAATTGGGATTGGAGGGCAGCAACATGTTAGTTAAATATCGTGATGATTATCAAAAAACGACCATGGGGTTACTGTCTTATCTACCAGATTTCCATAAGATGGCCCATTTGAAAGCTGAAATGCAGTGGTATGCAGAAGGTACGGGGCGGGAAATGTACCTTTGGCGAAATGAACAACAACAGTTCACTGGTGTGGTCGGTTTTGAACAAGAAAATGATTTTATTTTGATTCGGCTGTTGGCGTTATCGCCTCAAGAGCGAAATGATCAAACGCGCAAGGCGATTTTAGATGCAGTGGCTGAATTATTTCCCGATCAGAAACTTATGGGAACCATCGCGACCACACCGATGTTAATGAGATGGCAGAACCTTGATGCCCGCTAAATCTATGGTCAAAAGATACGCCGGTCAAACCGCCCATGATCGTGAAGCCCAAATCAACCAGGCCTTAGCTAATCAACCAACGATTAAAATTGATGATTTTGAAGGGCCACTAGATTTACTCCTGCATTTAATTCGACGAGCTGAGATGGATATTTATGATATTCAAATTTCGGCCATCACTAGCCAGTATTTAGGCTACTTACACAGTATGAAAGTCTTAAAATTGGATGTTGCTGGTGAATATTTAGTGATGGCGGCTACGTTAATGACGATTAAGAGTCGTTTATTATTACCTAAGCCAGAACCGATGGTCGAGCCAGCAGATGAACCTAGTGACGACCCACGTGCTGAGTTGGTGGCTCAATTATTAGAATATCGACGTTACCAACAGGCAGCAGGTGAGCTGCGTCAAAAGGAGCAGGATCGTCGACAATACTTCACTCGACCTGCCAGTTCACCCCCTGAAGAAATAACATTAGCTCCAGTGGCTGCTGGTTTATCGATAGCTGACTTACAGGCGGCCTTTGATCAAATGCTCGTGCGCCGCCAGCAGGCTAAACCGGTCTTTAAGACAGTGACCCCGGAGACTTTTTCAGTTCGCCACCAGATGGAAAAATTATTGGCACAACTTAAACCTGGACAACCACAGGAATTTACGGCCTTGTTTGATCAAACACCGGGAACAGATGAATTAGTCACGACTTTTTTAGCCATGTTAGAGTTGATCAAAGCGGACTCAATTCGTTGTGATCAGGCGACAATTAATGGACCAATCATGGTTTATGAGAATAAACAGATTCTCCCGGCAACACCAAGCTTTGAGGATGGCGCAAATTAATGACCAATATCGAACAAATCGAAGGATTACTATTTGTTGCGGGCGATGAAGGCATTTCATTAGCAGAACTGGCTCATGCAACCGGTTTTATGCGCCCAGCAATCAATCATTTACTTGACGAAATCAAACAACGCCATCAGACCAATGCAGATGATCCCTTATGCTTGCTAGCCAATGACGGTATTTTTCGGTTAGCCACCAAGGTCGAGTTGGCTCCCGTGATTAAACGTTATTTTGAAGCGCCTTTGGCCACCAGTTTGTCGCAAGCTTCGCTAGAGGTTTTAGCAATTACGGCTTACCAACAGCCAGTTACACGAATCGATATTGATGAAATTCGTGGTGTGTCGAGTACTGCGACATTACAAAAACTGATGTTAAGAAATTTAATTGAGACGCACGGACGTAAAGATGAACCAGGACGACCAATTTTATATCAAACGACTAATTATTTTTTAGATTACTTTGGTTTGACCTCATTAGCGCAATTACCACCGTTGCCGCAGGTTGCGGATGCTTCTATGGATCAACCACTTAATTCTGACTTGTTCTTAACTGCGTTTAACCAGCAACTAACCGGGCAAGGAACTTTGAACCAGGGATCGGCAACTTCGCTAGATGCCACCACTTTGGATCGGTCAACAACGGATACGGAATTTTAAAAAGGAGTCACAATGGAACGACTACAAAAAATTATGGCACAAGCAGGAGTTGCGTCACGGCGTAAGTCTGAGACCTTGATTGCCACTGGTCACGTTCAAGTGAATGGGCAGGTGGTGACAGAATTAGGGACTAAGGTCGGCCCCAACGATGCGATTCAAGTTGATGGTATCGCTTTGATGCAAGAAAAGTTCGTTTATTATTTGCTTTATAAACCGCGTGGCGTCGTTTCCACTGCTCACGATGATAAGGGCCGTCAAACAGTTGTTGACCTGCTAGAAGAGGTTACGGAGCGAGTGTACCCCGTTGGCCGACTTGATTACGATACATCTGGTCTATTGTTATTAACAAATGACGGACAATTGGCTAATCAACTGATGCATCCGCGCTACAAGGTTGATAAAACCTATATAGCTAAAGTGAAAGGTATTCCGACCAATGAAGCGTTGGAGCAACTACGCCATGGGTTAGTGATTGAGGGTCATAAGACTGCTGCTGCCAAGGGGAAAGTGCTGAGTATAGATCGACGAAAAAATACCGCCGTAGTTCAGTTGACGATCCATGAAGGTCACAATCATCAAGTTAAAAATATGCTGGCAGCAATTGGAACGCCAGTTGAAAAGCTTAGCCGAGAAACTTATGGTCCGTTGACCTTGGCTGGTTTAACCTCCGGTGATTACCGTCCATTAAAGCCCCAAGAATTATTAGCCTTGCGTGAAGCGGTCAGTCAGACGGCCAAGCCACATCAACGCCGGCGATAAAAGGTTAAATCAACGCTGTTACTGACTTAGGTTTGACGATTGTTGGAGGTCATTGTGGCACCAGAACTATTGCTTGCCTTGTTATCACTAACGCAACCGCGACGGCCGAAGGTGATTTACAATTGTTTACGCGGCCGCAAGACGGTTTCGATTTTATTTTGGAGTTTACGCTATGACTTATTGTCATGGCTAAACACATTTCCTAATTTGACATGGACGAGTTTTGAAGCAACCCTCGGTCAGTTGGTCGCTAGTAAACAGGTTCAATGCGATGCTGATGGTCAGTTGTTGCTGTCACCAGCCGCTGCGCGAATTAATGTGGATGTGATGTTGCCAAAAACAACGCGACAACGGGCGAAATTGCTCCATTTAAAGCAGTTGCGTGAGACAGTTTTATTAGGACTGCAAGCATTGGCACAACAGTCACATCACCAAATGAACTACTTTCCGCTTAGTGTGGGAGAGCCCGCCCGCCAAGCGGTACGCTCGTGGTTTGAAGGCCTTAATCAACAACATGATCAGAAAAAAGCAATCGCGTCATTAGCAAACTGGTTGCAGCAACAGTCAGAATTGCAAGCTAATTTATTTGTTGCACAGTTCGTGGGCGGATCGGTAACCGGTTTAACTTCAACCCAGCTTGCCCAACAATTTGAATTACCAAGTTGGGAACTCGAATTGCGCCAATTAGCCAACTGGTTGGAATTTGCAGGGGCCTTTTCATCTTCAAACACGTCGTTGGGACAACTTATAGCTGCTTGCTGGCAGTCACAGCTGTCGGCCTCCATCGCGCAAACTTTGCTTGCCATTCAAGCTGACAAGTCTCGTCAACAGATCAGTGAACAGCGACATTTAAAGTTGAGTACAGTCAATGAGCATTTATTAACGGCGGCTATTTTACTGCCCATTGATCAGTTTCCGTTTACAAAGTTTTTATCCCCCGAGGTTCACCATCGTTTGGCTGCTAACATGCCGCAAAATATTGATTTGTGGCAATTTGATCAACAATCAGTTACCACAGATTTCTTTTTATTTCGGTTAACGCAGATTTTGGAGAGTAAACATGACACAGGAACCGACACACGTGAAACCGGATGATCCACGGCTAAAGTTGCAACAAACGAGCGTCAGTCGTGCACGAGAACGTTTGGCAGCCTTGAAAACGCATTTTGGCTATCAGCAATTTCACGATGGTCAAGCGGAGGCGGTTGATGGTTTGCAAAATGGTCACGATGTCTTGGCGGTCTTACCAACCGGTAGTGGGAAAACCTTAATTTACGAGTTGACGACTTATTTATTTAATCGCCCGTCACTAATTGTTTCACCGTTATTGGCTTTAATGCAAGATCAGGTAGGCCGCCTTAATCGCCGTGGTGAACGGCGAGCGGTGGCTTTAAACTCAATGCTTAAACCGGGCGATCAACAGCAAGTCTTAAACCAGTTGAGTAGGTATCGATTTATTTTTGTTTCGCCAGAAATGTTATTGAATGACCGCGTTTTAAATGCGCTAAAGCGGATACCTTTGGGATTAATGGTCGTTGACGAAGCTCATTGTATTTCAACGTGGGGACCAGATTTTCGCCCAGCCTATTTAAATTTAGGGCAGGTCCGCCAACAATTAGATCACCCAGTCACATTAGCCTTAACAGCAACTGCTGATGAGCAAGTTCAGCAAGATATTAAGCGAGTCTTAGCATTTGATGACACCGCTCAGGCTATTATTCATTCTGTCGATCGACCAAATATTTTTTTGGCCGTTGAACAGGTGGCGTCGATTCAGCAAAAAGAAGCGCGACTATTAACCTTGCTCCAAGAAGTAGCTTTTCCAGGAATAATCTATTTTTCAAGCAAGGCGCAAGCTAGCGAATGGGCCCAGTCACTAGTTGAACAGGGATATACAGCCGCCGCTTATCATGCGGGATTAGATGGACAAACACGCTTTGCCATTCAGCAGCAATTTATGCAAAATCAGTTGCAGGTTGTTTGCGCAACTAGTGCGTTTGGTATGGGCATTGATAAGGCAGACATCCGCTTTGTCTTCCACTATCATTTACCAGTGAGTTTAACTGATTATGTGCAAGAAATTGGCCGGGCAGGGCGTGATGGTCAACCTAGCCTTGCTGTTGTGGTGATGGCGCCGGGAGATCAACAACGGCCAATCGATCTAGTCAATTTACAGTTACCATCGGACGCTGAAATTGCTGAGGGTTATGCGACGCCTCTGGCAAATCTGAATAGTGAGACGCACGATCTGATCAATTATTATCGTTCACATCATTACACCGTTGAACAAGTTGAACATCTTTTTGCAGCACGCCGACGATCTCAACAACATTCGTTGGCTCAACTATTCAAGTATGTTCGGAGCACAACATGTTTACGTGCGCAGCTATTAAGTACTTTTGGTGAGTCGGCTCCGGAGCATTCTGTAACCTGTTGTGCGCCCGTGGGGACGCAACTTGATGTTCGTCAACTACATTTACCGACCAAGCCTATGCAACCTAGGGGCGATCGACCGATCGTACATCATTGGCGCGACCAGTTACGCCAACTTTTTAGCGAAAACTTTACCAATTGATTTTGTGGACTATGCTAGTATGGATGTAATAGATGATTAAATTTAGGAGGGCTTAGGCATGAGCCAAAACAATGATCCCAAACAGCAAAAGCCATGGGACAAACAATTTGCCGCAGATCACGACGAATTATCTAGGACTGAAAACCGTAAACGGAGTAGTCATAATTCGTTGATTACGGGAATTTTAGTGTTGGTTATCATTGCGCTTGCCTCTGTGCCGGTGTGGTACTTCGTCTCAAATATGAATTCCTTTAATCATCCACAAGGTTCAGCGCCCGTTTCCGTATCGGCCAGTAAAAAGAAGTCGGCAAGTTCGAAAGCTAGTGTAAAAACCAGTGATCAGAAAGCGAGCACGAAGACGGCTAAGGCGGCCGTATCGGCGAGCAGTGTGACTGAGTCGGAGTCGGTTAGCTCAACGAGTAGTGAGTCCGCCAGTGCTGCTTCATCGAGTAGTTCTAGCAATAGTGACGAAAAATATGTGACAGTTGAAGCCGGTCAAGGACTTTATCGAGTGGCTGTGAATAATGGCATTAGCTTACAACAATTATTGACGCTAAATGGCCTCAGCAACGGCGCTCAAGTCGCCCCTGGACAGCAACTACGGGTCAAATAACTAAGCTGAGTACATAATTAAACGTCGGGGATGTTTTAATTTCTATCAATTCTCGGCGTTTTTATTGTGGTTTTTAGCTATAATAAAACAGTTCAAACTAAACTTAGTGATATTAAATTAACTGAGGTGTGAAGAAATGGGTGTTTCAGGAAGTTCCGGAGTGCAGGTGGCGATTGATGGGCCTGCATCGGCGGGGAAAAGTACAGTTGCAAAATTGGTCGCCAAACATTTTGATTATGTGTATTTAGATACCGGGGCGATGTATCGGGCCATCACTTGGGCAGCATTGCGGGATGGCCTTGATCTAAATGATGAGGCGGCTGTTATGGCCATAGTTGCGAAGACGCCCATTCGATTTACACCTGGTCAACCCGATCAACTCGTATTTGCGGGGGAAACTGATGTCACTCGGGCAATTCGTGAAGAAGCCGTGACCAATAATGTCTCAACGGTGGCGGCTCTGCCAGCAGTTAGAGCCGCATTGACGGAACAGATGCAACAGATTGCCGCAGCTGGTGGCATTGTGATGGATGGCCGTGATATTGGGACAACGGTTTTACCAAGTGCGCAGGTTAAAATTTTTTTGGAAGCGAGCGTCGCCGAGCGCGCACGTCGCCGATTTAAAGAAAACCAGGCGAAAGGCATCGCAGTTTCTTTAGCAACGTTAGAGCAAGAAATTGCAACGCGTGATTACAAAGATTCTCATCGAACGAGTTCGCCTTTAACACAAGCAAAAGATGCAATTTTACTCGATACAACGAGTTTGACTGTGAATCAAGTTGTCGATAAAATCGTCAATTTGGTTGATAAATATTTAAATCGTCAAGGTTAGGCTTATTTACTGGTATTTCAATGGCTTTTCGATTATCATGTTAAATAGATATTGTCACTAGGAGGATTTTTTGATGAGCGAAAGCGAAGACAACAAAGAATTATTGGATGCGTTAAACAACGCGGGCCAAGTTAACATTGGCGATGTCGTTAAGGGTGAAATTTTAGCCATTGACGACGACCGACAAGCAATTGTCGGTATTGGCGATACTGGGGTTGAAGGTGTGGTTCCAGTTAAAGAATTAACAACAAATGCAGATTCATTAAATGTTGGTGATGTATTGGATCTTGTCGTTATCTCACGGATTGGTAATGACAAAGAAGGCGGCAGTTATTTACTTTCTCAACGTCGTCTTGAAGCACGTAAAGCTTGGGATGCAATCGAAAAAGAATACCAGAGTGGTGACACCCTTGATGCGACAGTTACGCAAGTCGTTAAAGGTGGGTTAGTCGTTGATGCAGGTGTTCGTGGTTTTGTGCCTGCTTCAATGGTTTCAGATCACTACGTAGAAGATTTGAACCAATTTAAGGGTCAGACATTGACTTTCAAGATTATTGAAATTGAACCAAGTGAGAATCGTTTGATTTTGTCTCATCGTGCGATTGTCGAAGCTGAAAATAAAGCTAAGCGAGCTCACTTATTTGAAACATTGGTTGCTGGGGATGTCATTGAAGGAACCGTTGCTAGAATGACGGACTTTGGTGCCTTCGTTGACTTAGGTGGTGTTGATGGGTTAGTCCACGTTTCAGAAATTTCTTACGATCATGTGAACAAGCCAAGCGACGTGCTTAAAGTTGGTGAAAAAATCAATGTGAAGGTCTTAAACGTTGATGCAGATCGTCAACGGATTTCACTTTCCTTGAAACAAACACAGCCTGGCCCATGGGATGATATTGAAGACAAAGCCCCCGTTGGTGCTGTATTGGATGGTACGGTTCGTCGATTGACAGACTTTGGTGCGTTTGTTGAGGTCTTCCCAGGTGTTGAAGGGCTGGTTCATATTTCACAAATCTCTCATGAACACATTGCGACGCCTAATGATGTCTTAAAGGTTGGTCAAGCTGTTCAGGTGAAGGTTTTGAACGTTGATCCTGACCAACAACGTCTTGGCTTGTCAATTAAGGCCTTAGAAGAAAAGCCACAAGTTGAAACGGAACAAGACGAAGACGATCAAGCAGCTTCGCGTTCTGATGTTCAAAATTACACGGGTAATGATGACGGTGGATTTACCATCGGCGACTTGACTGGCGACGATTTAAACAAATAAGTCGAACACGTTTCGTGAAATCCCCGTCTTCGGGGATTTTTTTATATCCAGATGTGTCCAATACTCAATCAGTATAGGCAAAATCCAGTGGTGGTTATTGCGTATTCTGATGGGATTGCGTACACTGAGACGAGGTTTAAGCGGAATTAGTAAAAATTATTTTAAAGGAGGGACGAGATGTCAAATCCAACAGTGGCGATTGTTGGCCGACCAAATGTCGGTAAATCGACCATTTTCAATCGGTTAGTCGGCGATCGTATCTCGATCGTTGAAGATACACCGGGTGTTACACGCGATCGGATTTATGCTTCAGCAGAATGGCTAGGCCATCAGTTTAATTTAATTGATACGGGGGGAATCGATCTCTCGGATCAACCATTTTCAGTTCAAATTACTGAACAAGCTGAGATTGCAATTGATGAGGCGGATGTGATTGTCTTTCTTACTAGCGCTCCAGAAGGCGTTACTGATGAAGATGAACAAGTGGCGCGAATTTTATATCGGGCCGATAAGCCGGTTTTATTGGCGGTCAATAAAGCTGATAATCCCGAACAACGTCAACAGATTTATGATTTTTATACACTTGGATTTGGGGATCCTTACCCAATTTCTGGCGCTCACGGAACCGGTTTAGGAGATTTGCTAGATGCCGTCGTGAAAGAATTTCCTGATGACGCGGAAAATGAGGATGATGACACGATTCGTTTCAGTCTGATTGGACGGCCCAATGTTGGCAAGTCTTCCATTGTCAATGCATTGTTGGGTGAAGAACGAGTCATTGTATCGGATATCTCAGGTACCACCAGAGATGCCATTAACACCCGTTTTACGGCTGCAGATGGGGATGAGTTCACCATGGTCGACACAGCTGGATTGCGTAAACGCGGAAAGGTGTATGAAAATACCGAGCGTTACTCCGTGATGCGCGCAATGAGCGCCATTGATAAAAGTGATGTGGTGTTAGTCGTCTTGAATGCTGAAGAAGGCATTCGTGAACAAGATAAGCATGTAGCTGGTTACGCGCATGAAGCGGGGCGGGCGATTATTATCGTCGTCAATAAGTGGGATACATTGGCCAAAGATAATCACACGATGGCGAATTTTGAGGCGACCATTCGCGAAGAATTTCAATATCTAGATTACGCGCCGATCGTCTTTGTTTCGGCAAAGACTCGTCAACGGTTAGATCGTTTACCTGCGTTAATTAAACAAGTTGATGAGAATCACCGTAAACGCATCCAGTCTTCAACATTAAACGACGTAATCACAGATGCCATTGCAACGACACCAACGCCGACAAGCAATGGCCGTCGTTTGCGCGTCTACTACGTGACCCAAGTGGCCATCAAGCCGCCAACTTTTGTCCTATTTGTTAACGACCCGGAACTGTTACACTTTTCGTATGAACGATTTTTAGAGAATCAAATTCGCCAAGCTTTTGACTTTACGGGGACGCCAATTCACTTAATTGCTCGGCAAAGAAAATAGTTGTATAAGTCAATCGATGGCTCGAGATCAACTTTCCCTATAAAAATGCTCTGAAACATTGATTTAACAAGGAAAAATGCCCTTTTTTGCTTGTTCAATTAGGGCCCGTGTGGTAAATTGAATGGTGAAATGATGCGGTTTTCCGTTATTGTTTCGCCATTTCTGGACCACTCAGAGATGGCAACTAGATGTTTACATATTTAAACGTCTAAGCCCAAATCCGGAGGTGAAATCTCACATGGCAAACAAGGCACAATTAGTTAACGATGTTGCAGCAGCAACTGGTTTAACCAAGAAGGACGCAACTGCTGCAGTTGATGCAGTCTTCGCTTCAGTTCAAAAGAGCTTAGCCAAAGGCGACAAAGTTCAATTGATCGGTTTCGGTAACTTCGAAGTACGCTCACGCGCTGCTCGTAAGGGCCGTAACCCACAAACTGGGCAAGAAATCGAAATTCCTGCAAGCAAGGTACCTGCATTCAAGCCAGGTAAAGCTTTGAAGGATGCCGTTAAGTAATTTATTACTGACGGATGAGACTCGGGCAACCGAGTCTTTTTTTACGCACTGATTTAGAGACTTGCCGAAACTCACTAATTCAGACTAATATGCTTGAATTTCTGCTTTGACCTGGGGTTAACCTGACTGGTAACTTTTGAGAAAATGGCGTACACTGATGTGTCAATCATGATGGAGGCTAAAGATGAGTGAAGCAAATAGTTATTCCGAACAGATGTTAGACGCTTTGCAAAGTGGCCAGTTGGATGAGGCCAATAAGCTCTATGCTTGGGCGCTACGTAAAGATGACGATAACACGTTATATAATTTAGCTGAACAATTATATGGACTTGGATTTAACAAAAAAGCCCAACGGATTTATGAAAATTTATTAAAGCAGTATCCCAATGAGGATGAGTTACGCACCAGTTTAGCAGATATTGCCATTGATGAAGATGACCTTGACGCTGCCACTGATTATTTAAATAGCGTTAGTCCAAGCTCACCAGCCTATTTGCAAAGTTTGCTGGTCGCAGCTGATCTTTATCAATCGGAAGAATTGTTCGAAGTTAGTGAGCAAAAATTGCTGGCAGCTGAACGATTGGCGCCTGACGAGCCTGTGGTCTTGTTTGCGCTGGGTGAATTTTATTTCATGATGCGTGAGTATCAAAAAGCAATTGCTTATTATCTCGATTTAATTAAACGTGGGATTCCTAAAATGGAAGATGTGGATTTAGTGTCCCGGATCGGGGTGGCTTATGCTAATGCTGGTAAATTTGAACAGGCGGTCGGCTATCTTGAACAGATTCATCAGGGAGATTTAACGCCGGATGTCCGTTTCCAGCTAGGCTTTGTTTATACGCAATTAAAGGAAAATGCCAAGGCAATTGAAACATTTGGGCAGTTACAGGAAGAAGATCCATCGTATGCATCGTTGTATCCTTTTTTAGCGCAGGCATTAACTGATGAAAACCGCCTGGAAGAGGCCTATAAGGTTGCACAGCAAGGACTAGCTATCGACGAATATAATCAGGATTTGTATGGACAAGCAGCCAATCTTGCATTGCGATTGCAAGACGAATCGGCAGCTGAAGATTATTTCAAGCGAGGGTTAGCTTTAGATCCTGATAACCAAACACTCATGCTGCAATTGAGTAACTTATACGTCCAGCGACAGCAGGATGTGGCTAATGTTGATTTGGCTTCTCAGTATGTTCAAAATGATCAAGTTGACCCCCAGGTATACTGGAACTTAGCCGTCTCTTATACGCGCTTAGAAGAGCCCGATCAAGCGCAAACTTACTATGATGCGGCGCGACCATACTTTGAGACAAATACCGACTTTTTAAAGCCAGCCTTTTATTTTTATCGCGCACAAGGCGATATCGATGCGGCTGTTGACCTTTTACGCAATTACTTGAAGCTACAACCAGACGATGAAGAAATGGCTGCTGAACTCGAAGATTACGAAGATCAGGGTTATTAGACTAGCAAACGGGACATAAGTCATTTGACTTATGTCCCGTTTGTTTATCGACTTAAAAATTAAAAAGGAACGCCAGATTTTACCTTTGTCTCGATCGCATATGAGGACTACTTTGAGACTTCATCTGAAACGATTAGCTGAGGTAACAAACGTTGGTAATAGTTCAAAGCGTTGGCGGTCAAGCGTAGTGTATTCATAAGGTCTTGATCACTTGCCTGGCGATGCGTCGTTAGATAATGAAGAACGTAGGCTTGGTGAAGCATGCGTGGTGCTAGTGAAAAGCCAGCACGAGTCTCATCTTGATGTAAATATTTGTGTAGCGCTGGTAAAGTGAGGCGGGGATTAGCTAAATCCAAGCGTTGCTTAAGAAAGAATCCACTTGACTGTTGTTTGATCTGCAAAGGTTCAATAAAATGGCGAAAAGCTTGGTAGAATTGCCGTTCAAATGGTAACCAATCTAAAGATACAATGGTTTGTTCAAAGTTGGGCTGTAAGAATTCACTCGCTGTAAAGCCTTTGCTCAGTAAAATTAAACTAAAGCGCGTATAGAAGTGTAATTGTCCGTCCTCGACAAGCTCTCCTAGCTCGTCTAACCAAGTCATTGTTAAAGTAATCGGTTTGGCTAACGGACGACTGTGCAACGTCAACGTGGGTAATTCTGGTGTCAGATGGTGGCTGAAAGCATAACTGAAGTATTTATTGAGATGCGATAGTGTCTTGTTATAAGTGTTTGACGCCATCGTTTGGTTGGCCAGGCGACGTTCTAAATAGGCCGCAATATCGCGATCAAAGATGTTGGCGAGTTGCGGATCGGCAGCAAAGCCAGAATTAGTATGATTTAAATCATCAAAAAAAGCGGTCAGATCTGCCCGATATTGCGCAATTGTGGCAGGCGCTAGGGGTTGACGAGCTAGCGCTGCTTCAAATTCTCTTTGATATGGATAGTCAGCCGTTGACATAAAGGAATTCCTTTCCGATCAGATTTTCAAATAGATCAGTCTAAAAATGAGCGCCGTTTAACAACTTTGAAGGAAAAGCCTTCACCTAAATTCTGTTCTACCGGTAGAATAGACATGAAGGCATGATCGTCGATGCGATCAACAATCCGCCGCATGGTTTGAACTTCTCGGGGACTGATGACACAGTAAATCATTTTGCGCGGGGTACTGGTGAAGGCACCTTGAGCATCCAAGGTCGTAACTCCCCGCTGAAGTTCTTCAATGATGGCAGCGGCGATGGCTTCGTTTTTGTCACTTAAAATCATGATCGCTCTAGCAGCGTATGCGCCAGATAAAGTAAAGTTAACGATCTGAGTGAAGACAAAGGCACACAACAGGGTATACATCATATGAACAATGTCGATATAAATTAATGAAGCGACTAGGACAATCACATCTTGAACTAGTAGACTGCGACCCATTGGCACACCACTTTGTTTTTCAAAAATTCGCGCAATGATATCGGTTCCACCCAGTGTGCCGCCGGAACGATACACCAGACCACAGCCGAAACCACCGGTGATACCAGCTACTACCCCGGCAATGAATAAATCGTGATGAATATTGATGCTGAGTGGAATTTGCTGCCAAACCCATAGCCAAACTGACAACATCATAATCCCAAAGACAGTGTAAATAAACGAGCGGCGGCCTAATAAACGCCACCCAATTAATAAGAGAGGGATGTTGATTGCCAATGTGGTATAGGCTGGATTCCATTGGAATAATGCCCGTAAAATTAAGGAAATGCCGGCGACACCGCCATCAGCTAAGCGGTTAACGATGTTGACATACACTAAGCCAAACGCATACATGGCCGCGCCAACGGCAATAAACAAAAAATCTCGGAGTCGCATTGATTCATCTTGTCGCATAAGGGTCCCCAATCTAGCGCTTGCCAGTTTAATTAACACTAAAGATAGCAGACTAACAAAAGATTGACCATAGTGTCAGCATAGAGAATTTCTGCTAAGATATGACAGAAGCATGATGCGATTATCGAAAAAATAGTTACGTTAATTAGTGAATTTAAATTGAAGATTAATCAATATATAGGAGGCGGTGGTATGCGTTTGGCACAACTACCAGAAGAATTTAAAAACGCTCAGCCCATTCTAACTAAATTAGAATCAGCTGGGTATGAAGCCTACTTCGTGGGTGGTTCGGTTCGCGATACGATCTTAGGCAAACCAATCCATGATGTCGATATCGCCACGAGTGCCTATCCACAAGAGGTTAAGGCCTTATTTAAACGAACGGTCGATACGGGAATTGAACATGGAACTGTCATGGTTTTAGATCACGGCAATGGTTATGAAACAACCACTTTTCGGACCGAATCCGGTTATCAGGATTATCGACGACCTGATGAAGTCACGTTCGTTCGGCAATTAGCTGATGATTTAAAGCGCCGCGATTTTACGATTAACGCCCTTGCACTCAAGCAAGACGGAACAGTCGTGGACTTGTTTCATGGCCTAGATGACCTCGCAGCTAAAATTATTCGGGCGGTCGGCGATCCAGAAGCACGATTCGGTGAAGATGCATTAAGGATGATGCGGGCCGTACGCTTTGCAAGTCAGTTGAACTTTACGATCGAACCACAAACACAAAAAGCAATTAAAGATCATGCGCCACTCTTAAGCAAAATTGCAGTTGAACGTATTCATGAAGAATTCGTCAAAATGATGATTGGTCCGGCCGCCCAACGCGGCCTTAGCTTGATGATTCAAACTAAATTAGCGGATTATTGTCCTGGTTTTATTGGTCATACGATTGATTTATCAACGATTGCCACTTTGCCACATTTGCAAATGACCGACGAGGTCGAAGTTTGGACATTGGTCGCCTTGCATTTAGGGCTTTCCTATCAAGATACGGTCGAATTCTTGCAAGTTTGGAAGACAGCTAATCACATTATTAAAGCAGTGGTAATGGCGTTACATCTAACGTATGCGCAACAGTATCATCGGGTAAAACCACGATTGTTATTTGATCTAGACCCTGGAACCATCCGTGCAGGGACTAATGTTGCCCGCTATAGTGGTTATGGTCCTGAAGATCCCAATCAGTGGCTTGAAGTCTATGATAAGTTGCCGATTCGAAATACCCGTGAATTGGCCATAACGGGGAAAGATCTAATACAGGGTCTAGGTATGACGCCTGGGCCAGCAATTGGTCAGACACTTGATCAATTAGTCGATACGGTACTAGCAGGCGAAGTGAAAAATGATCACGCGGCTTTAGTTGCGCAGGTTATCGAACAGCAAAAATCCGCTAACGCATCAGAATGAAATAACAGGTGATAAGGAAGCTATGCAAACTTTACGAGCAGAAGATTTAACAAGAAATTATGGTGAGAAAACCTTATTTAATCAAGTTTCCTTTTTAATTGGTGAGACTGATCGAATTGGTCTTATTGGAACTAATGGCAGTGGTAAAACTTCCCTGTTGAATACGCTGGCTGGGATCGATCCACAAGACTCAGGTCAGATTGACACGCCGAATGATTACCGAATTAGTTATCTAAAGCAAATACCAGAATTAGATGATCAATTGTCAGTTTTGGACGCCGTCTTCGCCGGCGCTCAACCGGTTTTTGCCACGATTCGGGCTTACGAACAGGCACTTGCTGATTTTGGTGCGCAGCCAAATGATGAAGCTGCGTTGAATCGTTACACGCAGGCAGAAGCAAAAATGAATCAGGAGGATGCTTGGCTTGCTGAAAGTAATGTGAAGACAATTCTAAGTCAATTGCATATTACTGATTTGCATCAACCGGTGGCCACATTATCGGGTGGTCAACGAAAGCGCGTCGGCTTAGCCCAAGTCTTGATTCAGGCGCCTGATCTGTTGTTGTTGGATGAGCCGACGAACCATTTAGACTTTGACTCGATTGATTGGTTACAAAAATATTTAGCAAGTTATCGTGGTGCGGTGCTCGTCGTCACGCATGATCGTTATTTCTTAGACGCCGTGGCAACTCGGATCTTTGAGCTGTCGTTTGGTCAACTGTATGAATACGAAGGTAATTATCAAGCTTTTGTTGCGCAAAAAGCAGATCGGGTCGCCCATGAGTTAGACGCTGACCGTAAGCAAACGCAACTCTATAAAAAAGAGTTGGCGTGGATGCGGACATCGCCACAAGCGCGGGGGACCAAACAGCAAGCCCGTGTGAACCATTTTAACGAGTTGAAAGATAACTTGCACACCGCTCAGACTGATGACGATGTCGACATTAATTTGGGTCAACAGCGGTTGGGTAAAAAAGTCATTAACGTGGAGCACGCAAATTTAGTCCTCGGGCAGCACCAAATTTTGAACGATTTTAATTTGCTCATTCAAGCCCGCGATCGAATTGGGATTACCGGTAAAAACGGTGCAGGTAAGACGTCCTTGTTAAACGTGCTTGCACACAGGTTACCATTGGATAGTGGCACGGTTACCATTGGTGAGACTGTTAAATTAGCGTATTATACCCAGCAAACAGAGCCAATTCCTGGCGACAAGCGCGTGATTAATTATCTTAATGAAGTTGCCGAAACGGTTCGTGATGTCGATGGCAATGAGATTAGCACGACCAATTTGTTAGAACAATTCTTATTCCCACGGTTCATGCATGGTACATTGATCCGTAAATTGTCAGGTGGTGAGAAGCGTCGGTTATACTTACTTAAATTACTCATGAGTCAACCAAATGTGTTATTTTTAGATGAGCCAACCAACGATTTGGATATTGGTACATTAACTGTCTTAGAAGATTATTTAAGTCATTTTGCGGGCACTGTTATCACGGTATCCCATGATCGTTACTTCTTAGACAAAGTGGCCGATCAATTGTTGATTTTTGACGGTCATGGTCAAATTGAACGCTTTAATGGACGCTTTACAGATTATTTAGTTCGTCAGCAAGCCCAAGTTCAAACGAAGCAGTCGGCACCTTCGACTGCTATTCACACTGATCATCGTGAATCTGGGGCACCGTCGCCAGTATCTGAAAAACACAAACTCACATACAAGGAACAGCAAGAGTGGGATGGAATTGAAGCCAAAATTGATGAGTTGGAGCAGCAAAAGACAACGATTAACCAAGCCATGACAGAAAACGGTTCTGATTATGGTAAATTAGCCGAGCTGCAACATCAGTTTGAAACAGTGGACGCTGATTTGACCACCGCCATGGAACGATGGGAGTATTTGAGCCAGTTTGTTTAGCGACTAATTTAACTACTGATGGATGGAGACGAAAGGGAGCCGCACAATGCTAGAAGATGCCTATTTACAACTAGAACGGTATGTTTATGAGCACGGAAATGTGAAGACAGATCGCACGGGTACAGGAACCAGATCAACATTTGGCTATCAGATGCGCTTTGATCTGAGTGAGGGGTTTCCCTTATTAACGACCAAAAAAGTCCCCTTCGGCCTCATTAAAAGCGAGCTATTGTGGTTCTTACACGGGGATACTAATATCCGCTATTTACTCGAGCATAAAAATCACATTTGGGATGAGTGGGCGTTTCAGCGATATATTGATAGTGATGTATATCAGGGCCCAGATATGACGAATTTTGGTCGGCGAAGCCAATCTGATCCAGATTTTAACATTGCCTATCAGTCAGAGAAAAAACGATTTGATGACCTAATTTTGACTGATGATGCTTTTGCGGCGCGTTTTGGTGAACTCGGGTTGGTTTATGGATCACAATGGCGTAAATGGAAAACATCGACTGGTCAGACGATTGATCAACTCGGGGATGTGATTGAAATGATCAAAACCCATCCAGATTCACGTCGACTGATTGTTTCAGCTTGGAATCCTGAAGATGTGCCAACTATGGCCTTACCACCGTGTCACACGTTGTTCCAATTTTATGTTGCGGACGGAAAGTTATCCTGTCAGCTGTATCAACGATCAGGAGATATTTTCTTAGGCGTGCCATTTAATATTGCTAGTTATGCCCTGCTAACCTCAATGATTGCCAAAGAGTGTCATTTGGAAGTTGGCGAATTTGTGCACACGTTAGGCGACGCCCATATTTATTTGAACCACTTAGACCAAGTTGCTGAACAGTTGTCACGTACACCTAAGGCGGCGCCGACATTATGGCTTAACGACGATAAAGAGAGTATTTTTGATTACGATATGAAAGATATTAAAGTTGAAAATTATGATCCATTACCGGCGATTAAAGCTCCTGTCGCTGTTTAAAGCAAGGAGGCGGGGCAATGTTAACATTAATTTGGGCCGAAGATGAAAACCACGTGATTGGAAACCAAGGTAAGTTGCCTTGGCATTTACCCGCTGACGCACGATTTTTCCGCCAGCAAACAACTGGTCAGACTGTGATTATGGGTAAACAAACCTTTTTATCAATTGGCCGGCCACTGCCAAAACGGACCAATGTGGTGCTTTCAGCGACGTTATCGGCGCCAGCTGGCGTGCTTTTGATGCGTAACCTAGCCATGTTGAAGCAATACTTGCGACAGCATCACAATGAGCAATTGTTTGTTATCGGCGGTGTCCGACTATACCAAGCCCTGATGCCACAAGCGGATCGTTTACTCGTTACCCGCATTGATGCATCCTTTAGTGGTGATACCAAAATGCCAACGATTGATGCTGCTGATTGGCATTTAACAAACGTGGATGTCCATCCAGTGGACGATCAGAACGTTTGGCCATATCGGTTTGAAACTTATGAACGCATTTAATTCTAAACCTGAATCGGTAACGCCCGCGCCAATGCAAATAAGACATTGGTGCGGGCGTTTGACGTTGACGACTATGCATATAACAAAACTGAGAAATACATTAAAATGGTTCCCAGCATCACGAACAGGTGCCAGATCACATGTCCGAACGGAATGTCTTGAAAACTATAAATGATAGCGCCAACGGTAAATGCAACGCCGCCACTGACTAATAACCAGAATCCGGTCGGGCCTAAACCATGATAGAGTTGGGGAAAGGCAAGGGCGCACATCCAGCCCATGACCACGTAAATGACGGTTGAAATAACGTTATAGCGGCCTAGCCACAGTGCTTTGTAGATGACGCCACAGATAGCCATCAGGACAATCACACTGAGAATCCACCAACCCTTAGCACCACCAATTACTAGCAGGCAATAAGGGGTATAAGTGCCTGCGATGAGTAGATAGATTGCACTATGGTCGAAAATTTGAAAGAGGTGTTTGGCGCGAGTAAAAATCAAGGCGTGAAACAGGGTAGAGGCTAAATAGAACAAGACAAGAATACTGCCATAAATGGCAAAGGTTGTCACACGTAAGGATGAACCGGTATGAACAGCACGAACGACTAAAATAACGAGACCAGCAATGGCTAAGCCGAAGCCGATACCGTGAGTGGTCGCATTAAAAATTTCATTTACGATTTCATAGGCACGTGAATGTACAGGGTGTTCCATAAGTTGCCTCCAAAAAATTGATGCGTTTTATTTTCTTGTGAAATGTCAAAGATAACCCATAAAATGTGAGAAGTCTGAAAAGTGTCAGAAAATTTGGTATACTGATCGTACTAATTGTTTCGTAGTTTTCATTGTAGCACGGCATGGAATACAGTGAAGATTGCAGGGAGAAAGCGTGGGATTAATTGTTATGCCGAATGTAAAAATCGTTACTGATTCTTCAGCGGGGTTAACTGAAGCGGAAATCAGCCAGTATGATATCGCGATCATCCCACTCTCAGTCATGATCGATGGTACCGTTTATGTAGAACGAGAGACGATCACTAATGAAGAGTTTATGACGAAAATGGTCGCTGCTAAAGCGTTACCAAAAACTAGTCAACCGCCATTAGGTCGCTTCGTGGAAGTATTTGATCAATTGGGAGCAGATGGATCACCAGTTTTAAGCATCAATATGATGGCCTCTATTTCTGGTACAGTGGAGGCCGCTCGGCAGGCTGCCCAGCTTTCTAGTAGCGACGTAACCGTGCTCGACTCACAAACGACAGACCGCGGTTTAGCTTTTCAGGTACTGGCCGCGGCTAAATTAGCAGCTACTGGTGCCAGTCTGGATGAGGTCATTTCGGAAACAGTCAACGTTCGTGATCATTCACGGCTATTCATGGGCGTGATTAAGTTGGATAATTTAGTTGCTGGTGGTCGCATCAGTCGGGCTGTTGGTTTGGTCTCTAACTTATTAAATATTAAAGTAGGCCTGGAAGTCATCAAAGGCCAAATTGAAGTAACGACAAAAGGCCGGGGTATGAAAACGATCACCAAATTTTTAAACGAAGCGTATGCCGATATGCAGGCGGCTGGACATGTCGCCAGTGTCGGGATCTCTCATGCGGGTGCGCCGGACACGGCTAATCAAATTGCCGAGCATGTTAGACAACTCTTTCCAGATGTGCCAATTGTGGTTCGTCAAACGGCCTCGATTATTTCAACCCATGCTGGTCAAGGGGCTTTCGCGCTGATGTATTATACTGATTAATCGGCAGAAATTCTGGCGCAAACAAACTTAACATGATTCAAGAGGTTGAGCGAGATCGTGAATCACTAGCGGTCAGGGCTTAACCTTTTTTAAAACAACCGCTGGCGGGAGGGTATTTATGAAACGATTTAAAATCTTAATTACCACATTACTAGTTGTTGCAACGGCGGTGGCGGGTTTAGCGTCTTGGTGGCTATTTCAGAGTAACCAAGTTTCGATTAATGCACAGACACGTCCTTCAACAATGAAAAAGATTCGTAAACGACCGGCTAAGTCCAAATCAGTTCGTTTAGTTGCTTTAGGCGATTCATTAACCCAAGGAGTTGGCGATCAACGTAAACAAGGTGGTTATGTTGGGCAAATTCGACAACAACTCATTAAAAAAGACCATTTAGCGGTGACAACTAGTAACTATGGTAAGGCCGGCGATCGCTCGGACCAAATTCAGGCCCGTTTAACGGCTTCCAGTGCAATGCAGAAGAAGGTAAAATCTGCTGATGCGATCGTGATGACGGTGGGCGGTAACGACCTGATGCAAGGCTTTCAAGCAGCGACAGCTGATGGCTCAACTAGCATCGCAAAAATGGATACTGCAGTCGCCAATACACAGCGGACTTATGCTGCTAAATTGACCAGTCTGCTGACGCAGGTTCGATCGTTAAATCCAACCGCTCCGATCTTTTTGTTTAGTATCTACAATCCAGTGTATGTTTACTTTGCGAACGTGCCGCAGCTCAATGTTTATATCAACGAATTTAATCAAACGACAAAATCAGTTGGTAAGCCGTTTGCCCGGTTGTATTTTATGGACATTAACCAGCGCTTGTCTTACGGACAATTTGATACGGTCGAGAAGCGCGCCGCCCTTGCAACCAAAGATGCACAAGTGAATAAGAATGGTGTTAATGGTCAAACGGTTGAAAAATCGCTGATGACGAATCCAGATGGCGAATTGAATAAATATCTGTCACCAGCAGATCATTTTCATCCAAATTACACCGGTTATACACAAATGACCAACGTATTGTATAAAACAATGCAGCAGCATCAACAATGGCGCCCATAAAATAAAGGAGAGTCTCACGTGGCACAAAGAAGTCAACAAGCGTCACCCCAAAAAACACATTCGCATAACGGTTGGCGCACAGCAACTTTGATTCTGGCGGGATTGATGATCATCATTGGTTTATGGGTTGGTTTTGAAGCGACGGCCCCAATTTCCCAACCAGTGGAAGTTACACAACCAGTCCAGCAATCTAACGCAACATTTCAGGTACAATTGAATACCAAACAGGTGAATGCGTTGGCCGATTATTACATTAACCATACTAAGAATAACAAGTACAATTACCGATTTGTTATTAACAAACACGCGATGTTATATGGAAAAACCAAATTTCTGGGGGCTAATCTGACGTATGGTTTGATTATGGATCCAACGGTCACAAAGCAAGGCAACATTAAGTTGCATGCCACAAGGATGGCCATAGGTCGATTGCCTTTACCGGTTCATTTCGTGATGACATTTGTGGCGCGCCATTACCAATTTCCTAAGGGTGTCACTGCTGATGCCAAAAACAATACGGTCAACCTTGATTTAGGTAAAATCGGACCTAAACGATCGCTAACTGTCCGCGCTGAAACATTGGATGTTAATAGTGGTACGTATATCTTTAAAGCGGGCATTCCACAAGCAGCTTTTAATAAAGAGGTTAAGTAACAATTTTTTCATGAAAGGAGTTTTCATGCGACGTAGCTTTTATCAGTTCTTGATGACGAAAAGAAATCCATCCAGTTATGAGCCTGTTGCCCAATTTGCCAATAATGCGTTTTTAGATCAAGCATTTCCAAAACAAGCAACGAATTTTGATGATTTATCACGATATTTTGAATTAAATGGTAATTATTTACCAAGTATGGATGTGTTTGATGATGCGTGGCATCAATACTTAGAGTCGGAAATGTAAAGAGGGAAAGTAGGTGCAGTGATGGCGCAGATTCAGTGGTTCCCTGGTCATATGGCCAAAGCCCTTCGACAACTACGAGAAAATTTAAAAGTCATCGACATCGTGTTTGAATTAGTCGATGCACGGATTCCAGAATCTTCTAGAAATCCGGAGCTAGACGAGATCGTAGCTAATAAACCGCGGTTATTAATTTTAGAAAAAAGCGATTTGGCTGATCCACGTCAGACAGCAGCCTGGCTGCGTTATTATCAAGCGCATCACCAACCTGCGATAGCTGTCGATGTCAACGATCGTAAATTGGTTGGTGACCTCACTAAAGCGGCGCGTCAAGTTTTGAAAGTTCAGCAAGCACATGCCGCCGAAAAAGGGATTCAATCACGGGTCATCCGTGCCGTGGTTGCTGGCATCCCCAACGTTGGTAAATCCACGTTGCTCAATCGATTAGTTAATAAAAAAGTGGCGATTACTGGCGATCGTCCCGGTGTGACCAAAAAGCAGCAATGGCTAAAGGCGGGCAATGACTTGCAACTGTTGGATACTCCAGGAATTTTATGGCCTAAATTTGAGGACCCGCAAGTGGGACAAAAATTAGCCTTAACCGGAGCAATTAAGGATGCATTATTTGCTAAGGATGATATTGCCTTGACGGCAATTGAATTTATGCGCTCTCAAGATCAGTTGACTCGTTTAACTGATCGGTATCATTTAAGTACCCAGGAACTTGACGCGACAAATGTTGATGTTTTGCTCGCCATCACCCACCGTCTCGGATTTAAAGATGATTACGATCGCGGCAGTGAACGACTTATTTTTGATTTGCGAAAGGGAAAAATTGGTCGGTTTACATTTGATACAGTACCAACAATGACACAAGGAGCCGCAGATGATGAGTGACTCGGAAACCGATAAACACAAGACAATCGCCCAAATTAAAGCACAGCTAGACCAGATTACGGCGCTGGATGATCCGCAGTTGGTAGCATTATATCAAGATCCTCGTAAAGGTGTTCAACGTTATTTAACGGTCACCAAACACCGGCTGGAAATGACAATTCAAGCGCAGACGCAGTTCGAAGAGCACTGGTTATTGGAACGGATGGCTTGGTCTAAAGGGCGTCAGCATGTCGTCGGTATTGACGAAGTTGGTCGTGGACCACTGGCCGGCCCCGTTGTAACGTGCGCGATTGAATTACCGACTGATTTTAATTTAACTGCTGTCAATGACTCTAAACAATTATCGGCAGCAACCCGTGAAGTCTTATATCCGCAGATTTTAGCGCAGTGTCGTCAGGTCAGTATTGGCGTAGCTTCACCCCAAAAAATTGATGAGTTAAATATTTATCAGGCAACACGTGTCGCTATGCGAGATGCTGTGTTGTCATTAGCACAGACGCCAGATCAATTATTGATTGATGCCATGCAAATCGATGTGCCAATCCCACAAGAAAAGTTGATCAAAGGTGATGCCCGTTCTGTCAGCATTGGTGCGGCCAGCATCGTGGCCAAAGTTTATCGCGATCATTTGATGTCTTTATATGATCGCGTTTATCCTGGTTATCATTTCCAACAAAATGATGGCTATGGGACTAAAGCGCATTTACAGGCGATCGATGATCTTGGTGTAACGCCAATTCATCGTCGTTCCTTTAGTCCAGTTGCCAAAGCCTTGCGGTAGCAAGTCGAATAAAATTCAGTTAAGACTGACAATCGTTGAAAGGTCAGTCTTATTTGTTTTTTTTTGATTTTTTTTAGGTGGTTTAACGTATGTTTTGATACAGCGATCGGCTGAATTCAAGAGTTGGTGGTTCGAAAATAATGAACGATCCATTTGCTTCAAATCGTGATTTTCTCGTTAAATTTCATTTTTTACCCGGCATTGGTTTAGCCAAACGGCGTCAATTATGGGCCTACTTACGTTCACATATCGATACAAGGCTAACTTTGGCTCGAGTGGCTGAAGTTTTAGATTGGTCAACTGATGATTTTCATCAAGCCCAGATCTTTTGGCAATCAGTTAAGCTTGCTAATCAAATTGATCTTAACCAAGCAACCAGCAAAATCACAACAATTTTAGATCCTGATTATCCGCCGTTTTTACGTGAATTGTATGCGGCGCCATTGGTTTTATTTAGTCGCGGAAATTGGCAATTAACGTCTTGCGCTGGCCTAGCCGTGGTGGGCGCCAGAAAAGCGACTGCTTATTCGCGTTTGGCATTAAAAAGACTACTGCCACCATTGTTAACCAAGCAAACACATCCGCCAATTATTTCTGGTTTAGCATCAGGAGTTGACGCGTTTAGTCATCAGTTGGCGATTCAATATGAAACTAGCACAGTGGCAGTGATCGGCACCGGCTTAGATGTGACTTATCCAGCTGCACATCAATCATTACAGGCCGAATTAATGACCCATCAACTGGTAATAAGTGAATACCCACTTGGCACACCGCCAGCTAGATTTCGGTTTCCTGAGCGCAACCGAATCATTGCTGGTTTATCCCAGGCTGTATTAGTGACGGAGGCAGCGCAACATTCGGGCAGCCTGATTACGGCCAACATTGCGTTGCAAGAAAATCGCAATGTATTAGCCGTCCCTGGCCGTATCACCGATCCACTCTCGCAAGGTTGTAATGCGTTGATTTCAGCTGGAGCCACCCCGATTACAACTGCCACTGAATTAATGGCTGAGCTACGTGATGAGTGAATGACGATGAAGTAAATTCACCAATAATATAGAAGAAAAATAGAATAAAATTTTTGACTTAATTTGCAAAACTATGGCATGATTTCACTTAAAATTTAGTTCTGGCCATTCTGAAATTCTTGACAGAAGTTAGGTCGGTGACGTATGGTGATTTAGATTTGACTGTAAAAGCACGTCAAATAGACTGAAGAAGTAGTCATGATTCATAAATGAATTTTAAAAAGGAGTGGCCTAATGGCGACGTCTAAAACCAAATCAAAAGTTAAAAAAAATTTGGTCATCGTCGAATCTCCATCTAAAGCAAAGACGATTGAAAAGTATCTTGGCCGGAACTATAAAGTAGTTGCCAGCAAGGGACACATTCGTGATTTACCGAAATCTCAGATGGGTGTCGATGTTGATCATAATTATGAACCGCATTATATTTCTATTCGTGGTAAAGGCGATACAATCAAGGAATTACGTAAAGACGCGAAGAATGCTAAACGTATCTACCTCGCTTCTGACCCGGATCGTGAAGGAGAAGCCATTGCGTGGCACTTATCACATCTGTTAAATCTAGATCCGAAAGAGAAGAATCGAGTCGTCTTTAATGAGATCACTAAAGACACCGTGAAAAATGCGTTTAAGGAGCCGCGGGATATCGATATGGCTCTAGTCGATGCTCAGCAGGCGCGTCGTGTGTTAGATCGCCTGGTTGGTTATTCCATTTCCCCAATTCTGTGGAAAAAGGTTAAAAAAGGGTTATCTGCGGGTCGAGTCCAGAGTGTCGCATTAGCGCTGATTATTAAACGTGAAGAAGAAATTAAGGCCTTTAAGCCAGTAGAGTACTGGTCAATTGATTCTGAATTTGCAAAGGGTCGGGCAAAGTTTGCTGCTAGCTTTTTTGGAACTCATGGTAAAAAGGCTGATCTAAAAGACAATGCGGCTGTTCAAGCTGTTTTAAAACAACTTGATCAAAAAGCTCTGTTTAACATAACGGACGTGACACGTAAAGAGCGTCGACGTTTGCCACAGCCACCATTTACGACATCCACGATGCAGCAGGCTGCCAATCGGCAATTAAACTATCGAACTCGTAAGACCATGATGGCCGCCCAGCAACTGTATGAAGGAATTAACATTGGTAAAGGCGGTAGCGTTGGGTTAATCACCTATATGCGGACTGATTCCACGCGGATTGCTCATGTGGCAAAGCAAGAGGCTTCACAGTATATTCACGAAAAGTTTGGTGGTGAATATGCCGCGGTCAAACCGGTTAAGGGTAAATTGCCTGAAGGGGCACAAGACGCCCATGAAGCGGTTCGCCCCACTAGCGTTTTTCGGACACCAGCTGAGATGAAGCAATATTTAACCAAGGATCAATTCCGTTTGTATCAGCTAATTTGGAATCGATTCGTGGCCTCACAGATGACGGCAGAAGTATCGGACACGATGACCGTGACCATTGATCAAAATGATGTTCAATTTCGGGCTAATGGTTCAAAAGTGAAGTTTGCTGGATTTGCGAAAGTTTACAAGCAGGCTGCTGATAAAGACAATGTCCTACCTGACCTGGAGGTTGGTGATACGGTCAAGATGACCAAGAATGACCCCCAACAACACTTTACTCAACCACCGGCACGTTATTCCGAAGCTAACCTCATTCATGCGCTTGAAGAAAATGGGGTTGGTCGACCATCGACATACGCACCGACGTTGGATACCATTCAACGGCGCAATTACGTTAAGTTGGATGCACGCCGTTTTGTCCCAACAGAACTTGGTGAGATTGTTAACAACGTTATTGTTGATTTTTTCCCTGATATTGAAAACGTCGAATTTACAGCAGGCCTGGAAAAGCGTTTGGATGGAATTGAAAAGGGCTCGGAAGAATGGGTCAAAGTTGTCGATTCATTCTTCAAGCCATTTTCAACAGAAGTTCAAAAAGCTGAAGCCAACATGGAGAAAATCAAAATCAAAGATGAACCGGCTGGTTTTGATTGTGATATTTGTGGCGCACCCATGGTGGTTAAAATGGGCCGTTATGGCAAATTCTTTGCTTGTTCACGTTTTCCAGATTGTCGGAACACGAAAGCAATTGTTAAAGAAATTGGTGTCATTTGTCCTAAGTGCCATGAAGGGCAGATCATTGAGCGTAAATCCAAGCGTAACCGGATCTTCTATGGTTGCTCGCGATTCCCGGATTGTGATTTTGTCTCGTGGGATAAACCAATCGGTCGTGATTGTCCTAAAGATGGCCATTTTCTTGTTGAAAAGAAGGTCAAGGGCGGCAAACAAGTGGTTTGTCCAAATGGCGATTATGAAGAAGCTGTGCAAAAATAAGCACCATCAAATATGTTGGCTTAATCAAGCAGCTGCTCGCCTTTTGACGAACAGCTGCTTTTGATTCTTCTGACTGTTAGGTGACATGTTTAATAAAGTAGCCTACAATACAAATTGTATCCGCTTAAGTCGTTTAAAAATATGCACATATGAGAAAGAGGTTTTCAGCATGGAATCGACGCCCACTGTTAACGTAATTGGGGCCGGGTTAGCCGGCAGTGAAGCAGCTTATCATCTTGCAAAAATGGGTGTACCAGTACGCCTATATGAGATGCGTCCAACTAAATTGACCCCAGCGCACGAAACAGGTAATTTTGCCGAGTTAGTTTGTACAAACTCTTTACGAGCCAATCAAATTAGTAACGCGGCCGGTTTGTTAAAAGAAGAAATGCGCCGTTTGAACTCTGTTGTTTTGCGTTCTGCTGATGCTAATGCTGTGCCTGCTGGCGGAGCGTTGGCTGTTGATCGCCAACCTTTTGCAGAACAAATTACCGCCGAAGTTAAGGCATTACCTAATGTCACGGTTATCAGTGGTGAGGTCACGGAAATTCCCGCTGGTATCACGGTTGTTGCCACTGGGCCATTAACTGCTGGTCCTTTAGCGAAAGCCATAACAGATTTTACTGGTGAAGATGACTTACATTTCTTTGACGCAGCGGCGCCAATTTTAAATAAAGAGTCGCTTGATTTAGATACTGTTTATCTGAAATCTCGTTATGATAAAGGCGAAGCTTCTTATTTGAATGCACCGATGGATGAAGAACAGTACAATGTCTTCTATGAGGCCCTTATTCATGCTGAAACAGCGGAGGTCCATGACTTCGAGGATAATGATGTCTTCGAAGGTTGTATGCCCGTTGAAGTGATGGCTAAACGTGGTCGACAGACCTTACTTTATGGGCCACTAAAACCAGTTGGCTTAGAGGACCCTCGAACAGGCAAGCGACCATTTGCGGTAGTTCAACTGCGACAGGATAATGCGGCAGGAAATTTATACAATATTGTTGGGTTTCAAACCCATTTAAAATGGGGTGAGCAAAAACGTGTATTTCGACTCATCCCCGGTTTAGAACAAGCGACATTTGTTCGCTATGGCGTCATGCACCGGAATTCTTTCTTGAAATCACCAAAGTTGTTACAGGCAACTTATCAGACCCAGCAAAGAGCGGATTTGTTTTTTGCGGGTCAGATGACCGGGGTGGAAGGATATATTGAAAGTGCAGCTTCTGGGATTGTTGCTGGTATTAACGCTGGTCGATTGGCACTAGGTCAAGAACCAATCATTTTTCCGGAAACAACGATGATTGGTGCAATGGCACACTACATTACTTCCGCAGACGCTGATCGATTCCAACCGATGAATGCTAATTTTGGAATCGTCCCAAGTCTGCCACAACGAATCCGCGATAAACGAGAACGGAACACAGCAGTTGCCAAGCGGGCTTTATCAGTGCTTGATGACTTCTTACCAAAGATTGGCATGACCTTTGATACCAATGATACTGCGATGACCCTCCTTAATTAGGACTGATTCATCGCTTGTCAAGCCCTTGCTAATTTGCTAACGTAGCAACTAGCGAGGGTTTTATCATGAAAGAAAAACAATTCCCGTCAGCGGCTAGTTGGCGGGATCTCTTTTTAGAATATCTCCGTGTTGAACGACGGTACTCTAGTCATACAATTGACGCTTATCGACGGGATATTGATGAATTTTTTGATTTTTTACAGGCTACCGGTGAGTTGCCAACTCAAGCTGCCATGGACGCCTTGGATCACTTAGATATTCGTGTATACTTAAGCGAGTTATACGATCAACAAGATGCTCGGCGGACAACGGCTCGCAAGTTGTCCTCATTGCGCTCTTTTTTTAATTTTCTCGTTAAGAATGATTTAGTGCATGACAATCCGTTTGTTTATATCAATCTAAAACAACAACCGGAAGCATTGCCAGAATATTTGTACGATGATGAGATCACAACGTTGTTGAATACAGCCAGTGGCGATGGAACTAAGCCGTTACAATTTCGAGATCGGGCACTTCTAGAAATGCTGTATGCGACTGGTATGCGCGTATCTGAATGTGCTGAATTAACGTACGCGCAGTTGGATCAGCCAAATTTAATGGTCTTAGTTCGTGGGAAAGGTGACAAAGAACGTTATGTGCCATTTGGACACTTTGCGGCGACGGCTTTAACAACCTATGAGCAACAATGTCGTACGCCACTCATGACCAAATACCACCGAAAGCACGATCGGGTCTTCATCAATCGGCTGGGTAATCCTTTAACAGCGGGCGGAATTGAGTATATTCTTAAACAGGTCATGCAGCGTAGTCACTTACCAGGATCACTTCATCCCCATATGTTGCGGCACTCGTTTGCAACTCAGCTGTTAAATGGTGGTGCTGATTTGCGGACAGTTCAGGAATTACTGGGACATTCAAGCCTGTCAACGACTCAAATATACACTCATGTTAGTCAGGCTAAGCTTCAGGAAAATTATCGTAACTTTTTCCCGCGCGCAGTCGACCATGGTCAAGGCGGTCCCAACGACCCTAAGCAGTGACGCGATCACATCACGCTCGAAGATAAGCCAGCTTGATTTAAAATTGGAGGTTAGAACATGATTACGTTAAAAAACGCTGCATTACGCGTCACCGTCAATGAACTTGGCGCTGAGTTGACCAGTGTCCGTGATATTGAGTCAAATACAGAATACTTGTGGCAGGCAGATCCATTGTTTTGGGGTCGACACGCTCCCGTACTGTTTCCAATTGTGGGTCGGCTTCATAACGATCAGTATCAATTTAATGATCATACGTATCATATGACCCAACATGGTTTTGCTCGCGATCAGGATTTTTTAGTAACCAGTCAGAGCCAAACGAGTGTCACGCTTACGTTAAAAGATAACGACGAGACGCGAGCGCAATATCCATTTTCTTTTCAATTGGATGTGATGTATAGTTTGCTGGAGCGTCAGGTGAGTGTTGAATATCGCGTTGTTAATCCTGGCCACGAACCGTTGCTCTTTTCAATTGGTGGTCATCCAGGCTTCAATATTCCAATGGGGGCCACGACTGGAACCTTTAAGGATTACACAATCTCGGCTACACCAGCGCAACTATATCCTTCCCTAACGTTGGCAGGTCCATTTAGTGATGTCGAAAATCCAACGACCATCAATTTGGAGCGGCCTTTGCAGTTGAATCATAACCTCTTTGAACATGATGCCAAGATTTTAGAGCTCGGTCAGCAGGAAACCACGCTAACATTGACCTCAAATCTAAACGAACGTGGCGTGGCTATGACACTACAGAATGCGGACTATGTGGGGATCTGGTCGCCATTTCCGCAGAAGGCACCATTTGTCTGTATCGAACCATGGTGGGGTATCGCTGATGCCGTGAATAGTGATGGTCAACTTGAACACAAATTCGGTATTCATCAATTAGTTCCCCAATCAATGTTTAACGCGGACTTCAGTCTTGAATTTTTCTAAATTAAATAATTGGTATAAAAAGACGTTTGCTAACGGTTTAAAAACCGCCAGTAAACGTCTTTACCTGTCGTCAAAGTTTGAAATTTATTTTTTGTTGGCTGAGGTTGGTTTCTGGTCAGTTGGTTCGGCGTGATCGTCTGTTTCAGCGGACTTTTGTGGATGCTTTTGCCGATAATGATAGTAGCAGCCAAATGGAACAAGATTTTCCGTGCGTGCCATGATTCGATCGATATTAGCGCGGTGTCGATAAAAGATGAACAGGGTCAAAATGAAAGCGACGGTGGTCAAAATGCCATCATGTAACAATAGCGAGGTAAATGTGATAATGGTCATCGCCCCCATTGATGCCACGGAGACCATACTTGAAAGGTAGACTAAGCTGGCAAAGATAGCGCTGGCAAATAAGAAAAAGGGGAAATTATAACCGGCTAGAATACCAGCACTCGTCGCCACAGCCTTGCCGCCCTTGAAGCCGTCGAAGACAGAGTAGGTATTACCTAAAATAGCTGCTAGTCCAATGAGTAACCCGTTGACGGGCCAACCGTGAATCATTGGTGCACCAAAAAAGGCGACTTGACCTGAAGCAAGGGCACCCTTCAAAATATCTAATGCCATCACAGCTGTCCCAGCTGTTCTTCCCAACACGCGATAAGTGTTAGTTGTCCCAATATTGCCGGAGCCTTCTTGACGTATATCTTTATGGAAAAAAAGTTTGCCAACCCACATTCCCGATGGTATCGCTCCAAGGAGGTAGGCAATGAATAGCATAGTGAGTAGTTTTACCATGATTATCTTCCTTCGCTCGAACTGAATGGCTTACATTTTAGCATGAACCGAAAGGTGTGACCAGCTTGACTGGTAAGTGAATAATGGAGCATCAACAGTTCTAAATGCGGAAAATGGGTTAAAATTACCCATGTCAGCCGTCCAGTTCTATGGTATTTTAATTTAGATAGCCTTTCACAGGTATAGAGATTGACCAGAGATTAATCATATCAATTAATTAGCAATTGTTTTTAAGAGAGGATGTTACCTATATGGCTTCTTCAGCCGATCAGTATGACGCAACAAGTATTCAAATTTTACACGGTCTTGAAGCAGTCCGTAAACGACCAGGGATGTACATTGGCTCCACCGACGCACGTGGTCTTCATCATTTGGTTTATGAAATTGTCGATAATGCCGTTGACGAGGCTTTAGCTGGCTTTGGCCAAGAGATCAATGTAACTATTCATCCAGATAATGCCATTACCGTTAAGGATCATGGTCGCGGAATGCCTGTCGGGATGCATGAGTCTGGAATTCCGACCCCAGAGGTTATCTTTACCGTATTACATGCGGGCGGAAAGTTTAACGATAGCAGTTATAAGACTTCTGGTGGCTTGCATGGGGTCGGATCGTCAGTTGTTAATGCATTGTCAGAGTGGTTGACGGTGACCATCGTCAAAGATGGTGTCAAGTACCAAGAAGATTTTAAAAATGGGGGTCAGCCAGTTGGCACATTAGTCAAGTTGGGCAAGACCAAGGAGTCCAATGGGACCACTGTTTCTTTTAAGCCAGATCCGAGTGTCTTTACAACGACTGTTTATAACTTCAACACACTGGAAGAACGACTACGTGAGTCTGCATTTTTGCTTACCAACGTTAAGATTACGTTAACTGATGAACGTGCTGAACAAGAGCATACAGAAGAATTTCATTATCCTGAAGGCATTAAAGAATTCGTTGCCTATTTGAACGAAGACAAGGATACGTTGGGTGATGTGATGTACTTTGACGGTAGCCGTGAAGGCGTTGAAGTGGAAGTCGCCGCGCAATATAATGATGGTTATTCAGAAACAATGTTATCTTTCGTTAACAACGTGCGCACACCAGGTGGTGGTACGCATGAGGCCGGTCTACGTGCCGCTTGGACCAAGGCTTTCAATGAATATGCCCGTAAAGTCGGTTTATTGAAAGAAAAAGATAAAAATCTTGAGGGATCCGATGTTCGTGAGGGATTATCCGTGATTATTTCATTACGGATTCCTGAATCTATTTTGGAATTTGAAGGTCAGACTAAAGATAAGCTGGGAACTAACGAGGCCCGGACCATTGTTGACAATGTGGTCAACGAACAATTGGGCTTTTATTTAATGGAAAACGGCGAATTTGCTCAGATGCTGATTCGTAAGTCTTTGCAAGCTCGACAGGCTAGAGAAGCCGCTCGAAAAGCACGAGACGAGAGCCGCAATGGCAAAAAGAAGGGGCGGCAAGAACGTCTCTTATCGGGAAAGTTAACGCCAGCTCAGTCTAAGAATGCAGCGAGAAATGAATTGTTCTTGGTTGAAGGAGATTCAGCTGGTGGTTCTGCAAAACAAGGCAGAGACCGCAAATTTCAAGCTATTTTGCCATTACGTGGTAAAGTGCTAAATACGGAAAAAGCGAAGTTACAAGATATCGTAAAGAATGAAGAAATTAACACGATGATCTACACGATCGGGGCTGGCGTTGGAGCTGATTTTAACTTAAAGGATGCCAATTATGACAAGGTCATCATTATGACTGATGCCGATGATGATGGTGCTCATATTCAAATTTTGCTCTTAACCTTTTTCTACAAATACATGCGTCCAATGATTGATGCTGGGCGTGTCTATATTGCGTTGCCACCTTTATATAAATTACAACGGGGTAGCGGCGCTAAGACACAGATTGAGTACGCTTGGACTGACGCTGAATTAGGCCAAAAAGAAAAACAAATTGGGCGTGGTTATTCTTTGCAACGTTTTAAAGGGCTTGGCGAAATGAACGCTGACCAACTGTGGGAAACCACGATGGATCCAACGACGCGAACGTTGATCCGGGTTCGAATTGACGACGCAGCTTTAGCTGAGCGGCGTGTAACAACCTTAATGGGTGATAAAGTGGAACCACGGCGAAAGTGGATTGAAGAAAATGTGGCCTTTAATTTAGAAGAAGATGGGTCCATTTTGGACAATACGGCCGTCAGTTCTGCCCATCAGGAACCTGAGAACGATTTACAGTCTGCCGATTCTACGACAGATATGAAATCAGATGGGCCGACGATTACCGTTTGGGATCAAGATGAAAGTTAAGCGACTGGCAAGTTAGGACCGAAGTTAGAGAGGAGCTGCATCTGTGGCAGAGCACACACAAAACATTCAAGAATTAACGCTTGAAGACGTCATGGGTGAGCGGTTTGGTCGTTATTCCAAATCGATCATTCAGGATCGGGCGTTGCCAGACATTCGTGATGGCCTAAAACCGGTTCAACGCCGGATTTTGTATGCCATGAATAAGGATGGCAATACGTATGATAAGGGGTTCCGTAAGTCGGCGAAGTCGGTTGGGAATGTGATGGGGAATTACCATCCACACGGCGATTCGTCGATTTATGAAGCAATGGTGCGGATGAGTCAAGATTGGAAGTTACGTAATCCGCTGGTCGAGATGCACGGAAATAACGGTTCAATCGATGCTGATCCGCCGGCCGCTATGCGATATACAGAGGCACGGTTGAGCAAAATTGCCAACATGATGCTGCAGGATATCGATAAAAATACGGTTGACTTCGTGCCTAACTTTGATGATACCGAACAGGAACCCACTGTTTTACCAGCGCGGTTTCCGAACTTACTCGTGAATGGGGCCAGCGGTATTTCGGCTGGTTATGCGACAGAAATTCCGCCCCATAATCTAGGTGAGTTAATTGATGCTCTTGTGTATTTATTAGCGCACCCGAACGCCGATACAACTGCATTAATGACCTACGTTAAAGGACCCGATTATCCCACTGGTGGGATTTTGCAAGGTCTTTCCGGGCTTAAAAAAGCGTATGAAACAGGAGCCGGTCGTGTCGTCCTTCGTTCGCAAACGGCGATCAAATCACTCAAAGGTGGCAAACAGGCCATTGAAATTACGGAAATTCCGTATGAAGTGAATAAAGCATTGCTGGTTAAAAAAATGGATGAGATCAGGATTGCCAAAAGAGTCGAAGGTATCGTTGAAGTGCGTGACGAATCAGATCGATCGGGCCTGACAATCATGGTTGAGTTAAAAGGGGACGCCGACGCTCAGGGTATTTTAAATTATTTATTGAAAAATACTGATTTACAAATCACGTATAACTTCAATATGGTGGCGATTCATAACATGCGGCCAGAACGAATCGGTTTAAAGACTGCGTTGCAAGCCTATATTGATTTTCAACGTGAAATCATTACCAAACGAACGCGCTTTGATTTAGATAAGGCGCAGCAGCGACAGCATATTGTTGAAGGTTTAATCAAAGCCTTATCCATTTTAGATCAAGTGATTGCAACGATTCGAGCGAGTCAGAATCGTAAAGATGCTAAGCAAAATTTGGTCAAACAATATGACTTCACGGAAGCGCAGGCTGAGGCCATTGTGACGTTGCAGTTGTACCGGTTGACGAATACTGATGTGACAGAGTTACAAAAAGAACATGATCAACTGACGAAAGACATTGCGCGCTTATCGGATATTTTGGCTAATGATGCATCGCTTCGCCAAGTCATACGTTCACAAATGCAAGCAATTAAAAAGGCGTTTGCGACACCTCGACTAACTAAAATTGAAGCTGAAATTGAGGAACTAAAGGTTGATCGTACCGTCATGGTAGCCGATGAAGAAGTCGTCTTGATGGTTTCTCACGATGGTTACATTAAACGCAGCTCAGTGCGGTCTTACCAAGCGTCCTCCGCTGATGATAACGGATTAAAGGAAGCAGATTATCCAATCTTATTGCGAAAAGTGTCGACACTAGATCATCTGTACATGTTTACCAATCGTGGGAATCTGATTTATCGACCTGTGCATGAAGTCGCTGATGCGCGGTGGAAAGATACTGGTGAACATATTTCTCAATCAATTGGGCTAGCGGATGACGAATCATTGATCGCAGCCTTCACCTTTAACAGTCTCGATACCACTGGGCGTTTTGTGATTGCTACTAGGATGGGATTAATTAAGCAAACCGCATTAGCTGATTTATTACCAGGACGAACTTATCGTAAACATGCTCAAGTCTATGAAAAGTTTAAATCACCTGCGGATTATGTCGTTAACATTCAATTTGTGGATCACGCAGCACCACTAACAGTGATGCTCATGTCACAACACGGCCTCGGCTTACGTTATGACTTAGCTGAAGTTCCGACAAACGGAGCCAGAACTAGTGGTGCTAAGTCGATGGATCTGCGCGATGGGGATATTGTGACGAACCTCCAATTAGTGGCAGACACAGATGAAGTTATGATTGTGACTCAACGGGGGGCGCTAAAGAAGATGGCGGTTAGCGAAGTTCCAGTGACCAGCCGGGCGCGCAAAGGTGTCTTATGCTTGCGCGATTTAAAGGCAGAACCACATGAGATTGTTGATTTCGTGAGCTTCCCTGCCAAGAGTCAGCAACCAGTTGAAATTATTACAAGTCACGACATACGGCATGATATATTGCCCATGGATCATGCATTGAATGCTAGATACTCGAATGGATCTTTTGTAATTGACATTGATACGGAGGGACTGCCAGTTGCCATTCGAATGAAAGCGTTAGCTTTGACGCTCAGTTAAAATGCCTTAACTTTGAGTAAGTCACCAAAAATGGGGACTTACTCTTTTGCTTTTCCGTCAAATCAGTTCGCCTCATGGTAGGTCGATTAGAAAAATTAGGTTTCGGTTATTAAAAAATAATTGCGTTTAAGATTTAATCCTTGCACGGAGTGGGGCTTGCTGCGTACAATTATCGTATTGAAAAGATATAATTTATACATGAAGTGAATACGAAGAAAGGTGGCCATCAGATGAAAAGTAAGCAGGAGACAATTTTCTCTTCGAAAACATTAACCTACTTTTTACAGCTTGCTGACACAATGAACTATACGCAAGCGGCCCAAATACTGGGAATAACCCAGCCAGCATTAACTCAACAAATCAAAAAATTGGAACGTACGGTTGGCGCACCATTATTTTATTCCGTGGGTAAAAAGCTTCGCTTATCTGAAGCCGGTCGAACCATGTTGAATGCGACTCACGAAATTTATGAGGTGTTAAACCAAGCAACGGATGAAATCCAACAATCGACCTCGGCCGACTCTGGCGAGATCAATGTTGGATTACTTACCTCTATTGAATATTCTGTTTTTGAAGATTTTGCGATTCAATATTATAAAGAAAATCCGGATGTGACGATTAGTTTCCACATGTTAACGCGCAAGGAAATTTGGGATCGCTTGGAAAATAATCGGATTGATTTAGCGATTATGTATCTGCCTGACGATAGCATTAAGAATTGGAAACCGTATCGGTCTAAAAAAATCATTACAGAAGACTTATTGTTTATTCACCATAATGAGAAATTCGCTGGTCGTAAAAAGATTCGCTTAAAGGACACCTTAAATAATGTTTGGGTGACCTATCCGCGTGAATACTACTTAGATCAAGTTATCCGTGAAAATTATAAAAATGCCATGGTGGATACACCTAATTCCGTCGCGCGGTTCACGACACCTGATCAAATTTACGAATTTTCTTCAGCAACGGGCGCATTCACGGCCTTGCCAAATAGCTACATTCTGGCTAAAGGGACCCAAGACAACATGTATTCAGCTCAATTTGAACCAGGAATTAAATTTGACTTAGCGTTCGTTTTCCGTAAAGATAAAGATGAGATTCCACGGGTAGGGCGTGTGCTCAATGCTTTTGACCAATATTTGGCTGAACAAGACTACACTACCCGGCTAACTCACATTCATGATGAAAAATATCGTAATAGTGAAGGAGCAAAAGACTAATGGCAAAAGAACTTGTTTTTGGACACCAAAGCCCAGATACGGACGCAATTGTTGCGGCAAAGGCTTTTTCGTATTTGCAAAACCAGCTTGGCTTCGATACAGAGGCAGTTGCCCTAGGTGAACCAAATGAAGAGACACAATTTGTTTTAAATTATTTCGATGAACCTGCACCACGGGTGATCGAAAAGGCGGGATCGGAAGTTAATGCGGTGATGTTAGTCGATCATAATGAACATCAACAAAGCGTTGCTGATATTGATGATGTAGCCGTCACTCACGTGGTTGACCACCACCGAATTGCCAATTTTGAAACGGCATCGCCTTTATACTATCGGGCGGAACCGGTTGGCTGTACGAGTACCATCTTAACGAAGCTGTTTGATGAAAATAAGATTGAGATTCCGACTCAATTAGCTGGTTTGATGTTATCGGCTATTATCTCGGACACTTTGTTATTAAAGTCACCGACAACCACTGATGACGATAAGGCAGCTGTGATTGCCTTAGCTGAAATTGCCGACATCGACTATCAAAGTTATGGTCTTGAAGAGTTAAAGGCTGGTACTAACTTAAGCGCTAAGACAGAAGCTGAATTAGTGCAGCAGGACGCAAAATCATTTGAGATGGGCGGTAAAACGGTACGCATCGACCAAATCAATACGGTCGACTTGGATGAAGTTTTTGCTCGCCAAGCTAAGCTCGAAGCTGCCATGGCCGCTGAAGCTCAAGCAAATGGTTACGATCTATTCTTAGTGCTGGTAACGAACATCTTGGATAGTAATTCTCGCCTACTCGTTTGGGGAGAACCGACAGCTGCGGTTGAGAAAGCCTTCAATACGACACTTACGAACCATACTGCTGATTTACCAGGGGTGGTTTCGCGTAAGAAACAAGTGGTCCCACCACTGCAAGATGCTTTTTAAACATGATTTGAATCTATTGCGCGGGATCCAAATTGGCAAGTTCGCCTGTGAGCGAAGCCAGTTGACTTGGGTCTCGCGTTTTTGCTTCGCGACTGGTTTTTAAAAGGCCCCAATGAATAAGCTTAAATGATTGTATCCGCGTGACGGTCGCGCCATAATGAATTCGTAGCGTTGATCATTAAAATCATTGTTCGGAGGTAGTCACGATGGCAGCACAACATGAATTATCATTTGATGATGAAGTCAAGGCACAGTTGCAACCGTTATTAAAGGGTGGCAATCAACTTTTGTTAAGTTATGACGACGGGGTTGGGCCTTATTCACATCATGGGCTAGTTGCCTTGCAAGTCTCGTTTCAGTTCGTTATTGTTGGCCAAGACGCCGATGTTAGCGATTATGAAGAAACGTTGCCATCCAATCTTGGCCCAGTTCGGTATAAGGGCTATTCTGGTCGTTTTTTAGGTCATAAGTTGCACGCTTCGTTTAATACCTTAATGCATGCAATTAAGTTGTCTGACGAAGGTGAACAAATTGATGATAATGTGGCTGTGATTGTTGACGATACCGCCACTAAATGATCATTGCCCTTCGATAAATCCGATTGTTAATTTGATTCTATTTCCCTTTGGGAGATGGGATCATTTTATTTTAAACGGGCTCAGTTGGTCACTGAGCACATCCCTTGCTTATCTGGCCAGATGGGTGATAATACTTACTTGTAGTAAGGGATTGAACTTAGTTTTTAGATCAGGAGGCTACTTTTATGAGATTAACAATTACACCAGCTGCTCAAGCAAAATTAGCGCCCTTGATGAAGCCTCATACACAATTATTATTAAGCTATGATGATGGCGTGGGGCCTTATTCAGCGGTCGGGTTCTGCTCACTGGATACAGCCTTTGATCTATTGGTAGTTGACCAAGATCAGGGCACGCCTGATTATGATGAGGCAATTGATTCCAATCTTGGCGAAATTAAGGTTAAAGGGTACAGTAAGGCCCAGTTAGCAGAGCAAATGCGGTTGGATTTAAACCCTACGTTTAATACGTTGCGGCTAACCAGCGATCATGAACAGTTGGATCCTAATGTCCAACTAAAAGATCTCACAACACAACAGGTCTAGACGAATTGGGAGCTGATAAAATGGATGCAGATCAAAAAACAGCAGCACTAGCTAAATTATCTAAGGAAGCGTATGCGGTTACGCAGCATGCTGATACTGAGCGACCATTCTCTGGGAAATATGACGCCTTTTATGCAGATGGTATCTACGTTGATATCGTAAGTGGCAAACCACTTTTTTCGTCAACAGACAAGTATGACGCCGGCTGTGGTTGGCCGTCTTTTACGCACCCTATTGATGCCGGATCGATTAAAGAACATCGGGATCGTTCATTTGGCATGGAACGAACTGAAGTGGTGAGTCGTGAGGCAGAGTCCCATTTAGGACATGTCTTTACGGATGGACCGACCGAGGATGGTGGGTTGCGTTATTGCATCAATTCAGCTGCGCTTAAATTTATTCCTGCGGATGAATTAAATTCAGTAGGATATGGTCAATATGCGGATCTATTTCCACAGGTAACCCAGAAGTAGCTTCACAATTTTATCAGGTCTAATCAAGGAGGTCTTTACATGGCGGAAGAGACAGCAATTTTTGCGGGTGGATGTTTTTGGTGTATGGTAAAGCCGTTTGATACGGTTCCAGGTATTAAAACGGTGGTGTCAGGATATACAGGTGGGCACGTGCCTAACCCAACATATGAACAAGTTGCCAGTCATACCACAGGTCACACGGAGGCAGTTAAGATCACCTTTGATCCAGCCGTGATTAGTTATGATCAATTAGTTAGCATTTATTGGCAGCAGACCGACCCAACGGATGCCATGGGCCAATTTCAAGATCGCGGGGATAGTTACCGACCCGTTATCTTTGTGAATAGTCCAGAGCAACGGCAAATTGCTGAAGCTTCGAAAGCTGCGTTGGCGGCCTCAGGGCGATTTGACGAGCCAATTGTGACGGAAATTGAGGCTGCGCAGCCGTTTTATGCTGCAGAGGACTATCATCAAGATTTCTACAAGAAGAATCCTTTGCGATACCAAATGGAAGAAATGGGCGGACGTGAAGCCTTTATCAAACAACAATGGGCTGATAAAAACCGAACAAATGCTTAAACTGATTGACGGTCAGCTCAAAAATCGGTATTCTAAACGTAAATAGTTTCCACTAGGGGTGTCCACATGGCTGGACTGAGACGACTTGGTCGGACCCTTTGAACCTGTAAGTTCAGACTTGCGAAGGAAAGTGGCCAGTGTGATTGAGGAATAACAACGCTGAAGCCTTCGTGGTTTTAGCGTTTTTTCTTGTCCAAATTGGCCGAGGAGGAAAAAATGAATCCAGAATTGTTAGCCGCCATTCGACGGCTTAATCCAGTTGTATTAACCGTTGCAAATGCGGTGACGATTGCAGAGGTTGCCAATGCCGTGAATGCAATTGGCGCCTCACCAATCATGTCAAAAGCACCAGAAGAAGCACCAGAATTAGTGGGGCTGGCAGGCGGTGTAACACTTAACTTGGGGACCTGGACGAAAGCGCAGGTTGATCAAATGGTTGCGGTGGGCCAGGCTGCAAATCAAGCGCAGGTTCCAGTTGTGATTGATCCAGTCGCGGTTGCATTGCCCAAACGACAACAGATCTTTACTAATTTAGTTGAACAAGTTCAGCCATCCATCATCCGGGCTAACGCTGGGGAAATGGCCTTTCTTGCTGGTGAAGATGATACAACGCGCGGTATTGATGCGACCGATTTAACTGTAAACCATGCGTTAGTCGCTGCAGAAGTGGCGAAACGTTTTAATTGTATTGCGGTGATGACCGGCAAAAAGGATTTCATCAGTGATGGCACCAAGACGTTTGTGGTTCATAATGGGACGACCCTATTTGCGACCCATGTTGGTTCAGGTGATATGTTAAGCAGCGTTTTAGGGGCTTTCTTAGCGGTGAGTGAGGATGCCCTAACAGCTGCAGTAACTGGCACTGCCATTTTCGCGGCTACGGGTCAGTGGGTGGCGCAGACTGCGCAACTATCCAATCAGCAGCCAGGAACCTTTGCGGTTAAATTAATGGATGGTCTGGCCGCCGTTAGCATGACCGATTTGAAATCTTTACTTGAGGTGGAGGTCAATTAATATGGCACTAACTGAATCAGTGGCACAATTTCCCCAGGCATTATCCATTGCTGGTTCTGATTCCGGCGGTGGTGCTGGTATGCAAGCAGATCTCAAGACGATTCAAGAACGTCACGTTTTTGCGGCTACGGTTCTTGTCGCGATTACCGCTCAGAATACGCTGGGGGTTCAGGATGCTTTTGCTCTGCCGACAACCTTGATTGACGAACAATTTGCTTCTTTGGCGGCAGATTTAGCAATCAAAGCTTGTAAAACGGGGATGTTGGCAGATGTCGAACGGGTCAAAGCAGTCGTTGCTAATCTCAAGCGTTATAACTTTGGCCCGCTAACTGTTGATCCCGTCATGATTGCGAAGGGTGGCGCACCGCTATTGAGTGAGGCGGCAGTGTCGACGGTTCGCGATGAATTAATTCCTTTGGCGACCGTGTTAACCCCCAATTTACCAGAGGCCGAAGCCCTGACCGGCTTGACGATTACGACCGATCAGCAAATGCACCAGGCTGCTGAACAGTTACAGACGCTAGGAGCGGCCAACGTCATTGTCAAGGGCGGTCACGAAGCCAATCCTGAATTGGCGAATGATTATGTTTTGTTGGCTGACGGTCGATCATTTTGGTTAAGTTCACCTAGAATAAAGACGCACAACACACACGGCACAGGGGACACATTGTCGGCCTGCATTACAGCAGAACTAGCTAAAGGCGCCGATGTTGAAACGGCGATTCGAATTGGTAAGGCCTATGTGTCCGCCACTATTGCCCAAGGGATCGTTGTCGGCCATGGTCACGGTCCCTTGAACCATTGGGCACAGATTCACGAGGGTGACGCTCATGAAATTTAACACGAAGATGTTGCAGGCTTATTTTGTAGCTGGAAGTCAGGATGTGCCGCAAGGACAAACTTTGCCGGAACAATTGTCCGCCGCGATTGCAGGTGGCATCACAGCATTTCAGTTTCGTGAAAAAGGGCCGCGGGCTCTGATGGGTGCTGAAAAAGTCGCCTTGGGTCAAACGTTGCACGAATTGTGTCGTCAAGCAGAAATTCCTTTTTTTGTTGATGATGATGTGGTCTTAGCACGAACGTTACGAGCTGATGGCATTCACGTTGGCCAAAAAGACCAACGAATTGAACAGGTCATTAATGAGTTACCAGGTTTGATCATTGGTTATTCTTGTCATACGGTCGCCCAAATTAACCATGCAAATGAACTTACTGTCGTTGATTATGTGGGTAGTGGACCGGTTTATCCAACCCTATCCAAAGCTGATGCAGATCCCGCCCTAGGAATCTCAGGACTTAAGCAACTTTTGGCAGTGAGTAAGAAACCGATTGTTGCCATTGGGGGCATTGACCAAAATAACTTAGCAAATGTTGCCCAGACCGGTGTAGCTGGTGCCGCGGTCATATCCATGCTGACCCGGGCTGATGATGTCCAAATGACAGCCACAATGTTGCGTCGAACTTTTACCAATTTTGATGCGTAAGACTTCATTCAATTGAGTTGCATCCGCGGTGTAGAATGTCTACACTTATAGCAGACTTTTAAAGACGTAGGTGAAGATATGAAAAATCGACCAAAACCCATTAATCCAGCCATGCCAACCAATATTGCAACCTTGATGATCGCCCTTAGTGTCGTCACCGGGTTACTGGTTGGCTGGTTATTACCGTTTGAATTTGACGGCTCATTCATCTGGGGTGTCATCGTTGTGTTGGCGTTCAATGGTTGCTTTGTTGTGCTTTATCGACGCTATACAATTAACAAGCAAAAGGCAGTGTTGGCCCAACAGGCAGCTGCAAAATCTGAGACCACGACTTCTGAAAAATAGTTGTGACGGGTAGACTGACAAAGTGATACAATTAATTTTGTTCCGGGCCCGTAGCTCAGTTGGGAGAGCGCCTGCTTCGCATGTAGGAGGTCGACAGTTCGAATCTGTTCGGGTCCATCTTTTTACGCTGAATCGTTGCCCAGTAGTAAAAGTGGCGGTTTACAAACGTTGATATAACAGTGTTTCGCTAATTTCGGCTAATCGACTCAATGAGTCCATCGCCAAAATGATGCCAATTTTGATGCCATAAAAGCACCTCGACAGTTTTGTCGGGATGCTTTTTTGTTTCATTTATCGGCTCGTCGTCAGGAAAACTATAAAGCTGGCAGGCCTTTATGAATCATCTTAGCAGGAAATAAAAGCTAGTTTCGTTACATTTAATACTAAAAAAGGGGGCTGAACGTGCGTGGAACTGTTTTAAATATAACTGACGCAAAACGATTCTGATTAGTTAGGACCATGATCTTGGTTAACCCCAATTGGATCAATCCACGAATGTGGGACTGGCGATTTCATCTTTTAACATTCGTTCAGCCTGCTGTAGTTTTATTATTCGTTGTTCGAGCTTTCTCAGTTCATCAGTTAATAGCGTTGCACGTTTATTGCGAATTTCTGGATCATTGTGATTCAATTGAGCAACTTTCTTTAGTGTGGTAATCGAAACGCCACTTTCTCGCAATAACTCGATGTTTTTAAGCCATTGAACATCAATATCTCGAAAATCACGAAAACCGTTGGTATCACGTGGAATGGTACATAGAAGTCCCTCTGAATCGTAATAGCGAATCGTGGAAACGGTTAGGGAGGTTAACTTGGCGGCAGTTTGAATTTTCATTATTTAGGCTCCAATAGCTGTAGCGGTGTGGTGCCAGCAAATAAATCAAATGCTTTATTTTTGAAATTGTCATTCATCAACGCGTCAACGAGAACTTCGGCAACGTCGGTCCGCGAGATCTGAGGCACATTGTTTGCTAAACTGGCAGTGCGGGTGGGAGCTTGATCGGTCAATATTGCTGGCCGGACAATTGTGTAAGTCAGCCCACTACTCTTTAAAATTCGTTCAGCATAATATTTAGTGACGTAATATAAAGGAATATCATAAACATCAAAAGTTGAGCGAGATCCTGCGCCGGCAGCCGACTCCATAATAAATTGGGGAATATCAAGTTGACGAGCAACATCCATCATTTTTACGGCACCGTCTAAATCAATCCAAACGGCATCTTGGGGACGAGCTTGGCTCGCTCCAGCGGTAAAAATTAGCGCATCAATGTTTTGAGGCAATTTTTTGACTAAAGTTGAAACGTCTTCATTCACTAAATCGATGACAACCCGTTCAACGGATGGGATGTTCGCCAATTTGGCTGGATTATGGCCGGTCGCGACGACATGATGTCCCTGATCCTGCAGTTGTTTAACGACTGCCATTCCATTACGTCCAGTGGCGCCAACGACTAAAACATTCATGATTTGATGACCTTCTTTTACTAGGATGTCGCTATCGTACACCTTAAAGTGAACTTTAGGTCAAGGACAAATTTACTCAGCTGATGGCTGATGACTTTCACCCCATAAACAGATTGCGTCCAACACGGGAAGCAGGGATTTTCCCCGCGAGGATAGTTGATATTCGACGTGAGGCGGAATTTCCGGAAATTGATGTCGTGTAATTAAATGATCATTAGTTAAACCCTGCAAGGCATTGGTCAACGACTTAAAACTGATTGCACCCATTGTGCGTTTTATTTCATTGAAGCGTCGTGTACCTTGAATACTTAGTAAATATAAGATTTCGATCTTGTATTTGCCACTAATCTCACTAAGCGTGTAGCTAAAGCCAGTTTGACTTAATTCTGCTGGTAAAAGGCAGTCCTTAAATTCGTTAGACATAACGGTATTACTCTCCTTTAGGTGAGTTACTTACAATAAATTGCGTACTTGTTTGACATTATTTGATATGAGATATTTTTCTTATCAAATTTAGGGAGGACATTTTTAATGAAAACAATTGTCTATGCTCATCCGTATGAAGGCAGTTTAAATCATGCCTTGTTAAATGAAATCACCGGCAAGTTTAAGGAAAACCAAGACGATTATCAAGTGTTGAATCTTTACGCAGATTCGTTCAACCCAGTATTATCGTCGCAGGATTTGTATAATTACAATCAAGGTATTTCAACCGATCCACTCGTCGAAAAATATCAAGCAGCGTTAGCTAAAACAGATGAATTAATCTTAATTTTTCCTATCTGGTGGTATGGTCTACCTGCTATGTTAAAAGGTTTTCTTGATCGAGTCATGTTGCCGAACGTTTCTTACGATTCGGACGATAATGGGCTGTTAACTGGAAAACTAACCAATATTAAACGAGCAACCGTATTGACAACTGCGGGATTATCTAAGCAACATTTCCAGCAGCTTAACGCTGCCAATGTTGAAAGTACGTTGATCAATGTTATTTTTAAAGATCTCGGAATTGGCCATCAATCGATTAGGTGGTTCCATTATGACACGATTCATCATGATCATGCTGATAGTTCAAGTTACTTAGAGTCAATCATTGATAAAATTTAGGCTAAAAGTGATGCTAGACCCCTGAAATGAGGCAACGTTTGATTGCTTTTACCATATTTTCTATGTAAATTAAACAGTTGTATCAATGGTTTGAAAGGGCACTCACCTCATGTGAAGTGTCTTTTTGTGGTCAACAGGCCTAAATGTGAATGATTATCATTGAGCATTTATGGTAAATTAGAAACTATCAAACAAAAACAAACGTGATTAATTGAACTCAACCAATTTCGTGGATGGCTATCGGAGGCTAAGCTTATGTTTACACACCAAATAGACGCGCATCTGGCACTTAAACTCATGACTGAGGAGGATGCGGATTATCTTTTTGACATTATCGAGCAAGATCGTCGACAACTACGAAGGTGGATGCCGTGGACTGATGCAACACAGACGGTTGCTGATGAGCTGAAATTTATCCGGTTTGCTCGTCAAAAGTTTGCCAGCAATGAAATGTTACCATTGACGATTGTCATTGATGGCTTACCAGTCGGCTGTATTGATTTACATCGTATTGATCGTGAACAGCAACATGCAGAAGTTGGTTATTGGTTGAAGGCAAAAGCCCAAGGCCATGGCGTTATGACTCGATCAGTCAATCGTTTATTGACAATTGGCTTTGATGAGTTAAATCTACACAAGATTATGCTAAGAGCTGATGTTGATAATCATCCGAGCCAGGCGGTCGCCCAACGACTAGGGATGCAACAAGAGGGCGTGCTCCGTGATCATGTTTTAGTCAATAATGAATTTCGAAGCCTAGTTGTCTTTTCAACGCTGGAAAACGAGTGGGAAGCACACGAATAAACAGGATTCAGTGGGGAATCCCCTAGTCATTGACGCCGTAATTGAGTACAATGGTCTTAGCAAATATTTAATATTTCCAACCGGTCTAATTTCAAACGGTCAATGACCGTAACTTAATCGAGGTGACTCACATGATCGATCCACATCAAAAACAAACCGAACAAACTGATGCCGAATTGCCTAATCAATTGCGAGTTATCACGAATCAAGCAACGGTCATTGCAAACGACCAAACAAGTTATGTTGGCGGTCCGCGTCTGACTAAAACAAGTTTTGTTAAAGCGGTGTTTGACGCAACCGGTCAGGCAATTGACCCTAAACAGGTCAGTGTTGATTTAAGCAATATCAACTGGGCTCGTCCTGACGATTATCGAGTTAACTTAAGATATGCTAATCCTGGGAAGACAGTGTCCGCAACGGCTCACTTACATCTATTTTCACTGAACGGTCGTGATGTAACGATTCATGCTGGGGAGCCCTTGCCAGTCAGCAGTGAGTTTGTTAGTGAATTAGTGGATCCTGGACACCCTGATGCACGTCAAAACGCTCAACTTGTGTTTGACGAACCTGTGGCTAGTTTCCAACCCGGTCATCGTTATGGTGCGATGTTAACCTACACAGTCAATGGGATTACTGCCGCTGCTCATCAAGTCCTCCAGATTCTGCCTAATTTAGTCTCAATTATCACAGCAAATCAGACCACTTATGTTAATGGACCGAAAACAAATTCTGAACGGTTTATTCGGACTTTATGTGACGCAGATGGGCGTTTAATTCCGGCTGAAAAGGCGGTTGTTGACATGTCAGCTGTTGTTTGGAATCGTGCTGGACGTTATCCGGTGGAAATTTCCTATACAGATCATGGAAAATCCATTCATCGAACTGCTTATGAAAATATTTTCGAACTGGCAGCTCACAATCAAATTGTTGTCGTCGGGGATGGGGATCCCATTCCGGCTCGTTACGTCGCCTTAGCTCGTGATCACTATGGTCGGGATCGAACTCGCTGGACGGCAATGACTTATCTGGATCCGTCGGCCAACCACCAATTGCCAGGAACTTACGATGTCCGCCTTAGTCTGGAAGTTAATGGATCGGTCGCCACGGTTCATCCAACACTACAGGTACTTCCTGAAATCTTACGGCCACTCAATAGCACTGCGGCGTGGACCATGCCGGTGGGACGGCATGGTGAGCCGTTGACGGAAACGCAAATTTTAGCAGCACAAAGCTTACGGCATAGCTTACGGCACACATCTGAGTCACGGGTTGCCAATAACGCGGCTAAAACTGCCGATAAATTGACCTGGTGGCAACGAATCTTTCATTGGGTTAAAAAGGGTTAAAAAATGATTCGCCCGTGAACGAGTGGTTTAATTTCGACCTTGGCATTAAAACAAAAGCTGAGGTCGTTTTTGATCGCTTAAAAAATTAAAATAGAATTGGACTTATATTTCATATGAACGAAATGAACGAAATTTTGGCTGAACAATTTTTAATTTCCGATCTTTCTAATGACCAACAGCGCATGATTAAAGCGATAAACACCTATATTGGCCAGTCTTTGGCTGGATCTGACCATGCGGTTGCTGTTATCCAAGGGGCAGCTGGGACAGGGAAGTCCGTTGTCTTAATGGACTTGGTGAAGCAGTATCTCGCTGACAAACGTTATAAGAGTGCGCTGGTGGTCAATCATCCGGAGCTCTACAAAGCTTATCGTGAGTTAGGTGCTGGTATCCCGGGAGTCAATTTACGCGATATTCGACGGCCAACGTCGTTAATTAATGAAGCGCAAAAGCAGCACCAACACTATGACGTGGTTTTTGTGGACGAAGCTCATTTGTTGTATTCAAAGTCCGAACCATATGCGCACTACCGCGGGCAAAACCAGCTTACCGATCTGATTAGTTTAGCCAAGGTCGTGGTGGTCGTTTATGATTTTGACCAAGTATTTCAATCAAAAATGTATTGGTCCAAAGAACTCTTGTTCAAGACAATTGGGCAGCATCCTTTCAAACAATTCGATATGACTTTTCAATATCGGATGGTTGCTACTGCTGCGCAGGTCAAGTGGATCGATGATTTAACCGCTCAACGGCCATTACGCCCGTTTCCAGAACAACCTCCATTTGACTATCAATTTTTCGAAACCGCTGGTGCTATGTTTGAAGCAATTAAGGCAAAAAACAAGGCGGCCGGCATGAGCCGGATGGTAGCAACCTCTGGCTTCCCACGGATTGATGGCCGCCATAATGTCGAAATGGACTCTTTTTCACTACCATGGGATGAATGGGACCCACAGCGAACACATTGGGCGAAGCGGGAATATTCGATCAACCAAGTGGGGACGATTTATACGTTACAGGGGTTTGATCTAAACTATGTTGGCATGATTATTGGTCCATCTTTTGGCTATGATCAAAAGACAGATACGATGACCATTTTGCCAGATAAATACTCACATAAAGAGATCTTCAAGAAACGACCTGATATGAAATTTACCCAGCAACAATACAAAATGTTTATTGCAAATGTTCTCAATGTATTGATGAAACGGGGCAAGTACGGTTTGTATTTGACTGCTTATGATGACGAACTGCGAGCACGTTTAGCGACGCTGTCAAAGAAAGCATAAGTAAATCGACAAACAGGGTTAAGTAATAATTAAGTAAGAATAGAAAAGCAAGTTAACGCTAGTGTTATGGATAAGCTTTAGCCATCGTGCTGCCGGCTTTAAGACGTAAATTTAGCCAGAACTTAGGCTTTCAGCTGCAAACTTCCGTGAGACTACTTTACCAAAGTTATTGATCGTCCCGTTGAAACAGCTATTGAGCCAATGGCAGCCATTATTACTAATGTTTATTTTCGATTCAAATTGTCAATCTACAGACGACTGTGAATATTCATGGATTTAGCTGGTTAATAACGACTGAGTTAAAGTTAGCCAGAATTGAGCCTCGATAGTTTTTGAGCAGTTTTTGAGCCTAATCTTGATGACGAGATTTATCAGCATTTTAAACTGATAAAGAGAAATTGAACACGATTAAAAAAAGCCATTTACTGAAGTATCCGTACTAACACGGAACAACTTCAGTAAACGGCTTTTTAAAGATTGAGTTTCTAGAGAGCCGTTTAATCAGGCTAAGATACAACTTAGCATAATATATATTATGTAAACTAGACTAACATAAATTTTGTGTATCAAATTTAAACGCGTGTGATTCACCCCTTTTTGTCTGTCTTTAAATGGTTAATCGTTAACCAACTCGGTTCTCCGTTCGAGAAAATCAACTATTGCGCAATAGCAGTGCTCATCACGAACAAAGTTGTCATGTGACTATAACGACACAAAAACGATCCACACTGGCTTGCAAGTGGCCCTCGCGTGAATCGTAAGGCGTTATTCTTTTAAGCTGGCAAAATTTGCACCGTCGTCGTTCGCGGCCCATCAGGTTCTTTAGCAATCATGATGTTGGTCGAGGTTTGATCCTTGGCTCCATACTTGTCTTGATAAGCTTGATCAATATTGGTCATTAAGGTTTCGTCATCAGTTTCAGGGATCCACCGAAAGTTGACTGTATAAGTTTGACCACCGAGTTCAATTTTGCCAGCTTGCTGCTGTTTAGCTGCGGCAAACCATCGTGATTTTTGTCCGTAGCCAGCTCGGATATAAAGACCGTCGTCCACGACAACTGACCAAATATAGGTTGGTGTGCCAGTGGTTTTCATGTCTTCGTGGAATGGTGCGACATGAAAATCATCTAGTGATTTGAATGCTTCTAACTGCGTGGTTGTCCAATGCTTGTCTGCCATAGTTATTGCCTCCGTTTGTGCATTAATTAATTGTTGGTTGCTTAATCCAGTTCCAGTAGCCATATTCAGTATAGTTGACTGATTTCAAACTGCCAATAAACAAAGTCCCCCAATTGTTTACTGCGCCTGTTAAACTAAAGTCATGATTAATAATTATGCAATTAAATGACCCACTACAATACTGCCAGGGGTTCTTTGCGAGTCGGCGTTGGAAAGGCAGCCGCTAATTGTCGGCGTTCTTGATCCGTTAGCTGAATTTTTCCAGCGGCTACATTAACCAAAGCGTGCTGGCGTTGGCTTGTTTGCGGAATGGCCAAAACTTGCTGGTGATCGACCACCCATGCCAACATGATGGTAAACACGGATGTCTGGTGCGCGAGTGCAATTGTCTGTAAGATTTTGTTTTGCCGTAATTGTCCACCCAATTGATCCCCTTGAGCGATCGGTGAGTACGCAATTAGCGGCAGCTGATGCTGCTGTTGCCACGGTAACAGGTCAAACAACGGTCCACGATTTTGTAAGTTGAACAGGACTTCGTTAGCGCTGACGTTTTCACCATGTGGGACTGACAGTAATTCTTGAAGATCGGCAACGTCAAAATTAGAGACGCCCCAACCACGAATCTTCCCCGCCTGTTTGGCATCCTCTAAGGCCTGAACGGTTTCGGACAATGGAATCGTTCCGCGCCAATGTAACAAATATAAATCTAGGTAATCAGTGCCTAACGCCATTAACGAGCGATCTAGCCGTTGCGGCAGTCGTTTTGCACTAGCATTTTCTGGCAAGACTTTAGAGATTAAATACAAACTGTCTCGTTGCATGTTGCTAATGGATTCACCAACCAATTTTTCTGAACGTCCGTTACCGTACATTTCTGCGGTGTCAATGACGCTAGCACCGGCGGAAATTCCCGCCTGTAATGCTGCAAGTTCTTGTGGACGTTGCCCAATTTGGTCTCCCATATGCCAGGTTCCAAGCCCAATCGATGGCAATTGTTTGCCATTAATCCTGACAGTTTTCATAAAATGAACCCCTTTCGTAAATTAACGACTGCATCAAAAACCATAGTTTAAGTGCCGAACAAAGGACTAAAAACTGAGTTAAACTTAGTTATTTCCAGCAATGCTGGCTAATATCAAAACTGATTAGGAGATGAACACCTTGAATAAACGACCTTGGCTAGCCACAATGATCGGACTATTGGTGGTAACAACAATTGCTGTATTAGGTCTTGCCCGACCCCACGGTTTAAAAAGCGCTCCCTTAAAATCGGCCAACTTGACCACCTTCATGAGAACGACCAACCAAGCTGGTCAACATGATCGCATTCATCAAGTTCATGGCACCTCAATGAGGCAACTCCCCGCCAACACACGCTATATCCAGGTCTTGCCTAATCAGCGACGTCAGTGCATGACTGGCGTTGGTGGCGCGTTAACAGATAGCGCAGCCGCTGTATTGCGTCAAGCTACGCCGTCGCATCGTCGACAAATTTTACATGCTTATTTTAGTTCAACCGGTGCCCACTATACCAATGTTCGCTTAACGATCGGCTCCTGTGATTTTTCAACATTTAGTTACGATTATGAGTCCAAACAGTCAGATCCAAGCTTGCGTCATTTTTCAATGAAAGCAGAAAATCGCAATGTCCGGCCCATGCTACAACAGATTCAAGCGATTCAACCGCACCTAGCTTTATCAGCGGCCCCTTGGGCACCGCCTGCTTGGATGAAAGTGAGTCAACGTCGGGCCGGACAAAATTTTTTGGTCAATAATCAGCTAAAACCCGCGATGAAGACGGTTTATGCCGCGTATTTAGTCAAATATTTGCAAAATCAACGTGCTCATGGGATTAATATCGAGACACTATCGCTGCAAAACGAACTACAGGCGAGTTCAGCTTGGGAGTCAATGACCTGGTCTCCAGATCAGGCGGCATCCTTTATCACTCATGATCTTGGTCCCAAGTTGCGACAAGCCGGTTTACCTACCAGAATAATCGTATGGGATTATGTTCGCAGTGATCAGACTGAACCGGTAATGATGGGCTTTAATCAGTGGACGACGGCGTTTTATCGTCACCCAGGCGTGAAAAAATACGTTACCGGAATTGGCATCCATTGGTATGCCGCGAATCTTGACCCCCAGATGGCCTTGGGCAACTTATTCAAGCAGCCCGCCTGGGACGATAATTTTACCAATTTAACTACTTTTCATCGACAGGAACCAACGCAGCAGATTATGGCGACAGAAGCGACTCAAGAACGTGGCATTTGGCTACATAGCTGGACGCCTGCTGCCCGATACAGTTACGACATTATTAACGATTTCAATCATGACGTAACTGGTTATCTAGATTGGAATCTTGTTTTAAACGGCGCCGGTGGTCCAACCCATAAGGTCACTAATCCCTGCAGTGCACCGATTAATGTGTTGCATCCTGGCACTTCACATGAACGAGTCGTGATTAACCCCAGTTATTATATTTTAAAACGCGTCAGTCGCGATGTTCAACCAGGTACGGTGAGTGTCAAGAGCCGCAGTAATGTTACTGGCATTGATCAAACAGCAATTCAACAACCAGATCATAGCGTTCGGCTCCTGATCAATAACCGCCACCGCCACGTTGAGCAAATTACAGTTGTATCTGGTCATCAAGCCTACCAAGTTCGTTTGACACCACAGTCTTTTAATGCCATTAGTCTACCGGCCGTTGACCAACAAACGACGATTTCTACCCCACCAGCGTTAAAGACGGCCCCAGTGTTTAATGGTTTGAAACACGTATGGAGTCATTGGATTTTACCCCTACTGCCATTGTGGCAGGTCTGGTCACTCCCGCTGTAGAAGCACTGCGGTGAGGTTAAACATCAATCAAAAATCTCATATTTCATGCTCATGATTGGATGATCCCCGCTGCTTTCATGAACATGTGCGTCACCGTTGGGCCAACGAAAGTAAAACCTTGTTGCTTCATTTGTTTAGCAACTAAACTGGCAAATCGTGAATGCGTCAGCGTCGAATCGTCTGTTATTACTGGCATCAAGTTGACAAAGCCCCACATATAATCGGCAAATGTTGTGCCACTTTCTTGAATGGTTCGAATCGCCCTAGCATTTTGGATAACGGCGCGAATTTTTCGTGGATTCCGAATCATTTCTGGATCGGCAGAAATTCGTTCAATATCCGGCTCGTCTAAAGCAGCCACTTGTGGAATTTGCATACCAGCGAAATCTCGACGATACACCGGTAGCTTGCCTGCGGCTACTCGCCAACTAAGTCCGACTTGAAAGACGCCGACCGTCAGTAGTTCAAATAGTCGTTGATCGTCATGCGTGGGCTGACCAAAGTGTTCCTGATAATCTTCAACACCTACGTTAATGGTCATTTTCGTTCCCCTCAGCTAGTGACGCCAATCCGCATATTGACTCGATCGTTGCAAAAATGCTTGATCAAAAGGATCAGGGCCGATCCGCTCGCCGCGATCTAATTCTGCCAATTTGGTCATGTCTGCCGTCGTTAATGAAAAGCCTGCCAAATTAAGATTTTCAATTAACCGCTTTTCATGAACCGATTTAGGAATGATAACTACACCTCGTTGCAACTGCCATCGCAAAATTACTTGGGCCGGTGTCACTTGATGTTCGGTTGCCATACGTTGGATCACCGGATCTTGTAACTCATGACTCTTTCCCCCACCTAATGGACTCCAAGCTTCGTGGACAATCTGATTTATTTTTAAATAATCGTGCAATTCAGTTTGTTGAAAATATGGATGAGTTTCAATTTGATCGACCATTGGTGGCACATTGGCTGTGCTCATCAGGTGTTCAATATGAGCCGGTTCAAAGTTTGCCACGCCGATTGCCCGGATCTGCCCATCATGGTACAGATCTTCCATGGCCCGCCAAGCGCTTTCATAACCTGGTGCTGGCCAGTGAATAAGATATAGATCTAAATAGTCCAATCCCATTGTGGTTAACGTTGTTTGAAACTGTTGAATGGTTTCATCGTAGCCCCGGACATTGTTCCACAACTTTGAGGTAATGAATAGGTCGGCTCGCGGAAGATTGCTGGTACCAATCGCCTGTCCTACGGCCGCTTCATTGCCATAGTAGCTGGCCGTATCGATATGCCGATACCCGTTTTTTAAAGCAGTGGTTACTGTTTGGTAAGCTAATTTTTGATCGGTAACTTGGAAAACGCCGACGCCCAGTTGTGGCATCTTGACATCGTTGATTAATGAAACAGTTGTCGTCATTGGCTGCATCATTTTAACCTCCAGAAGTAAATATGACTGATAACCTCATTATGACCTGTCGGCTTGAGCATTTCAAACTGGACGGATTAGCAAATAATGATAGGAAGTCGCGTTCTTTTAGAGAACTCTCTAATCATTGGTTCTGATTGAAAAATCTCTGATAGGATATGAGTAAGCGGTTTCTAAAAAACATATTTGAGGGGTGTTCAAATGTCATTTAAACAACGCTTTACGCTTTTGTTGGCTACCATTACTGCCGGTCTAACCTTTGCGGTGGGAACATATCGGCCGCAGTCAATTTTAGCTAGTAGCAAACCTGTTACGATTTATCTCACACGCCATGGTGAGACAACCGCCAATGTAATGATGCGTGTTCAAGGCTGGAGTGATTTTCCATTAACTAAGAACGGCGTGAAGGTGGCAGACAACTTGGGACGTGGGTTAAAACATACTGATTTCAAGGCGGCTTATGCAGGTAATTTAACGCGCCAAACAGTTACTGCGCAAGAAGTATTACGATATTCTGGCAATAAAAAAGTTCATGTGACACAAAATAAGGATTTACGTGAAGGTGGCTATGGTAGCTTTGAAGGCGACCCCATTGCCGCGGATAATAATAAGATTGCCCAAGTCGATGGTTACCAGACTGGTGATGAATTTATGAAAAAAACGGGTAAAGATTACTGGAATAAACTGCAAGATGCTTATCACAAGCTAGATGTTGAAAATAGTCAACAGACTAAGCTAGCGGCTGCGGACCGTGCTGAAAGCGCAAAAGCAGTGCAACAGCGGATGACAACCGAGTTGAATCATATCGCTAAAACCACTGCTAAGAATGGTGGTGGTAACGTATTGGTTGTGAGTTCAGGCATGTCAATCAATGAATATTTATCGACGATGAGCTCAAAATATGATGGCAAACCATTGAAAAATGCCGCCGTGACTAAATTGATCTATAAACACGGTAAACTACAAGTTACTGGCCCGATTGGGACACTAAGCTATGTTAATCAAGGTGCCAAAATGAATCATTAGTTGCATTCAAATAATTACGACATTAAATGAAACCGTGCAAAATGTGTTGGTGTATCGATCTTAAGGTACCCCAACACATTTTTAATTTACGTCATTTTGATGGTCAAAGCTTAATTCACAATTACTAAAAATAGCAATCAAAGAGGTGAATTTATATGATAATTATGGTGATTTAGGTTTATATAATCATGTGAGGAGGTAATCAATGTGAAGCGCACCCCAGTCATTAATAGTCAGATTGCTAAGGCAATTGCTGAACTCGGATATACCGATTGGTTAGTCGTGGGTGATGCTGGATTGTCAATCCCAAAACAAGTTACTAAAATTGATGTCGCCATTGCTAGACAAGTCCCCACCTTTAGCGAAGTTTTGCAAAATGTTTTAACTGAGTTGTCTGTTGACCGTGTTTATGTCGCAGAAGAAATTAAAACGGCTAACCCAGATCAGTTAGACACGATTAAGCATTTATTGCCGACAATCCCGATTGTTTTTATTCCGCACGATGTGCTTAAGCAACGGCTTGGACAAGTATCGGCAGTCATTCGAACGGGAGAAATGACCCCCTTTTCCAACATTATCTTAGAAAGCGGCCCGTTTAATTAAGAGAGGAAGTTGATTGATATGAATATTTCATTTATTGGTATTGGCGATATGGGCAGTCAAATGGTGCCACACTTAGCTGAGGCTGGCCACACTGTGACAATCTGGGATCGAGATCCTGACAAAATGGCGGCAATTGAAAGTGATCGTATTGCCGTAGGAAGCTCCTTAGAAAATGTCGTTAAAGCTTCACAAGTGATCATTACCTCAGTTATGTCCGATGATGTCTTAGCATTACATCTTGGAAATGACCATACGCCAGGTATTATCAAATATTTGCAACCAGACAGTATTTTGATCGTCACCTCAACCCTTGATCCAGAAAAAATTTTCACCATTAACCAAGCAATGCCAACGACGACCAAATTATTAGATGTTCCAATGATTGGTGGAGTGCGATATGCTCGTGAAGCCCAGCTTAATTTAATTGCTGCTGGACCAACCAAGGCATTTGAAGTCGTTTCACCTATCTTAAGTTTGCTGGGAAATGTTAAATATACAGGCGCTTTAGGAAATGGCGCCAAGCTCAAATTGATTACTAATGTGGGAATTATGGCGGCCGAAGCCGGAATCCGTGAAACGCTGGATTTAGCCGACGCTTACGGAATTGACTATGAAACTGTACTTGATTTACTCCAAGTAGGTCCCTTAAAACCAGTAGTAATTCGTGCGTTAGATCAAACAAATCCGCGGCCGCTGAAAGATTCAGTGGCGGATGTGGATGAATTATTGGCAGCAACTGAATCCTTACTCAAATTACCGTTAGCAGAGGCCGCTCGTAATCGTCTACGAAAGGCAGTTAACGATGACCCTCAGGAAGCTCGTTTTATTGACATTACGACGACGGATACGAAATTACCTCAATTTAGACAATAATAATTTTAGCTGATAGATTAAATTTCGTAATAAAGCTGTTTTAAACTAAAAGCGCTTCAAAAAGGACCTTATCCGCTCAATGTGAGAGAATAAGGTCCTTTGCTTGAAAATAATCTAATAGCTTTATTTCAATTGATCCATCTGATCAATATCAATCATCCAAGCCAAAGCTAAGGCTTTTTCACCTAAATGAGCACCGACGACTGGGCCAAAATAACTCAAATCAAATGGCATTGACGGGAATTGCTTCGATAATTTATCCCGCCATGTTTGACCAGCAACAGGATCGTTCGCATGAATCACGATTCCTCGTAGTGGGTAATCAACCTGCGCTTGAGCTTCTGAAAAGAGCGTCTCTACGCGCGCCAAAGCCTTTTTAGTTGAGCGAACTTTTTCAAAGGCCACGATTTCATGTGTTTGATCATCAAAAGTTAACAATGGTTTGATTTTTAAAACGGAGCCAATAAAGGCCGAGGCGTTGGATAACCGACCACCACGGACGAGGTTTTGCAGATCATCGACAACAAAGTATTCCCCCATTGTTGCCCGAATTTTGTCTAGTTGGTGAATAATTTCATCAGGGTCAGCCCCGGATTGTACCATGCGGGCTGCGGCAAGAACCAAATAGCCCATCAGGCGAACCGTAATTTGTGAATCATACGGAATCACATGAATCCGATCTGCGACTTCAGCAGCGACGCCCTGTAAGGAACCAACAAATCCTGAAATTGTACTAGCCAAGTGAATACTGATGACCGTGTCATATCCTTCATCGGCTAAATGATTATACAACTCAATCATTGAGCCTAACGGGGGTTGCGATGTACTAGGAAATGATTTAGATTCTCGTAGTAATTGGTAAAACCCTTCCGTGGAAATATCAACGCCTTCGTTGAAAGTCTTCCCATCTACAACAAACGGAATGGGAATGACATGTATGTTGTTATCTTCAATTTCAGTTTGGGACAGATAACAAGTACTATCTGTAACCACGGCAATCTTCATAACGTCGTCGACCTTCTTTTTCGAAAAGTATTCGTCAATTCTACCACACCTAAAAAATAGTAACTACCGTTGCTCACCCTTTTGTGTGGTCAGGAGCCAAAGACAAACCAGATCAATTAAAAACAGAAGTGACAGCGAGCCCGCCCCCATCTGTGAACGACCAACGAGTTGCGCAATGAAAAATATGCGTCAAGCCGTCTAAAGTCGTGATATGTTTAAAAAATCGGCAACACCGCAGCCACTACGATGTTACCGTAACCAGAGTTGGTTCAGTCATAAAAAAATCCAGCTGCACTCTGGCTTTATAAATGCGATTGATTTAGTCATTTTATGGAAACCGCTCATGCCTAGTATGCCGTAAACAAAGAGTCCCCCGCCTTAGGGGTTAGCGGTTGGTGTTATTAACGATGCCATGATGCCTAAGACCACATTCCAGCGACAATCGTTGTATGTGACGATGTGACGGTACGTTAACGTCGGGTAAATCCTACTGACTTTTTTGACATACGTGCCGGTAGCAACTAATTGAGTCAGCTGTGGCAATTCATGCAAATGGTCTCGTAAATCAGCGGCCCCCATGGCGTCTAAGGGGATGACGACCAATCGCCGTGTCCTCGCACTTCTCCGTCCATAAAGAAATGGTCAAAACTTTACTCAATTTGAGATAAACGAGACAGGCTCGTTTCTAAGCGATTAAGCAAGATTTGAAGCAAATTTTTTTCCTCGTCTGTCCATTTGTCAAACACTTGCTCAGTCAGTTTCTCAGCGGCTGTGTTGATCGCAGTCAAAGCTGCATTACCAGCTGGTGTAACTGAGTAAATCAGTTGGCGATGATCACGACCAGTCGCTTCTTTGTCAATCATTTCTTTGTTACCTAAACTCTTAAGTTGACGACTAAGCGTTGAGGTATCGAGTTCGGTGGCGGAAGCGAGCTGCTCTTGAGTTGTATAACCTTGATCTAGGTTAGCTAATAACTGCCATTCAGCGATGGTTAGTTGCTGCATTTTGGTAATCGCCAATAATTGAGTCCGATGAATTTTTTCACTATCTTGGAGCGCTGACAAGCTTGGTTTCATGTGGTCACCTGCAATCATAATATTTTCTTAATCTGTATTGCATTATACAATAACAAAATTGCATTTTACAAGTGACGGTTAACAATTCTTTGTTTTGCGTTGCTATTTATCGACGCCTATAATGGTTATCATTGAGTTATATACGAACGTCTTAAAAGGAGATATAGGCATGTCATTTGATGGCACTTTTACACATGCAATGGTCCATGAACTGAGTAAGCAATTAACTGGCGGCAGGGTCGCCAAAATCTCACAGCCCTACCCAAATGAAGTAATGCTAACTGTTCGTAGCCAATCGAAAAATTATCCATTACTACTATCCGCCCATCCTAGTTATGCCCGCATTCAAATCACTGAAATTCCTTATGCTAATCCAGCAACCCCAACCAATTTCACGATGATGTTACGTAAGTATCTGGATGGCGCGATTTTGGCTGAATTGGTTCAAGTGGATAATGATCGAATTGTCCGCTTGAACTTCAATACACGTAATGAATTAGGCGACCGTCAACGGATCAGCTTAGTTCTTGAAATGATGGGACGGCATAGTAATCTCTTTTTGTTAGACCTTGGTGATCAGCGAATTTTAGATCTGATTAAGCATGTCAATCCCGATCAAAATCGAGTACGACCATTGCTACCGGGCGCAACTTATCAAGCACCGCCTGCACAAAATATGATTAATCCTTTTGTCAGTGCTACCAATATCGAAGCCTTAGTTCATGATTTCCCAGCAGCTGAAGTATTGGCTAAACAACTACAGATGACCTTTCAAGGCTTAGCACATGACACAGCATTATTATTAGCACGAGCGTTGCACAACAATTCGCAATCGGTCGGGGAAAATTTTCATGCTTTCTTTAGTCAATTTGATCAACCCGTTCCGACCTTGACGGAAAACGCTGCGGGGAAAACAGCTTTCAGTGCGATTGCAATTCATGATTCCACTGTCCGTTCGCAGACATTTCCCAGTTTGAGTCAATTGTTAGACTTTTTTTATCAAGATCGAGCTGAGCGAGAACGGGTTAATGAACAGGCAGGAAATTTAATTCATATTGTTCGCAATGAGTTGAAGAAAAATCGAACAAAATTGAAAAAATTACAAGAAACATTGGCTGAATCGGATCACGCTGATGAATATCGAATTAAAGGTGAGTTATTAACGACTTATCTGGGACAGGTTACCCGTGGCATGAAAGAAATTGAATTACCCAACTTTTATGATGATAACCATCCCTTAAAAATCACTCTTTCAAATCAGATTGGACCTTCGCAAAATGCTCAAAAATATTTTAATCGCTATCAGAAATTGAAGAATGCCGTTGCCTACGTGAATGAACAATTGGCAAAAACTGAAGCCGAAATCAACTATCTAGCAAACATTCAGGCCCAAATTGAATTAGCTAATCCTAAGGATATTAACGAAATTCGCCTTGAATTGCAGCAACAAGGCTACATTCGGTTACCTAAGACTAAGAGTCGCAAGAAACCGCGGTTGCAGATTAGCCAACCGGAACAATTTCATGCTAGCGATGGCACCTTGATTTCAGTGGGTAAAAACAATCTGCAAAATGATAAGTTAACCCTCCACACGGCCAACAAAAATGACATTTGGCTTCATGTCAAGAACCTGCCCGGCTCTCACGTCATCATCCATCAGGCCAACCCTCAGGAACAGACACTGACCGAAGCTGCTTTGTTAGCCGCTTACTTTTCTAAAGCCCGCGCTTCGGCGAGTGTGCCAGTAGACTACGTGCCCGTCAAAAAGATCCGAAAACCCAATGGTGCCAAACCTGGATTTGTCATCTATGAGGGACAACGAACCCTATTTGTCACCCCAGACGAACACATCGTTGATCAACTTAGAGGTTAACAGATTTTTTTCATCTGTTTAAGAAGTAGAGCTAAGCTAACCGTTTTACTAATGGTCTAGATTAGGTTGGCGTAGCTCGACAAAAAGCAGGTCCAAAATTGCGCAAAGTTTGCGTTTGGACCTGCTTTTTATTAGATTCATTTAGGTATGGGTGTCCTTTTTAATTCACTGATTAATTCACTGAGAGACTCCCTAAACTTCATTGATTCTGATTTTAACGAAATCAAGTCATGTGTAACTCGCCTGGAAAAGCGATGACGAGTTTAGCCCCTAGTCTAAATTGTGGACTAGTAAGTGGTAGACTGGGACGCCAGCGCATATCAATATCAGTCGGTAAATCAGTCATTGAAATGTCCCCAGCCGTGAGTGTTTTGAATGCTCCTTGACTCAAGTGCGTGCGGTCAGCACTGGTGGTTTTATTAATCAATGCGCGGACTAATAAGCGAATCCAATTGATTCCCGTCCCTTTGTTTAATAAGGCTAATTCAGTAAACGGCAATGCTGTGGTAATCATACGCGAGTGACCACTAAATGCTGAGAACAAGGTACTATAGAAACCCGAATGCCGCATTGCGCCTGGCTCGGCCGCAATACCAGGAATACCTTGTGGTTGGGCCTTAAGTGTGTGAATTGGCTGATCGTAAGCTAATTGACCGACTTCTTGCGGATCATTGACACCAATTTTATTCGAATGATAGACAACTCGAGATAAGAAGTGTGCCCCATCCTGAACCGGATTGAGAGCCTTATCTTTATTGATCACGCCAACATTTTCATGATGTAAGCGCAAAGCGCCAATCAACTTTAGCCGGTTGCCAGGAACAAAGATCCACTGAGGTCGTTCTAATTCAACTAATGTCATGATGTCGGAAATTTCTTGTGGTTCGAGATACTGCTTGTCCGCTAACTGTGGGATAAGACTAATTGCATTCGGATTATTATTAACCACAATTGTTTTAATTCCTTGCTGGTGCAATTCACTTATAACCGTGCTCATAACATAGTCGCCAGCCGCACCATCTCCTAATCGAAAGGGTCCAGTCGTTACAACAAGTGCCGATTGGTCTGATAAGGGTGAACTTTCGTTTTCTAACTCATAGGTCGAATAAAACGCTGGCACTGCTTCAGAAAACTCACCGGCTGTTGGCTCAACAGTCTTAAAGGTTGCTTGAATTCCAGCTGCTTGAGCCGCGTTCATAATCGCATCAGTATGCGTGTGCCACAACTGCGCGATCAGACCATCACTAAATCCGTAATACTTGGCCTGAGCTAACCAATGGTTATCATGAGGATGAGCGGCGACGTCAATTTCTAGTTCATAAATATGGCGCAACTTATTAAAATAAAATTCATTAATCTGAGTCAACTCAGCCAACTCATCAGACTGATAACCACGACGAATGGCTTCTAATAAAAGCATGATCCGATTGTCCAGGGGATGAATCAGTTGCTGGATTAAATCATTATCTGACAGTTTTGCTAAGGCGTCAAAAGCAAAATCACGATCGTGATAATGTGCGCCACGCATTGCCTTGATTAAAGCTTCTTCCACAGAACGTCCGATGCCAAGGGTCGTGCCAACTGATTTTTGCACCGTCGTTAATTGACGATCCACGCTAACCCCATGGCGTTCCGCTTCATCAAAAGCAAAAATCGGAAACCGCACCACAATATGGTCCAAAACTGGCTCAATTAAAGCCGTCCGTTTAGCAAATCCGGTAGGTAACTTCACCTCCGGTAATGGCACCCCAGTCATAACATTGGCGGCAACTTGCGCAATTGGATAACCACTAGCCCTTGCTAGTAGGGCTGAAACGCGATCATAGTACGGATTGACCTTCATGATGAAGTAACGATCAGCCCCTGGATCGAGCGCAAATTGAACATGAAGAACGCCGACAATATGCAACTGACGGGCGACACGGAAAGCAGCCTGCCGTAACTTTTGATACTCGCGATCGGTCAGTGTTTGAATGGGCGTCAGCTCGATGGAATCGGCTGCATGAATGCCAACCGGATCCATATCCTCAGTAGCGCCAAGTAATAATTCTGTGCCGCGAATATCGCGCATTATTTCAAATGACACTTCTTTTAGTCCGACAATACTTTGATCAATAATGACTTGTTTCGTTCGTGATCGGTCAAAAGCAGCCGTTAAGGCGCCATCAAGCTGATCTGCCGTCTCAGCGAGAACACGATCCCCTTCACCTTTAGGAGCGACTGATTTAACAATTACTGGAAATCCGACCTGTCGCGCGAAATCAAAAGCAGCCGAGGTATCACTGGCCACCTGCGATTGAATAACTGGTTCACCGAGATCGCGTAATGCTTGATTCATCAAAGAAGGATTATTAATGAGCCGTACAGTGGTTAAGGGCGTGCCCAGTACATTAATCTGTTTGTCATCCAAATAGTCATGGGCAATTAATTCCTCCACCGTTCGCATGGCGGTTAAACCACCCACAGTGACCAACAAGGTGGTGATGTTTTCACTCTCAATCACTTGCCGAACCACCGCTGGATCACTTGGATCACCCGCAATTACCGTGGCGCCACACGCATTATCCATCGAAAATGAATAAGGATTGTTATTCAAATAGACCGCATCAAGACCGCGTCGTTTGAGAACAAGTAAAGTCTGATACGTGGCTGCGTCAAGCTCACTTTCATGACCGAACCCATTGGGGCCGTCGCCTAAAATAAGAATTCGTTGATGGGTATTTGTTTTGATTTCGGCAGTGCGCGCGGCTTCATTAAATGCTGTTTGCTGTGCGCTGGTTTGTGATGTATCTGTCTGCGTGGATTCTGTCATTAGAATCGATCACCTCGAATTCCAGTTAACTCAATGAAGTCATCAAAGACTTGCGTAGTCTCCCATGGCCCCGGCGCAGCATCTGGGAAAAATTGGACTGAGAATGCGGGATAATCTCGATGCCGCAATCCTTGAATTGAACCATCAATCAGGTCAATATGCGTAATCAACAATTGGTTTCGATCGATACTTTCCCGATCAACCCCAAATTCCTCTGCCTGGGCCGCATACATAATTTGATTAGTGATGATTTCGCGAATAGGATGGTTCATGCCCTGATGCGCAACAGGTAACCGCATAATTTCCGCATCATTAGCTAAAGCAAATAATTCATGACCAAGTCCAATTCCTAACAATGGGACCCGCGTTTGTAATTGTTGAATCGTAGTCAAAATGTCAGTTGACAAATCTCGTGGATCGCCAGGACCGCTCGATAGCACCACCCCATCCGGATCCAAATTAAGAATATCCTCAGCGCTACTGGTAAATGGAACGACGGTCACGTTAGCAGAGCGGACAGCGAGTTCTCTTAAAATACCACTCTTTAAACCAAAATCGATCACAACAATATTGTGTCCCATGCCCGGATTAGCATACGGACGAGGTGTAGCGACCTGAGCGACCTGCTGATTAGTCAGCACTGTCGCATTAAGTTGATCAAAGGCGTGCTCGTCTGCCACGTCTACAATACTGGCATTAAGTCCAGGATTACGACGAAGTTTTCGGACCAGCTGGCGCGTATCAATCCCCGAAATACCAGGGATATTATGCACGCGTAAAAATTGATCCAAACTTAGCGATCGCTGGCGATTAGTTGAAACATTAGCAACTTCCCTTACAATAACCCCTTTAGTCGTCGGTAAGATCGATTCATAACTTTCGTGGTTAACTCCCACGGCGCCGATTGTTGGTGTCGTAAAGACAATGATTTGATTATGATAAATTGGATCGGTCAGCAATTCTTGGTAACCAGTAACACTCGTGTTAAAAACAATGTTGCCACTAGTTGTTGCAGGTGAACCGAAAGCCTGACCCTTATAAGCGGTACCGTCTGAGAGAATTAAGTAGCGTTCTGCCATCTTCTCAGTCCTTTCTCACCTTGCTTAAGTCCTAATCGTTGGTGACAATCTCAATGCTATCTTTTCCGTCAATCTCATCCACCGCAACTCGGATATGCTCATTTTGAGCCGTCGGAATATTTTTGCCAACAAAATCAGCCCGAATTGGTAGTTCACGATGGCCGCGATCAACTAACACGGCTAAATTAATGCTATTAGGACGGCCTAAATCCATGATGGCATCCAAGGCCGCTCGAATTGTCCGTCCGGTGTATAACACATCGTCAACTAGAACAACTTTTTTATCAGTAATCGGCGTATTTAAATTCGTGATTGCGCTTTTCGTCGCTGGTTCCTTATGATGAATGTCGTCACGATAACCACTAACGTCTAACTCTCCAACAGGAACGACGGTATTCTCCAGTTGATGCAACCGCGATGCAATGCGCTGAGCTAAAAACACGCCGCGGGTTTTAACACCGATTAAAACTAGATTTCCAATTCCACGATTTCGTTCAATAATTTCGTAAGTGATCCGCGTTAACGCGCGTTGCATTGCCATTGCATCAACAACCTCTTTTGACATATTTGGAGCCTCCACTATTAATTATGACTGTGTCTGTGCGTCTAGTTGATCTAACATTTGAGTAAACCACGTTGGTAGTGGAATTTCAAAGCGCAAAAGTTCCCCCGTTCGTGGTTGCCTAAAGCCAAGCGTCTGTGCGGTCAAATACTGGCCTTGTCCTGGTAAGGTTTTCTTAGGTCCGTAAAGTGGGTCCCCTGCCAGTGGATGACCAATGTAGGCCATGTGCACCCTAATCTGATGCGTACGCCCCGTTTCAAGGCGGCAATTGACTAACGTGAATTTCGGATACCGTTTTAACACTTTAAAATGAGTAATCGCATGACGACCGTCTTTCACCACAGCCATTTTTTTGCGATCCTTTGGCGACCGGCCAATAGGCGCATCAATCGTGCCTTCGTGTTCCTTGATAACTCCGTGAACTAACGCCACATATTGTCGTTCATTTGTTTTAGCCTTCAATTGAGCGGTTAGGCTTTGCTGAGCAACATCATTCTTAGCAACCATTAATAAGCCTGACGTGTCCTTATCGATTCGGTGCACAATGCCAGGTCGCAAACTACCATTAATGGTTGATAGGGGTGAATGTGCGAGCAATGCATTGACCAGTGTATGATCTGGATGACCTGGAGCCGGATGAACAACCATTCCCTGAGGTTTGTTAACCACTAGAACGTCGTCATCTTCATAGACGATATCTAAGTCGATCGGTTCAGGTACTAACGCAATTGGTATCACTGCGGCCGGTTGATAAGTGATTCGATCGCCAATTGAAACTTCGTATAGATTTTTTTGTGGCTGATCATTGACTAAAGCCTGCTGGTCGTTAATGGCGATTTGTGCTTGTGACCGGGTAATACCTGCCAACTGGCTAAGTGTTTTATCGAAACGATGGCCTTGACTAGATGCGTCAATTATAAAAAATTGTTCGTCCGATGAGTTACCCTTCAAAGGTTCATTTACTTGGATTTTAGCCATTGAAGCCTCCCTAGTGTCGTCCGTGACCAGCAGCGTGTCGTGGGCCAGTCGGTGAATCGTCTCGGTCAGTTATGACGGCGACAATAAGTAAAATCACGCCTAGCGTCAGGCACCAATCGGCAAAATTACTGATTGGAAATCCCTTTAAGAAATCGAATTGAAACATATCGACGACATAGCCTAAGCGTAACCGATCGATAAAGTTGCCTAACGTTCCGGCCATCATCAGACTGATCCCCCACATATAGAGACGATGTGTTGACAAACGCCACATGGCATAAATCAAAACGCCCACGGCAACGATAGTGATGATGATAAAAATATCAATGCGCCCAGATAAAATGGACCAAGCCGCCCCGTTATTACGCAGACTTGTTAATGAAAGTATGCCCGGAATAAATTCATGCGTGCTTCCCAAGGCAAATTGTGTGGCAATGAAATACTTAATAGTTTGGTCTGCAGCAACTAATAAAAGAATGAAAATCCAATAAAATAACATGGCGATTCGTGGTTTTCCACGGCTCCTTCTCAAGGTTTTTGAAAATACAAGCTTAACGTAAAATGCTAATTAGAAAATTCCAGCAATTACGCCATCATCTGAGATACTCATATTTAAGGCAGCGGGCTGTTTTGGCAAGCCAGGCATTGTTAAAATTGCGCCGGTTAGTGCAACCATAAAGCCAGCCCCCAAACGCGGCTGAAATTCACGAATATGGATATCAAAATTAGTTGGTGCGCCTAACAATTTTGGCTGATCAGAAAGCGAATACTGCGTTTTGGCCATACATAATGGTAACTTGTCCCAGCCGCGTTTGGCAAAACGGCGTAATTGTGCTTGGGCATGAGGCTCTAAAACAACATTTCGTCCACCATAAATTGTGGTGACGATTTTTTGCGCGCGAGCCATCAAATCGTCATCGGCGGCCATCAAAGGGGTGAAGTGAACTGGCTCCTGTGCCGCTCGCACAACGGCATGGGCCAGGGCTGTTGTGCCTGCCCCGCCGTGCGCCCATTCATCAGCCTCCACAGCAGGAACGTTAAATCGTTGACAGTATTCTTGAATCATCTTAATCTCATCTGGTGTATCTGATGTGAATGCATTAATCGCAACCACTACTGGAATTTGATAACGCTGCATACTCTTAATATGTTGACCTAAATTAGCCAATCCCTTTTCTAAGGCTGTTAAGTCAGGGGTGGTTAGATCAGCTAATGCTTGCCCGCCGTGTAGTTTTAAAGCCCGCACAGTCGCAACCAACACAATCGCGCTCGGAGCTTGCCCTAAAACAGGAACCTTGATATCAAGAAATTTTTCTCCACCTAAATCAGCGCCAAAACCGGCTTCGGTCACGGCATAGTCACCTAACTGAAGTGCAGTTTTAGTGGCAAGGACACTATTACAACCATGCGCGATATTCGCAAATGGTCCTCCATGAATAATTGCCGGAGTCCCTTCTAGGGTTTGTACTAGGTTGGGCTTGATCGCGTCCTTCAGAAGCAACGCAATGGCGCCACCAACATGAAGATCGGCAACAGTGATCGGTTGTCGGTCAAATGTTTCAGCAATCACCATCCGATTAATGCGGTCTTTTAAGTCATGTAAGTCCGTTGCTAAGCATAAAATCGCCATTAACTCACTGGCCACTGTAATATCAAAGTGGTCCTCACGTGGCATTCCTGACGTCGGTCCGCCCATTCCGACGACCGTATTGCGCAGTGCCCGATCGTTGATGTCAAGTACACGGTGTAAGGAGATTCGTCGCGGATCAATTTGCAAGTCATTGCCTTGTTGAATGTGGTTATCAATCAATGCCGCTAAAGTGTTATTGGCAGTCGTTAGTGCATGAAAATCGCCATTGAAATGTAAATTAATATCTTCCATTGGTGCGACCTGCGCGTAGCCTCCACCGGTTGCACCGCCTTTCATGCCCATAACTGGACCCAGAGACGGTTCGCGCAACGCTAAAATGGCCCTTTTTCCAATTTTTCGTAAACCATCTCCTAATCCAATCGTGACCGTGGTCTTACCTTCGCCGGCAGGGGTAGGATTGATTGAGGTGACTAAAATAAGCTTGCCGGGTTGATATGGCTGAGTAAGAGGCAACGTAATCTTAGCCTTGAAATGGCCATAAGGTTCAATTTCATCTTCAGTTAAGCCCGACCGCTGCGCAATTTCATTAATCTGCTGTAAGTGTGTCTGCTGTGCAATTTCAATATCAGTTAATTGTGTCAAATCGAATCCCCCAGTTATTCATAAAAACTATTTTTGGCATAAGTCGTTAAATGCTATACTCAATCCAAACATTAGCTTTTCTACAATTGTTCTGAAAGCCTTGCTAAGGCCCGTTTAGATAATCGATAGGCAAAGCGTCGTCCATGAACATAAAAAGTTAATGTATGGCCTGAAATTCGAACTTGTTCTAACTGATTAAGCTTAACTGTTAGAGCTCGCGGCGCCAATAAACGTCGGACCATCAGTGTTTCATCGTTAATTAATAATTGGCGACCGACTAGTTGCCATGTCAGAAACAGAACAAAAATGATGGCAATAATGATGGCCGGCCAATTAAATTTGGCCATTTCATATTGAAAAATAATGCCACCGAACAAGAAAATTGCCACCCAAGACCAGATGATAACCGCCGATAACCCACTGGGTTGATAATAAAATCGTTGTTGACTCATGGTTTAAAACCACCTTTCAAGGACACAAGACTTATTTTAACAAATTTGAGGTCGAAAATGATGATTAAACTGTATACAGATGCGGCTAGTCCCGCTTACCAGACAACAAGTGAAGAAACAAGTGGTGCTGGTCTTTTGATTATTCAAAATCACCACCAACACCAACTTAAACAGATTGTCGCCTCTGGTAATAATCATGAAGCAGAATTTCTGGCAGCAATTGCTGGTTTTGAAGCGGTCAAACAGCTAGCCGAGCCAACCGATACCATCATGTTTTTTACCGATAGTCGCCTCGTTGCTGACGCGGTTGGTAAAGGCGTGACTAAACATTACCGTGATCTGACTAAAACATTATTGGCCTTACAGGATGGGTTTCAGTTGGTTGTGACCGAGTGGATTCCCGAGCGACAAAATCATGGCGCCCATCAGTTAGCACTACAGGCACTCCACCATCAAAGCTAGCCTAACACAAGCGCGTTTATCCACCATCCCAGCTCAAAAAATTTAGTAAAACAACAAGAGTAAAGTACCAAATTAGTTCACTAATATTCTAAAAATAAATTGGCTCAAGCCAAGAGTAAAAAATAAACGGAATTTTCAAATCAAAATGATCAAAATGCGGGGCATGAGTCAAGTAACGTTGCTTACCGACTTATGTCCCGCTCACTAAGAATTAGTCATGATGCCAAATTGGTTTTCCCCAATATTGGTATAAATCTGTCCGTAACGCCCCGTTGTATAATTTGCGTTTTTTAGTCGCTCGTTGACCGTAGCTTGTTTCAAAATCGAGGTCACTAGTCAAAATATATTTACTCCAGGTTTTGAGTGGGGAAAATGAGCGCCCCATTCCCTGATACAGGCGACGAACACTCACCTCATCGCTTAGTCGTTCCCCATAGGGGGGATTGGCCACAATCACACCATTAATTTTATCTGTCGTTAACTGAGTTACATCGGCAACCGTAAAAGCGACATCATTGCTTAAGCCGGCTGCTCGCGCATTGGCCTTTGCGGCTTCAACCATCGTCGGATCAATATCAGAACCGGCGATATCGAACTGGCTATCATAATCAGCTTGATCATCTGCTTCATCTCGCACTAAATCGGCGACTTGGTCATCCACCCATGGCCAAGTTTCGCAAATGAATTTGCGCTTATATCCAGGTGCAATGTTGCGCGCAATCAAAGCGGCTTCGATGGGGATCGTTCCTGATCCGCAAACTGGATCCAAAAAAGGCATGTCCGCAGGATGCCAATGCGTCAATAAAATTAACGCTGCCGCCATATTCTCTTTCAGTGGTGCACTTCCCTTAGCAACCCGATAACCGCGTTTAAATAAAGAATCTCCCGTTGTATCCAACGTTAACATGACTTGATCTTTATTAATGGACACTTCTAATGGAAAAGTTGCCCCAGTTTCAGGTAATCGGCTTCGCCGGTGGTAAGTTTCACTCAATTGCACTGCAATGGCTTTCTTTACGATCGCCTGTGCATCTGGCACGCTATGTAGTTGTGAATTGTGTGATCGTCCTTCGACAGGAAAAGCTGCATCCATCGGTAACAGCTCATCCCACGCCACAGCCTTAGTAGCATCAAATAACTCCGTGAATGTCACCGCAGGAAATTCGGCCACGATAATTTTGATGCGATCCGCCGTCCGCAACCACAAATTAGTGCTTAAGATGTCTTTAATCGTTCCTTCAAAGCGAACCCGTCCATTTTCAACATTTACTTCATAGCCCAGGTCACGTAATTCGCGCCCTACCAATGCCTCAATTCCTGCAGCACAGGTGGCCATCAATTTAAATTTTTGCATGTAAACTCCTGTCAAACTTGATTTCATTGTTGCTGACCTTCATCTTACCATTTGCGACTAAAAAAAGAGACCCCTCATCACTGAGCGATCTCTGCCTGTTGCAAATTTCTGTAAGCCATGTTTTGTACTTTGTAGACTTCAGGCGCAGTCTACGCCGTGGTAATCATCTATCTCAGGACGTACTGTCCTCCCCCACAATCAGTTCAATTACCTATGTGAAGCTCCCCTACCGTAGTTTGGGTTTCCCGCTCGAGGGGTTTACCGCGTTCCACCCAGCTCGTTTCCGAACTGGTTTCGTCACTGTGGCACTTTTCAGGGATACTAGGGCATAGTCGAAACGTTAGCCGTGTTTTCCCGCCGTTACCTCCAAAGAGGCACCCCAGCTTATTTTTTCACTGAGCACGAACACTACAGGCATCGCAGCCTGTGCGAGCATGGACTTTCCTGACGCAACAAAAGTCACGCCCAATTACCCGAAATTTGCAAATCATTGCCAAAAGATTAACTATTCCAGCCAGACTGAGACATCGAACCGCCATTATCTAAGGGGCCTTGATTATTCCCATTGTCTAACTGTGAACCAAAAACATGACGTTCTAAATTGCTAAGCCGTTTTAAAATGTCCATGTTTGTCACACTGCTGGTCGTCGAGTTCGATGATTCCGGTTGGCTAGGCACGGCCTGACGCGCACTGACTTGCCGTGTCAAGTCATCAACTTTGCCCGACAATTGTTCATTTTCGTTCCGCAGTTGAGAAATTTCGCGGTTGAACGTTTCATAATCCTTAATCACTAGATCAAGGAAACTGTCCACGTCTGTGGGGTCATATGCCGTCCCCATCCGTTTTTCTTTGAATTCCTTTTGCAGGATGTCCTGCGTAGTAAAGTTGATTTCTTGCATGACTGTTACACCTCATTGATTATCTGTCGAAACACGACTTGAACTATTGTAGCGCATGTTACATAAAATTAAAATGTCGGATGTTGATTTTCTTGATATTCGGTGGCACTTTCTTGTAACCAATCAAAATCAATTAGTGTCACATCGTATGGATGATGCGCTTGGAAAGCTTGGATGGCTGAATAGTCATAAGTCGGCTTCCCTTCATGTTCTATATCATATACCAACATCGCCGCATCTGTATGGCCTAACATGAAGCCTTGATAGTTTTTTAATTGTTGAGGAGATCGGTAAGACTGTTCTGAAACCGTCGCCGTAAAATCTACTTGCTGTTTTAAAGCGGCCAATTTCATTTGATTCTGTTCATTCCATTGGTTGCCAAACTGAGCGAACGGAAGCATCATGGCAACCTGAATTTCAGGATAATCTTCTTTTAATTCGTTGATAATTGGAATGGTCCATTGTTCAATACCTAACTGGCCTCCAGTAATGAACCAGTCAACACCGTTTTCAATCTGCGCTTTAAAGGCAGTTTTTAAAGCGTATTTAATTACCGTCAGCTTCAAATCATTTTCTGAAAAAATGCCTAATTCATAATTTCGATATCCACTTATCCACAATCGGCTCATGTTTAGCGACCTTTCCTACCGTCTTTAAAGCGTTTTGTGGTGCAGTTAGTTGAATTACCAGCCAACACCAAGCGATTTGCTTAAGCACTCTAAATATTACACCTGTGTTAACATCAGCGCCAAAACGTTGCCTGGATAGCAAATCTGATATAATAAGCGCATTATAAAGGAGTGTGGTCTTTTTTGAACATTCGTTATCCTAATGGGACCGCTTATCATCAGTCCGCAAAACGACCTGCCACAACTATGTCCCAAACGACTAATTACGGGGATCGTGGTATGTCACTTGAAGCAGAATTGAATGAGAGTAATCAATATTATTTGAATCAGGGTGTTGCTGTGATTCATAAAAAACCGACCCCGGTTCAAATTGTGAAAGTTGACTATCCAAAGCGTTCGGCTGCAACAATTAAGGAGGCCTATTTTCGCCAGCCTTCAACAACAGATTACAATGGTGTCTATCAAGGCTACTATCTTGATTTTGATGCGAAAGAAACCAAGAATAAAACCTCGTTCCCATTGAAAAACTTTCACGCTCATCAAATCGCACACCTGAGGGCCTGCGTTGCAGCTGGAGGTATTGGCTTTGCCATTATTCGCTTCACCGATGATGTCGCAACATTTCTCTTACCGGCTTCATTTCTCTTTCATTGCTGGGATGACGCCCTTCAAACTGACGGTCGAAAATCAATTCGTCGTTCGGCAATTGAGGCGCACGGTTATCAAATTAATCCAGCCCTTAACCCACTGGTTCCCTATCTAAATGCGGTTGATCAATTAATCACCGCCACAAAAAAATGAGTTAATTGATTAAGGAGTTCAACATGTCTGACAATAACGATCAACCACAATCTCGTATCGCTCGCTACCATGACGGTGATGACAACACCACGCCGACCGGTCCCAAACATTCGCGACCGCTATGGCGTACCATCTTATATTGGGTGTTCGGGGTTATTTTAGTCGCCTTTTTGGCTGGGGTCGGATTATTCACCTACTATGCTTCAAGTGCCCCCAAAATTACAACAGCTCAGTTAACCAGCCAAAATTCAACAGAAATTTTAGATGCCAAAGGCAACGTCGTATCAAATCTTGGCTCACAAAATCGGACTTATGTTCGTTCAGATGAGATCCCAGATCGGTTAAAACAATCTGTTGTTTCCATCGAAGACCGCCGCTTTTACAAGCATCATTTTGGCGTTGACCCGATTCGGATCATCAGTGCCACATTTGCAAACATTCATGGTAGTTCCCTCGGCTTACAAGGCGGATCAACGTTAACCCAGCAACTAGTTAAGCTGTCGGTATTCTCCACGGCCGCTTCAGATCGGACTTTAAAACGAAAAGCTCAAGAAGCTGCTCTCGCCTACTATGTTGAAAAGCATTATTCAAAAAATCAGATCCTAGAGTTCTACATCAACAAGGTTTACATGGGCAACGGTGTCTATGGTATGGGTACAGCGGCTAAGTATTATTACAACAAGTCCTTAAAACAGTTGACCGATGTACAGTTAGCGACGCTTGCTGGTATGCCGCAATCCCCGACTTATTATGATCCAATTGCTCATCCTAACTATGCTAAAGAACGACGAAATACGGTCCTTCGGGCAATGAATCAGAATAAAGTAATTTCTAATACCCAATTGACGCAAGACCTGGCCACACCAATCAGTACCGGTCTAAATGTTAATCATTCAGTTAACAACACGGATAGTGATGACAAAGTGATTGATGCGTATTTACAGCAAGTGATTAAAGAGCTGAATGCGAAGGGATACAATCCGTATAAATCTGGAATTAAAGTTTATACCAACCTCAATATGGGGGCTCAAAAACGATTATATAACATTGTTAACACTGACCAATATGTCAACTTCCCTAGCGACTTGTTACAAGTTGGGGTGACCATGACTGACCCTGAGACGGGTGCGGTAACCGCCATGATTGGTGGTCGTAAGCAAAATGTCGCCTTTGGTTTAAACCGGGCCACCCAGACGGATCGCTCATCTGGTTCAACCATCAAACCATTTATGGACTATGGTCCAGCCATTGAGTACGATGAATGGCCAACCTTTAAATCAGTCTCAGACACGAAATATAATTATCCAGGTACCAATACTCCGGTTAACGACTGGGATGGTCAATACCAAGGCAACATAACTATGAGGAAAGCATTAGTTGAATCGCGAAACATTCCTGCGATTAGAACCCTCGCTTCCGTGGGTTTAAGTCATGCCACCCAATTCATGGCGCAAAATGGTATGACCTTTAAAGAGCCTCTGGTTTATTCAAATGGGATCGGTGCGTACGTCTCTAGTGAACAAGAATCCGCAGCCTTTGCTGCCATCGCTAATGACGGAACTTACAACACGCCTCATCTGGTTAACAAGGTCGTCACCCAAGATGGTCAAACCCACAACTTTAAGGTCGCCTCTCATCGGTCAATGTCCAAAGCAACGGCATACATGCTGACCGACATGTTAAAAGGCGTCCCAACTGCTAATTGGGCCCCTGGTGCTCAAATCAGTGGTCTGCATCAAGCGGGTAAGACGGGGCAATCCGGTTATCCAAGTAGCGTCACCTCGGTTCCATCCACGGCCGTCATGGATGCCTGGTACTCTGGCTACACCAAGCACAGTTCAATCTCGGTCTGGACTGGTTATGATCAGCCTAATGAACCAGGTCATTATATGACGACCGCCCAATTATCCATTGCTGAGGGGATCTACAAGAACTTAGAGTTGTACATGGCGCAAACCCAAGATAATGATGATTGGTCCCGTCCCAGCAATGTTGATGTTGTGCGCCACAATGGCGTCGACGAACTCGTTATTCGCGGTTCAAACTGGCGGCAGTACTTAACTGGCCGAGATCAAAGTAGTGCCACAGGATCATCTTCATCTAGTGTCATTGTTTCTTCTAGTTCCTCACAGAGTAGTTCCTCGCAAACAAGTGAAAATGATACTCGGCTGTCTGAATCTAGTGCCACTCAAGGTGGCAATAATGGCAACAACAATGAGAACTCAAGCAGCAGTAGTATTAGCAGTACCAGCAGTTCGACTACACCAGCCGGTCAATCAGAAACGTCGCGTCCCTAATTAATTTCATTGCGACATTAATAATCACAACAAAAAAGAGAACTAGCAAGCACAAGTCTTGCTAGTTCTCTTTTTTGTTATAAAGCATCAGCAAACGATTTAATGTAACTTGGTACTGAATAGTTGGGCTTAAACGCCTAATTAGTGGTTGAATCGGTTGGATTAGAAATCTTCATGATTGGGATAGCCGGCCCATTAACTTTGGGGTTTACCTCCGTGGCATTAACCACCTGTTGTTTTCGATGTTGTCCTAATTCTCGCTCCACTTGGCCAGCAGTTGTGAGGTGCTTTTGCTGCCAAGTTAGTAAAATTCGATCAATGTAACGCAGGTTGTAGGCTTGATTCAACACAGCTTCACGCAAAGCTAATAAAATCAATTCCGGCTTAAACTGATCCTCGTCGAACCAGCGACTGATTGTTTGAAGCTCTGTCGGACTTAAAGGCCGGCCAAATTCGACTTCAATTCGATTAAACACGTCTGCCCGAGCTGAGGTCGTGGTTGGCGCTGCAATGGTCGCTCGGTGGGCTTCAACACCACTCATCGTCTCAGGCAAAGCCGCTAGTCGCTCATAAAGAGGAGTAAAATCATATTGATCGTGAAGTTTACCATCTGCATCCGTCGTTGAGTTAATGACTAGTAGTTGTTTTTTCAGTAATTGATCTAATTGATTGAAAATCTCAGCTGAGGTCGTCCCCATTACATCAGCAACAGCTTGGGCATCTGGAAAATCAATGCCACGATCCAACGACCGCTTGTATTGCAAATAGACCACTAGCTCATCGTTGGTCATTTCTAACTCACGATATCGACTTAATAGCAAATTATTAATCGTCGTTTCACCAGCTTGGATAAGGGCTTGTGCGAAAGCTTCCATGCGTTTAACAACCTCCTCATACTGACAGTGAATGTAAAGAGACGCCGCTGCGGCTATGGCAACGACGTCTGAATTATTTTACGGGTAGATCCGGTTAATCATACGTGGGAATGGAATCGTCTCGCGGAGATGATCTTGTAGCGTGATCCACGTTAAGAAACGTTCAAGTCCTAGGCCAAACCCGGAATGTGGGACACTACCGAATTTACGTAAGTCCAGGTACCAATCGTAATTCTTAGGGTCTTGACCGGCATCTAGAATTTGTTGGGTCAAGTAATCTAGATCAGTATCACGTTCAGAACCACCGATAATTTCACCGTAACCTTCAGGTGCAAGTAAATCTGCACAAATCACGACATCATCACGAGTTGGGTGCCGCTTCATGTAAAAGGCTTTAATTGCTTTCGGATAGTTTAACACGAAGACTGGTTTATCAAAGTGGTTAGCGAGGAAGGTCTCTTCAGGTGATCCAAAATCAACGCCCCATTCGACGTCAAAGTCATTTTCCTGTAAAAGTTTGATCGCATCGTCATAAGAAATTCGCGGATAAGGTAAGTGCGTGTATTTCTTCAACGTTTCCACATCACGCCCAATGGTTTCCAGTTCCCGCTGACAATTATCAATAACTGCCTGAACTAAAAAGGCGATGTAACGTTCTTGTAGCGCTAAACTCTCTTCTTGATGCATCCATGCCATCTCTGGTTCAACCATCCAAAATTCGGTTAAATGGCGGCGAGTCTTCGATTTTTCAGCTCTAAAGCTCGGGCCAAACGAAAATACCCGGCCAAAAGCCATCGCCGCAGCTTCTTCGTACAACTGCCCTGTTTGTGACAGATAAGCATCTTGCCCAAAATAATCCGTCTCAAATAATTCAGTAGTTCCTTCCGGAGCTGATCCCGTTAATAGTGGCGCATCAATCTTAATAAAATCATTGTCATTGAAAAATTCAAATGTCGCTCGGATCACTTCATTACGAATTCTTAATAATGCATTTGGTCGTGAAGAACGTAACCAGAGGTGCCGATGATCCATTAGAAAATCAATGCCGTGTTCCTTCGGTGTAATCGGATAGTCTTCACTTTCTCCGACAACTTCAAAGTCTTCGATTGCTATTTCATAACCGAACTTGGAACGTGCGTCTTCGTGAATCGTTCCAGTAACGTATAAACTGGTTTCTTGGCGCAATTCTTTGGCTGCTTCAAATTTTTCTTCACCAACATCATTTTTGCGGATGACCCCTTGGAAGAAGGCCGTGCCATCTCGCAGTTGCAAAAAGGCAATTTTGCCGCTCGAACGTTTATTACTTAACCAGACTCCGATGCGAACTTTCTCATCGACATGCTCTGGTGCGTGCATGATACTAATGGTTTCCACAAAAAACTCCCCTTTTTTCGTTGATCAGCGTTTACGATCAACTTATTTAATTTGAATCTTACAGATTTTGAATAGACTGAATCGTCTTGCTGTCGCGATACCGAATAAGATCATAACAGAGGTTGCCTTTTTGATTTAAGTAGGTAACCTCCCAGACAGGTTGCCCATTTCGGATTCCTAAGCCAACGTTCAATACCTTTTTAGGTTGCTGTTTCGACCAAACTCGTTGCAAAATGGCCGTCTTAGTCTGACCGGCTTTAACATGTACAATCGTGACGTGGCCATTTTTTTTGGCAACAATGACATAAACCGATTTGCCTTTACGATTATGGCCGTTAACAGCATAATACGTCTGTTGACGGTTAAAGGTTAGAAAGCCCTTTGCATCATTAACCCCTGCTTTTCGCGCAATCTGAACCGTCTGTTTGGCCGCAGTATTTGCCGGACGCAGTGCCTCATGAAAAACAATCATTACGCTGCCGACAATTAGGATAACTGCCAGCACGCTCCACAGGGTAATTTGACCCCAATTTTTTCGTTGTCGTCGACGACGCTGCATAGTCATCCTCCATCCTGTCTGCAATAACGAAATTAATTATAGCAAACTTGCCCGGTCAAACAATGCTCCGCTCAGGATCTGAAAAAATTTTGTGTTTGCTTAATGATTTCGGCGGTTGACTGGTTTGTGACCCGTAAAGATTTTGGCAACGCCTTTTGCATTGTTAATCCATATCGTTTGGCAGTTAATCGTGCATCTAAAACCACCACTACTCCCCGATCTGTCTCAGAACGGATCAAGCGGCCAATGCCTTGACGTAGACGCAATGTGGCCTTAGGTAAGGCTGACGCATAAAACGGGTTATGTCCATTAGCTTCCAATTGCGCATTAGTCGCCGCCACGAGCAAATCTGTTGGCGAATCGAATGGTAATCGTGTAATGATCACAAGCTCCAATGCCTCATTAGGCAGATCAATACCTTCCCAATAACTGGCTGCCCCGAGTAAAATGGCATTATTTTCTGTCGTAAAGCGTTTTAAATTCTTCTCTCGACTACCTGTCACTCCCTGAGCATATACCGGCGTTTGCGTATCATCCAACAAACCATGGGTTAACTCTCGATAAACTTCGTTAATGGCAGCTAGCGAATTAAACAGGACTAAGGTTTGCCGTTTCGTTGCCATCGTTAACTTGGCAATTGTTTCGGCCCAATAGTGATATTGCACGTCTGGGCGCCCCAGGTTCATCGCCGGCGCATCACTGGCCACCAAGAGGCGAGCCTGACGCTCATAATCAAATGCCTCTGGTAAGCGTTTTGTCGTGGTGGCGTCTTTATCTAAATCTAGCTGCGCCATAAGGTAGTTTGCCCGACTTGAGGTGAACAGCGTTGCGCCCGTGAAGGTCGGCCGCTGAAAATAGTGATAGACGTGGTCATTTAACCAACCTGCGGCCATCAATAACCCGCCACTTAATTCTAAACTTGTGGAATCCCCATACTGATTTTGTTTCAGCCAGTAAACATGACTGGTTTTTTCTTCACCTAATTGTTCATAAAAAAGCTGCAATTGGGCAAATAAGCCATCAATTTGCGCCAAGGTTTGTTCGAATTCATGCATTAATGCCTGATCAGAAGTCAGCCATTTACGCTGATTGGCAGCAAAACGCCGGCGGAGCTTGGCCACATTGGTCAATAGTGGCGTTTTGGCCCCCATCAAGGCGGCAAATGCCCCAGATTCGTTTTGAAAGAGTTGACGTAAGGATGCATTGTCCACCAGTTGTTCAACAATGCGCGTACCCTTGGCGGTCATTTGCGCCCTCATCAAGAATTGTCGATACAGCGCTTGGGCAAATTGATCAAGGTCGGCATCTAAGCGTACTAAAATTGTCGCCAGCTGTCGCAATGCATTCGTTGCCGCGCTGTCTTCATCAAACATCGCCGTCAAATGATGGTCATGTTGATTAAAGATGTTCGCCTGTGCGTGATGGAGCAATGAAATCCAGTCATGAAACCGGACTGTCTCTCGATGATGGGTTGCCGCAACATCCGGTAAGTGTTGGGCCTCATCAACCAGTAAAAAGGGGTGGTGACCTAATAATGTTTCCAGTTGTGCGGCATTTTGACTCAAATACGCGTGGTTAACCACTACCAAGTTGGCCTGACGAATGCGATTATCCAAACGGCGTAAATAATCATCTTCATAGAAGGGATTCTTCTTAGATAGACTAGCCAAGCCACGATGGGTAATTTCCTCAAATAACGGGGCCCGATATGAATTCAAGTGAAGCTCGTCTAAGTCACCAGTACGAGTATCAAGCAACCAGACTAAGATACGTGCCTTTAAAAATTGACTCTGTTGTGAATGATCGGGAACATTTAATACGGCAGAAAAACGGGATAGGTCAAGATAGTGGTGACTGCCCTTTACCGCGACGACATTGAAAGCAAATGGTAACATCTGTCGTAATTTGGGGACGGTTTCGGTCATAAATTGCTCTTGAAGTAACGTCGTCTGTGTGGAAATGACGGTCGCCGTCCCAGTTTGTGACAAATAAGCAAAAGGAACCGCGTAACCTAACGATTTTCCAATACCGGTGGGTGCCTCGATGATCAGATTATGGGTATTTGGATGGCTATAATTGTTAAAAATGGCGTTCATCATCTTGGCCTGACCATCGCGCCAGTCGATGACTGTCCCCCATTGTTTTTGCTTAGCAACTTTTGATTTTGGAAATGCGCGTGGTTGCCCGAGATCAACCGGTTTAATCGGGTCCGGTTCATGTAAAACCAGCCGAGCCCGAACATACTGCCCTGCTGGCAATTTAGCCGGTTGACGGCGGGCCATCGTCAAAGCCGTTTGAAATATCGTAGCCGTATCGGCTGGCAGGGATAAATGCAAAGCGATCAATTGACGTAATGTATTAATGGGTAGTTCGCGTAATCGTGTTAGCAAATCAATAAGCAAAATTGCCGTGGCATCCGCATCCGAGTCGGCAGTATGTGGCTGATCGTGCTCAATTTTAAAGTGGGCACTTAGGTCCCGCAAACGAAAACTAGTTAAAGTTGGAAATAGAATTTGCGTCAATGTCACCGTATCAATGGCCGAGATTGACAAGGCTGGATATCCGACTCGGCTAAATTCTGCATTCAAGAATGGAAAATCAAAATTCACATTATGTGCCACGAACACGGTTCCTTGTAGCATGGCATATAAAGAGCCAGCAATGTCGTCAAAATAAGGCGCGTGGCTGACTACTTTATTCGTAATCCCCGTTAAGTGGATAATATTATTGGGAATGGAGCGTCCCGGATTAACTTTTGTACTATAACGATTAATGACGCGCCCTGATTGCACGAAAGCACAGCCAATCTGGATAACGCGATCACCATCATTTACACTGGTTCCCGTTGTTTCAATATCAACTACGGCATAGATTGTGTCAGTATTCATCGAATTTACAAACGCCTTTCATCAAAACGCCATGTGTACAGCAAATGTACCGCGGATAAACGGTTTGACGCCTTGATTTCATTTATCTAATCCTTAATCTAGTCTTATTCTACTCTGATTAATGACGCTGGCAAAGACTTCCTCCGTTATTCACGCGCCCACCGCTGTGGTATGATAATGTTCGTAAATTATCAAAAGGGGTGAACGATTATGCAAACTGGTCATGGCCGCGCCCATGCCAAAATAATCTTGATTGGCGAACATAGCGTTGTTCACCAGCAGCCCGCTATCGCCTTGCCACTACAAGGGCTGCCGGTAACGGCCATCTTAACAGCTCACAAGTCTGAGCAGCAATTAGTCAGTGATTACTTTAGTGGCGCATTATCCGATTTGCCAGGGCAATTCTCAGGCATTCACGTCCTGCTTGAACGGCTACTAAATCGTTTCCACGTGCCTAATTTAGGTTTTGAATTGGAACTAACTAGTGATATTCCTGAAGAACGTGGGATGGGATCCTCTGCAGCGGTTGCAACGGCTATCACGCGTGCTGTTTATGACTTTTTTGACATACCACTTGACCAAACAACGCTGCTCAAAACAGTTAATATCGAAGAAGTAATTACTCATGGGACCCCATCAGGTATTGATGCGGCGACAGTTAGCGCAAATCGACCCATTTGGTTTATTAAGGGGCAGCCGCTCCAAGAGTTGCCGGTTAACTTATCGGCTACCTTAGTGGTCGGCGACACTGGTGTCACGGGACAGACTGGACTAGCCGTAAATTCGGTGAATGAACTTCTGACTGACGACGAACGGCCGCACATTGGCCAAAATCTCGTAAATCATCTGGGCCAATTAACTTGGCAAGCTGCGACTTGTTTGCGAGACAACCAGCCTGAACGACTTGGTCAGTTGATGAATCAGGCTCAGGTCGATCTAGCAGCGCTGGGCGTTAGCCACCCGGTTATTGAACACCTGGTGTCGGTTGCTAATCGAGCTGGTGCCTTAGGCAGTAAGCTTACTGGTAGTGGCTTGGGCGGATGTATGATTAGCCTCGCTGCCAATCAGCAAAGCGCTAGAAAAATCCAGCAGGCACTATTGAATGCTGGTGCAATTGCCACTTGGATTGAACCCTTTGGGCATTCCGAGTCGTTGTAATTGAATCCACCAATATCATTCAACCATCAAATTGACCAACAAGTCTTAACTAATTAATTTATTTAAAGAGGAATTTTTTAATGACCATTTCAACCACACCAATCACTGCTCGCGCCCATACGAACATTGCGCTAGTGAAGTATTGGGGAAAAGCTGACGAGCACTTGATGCTGCCAACAAATGATTCAATTTCTTTAACATTGGATCAATTTTTTTCAACCAACACGGTTCAATTTGACCCAAGATTAACCGTTGACGAGATTAATTTGGATGGAATCTCATTACCAGCCGACGGACAACAACGAATTCGCCAGTTCATGGATTTGGTTCGGCAGCGGGCGCGCCAAACAATGTTTGCGCACATCACGACGACTAATCAAGTTCCGACCGCTGCAGGATTGGCGTCATCAGCCTCAGGTTTTGCCGCATTGGCCGGAGCTGCTGCTAAAGCAGCGGGCTTGTCAACGGCCCCTCGCGACTTGTCACGTTTGGCTCGACGTGGGTCTGGCTCTGCAAGTCGATCGATTTTTGGTGGCTTCGTCCAATGGCACGCTGGCCATAACGACGAAACTTCCTTTGCGGAGCCGATTGTTGAAGCTGTAGATTGGCCGATTCGGATGATTGCAGTGGTTGTTTCACGTCAAAAGAAAAAAATAAGTAGTCGAGTTGGTATGAAGGCTTCACAGCAATCCCCCTATTTTCAAGACTGGGTGCGCCTGGCTAATGCAAATATTGCACCGATGACAGCCGCATTGCTTAAAAAAGATATAAACCAAGTTGGTCGAATTGCTGAGCATAACGCGATGTCGATGCATGCGACGACGCTTAGCGCGACCCCACCATTTACATACTTTAATGCCGATACATTGCGTGTCTTCGATATTGTCGGCGACTTGCGCAGTGAGGGCGTAAACTGCTATTATACGATGGATGCCGGTCCAAACGTTAAAGTCATCTGTGAGGATCAGGATGTTGAAACGGTCTTAGGGCGCTTGCGACCAGAATTTGGTCCAAACAATCTTGTGGTTGCAAAACCAGGCCCTGGACTAACCTATCGATAAGTTTAAATTTAACTCTTGACGATGTTTGCACGCAGTTTGCCGGTGCATACATTTTTTGTCTTTGAAAGGACATGATTAATTGATTAGCGTGCAAGCACCCGGAAAGCTTTATCTCGCGGGAGAATATGCGGTTGTTGAAGCAGGCTACCCAGCCATTATCGTTGCCTTAAATCAATTTGTAACGGTAACGATTGAAGAAAGTCAAAACTTTGGCACGATCGATTCCGAGCAGTACAAAGAAACTTCAGTTAATTGGCGCCGCTCTGGCGATGAATTAGTTTTTGATAATCGCGACAATCCTTTCCACTATCTGTTGTCGGCGATTCGCTTAACTGAGTCTTATGCTCGTGCCTGTGGCCGTGATTTGAAATTTTATCATCTATCTGTCAATTCTCAATTGGATAGCAAAGATGGCAAAAAGTTTGGTTTGGGTTCATCGGCGGCCGTCACAGTGGGCACCGTTAAAGCCCTCTGCAAATTTTATCAATTACCGATCACGAAGGATACATTATTTAAATTAGCGGCTATCGCGCATCTTGATGTCCAAGGAAATGGATCCTTGGGCGATATTGCTGCGTCTGTTTATGGTGGCTGGATTGCCTATCATTCCTTTGATCACCAGTGGTTAGCTGAACAACGCCAACAATTATCCTTAATTGATCTGCTCGCCTTAGATTGGCCAGGATTATCCATTGAATTGTTGACGCCACCTGACGATTTACGCTTGTTAATCGGTTGGACTGGTTCACCAGCGTCTACTTCTCACCTAGTTGATAAAGTAACATGGGCAAAAAGTGTGGACCAGATCGAATATCGACACTTTTTGACGGCTAGTCGTGACTGTTTGAATCGAATGATTGACGGTTTTCGTCGCGGTGCGATTGATATTATTCAACGTGAGATTCGCACTAACCGTCACCTCTTACAACATTTGAGTTCCTTCAGTCATGTTCCGATCGAAACGGTTGCGTTAAATACACTTTGTGCGATCGCTGAAGATCATGGTGGTGCTGCCAAGACATCTGGTGCCGGTGGCGGCGATTGTGGTATCGTTTTAATCAATCGACACGAAGCAATCGACACCTTGCTCCAAGACTGGGAAGCAGAAGGAATTACCACCCTACCGTTGAGTGTTCATAACGTGTTGGATTTAGTCTAGTTGTTAATTAGTTATATTACTTTTACACTAAAATTGGTGGACGAAGATATGGAGTGTCCTTATGGCAAAAACAACCCCATCGGCCCATGCTCATCGTAAGGATGAACATCTTGCCATCGCCGAAAAACGTTTCAAAACAGCGGCCTCGGCTGGCTTTGATCAAGTTCGACTGATTCATCGAGGGCTGCCCGAATTGGATCAAAATGACATCCGTATGAAAAGTCAGTTTGGCGATTTGTCGTTGGACTGGCCCTTTTACATTGAGGCAATGACCGGCGGATCGCCACGAACTGGGATTATCAATGAACAGCTTGCCCGCGTGGCTGCTGCTAGTGGCATTGCCATGGCGGTCGGTTCGCAAAGCATTGCGATTAGCGAACCGGAGCAACTGAAAACCTTTAAAACTGTCCGTGAAAACAATCCTAATGGTGTGATTTTTGCCAATGTTGGCGCGGGTGTTTCAGTGGCAGTTGCCCAGCAAGCCGTTGAGATGATTCAAGCCAATGCCTTAGAAGTTCATATCAACAGTGTTCAAGAACTGATCATGCCTGAGGGTGATCGTAACTTTCACTGGTTGGCCCGCTTGACTAACTTGATTAACGCGGTCGACGTCCCGGTGATTGTTAAAGAAGTCGGCTTTGGGATGAGTCGCGAAACCGCGGTCCAACTTGAGCAAAGTGGTATCAAGTATGTAAATATTAGCGGCCGAGGTGGCACAAATTTCGCCCAAATTGAAAATGAGCGACTTGTCGATCACCACCTGGATTATCTTAGCGATTGGGGACAGACAACGGTTGAGTCCTTGCTGGAGCTTCAGAAAACCCCCTTACATGTTGCAGCCTCGGGGGGCGTGCGAACACCGTTAGATGTCATTAAATCTTTGGTGCTAGGTGCTGATGCAGTGGGCGTAGCTGGCTACTTTTTACACGAACTTATGACCAATGGTGAGACTGCACTACTCGCTTTAATTCAACAATGGCAACAAGATCTGCGTAAGCTTTACCTATTAGCCGGTTGTCAGACCACTGCTGAACTACGGCAAGCCCCTTATATTTTGAGTTCAAACTTATTATCTTATCGTCAGCAACGACAGTTCTGATTCACTTCAAAAAACTTAAAAACGACTTTTCACTTCACAAAAAGGAAAAGTCGTTTTTAAGTTTTTTTGTGATTTAATCAGTGAAATGCGGCTGAAAACGTAAACCCTTGGGGTACCCATTTTTGAGTGTTTGCCCCACGACTTTACCAAAACCGATCCCGTTACCATTGACGGTCGCTAATGTCCACCCGTGCCCTGGTTCAGTGAGGGACACCGTATCACCATGAACAAAGTCACCCCACTGCGACCGGTCCAGCGCCACTCGGGGGCTATAGTGGGTTGGCTGAATCGCTAAGGCCAACGCAAACGCTGGCTCAAAACGGTTCTTCTTCAATGTCCCTAAGTGTAAGCCGGGGCGGATAATTCTTAGACGACCTAGATCTGGTGTGTTAGCCGGCAAAGCCGACAACTGATCACCAAAAACAACTAATTGTTCATCATTGATGTCTGTTAACCCATGCTGTTGAGCAAAATCATGCCACAGAGATAATGCGGCAGCATCCGGCCTTGGCAGCCGGGGTTTAGCCCATTTTCGTTTGGTAACCTCGCGATCACTGCGGCGAATGAGGCTGGCGATAAAGTGCCCTTCACCGTTTGCGTGATGCGGAAAAACTCGCCCAGCTCGTGCTAATTGAGGTTGATTATCACCCCAAGCTGGGCGCGCTGCCTCTAATCCTGGAAATAGCGGTAAGTCGACTAATTCAAATTCAGGATAATTCTGCAATAGCCAGGCCATCATTTGTTCGTCCTCTTCAGGAGCGAAGGTACACGTTGAGTAAATGAGGTGTCCACCTGGTTTGACCATTTTAACGGCTTCACTTAAGATTTCTTGTTGCCGTTGGGCGCAGATCTTCGGATAGTCAAGCGACCAAAAAGTCATAGCTTCTGGATCTTTGCGAAACATGCCTTCTCCTGAACAGGGCGCATCAACCACGACTTTATCAAAAAAATTAGGCAGTTGTGCGGCTAGGTGTTCAGATGTTTCATTGGTTACCACAGCATTGGTAATCCCAAACCGCTCCACATTTTCTGATAGCACTGCTGCCCGTTTAGCAAAGATTTCGTTAGTTAATAACACCCCTTGACCAGCTAATCCTGCTGCCAGTTGAGTGGTCTTACCACCTGGAGCGGCACATAAGTCTAAGATCAACTCGCCAGGCCGCGCATCAGCAACTGCCCCGACTAACATTGCCGAGGGCTCTTGACTATAAACAACCCCCGTCGTGTGATCAGGTGTGTGCCCACTTACTTGACCAAAATAACCGTTAGGAACGCCAGTTGGCTTGTTCAGGCTAAAATCAGCCGGCACTGCATTTTCTTTTAATGGATTGGTGCGAAAACCGTGTTGAACCGGTTGATCAAAACTGGCCAAAAAATCCGCCGCTTCATCCTCTCCCATCAAATGCTGATATTTTTGTGCATAACCATCTGGTAATCGCATCAAATTCTCCTTCCTCATCCTACAAAACCTCAAATAATTCTACACCGGCATGGACTTCACGTCACGTCCGATGTCCTTGTTAAGCAACGACTTGACTAAGATTGGTTGCCGATTCATGTTTTTTTCGGTATGGTGGTTATCATAAATTAAGTTAAGTCAGCCTGCCAGGAGGAATTGATCCGTGAGTCGTAAATTAATTGCTATTGATTTGGATGGGACCACGCTAAATAACCAGTCCATAATTTCACCATTAACTAAACAAGTACTACAACAGGCAAGTGCTGCCGGACATATCGTCAGTATTGTGACTGGTCGTCCTTATCGAATTTCGCAGCAATTTTACGATGAGCTGGGTCTTCATTCTGCGATGATTAATTTTAATGGGTCGCTGGGCCATTTACCTCATCACCAATGGACCAAGGAATATCAATATACGATCGATCGCGAGATTGCACTAGATTTGTTAGCTCATCAACAAGATCTGGGCATCGAAACAATTGCGGCAGAAAACAAGGCACACGTTTGGGCCAATCATCAAAGTGATGGTACGATTGATTTTTTCCCAAAAATCCTGAGACAGCAGCAAGTCCTTAACGCAACAAATTTAACGGATAATCCGACCGCGCTGACGCTTTATTTCTCGGAATCACATCGAAAACAACTCATTGAGGACTTGCTTTCCCGTTACGGGAAACAGATTGATTTAAACGTCTGGGGCGGCCCATGGCCTGTTTTGGAAGTGGCTCATAAAGGCATCGAAAAAGCGACGGGTCTTGAATTTCTTGCGCAAACTTACCAAATTGATCGCGAAAACATCATAGCTTTCGGTGACGAGGGCAATGATCAATCGATGATTGCTTATGCCGGCTGGGGTGTCGCAATGGCCAATGGGATTGATGACTTAAAAGCCATCGCCCAAGATGTCACCTCCGTCGATAATGATCATGATGGCCTTGCTCACTATCTGCAAGAATATTTGAGTTTACCAACACTGCTGGCAGAGGCGCAATGATTGCAATTTGTCGGTGAAAGCGCCATCATAAAGTTAACCAATCAGTTGAATTGATGCTTATGGCTGCTAACCGCCATCTAAGGGGGAATTTTCATGACTGAGGAAAACGTTCTGTTTAACCCAGGGGACGCGATTGCTAATGCCCATGATTACAACGAAGTTTATCAAAGTGCTCAAATTTATAAACATCATAACCCGCACACCCTCTTTATTGTTTCGGAAAGTGATGGTACACCGTACGTTTTATTTGATCAAGATGCAGTTACAAATCAGGGCCACGACCAAAAGAAATATCGCGTTATTAAAAAAATGTAGTTTTAAAAAAGATCGTTTCTTTAGCCATCAAGGCTAAAGAAACGATCTTTTTGACTGGACTTTAATCGGACCCAGTCTGTCTCAAACGCTGCAGTAGATAGACGGCAACAATTACAAGCACTGATCCGATAACTTCCATTACACTAATTTGTAAGTGAAAGAAAATAATACTAAGAATAAATGTGACTACCGGCTGAACCGCATCTACGATGCTGATGACGGCCGAGGGAGCAAAATTCAAACTATAAAGTAGTGTGGAAAATGCTAAGATGGTCCCCACCAAAATAACACTGCCAATAGAAGCCACTAGTTGTGGTGTAATAGGCGGCGTATCCACCCAAAATGGACGCGCTAAGTTAAATAGGATGCCACTGATGAACATTCCCCACCCTAACACGACAATCGGCGAATGCTCCGCCACGATTGCCCGTGGTAAAACGACATAACAAGCCGCGGTGACCCCCGATAAAATGCCCCAAATAATCGAAGGAACTGGGACTGCCAGCGTATGGATGTTTCCCTTTGTAATCGCTAAGAACACACCTAATAACGCAATGGCAAAGGCAATTAAATCTGAACGCATGGGTAATTCTCGTTTAAACACCAAGGCTCCTAAGACGATGAATAGCGGGCTCAGGTACTGCAAAATTGTCGCCGCCGAAGCATTACCCGTTTTGATACTCATATAAAAAGTAAAGAGATTCGCCATCAAGCCTAACAATGCGTAGGCGACTAGCCAACCGACCAATCGCCAGGATTTAAATAGCGAAAAAATCCGATTGCGTTCTTGAAACCAACCGATAATCAATAAAATAGTTCCAGCACCTAACGTACGTACCGATAAAAACCAGGTGGCAGGAATATTTTGTCCTTGCGAAATGTACTGAAGAATGGTCCCCGAAATTCCCCACATCGTGGAGGCAAACGCGGCCCAAAAGATTCCTTTAGAATAATTTTGTGCTTTCATGTGACTTCCTTACTTCAAAATAGACTTATAAAAATAAACGTTCACTAATGCTCAAATGCTTGTGCAGCTTTAATCGCTATTTGCCAACCTTGGTACAGTCTAGAACGTCGAACGGCTGACATGGTCGGCACAAATTGTGCACCATCGGCATACAATTTGCGCAATTCTGCTTGATCGTGCCAAAAATCCACCGCCAGGCCGGCAAGAAAAGCGGCGCCCAAAGCGGTTGTTTCATTGATCTTTGCACGTTGAATGGTTGTATTTAAAATATCTGCTTGAAATTGCATCAAGTAGTCGTTTTGAGCAGCACCACCATCCACATGTAAGGTCGCAATTGCCAACCCTGTGTCTGCGACCATGGTGTCCACGACATCCCGTGTTTGATAAGCAATTGCTTGTAAGGTGGCACGAACAAACGCGGCTTTGCTGGTTCCACGGGTCAACCCGAAAACGGCACCGCGCAATTCTTGATCCCAATATGGGGCTCCTAATCCAGTAAAAGCGGGCACCACATAGATACCATCATCGCCTTCAACTTGATTGGCAAGCTTTTCTGTTTCAGTCGCAGATGTTACTAGTGCAAGGCCATCTCGCAACCATTGGACTGCAGAACCAGCAACAAAGATGGATCCCTCTAAGGCATAATTAACCTGCCCATTTAATCCGTAAGCAACGGTCGTTAAGAGCCCCTTATTCGAGAGGATCGGCTGTGATCCGGTATTCATCACAATAAAAGCGCCAGTACCATATGTGTTTTTGACATTTCCTTCATCAAAGGCTGTCTGTCCGAATAAGGCGGCCTGCTGATCACCGGCGATCCCACAGATCGGTACCGAAACACCTGACATCGTATAGTCAGCTGTATAACCATATATCTCTGACGAACTACGAACCTCCGGCAGCAACCCTCGTGGAATGTTAAATGTTGTTAGTAGCTCTTGATCCCACTGCAGCTCATGAATATTAAATAGCATCGTCCGACTAGCATTAGTATAATCTGTGGCGTGTACTTTGCCCCCGGTTAATTTCCATAGCAACCATGTATCGATTGTCCCAAATAGTAAGTCACCATTTTCTGCCCTTGTTCGACAGCCGGGCACCTGATCAAGAAGCCATTTGATCTTAGAGGCGGAGAAGTATGAATCAATGACCAATCCCGTCTTCTGATGAATTTTATCCGCCAGACCAGCTGCTTGCCAGTCGTCTGCAATCGAGGCTGTTTGTTTTGATTGCCACACGATTGCATGGTATACCGGTTTACCAGTTTTCTTATCCCAAATGATCGTCGTTTCTCGTTGGTTCGTGATCCCGATTCCGCGAATTTTATACGGTGGAATGTGTGCTTGGATGAGGGCATCAGCCATCACTGATTGGACACTTTCCCAAATTTCTTCCGGATCATGTTCGACCCACCCTGGTTTGGGAAAATATTGGGGGAATTCCTTTTGCGCTTTGCCGATTACTTGACCTTGATGATTAAAAATCATGGCCCGACTGCTCGTGGTCCCTTGATCAATCGCCATCACGTACTGTTCATCGTTCATAAATTGACTCCTATCTGCCGTTATGAAATTAAGCCTCTGTTAATTTTAGCAAATTTCAAGGGATCTATTCCACCCGATTCCGCATTTGACGTAAACGTTCTTGAGTCGCTTCATCGAAAAAATTACCACTGACATCAACAGTTGTGACGAGATCCATGAAACTTTCTGGATCAATGCGATTTACCGTGTTTTTTAAATCATAAAGTTCATAACGGGAAATAACGATCATTAACGTCGCGTTTGTCTGATTGCTGAACCCACCACGTGAAGGTAAGACGGTAATGCCGCGAAATAAGTGACTGCGCAAGTCCTGAATCATCTCCTCAGGATGACTAGTAACAATTAAAGCAGTCATTTTTTGGTGTCGCGTATGAATTGTGTCCACCATGCGGGAAGTCGCATAGATTGTGATAATCGTAAATAAGGCATTTTCCCAACCAATAAAAAAACCAGCAACGGCAACAATGCCTGAATTCAACAACAAAGTTAAGGTGCCAATAGACCGGCCTGTCGTTTTTTGTAACACCATTGCAATAATATCCATGCCACCGGTTGAAAAACCAAATCGAAAAGGAAATCCGATGCCAATACCCGTTAGGATGCCGCCAAACAGCGCATTTAGCAATGCATTATGCGATACGCTCACCTCAGGAATTACAATGGCTAAAATCGAGGTCACGATTGCGTTGGCAAAACTCCAAGCGGTGAACTTAGGTCCAATTTTATGCCACCCCATAATGCCGATTGGTAAATTAAAGGCAAGAATGAACCAACCTGTTGAAACATGGATGTTAGTTGCTACCAATCCCCAATGTAACAGTTGAGCAATCCCATTTAGACCGCCTGAAAAAATATCGCTAGGAATTAAAAATTCATTTAACGCGACTGCACAACAAATCGATGAAAATAAGAGAATTACGATTTTAATGAGGCCATCTTGATCTTGCCAACGTGCCATAAGCGCACTCCTCCGTTTGTTTTAATGTTCCAATTAAACCACATTCTTCTAATGTCTGACCACCAGATTTACCAGTTAATCACAGAATTACCCTTGTTACGTCATTTCCATGATGAAGCTTGGTTAGAAATCAGCATGAAAGCCCTTAAAATAACGAGTGAAACCAACTGGTGCGTCGCTTTTCTGCTACAATTTACTTTAATGTAATTTTATAAAATTATGCAAGGCCACAGACGTCTTGCTCGTCAATAAAGTGAGGTTTTGATGAATGGAGCAACTTTTTGAACGGCGTCCCTCCGCCTGCACGAGTATTTTAGTAGGCCGTTATGCAACTCTCGACGGCTCGATTATGATTGGTCGCAATGAAGACAGTAAGCCTTCCTGGCCTAAACATTTCGTGGTCCACCCCCATCAAGTATTTGATACCCCTCAGCCATTTCAATCCAACGATAATGGTTTTAAGGCAACCCTGCCTAAAATTGCTTTACGGTACACTGCCACACCTGAATGGACGCCAAAATTCGGGCTGTTTGAAGAAGATGGGATTAACGAAGCCAATGTCGCCATGTCGGCAACCGAAAGTGCCTATTCGAATTCAACTGTCTTAGCCGCTGACCCCTTCGTCACCGATGGACTAAACGAAGAAGCTATGGTTACTGTGGTCCTCCCATACATCACGACCGCGCGCCAAGGAGTTAGCCGTTTGGGTTCACTTATTGAGGCCGCTGGTACCGCAGAAACGAATGGGATTTTATTTGCAGATCAACAAGAAGCTTGGTATATGGAAACTGGGGCTGGTCACCAATGGGTTGCTCAGCGTATTCCAGATGATGGCTATGCCGTGGTTGCAAACCAATTGGCCATCCAGGAAGTTGATTTCGACGACCCGGATAACTTCATGACTGCCTCTGGACTTGCCGAATTTGTTAAAACTAATCGATTGAATCCAGACCAAGATGGCTTTAACTGGCGACGAATTTTTGGAACGCACACCGTGGCAGACGAACACTACAACACACCACGTGTTTGGGCTGGTCAGCGGTTGTTCAATCCCAGTACTGTTCAAGATCCGATGAATCAGGAATTACCATTCATCCGTTATCCAGAACACAAATTATCCGTCCACGATGTTCAAGGTTTTCTAAGCAACCATTATGAAGGAACGCCTTATGATCCGGTTGGACAGGATGAACAACATAAACATGACTTTCGTCCGATTAGCTTGGCTAAGACACAGGAAGCCCATGTGCTCCAGTTACGGTCACAAAAAGATCAACCCAATTTAGTTGGAATTCATTGGTTGGCAATGGGCGTGGCCGCACAGAGTTCATTTGTACCATTCTACAGTGCCGTTAACGATACACCTGCCGCGTATCAGCAGGGACAAGCCACTTATTCGCCCACCAGCGCTTACTGGACCTATAAACTGGCGGGCATCTTGTGGGATGCACACTATCAACACTTCAATACGCTTTATCAACGCGTACAAACTGATTTAGCTGCCCAACTGGCCGCTCAACTGCGAGCTACCGACCAGATTGCTATTCAACAGGCTTCAACTGATCAACTCGTTTTTTTAACTAAATCAAATGAACGGATGGCTAAACAAGCGTTAACCGCGTACCAGTCACTAATCGGGCAACTAGTGACTGAAAGTACTGATTTTTCACCACTCAATTTCAAAACGGATGAAAAATTATAAAGGTAATATTCAATCGTGGAATAAATCAAGCTCGATGACATGAAATGAGGTTTCACAATGGAAAATGAATCAAGCAACAAGAAGACCTTAACGCTTGGTGCACTTGTTTTAATGATCTTTACGACTATTTTTGGTTTTGGTAATACCCCCACGGCTTTTGAGCAAATGGGCTATGGGGCAATCTTCTGGTATTTGTTAGGCGCACTACTATTCTTCCTGCCGAGTGGCTTGATGTTTGCTGAGTATGGTGCCTCTTTAAAGGGCTCTAAAGGTGGGATCTACTCCTGGCTAGATGCCTCAATTGGGGAGCAGTGGTCCTTTATCGCGACCTTTATCTGGTTATCCGCGTGGATCATCTGGCAAGTTATGATTTCCCAGAAAGTTTGGATTACGCTTTCAACAATTTTGACGGGCAAAGATACCACGCCAAGTTGGCATCTTTTCGGATTAAACTCCACCCTAACAATTGGCTTACTGGCCATTTTGTGGATCATTGGTATTACGTGGGCGGCCTCTCGAGGCATGGAATCCATCGCCAGAGTCTCTTCGGTCGGCGGAATAGCTGTTATGGCATTAAATGTCATCTTAGTGCTGGCGAGTTTAATTATTCTAATTGCCAATCATTTTCAGCTGGCCCAACCTATTAATCACTTGTCGGACTTCGCGACTTCTCCAAATCCGCAATTTCAAACCCCAATTGCCATGATCAGTTTCGTGATTTATGCCATTTTTGCTTATGGTGGTTTGGAATCAATCGGTGGGGTAACCGACTCACTCGATCAACCAGAAAAAACCTTCCCGAAAGGAATCTTGATTGGGACTTTGGTGATTGGGATTGGTTATTCGCTAACGATCTTCTTATGGGGAATTTCGACAAACTGGAGCATGGTTATTGCTCACGGAAATGTCAATTTGGGTAACATCACTTATGTCTTGATGGGAAATCTGGGTGACGTCTTAGGGATCGCACTAGGCCTGAGTGTATCCAGTGCCCATGTCCTTGGTGAAGTCTTTTCCCGTTTTGCTGGAGTCAGCATGTTTTTGGCCTACCTTGGTTCTTTCTTTGTGTTAATTTACTCACCCTTGAAATCTTTCATTTTAGGATCACCAAAGGCACTTTGGCCAAAGAAAATGACGCGCCTGAATCGCCATGGCATGCCTGAATTTGCGATGTGGATGCAGGCAGTAGCTGTGATCGTATTTATCACTGGAATCTCCATTGCCTCAGTATTAACTCATCAAGACGCTAAATTTTTCTACAATGTTTTAACTTCCATGAGCAATGTGTCAACGACTTTGCCATACTTGTTCTTAGTTGGCGCTTTCCCCTACTTTAAACGAGAAGATTTGCCACGTCCGTTCGTCGCTTATCACTCACATCGCTGGATGCTGTTTGTCGTAACGCTAGTTATGATTACTTTGAGTGTCGGGATTGGCTTTACTATTTTACAGCCCTTCTTAGTTAAAGATTGGGTAACCGCCATTGCTACCGTTGCTGGTCCGATCATTTTCGGTGGCATCGCTTGGATCTTCTATGCCAACCGGGAAAATAATTTAGACGATTAGTTTGAGGTACCTTAGGCTGGAAAAGCCTTTAATTTTGAAACTATTCCCAATGCACTTTCTCCTTATTCTCAGTGTTTGCAAAAATTCAAGTCACGTACGCTTTGAGAATCAACTTAAAATTAAACAAGCTCCGAAATAGTCCACAATAAAAAAAGCACGTTGGATTGACGATGATTAGTCAATCCAACGTGCTTTTTAGCATAGATCAAGCGCAAATCTTAACGACGTGCTTCCTTGATCCGAGCCGCTTTACCATGTAAGGCACGTAAGTAGTATAACTTACTACGCCGAACGCGACCATGACGGGTAACTTCCACATGATCAACTCGTGGTGAGTTAACTGGGAAGGTTCGTTCAACCCCAATCCCGTTACTGATCTTACGAACAGTGTAGGTTGCTGAAATACCAGCACCATGACGCTTAACGACAACCCCTTCGAATAACTGGATCCGCTCACGGGTCCCTTCAACGATCCGGGCGAAGACCCGTACAGTGTCACCGGCGCGGAAATCAGGCATGTCATCGCGTAATTGGCTAGCGGTGATCTTTTCAATTAATTGGTTCTGTCTCATAATGAGCTTCCTTTCACTCGAGGTTCATTCACAGTCGCGCTGCCAGCGGAACATCGGTATTATGGGCTAAATCGCCACAAAAAAGCGTACCACAAAACTCGAGTGGTTGTAAAGCTAAATTCCTTTACAACCCAGACTAAAACACAAATCATAATCCATTTCGTACGCTAGACATTAATAACGATCATTTGCCACGGGTTTCTTCATCAATAATATCATTTAATAAACGCTGTTGTGCCGTCGTGAGGGTTGCTGAAGCAAGTAAATCCGGGCGTCTTTGATACGTGCGTCGTAATGATTCACGCATGCGCCACTCATCAATCAATTGATGATTACCGTTGGTTAAGACTTCCGGTACCAACCGCCCCCGAAAATCAGCCGGTCGCGTATATTGAGGATATTCAAGCAACCCATTGCTAAAGGAATCACCAGGGGCTGAATCCATGTTTCCTAACACATCGGGAATCAAACGCACGGTCGCATCAATCATGACCATGGCGCCTAACTCACCCCCGGTTAAAACATAATCTCCCAGTGATACCTCATCAGTCACTAGTTCGCGAATGCGTTCGTCATAACCTTCATAATGTCCACAGATGAAGGTTAAATGTGATTCCGTCGCAAATGATTCGGCCACCTGCTCCGTAAATGGAGTTCCAGCTGGATCTAACAAAATAACCCGTCCACGATTTCCCGCATCCTGCTCAACATGATCCATCGCGTCAAAAATCGGTTGTGGCATCAATAGCATCCCTGCCCCACCACCATAGGGAGTGTCATCAACGTGATGGTGGCGATCGGTGGTAAAGTCGCGAAAATCAGTGACGTTAATGTCAAGGATTCCCTTATCAACTGCTTTGCCTACAATCGACTCTGTTAAAGGGCCACTAAACATATCAGGGAATAAACTTAAAATGTCAATCCTCATCATCTAGCCCCGCCATCATCTCGATATTGATCGAACCTGCTTGAATATCGACCTTTTTGACGACTGGATCAATAACCGGTAATAATAGATCTGACTTCCCAGGACGTTTAACAACCCATACGTCATTGGCTCCCGGCGCCAAGATCTCTTTGACAACTCCAATTTCTTGTTGGTGTTCATCAATGACACGTAATCCAATGATCTCGTGATAGTAATATTGACCATCCGGCAACGGTTGCTGCTGCGATTCGGTTACATACAATTCAGATCCCTTGTATTGCTCAACCAAATTAATATCATTTAAGCCCTTAAATGTCACCAGGATAAAAGATTTGTAAGTCCGCGATGAATCAATTGTCAGTGCTTCTTGTTTGGCCCCTGGTCGATTGGCCGTCACATAAACCATTTGACCATTAGCGAAGCGCTGCGTGGGGAAATCCGTGGTGGCAACCACACGTAGTTCGCCCTTTAAACCTTGGGTGTTCACGATTTTACCGATATTATAAAAGGCCACAATGAGTCCCTCTTTCATTCTGCTTGTCTGGCGATCGCAATCGCAAATCTATATCTATGCATAGGTTAGTTTAAACACGAATAGTATCAACTGAAAAGACCCTATCTCCCAAATTTCAGGAAATAGGGTCCACAAATGGAACGAGGTGTTTAAGCATTAGCAGCACAAGCTGGCAACAACTTCACCAGACTTGAATAAACCAATGTCTTACATATTCTCATCCATGATTAGTAGTCGCACGCGTCGATGATCGTTCGTCCGCACGCTATAAACCACTGTTCGAATTGCCTGAGCAACCTGACCATGATGACCAATAACAGCCCCAATATCACGGGGATCAACCTGCAGAGCATAGTCCGTGAAACGTTCTCCAGGTTTAACTGCGACCGTGATCGCATCAGGATGATCGACGAGTGGCGAAACAACAGTGACAATAAATGTCCTGACTTCTTCACTTGTTAATCGGTGCTCCTGATTAGAATTCATGCGCTAATCGCCTCAAATTACTTCTTAGTGAACTTAGCTTCGTGGTACTTCTTCATAATACCTTCTTGAGAAAAGATGTTTTTAACTGTATCAGAAGGTTGCGCACCATTGTTTAACCATTGCATTGCTAAGTCTTCGTCTAGCTTAACTTCAGCAGGGTTAACTAATGTGTTATAAGTACCAATCTGTTCGATAAACCGACCATCACGAGGTGAACGAGAATCAGCAACCACGATACGGTAGAACGGACGTTTCTTGGAACCCATACGTTTTAAACGAATTTTTACAGACATTGAAAATTCCTCCTAAATTTCTTAACGAGTCTTAGTTTAGCCAACCATCCGGGTGGTGTCAAGGAGTTTTTCTTTACACTTAAAATCTTCCTCCTGTCGGCTACATTGATCAGAAACTCATGTTTGTATAATTTCTGCTAAGAAGGTTAAACTCTGGTCAAGATTTATATGAACGGTCGGTTGTCTAAGCTTGATATGGTAAATTAACCGTAATCAAGTACCTGTGAATTCACCTGATGAAGGAGTCACTTATGCAAAACAATTCCGAACCTCAGATCAGCTTTACACATCCGCAACTTAGAATCGTTAAAACTGATGCCATCAGTCGCCCCACCAATGCGCGACTACTTCAAGCTGCTGGGGCACGTGCCATTGACAGTCGTGGCACAGACATTACTACTCATTTAAACGCCAATTTAGAAAATATTGACTTCTCAGTCGCTGGCCAGCATCAAGTTCCAGTTGCCGTAATGGACGACCGGGGTAATGTCGGTCGTGCCTATTTTACGCTAACGATTGTCAATACTGAAGCTGATTTAGACGGTCGATCCCCTATTGTCGTTGAATCGGCCCCTGCTTCTGCGGCTGCTAGTCAAGCAGCGACGCAAGCTGTTAAACCAAAATCTAGCCATCGGCGGCGCAATATGATCATCGGTGGATTAATTGCCATCATTGCCCTAGTCCTCATTATTTGGGGTGTCAACGCGCATAATCAGGCCCAAAATGAGGCAGCGATGGCTTCAGCGGCCAGTTCCTCAGCGGCTGCTGCTTCATCGTCGTCTGAAGCTTCTTCTCGTCAAGCAGCGCTAACGTCACAAAATAGTGGTCTATCAAGCCAAGTCTCAAGCTTAAAAGAACAGGTCAAGGCATTGAACTCAATGACCAAGCAATTACAGCAAGCGGTCACAGATTACAAAACTAGTAATGACAATGCACAGTATCAAGCCACGATTGCCTCGCTACAACAGCAGGTCAGCAATTTGCAAACCCAGGTATCACAGAGTAATGCTAATGCGGTTGTGCGTGGTACAGTTAGCTCTCAGTTAAATAAGCTATCCGACACCATGTCTGATATGGCTGACAGTACCTCCCCAACACAGGCCAGCGATACCCTAAAGGACAGCGGTGTAAATGGAATTATTAGTAAATTAGAGTCCTTAATCAGTTCGTTTTAAAGCACAGATTCGCCCCACAGAAATTCAACGCTCCACTAAAAACGCACCAGGCGACCATGGAAGTGGTCCGGCTGATGCGTTTTCTTTTGCTGATCATGTTTATTCAATGCGCTCAATTATTGAGGTTAAAGGGGCTAAACCGATAGCGATAGCCATGAGGATGGTGGGTCAGACCCGTAATTGACACTGTATATTGATGACCATTAATCACCATGAATGGTGGTCGGTAAGTGACGATCATCGCAAATTGCCCGTAATGTTGGCTACGATTGACGTGAACATTGTGCGCCCACTGCCGTTGATGTGTCGTGTCATCGCGAATTTCGACCCGTACTCGACCACTAGTCGCCGCATCAAGCGTAAAGTTGCTTGACCAATAAATTGGGTGGTCATGCTGCTGACTCACTAACATCGCTCGTGGAAACACACCAGCTGACGGATAATTAATAACTTGATTACGATTAGGTGTGATCGCTCGCTGACTCTGATCGGCAAAATAAATATTACTATAGCCAAAGGTCGATTTAGGCCGGTGTGCAATCCCAATGCCAATCGTGTGCACGACTGGTGAGAGCAACCAGGCACGATGTCCGGTGTTATTTCCTTCCACATTAAAATTATCCCGTAAATAATTTCCCATCGTTTGATCGATCCGTTCTGACATCACCATTTGACCGATATTGCTCGTCTCGGTCACTTGCTGCCCAACCGCCCACTGATTTTTGGTGACCAACTTAGGGCGCCGTTGTTTGATTAACCCATGACTAAATCCGTCGGCAGCTGCCATATCAGCTGCCGCCAACTGAGCCTGGTTGTTGGCGTTTAATCCATAACGAATACTCGGCAGACCCACGAGGGCTCTGTAAAAATTGACATAATCAAGTAACTCTCGTTGGTAAGAAGCTCGCAATTGACCAGCCTTCAGTTTAGGTGAAAAGCGTGGCCGTTGCTGATAGATATCATGATCAGAATAAGCTCGTTGACTAAGTTGATTATACCGATGTTGCCACTGCTTGATCTGTTGGGCTTGTGCTTGCGTATAACCTGCCACTTTTGCGGCCTGAACCGATGAGCCAACATTGCCGATAGCAAACCATAAACTGACCGCCACGATTAATATGAAACGTCCATGGAAATGAATATCACACTTAAAAATAAATTGTTTTTGTATCATTTTCTTTATCAAAATTACCTCGTCTAGTTGCCGGTATCATCCAAATCTTCTGTCAGCGGATCTTTAGGTTTGGCTAACGAGAGAATAAACACCGTACTTAAAATTAAAGCGCCACCAATGATTTGAGCGCCGTTAAAGCTCATCTTTAAGAAGATTACCGATAAGAGGGTCGCTGACAGTGGTTCAAACGCATCTAGTAAGCCGGCCGCCGTGGGTGAAATGAAGTTTAAACTGCCCAAAAAAGTCATGTAGGCCAAGCCAGTCCCAAAGATGACAATGAAACCAACGCCCAGCCACTCTAATCCCGATAGTTGTGGAACATTTACCCAAAACGGATGAATAACTGAAAATAGTAAGCCACCAAGCAGCATTGACCACCCTACAACAGTTAAAGTGTCATAGCGTTGTAGTAAACTGGCGGGCAACAAAGTATTGACAGCACCCGCTAAGCCTAGTAATAATCCAAATGTCAGCGCTAGTGGCGAGATGGCTAAATGCAATAAATGCCCCTTCGTCACCAACATCCAAGTGCCAAACAAGGCCAGACTGACCGCTAATACATCTGCAGGACGGGGGAAATCATGATGATAAAAAATGCCCCACAAAACAATCATCACAGTCCCTAATGTTTGCATAATCGTAGCAGTTGGCGCACTGGCAACTCGGACCGTTAAAAAGAAAATATATTGAACAGCCCCCATACCGACAATTGAAAAAATCACCATCAAGATCGCATCGCGGCGATGATGCCACAGATCAAAAACATGACGGCCTTGTTGTCGTCGGACCCACAGCAAAATCAAACAACCAGAAATCAACATTTTTAAACCCGTCAACCACTCTGGTGAAACCTGCCGATGCTGAAATAGAAATTGTGAAATTGGACCGGAAACACCCCATAGGAGGGCACCTGTGCTGGCCAAAATAACGCCCAATGTTTGTTGCTGCTTTTGTTTTCGAACCACGAGTACCTCTCCCTATGCTGCTCACTAGCTTAGCCGACAAATAACGATAGTAGTTTTAGTATAACAAGATTTGACTTGCAGATGTCCGTTGTTTTCAACGCTAACCTATGTTATTGTAAACCACAATCTAATTAAAACAGCTTATATAAGCGTCGTAATTGGTCGACTCGTCTCTACCCGGAACCGTAATTTCGGACTATAAGCCATTGTCGTCGACCACTGTCTCTTTTTTTGACGGTGGTCTTTTCTTTGAATGCATCATTGGCGTTAGTCATGCAAAAATTATGATGATCTGGTTATGGTCGAGCTACTCTAAAATTTCAAGCCCACGAAAAGGAGTTCTCCTAACATGCCACAACCCACTGATATTGTTGTCGATTATGAACTCGCTAACGCCAACGTACTCGATGTTTACACCCAAACCTTTTGCCAAACGACATTGTGGATTAACAATGGCTTCATCATTGGTGATCGCACTGGTCTCAAATTTCGAGCGAAAAAACGGTTTGATTTAACTGGTCAAACTATTGTTCCTGGATTCATTGATGCGCATATGCATATTGAAAGTTCATTACTAACACCTAGCCAACTTAGCCCACTATTAATAAGTCATGGCGTGACTAGCGCGGTTGCGGACCCTCATGAGTTAGCCAATGTTGCTGGCCAAGCAGGAGTGAGCTATCTAATTGATGATGCGAAGCAAGCCAATGTCGACTACTTTTTCATGTTACCATCGGCTGTGCCCTGCGACCCATTTGAACACGCCGGGGCTAAATTAACAGCCGCTGACTTAGCGCCACTTTATCACGAACCAATGGTTCACGGTCTTGCTGAAGTGATGGATTTTCCGGCTTTAGTTCATCAAGATCCCGACTTAATGGCCAAAATTGCTGATGCTCATCGACGAAAGCTACCGGTGGATGGTCACTTGGCCGGTCTCAGTGGCAGTCAGTTGTTAGCGTATCAGGACGCCCACATTCGCAGTGATCATGAGGCAACTACCCCACAAGAACTCGTTGAACGCTTGCGTGCCGGTTTTTACGTTTATTTGCGAGAAGGTACTGTCGAGCGAGATTTGTTAAATCTCTTGCCAGCAGTCAATGCGCAAAATGCAAATCGCATTGCTTTTTGCACAGACGACAAAACGGTGACTGATTTAGTTCAAGAAGGTTCCATTGATCAAAATATTCGCTTAGCCATCGCTAATGGCCTAACCCCAGAGCTTGCCTACACCATGGCTAGCCTTCATGCTGCCGAAGGTGAACAGCTGGCTGACAGAGGTGCTTTGACAACCGGGATGGTCGCGGATTTAGTCATCTTACAAGATGTTGAACATGTCACCATCAACCGTGTCATGAAGGCTGGTCAATGGCAGTCAGTGGATCCAAAACCAATAACAGCAAGGCCTTACACTTTAACCCACCTCAATCATCGTTGTCAGATAGAAGACTTAGCGTTAAAAGTTCCTGAACGGCTAGCCCGCGTGATTGGTGTCCAGCCAAATCACATCACCACCAGCGCCCTAATCAAACAAGTTGCCACCAATTGCGGGGAGTTTTGCTGGGATGATCAATTAGATGTACTCAAAATGGCGGTCGTGGAACGTCATCATCATACAGGGCACGTTGGCGTCGGCTTAGTCAGTGGCTTTCAACTGAGACGAGGGGCCTTTGCCAGTAGTGTTGGGCACGATTCACATAACTTAATTGTTGCTGGAACCTCCGATAGTGCAATGATGCAAGCCATTTCGGCGATCACTGAATTAGATGGTGGATTAGTCGTCGTCGATGGTAATCTGATCACAACCTTACCTTTACCGGTGGGCGGTTTAATGAGTTCGTTACCGGCCCAACAGGTCAATGATCAGTTATTAGCCTTGCATCAGGCCTTTCGTCAAATCGCGCCTACCGTCAATTTTGATCCGTTCATTACGCTATCTTTTTTAAGTTTACCTGTCATTCCGACATTAAAACTGACAGACCAGGGACTCTATGACTTTACCAAGGGGGCTTTTGTTCCCGTCGCAATCACCCCTACTCAAAAATAATCGATTGCATAAAAAAGACCATCCTCGCTTGAGGATGGTCTTTTTATCGACTAAAAATTAGTCTTTAACAACGTTGGTTGCTTGTGGGCCACGGTCGCTGTCTTCAACATCGAAGGTTACATGTTGGCCTTCGTCCAATGTCTTGAAGCCGTCGCCTTGAATTGCTGAGAAGTGAACGAATACATCGTCACCGTTTTCACGAGTAATGAAGCCGTAACCCTTGTCAGCGTTAAACCATTTAACAGTACCTTGTTCCATAAGAATGAAACCTCCATGCGCACCAGCGCAATTATAATTTTGCATCTAAAGCCGGGCGAGAAAGGTTGTCATTCCAAAGAACTAGTACACTTACTACCGAACTATCAATACAATGACTACACTGTAACGCTATTTTTTAATTTGGGCAAGGATAATCAACAACTTATTCAACAAAAATTTTGCGCCGTTATCGAACTGCTTTTGCAACAAAAAGTTGACTGGCAAAATCCCCGTGGGTCAATGCACCACTTGCGTCAGTCTGTTGGCCGATCCAGAGTCCCGCATTCATTAACTGACTGCCGGCTATCACTGGTCCATCGTTGATTCGATATAACTGTGTCTCCTTTAACCCAGTAAAACAAATCCGGGCACTAGCCGGGTTTGGTACCGCAAGAACTTGATAGCGCCCAACGATCGCCGTCTGTTGGTCATCACTAACAACCTCCCATGCAGTGACATTCCCTGCAAAAGGACTCTGCAAACGATAAAAGGTGCCCCGTTGGAAAAGATCACGATATTGACGATAAAATTTAATTTGCTGGGCGATCTCAGCCCGTGCTGCTGCCGACAAAGACGTGATATCAAGCTCATATCCCAAATCGCCAAAATCTGCCACCGCCCCACGCGTTGCTAATGACGTCACGCGGTTAATTTGGGCATTGGGCACTGCAGACACATGCGCGCCCATCGTATTGAGCGGATAAACGAGCGATGTTCCCCACTGAATTCGCAAACGTTCCATTGCATCGGTATCGTCACTGGTCCATGCTTGCGGCGCATAGTACAAAAGGCCCGTGTCAAACCGTCCGCCACCTGATGCACAAGATTCGAACAGGACATTTGGAAATGTTTTAGTAAGCCGCTCATACAGCTGATAAACACCGAGAATGTATCGATGACCAAATTCTAGCTGCCGTTCGGCTGGCAAGGCCGGACTGTACGCCTCCGTCATGTACCGATTCATATCCCATTTAATGTAATCCAACTGGGCCGCATTGATCGCTGAAGCCATCTGTTTAAAAATGGCCTCGACCACCTCAGGCCGAGAAAAATCTAGAATGAATTGATGACGTGACGGACTCATTCGTCGCTCTGGTACCTGAATCACCCACTCCGGATGTCGCTGATAAAGTTGGCTTTCAATCGAAATCATTTCTGGTTCGAACCATAGGCCAAACTTCAGGCCTAAGTCATGGACTTGATGTGCCAAGCCAGATAAACCATGCGGTAATTTCTGCAAATTAACTTGCCAGTCACCCAGGGAGGTCGTATCATCATCGCGTTTCCCGAACCATCCATCGTCCAATACAAACAATTCAATTCCTAATTGCTTGGCCTTTTGCGCAAATTGAACCAGTTTCGACTCATTAAAGTCGAAATAAGTTGCTTCCCAATTGTTGATTAAGATTGGCCGATCCTCATCAACCCATCGTTTTGGAATGAGATACTGACGCAAGAATTGGTGAAAATGATGACTCATCTCAGACAACCCATTGTCCGCATATGTTAGCATGGCTTCCGGCGTCTGAAAACTTTGTCCAGGCGTCAAGGTCCACTCAAACTCGAAAGGATTGATACCAATGGTGACCCGGGTTCGTTCATCTTGATCAACTTCGGCCTGCGCTAAAAAATTACCACTGTAGATTAGGTTAATCCCGTAAACAGACCCACTGCGTTCAGTCGCTTGTGGATTTAAGAGAGCGATAAAAGGGTTTTGCTGTGCGCTGCTTGCGACACGCGTACTACTGACGGATTGGACACCAGAGTGTAGTGGTTGGCGAACCACCTGCCGTTCTCTGGCCCACGCTCCGGAAAGTTGCAACAAGTCATACGGGGCCGTCGGAAGATCCAGAGCTAAACTCAAGGCGCGAGGCACCTTTAATACTTGCTGCCCCTGATTCTTGAAGGTTGCACTACGAACGATTACATCAGCTTGTTCAAAGACGGTGTAATTTAAAGTTAGTTGTAGGCCACTTTGTGCTTCCTGAAAATGAACTTTTAATGTTTGGACGTGGCGATCACCGACTGGGGCGCTGGCCGAAGGTAATCCATTTAATTCTAACTTACCATCAGTAATCTCATCGCCGACAAATTGCCATTCCGAGATCCGCGCGCCATTTTCATATTGAATTTGATACGCAGGATAATGAAAATCACCATGGCCAAAGCCAGGATATTCTTGCATGATCCGATCGCTGGAAAAATCGGCTTGCTCAGCTGATAAGACTGGTTCTAATGATTGCACATCACGTTGGCGTAGCTCTGCAAAATTAACAGGCTCTGCCAACCGAGGACCGTAATAAAAGTGCCCTAACTCACCGTTTTCGAGCAACCCCATCAAATAGCTAGTCGATTGGGTCTGTAAATGATAATTATGTTGTTCATCCACTGTAATTGCCATTGGTTTATAAGCTCCCTTTCAATCGGTAGTTTAAACACTTTCAGTGTACCGATTTTTGAAAGCGATTTCAAAGGTAGCTTTTTCCCCTAAATGATCTTAAGAACGTTCGACACTTTGAACCCCATGCTCATTGATTAACTGTTCGAATAATTGATTCAATTGTTCTGGTCGTTGCGTCACTGCATCTATTTCAACCGTGACGGTCGTTTGAGTAATTGCACTAATATCTAGCTGAATTTGTGACAACCCAGCCACCTGCAACTGATGTTTTAATTGCGCTAACCCGTCCGGTGTCTGGTTAAGGGTTAGTTTAAAATGGACGTGTAATCGTTTCAAAAAATATTTTAATAACCGACGTTCCCGAAACAAGAATTGAACGGCCACGACAACTAACATCGCGGCTAACGCGATAAAATACAACCCGGCACCTGCTGCCATACCAACCGCTGCAGTCGCCCATACTCCGGCAGCGGTGGTTAGTCCATTGACATTGTCTTGTTTAACCAGAATGGTCCCAGCACCGATAAAGCTGATTCCACTGACGATTTGAGCGGCAATCCGTGACGGATCCAACACAACGTCGGATCGCGTCAACACGTCAGCAAAACCATACTTTGAGACGATCATAATTAAGGCAGCGCCAACGGCCACGATAATGTGTGTGCGAATGCCTGCATTTTTTAAACGGCTAGACCGTTCGTAACCTATCAAACCACCACAAGCGGCTGCTAGGAGTAAGCGAAGGCACCAATCAAGTTCTAATGGCATCGCAAAGTCCTCCTGAAATCTTTATGCCACTTTATCATAACAAAATTCAGCAATGGTCGAAATTTTCCCGACCACTGCCCGATCCACTCTCTAATTGATCCGCTTTATGCTATGATCAAATTGTTGGTACGCTAAATCCAAGTGACCGGATTATTAAGGAGGAGTTCAATGGAAATCGGTCCATTATCAGAATGGGTCGCGGCCGTCGCTGAACTGTTAGCGGTCTGTGTTGCCCTATTTTTACCTTACATAAATAATTTTCGGGAATCTAAACGTCGTCAAGAAAAATTTCGCAAAACAATCGTGACCTTGGCTCAAGGTGCCTTGCATCAGGATCAAATGGCCCAAAAACAATTACAACGCTTCGTCATGATCGCTTTTTTCATCAGTTCAAACCCCAAAGAACAGGATATTGTAGAAATAGGCATGCAAATCGACACCTTATTGCAGCACCAACCCTTAGATGACGCTCAAACAGCCCAACTGATTGACCTAATTGACAGTCTCAAGTGTTCCAAGCTAAGATCTTAACCTTTTCTTTAGCCAACCAACCATTCTGTGTTGTTATGCTTACACTACCAATTTTTGGAAAGAAGGCTGCACATGAAACGATTCAAATGGATCCTGGTCGCATTAGTCATCCTGGTCGCTGTTGGCATAGGGATTGACCATCAAATCACCTATGGCGGACACGCCTACTATATCAAAGTTAGCGACCCCATCAGTAAATCTGGATCAGCCAGTCAGGGAGCGCAATCGGTATTTTATAAATATGACCAAACAGGTTTCGATGATCAAGGCGCATCTCAACGACTCCAATTCCACAGCGTAAAGTCAGACAATACGCCCTTGAAGAAGGGGGTTTACTTGAAAGTCATTTATTCAAAGGAAAAGGGCGTTAAATCCTACACTGTTGTTAAACGCTCACAAATCGCCAACAAAGCACTAACCAAAATTGATCAATATCAATAATGCTGGCAGATTTCAGACAATCAAGCCAATCTTGAGCTAAAAAAGCCATCCGTTTATGGATGACTTTTTTTCTTGTCACATTGAAATTGTTAATCATTCGCCAAAAAGTAGTTTAAAGGATTTATGCGAATAATTCGAACAGCTAACAAACCCTTTTATATTATTGGTTAATGTACTCCTTAGTTGAAGCAATAATGTCTTGCAGCCCTTTCTTCGCATCTGAGAAGAACATTTGAGTGTTGTCTAAGGAGAACAATGGATTTTGCACACCAGCATAGCCGGTACTCATGGACCGTTTAATCACGACCACAGACTTCGATTTATCAACATCTAAAATTGGCATACCAGAAATGGCATTGCCTGACTCTCTAGCCAATGGATTGGTGACATCATTAGCACCAATGACTAAAGAAACATCCGTATTTTCAAACATCGAATTTGCTTCTTCCATCTGCTTCATCTGGTCATAGGGCACGTTGACATCAGCTAATAACACGTTCATGTGACCTGGCATCCGCCCGGCCACTGGGTGAATCGCATAGTTCACGTTAATCCCGTTATCCGTCAATAACTTGGCCAATTCAGCAACTTCATGTTGAGCCTGTGCTGCAGCTAAACCATACCCAGGTACAATCATGACATTTTGCGCATAAGCCAATTGTAGACCAACGTCATCAGCGCTGGTTTCTTTAACGTTGACCGGTACATCCTCGGCAGCACTGTTACTACCACTGTCACCAGTACCAAATCCACCGGCCAAGATATTCGCGACCGAACGATTCATCGCATCAGCCATTTGTAACGTTAAAATAGTTCCGGCTGCACCCACTAATGCCCCAGCAATTATGAGCACTTGGTTGTCAATAACAAACCCAGCAAAGGCAACGGCCAAACCAGTAAATGCGTTTAACAGCGAAACAACTACTGGCATATCTGCCCCACCGATTGGCATGGTCATGAGCAGACCAAAAACCAGGCTGGCAACTAATCCGAGTACGACAAACCAGATATTGGTCGGTTCACCCATCATTAACCAAGCCGCAATTAAAATCGCAACTACGATTAAGGCGTTGATCAACCGCGCCCCAGGAAAGGTAATCGGCTTGCCAGAAACATGACCCGATAATTTCCCAGTAGCAATTAGTGAACCGGAGAAAGTAATCCCCCCAATCACCACATCCAAAAAGACAGGCAAGGAAAAGGCCAAGTTAAGGCTAGAACCGGCATCTTTAACAATATAGTCAAAGATCCCAATGACGGCGGCGGCACCACCACCAACAGCGTTGAATAGACTAACCAGTTGAGGAACATCGGTCATCGGGACTTTGCGAGCTCGCACCACACCGTACCAAATTCCGAGGGCCAATCCAGCAATGAGCACTACCCAGCCAATCCCGGTAATCTTACCTTCAGCAATAATCGTGATAATAATCATAATTACGGCTAAAAACATCCCGATTGCGGATAAACCATTCCCTCGACGGGCGGTCTTTGGTGATCGCATCAGGTGAACCCCGATGACATAACAAACGGCCGAAACTAAGTAAACCAGTGAAGACGTTGTCACTAATGCGTTCATTTGTGATCATCCTCCTTTGGTTGTGAATTTTTAGGGCGGTTAAACATCCCTAACATCCGGTCAGTAACGGTATACCCACCGGCCACATTTACGGCCGCAAAGAAGGCGCCAAAAAAGGCTAAACAATAAAATAACCAATTATTTGCTTCAGCCGCAATGACAAAGGCACCGACGACAACGACACCGTGGATCGCGTTCGCACCAGACATCATCGGGGTTTGTAACGTGGATGGAATTTTACTCATGACTTCAAATCCAACTAGTAAACTCAACACAAAAATGGCTAAATTCGCATATAACTCTTGGCTCATGACTGATCGGCTCCTTTCGTCTCTGTATCTGCCGCCACTGTTTGATCTGGCCGACTTGACGTCCGTTCAGGCAAATTCATGGCCCCTCTTAGACGGTTGCTAATAATGTCACCGTTGTAAGTTGCCAATAGTTCTCCTAAGACATCGTCATCAACGTCAAAGCTTAAGGCTTCTTCTTTAGTCACATAGTTAATCACGGCTTGAACGTTTTTTGAAAACATATCTGAAGCCGCTGCTGGTAGTTGACTAGCCATATCACCAGCACCAATAATTTGTGCGCCAGCTGGTGTCATCACCGTTTCATTCGGCTTAGAACTGGCCACGTTGCCGCCCAAGTCACTAGCTGCTAAGTCAATGAAAATCGTGCCTGGTTTAGCTTCATCGACAGATTTTTGCGTCACCAATAATGGTGGCTTCCGACCCGGGACCTGCGCCGTCGTGATGATGACATTGTTTTCCGCAATGAATCCAGCCAATTCATCCTGTTGCTGCTGCGTCTCTTCCGGTGTTAATTGACGAGCATAACCACCTTCACCGGCGCCAGAGACAGAAGTCGTCAGGAATGTGGCCCCCAGTGATTCAACTTCACCGCGTGAGGCAGGACGCACATCATATCCGGAAACAACAGCACCCAGTCGTTTAGCAGTCCCGATGGCTTGCAACCCAGCTACACCAGTACCCAAAACAAGCACTTTAGCTGGTTTAGCCGTTCCGGCAGCCGTAATCATCATTGGGAAGTAGCGAGAGAACTTGTCTGCTGCCACTAAAGCGGCTTTGTAGCCCGCCACACTGGATTGAGAACTCAAAACATCCATGGTTTGGGCCCGAGAAACCGTTCGTGGCAATAGTTCAAAAGCTAATGCTGTCACCTTTTGTTTGGCTAAGGCTTTAATGCCATCCGGATCAGTTAACGGTGCTAGTAACCCAATCAATGTTTGTCCAGCAGTCAACTGCCCAATGGTCGTTGCATCTAGTTGATTAATAACCGCGATTAAATTTGACTGTTTAATTGCATCGTCACGACTAACCAGTGTTGCTCCGGCATCTTGATAAGCCTGATCAGGATAAAATGCATTAACACCCGCACCTTGTTCAATTAACACTTCATAGTTGCCCTTAACCAAGCGACTGACAACATCCGGGGTTAGCGCAACCCGGTTTTCGCCAGTTGCCTCTTTAAGTGCAGAAACTACGATCGCCATGTAACATCCCTCCATCTTTTAGAAATATTTCACAATACCAGCATAGCGCTTACATTGATGAATCACAATTGTTTTAACAGTAATCTGTTCATAAGTTCTTGCTTTTTAAACGACTCTTCAGTTCTGTTACACAAAAAACAAAATTCTATGACGATTACTGACAAAATGTACACCAAGCAAAGCAGTATGGCCTAAATCCCAATACTGTTCCGTAGCACGAAATTCAAAAAAGCTGACCATGATTTGGTAGATACCAAGTCATGGTCAGCTTTATGAGTGAACGCATCCATTAGCGACTACGTTTATTCTTTTTAATTCTTTTTTTCTTATTCTTACGCGTTTGACGAACCATCCGATTAACCGCCATCTTGCCTAAGCGCCCAGAGATTCCGGAGCCGCTGCCCATCATGCCGCCTAGACCACCAGGAACTAATTGGTCTAAAGCACCCATGTTACCGTTGGACATTTGTTTCATCATTTTCTTCATCTGATCAAACTGTTTAATAAGTCGATTAACCTCTTGAATTGGTCGCCCAGAGCCTGCAGCAATCCGACGACGACGACTTGGATTCAACACATCGGGATTTTCTCGTTCTTGCGGTGTCATTGAATAAACGGTTGCACGCATATGAGCTAAATCTTTGGGATCGATCTGCGCATTAGCGATTGCTGGATTGTTCGCTAGGCCGGGAATCATCTTCATGATACTCTCCATGCCACCCATCTTATTCATCTGATCCATCTGATCGAGAAAATCATTGAAATCAAAAGAATTTTCCCGCATCTTCTGTTCAAGATCAGCCGCCTGCTTCTCATCAGAAACCTGTTGCGCTTTTTCAATTAGCGTCAACATGTCCCCCATCCCCAAAATTCGAGATGCCATCCGGTCGGGATGGAAGGTGTCTAGGGCGGACATCTTTTCTCCCTCACCGACAAATTTAATTGGTTTACCGGTGACAGCCCGGATGGACAGAGCAGCTCCGCCACGAGTGTCTCCATCTAACTTAGTCAAGACTACGCCGGTAATATCTAACTTATCGTCAAAACCAGTTGCCGTATTAACGGCATTTTGCCCAGTCATGGCATCAACGACTAATAAGATTTCATTTGGATGCGCTAATGCCTTGATATTAGCCAACTCATCCATCAATTGTTCATCAATTTGGAGTCGACCAGCCGTATCAATGATGACGTAATCGTTCTTATTTGCTACCGCTTGGCCCAGCCCCTGGCGCACGATCTCAACGGGATCAACATCTGTCCCTAATTCAAATACAGGCACATCGATTTGATCAGCCACTTGTTGTAACTGATCGATCGCAGCCGGTCGATAGACATCGGCCGCAATGAACAAGGGACGCGCTTGCTGTTCATTCTTTAATTTATAAGCTAACTTGCCAGCAGTGGTGGTCTTACCAGCCCCTTGCAAACCAACCATCATAATAATTGTTGGAATCTTTGGTGCTTTATTAAGTTCGCTGGCATCCGAACCCATCGTTTTCGTTAATTCTTCGTCAACAATTTTAACGATTTGCTGGGCGGGATTTAGCCCATCTAGCACGTTGCTACCCATTGCACGGTCGCGCACTGTTTTAACAAATGTCTTGACTACATCAAAGTTAACGTCAGCTTCGAGCAAAGCGAGTCGGATTTCCCGCATCGTTTCGCGTAAGTCACTCTCAGAGACTTTTCCTTTTCCCCGCAAATGTTTCATTGCATTTTGTAATCGTTCTGTCAGCCCTTCAAAGGCCATAACCATTCCTCCAGTTCATGATCCGAATTGTTTAAACACTTTCACTTGTTTCTAGCTGCGCAATTAACTGTCGCAATTGGCGATCATCTGGGTAGTGTCTCACCACATAATTAGCGACCGCGTCAGCGGCCTGATTACGCCGCAAGAAGTCTGCGTAAAGCTGAAGTTTGCGCTCATAATTTTCTAAGATAACTTCGGTGCGTTTAATATTGTCATAAACAGCTTGTCGACTGACATCAAAGTTCTCTGCAATTTCGCCTAATGAATAATCTTCGCCATAATACTGTTCAACATATGCTTTTTGCTTCGCCGTTAATAGCGATTCATAAAAACCGAACAGTGAATTGATTCGGTCATTTTTTTCGATTTCCATGTACCCGTCTTCACCTCGCGATACCAAATCAGTTTACCATTTTGACCGGTTCTTGAACATGAATATCCCACTTGTAAGGTGATTTTGTGCTGGTAATTATCGTTAAAAATGATTTCATGCTAATCTTAACTTATTAAAGTTCACCGGAGGCTCGTCTGATGAAACAAAATCGATCGTTAACTGGATTTGGTTTTTTTACCTTAACAGCTGCTATGCTAATGTCTGCCGATGAGTATCCCGCCTTTGCCCAATCTGGCTTAAAGGCCACCTTGTTCTTAGGCGTTGCCGGCTTGCTATGGTTTTTGCCGGTCGCTTTAGTTTCCGCGCAACTGGCAACCATGCCAGGTTGGGGCGATGGCGGCGTTTATACCTGGGTCAAGGGTGGCCTTGGTCAGCGCGCAGGCTTTATTGCCGTCTTTTTCCAATGGTTACAAATTACGGTTAATTTTATCACGATGATCTATTTCATCATCGGTGTGATTGCCTACTCAACACATTTCACGCAGCTAAATTCGAATCCCTGGTTAAAATTTAGCGCCTTTTTCATCATCTATTGGGTGATGACGCTTATCCAATTACGTGGCATTAAGGGAACTGATCGCTTAGTAAAGTGGACCTTTTCCTTAGGCATCGTCTTGCCAGCGATCGTGTTGCTCATTTTAGGTGCGATTTATTTGGGTCAGGGTCACCCACTGCAGTTCGATCTCAATCTGGCTAGCGACCTGCGATCGATTACTAAAGCTGGCTCGATCACCGTAATCGTGCCTTATATTCTAGCATTTACCGGGATTGAGGCCTCTGCTTCCTACATCAATAACCTACAACGACCAACGCGTAATTATCCTTTAATTATGGTTATTCTTGTTGTCTTTGCTATCTTACTTGATTCGTTTGGTGGCCTCTCCGTGGCCGCCGTCGTGCCGGCCAATGAACTGTCGCTTAACCAAGGTGTCATTGTCGCGATGGGCAAAATGGTTAAGTTAATCTTCGGTCAAACGCTGCCCATTTTGGTCAATTTACTAGGTTTGTTGATGGCCATGGGCATGCTTGGCGAGATTAGTTCTTGGATTGTGGGACCAGTTAAATCATTATTAGTAACAGCTAAAGACGAAATTCTGCCAACTCGTTGGCATGAAGTGAACCGCCATCAAGTACCGGTTCGTTTGGTTATCTTGCAAGGCGTTATCGTCTCAATTATTGCGGCAATTCTGACAATTGGGTTTGGCGGCAACAACGCGGCCTTTTCAATGGCCATGTCACTGACCGTGATGTTGTATTTGGTGATGTATATTTTATTGTTCACCGCCTTTATCTACCTTAATCTAACCAATAAAACCAAACAGGCGTCGTTTAAAATTCCAGGAGGTCGCTTGACTTGTCTTTTGATTGGCATTATTGGTCTGATTGGTTCGGTGCTCGTCTTTAGTTCAACGTTTTTGCCGACGACGAGCACCACGTTATCAACTGGCACATACGCACTGGTGATGGGCGGCTTTCTGATTGTTGTGTTAGCTGTCACCTTAATCATCTACAGTCGCCGTCGGACTAAACCAACTAAACGAAATTGGCATATTCGGCATTTACGCCTCGAAGAAGTCCCCCGCTTCACGCCAATCCAAGGTCGTGGTGAACACACCATCGAAATCGATGTGGACCCCAATATTAAAGATTCATCAGCAAACCATTGACGAATTTTTATCTGAGCTTTAAGATGAGATAGTTGTGATAGCACAACTTCCGCACCAGTGGCGCAACTGGATAGCGTATTGGTCTTCGAAACCAAGGGTTGTGGGTTCGAGCCCCACCTGGTGCATTGGTATTAACAGGGCTTCTATTTTAAGAGTGTCCCCTTTTGTCCCTTAAATGAAGCTACGATAAGTCTCGTTCTTGAAAATAAAAAATCCCGTCATAAGCTGGCAAGATAAGTGTCCTGACCACGTCTATCAGCTTTGGCGGGATTTTTAACATGCATGTTTAAAAAGACGTATTCAAAAATCCAACACAAGGATGGCCAAATTAGTCAGATAAGCACATTATTTGCTTGGCAAAAAATGACATGCTATTGTCAAATTAAGCTTAACCACAACTAGCATTGATAACAAGGAGGACCTGTTATGAGCTTAGATAATAAAATTGATGGCACTAAAGATCAAGTCACTGGCAAGGGAAAAGAACTTGAAGGAAAAGCGACTAACGATAAGGGACGCGAACTGCAAGGCAAAACTGAAGGCTTAGTGGGTAAAGCAAAAAAGAAATTGTCAGACGCTAAGGAAGATGCGAAAGATAAAATTGACGAATTGAAAGAACAAAACGATAACTAATTGACATTGAGAAGGCCAGGCGCCTTCTTTTTTTGTGTCTCGTACCTACAACAGTCGCCTTCATACGATCCAATCGATCAATTAAAACACACGACTCGCTGTAACCAAGGTAATTCGATTTGAAACCTATGCCAATCTTATTGACGTCTATTCAAAAAATGTTGTATTTTAGTTAAGTTAAATGATCTTTTACAAAATTAAGTCACCCGGATCTTCGCCTTTTTAGTAATTAAAATTTAGGCCACCGATTAACCCATGTCCAAATAAAATAGCACCTTGTTGCCAGTTAATGTCGTCCAATCGATTGTAAAAATCACAAAATAAAAATAGGAAAAAACAATGAATAAATCCCGTGTAGAAGCTTTTAACGACGCTGTGATCGCCATTATTTTGACGATTATGGTGTTGGAATTTAAAACCCCCAACTCACTTCAACTATCTGCTTTGACCCCCCAATTTCCCTATTTAATTTCCTACGCGATTGGCTATTTGTTCATTGGGACAGCTTGGTATAATCATCATTTTATTTTTAGCAAAACCAAGGTCCTTTCAAAACGCATCTATTGGGCAAATAACTTTTGGTTGTTTGCCACCTCGTTCATCCCGGTCGCGACTTCTTGGGTGGGCAAAGGCATTAATGCTAGAGGTCCGGAAACTTTTTACAGTCTCGTCTATTTGCTCTGGTTCCTGTCATATTCCATCTTAAGTCGAACGATTGTTTCCGAAAATTATCGCCATGGTCATCAAGATGTTGCGCTTAACATCAAAAATACGACGGTTCATCAACTCACGATCCACTGGTATTCTTGGCTGATTCTAGTAATAGCGATGATCCTATCAATCATTTTCTTACCAGCCCTACAAATGGCAGTCATCACTGTGCAAATTTTAATCAACGCCGTTAATACTCCCAAAGACGCGGACTCATTGTTTGAATCCAATTAAAATATCTTCACGGATCTTTAATACCCTTCTAAAAAATGACCAACCCATCGTTGAAGTGCCCTACAATTGTTAGACAAAATCTAACGATTGTAGGGAAATTCATACGGGCTGGTCATTTCTTATTTACCTACATTTAAAATCGCCATAAAGCCAATAAAGACGAAAAACAAGGCATACATTAACGGATGAACTTCCCGGCCACGTTTGGCTGCAATCATTGTAATTGGATACGTAATCACACCTAAGGCCAGACCATCAGAGATACTGTAAGTTAACGGCATCCCTAACACAATTAAAAAGGATGGAATCGCAATTTCCATTTTAGTCCAGTTAATATGGGCCAAGGATTGGGCCATCAAAACACCGACGATAATCAAGGCCGGTGCAGTCACCTGACTAGTAACAACAGTAAGTAGCGGTGAGAAGAACATACCAAGCACAAACAAGACGCCAGTCGTAATTGCGGTCAATCCAGTACGACCACCGACCGCAATCCCCGCTGATGATTCGACATAAGCCCCAACTGGTGACGTCCCCAATACTGAACCGGCCAACATCGCAGTAGAGTCTGACATCAACGCCTTACCAACACGGGGCATTTGGTTGTTCTTCATGAAGCCAGCCTGCTGCGCTAGACCAACCAAAGTTCCCGCTGTATCAAAAAATGTGACTAATAGGAAGGTCAAAACAACAACCCACATCTGCAGAGAATTAATATCGCCCATATGACGCACACCAACACCAAAGGTTGGCGCCAAACTCGGTGCGCCAGCGAGTAAATGCTCTGGCAGTGGAATCAATTTCGTTACTAAACCGACGATAGAGGTGGCGACCATCCCAATGAAGATTCCGCCTGGTACCCGCATAACCATCAAGATAGCCGTTAAAATAAGGCCAAAGATTGTCAACCACGTCGTCGCGGTTGAGAAAGATCCTAAGCCGACCACCGTGTCCTTATTTGCAACGATCAAACCGCCATCATGTAAACCAATAAACGCGATAAACAATCCAATCCCACTAGAGATGGCATATTTGAGATCCGATGGGATTGCGTTGATAATCATTTCCCGTAGTTTAAAAATTGTAATGACTAAGAAAATCAGTGAAGCAACGAACACTCCCGCCATCGCCGTCTGCCATGGAATCTTCATCCCAATCACGACAGAGTAAGCAAAGAAGGCGTTAATTCCTAATGCCGGTGCAGTCGCGATGGGATACCGCGCCAACACCCCCATCAACATACAGCCAATCGCACTGGCTAATGCCGTTGCTGTGAACACCGCGCCCTTATCAACACCGGCGGCGCCCAGCACACTGGGATTAACAAACAAAATATAGGCCATCGAAATAAAAGTTGTAAATCCAGCCAAGATCTCTCGACGAACGGTCGTATGCAACTCATCAATCATAAAGTAATGATTCAGCTTTTCGCTCACAATAGCACTCCTCTGAATTATTCAAACATTGATCCTCCTCAATGTTCGGATATGTTTTATGAAACCACGAGATAAATCATACTACTTCTTATTTTTAAAGTAAAACACGAACCTGTTTTTGCAAAACACGAACAACCTTGTCGCTTTTTTGAAATAATTTGGCAGTTTATGAACTTTTATGATTTTGTTCCTCTAAATCACGGAAATTTCCAAACAAACAGAAAAGCAACCGCTGATTATGATACACAACGATCGCTTTTCTCATTAAAATATTCTTTTACTGTGGTCGCCGGTTAGGTCCAGCAACTAAGACTTCATGGCTTAAGAAGCGAATACGCTGCATTAGTCGGTCCGCCTTGACCGTCTCAGTCTCTCCACGTTGATTAATGGAAAGATGCTGGTCCGCTAATAATTGCATTGAGAAATTAGAGGTAAAGAATGTTGGCAATTCTTCTTGCATCCGGTATTCCAGAATAACACCAAGGACTTCATCTCGCACCCAAGAGCTCATTGAGTCCGCCCCAATATCGTCAATCATTAGAATCGGTGCTTGCTTGATCGCATCCACCTTTTTGGCCACCGAGTTCTCTCCAATCGATCGTTTCATTTCAACAGCAAAGCTTGGAAAGTGCATTAAAGTACTTTGATAACCCAAAGTAGCTAATTCATTGGCAATGGCTCCCAGCAAATAGGTTTTCCCCACGCCAAAATTTCCATAAAAATACAATCCCTGATGAAAAACACGTGGCTTTTGCGAGTAATCAGCAACAAATTGCATTGCTTGACGCAAAGCATCACTGCGTTGCTGTTCTTCGCCAACCACATCATAGTCACTAAAGGAAGCTTGTTCGATCATCTTGGGCATGGAAACCGCATGCACACGCTTCTTCAATAAGGTGCGCTTTTGCGCTAACAGCGTCGCCTCCGTTGGGACATAGGTAACTTCAATGTAATGATCGCTGACAACCAACTGAGGTTCATAACCCGGTGCAAACACTTGGGCACCAGCGCGGACCTTATCACGTTGACTGACAAACTCATAAAGTTTAGACCCATTGCGTTCTAAGGCATCATCAGCTAATTCCGTTTGATGGGTTTGAATAAAGGACTGGACTTCGCCATCATTTGCCGCATTGGCGATCAGCTGCTGATAGTCCGAATTAAGATTCTGCCGATTTAATAAATCGCGCATGGATTTACCTAAATCTTGCATTATGACCGATCCTCCTGACTTTCTTTAGCCTTGGATAAACGTTGCCGCAATTGAGCGATTTCATCAGCCGCCTTGCCATCACTGTTGGCAGATGAACTAGCCGTTTGGTTCCAATCGGGCAATTGTTCCCGGGATTTAGTTGGTCGGTTCCCAGACCGATTCTGCTGACGGGTCGCCTGCGCTTGAGCAAACGCCTGCATGTGTTTAACCGCTTGTTCGGGCGTCTGAACCTTGGCTTTCGCCCAATCATTTGCCACGCGATCAACACTATTTTGATACAACACATTCTGATCACGATCAGCAATTAAGTAATAGATCAACATATTCACGACGCTGGGGGCAAATAACTGACGTTGCATAAAGGTACTCAAAACGCGCTGCTCACCGCTCGTCACATATTGATTCTTTTCTTGTTTTAAGACCGCCAGAAAATCAGCAGGAGCATAAGCCTTAACCGCCGCTAATATTGCATGCAGTTCATCAGTTCCTTGTGGGCGCACTGGCGCTACTTGAGCATCTGTTTGAGACGAGGCTGACGAGGGTACCGATGCTATCTGTGTGCGCTGTTGCTGAAACTGATCGACCACCATGGCCCTAAAACGGTCGGGATCAAATCTGTTTGTGGTCACACTGGTCGCCTTCACAACTAGGTTCGCCAATTCACGCTCGTTTAACCCGTAGAGTAGTGCTTCAGCTTGAAGTAAATCTTGCGCAGAATCGACACTTGTGAGGTCAACCGATTCTCGTTTTAGATACTCGCCTAATAAATGAAAATCCAGTGAAGCCGCCTCATCCGCTCGCGGTTGTTGAACAGATTGGGTCGAATCAACCGATTGAGCTGGACGCTGCGCCAATTGCTGCTCACCAACGTGATAAACACTCAAAAAGTCCGCGGAAATATTTTTGAAGTGGCCTAAATCAAGGTGACTGGCATTAAAGTAGTCAATAAGCTCAGTGTACCGCGCTTGCCCGACATATTGAAACAACAACACGCTCAATAAATCATCGCGAAAAAAGGTCTGCGCATCTAATGGTTGATGCAATTCATAGATATACAAATCCCCCAATGCATCTTGCTGATAGTAAGAATTTAACAGTCCTAACGCTTCGAGGCGTTGGCGGCTCGCCTGGAAATGTGGCAAGTCTAAGTCAGTCCAACTTAATAACTGACTGTGAACACGACGATTGGATAGTTGTGGTTGCTCACTGATGAAAGTTTGCAAAGCGTTGTATAGGCCAAAAGCATTATTACCCAATATCGGTTGATACAAGCGTTGCCAGACATTGGTTGTTAGTTGAGCGCGACTGGGGTTGATGACGATGAAACCTGCGCGCGGTGTTAAAGTTGGCAAAGTATCGGCCATCGTTTGCAACTCCTTTCCATCACCTAATTAATGATTGGCGTCTCTTTTTTTATCCCGGTCAACCATTTCTTTTAATTCATCCAAAAAGACACCCATGTCTTTAAACTGGCGATAGACACTAGCAAATCGGATGTAGGCAATTTCGTCCACATCTGCCAGATCATTCATGACATATTCGCCAATCAATTGACTTGAAATTTCATTTTCTCCTAATGACCGAACTTGCGCGTCCACATTCTCCACGACCCGATTCATCTGTTCCATGGTAACTGGACGTTTTTCTGCTGAGCGAATAATCCCGCGAAGGATCTTATCTCGATTAAACTCTTCGCGCGTCCCATCCTTTTTAATCACAAGTAAAGGTGCAACTTCAGTGCGTTCAAATGTTGTAAAGCGAAAACCGCACTTTTCACATTCTCGCCGTCGCCGAATCGCCTGACCTTCAGCGGTCGGTCGACTATCGACAACGCGTGTTTCCTGATGATGACAGCGTGGACACTGCATAATTTATAAAACTCCTTTATTTCATTGCCACTTCCTGATTGTGATAAGTCGACCAAGTTAACGTGAAAAATCACTTAAATGATCAAGTAATTCTATCACGTGCTGTTTTGTCGCTTCAATGGTGCCAGTATTGGAAATAACGAAATCGGCCAGTTTCTCCTTGTCAGCCAAAGGCATTTGGCTCGCGATCCTAGCGCGTGCTTGTGCGCCATTTAAATGATTACGCACCATTAACCGATCTCTTTGTACATTTTCAGGCACGGTAACGACTACAATCACATCAACCATCGATTCGTAATGTTGTTCCAACAATAACGGCGCATCTAGGATAATTGCCCGTGGCTGAACTAGCTTTGCTTTTGCCACAGCTTGCTTGATTAGATCTCGAATAATCGGTTGAACAATGGCATTTAATTTCGTCATTTGGTTTGAATCATTGAAGACCAGATTGCCAAGCTTACTACGATCCAATTCACCGGTGTTCGTGAGTATCTTGAGACCAAATTCGTTGACGATTTGCCGTAAACCCGAACTTTTGGGCCGTACGGCTTGTCGGGCAATCTGATCGGCATCAATGACATAACAGCCGGCTTCTGCAAACAAACGAGCCACGGTTGACTTCCCTGTCGCAATCCCACCAGTTAGTCCAATAATTGCGGTCATTTATTTAGTGCCTCGTTTCAGCCTGCCCGCCGCCTGTTGATCAGGCAAGCATAACTTTTGTTCTTGTGGACAAAAGGTGGTACCCCGTTCAGCAACTTTGATTTTAACCATTGTCGCGCCACACCGTTCACACGGTTGTCCTACGTGACCATAGGCGTGTAATTGATTCTGAAATTCGCCAGCGTGACCCAGAGCACTATACGTAAAGACCGTTGTGCCATGAGCTTTGATCGCTCGATCCAACTCCAAAAAAATGTTCTCACGAAGCGCAGCAATTTGCTCTTTACTCAACGTATTAGCAGGTTGCTCGGGATGAATTTTTGTTAACCAAAGAACTTCATCACAATAGATATTTCCAAGACCCGCCACGTTATTTTGATCTAATAGCCATGTCTTAATTGCCTTACGACTCTTGGCCATTCTATCAACTAAGTAAGCTACCGTTAAGGTGTCCGCTGTCGGTTCCGGACCCAACGATTTTAAACCGCCAACTTGGTTCTCTTGACCCGTATCCACTACGACCATTCGACCAAACTTTCGCGTATCGTTGTACCATAGCTCATTGCCATGATCAAAGTGAAAGATAACGTGGGTGTGCTTATCCACCGGTGTATTTGCCGGTGCACCGAAGAACTTACCTTCCATCCGCAAATGAGAAACCATCGTTAGCCCACCCGAGAATCGAAATAGTAGATACTTTCCTCGTCGATCAATCGCCGTAATTTTACGACCGATCAACAATTTTTTGAAGGCTATTTCACCGTTTAAAATCATTTTTGGATAAAACACATCAATGCCAGTGACGATTTGTCCAACGACCATGTTAGTTAGGCCTCGACGAATCGTTTCAACTTCTGGTAATTCAGGCATCTCAACCCTCCTTAATTAACAACAATTGCCAAGATCACTTTGCTTCGTACCATGAGGCGCCATGAGCACTTTCAACCTTTAATGGAATGTCCAATTTCACCGCCGAATCCATCACTTTTGGTACCAATTGCGTTAATGTTTCAATTTCTGATTTAGGTGCTTCGAACACGAGTTCATCGTGAATCTGTAACAACATCGTTGCTTTTAAGCCAGCCTGTTCTAGGGCCGCCTCCATCTTGATCATTGCAATTTTGATAATGTCAGCAGCTGAACCTTGGATTGGAGTGTTCATTGCCGTTCGCGCCGCAAACGAACGTCGATTGAAGTTTTTCGAATTAATATCTGGTAAATACCGACGTCGGTGCGTAATAGTTTCTACGTAACCATCAGTCTTCGCTTTAGCGACAATTTCTTCTGTATAATTTTTAACGCCTGGATATTCTCTAAAATACGTGTCAATGAACTGTTTGGCTTGAGGGCGAGAAATACCTAAATTTTGTGAGAGCCCATAATCACTGATACCATAGACAATCCCAAAATTTGTTGCTTTCGCTTGACGCCGCATCAGTGGCGTCACCTCGTCCTCAGCACTAAGCCCAAAAATTCGTCGAGCCGTGGCCGCATGAATGTCCTCATCTTCAACGAATGCTTCCTGCAAATTATGGTCGCCAGTAATATGTGCCAAGACTCGAAGCTCTACTTGAGAATAGTCTGATGAAAAGATTTCCCAATCTGGATGGCTAGGAACAAAGGCCTTACGAATTTCGCGACCTTGTTGGGTCTGAATGGGAATATTTTGTAAATTAGGATCAACAGATGATAGTCGCCCAGTCTGAGTTAATGTTTGCAGGTAGCGCGTGTGGATTTTGTGATCACGGCTGTGAACAACCTTTAACAACCCTTCAATGTATGTTGACTGCAACTTAGCCAGACCACGATAACTCAAAATATTCTCGACAATTGGTGCCTGACTAGCAAGTTGCTCTAACACATCCACAGAGGTTGAATATCCCGTTTTCGTTTTCTTAATAACAGGTAATTTCATTTTTTCAAATAAAATTGTTCCTAGTTGTTTTGTGGAATTAATGTTAAACGTCTCACCGGCTTCGTTATAGATTGTTTGTTCAAGCGTTCCCAATTGTTCCTTAAACTTCTCGCGCATGTCAGTCAATTGCGTTGTATCAACCGTAATGCCAGCCAGTTCCATCCGAGCTAAGACAAAGGTCAGCGGCAATTCAATGTCACGGTATAAATCGGCTTGTTCATGTTCATCTAACTGAGTAAAGAGCCGGTCATGAAGTTCCTGTATTGCCAGAGCTTTACGAGCTAAATGATCAAAAAAGAGTTGATCATCATCGGGAATGCTTCGCTTTGCTCCTTTGCCGTACACCACTTCATCTGATTCAACAGCATCGTATCCATGCTGTTGAGCCAAACTCCCTAAATCGTTTGAATTGTCATTTGTATCCAACAAATAAGAAACCAGTAATAAATCAAAATCGACCCCGTCTAAAGGTGTACCTAAGCGGTGCAAACCAACATATTGCGCTTTAGCGTTGAAGACATTCTTTTTCACCTGATCACTGGCCAATAATTGTTTAACCGGTTTTGTTTGCAATAAATCGACTTCTCGACTGACCAGTGTTTGCTGTCCGTCGGTCATGACAAACCCAGAAAAGGCACTAAGGTGATAGTTTTCATCCGGCATTTCCAGAATGAAACTGATTTCCTTTGTGAATTGAGTTACCAAATCGACATTTTGCGCCGTTAGTACCGTCCATTTAACCGGCACTAGTTGATTTTGATTCATACCAGCTTGATCAAAATCCAATTCTAGACTGGTATTACGCAATTGTTTGAGAAAGTTATTAAAATCCATCGACTGATAGAATGGGACTAACTTATCTAAATCGGGGCCGCGATAATCTAAGTCAGCCAAATGCACTGCCAGCGGTGCGTCCGTTCGAATTGTCGCCAAATCCTTACTGAGGACAGCTTGTTGATGGTCTTCGATGAGATGATCTTTCATTTTACTTGGTTTTAACTCATCTAAATGGTCATAAACCCCTTCGACACTGTCAAATTGCGTTAATAATTTGATGGCCGTTTTTTCACCAACTTTTGTCACGCCTGGATAATTGTCGGAAGTATCGCCGGTCAAACCTTTCATATCAATAATCTGTTCCGGCGATAGACCATACTTTTCCTGAACGTGCGCCGGCGTATAATATTCAATCTCGCTGACCCCTTTTTGAGTGATTGCAACGGTGGTCTGATCGGTTGCCAGCTGCGTCAGGTCGCGGTCTCCGGTCACAATAATGACTTGATAGCCCGCCTCTTCCCCTTCATGAGCTAAGGTGCCAATAATGTCATCCGCCTCCCAATTACTTAACTCGTAACTTTTAATTCCATAGGCGGACAGTAAATCTCGCAAATATGGCATTTGTTCAGATAATTCCGGTGGTGTTTTGGAGCGTCCCCCTTTGTAGTCACCAAATTTTTCCGTACGAAAAGTCGTTTTGCCAGCATCAAAAGCAACCAAGGCCTTATCCGGATGAACGGCCTTGATAACAACATCTAGCATCGTTTTGAATGCATAGATTGCGTTGGTATGTAAGCCATCGTGATTCGTAAAGCGATCTAGCTGTTGATGGAGCGCAAAAAAAGCGCGAAACGCGACGCTATTGCCATCAATTAATAATAAACGCGGCTGTTTTGATAATTCAATTTGTTCACTCATTGGCCGTCTCTTTCTTTTCCAAGATCAACATCGTTAAATGCTTGTATTATCAGTAGTTTACCAAATTTTGGCTTTGCTTTCCATTGGCACATTTTCCGCCAAATTTTAGATCAGCTTAACCGAATTAGTGAGAAATGTTTTCAATGATTAATCTAATGTGGCTTAAATGGGTCATATCGTGTTCTTGGCGTATTACTGACGTTGAATTAAACCCCAAGTTGTCGATGCATGACAAAAATCTGAACAAAGCCAGCTGCTTGACCAAGACCTTTGCCCACCGGCAGCATTCGACAAAAAAGCGAGGATCAATTGATCCTCGCTAAAACATCAAGATGCAACAGATGAGCTAGTTTCGATTACCGCCACTAAAACCAAAGATCTGAAGTACATAAATGAAAATATTAATAAAGTCTAGATATAACTGGAAGGCACCTTGAATTGCCAAGCCCCCTAGCGCCACCTGGTTACCATATTGTTCATAAATTCGCCGCATACGTTGTGTATCCCAGGCCGTCAAAACGACAAAGATCCCAACAATCACAAAGCTAAAGACGTAGCTAATCACTGATGAATGAAGGAACATATTGATCAAGCTGACCACGATAACGCCGAACAGCGCAAAGATCATCTGCGTGCCAATTCGACTCAGGTCACGATGCGTCGTCATTCCATAAACTGCCATGCCACCGAAAATTGCTGCGGAAGCAAAGAAGGCGGAAAAAATTGTGGCGCTCGTGTAAGCCAAGAAAATCGTGGATAGCATCAGGCCATTAATCGCTGCAAAACCAAGTAGCATCGTTAATCCAGCACTGGCACTCCGTTTGGCTTGAAATGAGCCACCTATGACTAATCCAAATTCAGCGATAATTAGAACCCACATAAACCAAGAATTAGCAGCTAGAAAGCCAAAATATTGTTTCTGGTAAACCACCCCTGCAAGAATTGCAACAACGGCGGAAATTAAGACTGCCAAGCCCATGTAGCCAAAGACACGGCTCATAAAAGCGCTTAAACCAGAAGCTTGGACATTCACCTCACGACGAGGTTGTTGATATTCATTATTGTTCACAACTGATCCCTCATTTCTCTCAAAGCATTCCGTTAGTCTGACAAATGTTGACTAACCTTATTTACAAAGTATTTTAACAGAATTAAGTTAACAAGCAAGTCTTTTGCTATTAGAAAAAAATTCTTTAGATAAGCTACAACATTAGCTTATCAAATGAAGCGGTCTAGTTTTTTTTCGAAAACTCGACTAAAATGAGCCAGATATCGATAAATCAAATTCAAGATTGCGAGGTAATTATGATTCAATCTGACAGTCCACAAAAAGTGAATTCGCGCCCTAGCCTTTTTTTGACCATCTTACTAGGGACACTATCAGCTTTTGGGCCTTTATCATTAGATATGTATCTACCCGCTTTGCCGGATATCCAGTTGAGCTTACATACTTCGGCCACGGCCGTTCAAGCCAGTATCAGTGCCTGCCTGATTGGGATGGCAATTGGACAGCTTTTTATTGGTCCATGGAGCGATCGCGTTGGCCGACGTCAACCCTTGATGGTCGGACTAGCCGTTTTCACATTATCCTCATTCGCACTAATTTTCATTCACAATATTGGGTTATTTCTAATTGTGCGAATTGTTCAAGGGCTTGCCGGTTCAGCCGGTCAAGTCTTATCTCGTGCCATTGCCCGTGATTTATTTGATGGTGTCAAACTAACTCGCTTTTACGCAACGTTAATGACAATTAATGGCGTGTTTCCCGTCATTGCACCAATCCTAGGTGCTGCCCTTGTCAGTTTGTTCCCGTGGCAATCAGTGTTCGTTACATTAACCATCATTGGTGTCATTCTGGTGGTAACGAGTCTGTTTGGCTTACCAGAGACTAGCCAAGTTACGCATAACCAGCTTGAACCATTGAACTTTAAAGCAGTGTTTAAAAACCGTCTTTTCATGTTGAATGCAAGCCTCCTGGCCTTGGTTAACGGGGCATTATTCACTTATATTGCCGCTTCTTCCTTCATTTTTCAAAAAGATTTTCACTTAAGTACAACTTCATTCAGTCTCATTTACGCTTTTAATGGACTGGGTATCGCCTTAGGTGCTCAGCTCATGGGTCGGCTGACAGGTAAAACATCTGATCGAAATTTAACGCGCTGGGGATTTCTGATTCCGATCGCCAGCAGTGGCTTGATGTTGTTAAACGCGCTAACGGTCAATAACTTCTGGCTCTTTACGACTGCGCTTTGGATCGTGGTTGTCTCCATCGGTTTCAATAACGGCATAACGACTGCGATTGCTATGGCTAGTACCTCCACTAATATTGGGACAGCATCGGCGGTCTTGGGCACCTTTTCGGAATTAGTCGGCGGTCTAGCTTCTCCCGTCGTCGGGTTATTCGGTTCGACAAGTTCAATTCCGATGATCAGTTTAATTATCATTTTTGAGATCATCGGGTTAATTTTACTTGGTCTCACCTCTGTGACCACCACTAATTAAATTCCAGTCGCAAAAATGGCGAGCTAACTCAAATTGAGTTAGCTCGCCATTTTTGTCTCATCAAGTGAATCATCCGCAATTGTTCATGTTTGCGCTTAACCGTTCGTTAAACTGGAATTACTTAACAGTGTTTCATATTCGCGTTCGTATTTTTGAACATCGCCGGCACCCATAAAGATGACGACAGCGTCATGATAATCTAATAGAGGCGATAGATTTTCCAAAGTTAACACATCGCCGCCTTTGACAATCTTCGCACCTAAATCAGCACTAGAAACAGTTCCTGTCTTTTCACGAGCTGAACCAAAGATATTCGTCAAGTAGACTTTGTCGGCCAAATTCAAACTTTTAGCAAAATCATCCATCAACGCAATTGTTCGCGTAAATGTGTGCGGCTGGAATACCGCAATTAATTGCTTATCTGGATATTTTTGACGAGCAGCATCAATCGTCGCTTTAATTTCAGATGGATGATGAGCATAGTCATCAATGATGGTCATATCTGCCACTGACCGTTCCGCAAACCGCCGTTTAACTCCTTTAAATGAAAGCAGTTCTTTACGCAAATCAGTCATATCAACTTTTTCAAAATGTGCCACTGCAATGACAGCTAGGCTATTAAGCACATTGTGTTCGCCATACAATGGAATTTCAAAGTTACCAATCAACTCATCATGTAAGTAGACATCAAAATTAGACCCTTTTGTAGTCCGTTTGACATTACGCGCTTGAATATCGTCTCGATCCTTCGTGCCATAATAGTAGATTGGCACATTGGCCTTCAACTGTCGTAAATGTTCATCATCACCCCAGGCAAAAATTGCTTTACCTACTTGACTAGCAAACGTCTGGAAGGCATCTGCGACATCATCAATCCCGGTATAATAATCTGGATGATCGAAATCAATATTTGTCATAATGGCATAATCTGGATGATACGCTAAAAAGTGACGCCGATATTCGTCAGCTTCAAACACAAAGAAGCGGGAATTTGGCGTGCCTTTACCAGTGCCATCCCCAATTAAATAACTCGTTGGTGCAATACCGCTTAATACGTGAGCGAGTAACCCGGTTGTACTGGTCTTACCATGAGCACCGGCCACACCAATGCTCGTATACCCCCGCATCAGTTGACCCAGAAACTCATGGTAACGAATAACTGGTAACCCTAATTTTTTAGCCTGAAGTATTTCTGGATGAGTATCCGGAAAGGCATTTCCAGCGATCACTGTCAGCCCTTCATGTAAGTTTGCCGGATCAAACGCGTAAATTTTTATGCCAGCTTGTTCCAATGGTCGCTGTGTGAATGTGTACTGGTCAATATCAGACCCTTCGACACGATCACCACGATCATGCAGAATTAGGGCTAAGGAGGCCATTCCCGACCCCTTAATCCCAACAAAATAGTAAGTTGTATCAGTGTTCTCCATCATAAATGGACTCCTTCGTTAAAACGCGTATCACCAAAATGGTTAATTACAATGTATCAATATTTCAATTAAACAGCCAGTTACTGCGGTTGTTTTTTAAGATTCTTCACGATTCCTTGTTTCAGCCAATTGCTCAGCTGTGAAAAAGACCTCCCGTGGTTTAGATCCCTGCTGGGCCGAGACATAACCACGACTTTCTAATTGATCCACTAGGTTAGCGGCTCGGTTGTAGCCGATTGAAAAGACGCGCTGCAATTTCGACGTTGACACATTTTTTTCTTCAGCGATATAGGCCAACACCTGTGGCCATAATTCATCTTGATCTTCTGCCGCGATTTCAGTTGCTAATAGTTGTTTAGGTTCAAACGCATAATGTGGGGCCATTTGCTCCCGGACAAAATCTGTAACTGGATCGATTTCAGCATCAACGAACGTGCCTTGTAACCGAATCGGCTGGCTCTTGCCGTTTCCTAAGTAGAGCATGTCACCACGCCCTAATAAACGCTCAGCACCGGCCGTGTCTAAAATAGTCCGTGAATCAATTTGACTAGCAACCATGAATGCTAAACGGGTCGGAATATTATTCTTGATCGTTCCGGTTACGACGTCGACTGACGGTCGTTGCGTGGCTACCAGCAGATGAATTCCCGCCGCTCGCGCCTTTTGAGTAATTCTAGCAATATAGTCCTGGACTTCAGAGGCAGCAACCATCATCAGGTCTGCCAATTCATCAATGATCACCAAAATATAGGGCATTTGTGCTGCCTCGTCACCAGCTTGTTTGGCCTTATCATTGTACTGTTCAATATTGCGAGCGCCCGCGGCAGCTAGCCGCTGGTACCGTTCATCCATTTCATTGACGGTCCACTTTAGTGCCGCTGCGGCAGCTTGTGGTTCTGAAACGACGGGGGCCAATAAGTGTGGAATGCCATTATATGGCGCCATTTCAACCGCTTTTGGATCAATCAAAATCAGCTTAACTTCTTGCGGTGTCGCCTTATACAAAATCGACATCAATAGGCTGTTAATGAACACTGACTTTCCTGAACCAGTCGCCCCAGCGATTAATCCGTGAGGCATTTTGCGCAGATCCGTTACTTGTGGTTGGCCGAATAAATCAACTCCTAAAGCGACAGTCAACGGAGAAGTGCTCTTTTGGAACGCCTCTGAACGCAACACTTCGGAAAGCATCACTGGTCGCGATTTTAGATCCGGAATTTCAATTCCGACTGTACTTTGCCCAGGAATTGGTGCTTCAATCCGAATGTCTTTAGCGGCCAACGCCAATTTTAAATCATCTTGCAGATTAGTAATTTTATTAACACGTACACCAGGTCCTAAGCTCACTTGAAACTGAGTCACGGTTGGACCAACCGTGAAATCGACCACTTCCCCATCGATGTTAAAGGCAGATAACGTTTGATTTAAGACATCAATTTGATGATCTAACCACGCATCTAACTTGGCCTCATCTCGTTGAACGGGCGGCTTTAACAAAGCTAGGCTTGGAAAATGATAAGTCAATAATTCTCGATCGTCATCCGTTGCATAACTACGCCCGGTTTGTTGTATCGTTTCGGCCGGGTCAGGGGTGGAGATAACTTCAGAGTTAACTTCATTTGGTAAATCATCATCAGCCCGATCATGATTAAATAGTGCTAGTGCCTTTTGTCCATTTTGTTCCTCATCAAAAATAGCTGCTAATCCATGACCTAAAACACCTTGACTATGATCGGCAAGCGTCGCTCTGCTACTTGTCGCCGCTGTGTCACTCCCGTCAGCTATTTGATGTAGCTGATCTTTATGTGGCTTGACTGTGACTTCGTTATTTGTCAGTTTGGTGGTTTCCTGACTTTGACTCTCTACCTGCTGCGTTGACAATTGTGAAGAATCAGTTGCAGGTGCAACTGATTCAGAATGAGACCAATCATCATCACCCCAGACACTGGCAACTGGCTTATTGTTGGCAGAAAAGGCCACCGAAGTTTGATTAAATACCTTAGGAGTCGCCGAAACGTAACCAGATTCATCGGTTACCGTGCTAGCTGCGGCACTAGCCGGTGTATGCCATTTTCGATGTGGATTAATTGTCTGCGCAATCGCGCGCGCTTGCTGTGCTGCGTAAAGACTAGCGGTTGATCGATCAATTTCAATTTCTGCACTGCCATATCGCACCGCTTGGCTACTTGTTGACGGTTCAGATTGTTCAGTTGGCGGCCCAATTAAGCGATTTGTACGCTGTTGTCGCCGCCGCTCTAATTCTTCTGGATGTTGCCGGAAAAAGGTAGGCCCATCGTAATGTCTCATTCACGTCACCTAAATCAAATATTTCAATTCATTAGTAGTTAATTAAAACTTGCTTCACGAAAAAAGGAGGCCTGCGCCTCCTCACAGGTTAAGCTTCAATAGCTTAACCTGTCTACTCTCAATTGCGAACCCGTTTAAACGAAAAGCTTGTTACCTTGTTCAAACGAAAACGGCGTACCAACGGGAGCAAAATCTGGCGATAAAATCAATGCCCCTTTTTTTTGTGGCGCATTGATCAAGTGAAGCTCCCGACCACTGGTAATCATACCATCGGAAGGAACCCCTCGCAATTCACCTGGCCAAATAATTTGACCACTCGGCATCAATGCACCGACTTTAGCTACCACAACAAAAATATGTTCGCGCATATTCGGTGAACCACTGACAATTTGTAAAATCTGGTCATGGTCGACACGCGTTTGCGTCACCAGTAAATGATCTGAGTCCGGATGCGGTTCGGCCTTTTCAACATAACCGACAACAAACTTTGGCTTCGTATCTAAGACCAGTTCTGGCTTAAATCCAGCCTGACTCAGTGCGGCATTTAAATGCGTGACTTGCGTTTGACTCAATTCAAGCGCGCCGTTGCCACTAATTTCAGGATCAATTTTTTGAACCTGCAGAAAATTGTAGCCGAGGGTCTGATCGGTTAAGGGATCGTAAACACGGGCAATCTGATTAGCTACATCGACAGTTTGTTGTTCATGATCAGGCGCTAAAATCGCCACCAGCACGCCTGGCATCGACGTCTGATTCATGCTAGTGATTAACATGTTGTACCTCCTGTAATTGTCATTGTTTAAGTGTATCGCCTGCGACTTAACGGGTCAACTGTCGTTAGAAAGGCTTTCACAATCGCATAAACGCTTTCGCTCCATGATGAATTTTAATCTTTATCTAAAAAGTGTACACTAGATTCAATTTAGTGGATAAAAGTTTTGAGGAGGCCTATTTTGAGTACCTATCAGCCCATCGAAAAAATTCTATTTTTTGCCGGTTTAGGCGTCGCTACCGGCGTCTCAATTGGCGCTGCCATTCAGAAAGCTCATTCTAAGCGACCTGAACGAATTTTAGCGGACGTTAAGACATCCTTTCGAAAATCAGGTGCTTTGAGCGGCGCATGGATTGAGCATCACCCGGTTATTCGTAAAATCGATACCAGCCCAGTTGAAGTATACAGTGGCGGTATTATTCAACAAGCTGCCAAGTCAACAGTTGTTTATGCTTTTTTAGCAGACAGCCAGACTGGTAAAGTCGTTGATGTTTGGAAAATTGCGCCCGCGATCAATTAATTGAACCAATATCGTCAAACCCGCCGTGAATCAATGATAATCGTTGATTCACGGCGGGTTTTGTCGGATTATTTTGGCGTACTTGAACTTGTCGAACTCGAATTATTACGATTCCCTTTTTGATTAATCGTGCTATTACGAGCTCGCTGTCGATCTCGCGTTTGAAATTGCAATAAGTTCTGCGACATTAGTGACACAATCTGCTTATTTTGTGGCAGATCCGAATGTTCAGCGTCACTACCAGTAACCGTTAACTCTGTGAAGTGTGCGACTTGATCTTGATATACATACTTCCCGGCATAAACGCTTTGAACAGGCACAATACCATCATTCGTATAATTTTCCGTACCTGCGACCAGATACACATTCAGAGATTTGGGCAATTTGTTTCGGTTATCCACCATGTTCGTTAGCATCGGAACGCGTTGGTTTTGATCCTTACCCTCGAGGTTAAATGGTGAGCCGAGCATCATCAACTCGTGCATGCGATACTTTGACTGATTAAAATAGTTTTCTAAAAATAACGTGTAAATCAAACCGCCATTTGAGTGACCAAATCCAGAGAAGTTATTGAAATTGTAAGTCTTCGCCAAGTAATTGAAGGCAATATCAAACCAACGAGCCTGCTTTTTGATATTTGCATAGCCATCATGATTATTTTCAAACGCCACGACAAAAAATGGCGCATTGTCACCCGCTCGAACCGTACCAGAGACTTGCAAATGATCGTTGGTTTTTACTGTAACCTTAACCACACTGTGCTGAATTGGTGTTCGGCCACCGTTAGTATTGGGCGGTAATCCTTGACCCAAGTTGATCGTTTTAAATAAATCATCAAACCGATTTTGACCGGCAGAAGAACCGGGAATGAAAATAACCGGCGACATTCTGGACTGACGAATTGTCCGCGGTTTTGTTACCGAGTGTTTAACCCACGGGACGGTTAATGCACCGACCATAACGACAAAAATACAGAAAATTCCTACCACAAACCAGCGTTTTAACTTATTTGGCATTAGTGGACCTCACTTTCTCGGTCCGATGATGCTCACGTTCGACCAGCAAAATTTGTAATCGATTAGTGTTTCTGACAAATGGGATAAATAATAAAACGTCGATCAAGAATAGCCCGATGCTAACCGCCAACGAGGCCCAGTCGCCACCTGTTCCCGCAAATCCCTGTAAAATTCCCGGCGTTGTCCACGGAATTCGGTACACGGCTGGTGGTAATAATCGCAACTTAATTAGACAAGCACCGACAGCCATGTTGAAAGCTGGAACAATTACCATTGGCACCAGATAAAGCGCATTTAAAATCATCGGCAAACCAACTAAACCGATACCGGACATATTCGAAAATGTTGGTAATAAACCACGATAAGCGACCCGCCGTTCTCGATGAACACTGCCGACCATAATGATGGCAATCATCAGCGCAACCATCCCGCCGATGCCACTGATATTTCCGTAAATATCGTATAGAGTGTGCAACGTGATCGGAAAGGGTGCCCCAAAGGATGTGTGATGCGCTAGTGCAAATTGATAATTTGCCCCAGCGTATGTCGTGAAGCTCGCTAAACGTGGTTGGGCAATCGGACTTGCCAAACCAATAAACATGAGCAGGTTACTGATGATGGCTGACAGAATCACGGGAATGACCCGTGTGGTCGCTCGGCCAACAGTAAGCGATGCGATCCCTTCGTTTAACAAACCTAACGGGCCACGGACGGTCACTAGACTGATTAACCAGCTGACGATTACAAACAATAAGACGGTCAAACTCAACGGAAAAATCATCCGCTGTGAACGTGAAAAAATTCGATCATCCTCTGTCGCTGGCTGATAACTATGAAATTTTTGTGTAAATGGAATTCTAAAAATCAGGCCAACAATAATACCGGTCACAAATGCTAAAAACAAACCACGCAGGCCAAAATTATCGAATAAAAATAAATTATCAGAACTGTGAAAATCATAATTCAAGATTAAATAAGCAGTGACACTGGCCAAGCCGGTCGTCATTTTATCTTGATGGTAATAGTCAGCATAATAATAAGCAATTAGAAAAGCCGCACACAAGCTAATCACGACGTTTAACATAATCACTAAATCTGATAACGAGTCACCAGTTGTGATCAACCATTTACCAGCAGCCTGTAAATGAAATACTTGGTAATAATACCCATCCGGATTAAACCAAGCTTCAGTTATCCAACTGAGCCAAACATCCAGTAATACAAAAGGAAAAAGGATGGTCAGAGCATCGCGCGCCACCTTTGTTAACGGTCGCCGACGCAAGGATATTGCTATTTCAGCACTTTTTGCGTGAAAAAAAGTCCATAATCGTTTCATTTCAACCACCCACTAAATAATTGCCGGCATGGTTTAACTTGCTTTACTGCGGCAGGCAGACTTCATGTTATTTTTAATAAAGCTAGCTAATCATTCGTTGTTATTATTTTTTTATACTGCTTGTCGCCTTTGATTGCAACAGTCTTCCATTTTCTGCCGACTATTTCTATACCAAATTGAACACGTGGAACATAAGCCCTCAAGTCACAGGCATTAATTACCAGTCAGTTTCAAAGCTGCAACTGAAACTCAACTTTCATATTTACAAGCACTGAAAGCCACTAACCCACCTCAAATCATGGCCGTCTGTCTGATAATAACCCACTTATTTTTTCGGAAATTGAGCGACTAATCGGTAAATAGGTTGGCCCTTGGCAGCAAATTTTTGTTCATACTCTGTTTCGATATTCTCCAATTCACCTTGGCTGGCCGCCACATCGGCATGTAAATCAAGAGACAATTCCGTCAGATTGAGACCAAAGCTAGTCATGCTCATGATTGAATACTCAAACAGATGACGATTATCCGTTTTAAACTGTAGCTGACCACCGTCGCCCAGCACCTCCGCATAACTTTTTAAAAAACTTTTATACGTTAAGCGCCGCTTTTCGTGGCGAGTCTTTGGCCATGGATCGGAAAAGTTAAGATACAGTTGGGTCACTTCCCGAGGCTCAAAAAAATCGTTAACCCCCTGCCCATCCGCTAGTACCCATTGCAAATTGGGTAGTTCAGCTGGCAATGACTGTTTGAGGGCCGCGGCTAACACAGATTTTTGCAATTCGATCCCAACAAAATTGAATTCCGGATGCGCAACGGCCATCCCAATTAAGAATTGTCCCTTACCTGTGCCAATTTCAACATGCAACGGTTGTACGGATTTAAAGCGCGACTGCCATTGGCCTCGATAATGCTCCGGATTTAAAACGATTGCTTGCGGATTTTCAGTGATCAAATCGTCCGCCCAAGGTTTATTTCTGACTCGCATACATTCTCCTCGTTATTCTTTACATTTTTTTCAATCGAAATTGGCTGTACCAACCGACGAACAAACCTACTTCAAGAACCATCGTGCCACTGTCGATCAGCAAGCGTGTCCATGACCAATTAACTAGTGTGTCTGTAAGCACAAAGACTAACGCGACAATCGTTAATACAAGGATCAAGACTTTTTGGAACGCCTGCAACTGTTGTGACCTAGTAATTGGATATAGGTGGGTAAATACATTACGTTCGTATTGGCGATAAAACGGTAATAGCTGGAAGCCAATCAAGTAAACAAGCAAAATCATGACCAGTAAGCTGGCCCATTGTTGATGGATAAAAATCAACGCCACCAAACCGATCACTGACAGTCGCGTGATCAGGCCAAACGTATCACTGTCACGTCCTAAACCGCGCGTAAATAAATATAAGTATGGGTCTGCTTGGCGCCGATTAACCCATCGCCACAGTGGATCAAGATAGCGTCGTCGTCGAATTTTAGCAGCAACTTGAGGCACATCGGTGAACAAATTAAAGAAGCGATATAAACCCATCATCCGGCCTGCCTCATCACGCACTAACGTCGTCCACGCCAATTGACCTCGTTGCCACTGCTGGGTGTGCCTAAAAGTCACAATGCTAAACCCGATAATACTCAGCATGAGCCCAATGATAGGATGAAGCCATAACCCACTGGCAAAAATCACCAGTGGCATTAACCAATTAACGAGCCGAAAGTTAAGCGGCGTTAAGCGGGTCTGCTGAACAGTTTGTTTCAACGCGAGATTCATCCACGCAGCTTTCGTTACCAAAGCCGTTAAGATAACGATAGTAGCTGCCGGTAAGGAAAGCTGATCAGCCTGTCCCATAAATGGCAACAAAATGACAACAACGGCGATCTGAATTAAACCACCCATCAATAGGCTATAATTGCGTGCCGAACGCAGGTAATCATGTAAAACGCCTTCCGCAGGCATCAAGAATGCGATGTCCGCTGGCTCAATTAAAGTTGCTAGCCGACCAACTTGAGTAGTCAGGGTTAATATAACAACCGTCACTAACGGGCCCCACCACACACCGCCAACCAACTGTTTTAATTCATTTTGATAGGCAAATCCAAGCGCACCAAAGAAAAAAAATAGTGCAATAACAAAATGATCCGTAAAAACCAGTCGTAAATATTTCAATAATTGTCCCGCGTGCCGGGACAAACGTGTCGAAAATAGGTTCGTTAAATCATTCATTTCGTTCACCATCTGCCAGTGAAAGATAGATGTCGTCTAAAGAATTACCGGCTTGAGGAAAGGCCGCTTGTAATTGGGCAAGAGTTCCAGCAACCTTGATTTGCCCTTGGTGCAGTAAAATAAAGCGATCACAATATTTTTCAGCATTGGCCAAGACGTGCGTCGACATTAAGATTGCTGCCCCATTCTTCTTTGCATCTTCAATTAGCGTCAATAAATCATGTACAGCAACCGGATCAAGACCGAGAAAAGGTTCATCAATAATGTAGACCTTGGCGTCCGTCATAAAGGCGTTAACAATCATCACCTTTTGTTTCATCCCTTTAGAAAAGTTGGCTGGAAACCAATCCAATTTATTGTCCAAGCGAAACATTTTTAGCAAACGATGAGCTCGCTGCCACGTTGCTTCTTGCTCCAATCCATAAGCCATCATCGTTAGCGATAATGTTTCAGCCAACGTCAGTTCATCGTACAAGACTGGCAACTCTGGAATATAGGCAATCTGCTGCTTGTACCGGGTTGGGTCTTCACTTAGCGTCGTACCACCAACAACAACCCGGCCTTTTTGCGGCGTTAATAAGCCAATAATATGGTTAATGGTCGTTGACTTGCCGGCGCCATTTAGCCCGATCAAGCCAACCACTTCGCCGTCGTTGACTTGAAAATTGACATCCTTTAACACGGGAACCTGCGAATACCCGCCTACTAGATGATCCACTTCAATACCCATGTACTGCCTCCACTGTCTAGAATAATGGTACGATTATAGCATAATCTTCTTCGACTAAGCTGCCAGGTTGTTGTTGGCAGACTGGGTGTGTGTATAATGGAAGAAATTCATAAAGTGAGGCGTGCGTAATGCTAGATGATAACTGTATTTTTTGTAAAATAATCAAGGGTGAAATCCCCAGCTATACTGTCTATGAAGACGATGAAGTTAAAGCTTTCCTTGATATCTCGCAGGGTACTCCAGGACATACTTTAGTCATTCCTAAAACCCATGTGCCTGATATTTTCGCTTACGACGAAGACTTGGCTCAGCGAGTGTTCGCTAGAATTCCAAAAATTGCTCGGGCAGTGCGTGATTCTAACCCCGACATTATCGCGATGAACATTGTCAACAACAATGGTGAAGTCGCCTATCAGTCTGTCTTCCATTCACATTTTCACTTAGTACCACGATACAGTGATCACGATGATTTTAAAATGATTTTTAAAGATAACAGCAATCAATATAATGACGCAGCTTACCAACAGATCCAACAACATATTATCGACCATTTGGAGGCGTAATATTATGTTCAAAAAATTTTTTGCGCCTTTTCGCAATCTAATCCAGAGCTTTCAAACCTTTGCTCAAGCTTTGGCAAAATTACGACGGAGCGCCGCTAATTTATCCGCCACCGCTGACAAAGTGCAGAGCACAATTGACGATATCCAGCGTTCCGTTGACCGCTTTCAATTTAAAATGGATAGTCGCACTGAAGCACTTCAAAAAAATATCGATCAACTCAATCACGATCTGGACGAATTGAACCACCGAATTTCAAAATGAGCAAAAAATTGGCTTAAAAATGACTTAAGTCAAAGCAAATTTTCCTTTAAGAGGAGTCAAGTTGGCTCAAATGCCCATGATTTATGGTAGGATATTCCTTGGATGCGATTTACTTGTGACAAATAATTTGGAAAATGGATGTGAAAATAGTTTATGAAAAAATGGTTACTGATTCCGGCCGCATTATTAATGGCCTTCACGTTGGCAGCTTGTGGTAATAAAACAGTTGCGACAACTAGTGGTGGTAAAATCACTCAAGACCAGTACTATTCAAGTATGAAGACCACTAGCCAAGGGAAGCAAGTTCTTCAACAAATGATTATTAAAAAAGTGTTGGAGAAAAAATATGGCGACAAGGTCTCTGATAAAAAGGTCACCACTCAGTTCAATACGGTTAAAAAGCAATATGGTTCAAGTTTCAGCAGCATGCTCCAACAACAAGGGATGACCACTTCTGATTTAAAGGACACCTTGCGGATGAACTTATTGCTGAAAGAAGCGGTTAAAAACGACGTCAAGATTACGAATGCTGACTTAAAGAAGCAATTTAAAGACTGGGAACCAAAAGTTTCCACGGCAGTCATCGTCACCTCTTCCAAAGCTAAAGCGCAATCTGCTATTGATGACTTAAACAACGGAACCAGTTTCGCCGACGCAGCTAAAAAGTACTCCACTGACTCATCAACCAAGAATAAAGGCGGCAAAGTGCCAACCTTTGATAACGCTACAACTTCGGTCGATGATTCCATCAAAAAAGCTGCTTTCAAACTAAATAACGGTGAATACACGAAGGAACCGGTCACAGACACGAATTCTTCTACTGGTGAAAAGAGCTACTATGTCATCAAAATGCTCAATAAGCCAGCCAAAGGTAAGTGGACAGACCACAAACAGGCGCTAAAGGAACAAATTTGGGACCAAGACATGGATACTTCAAATGGCGGTACAGTGCTTCAATCTGTCATTTCTAAAGAATTAAAGAATGGTGATGTCTCAATCAAGGATAAGGACTTAAACGACGTTCTGTCACAATACACCTCAACTTCTACTTCTTCAGCTAAGTAACTGATCGACAGTAAACCAAATAAGTAACTAAATAAACACGCGCTTTGCTAATCAAACTAGCGAAGCGCGTGTTTATTTGGTTGGAAATTGCGATTAGTTGCGCTCCCCTAATTCCGGGCGGTAAAACGACCGACCATCTAAACCAAAGATCCGTTCAGAAAATTCGCCAGGTACTGTTTGTTCAACAGCACTACTCATCATTTGAATGGAAGCATCTAATTCATCCAAATCATGTAAAACCTCTGCCTCTAAGATGCGGGGACGAACCGGTGATCCATATTCTAATAGACCGTGATGTGCCAAAATCATGTGACGAAGTAACAGCATTTCCTCTGACTCAGGATCAAAATGTAATTCCGCACAGACATTGACAATCTCCTCATCCACTAGCACAATATGACCGATTAAATTTCCAGCTAATGTGTAGGAAGTTGCAATCGGTCCCGATAATTCAATCGTTTTGCCCAAATCATGCAATAAGGCCCCGGCGTAAAGGAGCGATCGATTGATATTCGGATGCAAATCCGCCACTGTTTTGGCTAACCGAACAATCGAAATCGTATGAAACGCCAATCCACCAGCAAAAGCATGGTGGTTCTTTTTAGCAGCAGGAAATTGATAAAAACGCTCTATGTGGCGTTGCAAAACGGCCCGAACAACTCGATTCCACTCCGGATTCGTAATCTCAAAAATAATTTGCGAAATTTCTTCTTCCATTTCGCTTGTCGTCATTGGCCCATGGGCAACAAACTGAGCTGGATCATTTGGCTCACTATCGTTTGCAAGACGCAAATGCATAACTTTTATTTGCGAATTTCCCTGATAAAGTTCTTTTTTGCCGCGGACAAGCACGACTTTACCAGCAACAAACGCATTAATATCTTGTTCACTGGCATCCCACAAATTACCGGCCAATTCACCAGAAGAATCCGCAAACGTCAGATGAATAAACCGTTTACCATTTTTCGCAGTTCGCACATCTGCTCCCTTTAATAACAAAAACAAATCGAAAATTTCATCAACTTTAAAATCCATTAATTGTGTTTCTGCCATATTCGTTACTCCTTCAACCTAGGTAGGGCAGCTTTGACTCATCACTTATTAATCGAATAATTTGGTTGGCTTCGAAGTCTTGAACCATATTCAAATCAGCAGTGAAATACAAAACCTGATTTGTATGAGCAAGCCGCTCAAGTAATTGAACTGTCGCCTTGCGTCGTGGCTGATCAAAATCAACAAAAGCATCATCGATCATTAGTGGTAATCTCAGCTGATCATTCATGATTGTCGCGAAAGCCAGCCGGATGGCAAGATACAATTGCTCAACGGTACCCCGCGATAACTCAAATAGCTCGAATTCCTGACCATTAAGATTGATCACCGTGATCTGCTGGCGACTTAACTTAATTTCAGTATAGTGCTTCAACGTCAGGTCGGCAAAATACTGCTTAGCCTGCGCGACAATTTGCGGTAATCGATCAGCGGAGGCTTGTGTCAATGTTTGGTCAATCCATTGCATTGCGAGTTGATTAACTAACCAATTTTGAGCTAACGAAACAACCACATTGCGCTGGTTAGCAACCTGCTGTTGTAACTTTGGCGCCTGCTGATCACGGCCCATTTGCTCAAAATGAGCATGTAGGTCCGCGACGTGCTGTTGCTGTTCTGTTATCTCAGTGCGCGTACTTTCCAGCGCCTCATTCGTTTGCGCCAATTCTCGATCAATCGCCGTCTTTGATCCATAAACCGCTAATTGTTGCTGCAATGCTGGTGTCAATTGGGTTTCAATGGCCTCGACTTGCGCGAATGTTTTAATATCGCTTAATTGCGTTTTATATGCCTGTTTTAAAGTTGACACATCTGGCATTTGGAGTCGTTTTAATAATTTAGTTAAAGCCCGCTCAATGTGGGTCTGAGATGTCTGAATTTCTGCCAGTTGTGCGACGGCCTGTTCGCGCCGCCGCTGAGCTGCCTCCTCACTAATGGCTTGTGTCGCCAATCGCTGATATGAGTGACGGGCAGTTGTTAATGCCTCGCTGGCGCTCAGTGGGCGTAATGAAAGCCATTTATTCGCAAAGTCATAATCACCTAAAAAATGCGTAATTTGATCATTGAAGTGTTGAATTGCCTCAGTCAGATCACGTTCCTGTTCAGCTAACGCCAGCCAGCGGGTCAAATCACGTTGAATCCCTAACCACTGTGTCACAGGCAAGTGAGTAAAACCATGTTTCTGACCAATCAGACTGACATCGTCATTTCGTGAACTGCTGTCATAAACACCCCCTTGTGTTCGTCGCCAGCCATAAATTACCAAGGCAATACCAATCAATATCAATAGCCAACGAAGGCTACTACTGATTAACAGACTGACTAAAAAAAGACCAGCCCCAGCGACAAACCACGGCCATGCCCCTTGCATCCAGCTAACAGCGGCACCAGTTACAGTGATCGATGACGATGACGCCAAGTGTTGTTGAATCGTTGCCTGCTCTGACTCAGAAAAAGGCGTCATTTTATGAGTACTAAACTGATTCCGTTGGTCGAGTTCTTGTTGCTCGGCCTTAATATTTTGCAGTTGCTGACGTTTGAAATGTCGCTCATTAATCCACGCATTGACCTGATCAAACTTCGCCGCTTGTTGATCAAATTCTGATCGATGAATCATAAAAAATTCGAGTTCTGGCGTGGGGTCTTTTGAATCGTCCTGTAAAGCTTCAACCTGTTGCGCAGCTGCCGCCGCGAGCTGTTGCTGGTTAGCATATAGGCTAAGCGCTCCCGTATAGTCCTGCTCGTTAATTTGCAAACTTTTGGTCGTTGTTCGTTCCTGCAATTGCTGATATTGTTCATAATTCGGCCATAGCCGTTGCGCAGTTTGTAAACGCCCTTGGGTCGCTCGTAATTGCTTTTGACGCTCGACCAATTCCGATAAGTGATGTTCCGCTGCGTTAATCGTACTTTGTAATTCGATAAATGTTGGATATTTAGCAGTCGCCGTTGTCAATTCTTGTTGCAGCTGATGATAACGCTGTAAGGCCTGATTTAAAGCTGGCTTTCGCCCGCGAGATTTATAGATTTCGTCACTTTGTTTAGCCAGTTGATCAATCACGGTTAGCCAATGTTGACTGCCAACAGCCCCAACCCGTTGAAGCATTGACGTTAGGGCGGATCCATTTGTTGCCGTTAGCAGACGCAAGTCCTCTAAGTCAAACATCAAAGTCTGTTGAACAAACGCCTGATCCACGGAACCTAACAAACGGTTTAATTCTTCGGATGGCACTATTTGACCTAACGTAAGATTGGTGACCACTAAGTCCCCACCGCTTTTTCCAGCAGTTCGTTGAATTTTATAGGTTGTGGTTGGAGCCACATCGGTTGCCACAATTAAAAAGCCGCCATACCCTGCACCATTCTTGGGTAAATACTGTTCGGCAGGTCGCTTACCACTGGCAAAACCAAAGAGTACGCCCAAAATAAATCGCTGTAACGTCGTTTTACCCGTCTCGTTAAGGCCATAAATGACCTGAAGTGACTCTTTAAACGTGAAATCTTGATTTTGCCACTTACCGAAACCATCGATATGCGCTTGTTTAAGTCGCATCACTTCACCTCCTCTGGTGAATCAAGCTAATTGCTTAATCTGTATGCTCACTCGTTTGTTTAATAATCTGCTTAGCAGCGGCTGGCAATGTTGGTGACACCTGTGATAACGCCTCGGCAATTTCTGGTTCACTGAAAAGCTGCCCAGCGACTTGCGCTAAGTTTTCATCGGTAAATACCTGTTTAGCGGCAATTTGCCAAAACGTTTGATCTAGCTCGTCGCCCACATTGGTAGCTGAAGAAGCAAAAATTGGCTCAAGGCGAACAACCACATTCAATCCTTGCGTGTCTCCATGCAACTGACTTTGAGCTTGAATCAATGTTAATAGACTGCCATTCATCAGGCGTTCTATCGTATCTGCAGCTAGTTGATCCGCTTGTTTAATGGTGACCCCAATCAGTTGTAGCTGAACGTGACTAGAGGGTTGGTCTAGCATCGCAAGCCGATCAAAGATTGCTGACATCAACGCCGCTGAACTCATTTGTGCATGAGCTGTTACGAATACTCGATGCCATTCGATCGGGGCCACAGGTCGAAAAATTGGCGTTATTCCAGCTTGATCCACGTTCACGAGGTAATAGCCCTTAGCATCAGTTTCTTTAATTTGGCGCCCTTGAATATTTCCTGGATAAATAATCCAAGGGTGTTCCTCGTGCAAGATTTGGCGCTGATGGATATGGCCGAGTGCCCAATAATCATATTGCTTAGTTAATAACTCACTCACCGTAAAGGGTGCATATGTGGCATGTGTTTGATCGCCTGCTAGAGAACCATGGAGCATACCGATCGCTAGGTCAACGCCATTTTCACGCTTGGGGAAATCCGGAACAACATCGTTTACGACCGCCCGATTCGCATAAGAAAAGCCACTAATTTGGACTCGAACTTGAGATTTTGTCATCAGTTTTTTTGCAGTCACTGTTGGTCCAAACAGCTGCACATTTGGCGGTAACGACAATGACTGTTGATTGCCCGCCAAAAAATCATGATTGCCGTAACTTAAATAAACAGGGATAGCCGCCTCTTGTAATCGCATCATCTGCTTCAAAAAGAGAGCCTGCGCCGAAATAGAACGCTCCGCGCGATCATAGATATCGCCTGTGATGAGAATAAACTCGACATCTTCCGCAATTGCCTCATCAACCAGTCGCGTTAAAGCAACCATTGGCGATTGGTAAATCGTCTGCCACAACGATGCAGGCAATTGCGACAAGCCTAAGAATGGACTATCTAAATGCAAATCCGCCGTGTGAATAAACTTCAAATTCGTTCCCCCTCATTCTAATAAAATAAACGTACCCTAAATTCATCTCAAAGCTACTCATTATCGAGTCCAGTCAGACACAAACTGCACCGCCCGATAACGAAAAAACAGCCCAGCGCCGCGGAAAATCCGCAATCACCAGACTGTTTAACGTCTCAATTAGTCTCGGTAGAGATCTTGAATCGGCTTCGTGATGACGTTATTTAGGTCATTAAGCAAGTTATTAACGGCCTCTTCTTTTTGCATCAACGTCTTGACTTCTTCAAAATTGCCAACACTGCTTGCTAGGTCACGGGCTTGATTCATTTCATCTTCCGTCAAATCCTGACCTTGCATTTGTTTTTGTTGAAGGTTCATCTGCATCGTTTGAAATTGTTTGAACGTTTCAAACGCCGTCTGATTTTGCTTCATCGTCTCATAAGCATCACTTAGCGCTTTAAATTCAGCACTTTCTTGTAAGCCAGTCGCCATTTGTTTAGCATCTGCTAAAATATCTGTCGCCATGTTTTTCTCCTCTTGCGGTTGTCACTTAGCGCAAGCACTATGATTAACCACGTGTTTTAAAGTTCTTGTTTAGTTTAACATGCCAATCAAACTGGCAACAGCCCGTCAAACGAAGTATTTACTTTAAGAAGTGATTATTGGCCAAACCGACTCGTGAATTGATTCCAAAGGTCCTTCCCTTTTTGGATCAACGAATCAGCCCCATCACCGATCGATTTACCAACCTTATTTGCACCATCTTGAATATCGTTCCAAATATTACCGGAGGCCGTATTATTTTCGGTCGCGGCTAAGGTATTTGCATCCTTCACTGTGAACGGTGTCTGCTTTGTATTTGGTAAAATGTCGGTCATCTCGGCCCGAAATAGCCGGGCAACAGGATACCCAGCTGGGACATCTAAGTGATTTCCCTTATTTGTTTGATCAAACCCTTCCCAGTTGACCATCACAATATCTGGGGTGTAACCATCTACCCACATATCAGTCGTCCCCGCCGTATCGTCAACGCCGTCGGCTTCGGTGGTGCCAGTCTTACCAGCGACTTGATAGTTCGCAGGTTTAGCATAAATGCCAGTGCCATGGGAAAATGTTCCTAACATCATACTCGTCATTTCATTAGCTACATTCGTGCTGATGATCCGTTTAGGCTTTTTATAATCGTTATCAACAATCACTTTCCCAGAAGCATCCACAATTTTCGTAATGAAATGGGCTTGTGTCAATTTGCCCCCGTTTGCAAACGGCGTAAAGGCTTGCGCCATTGTTAACGGCGAAACCCCTTTCTTAATCCCCCCAAGCGCCATCGCTAAATTATCATCTGACGCGTCAAGATTTAAGCCAAATCGTTGGGCTGAATCGAATCCCTTCTGTAAACCAATCTTATTGAGCAACCAGACGGCCGGTGCATTATAACTATTTTGCAATGCCTGATACATAGGAACTTCGCCACGATAAGTATCCCCGTAATTGCTAGGCGAATAGTGATTAGCCCCATATGATTGTTTTTTGTCCTGCAATTCTGAATCGTAATAATAGCCATTTTGGATTGCCGGTGTATAAACGGCAAACGGCTTGATTGTGGACCCCGGCTGGCGTTGTGATTGCGTGGCTCGATTAAAACCACGAAAGACATGTTCGCCTCGGCCACCGATAACAGCAGTCACGCCACCATCATTGGGGTCCATCGCGACACTAGCGGCTTGTACCATCGTACCATCAGCCATATTAGCTGGAAAATTAGCCGGATTCTTAAAGAGTGTCTGCATAACAGTTTGTTGGGTTTGATCTAAAGTCGTATAAATCTTGTACCCGTGATTCATAATATCTGCTTCGGTTAAACCATATTTTGCAATTGCTTCATCAATAACTGCATCAAAAAAGTATGGATAACGATACGAGCTGTCTGGAGCGTAATTATCCGTCGTCGTCAACGGTGTCTTTTGATAATTGGCCGCCTGAGCACTCGTGATTTTTTTGTTCTCAGCCATTAAATCCAAAACCACATTACGTCGTTGCCTAGCTGCTTTCGGCTGATCAACTGGATTATAACCACTTGGCGAGGTTAGCATGCCAGCTAAAACGGCGGATTCTGGCACCGTTAATTGCGTCGCATGTTTACCAAAATAACGTTCTGAGGCATCCTCAACGCCCCACACACCATGGCCAAAGTAAGCGTTGTTCAAATACATCGCCAAAATATCTTGTTTTGAATAAACGTTCTCGACTTCGATGGATAAAAAGATTTCTTTTGCTTTCCGCGTTAACGTTTGTTCTTGAGATAAATAGGCATTTTTAACAAGTTGTTGTGTTAACGTCGAGCCCCCACCACTAATATAATCGCGGTGTAAAAGTTTATTACGAACCAATAAGAACGCTGCTCGGGCTAATCCCTTCACAGAATACCCATGTTCATGATAGAAATTTCGATCTTCAGTTGACAATACTGCATTTTGAATGTTTGGTGAGATTTTATTCAACGAAACATAAGTGCCTTTTTGTGAATAGAGCTCGCCAGCTTTCTTGTCGTTGCGATCATAGATCACGGTCGGCTGTGAGAGCGTTGCCTTCAGATTTTTAACATTCGCCGTCTTCGCTTCGAACGTTAAGTAAGCACTCAATAGAAAAATGAGCGATAAGATCACGACAACGAGCCATCGTGTAAGCTGAAATCGATGCCAAAATTGCCTGATGTGTCGCCAGATTGTGAGCCAAACGCGAGCCAGCCACTTGACAATGCTCGATTCATACCAAGCTCGTTTAGCATCTGGATGCTGATTTCGATTCATAGACTTGAACCTTTCTGTCTAAAAGTTATCCAATGTATCGTACCACATCATGAGTAGGCAACGATCGCAGGCTCATGGGCTTAAAACATTTTTATCAGACTCCCACCAACAATTGAATTAAGAAAGCGTTAAAGCAACTATTCGCATCGCAATAAACTCAAAGTAAAGCCGTCTAGTAAATCCTGAACCGTAATATCGTTCAGGAAATAAAACAACTTAGCGCGCCACAAAAAAAATCCTATCCGCACATTTTGACATGCAAGGTAGGAATGTTTAGTGAACAAAAATCGCGCATAAGTTTAATTATCTTATCGGGCTAATAGTTTGACCCACTGCTCGTGTAATTCGATGGCAGATTGTCGATCCGGACTGATAACCAAAATCGTATCATGTCCGGCCAAAGTTCCCGTGATTTTTATCTCGTCTAGCTCGTCAATTAATGCTGCCAATGCGTTTCCATCACTCGGGGTTGTCTTAATGACGTTCATAAATTCAACTTGAGTGAAGTCAACCACCACTTCACTAAACCGTTGCTGAAAATGATGGGTGTCTGGCGCGGCCATTGGTTTCATAACTCGATAGATTGCGCGCCCCATTTCAACTGGTTCCTTGACCACGTGCAATTCTTTTAAATCACGCGATAAGGTAGCTAACGTGACCGATACATCTTCGTTTGTTAATCGTGTCTGTAAGTCATCCTGATTGCCAATTTCAAATTGTTCAATCAGTTTTAAAATTATGGCTTGGCGCTCTTGTTTTCGCAATCAGCCCACCACCTTTACATTTCATCTGGTGATTGAACGCCTAACAAACGTAAGCTTTCTTTTAACACAATGCTGACACTCTTCACTAATGCAAGTCGAGCATTTAGACCTTCATCGGCCACCAAGACTTTTGTATGAGCATAGTATTTATTAAAATCGCGTGCCAAATTAATCGCATATTTGGCGATAATGGAGGGTTCGTAACTCGTCACAGCCCGCTCAATCGCAGCACTGAATTCGCTTAACGACTTGAGTGTGTCCCAAGCGGCTGGGTCACTGAGGGTGAGGTCATCCAAATCAAAATCGGTCTTGTCAGCCTTCCGTAAAATACTCTCTGCTCGTGCTCGAGCATATTGTACGTAGGGACCAGTGTCTCCTTCAAAGCGAACGACCTCTTCTAGGTTAAAATCAAAGCTGTTCATCCGTTCGTTTTTCAAATCGTGGAAAATGACCGCGCCAACCCCGACTTCGTGAGCTACTTCAGCTTTATCGGCTAAAGCGGGATTTTTCTCCTCAATTTGTGCCATTGCCAATTTGGTTGAATCACTTAATACGTCTTCCAGTAAGACAACACGACCAGATCGTGTCGAAAGTTTCTGACCATTTAGGGTAATCAGACCAAACGGAATATGATGAATTTCATCCGCCCATGCAAAACCCATCTCACTTAGGACTGCCTTTAATTGCTTGAAATGATTAATCTGTTCAGCGCCGACAACATACAAGGATTGGACAAAATTGTACTCGCGTTTACGATAGATTGCCGCCGCGAGATCCCGCGTAATATACAAAGTTGCGCCATCTGATTTTTTAATCAATGCTGGATTAAGGTCATATTTGGCCAAATCAACAACCTCAGCACCTTTGCTCTCTTGCAACAGCTGCTTATCTTCTAAAATCGAAACGACTTCATCCATCTTGTCATTGTAAAAAGCTTCCCCATTAAAGGAGTCAAAGCTAATCCCTAGCTCGTCATAAATCTTCATGAATGACTTAAGCGACTCAGAACGGAACCATTGCCATAACCGAGTAGCTTCTTCATCACCAGCTTCTAATTTACGGAACCATTCTCGCGCTTGATCATCCAGTTCTGGATGCTCTTTATCTTCTTGATGGAAGCGAACGTAATATTCAAGCAATTTATTAATCGGGTCGGCTTTAACTTCTGCTTCGCTACCCCACATTTTATAGGCTTGAATAAGTTTACCAAACTGCGTGCCCCAATCACCCAAATGATTGATCTTAATGGGGTTATAGCCCGTCTTAGCTAAAATATTGGCCAGAGCGTTTCCAATTACCGTGGATCTTAAATGCCCCATAGAAATTGGTTTTGCAATATTAGGCGATGACATGTCGATCGTTACATTTCCACCATGGCCCAGGTCCAGTTGGCCATATTCAGCTTGCTTGGTCAAGACTTCGGTTAACGTTGTTGCAGCAAATGCGCCCTTTTTCAGGAAGAAATTGACATAAGGCCCAACAGCCTTAACCTGTTCAAATTGTCGCTGATCGATTTTGTCCACCAAGTCACTGGCAATCAAATTAGGCGCTTTGTGCATCGTTTTAGCCAAGGTAAACGCTGGAAATGCGACATCCCCTAAATCAGACGTTTTCGGTTGTTCTAATTTGTCTACCACCTCATCAACACTCAACGCGCCGTCTAGCGCCGTACTGATCGCTGTTGCGATTACTACTTTATTATTCATATTGCCCATCCTTTCGGTATTCGCCAAACAAAAACGCCGCCTCTTACATTCCTGTAAGAGGCGGCGATCCGCGGTACCACTCTTTTTGACGAATTTTAATTCGCCCACTCATTAATCATTAAATTATTGGTCACTGACGCGCTTCGTTTGCTCGTAATGCCGCCTCCCATCAACGCGACTCGCTAAAAAAACGAAAATCAAACTACTCCTTCAGTACCTTTCATGGAGGATATTATAGCAACCTATCTTCATAAAGACAAGGGTTTCGCCTAGATTAGGTGGCGCTAATTTTCTTGTAAATTGGCATCCTAGACTAGTCCAGATTAAACTTTTACAGCGTCACTCATGATCGTCTAAATTTAACTTACGTCAACTTTACTGTAAGCGCATGTGTTGATGTTGAATACCATAATCATCAAAGGGCTGCCCCACTAATTTAAATCCAATTCGCTGATAAAAGGGCACTAGGTAAACTTGAGCATCTAATTCGATCTGGTTAACCTGCTGCTGCGATTTAAGCCAAGCAATACCGTCAGCCAAAAGTTGACTTGCCAACCCATGCCCACGATTTTGTTGCCGGACTAGCACTCGACCAATATGCCAAGTCTCCCCTTGTAGCCCGGGATATAGTCGACAATAAGCGCATAACTCATCTTGTTCATCTTTGATCGACACGTGGTAGGCAATTAAATCCGTTGCGTCTACCTCCGGATAAGCGCACTGCTGCTCAACGACAAAGACGTCCGTACGAGCTTGATATATCGTATGTAACTGATAAGTTGTCAGATCATCAAAAGATTGAATCATTGTCTGCATTGACTTTATCCTCACCCTCATTATTCCTGTGTAACCACTACAAAGATCTAAAGTAATAGACCAACTCGGTAATGAATGAACATCGTGATAATTCCAACGATAACGTTGCGAATGATCGCCGTGCGAACTAATCCATCACCAAGCTTAGCACTTAGATAACCCGTCAATGCGACAGACAAAGTCACCGCCACGATCGTCACTGGCCACTGAATATTGACCGGAGCAAATGTCATCGCTGCCAAAGGAAACAAGCCGCCGCTAGCTGCTGCAAACAAGGATGAAAAGGCAGCGTTCCATGGGTTCATGTAATGTCCCAAATCAAGATCATATTTAATTCTAACTAAAGTCCCCAACGCATTTTTTTGCATCAATTCGTCGGTAATTTCTTGCGCAGTAGTTGCCGACACCCCACGCCCAATATAAAATTCACGAATTACTTTAGCCGCCTGATCAGGTTGTTCTTTTAATAACGCTGCTTCCTTAGCTACGGCGGCTTTTTCCGTGTCCTTTTGCGAACTTACCGAGGCATACTCCCCTGATGCCATCGAGAATGCACAGGCTAATAAATCGGATAAACCAGCAATGAAAATGGTGAATTGGTTCGTCGTGGCCACAGCCACGGAAAATAGGACCCCAACAACAGTGAGAATCCCGTCATTAGAGCCTAATACGCCCGCCCGTAATGTATTTAAGCGTTCAGCCATTGTCATCTTTGTTCGCTTAGTTGATTTTGTTGAAACTTGCATAAACACACGCTCCCTTTATCTTTTAAAGCTTTACTTCTCTATTGAACTTTTTTATCGAGCAAACATAATCCCGATCAAATAAGTTACCATCATTGTCAATAAACCAGCAATCACATTACGAGTAGTGGCTTTCTGTCGATCAGCACTGCCTAACCGGGCGGCCGTGTATCCCGTGATCGATAACGCAATAATAACCGAGATCACCGTTGCTAAAATACGAATTCGCGCTGAAAAAAAGGTGATCGCGACCAGCGGTAAAATGGAACCGGTCGGAAAGGAAATCATCGAGGCAACGGCAGCACCAATCGCACTGGTTTTAACGGTTGGATCGAACCCATATCGTTCGCGAACGCCTGTCTCGAGTGGATTCCCCGTCATCATCTCATGCGCAGCTCGATTGGCTAAAGTCTCAGAAATGCCTTGATCCATATATTTTTCTTTGATATGTTCAATTTCGACACTGAGATGGTCATTAACTGCGACTGTTTCTCGCTGGATGGCTCGTTTTTCAGAATCCCGTTGTGTGCTGACTGATACCCATTCGCCCATCGCCATTGAAATGGTACCAGCCAGCATGCCGGCGATACCGGCCAAGAAAATCGCATGTGAATTATTTGTTGCCCCAGCAACCCCAATAACGATACCCGCAACTGATAGGATCCCATCATTGGCACCCATCACACTGGCTCGCATAATATTAATTCGTTGGGCCAATGAACCAGCGTTTTTAGTTTGCTTTTGTGCTCCAGTTTCCATAGACATGCTTCCTTTTTGTCATTAATTCGGTAAACTTAATTCAAGAGTTTACTCATCTATTAGAATCATTCTAAATTATCGTACCACTTTCCGCCTAAAGCACAAGCGCTAATTTCATTAGCACTGGGCGATCGACAATTTAAGAAAGCCTAAACAACACGGACAAGCAGACCACCTTCATGTAAACGTTTTGTATACTTGTTGTGACAATTTTGTATTATTACGAGGATTATTTATGAATCGCCATTTTTTTATTATTTTAAACCGGCATGCTGGTCGCGGACACGCTACCCAAATTTGGCAAGCAATTCAGTCTCGCTTAGCGGAATTACATATTCATTACCAAATGGTTGAAAGTAAATATCCTGGTCATGCCACACTAATCGCTGAGCAGTACGCCAAACACCAACAGTCAATGGACCATCAGTCCCGAATTGTTCTTGTGGTTGGTGGTGATGGCACGCTCAACCAAGTTTTAAATGGGCTTCAAACACACAAGGATACCATTCAGTTGCCGCTTGCCTATATCCCGGCTGGCTCTGGCAATGATTTTGCTCGAGGGGCTAAGCTATCACTTGATCCATTAACGGCACTGAACCAAGTGTTGCAAGCCACTGAGCCATACCAGTTAGATATTGGTCACTATGTGGAAACCATCAAGCAAGAGCATCGCTACTTCGTGAACAATGTTGGTATTGGCTTTGACGCTGCCGTCGTCAGTGCCGCCAATCATAGTTCTAATAAAAGTTTACTTAATCGGATTGGCTTAGGTAGCTTTGTTTATTTGTTTCAGCTTCTAAAAGTCGTCCGTCAGCAAGATGCCTTTCCCGTCACCATTCACATCAACCAGCAACGCGATATTTTTAGGAACGCATTCTTATTAACGACAAGCAACCACCCTTACTTTGGCGGAGGTGTCGCTATCCTTCCGCAAGCCCGCGTCACAGACGGCCAGTTGTCACTGATTGTAGTTGAAAAAATGTCGTTTTTAAAATTTGTTGGCCTATTTATGATGATGACCATAGGGCGTCACCTTGGTTTTAAAACAGTCCATACGTATCAAGCTCACCAATTACATTTAACTGTCTCATCGTTAGAAAATGGGCAAGTTGATGGTGAAGAAATGGGCAACCGTTTTTATGACATTTATCTATCCATCGATAGCTATCCATTCTGGTTTGTTCCCGCCGATTAGCATAAAAACTTCGGCTTAAACTTTGAATCGAGGTATTTAAAGATGCAAAATCAAAATTATCTGCATGATAGTATCTATGCAACCGCCATCGCCGACGCACTAGGTCAGGTCACGCAATTTCAAGGTAACCGTCTCAACTCATCAGATCCATTGATCCAAACCATGATGCCCGGCGATTTAGGGACAATCGCCGGCACTTGGTCCGATGATACTAGCCTGACCCTAGCGACCTTAGCGGCCTTAAGTCAGCCAATGACCTTAGCGACTGAGCAACTCGAAGACACGATGCAAAACTTTGCAGCTTGGCTAAATAACGGTAGGTTCACGACCACTGGTGTTGCTTTCGATGTCGGTGCTGGCACGCAGGACGCCTTGACACAATATCAAGTAACTGATGATCTGTTTCATTCAGGTAGCTCCCATGAACGTAATAATGGTAATGGCGCCTTAATGCGAATGCTCCCGGTTGCACTCTATGTGATTCGCCAGGGGCAAGGGCACCCCTTTGACCATCCTGAACTGGTTGACCTAGTGATCAACTTAGCGCAGTTGACTCATCGTCACCCTCGCTCAACGGTGGCTTGCTTAATTTACGTTTCATTAGCCACTCAGTTATTAGCGGACCAACCAAGAACAGTTGCGACCGTCAATCAGGCCGTCGCCAATGTGGCGCATTTTATTCACGAGAGGCCACGTCTTAACGATCAACTGCCGTTTTTCACTGATCTAACCACACCTGATTTTGCCAACCATTCAACAGAAACACTCAATACGAGTGGCTATGTCGTATCGACCTTAATCACGGCTTGTTGGCTCCTCATACAACCATTGAATTTAGCTCAATTAGTGGTGGCAGGAGTCAACTTAGGTGGAGATAGTGACACCATTACCAGTATCGCAGCCGGCTTAATGGCCTTGCAAATAGATCTCGCTAGTTTCCCTGAACAATGGTTGAGCCAGTTACAAGGACGGTCGTTAATTGACCAACTGCTGGCAAAGGCAGCAGCGTCTAACCATTTCTAAAATTGCAACTCAATTTATCAAAAGTCTCATCCTTATAAACGTGAAGCGCCCTTCTCCGTATTGTCGGAGAAGGGCGCTTCACGTTTATTTTTAACATTGACTAACCAAGAACCAGTTTAATCTTCGGCTGCATCCATTGCCTCAAGAATCGCATCCAGCTGATCACACTTACCACGAAGTAAATCAATCTGGTCCTCATACGCAACCGGTTCGGTCTTGGCCGAGTGGCCTTGAAGTTTCGCTAATTCATCAGTTGCTTCACGATACTCTTCAAGAATCTCTAACTTGTTACTCACCTTTAACACTCCATTTCATCCTATAGGTCGATGACCCAGATTATGAGGGAAGCAATAAAAGCTTCTTCAAATTCACGAGCAACTATAACACCTTTCCCGCGCCCTGTGAACACTTTTGCCCTTAAATTTCGACCAGTAATTTAAGCCGATTCTAGCAGTACAATCTAATTAAACACAATCCACTTTATGCTATATACAACATAGGAATATGTCGCATGATGTATCTGTTAAGGAACATTGTGAAATTGATGAGTAACGCCAGTAGTGAAGCCACAAGTTTGATTTGTATTCGAATTGTCATATATCTGCAACCTGCAATGGGCTAAACAACAGCGTCGGTTTGTGACAATGTGCCACTAAAACTAGGCATCATACTTTGCCCATCCAATGTATAAACAGAAACATTTTGCCCCGGTTCAATGGCTGTCACATACTGACCTCTACCGATATAAAGCGCATTTTGCGTGGTCATTCCGGGTGCTCCCCAGAATAACACATCCCCTGGTTGTGCTTGATCAACTGGTTCTTGCGTAAAATAAGCTTCCTGAGCAACCGTATTATGCGGTAACGAAACACCAATTTGAGCGTAAGCCTGCTGGACCACGCCGGAACCGTCCATTCCAGCGTTGGTGGCGCCTCCTTGTTGATATGGAATCTGTTGATCCACATAGCTAACGGCCGCGTTAACCGCTTGTGTCTTAACTGAAGTTAGGTGACTTTGTGGGTCAAGACTAATTGAACTGACTACTGTATGATCAACTGAGTTTTGGTCAGCGTCAGGAGTAGAAATTAAGTGAATTTTCGGATTACTGGCGACTAATGGCTGAACAGTTGTTGCCTGTCCTTGGCGACTAACCGCCGTCGATTGGACTGTAACTTCAGCGCTAGATGCCGCACTAGTTGGGGCGCTTGCGGCACTTGGTTGGTTTGACGTGGCAGTTGAATCGCCACTTACCATTACATTTTCACTAGTCTGGGCTGGTGCTGCGTCGACTGCAGCTGACTGAACTTCGCTTTGATTCAATGGTGCCGTGACGGCAATGATTTGACCAACATGAATGACCGAATTTTTCAGATGATTAATGTCCATCAATGTCTGCGTCGTGACCCCCAGTTGATTAGCCATTGCCCATAAAGTATCACCCGATTCCACGACATAACGCGGCAAACTAGGATCGATTGGGGTAGCCGTTGACTGCTTAAGTTTTGGGGCCATTTTTTCTTGATGCGTTGCTGGTGCCTTAGCCTGCCCGGCCTTTGAGCGAAGTTCATCCAACGCTTTAACCGACTTTAAAGAAACGTGATAATGCTTATCCTGATGAATAGGCACCGGTCGCTGTCTAACTTGCGCCGCCAACACGCTTGGTCCAGTAGCGGCAAGAATTGCTGTTACCGCACCAAATGTCGCGATCGCTCGATTTTGTCGTTTAGCCAAAATTACCCCTCCCATTGTGACATCTTTAGATATTCTTAATGCTTTACCGAAAATTATAACAAGCCAAGCAAAAAATAGAAAGCGCTGCCTTCAGCTTTTTGTTATACCCAACAAGCAATACAATTTTCTCGACAAAGTTGTATCAAATTCACTACTTAATCACTTATTGTACATTGCATTAATTGATGATAATCCTGTTTCCATTTGTGCCATCGTAAATAGATCCGATTTCTCACCTATTGCGATCAAATAGCGCCAAATTGCGCTGTCGATCAAAATACTGGTCATGATAAATAAAAAAATAATGGCCTCACAAATTTTTAACAAGATGCTGTATACAATAACTTGAAGAATGCAGCTTTATTGTATTTTATTACAGATTGACCATCCGCCTTTGTTGACAGCAAGTAGTTTTACGGGCTTCATTGACAATTTGTGTATAACAATTTGCCTTTGTGTCTACACAAAAAGCGGCAACTTAACCGTCATTTAAACAGAAAGTTGTCGCTTTTTAGTGTTTTTAAACCAGGAAATTAACTATGCGTTCTGCCCGCCGTCCATGACAAATTCTGCCCCAGTCGCATACACAGATTCATCCGATGCTAGAAAAATTGCCATATTGGCAATATCTTCTGGTTGACCCATATGTCCTACTGGAATTGTTTGGACCACGGCCTCACGCATCGCTTCTGGGATAATAGCGGTGTCGACCCAACCTGGATGAACTGAATTAATTCGAATTTGTAAGCCTTCTTGAGCCACAGACAATGCAGCAGCTTTGGTCAACAGTCGCGACCCACCTTTACTTGCCGAATACGGCGCCGCCATCGGTAAGCCACGCAAGCCAGCCACAGAAGACACATTGATGATAGATCCTTTGCCACCATTCTTTTTCATGGCGTTAATACCGGCTTTGACCCCTAGGAAGTTTCCAGTTAAATTAACGTCAATCACTTTTTGCCAGTCGGCTAAACTCAAACTCTCCACTGGTCCATTTGTTCCACCAATACCGGCGTTATTGACTAGAACATCTAGCGGTCCAAATGCCGCTTCAGTTTCAGCAATTACTTTATCCCAATCTGTTTCAGATGCGACATTTTGCTGAACAAATAAACCCGCATCACCCAAACTTTCAGCAACAGCCTGTCCACCGGTCACGTTGTGATCTGCAGTTACAACGACTTTGGCGCCTTCACGGACGAATCCTTCCGCGATCGCACGACCAATTCCAGCAGCTGCTCCTGTTACAATGGCAACTTTACCGTCCAAACGATTTGACATAGTGATTCAGCCTCCCTTTCTAGTTGCCCCTAGTGTACCCTTTTTGTGATGAAACCGCATTCAAAACGGTTATTTATAACCACATACGCAGGCAAAAGTACCAGATCGGCAATATGACTTCCATTAACGGATCGGCGTGATAATCTAAAATCACAAAAGGGAGGCGAGGTCTTTTGGAAATCAACTTTGCACTGCGGAATCAATCATTAATTTCGGTCACCATCTTTGCTCAGCAAAAAACACCCTTGGTTGGCCGCTTAATCACGTATCTCGAAAATTTCAACGATGATGACGATCGGCTGCTAATTCGTCAACACGGTCAGCAAATCCTGGTGGAACCTAGAACGATTGTTGCCATCGAAATCGCTCATAAGGAACTCACGATCGCGACGAGGACGCAAACTTATCATACATTTGGTTCGTTAACGTCAATCCTAAATGCATTACCGGATGGGCTTCTCTTTATGGTCTCCCAGTCCGTGGCGATTAATCTACGGTACCTTAATCGACTCGATGCTTCATTTTCTGGGACGATGATGGCACAGCTAGATCATCACTTGTCCATTGCCATTTTCCGTCGATATGTGCCTTCACTTCGCAAGGCCGTTTACAACCGTTCGCGATCTTTAACAGGAGGTGTTTCCCATGATTAATTTGCGGCAACAGCTACTGACTAGTTTTTTGATCTCTTTTTTTTATTGGAAATTCGTTACTGGCCGTTAATTTGTTAATCAATGATCCGCATCATCTCGGCCATCTTGTACTTCAAATTTGGGGCTTATGTCTGTTGTTAGGTCTTGTTAACTTGCTCAATTCACTCAAGTTAGTCCCAATTTTAAAATATGGCCTAATAATTGGCTTGTCCAGTCTTGTCTACTTAACTTGTGCCACCTTCTATCAGTGGTTTCCTTTATCCAGTCTCAGTATCTGCCTTACTTTTGGCGGTTTTGCACTTTGGTACTTGGTTTCTTGGATTGGGTATTGGTTATATTTGCGTTTTGTTGTTCGCCAAATTAATGTTAGTTTACGCGGTTAAATGGTCGCTTATTTCGCCACTTTAGGTTTTAGATTTAAGTTTAGGCTGTCAAAATTTGTCATTGAGATCCACTTAAAAACTAAAAAAACAGGGCCTCAGTCGAGCAGTAACTTCGTTTAAAAAAGTCACTGCTCAACGGAGGCCCTGCGCGTCCATTTCGACTAATGCGCCTGTAAACTCACTCGTTCAACCGATCTAAAACAAGTCTTCCAACAAGCCAAAATAAATTGTCAAGATGAGTAAGTCCGCCGAACCACCAAGGCTTAACCCTCGCTCAAGGAAGACTTGATTCAAGTCATGTAAAAAAGCTTGTCCCGCGGTTGTTTTGCTGCCGCCACGAGCAAAGTATTGCCGGCTCTGTTCCTTCATCCACTGAGTAATCGCTGGTGTTCCTGCACGTTTGATTAAATTTGAATCACTTGTTTCGCCAGCGATTTTAATTAACGTGTCCAGTAGCCGATCCATCGTTGTTCCAGTTGTTTGTCGCAAAAACGGCAGCGCCAATTCACGAACAGTTGGAAACCCTGCAGTCGCTTCGCCACGAATACCAGTTTTGCCATATTTTAAGAATTGACGTTCACCGGCTGTCAACGACTCCGGATCGCGGTGGGATAAGTTAGTGAAATCACTTTTCAATACGCCAGTTAACATTTGCTTGGCTATATCAAAAATCTGATTTGATCGAAGATTGCTATCTACATCAATTGTTGCCCCAGCGGCCGTCACAATGATTCCTAATGAAAAAATCGCACCTTTATGTGTATTAACCCCGTGCGTTGCAGTAAACATGCTCGTCTCAGCTTTTTTTCCAATGGCTCGTAGCTGTCCAAATAAGGTGGGCCCGGCTTGTAAACCAGCCTGACTACCCAATCGAGCCGCTTGATTGAAATACGATTGAAGGCTCATAGCACTCGTAATAAACGTGAACACATCCATGTCTGGATGTGGTCCCTGATTAACGGGATCGACTAATCCGGGTTTAGGATTGACCGTTACTTCCATCATGAGCGCCTGTACGGCCAACTGACCTAATCTTTCAATTTGCTGTTGTCGCTCATTTAGTTCAGCAGTCATAAAGTTTTCCCGAATGTTTTGTGATAGACATTATTAATGTAGCCCTGTAATTCCTCAATACTGTGTCGTCGAGATCGAGCGCAAGCTTTTGCTGATCGTCCACAGATAAAACACTGACGCACCGGCAAATTCAGTTGTGTCCGCGACAATGCCTGCAAACGTTGACCATCGTTGACCAATACATCTACATCAAATAACCGTCCCAAAGGTGTCTCATCTTCGAATCGCACCGCAAATTGCTTCAACCTTTGTGCTGATCCATCAATGACCATTAAACTTTCACACCCAGTTTCTTTGTTCCATTGTTGCACTTCAGTCACCACGAACTGTTCCTGATTAAGCCTTACTTGCCAAATGTTTTTCCCCTTTTCAAAAATTTGGGTAAGCGCATCATTGTTTTTGATTGGCCCAGGAATATTCAGTTTGAGCGTCACAATCGTCTGGTCTGAATATCGCTTTGCCAATTGCCGTTGGCTTTGAACGCGCTGATCTTTGTTGGCCAGCACATCAGCAATCGATTGGGAGATACCAGTTGCAAAAATGGATTGGGTCATTGTTCCTCCGCCTCAACTTTCATCATAATTAGCTATTATACGCAACAATGATGTCCTCGCGTTTCTTTGAATCACTTGCTAATAGCAAACAGCCGCAATTATAGAAAAGGTGGCTGAAAAACTCACAAGTTTAACTTAAGCTTACGCGTTAGCCTTTGCAAAATCCACCACCGCTTCAGCGACCGTTTTTACCACGCCTTCATCAAATACGCCGGGTACGATATGCTCTGATTTTGGCTCCTGAACCATATTAGCTAACGCATTGGCAACGTTGGTCTCTAGTTCTAGACTCACCTTTTTTAGCCCACTACTTAAAAGACCTTTATATAAGCCCGGAAAGACCAAGATGTTATTGACTTGATTAGGATATTGACTAGAACCAGTCGCAATTACTGCCGCGCCTGCCTTTTGAGCAACGTCAGGGTCAATTTCTGGTATGGGATTAGCCAAGCCGAAAATAATTGGCTGATCTGCCATCGTTTGGACCGCTTCTGCACTGAGGACATTGGCATCTGATAAGCCGATGAAAACATCTTGGCCAATAATCGCCTGCGACAAGGTGGAACCGTTCACATGAGACCCTAATTGAGCAGCTAATTGACGTTGATAGGCATTAGCTCGCTGATCATCCGGCGTAATAACCCCATTGATGTCGACTAAGGTGATCTGTTTAATTCCCGCAGCGGCTAACAAACGAGCAGTTGCAATCCCAGATGCGCCAGCACCATTAATTAAAACTCGTAAGTTATGGAAGTCCTTGCCAACCACCCGGGCTGCATTCAACAAGCCAGCCATAACCACCACTGCAGTACCCTCTTGGTCATCATGATAGACAGGAATATCTAATTCCTGACTTAAACGCGCTTCAATTTCGAAACAGCGCGGCGCGGCGATATCTTCAAGGTGAATTCCAGCAAAACTACCAGCAATGTTCTTAACTGTCGCCACGAATTCATCCGTTGATACCTGCGCAACCGACAATGGTAAAGCGTTCACACCAGCTAAATCTTTATATAGTAACGATTTACCTTCAATCACGGGTAAAGAGCCGGCCGGACCAATATTGCCTAAGCCTAAGACCGCCGAGCCGTCTGAAACAACAGCGACTAATTTACCGCTGAGCGTATAACGATCACGTAAACTCGGATCCTTTGCAAGCAGTTTGGAAATGGCTGCCACCCCGGGCGTGTACGCTTTTCCTAAATCACTGCGATTATTGACAGCCATTTCTGACTCGATTCCTAACACACCATTATGACGCGCGTGTAACTTCAAAACTTCATCTAACTGATCTGCCATCTATAAGCCTCCGATTTAATTTTACAGTGTAACTATACCGTTATTTTTAAATAATGCAAATTAAGTCACCTGTTTTTGCATTTTTAAAAATATCTATTTACGCTTTTTTATCGTGATTAATCCAGCCACAGACGTTCAAATTAATTGCGTAATCGCTTTCAACTCGCTAAACTAGAGCTAATTAACTTTGGTAAAAACACTGGGAGGATCAAATCATTATGGATAAATCTCAACGTCCACGAACAACCTATCACACAACGCTCATCAATGAAGATGGTCTGATCGGCCATGCTTATGCCGTGGGCGCGGATGAAATTGACGTGAAAATTAATACCACTAGTAACGACCATTTAGGAACTAATCCGGAACAGTTACTCGGCCTTGCACTAACAACATGTTTTAATGCGACACTTGAAGCAATTGAAAAACGTGATGGTTATGAACATCGCACTAAAGTAAAAGCAGATGTTGATCAAGCACACGACACCCATGGGTTTCAATTTTTCGTCGATGTCACCGTCTATATTCCTACCGATGAGGTTGATCGACAGACCGCTCAAGCCTGGTTTGAATTGGCTGAATCACGCTGTCCTGTTTCAAAATTAGTCTCCGGTAGCAATAATGTGACCTTTACATTGGTTGACCATTGGGAAGATTAGCTTTCCTGCATTATTAAACATGCTGAATAAACCTAGGTGATTGCCAACAAAGTTATTCGGGCAATCACCTAGGTTTATTTTGTCGCTTCTTCAAAGATGTTAAACACGTTTTAAAAATGACAGGATTGCTTCAGTAGTCGCCTGACTTTGTTCGGCCATCACAATGTGGCCGGCCTGTTGAATCATTCTAGCCTCACCCTTAACTGCCATTGCTGCAGTTACAGGCGCAAAATCCGGGTTAAAGTATGGTGACTGAGCACCGGCCAATATCAGCAATGGTTTGCTCAGCTGAGCAACAACATCCCGCCAGTCTGCCGCAGCATGATCAAACAAAAATGGTTCATTTAGTTTTGCATCAAAGGGCGCCCTTTGAGCAGCCTCCTGCACTAATGCAAATGTTTCGTCATCAATATGTTTGAAGGTTGATGGCCCTAAAGGCATCCGGAAATAATCCGGATAATCGGTCCATGTTGCCTGCTTGAAACCATATGGCCAATCTGGTGTGTTAATCATCTTGGGACTCTGATCAATATCAATCACGGCAGCAACATTTGCATCGCCAAATAAGGATAAATAGGCAAAGATTGTGGCGGCGCCCATTGAATTGCCTAGTAAAACAACTTGCTTAAGCTCTAATTGCTGGATCACTTCCGCTAGGTCCATCCCATGCCGACTAATCCGGCGGCCTTTAACAGTATGCTGTGATTGTCCCTGATTACGCGCATCGACATTGACAACCCGATACCCAGCGGCCAATAACGCAGGAATCTGTGCATGCCAAATTTCCTTAGCGCCACCAAAGCCAGTCAAAATCACAATCGGTTGACCGGTTCCTTGATCAGTGTAGGCTAATTTAACACCATCATTCATCGTTAAAAACATGAGACCCTCCTTAAGCATCTTTCCAGTTTAACACTTTTGTCATTTTTCAATCAGCTTTCATCCAACGCTCACTAAAAAAGCGTGATCACTTAATAAGTGATCACGCTGGAATTAACGAATTCTAACTTAGGCAGGTTGACTTTCAACGGAGTCAATAAATTGTTCAACCTCTTGTCGTGTTTTCCGATCGGCATTAGCAAAACGACCAATTTCTTGACCATTTTCAAAAGCAACAAAACTCGGAATTCCCATGACACCAAGTTCCTGTGCAAAGTCAAGGTTGGCATCACGGTCAACGTGAACCCATTGATATTGACGGTACTTTGATTCAATATCGGGCATCACTGGCTTAATAAAGGCACAGTCAGGGCACCAAGTTGCAGAAAAGTAAAGCATCACTTTACCATCACGCTTAATTACATCATCTAACTCTGCGTTACTCATGTTTTCCATTGGTGTCATCAATGCACCCTCCTTTGATTTACTTACTATTTTATAGCGACGGTAGTAAATGTCAAGCGCAAAGTTTATCTTCTTAAACAATCTTCCTAGTCAAGCGCGTTAACAAATATACGAAAAAAGTATTGCAATCGGTTACATGACATGCTAATTTTAATAGCGTTTTCAAAAACAAATGCTGGTTAGTGAGCTAAGTAAAACGTTTTACAAATTAGTCTAATTTATAACCCTCTGACAAATCGAAAGGAAGTCCTTATTTTGAAAAAAACAACCGTCATTAATTCAGAATTATCAACCGTAATTGCTGGAATGGGCCACATGGATTGGCTAAGCATTGGTGACGCTGGAATGCCTGTACCACTGGGAACAAAAAAGATCGATTTAGCGGTGACAAAAGATCTGCCACGATTCATCGATGTGTTAGAGAATGTTCTCAGCGAATTAGCCGTGCAAAAGATTTATTTAGCCGAAGAAATAAAAACAGTTAATCCTAAGCAACTGACGGCAATTAAAGCATTATTACCCGATATTGAGATTGTATTTTTACCACACGTAGAACTCAAACGCGACTTAGCGCAAACGCACGCCTTTGTTCGAACAGGTGAAATGTCGGCCTACTCGAATATTATCTTAGAATCTGGAGTTACCTTTTAGGCCTGGTTTCCCCGTAAAACCTTTTACTCAAATTTTAAAATCAATTAAGGAGCATTACCATGCAGGCAACTCAAGTAAAAAACAAAAAAAACCATGGTTGGGAACAACTTTCCGATGGTTATCTAAGCAAAACACCAATTTTTCAATACTTAATGGTCTCCCTAATTTTCCCACTTTGGGGTGCAGCCGCTAGCCTAAACGATATCTTAATTACCCAATTCAAGACTGTTTTCATGCTTAATGACGCAGCCACTGCCTTTGTTCAAAGTGCTTTTTATGGCGGTTATTTTTTGATCGCCATACCAGCTTCGTTGGTCATCAAAAAAGCTAGCTATAAATTTGCAATTATGACCGGACTTATCTTTTATATTATTGGCTGTTCACTCTTTTTCCCTGCTTCGCGTGTGGCAACTTATAGCATGTTTTTGGTCGCTATTTTTGCGATTGCAATCGGCCTTAGCTTTTTAGAAACGGCCAGTGACACCTATAGTTCAATGTTAGGACCGAAAAAGTTCTCTACCCTGCGCCTCAACATCTCACAAACTTTGGTGCCACTCGGTGATATTACGGGCATTTTGCTTGGCAAGTTTCTAATCTTTGGGGCCGTTGGTAATCTAAGTGCAAAAATGGCTCATATGCACGGTGCTGCACGAATCGCATACGGCGAACAAATGCTGCAACTAACGCTGCGCCCATATAAATACATTCTGATCGTGCTTTTAGTCATGTTAATTGCTTTCGCTCTGGTTCCAATGCCACAAGCAAAAGCCACTCAAGTTAACGCTGATAACACCATGGTTGAAGAGAAACAACCAACCCTTAGTGAAACCTTGCGCTATCTTTGGCATAATAGCGGCTTTAAAAAAGGGGTCTTCACCCAATTTATTTATGCTGGTCTGCAGACCACGGTTTGGTCTTTCACGATTCGGTTAGCGTTGAACATTAACCCCAAGATCACTGATAGCGCGGCCTCAACCTTCATGATTTACTCGTATATTGCTTGGTTCATGGGAAAACTAATCGCCAACTACTTTATGAGTAAGTATTCAATTACCGGAACCTTAGTCACCTATTCGTTGCTCGGGGTTTTATCCTTAATTGTTACTTTCACGGTTCCAAATATGATTGCAGTCTACGCTGCCATCATGACCAGCTTTTTCTTTGGTCCTGAATGGCCGACAATCTATACCCACACGTTAGATCAAGTTCACGAAAAGCAACATACAGAAACAGCCGGTGCCGTAATCGTAATGGCGCTGATCGGTGGCGCAATTGTTCCAGCTATTCAAGGTATCGTTTCTGATCTGTCGGGATCCATGCAATTTTCATTTGTCGTGCCAGCACTATGTTATTTATACATTACTTTATATTTCTATTTTGAATATCGTTACGAAAAGGCGCATCCACAAACAGTGCAGGAACACTGATGAACAAAACTACTTTTTAATTTCATTTCTAATTATGAAAAATCGGATGTGGTTTGTTCAAAAAATAATGAAGCGCCTGAAATCCACCTAGTGCACTACTTTTATGGTAGGCTTGTTCTAATACATCAGGAGGCTTGTGCCATGGTTCAACGTCAAACATTAATTTCTTTTATTCAACCCCCGGTTAGTTTGTCTAGTTCAAACATGCCAAACTATGTGGATGGTACGTACGACTTATTGGTAACTTTAGCCGATCATGATCATTGGGATGAAGCAGCTATTGCCGCGCTAGCCAAACAGATTGCGCATCAAGTTAACGATACCAATCTCACAACTCAATTTGACACGTGGCGTGCTGCTAGCGTTCAGACTGGCAGCCCCTTGTTCTCGCAACTATTCGCGGCTAGTACCCTTTCCGCTGCTGATAAATTAGGGCACGTCTTGACCACGCTTGGGGCTCACTTAAGCCAAACCACAGGCGATTTAATCTTGGATCGTGACTTTGCTGAACAGTTGGCACCCAACGACGCTTTTTGGGATCAATTAGCGCAAACGGTTCGTACGGCGTTTCCTAATGGATTAGCACTAGATGATTCAAATACGCGAATCGTACATCAACTGCGTTATTACATCGATGCGCATAATGTGGCCTATATTCGACAAAATTTTCAACAAACTGGTCAAACTGACTTAGAGGCACTGATTAATTTTGATCGAGATGCGCGACGACACGGTCAAGCTAGTAGTCAAGCAAGTTCATCACGACTACACAATAAGGTGCCTGAAATGTTAGCCCGCGGTGTTTTACCGGCGTTGCCTACCGCTAACTTTAAACGTTTAGTCAACTTTCACAGTGAATTCATCATTACGCCAGTTCCCATCCCAACTTTTTTGGTTATTCCATTGGCACAATTAGCGACCGTCACTGACGTTCCCAATTATGTTCGTAACTTAACGATTGAGGAGCGAAACGCCATCATCAATGGTGCCTCATTTAATTATGCGGACCGTAATGATTACGGGCAAACTGATAGTATCCATGAACTATTTGACGTTCACTATGGTGACAATGATCCAATGGTTCGTCGTTTAGCCATGAAGCCTTACACTGCTCCGCGTAGTGAACCTGCTGCAATCACGCTATTACAACAGCAATACGATGCCGCCGTTGAACAATCCAACAATTAAATCACCATCCCAAGCATTTCACCGCTTTGTCATACTCATTGACGAAGCGGATTTTTTTGCTGTTTATATTTTTAAGACAGTCCCCCCTTGACAAAGGGGAACATACGTTTGTATCATCAAGACATACTTATGTCGAAGTGAGGTGATCTTAATGTACGAAACGTATGATTACGATGATCAAAACGAGCCCCACGGCGTCTTCTTTTTGATTGACAACAAATCCTTTTATGCCAGTGTTGAAGCTTCTATGCGTGATTTAGACCCTTTGATCACGTGCTTAGTGGTTATGAGTGAGCAGGCTAACACAAATGGCGGGTTGATTTTGGCAACTTCTCCGGAAGCTAAACGCCGCTATGGGCTAAAGGCCAATGTTTCTCGCCAACGGGATTTACCGCAAGATGAAGACATTCTCGTCGTTCCCCCGCGAATGAATTTATACATCAAACGTAATTTACAAATCAATAATATTTATCGACGCTTTGTAGCTGATGAGGATTTGTGGCCCTATTCCATTGATGAATCAATTTTAGATTTAACCCACTCTTGGCGTTTATTTGGTGACCAACCCTTGGCGGTCGCTCATATGATCCAAGATACTATTCGGCGCGAACTGGGACTTTATGTGACTGTTGGGATCGGTGAAAACCCGATTCAAGCCAAATTAGCCCTAGACCTGTATGCCAAACACGCGCCTGATCTAATTGGTGAAATTCGATATCAGACAGTTCCTGAAAAAATTTGGCCGATCACTAAACTTGACGCTGTTTGGAGCATTGGCAGGCGCACTGCACAACACCTTAAGCGAATGGACATTCATTCCATGGTCGAGCTTGCTCATTACAATCCTTATGCCTTAAAGGCTGAACTAGGGATGATCGGAACACAATTGTTTGCCTTGTCTTGGGGAATCGATCGATCACAATTACGGCAACTTGTCCCTGTCCATGAAGCCAGTATCGGCAACTCCCAGGTTCTCCCACGTGACTATAATAATCAGTATGAAATCGAAACCGTCATTAAAGAAATCGGTGAACAAGTAGGGGCACGGTTACGCCACCATCACCAGCTCGCTGGTTGCATCACCCTTAGCGTCGGTTTTTCTTATGCAGCTAGTAAAACGGATGGACGTGACGGTTTTCACCAAGCGATTCGGATTGAACCAACCGACCATAATCAGTCATTGGTCGCGGCGTTATTAACCGCATTTCACAATCACTGGGCAGGACAAACGATTCGTAATGTTGCGGTTTATACCAGCAGCTTACGTCCAAACACTGGCCAACAGCTTGATTTGTTTGTCGATCCTCAGCGTCAACAAAAAAATGAACAGTTTGAAGCCATGGTAGATTATCTGCGTGAACGTTTTGGATTTCGGTCCGCAATCTTTGCCCGCAGCACGTTACCTGGTGGAACAGCGATTAATCGTACGACACTGGTAGGTGGCCATAATGGAGGGAATGCTTATGACTAATGATCTCAACCTTATCTGTAACCGTATTGACGCCCTATTTGTCCGTGCACCACGGGTTCGCTACTGGTTGCTTATCGTCGATGATGCTTATGATCAAACTTACAATTTCTTTTTTGAATCACGCCAAAAAGCGCATCGTACCCGATCTACACCATTGCATACAATCGAACGGCATGATTTAGGCTACCTAGAAACCATCATCAATGGTGTTCAACAACATACGCAACTTACGCAACATTTTAAAGGTTTTACTGGTCAGCGCTGGCCACGTTCCCAGCGAATTATTCAACGAAAGAAAGATGCCGATGAAGAACGAACCTTATAAATATGATCCTAAAGTTGTTCAAGCTTTCTTTGATCATGATTATGTCGATCGTGGCATGCTTAAATGGCAAGGATATTATCTTTCTGATCATACAAGTGCCCTCAAAAAAGAGGCTGCGATTAAGCATGAACACCACCTTGCCAAGCCACAACAAAGCACCATGACCATTACGAAAATCTTGGCACAAGCATTTACTAAACACCAGCATGTCAGCATTCAATGCCTCTCCCACCGTAGCGATGGTCAACTCATGGCTGATATCACGGGAGCTGTACTTGGCTATCAAGAAAATAATGTCTATTTAAGTCATAAGCAAAGCGTCGCCATTAGTGAAATCCGTCATATCGAAATTTTACCCAGGGACGAATAGCACGACATACTTATACTAAGAACCGCATCACATTAACCTGATTGCAACGTCCAAAATTTTTAATGCATCAAAGCACTAAAGAAAGCGCTTGCAATATTAGTCATCGTAATGTACCATGATGCTCATGAATGTTATGTTATATTTATCGATGAAAGGTGATATGTGATGAAACAAATCTATGCGTTTGCTGAAGGAAATCGTTCAATGCGTGATTTATTAGGCGGTAAAGGTGCTAACCTGGCCGAGATGACTAATTTGGGGCTGCCAGTTCCTAGTGGCTTTACCATCACCACCGCCGCCTGCCACGACTTTCAGGCTCATCATCAACTAACGTCTAGTCTCTTGCATGATCTGGACCAAGCCTTAATTGATTTAAGTCAACTTACTGAAAAAAAATTCGACAGTACGACGAACCCGTTACTTGTTTCTGTACGCTCAGGAGCCCCCATCTCAATGCCAGGAATGATGGATACGATTTTAAATATCGGTTTAAACGACCAAACCGTCATTGCGCTAGCCCGTTTAACAAATAATGAGCGGTTCGCTTATGATAGTTATCGACGGCTACTGGCGATGTTTGGCAATGTTGTTTATGGTATTGCCGAATCTGCCTTTGATGATATCTTAACCAAAATCAAACAACAGCAACATTACCAATCTGATTTAGATCTCACAGCTGCTGACTTAAAGACGATCGTAACTGAATTTAAAGCCCTCTATGAACAATCGACAGTTGGTCGTTTCCCTCAGGACCCACATGAACAGATCTTAACGGCCATCACCGCTGTCTTTGATTCATGGCATAATCATCGGGCGGAAGTTTATCGTCAAGAAAATAATATTCCTGATACGCTAGGAACAGCGGTTAATATTCAAGAAATGGTTTTCGGAAATATTGGTGACCGTTCTGGTACTGGCGTCGCTTTCACGCGTAATCCGGCCACTGGGGCCAACGTTTTGTTTGGCGAATATCTCCTTAATGCCCAAGGCGAAGATGTCGTCTCTGGTATTCGAACTCCGCAACCATTGAATACCTTGGCAGAAACTCTGCCCCACCTATACGATCAATTACAAGACATTTCCAATACTCTTGAGACTCACTATCGCGATATGCAAGATGTCGAATTCACCATTGAAAATGGTCGGCTGTTCATGCTTCAAGCTCGCAACGGGAAACGAACCCCGGCTGCCGCGGTGAAAATTGTCGTTGATTTTGTCAAAGAAGGTCTGATTAGCCAAAATGAGGCGCTCATGCGAATTCAACCAGAGTTAGTCAATAGCATGCTCCACGCATCCTTCGAAGCACAGTCACTCTTTGATCATGAAATTATCGCTACTGGACTTCCCGCCTCACCTGGAGCTGCCAGTGGTCAAGTCTATTTCACTGCTGCTGCTGCCAAAGAGGCCCATGACAATGCCCATCAACATGTAATCTTAATGCGTCAAGATACCTCGCCTGAAGATATTGATGGCATGGTAGTCAGTGAAGCAATTGTCACGGCGCGAGGCGGCATGACGTCACATGCGGCCGTTGTTGCTCGTGGTATGGGCGCCACTAGCATCGTTGGTGCTAGTGCGTTACAAATTGACGAGATCCAAAAGGTTGCTCACGTCAATGGGTTGACAATCGATGAAGGTGATTGGGTCTCAGTCGATGGGACCGCGGGAAACTTATATCTAGATCAACTTCCAACGACCGAGGCCGCCATAGATGAAAATCTAGCACAATTATTGGTTTGGGCCAAAGCCACTGCCAAACTTGGGGTTTACACCAATGCTGATACACCAGCTGATTTCAAAAAAGCTTTGGCCTTTGATGCAGATGGGATCGGATTGACCCGAACAGAGCATATGTTCTTCAAACCTGAGCGATTACTCCAAATGCGCCGATTAATTATTGCTGAAGACGCTGCTGGCCGTAAAGATCCGCTCGCAAAATTATTAGACATGCAACAGAATGATTTTTATGAACTATATCAGTTGGCCAACGGAAAATCAGTGACAATTCGGCTTCTCGATCCACCATTACATGAATTTTTACCTCATGATGAGGTCGAACTCCATCAAGTTGCTAATCAACTCGAAATTGATCCCGAACAATTACGTGCTCGCGTCACATCTTTAAAAGAAGCTAATCCAATGCTGGGTCATCGTGGAGATCGTCTAGCCGTGACATTTCCTGATATTTATCAAATGCAAATCCAAGCCATTATGAATGCCGTCATTCGTCTGCATCAAGAGGGTCTTATCGTCAATCCACACATCATGATTCCACTAACTGATTCGAAAACTGAATTGGCATGGGTTCGTCAACTCGTGGTTGACCAAATCGATGCTGCCTTGGCCGACCAACATTGGACCGTCGACTACACTGTTGGCACCATGATGGAAATGCCACGAGCTTGTGTAACGGCCGACCAAGTTGCCGAAGCTGCGGACTTCTTTAGCTTTGGAACTAACGACTTAACTCAACTAACTTTCGGATATTCTCGCGATGATATTGGCTCTTTCTTGCCCGCCTATCTAGAACAAGGCATTCTACCGGCAGATCCGTTCCAAACAATTGATGTCGACGGTGTTGGTGCTTTGATGCAACTAGCTGTGGATGGTGGACGCAAAACGAAACCTGACTTACCAATCGGTGTTTGCGGCGAAGTCGGTGGTGATCCTGCTTCGATCAACTTCTTTGAGCAGCTTGGCGTAACCTACGTTTCTTGTTCACCTTATCGTGTTCCAGTCGCGCGTTTAGCTGCTGCCCAAGCGCATCTGCGCGCAATTGAGCCAACCTTACAAACCATCTAAACCAATTACTTCATGCTTAAAACGACTCGGCTACCTCAATCTAAAGGTAACCAAGTCGTTTTTAAGTTAAATATAACGTCATATTGAGAAACAACCAATAACCGCCTATAATAACAGTAGTGACAAATAAATAATCGGAGAAAACAGCATGAATTTTACGAATCGGCAAAAAGCCATTATTCAAATGTTAAAAGAAAACAGCCCACTCACCGGAGAAACCATCGCAGATCGTTTAAATTTAGCTGTACCCACCATTCGCGGCGATCTTCGGCTATTGACAGCGGTTGGAGAACTCACCGCTAAACCTAAAGTTGGTTACATGTATTCTGGTCAACAAATGGCCAAATTGCAATATCATGATCTATACGAAACACAAATCGCTAATATTCTCTTACCAGCAACTGAAATACAAGCCGATACAACACTCCAAGAAGCTGTCAGCAAGCTATTCTTGCAAGATGTCGGGTCATTGTACGTTGTGGACAATAAGCATCACCTTCAAGGACTCATTTCGCGAAAGGATTTACTGCGTGCCAGCCTTAATAATGCGGATTCTGATGCTATGCTGGCTAGCATGATCATGACCCGCATGCCTAACGTTATCACCGTAACACCACAGACATCAATTATTCATGTCGGTAACTTACTGCTAACACACAAAGTCGACTCACTACCCGTTGTTAATCCGGATGATCAAACACAAGTTGTCGGTAAAATTACTAAGAATCGGATTTTCCAACGGTTTATGGAAATTGGTAACGAGGTTAATCGATAAAGCATTATTTGAGAAAATTGCAGTTTTTTTCGAAACGCTGCTGACATAATTTTGACGCTATGCTAAACTATATAAGTTGAAAGTTTGCGGGTGTAGTTTAGTGGTAAAATCCAAGCTTCCCAAGCTTGTGTCGCGAGTCCGATTCTCGTCACCCGCTTTTTTGTATCATTTAATCATGCTGTGTAAAAAGCACTTCTTAAATGAAGTGCTTTTTGTTTGGCTTTTCTGTTTAAAAGACGAGTGCTGGGGACAGATAACTAATCTAGCTCTCAACCTTCAACCATGGTTGCCGGCTTCTCTCACTAACATTAAACTAACAAATTGACTTGTGAACGTGTTTATCCAGAGGTGTTTTTTTGACTAAAAATCGTTTAGAAACTTTTACCGATGGTGTTTTGGCCATTGTCCTAACCATTTTAGTGCTAGAACTTCATTTACCAAACACTGATCACTCTTTGAATGCCCTAATTGCCCTAGCGCCTCAATTTTTTGCTTATATCTTCTCATTCATCTTAATTTCGACGATGTGGGTCAACCATCATTATTTATTTTTAAAAGTGGCCTCAATTACAAATATAACCCTTTGGCTTAACATTAACTTGCTATTTTGGTCATCAATTTTACCAGCCACGACAGCTTGGGTGGGCTCCGACATTAATGCCCACGTGCCGGCAACTTTATACGCAGTTAACATTGTCTGTTATAATGTTTCATTTGGTCTACTTCGAGAACACATTTCTCGCCATGCTAATCTAATTAAGTCCCGCACCTCTCTAGAGTGGCTTTCCTTAGCAATCAACTTGTTATCACTTGCCATTACTTTGTGGTGGCCGCCTTTTGTCTTTATTGGTTTAATTTCAAATGTTTTATTATGGACTTTTCCTCATTTCATCACCCACGAAAAGTAATGCAAACGTTATTTTAACGGACTGATTTGTCTCTAATGTCCCAACTTTTATTTTCCTTAAGTCATTCACTGTGCTACACTTAATCAGTCCTGAACTTATCCGTTTGGGATCATTCCAGGCGATCACTTCGGTGGTCGTCTTTATTTTTGCCCATAAATGACGACACTTTATCCTTTTCAAACGCTAACTAGTCAGCCATATTCAAGGCCACTCAGTTGGTTGAAACTACCGAATGAGATGACAATCGTAGCAACCAAACGCCATCAGATCGATCATTGATTTTAATATCGACTGGCTCGTTGTGTGAAGTAGTAGTAACTGCATAAACCAGCATAGATTAAAGCAGTTATCCCAGTCACAATGATACTCGTTGAAAACAAGATACCGAAAAAAACTAATACCAGTGAGATTAAGGCAAAGTAGGAGGTCAGCGGGTAAAAACTGACATGGTAGGTGGTCGCATCAAAAGCCACCTGTCGACTACGGATATGACCAAGACACAAAAGAATCCAGATCACGAGAATGGTGTAACTGATTGAGCCAACGAGATCATTAAATAAATCATTACCAATAAAAAACGATAGCATTACCCCAAAAAATAGCGATCCTGAGCAAACTAGAACAGACATATATGGTACAGAATGCTTGTTTAGACGGACTAACGCTTTGGTTATCGATGTTTGCCGCCGATTGCGCTGATTTTGAACAAACAGCAACCGTGAAGCAGAATAAATACCAGAATTAATCGACGAAATCAGCGCTAAGATAATCACAAAATTAACGATATCACCAGCATATGGGACGTTTAATAACCTAAACACTGCCACAAACGGGCTCACCTTGTCGGTCAATTGATCCCACGGAAATAAGGTAACAATGATAAAAAATGGAATCAAGTAAAAGGAAATGATGCGAAACATAATCCCATGTACCGCCCGAGGAATTACCTTTTGTGGGTCCTGCACCTCCCCTAAAGTGATCCCAATCAGCTCAGAACCAGCAAACGAATAAATCACAATCAACATCGCGCTTAAAAAGCCAAAACTACCATGAGGAAAGAAGCCACCATGTATGGTCAGATTGGCAAAAGCATGTTGTGTTGTCATCATATTGTGACCAATCAAGAATAATCCTGTGACAATAAAAAATACGATAACAGTAATTTTCATAATGGCTAACCAATATTCCGTTTCAGCGAACCAGCGCACGGATAGTAAATTAACCCCCGAAATTATCACAGCAACCACTAAGACAATCAACCATGTCGATAACTGGGGCCACCAAATTTGGATAAAACTGGCTGCCGCAATCGCTTCGGCCGTAATGTCTAAGAACCACATGGTAAAGTAAGCCCAATCAATTAAATAGGCTGCAAAGGGCCCGAGGATTGGGGCTAATAGTCCCGAAAATCCGGTTGCTCCTGGGTTATTTGCCGCCATTTCAGCCATGCCTTGCATGATAAAAAGTAAGATCAGGCCACCTAACAGATAGGACAAGATAACGGACGGCCCGGCCGTATGTACAGCGCTGGCACTTCCTTTGAACAGCCCTGCCCCAATTGCACCACCCAATGCCAGCATTGTGATGTGGCGGCTGGTTAGGGTACGTTTCAGTTGTGTCTGCGTTGTTTTGGCCATAAAAAGACCCCTTTCCTAATGGTTGATAAAAAGAAAACGTCCTCAGAATCAAATTAGATTCCAAGGACGTTTTTGGACGTGGTACCACCTTAGTTTGAATGACGAGTCATTCCTCCCAACCACGCCTCTAAACGTAGCTGGTGCCAAGATAGCGGATGGCGCCCGGTGACTCTCGTAAAAGCCACGCACTCATTAAACCTTTAACTAAGCGGTCACGATGTCCTTTCATCTGACGACACTCGCTGAACGCAACGACTTAGCGACTCTGTTTAACCAGGTTAGCAACAATGTTTGTGTTGTGCTGATATTATAATACAATGAGATTTGTGTCAACTAGATTCTCATTTTAATTTTAATAAAAGGCGATAAAAAAGCTTCATTGCCAGTAATTAACCGCAATGAAGCAATCGAAACATCTTTAATAAATGATTAGGCGTTATCCTGATCAGGATCGTCATCATCTTCGGCAGGTTCAGGAACCGGCGCAGCTTTGATCACCTTAATCGCATCTTTTTTCACAACAGCTCGTCGATTCATTTCGCTGACCGTCATGCTATCCCCATCGTTGTAATCATCGATTAGGACCAATGCTGAATTTTCGTAAACTTTCTCCAGCTCACCACCAAAGTCGTGTTCAAACGGTCCAAATTTCTTCGCCGTAACAACATCACCAACATGTAATTCAGCCATTCATTTCACCCCTAGCCCGCTTAGCCGTTCTTCACAGTAGCTGCGGTTATTATCGTACATACGAGTGTGTATCGTACCAAAGATAGCTTAATATTTCAACTATCGTGTTCAGGTATCGCTGATGTTTGCACCCGTTCAGTTTGTTTCGCAGCTTCGTTTTGATCATGCATGTATTGCAAGTTGTGTAACTGCCGAATAGCACGCATATATGAAGGAATTAGGACTAAACATGAGCCTAACCAAGCCAACGGTTCAGCAGAAACGGCTCCTGCATAGCCCAATGGACCCACTAAAAAGAAGGCTGTCGCTGTCCGCATCACCAATTCAGCGATCCCTGCAAATGTCGGCATTGCTTGTTGTCCAACACCCTGCAAAGTATTTCGAATAATAAACAGCACGGATAATAACACATAACTGCTGGCAATCACATTAAAGTAAGTTTGTGATAAATGTAAAACCTGTTCATCGTGGCCATTAATGAATAAACCGACTAACCAACGCCCAAAAACAATTTCACCGGCCCCCACTACAATGGCAAATGTTCCCGACAAAATCAATGTCTGACGCACTCCTTTGATAATCCGTTCATACTGCCCAGCCCCCATATTCTGCGCGGCAAAGGTTGCCATCGTTACACCGAACGAAGCCATTGGCATCGTTGCGATTTGGTCGATTTTACTTGCTGCTGTTGAAGAAGCCACTGAAGCCGTTCCTAAACTATTTAACGCGGCTTGCATAACGATCGCTCCAATTGCGATAATCGACATTTGAAAACCCATCGGTAGTCCCGTCGCAATATGAGTGCCCAATTGAGATAATCCCGCACGTAGATCCTGCCGTGTAATTTGTAAGAGCGGTACTTGACGGACAATGTAACCAATACATAAGCCACTCGCAATTAACTGGGAAATCACTGTCGCATAACCAGCTCCTGCAACCCCCAAATGGAGGCCGAGGATAAAAATTAATTCCAAGACAACGTTGATAACTGTCCCTGCAATTAAAAAATATAGTGGTGTCCGCGAATCACCTAAACTTCGAATCATGTTTGATAACAAGTTAAAGGCCACTGACGCAAAAATCCCAGCGAAAATAATTGAAATAAATGTTTGTGCATCTGCATAGATGGCGCTCGGTGTCTGCATCAGGTGAAGAATTGGATGCACGAACGCTAACGACAAAACTGTCAAAATAATGGTCACAAATAAGCTGATCCAAATACTTGCCGCGAAACTCTCGCGGACGCCTTTTGTATCACGAGCGCCAAATCGCTGAGCCGTTACGATTGAGAGACCAGCCGTCAAACCTTGAGCGAATCCGATGATCAGAAAACTGATCGAGCCAGTTGACCCCACCGCGGCAAGTGCATTGACACCTAATGTCTGCCCGACCACTAAAGTATCAGAAATATTATAAAGTTGCTGAAATAGATTTCCGATTAATAATGGCATAGTGAATAAGAAAATTAATTTCAGCGGCTTCCCGCTGGTTAGGTCTTGCATAGGCCGCCTCCCAATCTCTCAATAATTAAATCACGATCTAAGATCAATAATGCAATTTGAACATGTTATGATAGGCGATGAAACATGTCAAGCAAAAGCAGCGGTTATTAATCAAAAACTGACCGGCTACTTTTCAATGAATGAAAGGAATTGTTATGCACGAATTATTCAATGTTGCGGTCGGCATCACACTTGTTCTTTTCATTTTTGTCTTAATTGGTCGCTTCAGTTCAACCGAAAAACGTGTCAAATTGTGGCTGATGTTGAGTCGCCTGGCATATTTAACGCTATTCGTCATCAGCATTATCAATGATGTCTCCACTTGGCAAATTAAGTTAGTCTGGACTTTGGGTCAAATTACGTTGGTGCTTATTGCTGCCTTACTGGTTGAGTTTATCTTTGCCCACAAGCAAGAGACTCATGTTGACGCTAGCTGGCTTTGGGGATTAGCAATTTGCTTAGTCTTGACGATATATGCCACTTTAACATTAGCCTTTTGAGCTACTTCAAATCGTCCATAATCAAAAGCGTGCCCTCCACGTTGATTTTATCAATCAACCGTGAGGCACGCTGTTTTTATGCTTGCGTATCCAGTTCAATTTCAGCCACAACCGCCTTCGCAACGGCCATGTCAGTTGGGTACGGCGTGTCCACGCCACGTACTTTCTGATAAGGATCTTCACCTTTAGCTGCTAGAACTACCACGTCATTTGGGCGACTGGCTAAAATTGCCTGCCGAATCGCTGTTGGCCGATCAATTTGAGTATGGACTGTCACCCGCTGATGATCAATATGTGCTTCAATTTGTTGAGCAATTGCAACTGGGTCTTCAAACCCTGGATCATCGGCAGTCAAATAGGCAACATCAGCTTCTTCACTAAGCGCCTTACCAAACCCTTCACGCCTAGAGATTCCTTTGTCTCCAGGGCTACCGACCACGACAATTACCCGACTATCGACATATTGTTTTCTTAAAAAGGATAATAATGCTTTAACCGACGCATAATTATGCGCATAGTCAACAAAAATTGTTCCGTGTTGATGCGTCATGATTGATTCAAAACGTCCTGGTACCGTAATGGTGGGTAACGCCTGCTGGGCTTGACCCACCGTCGCGCCGGCTAAACCAGCAGCAATGATGGCAGCAACAGCATTATTTTCGTTATAATCACCTGGAATTGCCAGTTGATACTCCCCATCTAACGCCAATTTGCGTCGCTTGGTGGCAACTGTTGTTAGCGTAAATTTAGCATCCTTTAAATTATCTTCGTTACTTTCAAACCGAAAATCGAGCGGCACGTCCACGCTAGGCTGATACCCCGTTCGTGCATATAAATAAATATTCTCAGGTTGGGTCGTCGCCTTAGCTGCTTGATAGACATCATTTAAGTGATCAGTTTCGGCATTAATGATACAGCGTTTTGAATTCACGAGTAACTGCAATTTGCAGTGCAAATAGTCCGCAAATGTTGGGTGCTCATTACGCCCAATGTGATCCGGCGTAATATTCAAGAAGATGCCAACATCATAGGTCAAGCCATAAACACGATTCTTTTTATAAGCTTGAGAGGAGACCTCCATCACCAGATGTGTCATGCCAGAATCGACTGCCTCGCGCATGTCATGAAATAAGTCCAACGATTCAGGTGTCGTTAAATCTGACTTGAATTCTTGTTCTGGACGGGGTCCTAGAATACGATCAATCGTGGAAAACAAAGCGGTCTTTTGGTTCGTGGCAGCTTGCAACATTCCTCGGGTAAAGTAAGCGGAGGTCGTTTTACCCTTAGTTCCAGTGAAGGCAACGATAAATAGTTCATTTTGTGGGTAGCCAAAAAAGGCGGCGCTCAATAAGGCCATTGCTTGTTGAATATTAGTGACAATAAATCCGGTGATGGTCTGCATGGTGTCGGCCTGCTCAGCCACATAGCCAATCGCCCCGGCATCCACAGCTGCTTGTAAATAAGCCGGTTTAAACGCACCCTTACAGAAAAATAGACTCGCCGGCGTAGCAGTTCGCGAATCATAAGTAATCGCGGTGAAGTTAGTCGCTTCATGCGGATTGACCAGCTTCACTAATAGATCATGTTCCCGCAAGATGGTTTCAATTTGTTCAGCGGTTAAGTTTTGTTTTGCCATGAATAATCAAACTTCCCTTTAATTTCTTAGTCTCCAATTATACACTAGCCGGAATTAAAAACGACTGCTGGATGATTGATCCGCAGTCATTTTAAGAAAAGCTAATTAACCTTGGTTTAAACTTGTCTCGGTTCTTCACGATCAGGAAACCAAAAACTCTGTTCAATCGTTTGGAGCAGCTTGACCAATTGGACCGTCTCTGAAACGTCATGGACACGCAAAATTCGCCCGCCATGTAAATACATATAAGCCTCTGCAACCAACGTCACCGATAAGCGATCATCCTTAGCAAGGCCAAACAATTTATGGCCAAACCCCTTCCGTGAAATTGCAATCATCAGCGGTCGTTTCAAATTAAGAAAGCGATCAAGATTCCGCATCATCGTGAAATCCTGATAACCATCGGCAATTTTGGCATAGCCAATACCCTGATCCAACGCAATTCGTTCACGATCAATCCCTGCAGCCGTCAATGCGGCTAAATTTTCCGAAAAGAAATGGGACATTGCTTGGGTTAAATTCTGATATTCTTTACCACGGCTCGCATGCATCGTTAACAGTCCCACGGCTTGCGGCGCTAAGAGCGTCAGCTTGGCTGGGTCATCCGTAAAAGCATTCACATCGTTAATGATGTCCACACCTTCATCTAAGACTGCTTTCATAACTGGATACTTGTATGTGTCGACGGCGATGGCGACTTCAGGAAAATGTTGCTTGATGGCACGTAAAAGTGGGACAACTCGTGTCATTTCCGTCGTTGCATCAATGGGAGTAAAACCCGGTCGTGTCGTTTGTCCACCAATTTCAATTACATCGGCACCGGCTTCAACCATCGCCGTAACATGGTTTAAGACAGCTGTTGGTTCTTGATAGCGACCACCATCATAAAAAGAATCAGGGGTAACATTTAAAATGCCATAAATAACCGGTTTGCTGGATGTTTTGAAATCAAATCTGCCCGCCCGCCAATGAACTTCACGGGCTTCACGAATGGCAATCATTGCTTGATCCACTGTCGCTTGATGAAATTGTTTATGCAATTGGGTCGTCAAAGTTAGTAATGCGCCGTTATCAATCAGCGTTTCAACCGCCATCGGTGACGAAACAACGATGGCATCTAGGTTATCTAACAGGACCATTAACTGTTGGCGTTCGCTTTCAGTCAACTCACTAAATGACAGTGCAAGCTTTTCTTGCCGTTCTAGACTAGCTTTTAAAGCAATCCCTGCCAAATCTTTAGCAGGACTTGTCAATGTGGTTACAATCATTGCTCATAACTCCTTAAATTAACAGGTCGTGTTATCAAAATTTTTATTTAAAATCATCACGTAAGACTAATTCATGAATCACTTGGGGCACCACACGACCACGTGGTGTAAACGGGATGCGCGCCTGATCCGGTAGTTGTGCTAAGGTCAATCCAATCTCAGGTAACCACATAATGCGATCAAACCCATGGCTATACAATCCGATCGGTTGAAAAGGAATCGTAAACGTCGTCCACCCAGTTCTCGAAAAAGACGAACCATTGGGCGTTACCACCGTCAAAGTCGTTGTTAACCTTGCTTGCCGCGATGCCTGCGTTGGTGCCAACAAGTCAATAATATATTGATTCATCTGTGCATCCGTTTTGGCATGCTCATTTAACTCACGAATCGTTGTCACACCAAAGTGATCTGGGAGCGCATCAATAAACAAGCCGCTATCATCGCCGATTACGATAGCTTCTGGAAGCTGCTTCGCAATAAATTCGGCCTTTCCAGTCGCGTTATCAGTGAAATTTTTCGTCCCTTCAGTGGGGAAATGCTGTCGACCAAGATATTGCCAATACGGTTGTAACGAGTAGCCACTTGCCGTAAAAGTACGAGCTAACTCCGCAAACTTAAACGGATTATTGGTCGCAGCAACAAGTAGCGGTTTAGTCGATTTAGCCATCAAGCCCCGCCTCCTCTAGTGCACGAATCAAATAAAAGCTGCCCGTCACAACAATTGGCGTTGTCGTGGTCAGCCACGAAGCTTGCAATAATTGGCGGACCTCGTTCATGTCAGCGGCCTGATAAACGGTTAAATCCGATAATGTCAGTCTACCGATTTCGTCGGCGACTAATTCGGCCAAATCATCAACCGCCAGCGCTCGTGCAGGCTGATCCGGGGTCGTTAAAATAACATTGTCTGCTAGCGGTAGCAACATCGTTAACATAGCTAGAATATTTTTATCGACCAGAAAGCCCAAAACCAGCGTGAATTTCTGATTCGGCGCGAGCTCACGCAGGGTAGCCACCAGCGCTGCCATTGCATCAGGATTATGAGCGCCATCTAGAACTAACGCCGGATGTTGCCAAGTTGCAGGTACCTGAGTGAAACGGCCCAGCAAATGAACTTCTTTAAACCCACTGCGGACCGCATCTTCACCTAGTCGCCACCCGCGTTGGTTTAACTGAACCAAAACAGCCAACACAGTAGCGGCAGTCGCTAATTGATGACGACCAATGAGATTTAAGCTAATACCTGACCAATGTCCCAACGAACTCTCCATGGTCAATGTCGTCTCATCTAAGCCAAGGTGAATGTGACTGAACCCTGCTAACGATGCCGTGATCACGTCGACGTGTTGCGCACTCGCAATTTTTTGAATAGCGACGGTTGCTTCTACCGCCTGGTGGGGCGCAATTACGACCGTCGTTTGTGGCTTAATAATGCCCGCCTTATTGGTCGCAATTTCACCAATTGTTTGCCCCAGTAATCGAGTATGATCTAGGGCAATATGGGTAAAGACACTAATTAATGGCACCGTAATCGCGTTAGTCGCGTCAAACTGACCGCCTAAACCGGCTTCGATAATCATCAAGTCTACGTGTTGATTGGCAAACCACTGCATCGCAATTAAAAATAACCATTCAAAAATAGTGAATCGATCTGCAGCACCAACGACCGCTTCAACAGCGGGCAGCAATTGTTCATAACAGTGAACAAACACCGTTTTTTCAATCATTTTCCCATTAATCGTCAACTGCTCACGTTGATCAAGGATGGCTGGGCTAGCAAAGACCCCTACACGATAACCGCCAGCTTGAATAGTTCGTGCTAACAGCGCTACCGTCGAGCCCTTACCGTTAGTCCCAACCACATGAATTCGTGGTGCTTGTTGATCGGGATGACCAACCTGTGCCAAGACTCGACGCAACAAGGGAACCCGGTCAGCCTCCCCAGCGAGCATGGCCCGATTTAATTGATTTATAAGTTGATCATAGGTTAAGGTTGCCATGTTCGGCCCTCATTAAAAATTCCTGTTTTAAAGCTTGGTCGCTTGCAAAAGCACCTAGATACTTGGCCGTTTGGGTGACTGAACCAGTCTTGTTAATCCCACGCATCTCCATGCACATGTGCCGAGCTGCCACACTCACCGCCACGCCAGCCGGATTTAGAATCCGCGTCAATTCTGTGGCAATTGCATTAGTCACGTTTTCCTGAACGGTTGGTCGGTGGGTGACAAAATCGATTAGCCGAGGAATCTTGCTAAGTCCAATGATGGTCCCATCAGTAGGCACGTATGCGACGCTAATGCGACCAAAGAACGGTAATAAATGATGCTCACACATCGAATAAAAAGGAATTTGCCCCACTACGACCATATCTGCATTATCTGTTTCATGAAATAATTTGTAATCCGTAAACGTCGGTTCCGTCAGTGAAGAAAACATTTCATTGTAAGCCTTAGCAACCCGCCTGGGTGTTTCCTGTAATCCTGGTCGATCAGCATCTTCTCCCACCGCTGTCAGGATCGTTTTGACGGCATCCGCTACGGTTGCTATTTGTTCATCTGTCATTCAATCATGCTCCATTCAGGCATCACGGCCTAGTTTAATAATTTCTGTCTGATCATTGGTCTCTGCCAGCCAATCGGCAAGTTGCCGTTGAATTTGTCGATCAGGACCACTGATTTCTAATAATGGCACGAGCACAAATTTGCGATTGGCCGCCTCTGGATGCGGAATCGTTAAAGTGTCCGTATGAATATGTTCGTCGCCAAAAAAAATGATGTCAATATCAAGGGTGCGCGGCCCCCAATGCACAAATCGTCGTCGATGCTCGGCATATTCTAAACGATGTAAGCTTTCCAATAATTGGTCAGCACTTAGTTCTGTCTCCACGGCAACGGCGGTGTTTAAAAAGTTGTCTTGAATGACGCCACCCACTGGTTGGGTTTCATAAAAGTGCGCCACGCGAATCTGGGCGATCGCTCTTGAAGCCCGTAATTGTGCGATGGCGGCCAACAAATGAACACGACGGTTACCCAAATTAGATCCTAGGCTCAAGTAAGCGGTAGTCATGTTAAATCGCCTCCTGACACCTCAATTTCAACATTGTCAAAGATTCCTGCAATCGGCACAGCATACTTGCGAACTCGTAATTGCACTCCGGCCGCCTGTGGATATTTAGTTTGTAGCATCGTTAATAAATGGTTAGCGAGTGATTCAATCAAGTTAAATGGATGATTTAATACATAATCTTCTATGTCTTGGTAGACGTGACCATAGTGAATGGTCGTGGTAATATCATCGTCATGCACCTTTGTCTCAATCGGATATGCTAATGCGACATCGACTTCTAATCGCTGACCAAGTTTTTTTTCTTCTGGATATACCCCGTTGTAAGTATGGAAACTCATATTGTTAATGCGAATCATGCCCATCTTGTCACGCTCTTTTCTCAAATATCTTGTTTTATCTTAGCACAGCCATTATTTAAATGCGGGGTCAATCACTTCTCAAATCAATCCAACAACAGTTGTTTATTCTCGTAGCAGTTTGTAAGGTAACCCGTCCAACAACATAAACAACAGCCAGTGCAGCTAATATATTTGAAGCACGTTTAATAACCGATTTGCCAAGGGACTCCCTATAATAAAATCACTAGGAGGGCCAGCTACCAAACCGAAGCCATCAAAATCGGCCCCCTCAATGGCCTTTAGATGGTTCGCCAGCCATGGTCCAAGGGATGCGCGCATCAAGGTGCATGACTTGGCCGGTCACCCTTCTAATATCGTCGCGCAAAGCGGCGATTTTTTTAGCTAAATTGATTCTTTTAAAGATTGGCAAAGCTCCCAGTTAGGCACATTTGTTGTCACAGACAAGTGGTTCTCGCTACACTTGAAACATGCAAGGTTGGCAAAGACGCTGAAGTTTAGTGAGCCGTCGTGCAAAAACTAAACCAGGCCTTTGCTTAGTCATTATTTTCTGCCGCGCAACGGTTCATCCTACTCCGCCTGTGGGGCAGAGCTCAGGCCAATGCAACTCAATTCGACTAGCGTCATGTTAATCTTGCTGCCTCAGCAAATGCTGGGGCCTTTTATTATTGGTCCAATTTTCATGATCTAAGCCAATCAATTTTAAAAATCGGTGTTAAACAAGACTATGCTACAATAAACGTACTTTGTAGGAGGTCCGTTATGCGACAGCAAAGCTCAATCATTATTATTTTAATCACTGTGCTCGTCTTTGGCAGCGTCGTTTGGTTAACTGAAGTTCAACGGCTGACAGGTGTCACCTTGTTCTTGCTGTGGATTGGTGCCTTTATCATCACCACAATCTTAATCACAGTCATTAAAGTATGGCAATTACGTGGCCAGCAAACTGACAAGGAGGAACCTCATGACCAACATTAATTCTGAGAAACCAACTAACCGACCGCGATGGTCAAGAATCGTCGAGGTGATCGCCCTGTGGGTGATGGTTCAATTACCGCCAGCATTACTGGGAATGGCTAAGCATGCCTCCTACGATAATTTTAGTGGCTATCTGTTGACCTTAAGCTATTGGGCAGCTTTTGGGTTAGCCATTTGGATCGCCTATCGTCGTTTTCGTTATTGGTCAGGTCAGCGCTTATTCCATGATTTCAAATGGCGCGATTTAGGAATTGCCGTCCTTGCCTATTTAGTCATCATCATAGGTGAATCACTGTTACTGCGCTTGCAACAGGTACTGTATCATCAACAATCAACGGCTAATAATGATGCCATTAGTCAAATTATGAAGACCAGTCCAGTTGCACTAGTCGCATTCGTCGTTTCAGCCATTTTTTTAACGCCGTTTTTGGAAGAACTCGTTTTTCGAGGCGTAATCACAAATATCTTTTTTAGACCATCGCAGACTTGGCTGAAAATTATTCTTTCAGGTCTCATTTTTTCTACTGGCCACCTTTCGACCAACCCAATTAGTTTTCTCGTTTACTGTTTAATGGGTGCTGTTTTGGCGGCGACGTATCTGTGGACCGGGAAACAGTTTAATTCAATCTTAGTTCATTTTCTGATTAATAGTTTGGCGATGACTCAGCTACTAGTTACGGTCTTACATTGATTTTTAAGATCACGTGTTAAACATCGGCAGACTGATTTACTGATAAATATCAGCATCAGATTTACATCATTCGATTACAAAAACGAGGTCATCTTCCGTAATTTGCGGAAGATGACCTCGTTTTTGTAATCCTCACGCTGAGGTTACCATACACTTTTTGTTCTTGGCTACTTATCATCATGATGGGATTGATCTGGATCAGTGAACTCGCCATCAAAAGTGTCTTCATGATGCGTGGTGTCAGACCAGGAATTAAAATGATCACTCGCTGAAAAATGTGTGCCATCTGGCTCAGGCATCACTAACGCTGCGATCGCATAGGCAATCAAGCCGGTCCCAACTGACCAAAGTATCAAAATACTACCAATGACTCTTGTCAGCGCCACGTCCCAACCGAAGTATTCAGCAATTCCGCCAAAAACGCCCGCTAAAACACGATCATTGGATTTAGTTAAATGTTTTTTCATCGTTATACCTCCACCTAGCTTGAATCAACAACTGTCCACACTATTGTACGGAATTATTGCCATCACTGGTAGTTAATTGCAGCCGATCATTATTAGTTTCGTTTTGCTGCAACAGACCGCCGTCTTCACGATGCTGATCGAACAAACGATTATTGTCAGCACCATGTAAAATATAGCCTTTGCCACGATCTGCACCGACAACCGTATTATCGCCATCCTGATTATTAACGTTTACAATCCCGGTGATTCCGCCATTACGCATCCGAAAGTCCCCATCGGCCAATTGAACCGTCGCTTGATTTAACCAAACGTCTTTCAAGGCAACATCACCATCATCAGTTATCAGCTGCGAATTGGTGAGATTCATCTGCTGCAAGTAAATGTTGCCATCGCCAGTGCTTAGTCGCATGCCTTCGCCGACCGTGGCATGTTCCAAGCTGACGTTACTATTCGTGTGAATCGTCAGTTTATTGGTTTGAACATCTGTCAACCGCATGTCCCCACCTTGATTGACTAATTTAATTTGGTCCAATTTTGTGCCTCGTGGTACCGTGACAACCACCGTTCGATCAGGTAATTGACTATGTCCACCCTCAATCATATCATTGCCATCGGACCCAAAATGCCAACCAGAAGTCGCGTTATCATTCTTAGTTTGTTCGATGACCAAGCGTTGATTTTTAACTGTAACCCGTGGCATCGCCTTGGCATTACTGCGAACCTGCACTCGATAACTATCGCCTTCCTTGATCCGGAGCTGGTTGCTTTTTAAATCGGCATCAAGCACCTTGAATGATTTCACCTTTCGATCAAACGTCTTCACGTGCACTAGCTCTGGTTGATGTTGATCGTTAAAGGTCACGCTTTTAAAGCTGTGTGTCATGGCACCAATCGCCATTAAAACCAAACCAATCACTAAAATAACTAAACCAATTTTTAATGTTCGTTTCATGCAGATTGCCCCCCTCGCGGTTGTTGTCGACGATTACTAAACTTTCGATAGGCAAACCGAATGAAATTTGCAATCATCTGAATGAGCCACCGCACAATGTAATAGAACAATGGCATCAAGACTAAAGCGCCGCCGAGGCCAGTTAAACCGATGCCGATGTAGGCGATCCCAATAAAAATGTGACTGCCCAACAGCCAAAAACCAGTGTATAGCGATACTCCAGCCACCATCATTCCAGCTGCTAATAAGGTGATTGCTAAAACAACTGCCAGTCCCACTGCCAAAATCGCCATGAAGATGACCAATAAAAGGATTAAAATAATGCCAATCGCCGCCGGAATCGTGACTGGCGTTGACAATACCGCCAAAATGATCAGCCATACCATTGTCGCATTTGATCGAGGACTACGCCGCTCACCATTTTGTTCGGCAGTTTCGTTTTCTTTAATCGAATAATCTGCTAATACCTTACGCGCCAACTGTTTTGGCGTACCCAGCTTAGCAATGATTTCATCACCATCCGTTAAATTAGCATCTTCAATGTATTCCGTATAAAAATCTAAGACATCGGCGCGTTCTTCTTCTGTCAATCCGTGCAAACGCCGCTGCAGTTCACTTAAATATGTTTCATTTGTCATCAATATCCCCCCGTTCATCCGTCGATGGCGTTGCCGACGGATCAAAAATTTGGTCTAAACTAATTTTGTAAGCCGCCCATTCATGTATGATTTCACCCAGTCGAATTTTACCTGCATCGGTGATTTGATAATAACGCCGGTTACGTCCCTGAAAAGGCTGGTCATAAGTAGTCAACCAACTTTCTTTTTTCAGGCGTCGTAAAACGGGATACATGGTGGACTCTGAAACAGAAATTGATACCTGAATCTGTTGCGTGAGCGCATACCCATATAGGTCTTCGCGATCTAGTAGTGCTAGAACCATGCCATCAAGTAACTCGCTGCTAACTTGAATACTCATACCACCGCCTCCTCATTACTTTAATTTAGCCATGCCTAACTAGCTAACTTTGAATATGACTATATTATATGATGTATAGTATGAAAGTCAACACAATATGAATTTAAAAATAATTACACGAAATTCATGGCAGCGCTTGCCGTGTTCGAGCCGGTCGTGTAAACTATTACTTTGTTGAGAGTTCTCAATTGTTTCATGCCCCTGTGGCGGAATTGGCAGACGCGCAGCGTTCAGGTCGCTGTTCACCTTGGTGAGTACTGGTTCGAATCCAGCCAGGGGCACTCGAATAGGTTTTTAAAAACCTTGTCAAAACGCGTATAAACGTTGATACACCAACGTTTATACGCGTTTTTTATTTGCCAAAAGTTTCATAGAGTTGCATGAAGTTTCATTGATTTGTGCATGATTGTGTACAAAAAATTATACGGTGCACAATAAAGCAGACATAATGCTGTGCATTTAACTACCTACTTAGACGGGCTAAATACATAAATACAATCTACTTGATTATAAAAACGGTCCCGACTTTAAAAAGCCGAGACCGTTTTACTCATCCGATTTAGTTAGTAATAAGGTCTTTAAATAAGCCATAAACAAACTCACTTGGATCAAACGGACGCAAATCATTGACCTGCTCACCTAATCCCACAAACTTAACGGGTAAATGTAATTCATTTCGTATCGCTAGAACAATGCCACCTTTGGCAGTTCCATCCAATTTTGTCAAAACAATCCCCGTCACATCAGTTGCATCACCGAAAGTTTTAGCCTGATTCAAGGCATTTTGACCAGTGGTCGCATCCAAGACTAACAAGACCTCGTGGGGAGCTTCAGGGATCTCGCGACTCAACACGCGTTTCATTTTGGCCAACTCATTCATCAAATTAACCTTGTTTTGCAGCCGACCAGCCGTATCGACCATTAAAATGTCCACATCATCCTCTTTCGCTCGTTGAACAGCATCATAAACAACCGCTGCCGGATCACTCTTTTCAGGCAGGGCAACCACTGGGACATCATCTCGTTGACCCCAGACTTGCAGTTGTTCAATCGCCCCCGCTCTAAAGGTGTCTGCAGCTGCTAATAAGACCTTTTTCCCTTGTTGCTTATACATATTCGCCATTTTACCAACAGTCGTAGTTTTCCCCACGCCATTAACACCGACAAAGAAAATGACTGTTGGACCACTCTTGGCAAAGTTAACCGAATTATCTTCACCGTTACCTTCTGCGTCATACAGATTGACTAATTTTTCAATAATGACGTTTTCGACATCTGATTGTTTTTTGGCATTCTTCAAACGTACTTCATCGCGTAACTGATCAGTAATCGTCACTGCCGTATTAAAGCCCACGTCCGCGCCAATAAGAGTCTCCTCTAAATCATCAAAGAAGTCCTCATCAACACTTCGAAAGTTTGCTAAAAAGGCATTTAAACGGTCGCCAAAAGTCCGACGCGATTTGGCAAGTCCTTTATCATAAAGTTCTGCATCAGTTGCCTGGCTCAAAGTCGATCCTTCGTTGCTGCCAGCAGCATCCTGACGATCATCTTCAGCAACCATTGTTGAGGACGTCTCTGCTGAGCCGTCGCTCATTTCAACCGTGTCATTAACAACGGATTCAATGGAAGATGTCATCGGCTGACGCTCAGACGCCCCTGATTGGTCAGCGACTGTAGCTTCCGCTTGAGACTGAGAATGACTGGATTTTGCAGCTGCAGACAATGAATCAGCAACTGACTGCCGGGCTGTCAAAGAGGTGTTCGTATTGGCAACTTCCTCTGGCGTCATTTTTGTTGCCGATGACGCTGAGGAATTGCCTGACTCACGACTAACAGTTGATTCTGACATATCTTCTGAATTCGGCTTTACTTCAGAAATGCCCTCCGTTGCATCACTATTTAAATCCGTCTCAACTTGCCGATCAGGCTTTGTCGACTCAAGCGATTGGGCTGAATCGGCCCTTGCTGATGTAACCGCACTTGGCGTCTCACTCGCCGAGTTTGAAGTAGCGTCTGCTGTACTTTCATCGTTTTTACGTCGTCGAAAAATATCAAATAGTCCCATCAAATCACCTACTTTTCTCGATTATTTTAGTATTTCAATTAAACCGCTATGACGCATCATCGGCCAAGTCGTCTAATGAAACTGACACCATCTTTGAAACTCCAGATTCCTGCATGGTCACCCCATAAAGGAGGTTGGCATTCACCATGGTCCCCTTACGATGTGTAATCACGATAAATTGCGTTTCACCACCGAAGTCTCTTAGATAATGTGCAAATCGACTGACATTGGCCTCGTCTAAGGCCGCCTCTGTCTCATCCAAAATTGCAAATGGTACGGGGCGGACAACTAAGGTTGCAAACAATAACGTGATCGCCGTAAGTGATCGTTCACCACCAGATAGCAGGCTCATCCGTTGAAATTTTTTGCCAGGTGGTTGGGCCATAATATCGATTCCTGTCGTCAGCAAATGATCAGGGTCAGTCAATTGTAATCGTGCTTGACCGCCGCCAAACATTTTGACGAAGATTTCGCTAAAAGCCGCTGCCACTTCATCAAAAGCTGACTTGAAACGTGTTTGCACCTCTTCGTCCATTTCCGCCATAGTCATCTCCAACTGTTGTCGACTTGTGACCAAGTCAGACTGTTGGCGGGCCAAAAAGTCGTAACGATCGGAAACACGCTGGTATTCATCAATCGCACCAATGTTAACATCACCAATCTCGTCGAGGCCTCGTTTTAGCAATTTCAATTGTTTCTTAATCGCTTCAATTGGTAAATCAGCCATCGCCTTGGTAGCAGCTTCATAGCTCAATCCATACATTTCGCTCAATTGCGTCAAATCATTATCTAGCAAGGTTGCTAAACGTGATTGTTGGGCACTAAAATCGTTCATTTCGCTCAAAGCAGCTCGTTGAAGTTCCTGACTACGAGTTAAACCTGTTTCTGCCTGAACCAATATCTCGGCTATTCCTGTCAGTTCGTCATTAACCTTCTTGATTTTTTGCTCAGTCGTGTCTCTTTGAGATTCGGCCTGTTTCAGCTGATGGGTCGTTGTTTGCGAATCGGCACCAGCAGCCTGATGATCGTCTGTTAATGTCGCTTCCTGCCTACTTAGGTCTGCTGCTTGCTGCTGCCACTCATTAATTTGCGTCTGCACTCGTTTTTGGTCGCGTTGCTTAGCAGCTAATTCGGCTTGAGCAGCCGCTAGCCATTCCTGCTTTTCTTGTCGCTGTGATCGTTTAGTATCCACGTCTGCACTCAATGCGGCCAAGTCCTGTTGGGTTTGTTTTCTCTGCTCAGTTAGTTGAGCTAGCTGGGCTTCTGATTCAGCTGTTTTGGACTGATTTTGTGTCAGTTGACCTTGGAAATCAGTTGCGTCTAACCCACGTTGCTGTTGCTCCAATTGGCTCGCGGCTAGCCGCCGTTTAGCGACCGTTAGCTGCTCATTAATCAAGGTCGCTTGCCCTTGCAAACGTTGTAAGGTTCCCGCAGCCTGATCGGTTTGGTCGCGTAATTTAGCCCCAGCAGTTGCACTGTCATCCAATTGTTGTTGACGTTCATGCAGCGACTGTTCTTGTTGATGAAGTTCTTGTCGCATTTTATCGATGGCCCGATTAAGTTCGTCAATTTCCGCTCGCTGACTCAATAAGCCACTGGTTTGATGACGGTTAGCTCCACCGGTGATCGAGCCACTCGCATTCATCACTTGACCATCTTGGGTCACAATCCGAAAACGATGACCACCCTGCTTGGCAATTGCAATGGCTGCATCTAAATCAGTTGCTACGACAGTCGTTCCGAGTAAATAGTCCACGACGGGACGAACCTGTACTTGATAAGTCACCAACTCACTGGCTAAACCTACATAACCGGTCATCGATTGCAATGGCGCTAGTTGTGATGCAACTAACGTTCTGCCATGAATCGTCGTCAACGGTAAAAATGTCGCCCGACCTGCTCGCTGTTGCGTTAAGTAGTGAACCGCATCTCGGGCTGTCTGCTCGTCTTTAACGACCAATTGCTGCAGTTGCGCACCCAACGCTGTTTCAATGGCCTTGGTTAAGGACTGTGGCACGGTCAATAAATCAGCCACTGGTCCCACCAGTCCCTGGAATTGTTGTCGGTGGCCTAAAATTGCTTTGACACCTTGATAAAAACCTGCGTAATCACTATTTGCAGCCGATAAACTCTCTGCTCGCGCTTTAGCTCGCTGTTGCACATTGAGCGCGTTATACCAATTTTTTTGTTCTTGATCGAACTGCTGACTTAACAATTGATGCTTTTGCCTAGCGTCTTCTAATTGGGCCTTGAGTCGGTCGTGATCAGCTTTGGCAGCCGCGACCTGTTGAGAAGCTGCACCGAGCTGTCGCTTAACATCAGCAACCTGCGTGGCCAATTTATGTGTTTGTTCCGTTAAACGGCTTTGTTGCTGACTACCTTGTTCACGACTACGAGTCAAAAATTGGCGTTCATTGTGTAAAGTCGCCAACGTTTGCATGATCGAAACATACTCATCTTGTAACGCAGACAAGCGGTCCGTTAATTTTGCTTGTTGTTGTTTTAGATTGTCCCCTGCTAAAGCCGCCACAACCATTTGGGCATTATTCACAGCATCTGCCTGCTCGTCAATTGTCGCTGAAAGTTGATCCAATTCCGCCTGTGATTTAGTTAACGCCGCAACAACTTCTTGTTTTTTTGCCCTCAACTCTGCCAGTTGGCGCTGCTGAAACTGCGTACGTGTCGCAACATTTTCTTGTTGACCGGTTAAAGTCGCCACCTGTTCAGTTAATTGAACCAGCCGCTCCTGTAACTGATCTTTGACTGTAGTTAATTCGGCACGTCGTTGCTTGCGCTTATTAACCTCAGCCATTTGTTCTTTAACCTTGGTTTCGTAATCACTGACTTGTTGATTAGCCCGAATTATTTGCTGATCGATTGTCTGCTTAGCCGCGCGGTTCGCCTGAATTTCCAAGACCAATCGCGACTGATCCAATTGATCATAACGTTGCTTCTGGGCTAAATAGTCTTTCGCTAGCGCACTTTGCTCCGCCAGCGGCTCTAACTGACTCTCCAATTCAGCGATGATATCATTGACGCGATCCAAATAGTCACTCGTCGTCGTTAACTCTTTTTGCGCTTTTTCTTTGTTTTGTTTGTACTTATAAACGCCAGCCACTTCTTCGATAATACTGCGACGATCTTCAGGTTTACTATTAAAGATTGCCTCGACACGCCCCTGACTGATAATTGAAAAAGACTCTCGACCCAATCCAGTATCCATAAACAAGTTTAAAACATCTCGCAATCGACAGGATTGACCGTTAATTAAGTAGTCTGCCTCGCCATTCCGGAATAAACGGCGGGTCACTTTAACTTCACTAAAGTCACTTTTCAAGTAGTGATCCGTGTTATCAAACGTGATCGAAACCTCGGCACGATTCAGCGGTTTTCGGTTAGCCGCCCCAGCAAAGATCACATCGCTCATCTTATTACCGCGCAAATCTTTAGCCGATTGTTCGCCCAACACCCATCGAATTGCTTCGATGATATTGCTTTTACCGCTCCCGTTGGGTCCAACAATACCAGTCATTCCCGGCATAAATTCAATTTTTGTCTTATCAGCGAATGACTTAAAGCCGCTGATTTCTAGCGTCTTGAGTTTCATGCACACCATCCGTTACATCATTAATTGTCAGCTTGATCCCGACCATGATCCACTAAGGTTTCCTGCTGGCCACGTAAACTAGTCAGCGCTTGTAATGCCGCTGATTGTTCCGCAATCTTCTTTGATTTACCAATGCCCTGACCGATAATTTTACCAGCAGCAGCTACCGTCATCGTGAAGTCACGATCATTTTCCGGTCCTGTTTCGGCGGCTAAATCGTATTCAATGTGCACGTCACCATCACGTTGTAACCACTCTTGTAGTGCCGTCTTGTAGTCAATCGCATGATCAAACCACCCAGCATCCAGTTTAGGAAAAATCACTCGACTGATAAATGCCACCACGGCATCTTTGCCTTGATCCAAATATAATGCGCCAACAAAAGATTCAAAAATATCACAAAGTAATGACGCACGGTGGCGGGCACCCTCTTTTTCTTCACCCTTACCAAGCCGAATATAACGATCAAAATGGCACTCTAGCGCAAATTTTGCGAAACTAGCTTCCTGAACCATTGCCGCTCGTAAACGGGTCAACTTACCTTGTGGCATTTCTGGATACCGCCGATAAATATATTCTGATACGGTGAGTTGCAACACCGCATCACCTAAAAATTCAATTCGCTCATAAAATTTCAATCCCTGATGGGGATGTTCGTTGACATAGCTTGCCTGAGTAAAGGCTTCATCCAGTAATTCAGGACGATTAAAGTGAATGTCAAACTGACTGGCAAGTTCTGCTTGTAATCCTGGTATCAAAATATTTCTCCTTTTGTCTTAAAAAAACCGCCTTACCGGCGGTTTTTACTATTACTCAGCTTTATCCTGATGGTTGTAAATGTAATCCACCACTTGTCCGATAGTGCTCAATTTTTCAGCATCTTCATCGGAAATTTCGGCGCCAAATGTATCTTCTAGCTCCATAATAAATTCCACAAAATCAATTGAATCCGCGTCTAGGTCACTTCGAAAGTTCAGGTCATTAGTAACCTTATCTCGATCGACCTCAAAGCGATCGTCAATAATATCGGCAATTTTATTAAAAATCTCGTCTTTAGTCATGATTTCCCTAGTTTCTAAGAAGTGTTTTACAGTCACTTAGTTTATCGTTTTCGCAGGTAAATGTCCACTACCGCCGCTATTTTTCAGTCTGATCATCAGCCGCTTTTTCTGCCCTCTCATGTTCGAAATAATCAATCGTTTGCTGAATCAAACCACTTTCCACAATTTGATGAATTTGACTCATCGTATTGCGCACCGTTTCTGCTTTGGAAGAACCGTGCGTTTTGATGACAGCGCCCTTTAATCCCAACAAGACCGCACCACCATGCTTCGAATAATCCATCACTTGGCCAACTTGATGAAAGGCCTTTCGACTTAACACGTAGCCCACTTTGGCGCTGGTAGAACCCATAATTTTCGCTCTGATCAGGCTCATCATCGACAAAGCAGTCCCTTCAATGGCCTTCAAGGTCGCATTACCAGTGAAACCATCTGTGACTACCACATCTGCGGCACCGTTTAATAACTCACGCGACTCAACATTGCCGATGAAATTAAGTTGAGTGGATTCGCTCAACTGTTGATAAGCTTCACGATGCACTTTGTCACCCTTGTCAGCTTCTGTTCCATTATTGAGTAGCCCGATTCGTGGTTGCTTGATGCCCATGACCGTTTGTCCATAGAAGTTCCCCAAGATCGCGAATTGCTCCAAATTGCTGAGCTTATAGTCCGCGTTGGCGCCCACATCTAACATCGTAAAACTACCACTTGCATCGCCAGTCACCACTGGCAGGGTCGTGGTTAGGGCAGGCCGGTCAATCCCCTTAACCCGCCCAATGATAAATAACCCAGCGGCTAAAACCGCGCCGGTGTTGCCTGCTGAGAAAAAGGCATCCGCCTCGCCATTTTTGACTGCTGTCGCTGCTAAAACGATTGAAGAATCTTTCTTTGAGCGAACCGCGCGGACAGGCTCGTCTTCCATCGCAATCACACTTGCAGCATGCATCACAGTGATGCGGTCAGCATTTCTCACCAACGGCGTGAGACGATCACTTGGGCCAAATAGTTGAAATGTCATGTCAGGAAAAGCATCACGGGCCAACTCAACGCCTTTAACAATTTCTTCTGGTGCATTGTCGCCACCCATTGCGTCTATTGCGATTTTCACGATATTAATGCCACACTTTCTGTTAGTTTAGCTGGAAATAATCAAGGGTTAATCAAGGGTTGAATGCTGTTTAAGCTGATGTTGCTCATAGCCGGCCAATTCGCGATTATCCGGCTCTAATTGCCAATTAGGTTGTTCGACTAAGGCCAGTGCCTCTTCTTGGGCAATTTGTAGGATATTTAATTGAGCCACAGGATCGCCTACTTTAAAATCAGGAACCCCGGATTGCTTAGTTCCCAGTAGATCGCCGGAACCTCGTAATTCTAAATCTTTTTGCGCCAAAATAAAACCATCAGTCGTTTCAGTCATGACTTGCATTCGGGCAATGCCATCTTGTGTCTTAGGATCAGCAATCAGAATACATGTCGAAGCTACCTCGCCTCGGCCAACTCGCCCCCGTAGTTGATGCAATTGCGCTAAACCAAATCGATCTGCGTCAAAGATCAACATAACTGTCGCATTGGCCACATCCACGCCGACCTCAATCACCGTCGTTGATACTAGTACATCATACTCATGCGCCTTAAATGCCGCCATAACCGCTTCTTTTTCCTCATTTTTTAAACGACCGTGTAACAAGCCAACCTGGTAGTCTGGCGCAAAATTCTCGCTTAAATGTGCGTAAATGGCTTCAGCATTTTTAACATCAAGCGCTTCAGATTCTTCAATCAACGGCGTTACCACATAAGCCTGTTGACCATGGTTTAACTGCTGACGAATAAATGTCATCGCGGCTTCCACTTGATTGCTGTGTAACCAGCGCGTGGTAATCGGTTTCCGACCTGCTGGTAATTCATCAATGATTGAAACATCCATTTCCCCGTAGGCCGTAATTTGTAAGGTCCTAGGAATTGGTGTGGCGGTCATGGCCAAAATATCCGGATATTGTCCTTTGCGACGTAAAGTTTGCCGTTGATTAACCCCAAAGCGGTGTTGTTCATCAATCACCGCCAACCCTAATTGATGATAGATCACATCATCAGAAATCAGCGCATGTGTGCCAACAATCAAGTCCACTTCGCCGCTGGCAATATGTGCTAACGCCGTTTTGCGCGCTTTTGCTTTGGTGGAACCGGTTAACAAGACAATGTTAACTGGCATATCAGCAAACACTTCCGCCAGATTCTTGGCGTGCTGCTCAGCTAGGATTTCTGTGGGCGCCATCAATGCAGCTTGGTAACCCGCCGTGATCGCCGCGTACATCACAATTGCCGCAACAATTGTTTTACCAGAACCCACGTCGCCTTGTAACAAACGATTCATATGTGTTGGTCGTTTCATCGCCGCACAAATTTCGTTGACCACCCGTTTTTGAGCGTTTGTCAGTTCAAACGGTAATGTCTTAATAAATGTTTTCAGCGCTTCATTATCATAGTCGATCTCGGTTCCAGCGGCTTGATGATCCTTGGCCCGCATCATTTGTAAACGTAACTCAAATAAGAAAAATTCTTCGAACACCGCCGTGCGCCGCGCTAATTTGGCCGCTTGTGGGTCTTTTGGAAAATGCAAGTCATGGATCATCGTTTTCCGATCTAATAACCGATATTTTTGCAGCAAGTATGGAGGCAGCAGTGGATAAATCACGTCTTGATAGGCATCATAAGCTTGTTTAATCAACTGTGCGAGCGTACTTTGGCGAATATGCTTATTCACCGTGTAAATTGCACCAAATGATGCCCCTTTATCTGCGTTAATCAGCTTCATACCAGACAGACTTTTACGCACGGCATCCCATTTGCCATAAACCGCCGTCTCCTGACCAGCAGTTAGTTGTTGACTTAACCAAGGTTGATTGAAAAAAGTAACCATTACAACATCATGGCCAATCAATAAGCGAAAGTTGAGGCGACTTTTTTTGCGACCAAAGCGAACAACCGCTGGCTCATTAGCGACAGTTCCCTTTAACGTGATCTTTTCGCCTTCACTCACCGTTGCCAAATCTTTCGCTGTCAGATCATCATAGCGGAATGGAAAATCGGTCAGCAAATCAGCGATCGTTTGAATGCCCAGTGTCTTTAATGCGGCTGCCCGTTGCGAGCCAACACCACTGAGCTCTGTCACTGGATCTTCTAATGATTTTAACGTGGTCAAAGTAGGCCTCCTTTCAGTTAAGTTCTTACTGTTATCCTACCAAATGACCATTGGAAACAATAGTCTCGTTTCTTGAAATGAACTAATCATCTTACTTGTGAGGCAAAGAGAAAAGCCGCACTGATATCCATTGATACCAACCACGGCTTGAGCCCTTTTATTTTATCGTGCTAAATCATTATTCAACCGAGACTAAGAACGGATAAACGGGTTGATCCCCTTCATGAATTTCCACTTCAAGATCCCCATCAATGTTCATTACAGCAGTTTCTAAAGCCTCCGCATCGGTCTCACTGGCATCTTGACCATAAATAATGGTAACAATTTCGCTGTCTTCATCTAACATTGCCTGAACCATCTTCGTTGCGGCCGTGAGTATGTCAGGATCGGTCACTTTAATATTACCATCGACAATCCCCATGAATTCACCATTCTTGATGTCAATCCCATCCAAGGTCGTATCACGAATGGCATGGGTCACCTGACCACTCTTGACTGTCGCCAAGTTGTCTTCCATACCTTGCTGATTAGCTGATAAATCTTCATCTGGATTGTAGGCTAGTAATGCTGTCATCCCTTGAGAAATTGACTTACTGTGTACGATTACAGTTGGAATGTCGGCAACCTGCGCAGCTTGATCAGCGGCCATAAAGATATTACCGTTATTTGGAAGAACGATCGCGCGTTTAGCACCACTCTCATTAATCGCATTGGCAATATCTTCAGTACTAGGGTTCATCGTCTGCCCCCCATTGATGACTCGTGTCACGCCGAGGCTCTTGAACAATTTAGCAACGCCATCACCAGCTGAAATCGAAATAACGGCGGTTTCCGGTGCTACCGCTTCAATCATGTCGGTCATGGGTGAAGTTGGCGTTTCGTCAGCATCTTGGGCCATGATTTCTTCTTGCTGATGACGCATATTATCAACTTTTACCTTAATTAAATCACCATAATGCTGGCCCCAGCTGAGAACGTCGCCAGGATGTTCGGTATGCACATGAACCTTTACAATCTCATCATCGTTGATCACTAACAGTGAATCACCTAGATTAGCCAGGTATTGGTAAAATTCATCATAATCAAATTGACGATCGACTTGCTGTCCACCACCAAGACGCACCATAATTTCTGTACAATAACCGTACTTAATATCTTTAGGGTCTAGTTCCCCCTGAACACTACGATGATGTTCCGCGTTAATCATTTCGTCCATCTGGGCATCATCTGGTGTTTCAATCTCATCTTGAGCGACTTTTCCACTCAGTACTTCATCAAATGCTTGCAAAATAAAGACCAGTCCTTGCCCACCGGAATCAACTACACCCACTTGTTTCAACACGGGTAATAAATCTGGTGTCGATGCCAGGGCTGTTTTTGCTGCGGCATAAATCGTGTCCATGACGACGATCACATCATCTGTGTTAGATGCGGCGTCTCGACCAGCCTTGGCCGCCTCACGAATGACCGTCAAAATTGTTCCCTCGGTTGGCTTCATAACCGCCTTATAAGCGGTTTGGGCACTGGCGGCAAACGCTTCGGCTAAATCACTAGCGCTAAGCGTTGTCTTACCTTGAACACTTTTAGAAAAGCCACGAAAAATTTGCGAGGTAATCACCCCAGAATTTCCGCGAGCGCCCATCAGTAAGCCTTTCGCCAAAGCTTCAGCCTGATCACTAACGGACGGCGTGGTAACTTCACGTTCATATTTAGCACCACTGGCAAAGGCCAGTGAAATATTCGTACCAGTGTCACCATCGGGCACGGGAAAAACGTTTAAAGAGTTAATGAATTCAGCTTGTCCATTCAGGCGCTGCGAAGCTGCCTGAACCATTTTGCCAAATTCTAAATTTGTAATCGCTGTTAACGTTGCTTCCAATTCTATTTCCCCCACTTCGTTACAAGCAGCCACTTAGTCTGCTAACACACGGACACCTTGGACCGTCACGTTAACCGAGTTGGCGGAAATGCCAAGCATACTGTCTAAGTTGTAGCGAACTTTTTGTTGGACGTTTTTTGAAACTTCAGAGATTTTAGTGCCGTAACCGACAACAATAAACACATCAATCGCCACACCATTGTCTTCTTGTCGAACAACGACACCACGCGAATAATTATCACGTCGTAAAATCTCATTGACATTGTCGCGGATTTGGTTCTTGGACGCCATACCGACAACACCGTAGTTATCCGTTGCCGCACCACCCACAACCGTGGCAATTACATCATTGTTGATGTCAATTGTGCCATATTGCGTTTTGATTTTAACAGCCATGAAAAAAGGCCTCCTCAACTTTCTCAATCAATATCCTAAAGACCCGCAATGCAATCTTCAATCATGCTATCATAAAACCCGAGTCGAAAAAAGGCAAATATCGCCGTAATCTGGTTAGTGTCAACTCTAGTAGACGATCATTTTAAATGAGTGCTAATTCAAACTTTTATTGCGTCGGTCTTAGTCCTCCCAGCTATTCGACTGGAATAGCTGGGGTCCTCTGGAACCCTTTGGTAAGGCTTGGGACCCCATGATATTCAAATTAGTCTACCGTCAAATTAATTTGCTGATGTTTCTAAAATGCCTGTCAAGTAGTTTCCCTTGGCAATTTAATATTGCATTCAATTCGCCCATATGGTAAGTTATTCAGGTGAGAAAAAAGAGGTTCCCTTTGGAAATCCGAGAAGGAGGGATGAGCAAATGGCTAAAGATTTTATTACTGGCAAGCGGACTCACTTTGGTAACACCCGCTCCCATGCCTTAAACAGCAGTCGTCGTAGCTGGAAAGCTAACCTGCAAAAGGTTCGCATCTTAGTTGATGGGAAGCCAAAGCGGGTTTGGGTTTCGGCCCGGACGCTAAAATCAGGAAAAGTGACCCGTGTTTAATCACTGATTAAATCGGGAGGCGTCATCGACAATTATTGTTGGTGACGCTTTTTCTGTTCCAATATAAAACTTAACCTGAGGTTGAAAACCTGCCTAAAACAGCATTTAAACAACCAAAATACGGAGCATAGGCCAAGATTTGACTTATGCTCCGTTTGCTATGCATTTAAATTATAGCGTTCTGCACGATTATCGCTGAGATCAGTACTCTGAACGACTGCCACAATACCACTCGTGAATGAAAAAGTAGCCGTTTGACCGACAAACTCATTGCTGGCAAAGGAAATTGGCTGGTGAATGTCTACGTGATCAAGTTGATAACGCTCATCGCTTAAGGTTAATCCGCCAACTTCCCCAAATGTGACAAAAGCCAAGTATCGCATTTCAGGCAATTTATCAATCTGATACCGTCCTGGTAAGAAGTAACGAATCTCATTTTGTCGATCGACAAATATTAATCGGGCAACGACCGCGCGGAATCGAGTTTCCAAAGGCAAAAATAGATTGGCTAACAAATGATCAAGCCGGCCACCGGTAGCACCGTAGATCACAATTTCATCTGCACTAAATTCGGTCATCGCCACGCGAACCCCGAGCTGAGTGTCCGTTTCATCCTTGGCCGATCCCACCTGTCGTAAATCTTTTACGGCGGCTTGAACTCGTTCAAATTCGCCTTGTTTGGAAGAATCAAAATCGCCTAATGCAATGATGGGTGTAATCCCTAACTCTAACAAACGAATTGCTCCGCGATCAACGCCGATCCACGGACCAGAAATTTGCCCTGCAGCTAACGCCGGCGGCCACTCGCTTCTAGGTCCGCCAACTAGAATATTAAGTCGCGAAAGTTTAGGTCGGTCACTAGCGCGTTGCATGATGAATCGACTCAATGGCCGTCGCCGGATCTGCAGCACCATACACAAAGGAACCTGCCACTGCAACCGTCGCTCCAGCTTTATAGCAATCAACGACTGTCTTGTCGTTCACCCCACCATCAATTTCAATGTCGAATTCATAACCTCTTTGTTGCTTTAAATCATGCAACTGCTGAATTTTTTCAATCATTTCTGGTAAGAACTTTTGTCCACCAAATCCTGGATTAACGGTCATAACTAGGACCTGATCAACAAATGGTAATAGCGGTTCAATTTGGCTAACTGGCGTGCCAGGGTTAATGACCACTTCAGCCTTTACCCCATCATTTTTGATCATCTGAATAGCACGGTGAATATGCTCCGTTGCTTCAACATGAACACCAATCAAATCAGCGCCGGCCTTTGCAAATTGGTCAACATACCGTTCTGGATTTTGCACCATCATATGAACATCTAGGAACAAGTTGGTAATTGGCCGAATAGCCGCTAGTGTCGTCCAGCCAAAGGACATATTTGGCACGAACATGCCATCCATCACATCCACATGCAATAAATCCGCACCATTTTCTTCGACCATTTTAATATCACGTTCAAAATTGACAAAATCCGCGCTTAAAATCGATGGGGCTACTTTAATCATAAATTTCTCCTCCAACAAATCTCTTATTTTTTATCCTTATCATACTGTGGTTTCTGGTCAACAATCAACTGGTGAAATTGTAAATAGCTCTGATAACGGCTGGCCATAATTTTTTGCTCTGCCAAAGCGGCCTTGACCGCACAACCAGGTTCATTAATGTGTTGGCACCCCCGAAAGCGACATTGTGGTGCTAACGACGCCATTTCGGGAAAATATTGGCCTAATTCTCTCGCAGCCATGGGAAAATCTTCATACGAAGAAAATCCAGGCGTATCAGCAACAAGCCCATCACCGACGGCCAGTAAACCAACTTTTCTAGTGGTGTGTTTGCCACGATTTAAGACTTGCGAAATTTCACCAGTTGCCAAATTGAGGTCAGGCGCCAAATGATTGAGTAACGTCGATTTGCCTGCCCCAGTCTGTCCCATAAACACAGTTAATCGATCCTTAAACAGGGCCAACAGTTGCTCGAGTACACTTGGCTCAAAGGCAGTTGTCGCCAGAAATGTCTGATATCCAATTTGTCGATATCCAGAGGCAACTACTGTTAAATGGTCCAGCTGACTCACTGATAACAGATCTGTTTTAGTCACATAGATAATTGGTGTGATCAACTGACTTTCTAGAGCAACCAATTGGCGATCCAGCAAATTAGTTGAAAAATTAGGTTCGACAGCCGCGGTCACAACTACTGCTTGATCAACATTACTCACAGGTGGCCTGACCAATGCATTCTTTCGGTCTTCAATACTTAAGATATAGCCGTCGGAATTATCTTCACTTTTAAAGTCTACATAATCACCGACCATTGGGCTGATTTTACGTTTGCGGAAATTTCCGCGAGCTCGGGTACGATAAATCCTACCATCAGCGGTTTGAACATCGTAAAAGCCAGCTAATAACTGTTGAATTTGTCCTCTCATATAACCCCTTCTTAATTTCCTGTCACGTGGTTGTCAGTCATGATGGTTTTGCCATCCCGGATCACAATATAACGGCCTGTTTTACCACCTGCTAAAGTAAATGGTAGTGAGACTGACGTGTCCTGGGAAATTTGCATCTCCTGGTACACATCTGAAATATTCTTATCCTGATCGGCTAGATAAATCTTAACATCATTTTCACCTGTCGAGGCGCTGCTGCTAGAATCACGACTCGCTTGCCCATTAGCTGAAAACGGAATGGTAATATCGACGTGAAAGCTGTGCAATTCTGGTCCAGAAGAAATGACGACAGTAAAGGTCTCGCCCACCGCTAACATGGAGCCCACAGCAGGTGCCTGGCGAATCGCTGATCCTTGATCAACACGACTCGAGACTTCATCTGAGAAACTTACATTCACATTATGGTCATCGGCCCATGTTTGAATCGCAGCTTGCGATTTTCCGGCGAAGTCAGGTAGCTTAACTTGCTCAGGTGCCTTGTCTTTTTTGGGCCCAGAACTGACCGTTAAGGTTATCGTGCTATGTTTATACACTGCATCACCTGGCAAGACATCTTGATCAATAATGACGCCTCGATCGATATCACCAGACGACTGCTTGACCTGTTTGACCTTTAAACCAGCTTTTTCTAATTGCCGTTTGGCGGTCGTGAATTGCTCACCGGTGTAATCGTCAACCACGAATTTAGGACGTCCTGCACTAAGAATCAGATCAATCCGACTGCGACGCTTGACCTGAGAACCAATCTTGGGATTTGTTTTAATGATGCGCCCAGAAGCGTATGTCTCACTGGTTTGTTTCTTGATGGACCCCGTTGCTAAGTTGTTTTGCTTTAGAACTTTAGTCGCTCGTGCTTGCGTCATGCCTGAAACACTGGGTACAGTCACCCGACCAGGAAAGAACCACAGCCATAATACGCCAATGATCAGTAGCAACAAAAAGCTCCCTAAGAGCCACAAAAAGATTTTTCGTCCCCGTGAGGTTCGCGGATGCTTGGCTGGCGTTGTTTCAGCAGGTTCAGCAGACGGCCCTTTTCCCATCGTTGTGCGAGCTGCCGCACTAGTTGCCTGAGTAGCAGCCAGCACCTGATCTACCGGAATGATTTTAGTTGTACCATCATCGCCGTGGTCTGCTGGTTCAAAATGTCGCTCCCCACGACGTTCCGGTGCAAGTGCTGTTTGTAAATCCACCGCCATGTCATGTACAGACGCATAGCGATCTTCAGGTCGTTTGGCGGTTGCTTGTAACACGACATTCTCAAGTGCTTGCGGAATGCGTGAATCGAAATCGCGCACCGACGGCATTTGACTCTGGGAATGTTTGAGCGCCACTGAGACCGCAGTTTCGCCTTCAAATGGCACACTACCGGTAAGCATCTCATATAAGATAATCCCTAAGGAATAAATATCACTTTTTTTTGTGGACATCCCCCCACGAGCTTGTTCGGGAGACAAATAATGAACCGAACCCAAGACCGTATTGGTTTGAGTCATACTAGTTTGATTGCTAATCACTGCAATCCCAAAATCAGAAATTTTGACGTTGCCTTGCGCATCAACCAACACATTTTGTGGCTTCAAATCACGGTGAATAATGCCATGTTCATGCGCGACGGCTACAGCATCAAGTATCTGTTCCATAATATTAATTACCATGGCATAAGGGATTGGAAAATGATCATGGATATAAGCCTTCAAATCGGTACCAGGCACATACTCCATGACCAAATATTGCATACCATTATCCTCGCCCACATCATAAACACTCACGATGTGCGGTGAGACCAACTCACTTGCAGCTAACGCCTCTCGTTGAAACCGGCGCATGGTCCCCGCATCGTCACGCAAATCTAGCCGTAATAATTTAACGGAAACATCCCGATCCAAGATCAGATCGTGAGCCAAGTAAACGTCGGCCATCCCGCCTTCACCAAGCGGCCGAATGATACGATATCGACCAGCTAGTGTATAGTTTGCCCTCATGAGGTTGTCACCTCACGATCTGTTTCAACTAATAACACGGTGATGTTATCACGACCGCCGGCTTCATTAGCTAGATCAATTAACCGCTGACACTTTTCAGCTAGTGAACGATCAGATTGCACAAGCACTGCTTGAATTTGATCATCGGTGACCATGTTCGTTAGTCCGTCCGAGCAGAGCATTAATAAGTCACCAGGCATTGCACGATATAAATTGATGTCAGCGTCGGCCTCATCATTAATGCCTAAGGTTCGCGTAATAATATTTTTTTCGGGATATGTGCGCGCATCCGCTTCTGTGATTTGCCCAAGCTTAATCAGTTCATTAACTAATGAATGGTCTTCAGTTAACTGAGCTAATTCCTGATGCCGCAATAAATAAGCCCGCGAATCACCAATGTTTGCAACCAAAAATTGTGTCGGGAAAATAATCGCGGCCACTAACGTCGTGCCCATTCCACTTAAGTCACGATATTGTTGGGCCTTTTCAATAATGGTTTCATTTTCCTGCCGAACTTCACTTGCGAGCCATTTGGCGGCCGTTGCGGGGTCGATAAAACGGGTTGCTTCAAAACGGGTGCCAATATGGGACACCGCCATTGATGACGCGACATCCCCACCGCGATGACCACCGATTCCATCCGCTACAATCGTGAACCCTAATTCGGCCTTATTCATAAAGTTACCGACATAATCCTGGTTTGTTTCTCGTTGCCGACCAATGTCAGACAGAGAGGCTACTTGCATATCTATTTGCCGCCTTTATCAGCTTAATCACGACGTTTAAACCCACAAATGAAGAAGCCGTCGCTCCTATAATCATCTGGATAAATCGTCAACCATGGTGTCGTCCGCTGCGATTTTAGATGTCTTGTGGTCGAAACCGTTACGAATTCAAAGTCGGGATGCGACTTGACAAAGGCATTTGCCACGTCGTCATTTTCCGCTTGAACAATCGTGCAGGTACTATAAATAATTATACCGTTTTTCTTCACTAGCGGTGCGACCGCATCAAGAATTTCCAGCTGAATTTGTTGTAATTTTTGACTATCCGCCAATGTCTTAGCATAACGAATTTCTGGCTTGCGACGTAAGAGGCCAATTCCTGAACAAGGCGCGTCCACCAAAATTCGATCAAAACTCGCTTCATTAAAATGTTCGTTAGCTTGTCGGGCATCTAGTTTAATGGCTGAAATACGGTCAGCAACGTGTAGCCGTTGGGCATTGTCCTTAATTAAGGCAACTTTTTGATCGTACAAATCTAAACCAGTGACATGTCCGCCAGCAGACGCGTCAAGGTAGCCAGCAATTTGCGTTGTTTTTCCACCTGGCGCCGCGCACGCATCCAACACTTGGTCCGTTGGTTGAACGTTTAAAGCCTCGACTGGTAACATGGCACTTTCATCTTGAATGGTAAATAAACCTTCCTGAAAAGCCGCTGATAGTACGGGATGACCCTTGGTGATTCGCAATCCATCACCGCTCACCTCGCTGGTGCTAAACATAAGTTCAGACTGATGAAGTGCTGTTAAAATGGCATCACGATCGCCAGCAGCCTGATTTATTCGGATCGATTGCGCTGCCGGTTGGTTCAAACTGGTTAAAATGCGTTGCGCTTTTGCATCGCCCAGTTCAACACGTAATCGCTGAATCCAAGGCATCGGTACACTATAACGCACGCTTAAGCGCGTTAAGGGATCTTTAATGGTGTCAACATTTGTCAACCCTTGGTTAGCTAAGGCATGAAGCACGCCAGTCACAAATCGACGAGTTCCTTCATGACCACGCTGTTTGGCCAAAGCAATGGTCTCATTAAAAATCGCGTGATCAGGAATTTTTGATAACAATTCACGCTGATACACCGCTGTTTCTAACAAAGCCAGTACCCATGGTTGTACCTTATTAGGTCGCTTAACAAACGGCTTTAGCCAAAATTCCAGTAACAAACGGTGTTGCAACACACCGTAAACCAGCTGTGTACATAAAGCGACATCCCGATCGGATAAATGATGATCTTTTAAGGCAGCATTTAGTGCAAGATTTGAATAGCTCCCTTGTGTCACCTGCACTAAAACATCTACGGCCACCTGCCGAGGATTCTCATTGACTGATCGTTTGTGGGAAACTGGCGTCTGCTGACGATCATGATTAGCCATGTTGCACTCCTTTAAACTTATCTGCGACCACTCGTTCGCCAACCGCAAATTCTTCATCCGTACCATTTAAAAAATCAGTAATCGCCATTTGTGGATGTCCAGCTGGCTGCAAACGATTAATGCGTAATACGGTGCCATGACCAGCAGCCAGATCCAACGCATGTTTAGTTCGGGCAACGACTGTTCCAGGTGCCAGAGTCGTTTTTTGATCAGTCAATACCGTAACATCGAGTAATTTTGTTCGCACGTTGTTCAATCGAATATAAGCCGTCGGAAATGGTCGTAATCCCCTCACTTGCCAATCAATTTCGCTAGCGGTATGGCTAAAATCAATCTCTTCTTGTGCGCGACTAATATTCGGTGAAAAGGTCACCGCCGTCTCATCTTGAATCGTGCCAGTAATGGGGCCTGCAATAAGTTTCGGCAGGTTTGCCAATAACAAATCTCGCCCAACGAGGCTAAGCTTATCAAACATCGTGCCGACGTCATCCTGATCGCCAATCGCAACCTTTGCTTGAGCAATCACATTACCGGCATCCATCTGCCGAATCATGTACATAATGGATACCCCGGTCTCTTTGTCACCGTTCATAATCGCGTAATGAACCGGCGCCCCACCACGGTACCGTGGTAAGAGTGACGCGTGGACATTGATTGCCGCATTGGTGGCTGCCCTTAACAACTTGGTTGGCAAAAATTGCCCAAAGGCCGCTGTCACAATAAAGTCTGGCGCTAAATCAATGACGCGCTGCATTTCTGGTGATTTACTGACCTTTTCCGGCTGTAAAACTTCGATTTGGTGTGCTAGGGCAAGTTGTTTAACCGGTGATGGTGTCAAAATATGTTTGCGCCCAACCGGTCGATCTGGTTGCGTCATCACTGCCACCACATCATATTGGTCAATTAATGCCGCTAAAATTGGTGTTGAAAAAGCTGGTGTACCCATAAAGACAATTCTGGTCATAAATGATCCTCCTAGACGAAATTCTGTGGTTCCATGTCAATGCTAATTTGTAAGCCCCGCAAGTGCTGTGATTCTTCCAATATTTGCATCAAGGCATCGTGAAGTTGGGGCTCTTGCTTATATTTTAAGAAAATTTGATAGTAATAACGATTTTTAATCCGTGCAATCGGTCGTGGCGTTGGCCCTAAAATAATGGTGCTCGACGACAATCGTTGTTTTAACCAATCTGCGAGTTCGAACATTTTTTTGGCCGCCGTATTCTCGTCTTGATCACTAGCGCTGATTAGCGCGGTATAAAAGTACGGCGGATAATTGCCCAAGTGACGTAAATTCATTTCCACACGGAAAAATCGTTCATAATCCTGCTGCTGCGCGAGCTGAATCGCATAATGGTCTGGATTAAACGTCTGGATCATGACTTCACCAGCCTTATCCGCCCGGCCTGCTCGCCCACTGACTTGAGTTAGCAACTGAAAAGTCCGCTCGCTAGCACGAAAATCAGGCAAGCCTAAAGCAGTATCGGCGTTTAAGACACCAACTAAGGTCACATCTGGATAGTCTAGCCCTTTAGCAATCATTTGAGTCCCTAATAAAATGTCGGCTTCACGTCGGCCAAAGGCAGCTAACATTTTTTCGTGCATACCCTTGCGACGTGTCGTGTCAACATCCATCCGAATAACACGTGCAGTCGGTAATAGTTGCTTTAATTCAGCAGCAACTTTTTCAGTTCCCGTTCCATAGTAGCTAATTCGTTTACTGTGACAATTAGGACATCGGCGGGGAATTGCTTCTTCATGTCCACAATAGTGGCAACGCATGGTGTGGGAATCCATGTGCAACACCAATGTATTATCACAATTCGGGCATTTTAAGACAAAGCCACAGTCACGACACATCATAAATGATGAAAAGCCACGTCGGTTCAACATTAAGACACTTTGCTCACCACGCTCTAGGCGTTGTTTTAAAGCGGTTAATAACGCTGCCGAGAAATTACTTTCTTGGCGCGTTTTCAATTGTTCGCGCATATCAATAATTTGAACAGGCGGCAATGGTCGTTGATTGATGCGCTTAGGCAGCATCAAATGTCGATAGACGCCACGCTCGGCTCGTGCTCGGCTCTCTAATGACGGTGTGGCCGAACCTAAAATCACCGGCGCATTGTGCCATTTAGCCCGCCACAGTAGAACATCACGCGCTTGATAGCGAGGATTATCCGATTGTTTATAACTCGTTTCATGCTCTTCGTCCATGATGATCAGGCCTAAATCGTCCAATGGGGCAAACGCTGCCGATCGTGCGCCAACCACGACTGTCGCTTCATGTCGTTCAATTCGCCGCCATTCATCGTATTTTTCACCAGCCGACAAGCCACTGTGTAAAACGGCCACTTGAGCGCCAAACCGGCCGCGAACTCGTTTTACCATCTGCGGCGTCAGCGCGATTTCTGGGACCAACATCAATGCCGTTTGTTGTTGTGCCAAAGCTTTAGCAATACTTTGCAGATAAACCTCTGTTTTACCAGAGCCAGTGACGCCTTCTAGCAAGAACGTTGTCGCCTGATTGGCAGTAATCGCCTGACTAATCGCCGTCACTGCCTGTTGCTGATCAGGCTGTAACATCATCGAAGTAGTCTGTTCCACCTCGCTTTGCGCAAAGGGATCGCGGTACACTTCCTTTTCGGTCATTTTCACCCAGCCACGTTGAGCCGCGGCCGTGAAATCGGCCCGAGTCAAGCGTGCATCGGTTAGTAACTCAGCTAAAGGTTGTGGCGCAACTTGTCGGGAAAGTGCTAACAATACGCGCCGTTGTTTGGTCGCGTTGGCCCGTAATGACGCTAATTTTTCTGTGACCTGCGCTTCATTTAATTGGGAGGTTACCCATGTGTTCGTTTTAACTTGTGCTCGATTATTGACTTGGTACGTCGCATGAACGACCCCCAGACGTTGCAAACGAGCTAACGCTTTGACCTGACTTTCGGATAAAGTTGTGGCGGTAAAATCTAAGCGTCCCTGTGCATCAAACAATCTGGCTAATTCATCATTATCGATTGCTTGATCAGCCACTAACCATTTATGACTAGCCGTTTTCAACGCAGTCGGTAGCATGGTTTGAATCGTTGAGATTCGAAAGGCAAAAGTCTGTTGAGCTAGCCAATCGCTGAGTGCTAATAACTCTTCATTTAAAACAGGGACTAAATCCAGCAGTCGAGTGATTGGTTTTAAATCACCCTGATACACGGCATCATGTTCTAAATCTTGATCGATGTTGATTAAACCAACCACCATGCCACCAACTTCACGGTCACCCTTACCAAACGGAACAGAAACGCGAACACCAGGCACTACTGCGTCCACTAAATCGGTAGGAATCATATACGTATATGGCCGGTTCGTTTGCATCGTCGGCACATCCACAATAATTTGAGCTGCTTGGGTCACCAATTCGACTCCTTTCGATAGTTGAATCAAATTCACTTTTTTCACATTTCCACTAACACTTTTACTAAATTCAAGCCAACAGAAATAATCAACTTATTGTAACAGATTCAGCGATCGTGAGCTTTTTTACAAGAACCGAGGTATTTAGGTTGAGAAGTTTGGCAATAAAAATTACCATAAGGATAGATACAGATATTACCAGAACTTTATAGGGGGGTAAGACATATGCGTACGTTTTCAGTTCGTGTCCTTGACGATGCGTTTGAAATCTCTTACGTACCAAACGGAAAGACAAATTTCACTAAGACCATCACGATTGTATGTGATCCCGATGTTCCGATTGGTGAAAATTTGGAAAAAATTCGTGAAAAATTAGCAGGGATCGACTTTGACGCCGCAATTATCGAAAATCCGTTAGACTATGATTTTTCAGATACTGTCATCGGAGTCAATCACCAGCGCATCGACATGGGCCTAGCCCTCTCCAACATGCTTAATATTCCCGTAGTTAGCCATGAAACAGCTGACCGCGAAGGCTTAGAAACCGCTGTCGAAAATAAACGCACCTATAACGAATGGCATCTTGATTATTATGGTGAATACGCCGCTAAACGTAATTATGGTCAAGAGGCGATGTTAACTATTGGTAACGGTTATTTTGGCCTTCGTGGCGCCTATCTTGCAGCCAATGCTGACCAAGATAATTATCCGGGTTTATACGTCGCCGGTTTGTATAATCAGCTGACAACGGATATCGCTGGACGCGATGTTATCAACGAGGATCTTGTCAATTTACCTAACGCCCAGTATTTATCTTTTAGTTTGGACCAACAAGAACCATTTACGATTAAGCATGAAAATATTAGCGACATCTATCGATCCTTGGATTTGCATACAGGTGTTTTAACCACCACGATGCTCGTCTCCTTGCCTACCGGTCATTTATTAAAAATTTGTGAGCAGCGCGTCGCGGACATGCATCAGTGGCATCGTTTTGTCCTTCATTATGAAGTGACTCCGATGAACTTTGAAGGCCCGATTACGATTTTTTCCCGCATCGATGGTAGCGTTGTTAACGCTAATGTGGATCGTTATAAAGCCTTCAAATCGCGACATTTTGACATTACTGAAACCACTATTAATGGTCAAGATGCAACCCTAGGTGGGCAAACCAAAGCTTCCAAAGTAAACTTCGTGATTGGAACCCGCTTAACCAGTCAAGAATTAACGGCAGATTCACCGGCAAATGAAAGCGTTACCGACGATATCTTAGAACAAAGCTTTACGTTCAAAGCGCAAACAGGAACTACTTATGTGATCGAAAAAACCATTGCCATCAATACCAGCTTAGAAACAGATGGCAATCTTAACGATGCTGTCACTAGTGAACTTGCTCAGACAAGTTTCAACGATGTCGTAACTGCTAATCAACGGTTCTGGGAACGGGTCTGGCACGATAGTGATATTCAAATCGATGGCGATCTGACTGCCCAAAAATTAACTCGCGTTAACATCTATCACCTATTTGTCTCGGCTTCCCCGAACAGTAACCCCCATTTGGACGCTTCTGTTGGCGCTCGTGGGCTACATGGCGAGGCCTATCGCGGTCATGTTTTTTGGGATGAACTATTTGTTTTGCCATTTTACACCCTGCATACACCTGATCTAACTAAGCAACTACTGCTTTATCGTTACCACCGATTGGCCGCCGCTAAGAAAAACGCACAGTTAGAGGGGTATGAAGGTGCCATGTATCCTTGGCAATCGGCTCAATATGGCGACGAACAATCACAATTCGTTCACTTCAATCCAGATAGTGGCAAATTTGATCCGGACAACAGTCGCCTGCAGCGCCATGTTTCCTTGGCGGTCGCTTACAACATTTGGTTATACTTCCATAGCACCAATGACTTGGACTTTCTGAAAACGTACGGCTTAGAGATGTTGTTCGAAATCGCCCATTTTTGGTCCAGTAAAGCAGTCAAAAATGAAGCAACTGGTCGTTTTGATATTAAAAATGTCATGGGTCCAGATGAATTTCATGAAAATTATCCTAACGCGGATGAACCAGGACTAACAAATAACGCTTATACCAACATTATGGTGAGCTGGTTGTTCACTACACTGATGGATTTAAAAAAGCAAGTTGATCAAAAGACTTGGACTGCGTTAACAAAGAAAACAGGATTAACCTCAACGGACTTTACCCGTTTCGACGAAATTGCCCATCAACTAAGTTTGGATATCAATAAAGATGGCATCATCGGTCAATTCGAAGGTTACTTTAAATTACCGACGCTAGACTTTGAAAAGTATCGAAAAAAGTATGGCAATATTTCTCGGATCGACCGCTTGTTAAAAGCTGAAGATAAGTCCCCTGATTCCTATCAAGTCGCTAAACAAGCTGATGCCTTGATGGCTTACTATAACCTCAGCTTCAATACGATTGATAATATCCTGAAACAACTTGATTATCAGTTGCCTAAAGGTGCTTTAACTCGCAACATCGAATATTACCTTGCGCGCACAACTCACGGTTCTACTCTCTCGCGAATTGTTTATTCGGTCTTGAGTCTGATCACTGGTAACATGGATCAATCATTTGCCTTCTTCAATACAGCTTTAAGGTCTGATTACTACGATATTCAAGGCGGGACGACCGCTGAAGGGATCCATTTAGGGGTCATGGGCGCCGTTTTACTTCTTGAAATGCGCAATTACGGCGGCGTAACTGAATTCGATGATGTCTTGTCAATCACGCCTCACCTACCAGAACGTTGGCATCGCCTAGCATTTAGAGAACAGTTCAAGGGCATCAATTACAGCTTTAGCTTCACCCACGCCGAAATGACCATCACAGCCGATAAAGAGGCAACGGTTAAGGTATTCGGCAATACACAACACTTAAAAGCGCAACAGCCACTTACAATAAAAAATACGGAGGCCTCATAACATGGCAAAATTTGCAGACTTAAAAGGATTCATCTTTGATTTAGACGGTGTGATCACTGGGACGGCAAAATTTCACGGACAGGCTTGGCACCAACTCGCCGACGAACTCGGCGTGACTTGGACTGAATCATTAGCCAATGGCCTAAAGGGTGTTTCTCGCATGGACTCCTTAGAAATGATTCTAAAAGCTGGTGGCAAGGAAAACGACTACACCGAAGCAGAAAAAGTCGCCTACGCGACCAAAAAGAACGACAACTATCTGAAGCTAATTAGTAACATGACACCAGCTGATGTCTTTCCGGGTGTGAAAGAATTTCTTGATGATTTATTAGCCAAGGGATATGTCATCTCCTTAGCTTCCGCCTCAAAAAATGCGCCGACAATCTTAAAACACATTGGCTTATCTGATTACTTCACCAAAATCGTTGACCCAGCCACGTTAAGTAAAGGTAAACCAGATCCAGAAATTTATACCCGCGGTGCAGAAATTCTTAATTTGCCGCCAGAAGCTTGTGCCGGAGTGGAAGATGCTGCGGCGGGCGTTGCGGCCATCAATGGTGCTCACGAGACGTCAATTGGGATTGGTGATGCCAATGAATTAAGTGCTGCCGACATCATCTTTTCAGAGACAAGTGCATTAACGTTAGCCAACATTGAAGCCCAGATGGCGAAATAACGACTAACAATTGATTCGGGTAATTTGTCAGCAAAAACCACGTTTACTGTAACTTCCAACTTAGGAAGCGCACGTAAACGTGGTTTTTTAGTGGTTATAGCCTAATTACGCACGGCTGATAAATGTCGTACTTGCTGTAGCGACAATATGTCCTTCGATGACTCGATAAAATTCATTTAACCAGTAACCATCGCTTAAAGGCAATTGCTCATCTAATGCATAACCTAAAACCTTGTACTCATGATCCTTATCAGGTGGTGTCGGTCCAGTATAACGTTGTGTGATCATTGGATCCGTCTCGTGAATTAATCGGCCAGCAGTACTATTTTTCCCTTGAACGAAACGCCCGTCAGCATGCCGACTTGCATCCTCTGGTAAGCTTGCTTGCTCAACAGACAGATTAGCGCCAGTCCAATGAATAAATGTAAAGCCGACAACTGGGATTGCATCATCATCAATCACGACCCAAGCTAAGCTGACCGCCTGCTTAGGAACGTCCAAAAAGTGTAATGGAAACGAAATCGTCGCATGGCCCTGATATAATTCATCTGGTGCCGCGTACTTACCATAGCGATCAGCTAAGAGACCATTTTCTAACGGAATTTCTAATTTCATTGAACAACTTCCTTTTCATGAAACATTATTTTTTAGGTCGTGTCATTCATTTACTGGCAATCAGGTGGTAGTGGCGCAACCCGTTCACAATGCCATCCGTCGTATTGGTTGTCGTTACATAATCAGCAACCGCCTTATCCCTAGGATGCCCATTGCCCATAACAATTGCGGTATCAACGCTCGCAAACATTTCTAAATCATTTAACTGGTCACCGAAAGCATACGTTGGAATGCCAGTTAGCTGTGTTTCTTGAAGTAACCGTTCCAACCCGCTTCGTTTTGTTACACCACTCTTCATCGTGTCTAAACAAACCAAGTTATTGCGAACCAACGATAACCGCCCCGCAAAAGCCTGATTATACAGATCCTCTTTATCACGGTTAAACACGTTCATGAAATTAATCGGCTGTTTGCGGAAATAATCTGGATCAATCGTCACGTCTAACCGCAGCACGTGATAATTATTTACGACATCTTGTGTCGATTCTGTTAAGGCAAACCCTTTATTATTGTAATAAGCCACTGCATCGCCCTGTTCTTTAGCAAACGCCGTAAATTCCTCAATGAGTTGTTGATCGATCGCTTCTCGGAATAATTCTTGTCCATGGTATTGAACATAAGATCCGTTAGCACTAACAACAGTATCAATTCCTGTTTCATCCAACACATATTGGATTTCAAAAACATTTCGTCCTGTCGCAATGACCGGCAAAATATGATTTTGTTGCATCTCATTAATTGCTGCAATGCTTTGTGGTAAAACATGCTTGTCATCATCAAAAAGCGTGCCATCAAGGTCAAAAAAAACAATTGCTTTCGTATCGGTATTCATGTCTTTCAGCTCCCTATTAGGTTTATCTTCCCTTATAAGGATAGCGCATTAAACAACAAGAAACACTCAGAATGACTTGTTTTGCCGAAAACAGTTATTTCAAATCAAACTAAATGATTGACCTAGTTCGCTCAAGGACCTCACATAAAATTAGTCAACGCGTTTCCAAAAATTAACAATTGACCAGGAGTTTAGCTTAATTCAAGTCATAAAAAAACGTCCCCCCAACTTAAGGAAGACGATTTAATCACTATATTTGGCTAAGCCTTACTCAACATCTGTGATATTGCGGTTACGACCAAGATCCTCTTCATGGTCAGGATCAATCGTGACTTCACCGGCTTCGATCTCTTCAAGCGCTTTGCCAACTGACTTGTCCGAATCATAACTTGATAATAGCTCTTGAGATCCGGCATCCAGTTCATGTGCTCGCTTAGAAGCTAACATAATTAAAGAATAACGTGAATCAACCTTTTGTAATAATTTATCAACTGATGGATATAAAATCATAGTTTACAATCCCTTCTTGTCTTCCGAATTGCCTGGTTGCAGCTCACTTGATTCTAACATCTGCGCGTACTCTGGGTAAACCCGGGGAACCCGCAATCGTTCTGCTCGAATAATTTCTCGAATTCGAGATACTGCCAACGGAATTTTGTCATTAACTACCGCATAATCATAGTTACGCATCATTTTAATTTCCGTCACAGCTTGATGAATCCGCTCATCAATCACAGCCATTGTTTCCGTCCCCCGACCGATCAATCGCTGTTTTAAGGCCATTAAATCAGGCGGAGTTAAAAAGATGAATACACCGTCTGGCATCTTCTCACGAACTTGCATCGCACCATTAACTTCGATCTCTAAAAAAACATCCTTGCCTGCTGCGAGCGTTTCTTGAACATATTTCATCGGTGTTCCATAATAATTGTCCACATATTGAGCATATTCAAGCATACCACCGGTTTCAATATTGTGTTCAAACGTGGCCTTAGAAACAAAAAAATAATCCTTGCCATTCACTTCTCCCGCTCGGGGGTGGCGAGTGGTCATCGAGATGGAATACTGAAAATCAGTTCCTCCCTGGTCAAACATTGCTTTACGAACAGTTCCCTTGCCCACTCCTGACGGTCCAGACAAGACAATTAACATTCCACGTTTCGGCATTGACTGTTTCGTTCCTTTCAACAGCTAAAAAAAGATTTACCACTAATTTTGAACTTTTTTAACCAAAAATTCAAGCTATAATCCCATTCACACGCGGGAATAGCGGGATCTTGCCGTAAAGATACCAAACTTCTGTAGAGCAACCAACTGGGAGTTGCATTTTTGAACGTTTGTTCGTATACTAATAACACAAACAAATGTTCGGTAAGTACGAACAAAGTAACGGAGGCTATCACCATGGATCAATTGCTACCAAATACCTATACTCAACCACAACGGCAAAATCACGCACTCTTTAATTGGCGCCAGTCAGTAGCGATTCTTACACACCAAAGTCTACGCGCCCATTTAGTTCGTTTTCGTCAATGGTTCTGGACGGGTGAACGTGGTGATACTCTCGTGCATCCGCAAATGCCAGCCGATCAATTAATCAACCTTCTAAATGGCGCCCTCTCCCATCACGCAGTCATTTCCGTCATGCTAAACAGCCGTAATCCTTTTGCTAAAAAGCTCCCAATTATCACAGGAACCTTGCAGCAACAACGGCATTCGTTAATTTTAACCAATCATAGTACCGATAGTAGCTATGTTTTGCTTCCTGAGCAAGTTCGGGAAATTTGCTATGGTATGATGGTTGCCTAACCGACAAACCTTTGTTCGAAATAAGCTCAGTTAATCGCTGGGTCCTGACTTCCTTAATAAAATCAACCTAAAAAAGCCTTCTTCTGGAAGGCTTTTTTGATGAATCCGATCAGAGCTCAACTGGTAAAAGCCTGTTTTTCCGCAGCCGCTAACTTCAACAGCTCAGAAGCATGCTCGGTTGCCAATTGGGTCACAGTGGTCCCAGCTAGCATTCGTGCCAACTCGTCCACCCGCTTGGCTTCTGATAACTTAACAACCATCGTTTTTGTGCGCTTGCCGACCACTTGTTTTTGAATATAAAACTGATGGTCCGCAATGGCAGCCACTTGAGGTAAATGAGTAATACAAAGAACCTGTGAATGACGACCGATGGCCATAATTTTTTCAGCAATCGCTTGTGCGACACGACCAGAAACGCCCGTATCCACCTCATCAAAAATAATACTGGTCACACCTTGAGTCTCCGAAAAAATTGTCTTCAAAGCAAGCATCATTCGAGATAATTCCCCACCAGAAGCAATTTTGGCTAATGGTTTCAAATCCTCACCAGGATTGGTTTGAATATAAAACTCGACATTATCGATACCAGAGGCATAAAACGGTATCTCTTTATGAGGCAAGAAGCGAACCTGAAAGACGGCCTTTCCCATATACAACGCCTTGAGTTGCTCATGAACCGCCTGTTCCAGCGTTTTCGCCAATTCCTGACGCTTCTGGCTTAATTTAGTTCCCGCCTCTGCCAAACGGGTCTTAACCTCAGCTAATTGGGTCTCTAAAGCCTGATCATCGTCTTGATCGGCCTGCATATTTGCTAACTCAGACTTGATCTTGTCAAAATAAACTAAAATACTGGCCACTGAATCACCATATTTTCGCTTCAGTTGGTGAATTTCCTCTAAACGACTTTCAATTTCATCCAATCGACCTTCGTCGAATTCCTGATTGGCCAACTGAGTAGACAAATCGGTAACCGTATCTTGTAAGCCATAGTAAGCGTTAGCTAAGCCATCTGCCAATGCTTCATAGGCGGGGTCAAGATCTGCTATATCTTGCATCGAAGTCATAGCAACGCCGATTTGATCCAATGCGGCACCGTCTTCACCCCCTGTTATGGCCTCATGACTGCTTTCTAAAGCAGTGACGATACGTTGATAATTCGCCAAATGATCCCGTTCAGTAATCAACTGTTCTTCCTCATCAGGTTGCAAATTGGCATCATCAATCTCCTGTACCTGAAATGAGAGCATGTCCAGCCGTTGCGCCCATTCTTGAGCATGCTCACGCTTGTTAACAACTAGCTGTTGTACCTGTTTAAAAGTACTATATTCCTGCTCATAAGCGGCCTTCAGCGGTGCCAAAGTTTGCGGCTGAAATTCATCTAGTAAGCTCAAATGCTTTTCAGGTTGCATTAACTCTTGATGTTCATTTTGACCATGAATATCAACCATCGTCTCTCCAACGCGCTTAAGGGTGGTCGTATTCACGATGGTACCGTTAATCCGACTCACATTATGCCCATTTTTATTCAATTCGCGATCGATAACCACTTGTTGGTCCGCATAGTCGACGCCTAGTTCATCCAATACATTAAAGGTCGGTGACAACTTTGGCAAAACGAATAAACCTTGAATTGTCGCCTTATTAGCCCCCTTACGAATGAAATCACTAGCCGCTCGACCACCGGCCAGCAGCCCAACTGCATCAATAATGATTGACTTCCCAGCGCCTGTTTCTCCAGTCAGGACGCTCATACCATCATCAAAGGCGATATTCAAAGACTCAATAATCGCGAAATTTTTAATTGATAATTCCTGTAGCATCGCGGTTCCTCGCTATTCTGCACCTAAACTAGCCAACCGGGTTCGTATCTGAGTCGTACTCAACACAGAATTACCGACAATCAGGACCGAGCTATCATCACTCAACACGCCGAACACTTCTGCATAATTCATCTGTTTGATCAAGCTGCCAATGACAGGGCCATTACCTGGCAACACGTTTAACAAACAAAATCGATCATTGAGTTTCATTTCAACTACATTACCCCGCAAATTTCGACGTAGTTTGGCTTCACCATCAACAGGTCGATCATTGGAAAACGTATAGTAAGTGCGACCTTGATCGTCAGGCACCTTAACTAATTGTAAGTCGGTAATATCCCGTGAAACAGTCGCTTGGGTCACCGCCAAACCGGCTTCTTGAAGGACCATCACTAATTCAGTTTGGGTATGAATGGCTTGATTGGCCACTAACCGACGAATTTCCGCCTGTCGTTCTTTCTTTTTCATCCCTACTTGCCATCCTGTTTTTGATTTAGCTGGGTATAAGCAGTTGACAGTGTTTCGTCAATCGATACATTTGGACTAACTGTACCTTGATCATCGGCATTAACTAAGTGGATGAGAAATTCGATATTACCGCCACCGCCTTTGATTGGCGAAAAATCTAGACCTAACACGTCATAGCCGCTCTGACTAGCGAAGTCGACCATATCTTCTAATACGGCTCGATGCACTGCCGAGTCACGCACGATACCATGTTTACCGACCCGATTCTTGCCGGCCTCAAATTGTGGTTTAATTAACGCGACCACTTGCCCACCTGGTGCCAGAATCGTTTTTAGGTTCGGCAAGATCAAATGCAATGAAATAAACGAAACATCAATACTGGCAAACGTTGGTTGTCCTTGCATAAAATCGGCCAATTTTACATAACGAAAATTTGTATGCTCCATCACGACCACTCGGGGATCTTCACGAAGTTGCCAGACAAGTTGATTACTGCCAACATCGAGTGCATAGGAACGCGCAGCACCATTTTGTAACATAACATCGGTAAAACCACCCGTAGAAGAGCCAATATCCAGTACCGTTTGCCCACTCACATCGATATTAAAGACACGTAAGGCCTTGGCCAGTTTGAAGCCACCTCGACTAACATACGGCATGGGCACGCCCTTAATGTGTAATTCCGTGTCAGTCGGAATTTTTTCGCCAGGCTTGTCCAGACGTTCTTCATTTTTACCCAAGACTTCTCCAGCCATGACAGCGCGCTTGGCTTGTTCACGTGAGGCAAAAAGCCCTTGTTCAACCAGCAGAATATCCACCCGTTGTTTTTCCATTAATTTGTTTCCTTCCCATCGATGATAAAGTAGTCGAGCAATGCGCCTAAACGATCAACATTCATCCCCGTAGTTGCTAACTGCCTGCAAAGCTGTCTGGACAAAGTTACCTGTTCAATCAATGCCTGCTTAGCGCCAGGTAGGCCAAGTAATTTTGGATACGTATTTTTTCCTTCGGCAACGTCTTTATTCGGTGTTTTGCCAAGTGCTGCTGCCGTCTGAGTTTCATCTAAAATATCATCGTAAATTTGAAATGCTAATCCGAAAGCCTGTCCAAATTGAGTCAGCAACTTCAATTGCGTTTCAGAGGCTTGGCCCATAAATGCCCCGGCACGCATGGTGTAAACAAGTAAGGCACCCGTTTTTTCACGATGCAATTGTCGCAATTTGGCCAGTGAAATTGTCGTTCCAGCTAAGGTGACATCCAATGTTTGACCAGCGACCATCCCGACCGGACCGGCGGCATGTGCAAGTTCACTAATCAATGTCACTTTAACGGTTAGCGGTAATGATAATGAGCTGAGCCAATCAAAAGCTAATGTTTGTAAGCCGTCACCAGCTAAAATGGCCACATCTTCGCCGTAAACCTTGTGATTAGTTGCTTGCCCGCGCCGTAAATCATCATTATCCATCGCCGGTAGGTCATCGTGAATCAAGGAATACGTATGAATCAATTCCACGGCACAGGCTGCTGCCAATTCTTCGCCAGTTAGTTCACCCTTCAACCCAGTCAAAGCCGCAATTGTTAGCAGCGGTCGTAAACGTTTTCCTCCTGCCATCACTGAATAAGTCATCGCAGCCTGTAAGGTGGCTTGCGTGCTGCTGTGCGCCATTTGCTTTGCTAAACAGTCATTAATCTGCGGCAAGTAAGTCGCTTCAAAGGCGGTTAAGACTTTACTCATTGGCGTTATCACCAGTAGCTGGCTTGACTTCAAAGTCAGCTGTTTGTCCGTCGTCATTCATCACCTGAGTCAGTGTTTTTTCTGCTTTTGTCAAGGTCTCCTGCAGTTGTTGACTGAGTTTGACCCCCGCTTGAAATTGCGTCAAGGCCGTTTCCAATGGAACATCGCCTTGCTCTAACTGAGTCACAATTTCCTGAAGGCGCGTTAAGTTTTCTTCAAATGTTGGCTGTACTTCGTCTGATTTTGCCATGATTAGTTCCCTTCACGATCTGATTTAAGAGTGGTGATCTGAGCAGTCGCTTGACCATCGGCTAAATGCAAGGTAACCGACTGTCCGGTCGTTAATTGACTAGTCGATTTAACCACCGTCTCATCGGTGGTTACGTAACTATAACCTCGCGTCATCACCTTTAGCGGACTCAGCAAATCTAATTGACTGACCAGCGCTGCGACCTGTTGCTGACTTTTTTGAAAAAGGGTGGCCTCCGACGTGAACAATCGCGTCCGTAACGCTAGCAACTGTTCTTGTTGTTGGCTAAAACGGTCTGATAACAAGCGTGAACTTAAACGCGTTTGCAGCGTGCTCAATTGTTGCTGGTTTTGGTTGACGACTTGTCGCTGAGCACGAATTAATTGGTCCAATAATAAGCTCAAACGTTGTACATAACCCTCATATAATCTTTGGGGTTGTGTGAAGACATACGTTTGCTGTAACCGACTTAAACGTTGCTGATCAAAACGTAATCGACTAGTTAGAGCCTGCAGCAACCGATTTTTCAGTTCGCTTAAGGCTGACAACACGTCCGTCAACACTGGTGTCGCTAATTCCGCCGCAGCTGTTGGTGTGGCAGCTCGTACATCCGCAACCAGATCAGCGATTGTGGTATCTGTTTCATGACCTACGGATGAAATCACGGGAATTGCACTGGCACTGATGGCGCGGGCTACGGCCTCTTCATTAAACGGCCAAAGATCTTCAATTGAACCGCCGCCGCGACCGATAATGAGTGTATCAAATTCGCCTAATGCGTTGACCTGCTCAATCCGCCTGACTAAATCACTGGCTGCCGCATCCCCTTGTACTTGCGCGGGAAATAAAACGAGCTGAACAATGGGATAACGCCGCCGAGTGGTCGTTATAATATCTCGGATAACCGCCCCTGACGGACTCGTAATCACAGCAATTCGTTTAGGAAACATTGATAATTGACGTTTTGGCCGATCAAACAGACCTTCGTTAGCTAACTTCTGCTTTAACTGCTCGTAGGCCTGATACAAAGCACCTACCCCATCAGGCTCCATGCGATCGACATAAATTTGATAGCTTCCTGAGGGTTCATACAGAGAAATCCGCCCAGTAACAAGGACTTTCATGCCTGCTTCTGGCTGAAATTTAAGTTTGGCAAACGCTGACTTGAACATGATGGCGCTAATTTTAGCTTGGTCATCTTTTAAACTAAAATATTGATGCGCATTTGGGCGTAAACGAAAATTAGAAATTTCGCCAGTTAAATACACACGGCCAAGATAAGGATCTGCGTCAAATTTTCGCTTCAAATAGCGTGTCAACGTGGTTACTGTTAAATAATCTTCACGAGCAACCATTTCAAACCTCCAGTCCATTTTGCCAGGCGGCCAGTTGAACGGTCTGCTGCATTAATGTAGCGATGGTCATGGGGCCCACACCACCAGGAACTGGCGTAATATACCCGGCAACTTCAATGGCAGTGTCGGCCACGTCGCCTGTTAATTTACCATCGGCTTTACGATTCATGCCAACATCAATGATCGTTGCACCCGGTTTAACCATATTGGCGGTCACAATGTTTGGCTGACCGACTGCCACAATGACAATATCGGCCATTTTGCTTAAAGCCGTCAGCTCATCTGCACCGGTATGTCGATGTGCCAGTGTTACAGTCGCATTCTCATTATTTAATAAAGCCACCATCGGTTTCCCAACGAGTCGACTACGCCCAATCATGAGAACGTGCTGACCGGAAATATTGATTTTCTGGTCGTGCAACATTGTCATGATACCTTTAGGCGTGCAGGCCACCGGATAATGTAATCCTACATTCCCAAATAGGCGCCCCAAATTAATCGGATGTAGACCATCAACATCCTTTACCGGGTTAATGGCCTGGACAACTTCTTCTTCATCCAAGTGGTCTGGTAATGGTGATTGGACCAAAATTGCATGGATTTCGGGGTCCTGATTGTACCGCGCTACTAACGCTAATAATTCGGTCTGTGTCGTAGTTGTCGGTAACTTCTTCACAACTGAGTTAAACTGCAGTTTACCAGCTTGACGCTCCTTATTCCGAACATAAATGGCACTAGCTGGATCATCGCCGACCATTATAACAGCTAAGCCAGGAATAACCCCCTGACTTGTTAGAGCCAGGGACTGCTTTGCAGTTGTTTCATTTAGTCGCTTAGCGATTGCCCGTCCATCGATTAATTTTGCCGTCATGCATCTATCTCCATTTACGTTTCTTCAGTCCATTTTATTAACTTATGCTGAATAATTTTACCACATTCCAACGTCTCTTGGCAGTCGGCCGTTTACGAAATCAAAGTGGATTACGGTGGATTACGCCGGTATAATCTGTTTAAAAACCAAAAAAAACGTCCAGACTTATTAGTCAAACGACTAAATAAATCGGAACGCTCATGTTTCACTTAAAATGCGATAACTCAAGCCTTATTTTTCTGGTCTGCTTGATCAAACAACTTAGAAAGCACCCCATTGACAAAACGTCTAGAATCATCATCGGAAAATTCCTTAGCTAACTCAATTGCTTCATTTAAAGCAACTCGTGTCGGAACCGTCGCCGAATAGCTCATCTCATACAAACCTAAACGCAAAATAATGAGATCAGGATAAGCCAATCGACCAACAGACCACTTGTTGGCTAATTGCGCATCAATTTTGGCGTCCAATTGATCTTGATGCTCAAGTACCCCATTGACCAAGGTCACTAAATAATCTGGCACAATCGTGGGTTGATCTTCATCATGATCAATAAGTTGTTGGTACAAGGCGGTCACATCAGCATCAGAATTCGCGTGTTTGGCGAACAAGACCTGAAAGGCAATCTCACGAATTTGGTGCCGCGATAAATCCACTACGCTTCACCATCTTTACTTGTCAATTCGTTTGATTCAGTCGTTAAATGATCGCCGAAAATATCGTCAGGGTCAATATCAGAACTAGTTTTTTCAGGAACAATCCCAACAATGTGAATGTTAACTTCTCCAACCGTCAACTCAGTCATTAGAGCAACCTGTTGCTTAATCTTATCTTGCAGTTCCAAGGCAACTTTCGGCACACTAACCCCATAGTCCAGATAGACGAACACATCAGCTGTAATTACGCCATCTTCCAAGTTAAGTTTGACACCTTTACTCAATTCTGTGCGGCCAAACAATTCGGAAACATTATTGGCAATGTTTCCACGCATTCGGTTAACGCCTTCAACTTGACTAGCTGCAACACCAACAATAATCTCCAAAACATCAGCTGAAATTTCAATGGTACCCAATGCATCTTCTGGCTGATTTAACGTGATTTTATTCACTTCAGGCATGGCGACCTCCAATCTAGCAACTTACTTAGGCCCGAGAAACGTACGACCCTTCCTGGGTATTAATGATCAACTTGTCACCAGCATTCACGAAGAATGGCACTTGAACCACCAGACCAGTCTCCATGGTTGCAGGCTTCGAACCGCCAGTTGCCGTGTCTCCACGAATACCAGGTTCAGTTTCAGCAACTTCTAGCGTAACCGTGTTAGGTACTTCCACGCCAAGAATTTCATTACCAAATGAAGTCACAGTCACTTCCATATTTTCCAATAAGTACTTGGCTGCATTTTTCATTGATTCATTTGGAATGGAAACTTGGTCATAGGTTTCAGTATTCATGAAGACATAATTAGTACCATCATTGTACAAATACTGCATCTTGGCCTGCGAAATTTCGGCCAATTCCATCTTGGCACCAGCGCGGAACGTCTTTTCTTGAACGGCACCAGTCCGCAAGTTCTTTAATTTTGAGCGAACAAACGCCCCACCTTTACCAGGTTTAACGTGCTGGAATTCAACAATCCGCCAGATGGCATGGTCAACTTCGATCGTTAACCCATTTTTAAAGTCTGCAGTTGAGATCGACATAATCGTTCCTCCTAAAATTCATTCTTGTTCAGTATACAGTAATCGCTCCTAGCGTTGCAATAGCAACCATTTCAAAAACAACTCAGGGCGAAACAAACTAAGCGATGCTGAGCATTAATTAGTGGTCACGACGCGCTAGTTAAATAACTTGCAACGTCTTAGGTGAACTCGTTAAGACTTCCGCCCCATTTTCAGTTACCAAAACGTCATCTTCAATCCGAACCCCACCATGATCTGGCACGTAAATACCTGGTTCTACCGTGATAACTTGGTTTGCGCTCAGTTGGTATGGTGTCCGAGGTCCATAAACTTGTGGCTCTTCATGAATATTCAGACCAATCCCATGTCCCATTCCATGATTGAATTGCGACCCGTAACCTCCCGCAATAATGATGTTGCGACCAGCAGCGTCAAGTTCAGCGCCAGAAACGCCGGGTTTAATGGCGGCGATCACAGCCTGATTGGCAGCTAAAGTTAGATCGTAAATTCGTTTTAACGCTTCATCAACATAGCCGATTGCAAACGTTCGTGTAATATCAGAGGTATAACCATCGAAATAAAAGCCAAAGTCGATAGTCACTAATTCACCTTGTTGAAGCCTTTTATTAGTCGCCGCTGCGTGTGGTTGGGCAGCTCGTGAACCGCTGGCGACAATCGTAGCAAACGAGGGGCCCGTTGAACCATGAGCGCGCATCCATCCGTCCAAGCGATTGGCCACTTCGATCTCGGTCATGCCAGCAACAATTGTTGGCATAACCTCATCGTACCCTTGGCTGGATAAAGCAATGGCGTGTCGAAGTGCCATAATTTCTGTTTCATCTTTGATTTCACGCAAATGATCCACAATTGCGTGCATGCCGACAAAGTCCGCCGTGAGTTGCTCGTCAAGCTGAGCCCAAATAACATATGGCAGTGTATCTTCGAACCCAACCACCGTCATTTGTTCTCGTTCAACTAAGGTCGCAACTTGTCCATAATAGTCACGGGTAATTAGCAGACGAACATCCGCAGGCAGATCACTGGCCATTGCGGTTTCGTAACGGGCATCAGTAATCATCCAATAGCTGGACTGACTAATTAACAGACAACCATCGCCACCTACGTCGCTAAAACCAGTTAAATACTGTAAGTTAAACCCATCCGTGATCAGGATGGCATCTAACCGCAAGTGAACTAACTCCTCCTGTACGCGTTTCAACCGTTCTCGTCTGCTCATTTTGTCGTCTCCACCACTAAATAATTATAAAACTGTGACCTTTCGCCTCGTCAAACAAAAAACGAACACAATGTTTTACACATCATGCCCGTCAATCGACGCGTTATTCAGCTTCAGCAACCGGGTAAACAGACACCTGACGGCGATCCTTACCCTTCCGTTCAAACTTAACAACACCATCAGTCAATGCAAACAGGGTATCATCCCCACCACGACCAACATTAAGGCCAGGTAGAATATGCGTACCACGCTGACGGTAAATGATTGAACCGGCGTTGATCTGTTGACCATCTGCCCGCTTCGTTCCTAACCGACGACCTGCTGAGTCACGACCGTTAGTTGTCGATCCGCCCCCTTTATGGTGAGCGAAGAATTGTAGATTCATGTCCAATAACATGTGGTTCCACCTCCATTAGTTAAAGTGACCATCACTAATCGTAATGAATTGTGCATATTTCTCGGCGATTTGTGTCATTCCTAATGTGAATGTTGCGAGGATCGTCTCAGCTGCCTGATTTCGATCATGCATCGTTAGGGCCAAGTACCCGCCATTTGCGTTGTCTGAGGTAAGCGACGGATGAACCGTCGCTACCTCATCTAACGCGTTGACCGTGGTAATTGCCAACACAGATGCGGCTGCGCACACAATATCTTCACCGTATTGTCCTGAACCAGCATGGCCTGTCATCTTAAATGACGTTACTTGCTGATCGGAATTTCTTGAAATCGCAACTTTTATCATAATCTTCTTAGTTTTGGTTTAAGCAAACTGAGTTATTTTGTGGTGATATCGTCAATCATAACCCGTGTATAAGGCTGACGGTGACCCTTTTTAGTGTGTTGGTTCTTCTTTGGCTTGTATTTGAAGGTTACGACCTTCTTTTCCTTACCTTGTTTTTCAACTGTACCTGCTACTGAAGCACCTTCAACTAACGGTGTCCCCACAGTAATGGCACGGCTGGCTACTAACACAACTTCGTCAAAAGTGACCTTGTCGCCTTCCTTTGCATCTAACTTTTCAACAAAGATCGGTGATCCCTTTTCAACTTTATATTGCTTACCACCAGTTTTGATAATTGCGTACACGTTGTGCACCTCCTTAAATTAAAGTCTTAGACTCGCCAAAAACAAGTGCCGTCTCACCATGAAACAAACTTATAACTTGCTCTGTGCGGTTGCAGTGTGGAAGCCCACAACGACAACGTTAAAAGTGTACCAAAAAAACATAGCTTGGTCAACGTCAAAGTAGTTGTCCAAGCACATCTATACTGACCATTAACGTGATATGAGAAAAACCAGTCACTTAACGCAACAAAAAAAGGAATTCGCTAGGTTGCAAATCCCTGTTAGTACAAGCTTAAATCAATCACGGTTCAACCGTTGGTGGCGAGAGGCTTGAGCAGTCGTCCGATTGGTTGATAAATGTGATGCAGCAGGACGGTGCATCAGTTCCCATGCCCCACTACCAATTAAAACAACGATTAAAACGACAACTGCTACCATCTTTAAAACCTCCCTTTGCGTTGCTAACCAGCAACTCGACTGTTCTTAGTTTACCAAGGACCGTCTGAGAGATTCAAATTTAAACGCTATCTTAACAGAAAAAAGTCTTTTTTTACTAAATCGTTACATTTGTTATTCTTGACTACCAATTTTATATAACTCAGTATCCGCATTTGTGTCTTTACGCATCTGTGTCTCGATCTTACTACGTTGCTGGGCAGAGTTGCCAATTGTATAAGCCGCCATGTCAAAAATCAAGCGAAAATTGGCATGAAATTGTGAAGCAACTTCGTCATCGAAATTATATTGTTTGTTCACAGCAGCTTTCACGATACCCTTCACACCCGTCGGGCCATCGCCAAGCGTGTTTGCCAACTGATTTTTTTGTCCTTCACTTAACCCAGGCCGTAAAGTTTGATTAACCTGGTCAGCTGCTTGATAGACTTTGTTGGCGCTTGCTTCGTTATCGTAACGGAATTTTTGTAGTGCCGTTACTAAAGCCTCAATCCGCTTATTCTCATTTTGCACTCGCGTATATTCTTTTTGCGTCACTTGGACGCCACCGTAACTTTTTTGACCACAGGCTGTCAAGATCACCATACTTGCTAAGACAACCACCGCCGCCACAATCTTTTTCAACATTTTGCTTCCTCCGTTGCCGCTTCGTTAGGCCTTCATTAAAATCTGGTCGTACAATCAATGCAGCAAGTGGGGTTCGAACCCACGACCCTCGGTTTAGAAGACCGATGCTCTATCCAACTGAGCTACTGCTGCGTCACTTAACTCATATCAGTATAGAAAAGTGGTGTCATAGTGTCAATTTATATTCCGGCCTTTTCCTCAAACTAGATCCCCCACTAAGTTCCTTGAAGAACCTTAATTATGCCTAATTGAGACTACTTGCTTTAAAATTAACGCGTACTAGCGCACAATCATTTGTGCATTATCCATGGTATGTCGGTTGACGAAGCGCTTTCATTTCTTATATAATGGGCTTTGTAAACATTTATCAATAAGCTGTCTAATAAAGCTTTATCGAATGACAGCTTGGGGGAATTCACATGGCTAAGCATTTGGACCCTCGGGTAATTAAAACACGGTCAAGTTTAAAAGATGCCCTAATCAATTTGATGCAGCAATATAAAATCGAAAACATTAGTGTGCAAAAAATTACTGAAACTGCCCACATCACTCGAGGCACCTTTTATCTCCACTATAAAGACAAGCGCGACTTTATTGCCAGCGCAATGACAGAAATTTTAGATGATTTTTTTAATGCTGTTATGATCGACAGCACTGGCCGGTTACCAATGATCACCACATCGACCCAAGTAACCCAACTGTTCTCTGTCAACGCAGCCTTCAGCTATATCGAAACCGAGGCAAACATGTTTAATGTTTTGCTCAATACCCAAGCAAATGGCGTCTTTGAGTATCAGTTGATTACACGCTTAACTAAAGCACTTGAGCGTTTTCACGACCAGTTAAAATCTGATTTTTTGGAAATTAATGTTCCTGAAAATATCCAAATTGCTTTTATCGTGTCTGCCTATATTGGGCTTGTCAAAAATTGGCTGGCAGATGGTTTGATTTATACACCACATTATATGACCAGTTCAATTCAAAAAATGACTGCTCTCATTAGCCATGATCCACAGAAACTTACCTTCAGCGACTTTTTCTTTACGCAAGCTGATTTTGTACCCCACCCCGCTGCCAATTAGGATTTGCTTAATTAAAGTTATCAATCAAATGAAACTGAAAGACAGGCAAAGTCCCTCCCATTCATCACCGGATTCATCCGGCAAAAAGGTGCCCCAACAGATTAGGCACAAAGACTACGCTAACGAAACTCGATAAAAAAGTGGTCACCTTCCCCAATAATGGAAGTGACGTTTCCCCAAAAGTTGGCGCTAAATAATCAAGCTACGAGCTGGATGGCAGCGCTTCGGAATTCTACCGGAGTCCTGCCATCCAGTTTTATTTTAATTCGTTCATTTCGGAATAGCTGTAGAATTTCCTGTTTAATCGTTGATCAGAAAGACCATCGATGCCCTTTCTGAAAAAGGTTGAATCCAACCATAAACCGTCGTAGTCCCTGTGATGCCATACTTCGTCACCACTTTGTGAATCCCCCACACCATGGTTACAGTCAGCGATTGCGTTCATTTTGTCATTTACTGATAAATACATAAAGAACCCCCTAAATTGGATTTTTCCAACTCAGGGGGTTCACTTCATAACGGAAGCCGACCTCTTTTTTGTCGCATTTTTCTCAATTAAACTAGCCAGCTTAATAATTGTCAGCCTGGCGTTGCAAATTGACGGCTCGCTTATTTTGGTAAGCAGTTTGAATTTCTTCTTGGCTAAAACCAAAGCCGCGTAATCCCATGGTCAAGAATAGATGCCACGCGTGGCCAAAATCACCTTGTCGATGTTCTTTTAAACTACTAAGCACCATACTATTGATTCCCAGATAAACCTGGTCTAAATCCATTTTTGGGCCGACTGCCAACTTGTCTAACTCCGCTGGTGTCAAGACGGTTAAATGCGTCCACTGCTGTTTATGGAAAATTAGTAAAAAGAAATCTAACGCATCGACATATTCTTCTAGGAGCGTCGACCGCTTGCTTTGACCAGGATTATTTTTACCCCGGTGCTCCTTCCAAACTTTAAACCATTCACTAGTATTCGCAATTTCAGCTAGTTCGACCAACAAAGCCACATAAGCATTTTGTAAACTAGCATCACGGCTCCAATGCAGTTGTTTTGCTTGAGCGACTTGCTGATCAAACTCAATGGATTCGCGCAGTAGCAAAGCTAAATCTAACATTGGCACTCACCTCCTTAGGCAAAGATCAATGGATCCGATTGGATTTCCAAATCATCCCGGTTGGCAAGATACCACTGACGAATAAAGTCATAGTTAAGCAGAATTGACATCAGGGAAATCGCATCATTTTTATCAGTGACTGTGATCACCCATTTAGGTGCTTTATTATTACCAGCATTGGCAATGCCAAAGACTGTCCCATCTGCCAATTCAATCATCGCGCCCTGACCACTTGGGGCATTTTGTAACATGTAATGGCTATCCGCAGACGCGACAAAAAGTTTGTCCACCGTACCGGCAGGTAAATCAGCGTGCTTGGTTAAGTAACGGGCCCGATTGTTAGTTTCTAACAAATTATAGTCAGCAGAGAAATCATAGTCTTGCTCAAGATCCTTCGCGAATAGAATCAGCGTTTCAATGGCTGCCATTCGTTGTTCCACTGGCTGATCAGCCAATTCAATCGCGAATAAGTCCGTGAAAGCCTTACTGTTAAACCGTACCTGCTGGCGCTCAAGATTCATGTAAAACAGATGTAGACCAGAGTGCTTGTCGGTAAAGAATGCCCCACCATTCTGACCTCCGACTAACACAAATTTAAAGGCATGCTGATCGCCCAGCGCATCCACTGACAGACTCAGTTCTTCATGTTCTGCGGCACTACTCAAGGTTATCCCAGGTTGACGATGAAGCTCTAGCAGACGACCCATAAACAATAAATAGTAATCCGCCGCGGAATACTGATGTGGGAAGGTAACAAACGTCGTATCCAAATGAAAGGTGAATAACGCTGTAGCAGCTGCTAATAATTCATCAGTATCGCTGGTTTCTGTCAATTGATCTAAGTGATCTGTAAAAGCCAATCCATTTTTTAAACCAGCTTTTAAATTGTTGTTGTAAATCCGAAATCGTTGACTAGGAGATAATGTCACCGGTTTGGGCTTGTGAGCCGCTGATTGATCTTTTGCTTGGCTATCTGCTTCAGTCACCTGTGACGCTTTCATCGGTTCACTTACCGATCCTGCTGATGTTGCATTGTCATCTGCGGTCAACTGCTCTTTTTGCGTCTCACTTGCCATTGTGTTTCACCCCGCTATTTTGTTTTGAAGCTCGGAGCTCCTCGTGTTGTGAATCAGATTCAATGTGCCGACCAATTAAATGGCTTAAGTAGTCCACATAAAGATTAGCATTTCGATCTTCAAACGTGGCGTAATCACCAAACACTTTCCGAATCGCCTGTTTTTCATAACTCAGGATTGTGTCTTCCTTTGCTAATACCAAAGACTCATCTTCATTGGCTTTCATCCCTTTATAGGCATTATTGGCGCGGTCATCCTCATCCGCTAAAACCGTTAAACGATCCAGTAACTCCTGGCGTTCCGATTTAGCACGTCCACCGGCAAAAATGCCGCGGTTTTCACCCACTTCTTTTAGTTGTGCACGCAATTTTTCTTTTTCTAGATCACGTTGTTCTTGTTGATCCATCAACGCTTGCAATTCCTGACTCTGACGAGCAATGTCCTTGATGCGGTCGGAATTATAATTCTTATTTTCAGCCTCTAGGGCAAAGGATTGCGTTAACTTTTCGTATTCCACTTGATCGAAAACAAACTGTACGTTTAGGACATCGAGGTCCCCAAATTGACGTCGATCCCACCAGTTGCCAAAGTAGATTTCAAAGTGTCCTTGATCACTTTCTTCAAAATAAAAGAATGGATAGGTCTGTTTTAAATAAGCTAATAAGTCATGACTGAGATAATGACTTAAGTCCGGATGCAGATCAGTAACCAGACTAGCCAAAGGATTAACTTCGGCTTGATCATTACCCCGAATCAGCGTGGCATAACGTTGCGGGTCAACTAACTCATAGACCCGGCGATCATCAAAAGCATCAATGGCGTCCGTCAAGTCCTGTAAATAATGCGACTTTTGACTTAACTTACCGGATAATGCTGGCTGCACCTGCCGTGCCTGTTCTTCATTTGATTGTGGATTATCCATGCCGTCTTACCCCTAACTTCAAAGTGTCCTTACTGTCTCATCGTACACTAATGCAACCACAGCGACAATCACCACCCGTCAAATCAACGCAATTTTTAACCATTCGCTAGGTTTCACAAATTTCTTTCAAACTAAATGAGAATAAAAATGCCTACCATAACTTGTAATGGTAGGCAGTCGTTTAATAAACGTGAGTTTAAGTTTGAAAACGCAATTTAATACTGTTCCAAATACTGATCTCGCTCCCACTTGGTGACTGACTGACGATAAGAAGCCCACTCAAGCTTCTTAGCCTCAACAAAACTCTGGTATAAGTGATCTCCTAAGGCATCACGCATCGTTGGGTCAGCTTGCAGTGCTTTAGTCGCATTATGCAAATTATCTGGTAAATTACTAATGTGGTTATCCTCACGCTCCGCTTCGTTCATAGAATAAATGTTTCGATCGACCGAATCATTTGGTGTGATTTCATGACGAACCCCATCTAAACCAGCTTCTAGCATCGCTGCAATAGCTAGATAAGGATTAGCTGCCGGATCAACCTGCCGCAATTCCAGACGAGTTGAGTTGCCTCGCGCACTAGGCACCCGCACAAGTGGGGAACGATTGGAACCAGACCAAGCTACATAGACAGGTGCCTCAAAACCAGGTACTAAGCGTTTATATGAGTTCACAATTGGGTTAACAACCGCGGTGAAGGCCCGTGCGTGAGCCAACAGACCTCCGAGGAAATAGTAAGCTGTCTGACTTAGTTGCAATTCGCCATCTGGATCATAAAAGGCGTTACCATCAGCGGTCGATAATGACATATTCATGTGCATCCCAGAACCGTTAATACCTTCCAATGGTTTGGGCATGAACGTCGCAAATAAGCCGTATTTTCTAGCAATCGTTTTAACCACCAGTTTGAAAGTTTGAATATTATCGGCAGCCTCTAAGGCGTCCGCGTACTTGAAATCAATTTCATGCTGGCCTGGAGCGACTTCGTGATGGGCCGCTTCGACTTCAAACCCCATCTTCTCCATTTCTAGCACAATATCCCGGCGGCAATTTTCACCCAAATCCATTGGTGCGAGATCAAAATAACTCCCCTTATCATTTAATTTCAATGTTGGTTCGCCATTTTCGTCCATCTTAAATAAGAAGAATTCGGGTTCTGGCCCAATGTTAAATGCGGTAAAACCGGCCGATCGCATTTCGTTCATCACTCGAATTAAGTTGTTCCGTGGATCCCCAGCAAAGGGTTCACCATCAGACGTGTAAACTTCACAGATTAACCGCGCAACTTTGCCATGTTCACTGCCCCATGGGAAAACCATCCATGTCGCCAAATCAGGAATTAAATACATATCACTTTCTTCAATCCGAACAAACCCATCAATTGACGAGCCATCGAACATGAGCTTGTGGTCAAGTAGTTTTTCAAGCTGACTAACTGGGACTTCTACATTTTTAATTGAACCTAGCAAATCAGTAAACATGAGCCGTAAAAATTCAACATGCTCTGACTTAACCATGTTACGAATATCATCCTTGGTATAATCTTTCCTTGGCATAATCAGTTTTCCTTTCCTTCTAGCGGACTTAAATGGGTTAGAGATGACGCCATAATCCTGGCACTGGTGGCTTCATCCCTGCTAATTGTTGCATCTCTGGTTCTAAATACTGACGCGCCTGTTGATCACTAAGCGAAGTAGTTGTTTGCTTTCGAATCTGCGCCGACTGATTAAAGAGACGTCGCAACGTTGCAAAGTCCATTCCACTTGCTAAGCCATCCTTAACTTCCAATAATCGGTCCACATCTTGTAACGAATACCGGCGCCGGTTACCTTCATTGCGAACTGGGTGAACCAATGCTTGCGACTCATAATAGCGAATTTGCCGAGCTGTAAGCCCAGTCAACGTCATTACCGTGCTCATTGGTAGCACCGAAAGTGACCGACGTAATTGTTTCTCAGCCATGGGCACCTCCTCAATTCAAACCACAACGCCATCAAAGAACTTGTACAAGAGCATCTTCCCACGTTTACTTAAATAAAACAAGCGTTCATGTCACAAGTTCTGACATGAACGCTAATTTAATTTAGTCATCACCTTACTTGGACTGCCAATCGGCCACCCGTTGTTCAATTTCGACGATAGTATCGGCTCCACTAACGAGATCAAACCACTCAACTGGCAGTTGATGGCGAAACCAAGTCAACTGTCGTTTCGCATAGTGGCGAGAATGCTGCTTAATAGCTGCAATGGCTTCATTCAATGATTCCTGATCTTCAAAGTATTCAAATAATTCTTTGTAGCCAATCCCGCGACTGGCCTGCGGCGCTACCTGACGCCGCTCATATAACCAACGAGCTTCCTCTATCAGTCCTGCCGTCATCATCTCGTCTACCCGATGGTTAATCCTTTCATACAAAACCGCTCGATCAGTTGTTAATCCAACGATCAAAGCGTCAAACTGTTGTGAACGTCGTTCTTGCTCCAAAATGGAGTGTCCCGTACTTTCGAAAACTTCCAACGCCCGAATTACCCGGCGAGAATTCCCCATCGGAATTTGATCGGCAGCTTTAGGATCGCGTTCATCCAATTGTTGCCAGAGCCACAGTTGATCGTGCTTTGCCAACATAGTTTGCCAAAATTGTCGACGTTGTTTATCAGCGGGACTGCCTAATCGCAAACCATCCAGCAAGGCTTGGAGATAAAATCCGGTACCGCCAACAATGATTGGCAGTTTTCCGCGTGCAGTAATCTGTCTAATCAAGTTTGTGGCCTCATCTACAAACTGCGCCACGGTGAATCCTTCGCTCACCTCACGAATATCGATTAAATAGTGCGGAATATGTTCTTGCTCGACCGACGTTACTTTAGCAGTCCCAATATCAAGGTGACGATAGACTTGCATCGAGTCCCCAGAAATAACTTCGCCATTAAATTGTTTAGCTAGCTCAATTGAAAGTTGTGTTTTCCCAACCGCCGTGGGTCCCACAACTAGCAGTACTTTGGGTTTGTTCATGCGATCTCCTCTAAAAAACAATTTTAATGACGGGCCTGCTGTTGCCGCAGCTGCTTAGCCAAACGCGCCCGATCGGTAATCACGGCATTAACTTGCTGTTCAAAACATGCTGTCAGCGTCGAACGATCATTCACTGTCCAAACGCGCACCGGCGCCTTTGTGGGCTGCTGATGCCGCTGCCACCACCAAGTTTTCGGGTGCCAAGCAGTAATAATTCCCCGTCTTGACAACCATCGGGCCTGCCAAGACGTGAATCGAAATAATAATGCTGTATCAATTTGTGGTGCCAGTTTGTGAAACCGTTGCAGTCGTTTTGATGAAAAACTGGAAATCACTACTGTAAATGACCACGAGCGAGCCAGAAGTTTTGCCGCCAAACGTGCTTCTAATTGTGGCATGATTTTTTGATGTGTTTTAAGTTCCAAATTAAGAATACCAACAAAATCATGTTGCTGAAGAAAGGCTAACAGTTCATCGACCGTCATCACCCGTCCACGTTGAGCACGGTTACGAATGACCAATGATTGTAAATAAGCTAAGGTATGCGCACTAACCGGGCCGTATCCATTCGTATGTCGTTCCAATCGAGCATCATGGAAAATGACTAACTGGCCATCTTGGGTTTGTTGTACATCAGTTTCAATACCATCAATTCCTAACGATAGCGCATCCGCAAACGCGGTTAACGTGTTTGCTGGTGCATAATCAGTTACGCCACGATGTGCAAAAATCAAAGTCATGATTTTCCTCCACGGTTATCCGTTTAACTGGACGATTGTCTTTAAAACGACGATAATATGATTGTAAACAAAAAGGCAGGTTTCTGTAAAACAGAGCCTAAAAAAGGAGGTTCACCATGAAATCATTTGGCAAAGGCTTCTTATGGGGTACATTAGCAACAATGGGAGCAGTGGCTGCGGCCATTGTTTCATTCCACAAAACCGTTGTTTCTCCAATTGAAGAAGAGGAACAACGTTTTGATGATAATCGTCGACGTGCAATGCGTAAATCTCGCTCAGCTCATCTCGGCTAGTCTAACCACTCTCATCAATTCTAACAAAAAGACGCTGGTTATCTGCTTATTAAGCAGGAAATCAGCGTCTTTTTGTTGTCGTTTACAAGCTTCATTTTTAATCAATGCTTACTAGCTTTAATTTTGCCATCCCAGTGGCCGTAACCATCACTAAGAATAAATAGTTTTGAATAGCCGTGACGAGCTAACCGCAATGCTGCACGAGTACTTAGGGTCTTGCTTTCATCGTACAGGTAAACTGGCAAATCTTCGCGAATTTCTTTGTATCGTTGGCTAAACATCGAGTAAGGAATATTACGGGCACCCAGAATATGGCCGGCGTCGAAATCTTTCTTTTCACGGACATCTACAATTTGGGCCTTACGCATGCCTGCCTGAAAGGCTTCTTGATCCAAAAGCGTAGAAACCTGACGACGCCGAATGATAATATAAATCCGCCAGCCGATCCAACCAACGATCACAGCAATTCCAATAATGTCTAAAATAATTTCCGCAACTGATGCTCCAACTAACACGAATACCCCTCCAACTTGATGTTCATCAATCCAATTAGCTCGATTTTAATCAATAGTGCCATTGTACACATTTACGCAGGCACTGCCTAGCCTTGCGCCAGCTTTTTCTCTTCTAAACGATGTTCATGGTTCAACACGACCTTGGCTTTTAACCAAGTAGGTTTGTCAATCGCGTTCATTTCATGTAAATGATCCAATTCTAACGCCATCATTTCAATATCCCACAGTCGCTTACCAACGTAAACGTAAATACCAAAGACTTTCAGTAGTTGCTGAACATCATATAGCGTCCTAAGTGCATCTGGATCATCACGATATAAATTTGCTTTCATCGTCCACCTCAATTGCTATCTATAATAATGGCAACCCAATCGCACAGATTGCTAACAACGCCAAGCCACCCAGGCCACGCCAGATCCATTTAATCTGACCGTGAACAGTTGGCACCCCAATCACCAGTGCAATCGCAAAGCCACCGATCAAACCACCAATGTGACCCCAGATATCAATCCCTGCGCTAAAAATATCCATGACTAAATTCAAAACAACTAATAAGACGAATTGTCGGCTCATGGCACGAATATATGGGTTTCCATGAAAAACTATGCCCAACATAATAAACGCGCCAAACAGGCCAAAAATCGAAGTACTAGCGCCCGCTGATAGTGTAGTCGGCAGAAAAATAGCGCTCCAAATATTACCAGTCAAACCGCTCACTAAATAGATAGCCAGTAGCCGCCAATGGCCAAAAAGGGTTTCAATCTGTTGACCCAAAAAGTAAAGAACGACCATGTTCATGCCTAAATGCATCACACTCATATGAATAAACATCGGAGTGAACAGGCGCCACCACTGACCAGCTTGAATCGCCGGTGTGTATCGAGCACCAGCCGCTAGTAAACTTTGACCCGAAAAAGTACTGAACAGTGACACGCCTTGAATATGGTAGACCGCCACCATCAATATGAAGACCACAACATTGATCGTCACTAATCCTGCCGTGACCGGAGCCCCATTTACAAATTTGCGCCAGTTAGCCATGGTGATCCTCCTGCATGGAAATGATTTCTTCAATTTTAATATCAAATGGTGTTAATGGCCAGACGACTTGGTGAAACCGCTGCACTGCCAATGCCAGACTGATCGTGTGACCAGCATAATGGGCTAAGTAACGGTCGTAGTAACCTGCACCAAAGCCCAATCGATTGCCATCATCAGCAAATCCAAGACCTGGCACAATAATGAGATCGTGATCTTCAGCGGTAATTTCTTGCCCACCAATTGGCTCATCAACACCAAAGGTTGACGGCTCAAAAGTCACTCCGGGACCTAACGCAACAAAGGCCATCTGCCGTTTAGGCAAAGTTCTTGGCACAGTGACGGTTTTGCCAGCTGCTAATGCTTGCGCAATGAGTGGCCGTGTATCTAATTCAATTGAGGTGCTCATTGTCATACCAATCGTTGTCGCTGCCTGCCACCAAGGATGGCTCACTAACGCACTGATTAATTGTTGCGTTTGGTTGACTTTGTCGGCCGGTGATAAAGCTGTCAGTCGTTGAATAACGGTCTTTCTTACTGCTGCTTTTGTTGGCATCACTTATGACCTCCACAGGTTGTTCAGCAAGATTTAAAACAAACAAAAAAGTGTCTGAGAAATTTCCCAGACACTAATCAGTCATTACTTAGTTTCACGGTGCAAAGTAACTTTGCGATCGTGAGGGCAATACTTGTTTAACTCAATCCGGTCTGGATTGTTGCGCCGATTCTTTGATGACAAGTAAGTCTGTCGACCACATTCGGTGCATTCTAAGGTAATGTGTACGCGCATCTTTAACCCTCCACTCTACTTGAAAATTGGCGAAGACGCCTCAACTCGAACAAGTTTAGCATTTTTTGCTACAAATGACTAGTATTTTTTGTGTCTTTACGCCGTTCACTATTTAAATCCATTGTCACTTTGAACATCTTTCCAGTACAGATTGTAAATTTCTGCTGCAATGTTCTGGTTGACGAGGTACGAAGCAGTTGTTTCTGGCAATCCAGGCACCGCCACCGCGATTGCGACTTGTGGATCCGAAGTTGGCGCATAAGTGATGATACTGGAAGTGACCGTTTGTTGACCGTTCACAAACGTTTCAGCAGTCCCGGTCTTGGCAACAATCCCTGGTTTCACTTTCTGCAATACGTCGGCCCCGGTCCGGTGAGCGGATGTCCCATTAACCACTTGATACATCCCTTGCTTAACGATAGCTTTGGCCTCTGGACTAGCATCTACATAATTCAAAGCTTGCGGTTCAGCTTGGTATTCAACTGCCCCTAACCCACCGTTCTTATTAGTGCCTCGAATTTGGTCAACCAGATATGGACGCATGCGGTAACCCCCATTAGCCAGTGTGGAAACGTACTGACCCAACTGTAACGTCGTGTAAGCATCATAGTTACCAAACGCCTCTACCAATGCAGAACCAATTTGTTTGCGCCCTGAAAGGCCCTTCAGTCCTGCTGATTCTCCTGGCAAATCGATGCCGGTTTTAACACCTAATCCGTATTGGCTGAAGTTGTTACGCAGCGTTTGAAACATTGAAGTTGGCACATTATTGACAGATTCACCCGGTGTATATTTGAAACCAGCCATCTTCATCCCAATCTGCACGGCATATGAGTTCGATGAAGTTTCTAAGGCCATTGCGGCATTCATCGGGATTTCTTGGTTTTGATTCCAGTCCGTAGTAATTTTCGATGTTCCTGTTAACACAATTGGTTGATCCACCAACGTATTATTGCTAGGTGTAATTACACCGGCTTCAAATCCACCAGTAATAATTGCTGGCTTCACCACAGATCCCATAACAATTGGTTGATTAATGGCACCTAAAGCATCCGTTGTAACTTTACCAGTATTGGGGTTTCGTGAATCCCCTGCCATCGCAAGAATAGCGCCTGTTTTAGGGTTCATCACGACCGCGTAAGCGCCTTGGCAGGTCCCGCCAGGTAATTGTTTATCAATCTCTGATTGCACGGCATCTTGAAACTTAGAGTTGACCGTTAAGACCAAGTTAGATCCCTTCTTACCAGCGTACTCTTGAATTTGTTTGGTTACTTTACCACCACTGCTAACCTCAACGGATGTCCGCGACTTTGTTCCCTTTAGAATCGGTTCATACGCTTTTTCAATATAACTGGAGCCAACTGAGTCATTTCGTGAATAACCTTGAGATAATAAAATATTAACCTCGTCGGCAGGCAGACCTTGTTTTTCGCTAGTTACTGTGCCCACAAAGCTTTTGACTGAATTTCCTGATGGATATGAACGGGACCAACTCGTCGACGTTTTAACGCCAGGCATTTCAGAAAGATGTTCGCCAATTTGTGAAATTTCCGCAGTTGAAACATCGCTCTCTTTGATGTATGTCGTTGACAACGCATAGGCACCATTCATTTTAGTGAAAATAGCCGCCGCGTTTTTCTGACGGTCTGAAAAATTGTCAAAATGTTTGGCCACATAGTCCTCACTGGCCTCAGCTAATGCGTTGGCACTCAATACGTTAGCCTTGGGAATTTTTTTAGCAATGGCTTGTTGATGAGCGGGGTCAGCTAAATAATAAATTGCCGATTGTCGATCCGTCAGTGAACTCGTATCGATAGTTAAATAGCGACCCAATTTATTGGCAACTTGATACATATCAGCAGAAGAGACATTCACACCCTTAGTATAACTGATGGCCTGGTGCGCCTCGTTGCCTACAAGAACCTGACCAGTAGAATCATAAATCATTCCTCGCTGAACATTATTAGTTTCAATTGTATTGTCAGTTCGGTTAACCTCCGCTTTGAAAGCCGCTCCATTTTGTAATTGAAGATATGCCATCTGACCCACAAGCGCTAGCAATAGCAAAAAGACAATCACTAGCAGCAAGTTCAAGCGCATGGGAATTCGAACAGTCTGATCATCTTGATGACTATTTGCTCGTCGTCGTTGAATAAACTTATTAAACACGGAAGCTTCAACCTACCTTATCTTGACACCATTTGTCGTCTAAAAACTTTAAATTGTGTTGTAATTCTAGCTAAATGACTTTGTCGTCTTAAAGCAATCGTCTATCATTGTAAATGATGTTACGCGAAAGCTAAAGCGGCGACGCTAAACTTTATGCTTTTTTCAAACGCGAGAAAGGATTGATCCCTTTGCAAATTCACTTAAATTTGAAAGATCACTGGCCGCTTTACCTCAGCTTCTTGATTCCAGCCTTGTTCATGACTAGCTACTTTGCTAGTCGAGGAATGGCGCCGTTTGGCAACAGCTCTTTGCTAACCGTCGATATGGGACAGCAATATATTGATTTCTTTGCCTTCTTTCGTAATACCTTATTACACCAACCAGGCAACTTTTTTTATAGTTTCGGTAAAGCCTTAGGTGGCGAAACAACTAGCCTGTGGGCCTATTACTTAATGAGTCCTTTTAATTTATGCTTATTACCCTTTTATAAAGGTGGGCTCAGTAGTGGGGTCTTATTGATCACTGTTTTAAAATACGGCTGTGCTGGTCTCAGCCTAGCTTGGGTCCTAGATCGACTCAACCTCCAACACAGTTGGCGATTGCCGACCCTTGCCACTGCCTACTCAATGTGCGGATGGACCATCGCTAACCAGTTAAATTTGATGTGGCTCGATGCTTTGATTTTACTTCCATTAGTTGTTTTTGGTCTTGAACAACTCGTTGTTAACCAGCGTTACTTGCCCTACATTGGCTGGTTAGCCGCCATTTTCATCATCAACTATTACATGGCGTACATGATCAGTTTGTTCACGCTACTTTATTTGATCTTTAGTATCATTTGGCACCGTTTAAATCGTCGCCAAGTCTTCCGAGCGACGCTCAGGTATCTGAGCAGTTCAATACTCGCTGTTGGCTTAGCCAGTTTCATTTTAATTCCGACTTATCTGGCCCTACAACTCAGCAAAACTAGCTACACGCTAGCGCCAATTAAGTGGAAATTCGATTATTTTCCACCGAAAATGTTAGGCAAATTTTTCCCTGGTAGCTTTAACTTTGCTCAAATGCCTAAAGGTCAGCCCAACTTGTTCGTGGGCGCCGTCGTGATTATCCTAGTCATCGCCTTTTTCCTTGAATCATCGGTTAAATGGCCGGTTAAACTGGCTGCCGGCCTAATAACAGCTATCTTGGGACTGTCAGTTTGTTATACGCCCCTAAACCTATTGTGGCACGCCGGACAATTTCCAATTTGGTACCCTTATCGCTTTTCGTTCATTGTTTGTTTTTGGCTCGTGTGGTTAAGTGCCATCGCATGGCCTAAACAAATTGCTTTAAAGTGGCGAACAATTATAGTCACGTTGCTATTGCTCATCGCCGTGACCACTTATTGCTATGTTAATCTCCGCCAAGTTAACTTTTTGACAGTTGGTCAGTTACTAACTGGTTTTATCATCATGCTGATTGCTTTAATTTGTTTTACACCGTGGCCTGGACATTATCTTTGGTTGCGTCCCTTTATCCTCATCTTGACGATTGCTGATTTAGGCACCAATGCCGTCTTATCACTCAATAAAATTAGCTATGTGCCTCAGCGTCAGTTTGCCGTTTACACTGATACGCTCGATACCGCGAGTCAGACAACTAAAAAAACCGACGCTGGCTTTTATCGGATCGGTAGCACTTTCCAGCGAACCAAAGATGATCCACTTCAGGGCGACTACGCTGGTGGTTCTCACTTTGGGTCCACTTTGGAACGAAAAACGATCGGTTTTTACGATCTTACCGGTAATCCGGATGGTGATGGCTTTGTGACTTATGCTAACGGAACGCAATTTATGGACGCTTTGCTTAATTTTAAATATTTCTGGAGCGTTAATGAGACACCGTTACCTGGTCACAAATCCACCGCAGATGATTTACCAGCGTTAACCATGAAGCCCGATTTGCATCGATACACCGCTATCACGCAACTACCTCAAACAACAACATATCGTAATCCAAATGCGCTAGGAATCGGCTTTATGGCTGCGGGGACCACCCAAAAACTAAAAGACATCATGCGCGATCCAATGACTAACCAGAATCAATTGTGGGACGCCCTTTTAGGCCAGCAGCCTACGTCACAACTTTTCCAAGCCGTCAATTTTGATCAAGTGTCATTTCATAATACCAACTCGCTCACCAATATCACGGGAAGCACGTTGACAAAGCGTAACCTTAAACGACCCGCCACCATGACCTTAACGTTCACGCCGCCTACTGATGATGCCTATTATCTGTCTTTGGGAGCTAATCTACAGAAAGAAAATGTGCGAATCACGCTTAATGATCGCCCACTAGCGCAATTTGATACATTTCGAAATACAGTTTTAGTTAATCTGGCCAATCGGCAAAAGGGCCAGCCACAAACGATCACATTTCACTTGAAGAAACCAGCACTGTGGTTGCAAAACGTGACGCTCTATCACCTCCCCCAGCGATCATTTGCAGCTGGTATTAGCAAATTGCAGCAACATCCACTGACCGTGACAAGTTGGGGGACCACTCATGTCTCTGGTACCGTAACTGCAACTGCGCAACAACCAATCCTCATGACCTCCATTCCCGCCCAACCTGGTTGGCGCATCATGGTCGATGGTCATTCGATCCGGCCATTTACTGTTGCTGATGAATTCATGGCAATCAAGTTAACGCCTGGCCATCATAAAATCCAGTTTCGTTATCAAACACCCGGGTTGTGGTTAGGTATCGGGCTATCAGTTGCTTCGTTATTGGTCGTGGAATTTGTCCCTCGGTTTCAACGATGGCAAAAAAAGTATCACCATGTTACCGGATAAATCAATTTTCTCAGCATAAAACAAATTAGCAAACCACCCGCACCGTTCAAGGTCATCCACCTGCACGAAAAAATCACGCCAACAGCGTGATTTTTTATTTAGAATCAATTCAATTATTGAATAATCAACTGGTCGCTAATGCCATCCGATAGCGATTGTTTAAGCCTCAGGTTGAGCAACATACTGATAAATAGGCTCATCCGTCTGGGGATCATAATCAATCACAAAATCATAGCCTTCGAAAAACCAAGCGTCGCCGTAGTTCACGAAATATTTAATCCCGTCCTTTTCAGTTTCAGCAACGGGCCGATCTGGCTCCTTATCAGGCACCATTGCCATGGAAAAGCCTTCATGGACAGGAGTCTTACCGTAAACCTTCCCATAAAATTTCATGCCGTCGCCTGGTTCCAGGCCAACCTCGGTCTGAAACCATTTACTAGCAGCGTCTGTAACCGTAATTTGCATGCTAACTGCCTCCACATAATGAATTCGCTTTCAATGGCTTAACTCTATCACAAATCTTTGTGAAAGCAAACAAATGAAATTACGTCAAGCCCCATGAATACCGGCTTTTAATTTATTTACCCCTGCACAAACTTTGCATATTGAACCTCATCATAGACTCGATCTAGTTCACCAATGTATTCAGTTGCGTCTCGAACATACCCATGCTTAAACAGCCACAGGCCATCACTCTTATCAAGGGCAAAAACGCCGCCTAAATCATAACGATTCTTATGTGCATCAAGTGCTTCACCGATCATTTCCCACTGCAATCGATAAGGCGCCAATAATTTTGGTTCAGCGTTAATCGAACCACCATACATATACCAAAGTTTATCACCATACTTAAATGCCAATGCAGCGGCCAAATCTTGCGTTTGGGAATGCGCAACAAAAATCCGTAAAATATCAGTATCTGCAAATGCCGTGACCATTCGATCAAAATAGTCACGTGGTCGATACATAATCCCTTGACGATGACTCATTTCTTCGTAAAGCGCATAGAAACGATCCATTTCTGCCATCTGTGAACCGGCCTCAACCATTAATTCTGGTTTAATCGAGTGCCGGACATCATGGCGCGTATTTGGACGAAAGGTCATCAAGACCTCATCCATCGTTTGATTTTTTAAATCCATCACCATATTAAAACGTGGTTGGATCGTATCATGCATGCCTACATTGCGATTACGAACTCGATAGCCATGTTCAATAAATTGCTGGTTTAACGCCTCGTCAAATGGCACTTCTGGATCCATTCGCAAAACATAAACATGGTTAGCAATCAGCGCCGGTTCAGCTTCAGCGACTAGTGCATCAATGGTAGCGACATCTGTTGGATCACAAACAGGTCCCTTTGAGCAGTACGCTAACTTACCACCAGCTTCATTTTCAATCATCAAGATAGACATGGCGGCAACGATATTGCCATCTCGTTCTAAGGTGACGTGTAGTGGCTCCCAATTGTCTTTAATAGCTGCCCAACCTGGGTCTTGTGTAACAGAAGTAAACGGCGCATTTCTGACAAAATCTGTATATCGCGCCATTTGCACTTGGTCATGTTCATTAATAACAGGCATAGATTTAAGGTCCTTTCCGATTCTGCTAAACTTCAATCTCTTAGTTTATCCTACTTCCCCGATGGCAACAAATCCCAAAAAATCAGAACACAACCTGGCGCCTGCTCCTGACTATTAGCTCGACCAGTTAAACTAGGGGACAAAACTAAATAAAAAACCGTCCTCCCCCAAAGGAAGACAGTCGTTCAAAAACATGCCTTACTCACGTTAATAAAGCCGGATATCTATCCTATTTGACCAAAAGTTAATTAAGCGTTTTCCACTGATAAAATCGTGACTTTCATTGAACCAGCAGGAATCGCAATTTCAACTTCATCACCCACTTTATGACCAATTAAGCTATGAGCGATTGGTGAATCATTGGAAATCTTGCCTGTCATTGGATCGGCTTCAGCAGCACCTACAATGGTATATGTTTCTGGTTCCTCATCTGGTAATTCTTTGAACGTCACAGCTTTGCCCAAAGAAACTTCATCAGCGGCCACCGCATTGCTGTCAATAATTTCAGCATTGTGTAACATGTTTTCGACCAGTGAGATGCGACTTTCAATGTTAGACTGTTCGTCCTTGGCAGACTCATATTCTGAATTTTCAGAGAGATCCCCGAAACCACGTGCAATTTTAATTCGTTCGATAATTTGCGGACGAGTAACTGTTTTTAAATTTTCTAATTCTACTTCTAATTGTTTACGACCTTCTTCGGTCATTGGATATGTTTTTTCTTCAGCCATGATCTTGATAAACTCCTTTTGAAACTAATTTCGACAGTCATCAGATTACCATGCACAATAAAGCTTGTAAACGCTCTAGGGAAAAAAGACCCGGATTTAAACCATTTAACTTAAAATAGATACGGCGGACGAACCCCGCAAGTACGCCAACCATTATAAAAACAGCCTTTAACCAATCCCATTTTGCCGGGTGGTCAAAAGCCATCAAAAATACTTTTTACTCAAAAAAAGACATTACTTATTTTTGCTGATTAGCCTGTTTGAATTGACTGTCCTTCCCGTCTTTGGCTAAAATGTCGCGAATCTTAGTGGAAAGTAAGTCAATCGCAACAGTATTTTCGCCACCCTCTGGAACAATCACATCAGCATAGCGCTTGGTCGGTTCGACAAATTGGTGGTACATCGGCTTTACAGTTGCCAGGTAATGTTCAATAACATTATCCAACGTTCGACCTCGTTCACTGATGTCACGCTGAATCCGGCGAATAATTCGAATATCGTCATCAGTATCAACATAAACTTTGATGTCCATCAGATCACGTAATCGTGGATCATCCAGAATTAAAATTCCCTCTAGAATGATCACATCACGCGGCTCTTGGTGTACCGTTTCAGAACTACGCGTGTAAGCTTTGTAATCGTAAACAGGCTTATCAATGGCCTGATAATGGATCAATTGCTGTAATTGCTCGACCATCAAATCATAATCAAAAGCTAATGGATGATCATAATTGACCGCTTGTCGTTCTGCCATTGTCATCTCAGACTGGTCATTGTAATAGGAATCTTCCTGCAAAATTAATAGTGAGTGCCCGGCTAATTGGTTATAAATTGCCCGGCTCACAGTGGTTTTACCACTACCAGATCCCCCTGTAACACCAATAACGATGGGCCGTTTAGCTACTTCAGTCATCTTCACGACTTCCTTTCACCCGATTACTTTTGATTATTATTGTCATCTTGGTACTTAGCTGTGTAAGCATTTTGTTCCGCTAAGGTCTTGGAGAAATGAATTTTACCTGTTTTCATGTTGGCCACAAAATATAAGTAACCCTTAGCTTCGTCTGTTGGTGCAGCAATTGCTTTCATAGCTGCTGTGCCAGGATTATTGAAGGGACCCGGGCCATAACCAGCATTCGCATATAAATTATAAGGTGAATCAACTTTGAGGTCGGCCAAGGACAAATTCGGTTTATGGGTTTGCAACGCGTATTGGACAGAAACATCAGATTGCAAAGGCATTTGTGCCTTAATTCGGTTGAAGAAGACGCCAGCTACTTCTTGCATATCAGAAGGAGAATTTGCTTCTTTTTGCGCTAACGATGCGAGGGTTAACGCCTGCTGAACCGTTAAATTTTCTTGCTTAAAGGCACTTAAGTATGGCTGAACACGCTGATTAGTCGTTGAAACCATCTGCTCAACTAACCCCTTCAAACTCTTCGCTTCACTCGTATCATACACGGCCGGGAACAAGTATCCTTCTAAATGATAACGAACTCCAGTTGCCGACATACTTGAGCTCAGCAAGTCGGGATATTTTTGCGCGAGTGCATTCATAAAGGATTGATCCGTCATTAAGTTCATGAATTCAGTCTTTGAGTAACGGGAGTGTTTTGGCAATGCAGCAGCAATTTGATCCACCGATTCGCCTTCTGTAATCAATAAAGCATGTTTCGCATTCGTGAGTAACGGCGTATCCGAACCGACACCGTTTAAGGCCGTCGCCACTTGTTTTACATTCATATTCTTTCGTAATACAAAATAACCAGCTTTAAAATTGGCCAAATTGTGATCGGAAATATACTTTGTAAAAACAGTCGCGTCCTTAATCGCGCCTTCTTGCTTTAGATTGGTCGCCACTTGAGTCGCAGTCGCGCCCTGTTTAATTTCAACTTGAATTTTCTTATGACTATTCGGATCAACGGCTTTTAAGTTATTCGAATAGCTCACATTGCGCCCAACGACGACACCCACAATTATAATAATGACGGCAATAAAAATGCCGATAAGCCAATTACGACCGGTATGACGACGATTGCGGCGACGTTCACTGCGCTGCATAAAAAGTTTCCTCCTCTTATAAAATCACTTTTTATATTGTAGCGAAAAAATAATCGTAACACCATCATTCCCAATGAATGACACGGGATTGAAATAATCAGAACCAAACTAAAGTGTACCTCACTCACATAAATGGCTAGCCGTGTAAGCTCACTAAAAAACACCGATCACCCCCAAAACAGTTCGGGACGTAATCGATGCTTTTCTGATTCACATTACGATGAAGCGGACTCACCTTTTCGTAACTGCCTTCACTTACTTGTCCTAAAACTTTGTCCAGCTACAGGATCCTGATTGCCGTTAACGAATTTCAGCATTAAAACTCGTTTCGAGTTCTTTAACCACCTTGTCAAAAGCCTTCGTCACATCAGCCTCCACTAGGGTCGCCCGCGGATCTTGATAAGTCAACGTGTAAGCTAACGATTTCTTATGCTCAGGTAAATGAACACCTTGGTAAACATCGAATAACGCGACATCGGCTAAGTGGGCACCACCTCGTTGATGAATGGCCGCCACAATGGCTTCATTTGTGACCGTTTCGTCGACCAAGATCGCAATATCACGTGTCACTGTTGGAAATTTAGAAATCGGCGTAAATTGCTGATTGTTGTGAGCAGCGTCCATAATCGCTTCCATATCCAATTCAAATACATACGTAACAGGAATCTTATATTGATCCGCTGTGTCCGGATGAACTTGACCGACAAAGCCAATTAAATTCTCACCTAAGAAGATATCTGCTGTCCGACCAGGATGCATCTCTGGTCGTTGGTCAGTGGCCTGATAACGAATGGTTTCACGTAAGCCTTGATCATGCAAAAACAACTCAACGATCCCTTTTATGGTAAAGAAATCAACCGGTTGGGCCTCTGCGGACCAAGTCTTTGGTGTCAGTGATCCTGTGATCGCCCCGGCGATATGTTCTACCTCTAACGGTCGAATTATATCACCCTCACGATAAAAGACCCGACCTTGCTCGTACAAAGCCACATCAGTTTGTTTACGGGCAATGTTGAAAGCAACATCATCTAACAGGCCACTGATCAAGTTCATTCGCGCGGTCGTGTGATCACTGCTCATTGGAAAATTAAGTTGCGTTGGTAAACTAGTGCGCATCATAAACGACGACGCCTTATCTGCGGTCGTTAATGCATAACTGATCGCTTGATTTAGACCAGCCCCCTCTAGTAAATGGCGGGCGGCGCGTAAAGTCGTTTGTTGCGGTGTCAAGGCACCTGGTGTGGTGACACCAGCTGGCAAAGTCGATGGTAAGTTATCATAGCCATAGAGTCGAGCGACTTCCTCAAACAAATCAGCTTCGATGTGTAAGTCCCAACGACGTGCGGGTACAGAAACCATAAATGTTTCTCCATCATTAGTCGTTGGAAAATTCAAATGGTCAAAAATGGTCTGCACATCTTGAAGGGCCAAATTCGTTCCTAAAACATGATTGATCCTAGTGAGCGTGACTGAAATAGTGATCGGATCAACGGCAGTTTGACTGCCCACCACAGTCCCTGGTGCCACCTGTCCTTGGCCTAATTGCGCCATTAAGGCAGCTGCATGGTCCAACGTCGTTTGATTATCGTCTGGATTCAAACCACGTTCAAATCGCATGGAAGCTTCTGAATGTAGGTTAAAGAAACGAGCGGTTTTCCGAATTCGAATTGGGTCGAAAATAGCACTTTCAATGGCAATGGTTGTGGTGTGTTCATCAATTTCAGTATCCAACCCACCCATCGTACCAGCTAATGCAATCACATGTTTATCGTCGGCAATGACCATGTCATCAGTTCGTAGTTGTCGATCTTCGCCGTCTAATGTAGTCAATTTCTCACCAGCCTGAGCCAAGCGAACGACCAGCTGATGACTAGCTAACTTGTCATAGTCAAATGCATGCAACGGTTGTCCATACATCAACATCAAATAGTTAGTGATGTCAACAATATTATTGATCGGCCGCATGCCAGCTTCCCATAGTCGTCGCTGTAACCACAGTGGACTAGCCGTCACTTTAACATCACTGACAATTCGCATTTTATACGTTGGGGCTAATTTGGCGTCCACTTTCACACTAATTCGTTCAGCAGACGGCAGGGTATTGGCTTCCGTCAATTCAAATCGGGGTAACTTTGGTGTTTGTCCATAGATTGCCCCGATCTCCCAAGCCGTCCCATTCATGGAATTCATGTCGCCACGGTTCGGCGTTAAATCTGTTTCAATAATTGAATCATCCATCCCCAAAATTGGGAACACCGATTCACCATTTATACTATCAGCCGGTAAAATATAAATCCCATCGTCATACGATTGCGGCGCGATCTTGTCATCAAAGCCAATTTCTTGTAGGGCACATAGCATGCCATATGAAATGACACCACGCATTTTCCCCTTTTTAATCTTTTTATGGCCGCCAATCCACGCACCAGGCAAGGCAACGATCACCTTCTGACCGGTGGCCACATTTGGGGCCCCACAGACAATTTGCAATGGCTCAGCTTCGCCTACATCAACCTGACAAATATGCAGATGATCTGAATCTGGATGGGGTTCAACACTCAAGGTCTCGCCAACTACCAACTTGCTCATGCCATCACTCATCTTATAGACGCGGTCAACTTCGACCGCTGTACGTTCAATTTTTTCACCTAGCACCTTGGGGTCCACATCCAGGGTGAGGTAGTCATTTAACCAATCTGTTGAAACTTTCATCGCTGTTGTTTACCCCCGTTGATAAAATTGTGTTAAGAAGCGTGTGTCATTTAGATAGAAGTTCCGAATATCTGTAACACCGTACTTTAGCATTGCAAAACGATCCGGACCTAGGCCAAAGGCAAACCCACCATAAATACTTGGGTCAACACCCGCCATTTGTAAAACATTTGGATGAACCATTCCAGCACCCAATACTTCAATCCAACCCGTGTACTTGCAGACCGCACAACCTTTACCCATGCAATTAAAGCAGGTGATATCGGCCTCGACAGACGGCTCAGTGAATGGAAAATAACTTGGCCGTAGCCGAACGTCAAACTCATCGCCGAATAAATTAGCGGCAACTAATTCAAGGGTTCCTTTTAAATCTCCCATTGTCACATGCTTATCGACAACTAATCCTTCCACTTGATGGAACTGATGACTATGGGTCGCATCATCGGTATCGCGGCGATAAACCCGTCCGGGACTGACCATTTTAAGCGGACCCTTGTTGAAATCATGATTTTCCATGGCGCGGGCTTGATTAGGGCTCGTGTGCGTGCGCATCAACAATTCAGGTGTTAGATAAAAAGTATCCTGCATATCGCGGGCCGGATGGTCTTTTGGTAAATTCATCATTTCAAAATTATGATGATCGTCTTCTACTTCAGGGCCGTCAACTACCTGGTAACCCATGCCAATAAACATATCTTCAAGCTGATCAATGATTCGTTGAATCACATGCGGCTGGCCTTGAGCAACTGGCGTCCCCGGCAACGTCACATCGATTGCTTCAGCATTGAGTTGAGCCGCTCTGGATGCTGCTTCCAGTTCGTTACGGCGCTCCTCAATGGCTGTCGCCAACTCATCGCGAATTTGGTTCGCAAAACTTCCGACTTGAGGACGTTCTTCAGCAGAAAGTTCACGCAAGCCGCGTAACGCCTCAGTTATCGGCCCCTTCTTGCCCAACAGTTGCACTCGAATTTCATTGATTCGGGTTAAATTTTCACTCCGCGAGATATCGGCTAAACCGCGATCGCGCAATTCTTGAAGTCGTTCTTTTAAAGCCATATGCTCCTCCATTTAAACTCAATTTCTACCGCCATTTCAGTGCATAAAAAATCCCTTTCCCAAAAAATCAGGAAAGGGACGAACAGTTCGCGGTACCACCCTTGTTGCAGTCCGACAGTCGAACTACCACTCAAAACCTGTAACGGTGGTCACCGGAGAGTCTTTTGGCATTTTTATTAAAAAATGCCGCCCGATTTCTGCTCGAAAAGTGAATTCACGCAGCTCGCTGGTTGGCTTGCAGTCTAAGACCAACCTCCCTGAAATTCATTGCGCTACTCTTTTTTCTCATTGCATTTACAAAAATTTATTCTAGCTGAGCACTTGAACCTCGTCAACCCACTTCTAATAAGTGATTAACAAACATCCTCGTTCCACTTATCGGACCATGCATGAATCGTATCCATCATCTCACGCATGTCCAAACCTTTCTCAGTCAGCTGATATTCAATCAACGCTGAGTTCTCGTGGGTCGCTCGCGTAATAATTTCAGCTTCTTCTAATTCTTTTAAACGCTCGACTAACATTCGGTCGGAACATTTATCGATGGAATTCGCAATATCCTTAAAACGCAGTGTCCCTTGAGCCAAAAGCGCCTCGATAATTAAACCGTTCCATTTTTTCCCTAAAATCGAAAAAGTTTTTTCAAACTTTGGACAAAGTTTGAATGCAGCTGATTCCACCATGGTTTCTGACATCAGATTTCCCCCTCAAGCTCGTTTTTATAACTAATTCATCGTAAATTCAGATGGTTCTAGATGGATGTAAGCGCTGCATCCATGTATGGGTCTTCACCTTTACATGACCAAAATACTCATGGGAGGCTTCATAGTCATCAACTAATGACACGAGCAAACTTTCCTTGTATTTAGGCAAAGCCATCGTTAAGCCAAACATGTGCTTCAAGATAATGTCTTTTTCCATGTCCGACAACGTCGTGATCTTTTCAGCATTGCGTAACGAAACCCGAGGATGAATAAAAGCATGGGTACCTAAATCAAACTTAGTCGTCCGCCAATCATAATAAAATAGATCGTGCAACAGACCAGCACGCGCAACCGCTTGGTAATTCCAACCGCGCTGTTTAGCAATTTGATAGCTATCAAATGAAACACTCAAGCTGTGATCTAGGCGAGTCGTATGATGATGTTGCTCAAACATGGCTAATCGCTGAACTTCCGGCCGGGCCAGTAAATCCTCGACTAATGCCACATACTCCGCATCTTGTTTCCATTCATTTGGTTTCATCTAATGCTTCCTTTTCAGTCGTTGATTGCTGCTGACGAATTGACTGCTATTGTAGCAGGTTTGCTTACTTTTGAAAAGCAAAAGCTCGCCGAACAAATGACCTTCATTAATCCCCGCCCAATTACAAAGAATCCGGGAATTAGGCCATCAGTCACCAAAAGTGGCAATCGATTCTGTTTAATCAGGACCGCCAGCGAGATCATTTTAAGCGCCCAACTTAATCAAGCAATCCCTACTCTTGTTTAAGTTGAAACATCAAAACTCCGGCTGCCACCGCCACGTTCAATGATTCAGCTTGACCTAAAATCGGAATGTATAAATTGGCTTTAGTTAACGTTCCCAATTGATCGGCCATGCCATTACCTTCGTTCCCCATAATCAGGCCAAAATCAGCGCCCGATTGGACTTCGCGAAAGTTAACCGCAGTAGGATCTAACTTAGTCCCGTACACCGCTAAGCCAGAACGTTTGAAATAACGTAGAGCGGCATAGAGATCTTCAGTAACTAATTGAATATGAAATTGACTTCCTTGCATCGCACGGACCACTTTTGGCGCAAATTGATCCGCAGTTCCACGCCCAAATACCACACCGGCAAAACCAGCCGCATCGGCAGTTCGCACCATTGTCCCGATATTACCAGGGTCCTGAACGGCATCTAAAAATAGCCATGCACCGTGTACAACGTCGGGCAAAGCCGTGGCCGCCTCAGGCACAGCCACTTCGGCAAAAATGCCTTGTGGCGTGACCGTATCACTGATAGTCTTGGCAATTTCAGGACTGATTTCTAATGCATTTAAATCACGTGGCATTAAATCACCATATTCACGCCACGCAGCCGCTGTTCCCATCACTGTTTTGACAGTTGCTTGGGCCGCCATGGCTTCTTTAACCAAATGCCAGCCATCCAATAGATAAGTCCCGGATTGTTCACGGCCTTTTTTAGTCGCCAACTTTTTCCAGTTTTTAACACGTCCATTTTGTAATGATTCAATTTTTTCCATAATAATTCCTCTGGTTGCAAATTATACCATATTGGTCACTTATCCATGGTAGGATAACAATAATGACGGGCAAGGAGGTTTCGATTATGACTGAGCAAGCTGTTTCACTAACCGTTCATGGTCTGGTTCAAGGTGTTGGTTTTCGTTATACGGCGGCCCAACTAGCGCGTCAGCATCACCTCGTTGGGTTTGCAAAAAATAATGCCGATGGCACAGTTAGTCTCGTCGTTCAGGGATCAACCGCAATGGTGGCCAACTTTATTGAAGCCATCAAAGATCCGCCGGCCAGCTGGATTCATGTCACTGGCATCGACCAACAAATAATCGCCTTGCAGCCGTTAGAAAAGTTTGACATTTATTGACTTTCCATTGCTATCGCCAGCATTATTTAGTATCCTAAGCAGGTTATGAATGCTTAGTCGAAAGGATTTACACGAAAGATTATGAAAAAAAATACTCGGGTACTAAGTTTAACCATGCTTGGTACACTCGCCTTGTTTCTAAGTGGTTGTGTTCGTACAAGTCATGGTAAACCAGTTGGTTACATTTGGACTTATCTTGGCGAACCCATGGTCCACTTTATGGAATGGGCGGCAAAATTGCTCGGTGGTAGTTATGGCTGGGCCGTTATTTTATTGACGGTTGTCGTTCGCCTAATCTTATTGCCACTGATGATTCGCCAATCGCGCCAAGCCACGATCCAGCAAGAAAAAATGGCGATGGTTCGTCCACAGATGACCGATATTCAGGCACGGCAAAAGGCCGCTAAAACACCGGACGAACGCAATGCCATTAGCCAAGAAATGATGAAACTTTACAAGGACAATGGCATTTCAATGACCGGGGGCATCGGTTGTCTACCCTTGCTGATCCAATTTCCAATCTTCGCAGCGCTATATGCAGCAATCCGTTACGCGCCAGAATTAGTCAATGCCACTTTCTTTGGGATCCATCTAGGTAAACCTAACCTCATTTTGGCGATTCTGTCCTTTTTAGCCTACTTACTGCAAGGTTATCTTTCCTTGTTAGGCCTACCGGAAGATCAGAAAAAACAGATGCGCTCTATGATGATTATGAGTCCGATCATGATTCTGTTCGTAACATTCTCCACACCAGCCGCATTAGGATTGTACTTCTTTGTCGGCGGCCTCTTCGCCTGCTTACAAACTTTGATTATCGCTTGGTACCGGCCACGAATTCGTCAACAAGTCGCTGAGGAATTGAAGCAAAAGGCTGCATCGGCACCGAAACCAGTTGCAGCAACTGAGACACCGACTTCAACGACCCCAACCCAACCAACATCGACGCCTGCAGCGACACAGCAACAACAGAAGAAGCGCAATGCGGGTAAGCAACATCATCATCACGAAGATCAAAATTAATTACAACAAAGCAAATTTAAAAGGCGTAACCGTTGATATTGACGGTTACGCCTTTTGTGTACTTTCACTAATCAAGTTTGGGTTTGATTAATCAGTTAGATTACTCCCTGCCAGTGGATCGTCCAAAGGTTTTAACGGCGTCTGGTGCTCGTTTAATTCTTCCAAACGATGACGCTGATCATCACTTAAAATTGGTAATGAAACTTGAAAAATCGACCCGTGACCAGGGACTGACTCAACCTCAATTTTTCCGTTGTAACCTTCGATCAATCGCTTAGCGATGGACAAGCCTAAACCATTACCACCTTTTTCGCGGGAACGCGCTTTATCAACCCGATAAAAACGATTGAATACCCGATCAATATTCTCTGGTGCAATGCCTTCGCCAAAATCTTGAACAGATACTTGAGCATCACGGGCATCTTCCGATAATGACACGTGAATTTCCTTACGCGTCTGGGAATATTTCACCGCGTTATCTAATAAGATAATCAACACCTGTTCAAGATGGTCCCGAAACATGGCTACATAAACTGCGTGCCGTAAATCATCGTCCAAGGAAAAGTTAAAGTCTGGATGAATCATCTCAAAGTTACTGAAAACTTGATTGACGACTGCTTGAATATTGGTGACTTGATTTCGAAAATCAATTTCCACCTGCTCAGCTCGCGAGAGTTCCAGCATTTCTTGAACCAAACTTTTCATTCGTTTGGTTTCAGCAAGGGTTGCTTGAATGGATTCGTTTAAAACTTCTGGATCATCTTTACCCCAACGATTAAGCAACTCCATATGCCCTTGAATAATCGCCACTGGTGTTCTCAATTCATGGGAAACATCCCCGACAAATTGCTGCTGTTGATCAATATAGCGTTGCATCTGATCTAGCATTTGATTTAGCAATGATGATAAATCAGCTAATTCATCGTTTCGTCGCGACTCAGGAACTCGACTACTTGATTGTGGATCCTCACTGGCCTTAGCGATCGTTTCACTGATATCAGAAATCGGCCGCAAAAAGTAACTAGCTAACAGATAACCGAAAACAGAAATGGCTAACAAGCCGATCAGCAGTAAAACAATGAGAATTGAGCCGGTACGTCGATAGGTTCGCCAATAGGCATTTAGCTGATTCGTGACCTGTACATAACCAATCAAGCGATGACCAGCCCGCGAAAAAATCGGCGCGCGTCCTACATAAACGACTTGCCCTTCCAAGTGGCTGAGCGTTAATGCTTGTCGTTTAACCGCCTTAAACGGCTCTGGATCGACCCGAGACGCAAAGATTTCTGTTCCGCTGGTATCATAGATACTAACGGCTAAGTTATCGGTGGCCAATGTGCGCACGACATTGTCTTCATATAGGTTGCTCTTACCATCTGGGTGACTCGGATTCTGCGGACGATAAGGATTTTCTCGGGGACGCAAAATTGGTTCCACACTCGTACTGGATAACTCCTGCGATTCATTATCCAGTCGTTGACTAACGACATTGATGGCATCTGTGGTTCGCTGGCGCTCTTGTTTTAATAACACTGCGGTAAAGCTCGAAAATAAGAGGCCTAAAACCACCGTAAAAATGACAAAGACACCCGTCCCAGTCCCGAGTGCCCACTTCCACTTTAACGATAATCGTCGTCGTTTTTTGGTTGTCATTTCAGTTTGTCCAGGATTCATGAGCGCATAACATAGCCCGTTCCACGGACCGTTTGAATATAACTGTCTTCACCTGGGCGATCAATTTTATTACGCAAATATCGAATGTAAACATCCACCACATTAGTCTCAACTTCTGATTCATAGCCCCACACTTTTTGAAGTAAGACATCACGAGCCAAAACCACGTTAATATTCTCCATCAATGTTAGTAATAGTTCATATTCACGTTTGGTCAAGTTAATAATCTCATCACCACGCCGAACGATACGGTTTTCTTTTTCAATCCGCAGATCTTTGTACTCAACAACAGTTTGTTTAAAGCTCTTTTGTTCGCCCTCAATATCAATTCGGCGTAATAAAGCCCGAACACGAGCCAATAATTCTTCAATTGCAAAGGGTTTAACGATGTAATCATCGGCCCCATGATCAAGACCAGAAACCCGATCGATCACGGAATCACGAGCCGTCATCATGACAATTGGTGTGCTTTTGACTTCGCGAACACGCCGGGCAACTTCCAGTCCATTTAATTCTGGTAACATGAGATCCAGCAAGATGACATTAAAGTTAGTGGCTAGTGCAGCCTCCAGACCGGTACGACCGTTATATTCAACCTGGGTTTCATAACCATCATGCTTCAGTTCTAGATCGACAAAACGGGCGAGATTCTTTTCATCTTCAATGATCAAGATTTTGTATTTTTTAGCCCCAGTTTGTTCTGAGTTTTCCATTTGGTCTAACACTCCAAATTATTTTATTATCGTTTTCTGGTTTAACTAACGACCTTTTTTAACAACGCTCTCATCTTATCATTTTACCTAGGTTTTCGCTACCGCCATCCCCAGCTGGATTTGCTAAGGCCGTTTGCGTCTTAAACCAATTAATAAATTAATCGCGGTGTAAAAAAGAACGCCCACCACCAGCCATGAGACGATTGCAACATTAAAATGTGCAAAGGCAATTAATCCAGCTGCAACGCCAATCAAACCAGCTAAACTGGCAACACTAGCAATTTTTCGCTGATAGTCACCATAATAAATAAAGATGCTGCTACCCGCCGCTACTGACAACGCAGAGCCACTCATCATAATCGGGAACGCCACTAACGGATTCAACCCCAAAGCGTAAACCGTCGCGGTGGTCAGCGCATAAGAACCAATTCCGATATTATTTAAAGCGCCATAAACTGCCTGCAGTACACAGCCAATCATGAGGGTCCAACCTGTTAATCCTGTCGCTGTGCCATTACCGGCAATTAAGTGTAACCGACTGGCTAAGATAAAAACGCCGGCCAATAATAAACCGCCCGCAATCCATTGCTTAATCGCCCGTTCTGGCAACTTGACTACTATTCGTGGACTGGCCAAGGCGCCAACTACTTGTGCTCCCACTAAAGCAATTAAAGTGAATGGATCGACGTGAACCACCCCGATGAAACCCACACTCATCATGACAAAGGGGAGTACCCCCTGCACATTTAATGTCCCTGGTAATCGCTTAATCGACACCCACTTAGTCGGGGTGTAAATCGCCGTACTAACCGCAAAATCCGACACACCTAATGTGGACAGAAAGAAAATCAAGATGCCACTTAAAGCCACCGCCAACGTCGATGCAGACGTCGCTAACCACTCTTGGCGATGTCCCCATAAATCCACACACCAATAAACAGCGTAGCTGATTCCTACGACAATCAACACTACCAACAGCCCCACTCGCATCACAAACGCCTCCAACAAATTCCTTTTATCTCGAACGGCCACTAAGTCGAGTCTTATTTCAAGTCAGCTGACCTCACTTGGTCAAAAATAATCATCACCGCCTGTGGTCTTGCGCTCAAGAATGCATCTGATTCTGTTCTGAATTTTAATCATAGGCTTTATATTATACCGAAGAATCTTCAAAATTTGTAGAAAAAAAACACCTGAGAGCCTAGGCCTCTCAGGTGTTTTTGATCAATTAAGCGTTCGCAGTCTTAACAACCTGCTTGCCATCATAGTATCCGCAGTTTGGGCAGACACGATGTGACATCCGTAATTCACCACAATTTGGACATGGAGCCAAATTCGGTGTAGCCAATTTAATGTGGCCACGACGCTTCAACTTCTTTTCTTTAGATGTTTTCCGTGCTGGTACAGCCATGTGAACGAGCACCTCCTTGAAATGATTTTATCCACACATGTGTTTTTAAAATCTGCTAAGTGAATAATTAGTCTTGATCCTGATCAGGGAACAACCCCTTCAGCTTAGCGAGACGTGGATCAGTGGGTTGATTTTCTTCCTGCATGGCATTGAAATCATCTTCAGCAATGACTTCCCAACCGTTACCGGTTGGCATTACTTGACCGTCTTTCTCGTCATCAGTCAGAATTTGCATTGGAATCTGGGCGATGATGTTATCAATAACACCTTCATCCAAGTCGATAGTTTGACCTTCCAGAAGTAAAACTGTTTCGTTTTCTTCATAACGATCAAAATGACTTTCCTCAGTGATGTAAATCTCGTTCATATCAAAATCAAACGGAAAGGTTACAGGCGCTAATGACCGACTTGACGGGACAACCGCTTGACCGGTGACATGCACGTCTAACAATACATCATCACGATCAATTGAGACCATACCAGTTACCTTAACTGGATCAATATCGATTACGCGATCCGAAAACCGCGCCAACGTCTTTACCTTCACATCTAAAGTTTCGTCGATCCGCAGTGGCTCATTGCGATACTTTTCAAGCTCTTTGAGCGACCATTTCATCGATAAACCTCCTAATGCAACGAATTTCATTATACCGGCGCCATAGATCAATGTCAACGCTAAATCATTTTACTCAACGTCAACCTCCAGATAAGCTCACCAGTCTGTTTCTGAATACTACCCTACTTGGTGACCACGCGCAACGGATTATGTCGAAAATCCTGGGCTTGACCAGTCAACATTTCATAAACAGTTCCCGCTCGGTAATCCAGATTCAGCGTCGTTTGTTTAAGCTTTCGATCAAAACGTGTGATCAATGGGAACATAAAGCGTTTTTTTGCTTCATTGAGCCACCGTTGACCAGCTGACGTGAAACCAAGCAAGCGTAGATATTCTGACTGTCCCGGTACCATCTCAGCGGTTGTAGCGTGCATCACTGTGTACAAACAAACTCGCAGTAACCGCGAATACGTGTATCGTTTCGTCTTAATCGCCGTTAGAAAATCCGGCCAAGTGTCATTTTCTTCGGCGGCAGCCTTTAAGCGATATTCCAGTCCTTCTGACATTTGGTAAACATTGGCCAATTCCGTTACTGGGGTGACCACCAATGTATGACGTAGCAAATGCCACAACTGCGGTGTCCACCCGGCGATCGCTGGCTGTTGTGAAAAGCTGGCTAACGTTTGTTTAGGAACGAGATCAGCCAATTGTCTCACCGTTTGATCGGTCGGCGTCAGCATCGCTTTTCGAACCGCCGTAGCGCTAGCAAACTGTTGCTGACTGAGCACTTGCTCATGGTAATCGGCACCTAACCGTTGAATTGGCATTAATACCAGCGGCCGTTTTAATTGTTGATTAGCCATCGCATAACTGAAACTCAAAATATCATTAGGCTGATCCAAACGAAAGCCTGTTTTGGCCTCCAATTGCGCGTTAAACAACGTCGCATACGTTTGATCAAATCTTTTAAAGGCCCGCGTATCATTTACAGATTGTTCAGCCAAGGCGGTAAAGTCAACTTGAGGATGCTCTGCACCAAACACCATCGTTGGTATTTGCAAAGCTGCTAATAAAGTTAAGGCCCCCTGGGCGAAAAGATGGGCTGGTTGCACGGCCCAGTGAAAAGGCAACTCAATGACGACATCAGCACCATGATGCAAAGCCTGATCAGCCCGAGCCCATTTATCAAAAATGGCTGCTTCCCCACGTTGAACAAAATTGCCACTCATGACGGCAATCACCACATCAGCATCAGCAACTTGACGCGCCATCGTCAAGTGATAAGCGTGTCCATTGTGAAATGGATTATATTCGGCAACCACCCCGACTGCTCGCATCATAACTCCTCCAGGCTAATTAACTTCACAAACAAAAAACCACCGTGTCGTTGTCTCATCGATCGGTTGTTGACCAAAGTCAGACGTTACCGTCACTTTCGTAAAACCAGCTGAGTGCAAAAGGTGCTGATAAGTGGCTAGCGAGTAAGTCCGTTCAATATGAAGTTCAGCATGATGGTCATAACCGTTCAAGGCTTCATTCCAGATAAAAAAGTTTAAATCATGTTCAACACTGTGCGGTTGTTCACCTTCATAACTACTCCACATGAAGGCCCGCTCATCATCATGAAAATTGTACATATATCCTGGATAAACTGTATCAGTCTGGTACGGCGTAATCACGTCAAATAAATACCGACCTGAGCTAGTCAAATGTGCCTTAGCTTCGCGAAAGGCATCTAATAACATCGCTTCATCAGGCAGATAACACAATGAATCATCAAAGCATGTGATTAATTCATACTGGCCTAAATCACCAAGCGCCGTAAAATCGCCCTCGATCAACGGTACGTTCACATTAACGCTAGCCGCACGTTCAGCCGCCAAACTAAGCATTTCTGGAGCTAGATCCAAACCTGTCACATCAAAACCGGCCTGTTTTAATTTAATCGCCAATCGACCTGTACCGCAAGCCAAGTCAATCATCTGACGTCGAGAACCGGCCTGTTGACGGACAAAATCCAGCCATGCATCATACATAGCTGGATCGAATAGTTCATCATAAAATTTAGCAAACGAATCGTAAATCACGCCGTTTCACCTAACCAACTCGTCAAATTCACGAGTGGCGCATCCGACCATAACTTTTCAAGATTGTAATATTGTCGTTGTTCTTCTTGGAAGACATGAACAACAATGTCACCAAAGTCTAGGAGTACCCAAGTGCCTTCTGCTTTACCTTCAACACGCCGAACAATGACGCCTGCATCAGCCTCTTCATCTTGCACAGCCTGAACAATCGCTTGAACCTGCCGTTTGGAACCACCATTCATCAAGACAAAGTAGTCGGCCACGAGGCTAACTTGTTCCACGTCCAATGCGACGATATCTTCGGCTCGTTTCGAATCGCCAGCCTTAACAGCAATTTCCAGCATTTCTTTACTTGTCAAAAAAATTTTCCTCATTTCATTATTTAGCTATTGTCGATGTCAGTAATTATACTTCATTTTCTTGCCAGCCACCCAACGGTTATACGTCAGGATCGTACCAGGATAAACTGGCGCCTGCTGCTTAATCAAGTAGGCCAATGTATGCGCAGTTTGATACGCCACCCCAGCCTGCAAATCCTCATTTGTAATGCGCCGCGCTTCTTCAATACCAGGCACTGTCCGACCAGGTTCGATGTAATCAGCCATATAAACCACTTGTTCCAATGGCGACATTGCCACCGCGCCAGTCGTGTGATGGCGGACCGCGTTCAAGATATCTTCATCATTAATGCCAAGTTCATCGCGGACAAATTCAGCGCCCACCACACCATGCCAGATGGCGTTACCCCAATTTAATAAATCAGGGTCTAACTGGTGCTTTTCAATCATGGCCACAAAGTCTTTATCAGAACGCTGTTTCGCATAATCATGAACCAGGCCAGCAATGCTGGCCTTTTCTAAGTCCACGCCATTTTGTTCAGCTAAGACCAACGCTGTCTGTTCCACACGCAGCACATGTTCAAACCGCTTGTCTCTTAACTTAACATGAATTGCGTCAATTAATTGCGCCCTGGTGCCCGCATACAACTGTTGCTGATAAGAAATTGAATCATTCATGATACAACTGATGCTCCTTAATATAAGCTTCCACTGCTTCAGGAACCAAATAGTGGATCGATTGTCCTCGCTTGACCTTATCACGAATCATCGAACTACTGATATCGATGGTCGGGACGTCAACCCAGATCACTGGATACGGCGTGTTTTGCTTAAAGCCACTGCGGTTAATGCCCACAAATGTCACAAGCTTTACCAGTTCATCAATTTTGTGCCAGGTGGGCAAATAAGCCACTTCGTCACCACCAATGATGAAATAGTAGGTCGTCTGTGGGTGCTGCCGCTTTAACGCTACCATTGTATCATAGCTAAAACTTTTGCCTCCGCGTTGAATCTCAGTCATTTCTAAATCAAACAGCGGATTACCAAAAATTGCACGGCGAACCATGCGCGCTCGCAGTAATGGATCGATCGTCAGTTTTTCATCGACATGCGGTGGCTGTGCATTGGGCATAAATAAGACTTTGTTTAGTCCAAGTTGCTTGCCAACCTGATCTGCGATAATGAGATGGCCCAGATGAGGTGGATTAAAAGTCCCCCCTAAAATACCGACACGTTGTTGCGGCATTTGGCTAACCTGTTCCGTCAACACCTCTGCTTGTGTTTGTTTTGACAAAGTTTTGGTAATCATAATTTTCACCCGCCTGATTCAACAAAATTTCCGTAGGTTACGCGAGACCAGTGACTTGCTTACTCAATACTTGATCTTCCGGATCAGTAGCTGGCATAAATAGAACCAACGTATGCCCGATCGTTTGAACAACTGTAATCCGCGGGTTTTGCTCGATAAATGTCTTGGTCTCAGTCACCGAAACATCCGCACTGGATAGTAGGCTAACTTTAATCAGTTCACGCTTTTCTAAAGCACCGACCAGCTGCTCTCGCCATGCGTCAGTTAAACCATTCTTTCCGATTGAAAAAAGTGGTCGCAAAGTGTGCGCTTGTGAACGCAAAAAATGTTTTTGTTTACCTTTTAAATCCATGTACATTTACCTTTCCATATCTAAATCATTGCTCGGCGTAAAAGAACACTTACTCCTGCTGGTGCCCAACCGGCCACCGTAACATTGGCTGGCACCGTGATCCAGCCCAAGCCTTCAATCACTAAATCACTCTTTTCAGTCGGGTGAAATTCATGACGAGTTAATGCCGGTAATTTAGCTAAGTCGGCCCCTGACGGCGGCGCTAATAGTTCACCAGCATGGCGGTCGTAAAAGGAATCCGCGTTAACTAACTTCGTGCGATGAATCATTAAATTATTTTCAAAATAGGCGGTCACCCCAGAAGTCTTAGCCGTCGTCTTCGCTGAAATCAAATCAAACCGTGCCACTGCTCCAAAAAAGAGGGTTTGTTCTGGTTGAAGCTGATAGATCCGCGGTTTGATTTCCTTTTGTGGGGCAACGTACTTCAACGTATCCGCAGTTAGAAAATGGGCCATCTGTTCGGGGTGAATAATCCCCGGTGTGTCTACTAAGACGTGATCTTCACCTAAAGGAATCTCAATTTTATCCAGTGTTGTGCCTGGAAAGCGCGATGTCGTAATGAGATCGGCAACGCCAGTATTCCGCTTTAAAATGCGATTAATCAGGGTTGACTTGCCAACATTAGTCACCCCAACAACATAAACGTCCCGGTTGCCACGATAATGGTCAATCAGTTGTAAAAGATCGTCAACATCATGACCGTTTTTTGCACTCAACAAGGTGGTCGCTACTGGCCGCAAGCCATTTAAATTGGCCTGTTGCCGCAGCCAGTCCGTTAATTTCGGTCGCTTTAGTGAACGCGGCAGGACATCTTCTTTGTTACCAACTAACAGGACTGGGTTCTCACCGACAAACCGGTGCAATCCAGGAATCATGCTACCATTAAAGTCAAAAATATCGACCACATAGACGATTAGAGCATTAGCCTCACGGATCTGGCTCAATAGTCGCCGAAAATCATCGTCAGTCAGCGAAACCGGCATAATTTCATTGTAATGACGTAAACGAAAACAACGCTGGCAATATAATTCACCGTTGGCTAGTCCTTTCTTTAAGGCTGACTGTGGCGTATAGCCAAGGGCGTCCGGGGTTGTGGTCTGGATCTTGGCCCCACAACCAATACAATATAAATCTTCTGTTTCAAGTGCTGCTAGCGCCTGTTCGCTCATCGCAACTCCTCCTGCCAAGTTAAATTAGGATAGATTTTCAGTAACCGCCGCATAACAAACCGTTCAAAGAAACGATTAATTCGCGTATCCCACTTATCGGTTTCAATTAAAGGTTTGACTAAAATACTTCGGACATGGGCATGATTGGCCGCCCAAATATCGGTCATCAGTTGATCACCAATCATGACAACATCATCGTTGGTTAAATGGTAACGTCGCTTGGCCTGTCTGATCCCCCGAGTAAACGGCTTTAACGCCCGAGACACAAACGGTAACCCTAGGGCAGCAACCGCATGTGAGATTCGTTTAGCACTATTATTTGAGACAACCACCACTTGAATACCATGTTGGTTCATTAATGCTAACCATTCCCGCAGCTGCGGCGTGCCATCAGGGTTATTCCATGCAATCAGCGTATTATCAAGGTCGGTTAAAATCGTTTTGATTCCGGCGCGGTTGAGCTGTTCAGGCGTTATGTTATAAATCGCAGAAATCATCCACGTCGGTTTAAACTGCGCGACCATTTATCAGAATCCTCGTTTTTCTCAAAATTAAATACAAAATTATCCAAACAATTATACCAGAAGCCACGCAAAAATGCTGCGATTTAGCTGCTCATCGCGCAGGTAGCCGGTCACCTTTTAGTTATTTTAAAGGACTCAGTCGTTGAATGGCCATCTGCATATCTTCAGGCAGTGGACTCGTTACCGTGTGACGCTGACCATCTAGTGGATCCGTGAACGCTAACTCACTTGCATGCAAGGCCTGGCGCGTAAGCAAATCTAGTGGACCACCATATAACGCGTCGCCCAGTAAAGGATGACCCATACTTGCCATGTGAACGCGAATTTGATGGGTCCGCCCAGTATGCAACCGTAGCTTCACCAATGTCGCATGATCGTATCGGGTCAATACCCAATACTCCGTCTGGGCAGTTTGACCGGCCCCTGGCTGCGCGATTTGACGAGCAACTTGTCCGGCAACTCGCTCAATTGGGGTGGTAATTAAGTCATGTGCGTTCATAACGTGCCCGGCGACTAACGCTACGTAATCTTTACGCAGTTGATGATGGTCGACCTGAGGCGCAATCATGCCTTGAACCACGGCATCGCGGGCCACCAGCATTAAGCCGCTGGTGTCTCGGTCTAGTCGAGTAATTAAATGTGGCTTCAGATTTCGAGATTGTTGGGTGATCAACCAACCTTTAACCCGGTTCACCACCGTATCCGTTTGCCCGCTAGGACCAGGCACAGCGGCAATCCCGGCCGATTTGTTCACAACCAACCAATGATCATCAAACCAGGGAACCTCAATTGGCTGATTACTGATTAGGACCGTCTTATCGGCAGCTTCATCCGGCAACTGTAAGGCCACCACATCACCGTCTGCGACAGTTTGGTCTGGCGTTGCTTGATGCCCGTTTAATAAGAGCCGACCGCCAATTTGTTTTTGCTTAGCCCACAATCGATGACTGATACCATGCAGGAGTAAAAAACGTTTAAGACTCGGTGTTGTACTGTTTGCAGTCCATGAGAATTCCAATTAACTTCCTCTTTAACACCCGTCGATTGTCTTTATTGACAAAGTGACGAATCGTTTTTTTATTAAAATAAAAAAGTAGAAATGAACAGCTTTTTACACGTCCGCCGTTGATACTGACGTAGATGTCTTATATTCAGCAATTACTGGTAAGTTCCGATAAGCACCATCTAAGTCCATGCCGTAACCGACTAGCCACACATCTGGCAAGGTAAAACCAACATAGTCCAGTGCCACGGCACGTTGACGGGCAACCGGCTTATTAACCATAACCGCAGTTTGAATACTGGCAACCTGCTGTTCATGTAGCCAATCAATCAAAAAGGCCAACGTGACACCACTATCAATGATTTCATCCAGCAAAATAACATGCCGATTTGTAACTGAAAGCGTTGGTGCTTGCGTCAATTTAGGTAGAGATTGCTTAGTTCCAGTATAGCTGCTGACAGCAACGAAATCCAAATCTGCCTGAATCGTCAGCTGTTGGCTGACTGCCAGCGTCCATTGCGCGGCACCTTTCATCACGCCGATCAGCAATGGCGGCGTTTGCCAGGTAGCATCGTCAATTTGACGGGCAATCTGACCTGCCGCTGCTTCTATATCTGCCGCTGTGGCGAAAATCTGGCCTAAATGACCATCGAGCATCGTTTTCAGGAATTGTGGTGTCACAAGAACATCCTTTCTGAGTGTCTCACTCGGTTCAACAATTATTTAAGTATCGTTATCGTAACCTGAAAGCACGTCAGGTACAAGCCCACTGCTAATAAAACTCAGGGCGTAACCAGGTGAGTGATTCTGAGCACAGACAAGTCAGCAATAATGACGTTACTTGCCAACAAAAAAATCGCCCTGACTAAACGTCAAGGCGGCAAGAATAAACTAACTTAAATATCGACAACAGTCCTTATGCTGGATATGCTAGCTCGGTGCCTGGCTGATTAACATAGTGGATGCGATAACGGGTCTGCTGGGCTGGGGCAATTTGATCGACGGCCCGTTTAGCAATTTCATAAGTAACGCCACGCATAATGACGACCCAATGATGTTGTTGCCATGTTTCGACGTTCCAATCGCCACGAATAACCTCTTGCTGATTCATGGTTGCCACCTTCTTTCTGAATACTTCGTCAAGCTCGAACCACCAGTCTAGGCTGTTTTGACTAAATGTAAAGTAAAACGCTCATCGTCGTCAGCATTGGGCTGGTGGCAATGAGCGTTTTACTTTTTCAAGATGAAATCGGCACTATTCACCATAATTCGTACTAATATCACCAAACTTGTCGACGATTCTAAAATTAACGTTATCGTTATCTTTCAGCAGTTTTGCTACGGGGCACTGGTTCAATGCATCAGCCAAAATTGACTGCGCATCCACTTCGTTCGCATTTGGAAACATAACTTGAGCAGCCACGATGAATTTGTAGCCTAACGTGTCTTTCAAAATATCGACTTGGGTTAAAACCTCCGTATCTTGAGCCAAGCCACGTTGCTGTTCAACTAATCGCAACGTCGCATTAAAACAAGTACTCAAGGCAAAACCAACAAATTGTTCCGGGTTGGCCCCCGCTGCCTTGATCAATGAGCTACTAACTCCGATCGATAATCCTTCATTCCCCTCCACAAAGCTCTGACCAACTAGTCCATTTTCATTTACGACGCGGGTATGATATAAAGAACCTTCAACTGCCATCTGTCTGACCTCCATTTGTGTGTTCAACATGAAAGAACAACAATCACCTATCCGCTACTGTAAGGGCTTTCATAATTAAACACAACCATTTTTACTCGCAACTTTGGTCAAGCCCTTAAATTTGCTTTTCTAACATTAGTTGGCAATTACATTGGTAATAACAATAAGCCGTTTAATCATTGTTATTTAATTTGCTCGTAATCATTTAACACGATTTAATTGTGGAAAAACGTCCGCTTCAGGGACCAGTTGTTTATAATGATGGTAGATTACATACGCAAAATCACTTTTTTGCTGATAAAGGAGCCCTATCGTGTCAACTCAGATTCTTTCAATTATTGTCCCTTGCTACAACGAAGAAGCTAGTATCCCGCTATTTTATCCAGCGGTCGAAAAGATATTTGCTCAACTTAAGCAGCAACACCCGACATTTCAACCAGAGTACTGGTTTATCAACGATGGCTCGACTGACAAGTCATTACCAGAACTACGCAACTTGCAACAAAACGACCCTCAACACGTCCATTATGTTTCTTTTTCCCGCAACTTTGGTAAAGAGGCTGCCTTATATGCCGGCCTACAACATGCCAGTGGTGATTATGTTGCAGTTATGGATGTCGATTTACAGGATCCACCAGAACTCCTACTGCAAATGGTGGATGGCATTCTCGATGACGGCTATGATATTGTCGGTGCTCGACGCGTGGACCGGCAAGGTGAACCGCCGATACGCTCTTTTTTTAGCAACATGTTTTACCGGCTCATTAATCGCATCTCGCAAACCCATATTGTCAATGGTGCGCGAGATTATCGCTTAATGACGCGACAAGTGGTTAACGCGATCTTATCCATGGCAGAAGTCAATCGTTTCTCCAAGGGAATTTTCAGTTGGGTTGGCTTCAACACCAAGTATTTAGAGTTTGAAAATCAAGATCGCGTCGCCGGTGATACTCACTGGTCGTTCTTTCAGCTATTTAGCTACTCACTTGAAGGAATCGTGGACTTTTCTGAGGCACCATTATCGATTGCCTCTTTTACAGGCATGGTTTCATTTTTACTGGCAATCGTTGCCATTATCTTTATTGTCGTCCGGGCGCTCTTCTTTGGCGGTTCCGTCGCCGGCTGGCCATCGATGGTCAGCATTATGCTACTCATCGGCGGAATTCAACTTTTCTGTTTAGGTATTTTGGGCCGCTATGTCGGGCGACTCTATCTAGAAAGTAAACATCGCCCGATTTACATCGTTAAAGAAGAAAAATAAACGGGCACTAAAGGAAATTTATGCAATGATGAATCGCTACGGACAAAAACGCTTTTACTATGATCTAGGATCGTTCCTGCTACCAATGGTAGTGGTGAGCATTGTTTTTGCTTGCTTAGGAATTGCTCCCTTTGGCTCCCATAATTTACTCATCAGCGATATGGGGACCCAATATGTTGCTTGGTTGACGCAATTTCGACATGTGATCACAACCGGCCAATTTTCTTTCTATTCTTTTAGCCTATCCTTAGGTGATAACGCTTTTCCATTAGTTGCTTATTACATGTTAAGCCCCTTTAACCTGATTCTTTTCTTTTTCCCGGCGAGTCAGGTCCCGCTGGCGGTTACGTATATCATCCTCCTTAAAATCGGCAGTATCGGCTTGAGTACCGCTTATTATCTGCGGCGAGTCTACCACAATACGAATTGGTCAAACTTACTCTTTTCCAGCATATTTGCTTTGAGTGGCTTTGTGGCAACCTATTTTTATGACATCATGTGGCTCGATGCTTTGATTCTACTGCCGTTGGTGACACTAGGCCTACGATCACTTGTGGCTGGTCGCGATTCACGGCTGTACTTTTTTGCGTTATGGGCCACCATTATCACCAACTATTATCTTGGTTATATGACCTGCCTTTTTTCGCTCTGTTTCTTCATCTATTTGCAATTTGATCAGACACCACGTCGTATCACCTGGCGACTTTATTGGCAAACACATCGGCGTTTGATTGGTCACTATCTAACGATCTCTATTTTAAGTGGCCTGAGCTCGCTGGTGGTGCTTTACCCCACGCTATTGGGTATGTTGAGAACGAGCAAACAAAGCCTGTCGGTCAAGGCATTCTTACCGCTCCCTCAGTTTGGCCCCGAAGCACTGGCACAACTTGGCATGAACGCTGCTGACTACCCGGCACGGTTAGAACATGATCCAAGCATCTACTTAGGCAGTTTGGCAATCCTTTTATGTCTCGGCTTTTTTACGGCAAAAAATATTGGTCGGCGACATAAGTGGGCGTTAGGTGGTTTACTTGCAACACTGGCGATTAGTATGTTTATCACTTTGTTCAATACCATCTGGCACATGATGCAACAACCTAATGGATTCCCATTTCGAAATGCGTACTTTTTCAGTTTCATCGTGTTATTGTGTGCTTATGAAAGTTGGCAAGCCCATACATTTACCGATCAGCGCCACTTATTTCGGAATTTAATCATCGGATTAAGTCTACTAGCGATCGGGTACATCACGGCAATCATCGCGCAACCCATCGTGCGACGAAGCGACGCACTCGCTAGTTATTACGTTAGTCCCATCTATTGGCTGATTAGTAGCCTAGGGTTGATTTTCGCCTGGTGGCTTTTAAAACGACAATCTCACGGTAAACGGTGGCTGGTCGTCCTTAGTTTAACGGCACTAACGTTACTTGAATTAGGAGCTAACTTTTATTTTGGCTTAGCCCCTGCCAAGTTGGGTAATCAAGCCCGCTACCAACGTAACTTTGCAATTGAACAGCGCTATTTCAAAAAAATTCAACAGACAAACGCTTTTTACCGGGTGGATAATCAGAACTCATTATTGAACGCTGCTTATGGCGAAGTTTATAACAACTACAATGATCCACTATTGTTTAACAGCTATGGTATTGACCTATACAGTTCCACCCTCAACGAGTCTACACGCCTTACCTTACAACGCTTAGGATTCTATAGTAAAAATGAACGACGGATTAGCTCAGCTGGTAGTACAGAATTAACCAACACCTTATTTGCGGTTCGCTATTTGTTGAGTATGACTCCGCACGACTACGATCTGATTACATTGCCAAACGCTTTACCGTTAGGATTTGCGGCTAACCAGTCTTTATTAAACGTAACTTTGAAGCCACACGAAGCCTTGTCGAATCAAAATCACTTGTGGCAGGGTATCACTGGTCGTAAAACAGACTACTTCCGCTCAGTCGAGGTGCAACAAACCACGGTAAAACAAGCGGTCGATCATTACAATTATACCTTCACGTTGCGGCCCCAAACCAGCGGCCCTATTTATATGTACTTGCCCCATGTTCCCGTCGATAGCGCCAATATTCGCGTCAATCAGACAAAAAAGCAAACCAAGCTAAGTGTTTCCTCTGAAGCGGTATTATCGTTAGGTCGATTCCGCAAGGGACAATCATTTCAATTGAAAGTAAGTTCTAAACACCTAATCAGCCATCCGGAACGTTGGGTGAAGACATTAGATGCTGATAAATTTTCGACTTCTGTTGAACAGCTTCATCGTCATACCCTTCAACTAACGCCGCATTGGCGACCAGATCGATTGCATGGCACAATTGACATGCCGAAAGATAAGCCACTTTTGTTCCTGAGCATTCCGTATGATCCTGGTTGGCAAGTCAGCGTAGATGGTCGGCAACAACCGATTCAACGGGTTGCTCATAATTTAAGCGCGGTGACACTTGCGCCTGGTCATCATAAAATCCGTTTGACCTATGTCACTCCCGGATTCAGAGCGGGTTTAGTGATTAGTTTACTTGCCTTTATCACGTACGCCGGCTTGTTCTGGTGGGATCAGCGTCACCGAAAATATAATGCAAAAACCACTAAACAGCCCTAAGTACTTGCTAGATGTCGCTCAAATAGAACCCGATTAATAAAAATACCGCTCATTCGATTCATTAAGGAATCGAATGAGCGGCCTTTTTATTAGGGACCAGTTAATCATTCATTAACGAGCCGTCAAATAAGTATAAGTGTTGTCTTCGTTTTGTTTAAAGGTGAACTCGTGATCCTGATGATCGTTGGCTCGCCATTTTGACACTTCATAATGCGTCGTATCAGACAATTGCAGGCGATTGACGACAGCTTCAACTAAATATTGGTCATCATCAAAAGAACCACGAAGAATTTTCTTTAAATCGGTTAAGAATGCTGCTGTATTTGTAATCATGTGACCTATGTCCTTTCAATCAATGGCATAAGGATACAGATTGTCTGCTAAGTTGTCCACCAACTGGTATCGGTTTTGTGAAAAATTAATACGCAAATGAATGAGAACAAATCATCGCATTTGAAACGCAATCTGACTAGAATGGTAGCCATGGTGAAACAAATTTCGCGTGAAAGGAAGTCTTGCTATGCAGACGTCTACCCCACCATCCCGGCCCATCTATGAATCACTCATCACTGGGGTGCTACTCGCTGGTGTTGGCGGTTATCTTGACGCTTATACGTATATTTTCCATGGTGAAGTCTTTTCAAGTCTTCAATCTGGGAACGTTATCTTACTAGGGCTTAATCTCGCCGATGGCCATTTAACCAAGGCTTTGGCCTACATTGTGCCAATTTTGTGTTTTGTAATCGGTGCCGGGTTAGCTAATGTCATTGAGCAATTATTTCATCGCCCAGGTGCCATTATCTGGCAAGAGCTCAGCATTATTGCTGAATTAACTGGCGTATTCTTAATCGATCTGTTTTTGCCATTTTTACCCAGTCTTGCCGTCACCAGTGGCTTATCCCTATTTGCAGCCTTCCAGGTTCACACTTTCCGAGTTCTAAACAATCACCCCTACAATACAACGATGACCACAGGGAACTTGCGCACGGTTGGCGCCTCCTTGCTCAACTTACTCATTGGACACGGTGACCGCGCCACTAGCCGTTTGCTATTACGTGATAGCTTTTGGGTGGCCGCCAGCTTTGGAATTGGTGCGTTCATCTCTACAGTCATGACCAGAGCCATCGGCGTACAGTCACTATTAGGAGTTGTGATTATCTTACTAATCGTTCTCGGACTGATGATTTGGGATCAGCATCATGGTCACTAATTTTACCAGTCAAAAATAACGCTACTAACTGATGTCTTGGATGACACGGGCTAGTAACGTTTATTTTTTTAGAATACTTTCATATCACTGTAACGAGTTGGCAAATTATTGAAGTCGTACGTTGCTAAACCATTCGCAATCTTATCACCGGTAAACATCGCGGTTAATGACCGCGCCAGCATCAAATTCAATTCATTTTCAGGATTAAATTGCACCATCACCACCGGAATGTGCCACGCCCAGGCGGCCCCGATTTCAAAAATGGTACCGGCATCTGGTTCTGGATTGCCATCTTCGTGTTTATAATCCAAAATGGCAACCACCACATCGGCCCGTTTAACCTGACGCGTATCACTGGCGAATACCGCATCTTGCCACTTAAAGGAACCAAACGGCAACGATTCTTCTTGATGCTCTTGAGGAATAAAAATATCATCGCCAGCGATCGTTGGATTCTGCCGCAATACCGCCACCACTGTTTCAAGGCGGGCTTTTTGCTCGTCAGAGAAAAATGGACTCGCTAAGTAAACCTTATTTCGATACATCGAGATAACCTCACTTCTTTAGGATAGGTTAAGTATACCGAAAATCAGAGAAGATTTCTGACGGAAAAAGACTGTTAACTTATTTATCTCAGCCCAAGCGCCACTATAAAGTTCACTGATGATAATAAACATCGTCACTTGAAGTAGACTGAATGCCGCCAACAATCAACCGATCTTTAGACGAGTCTGAATGATCACCAGCCGATAGCTGAACACCTTTAGGAACGATGGCTAATGGTTGAAACGGTGACGTTTTGATATTGGGATCAAATGAGCCCATCGAACCATTCATGTAACCATCGCTAACCGATCCGCTAGCAATCACGGTTGGGTAACCATCGTGATCTTGTCCGCTCACGACGGCTCCTTTGTCAAAGGTAGCACTTGATCCAGCTGGTTTAGTCGCTACTTGATCAGTCACGACAATCGTTTGACCAGCAGTGTTTTTCCAAGTACCGACTAGGCTGGCGAAATTATTAGCGCCAATTTGTGATAAATCAATCGCTGATTGTCCCGCTGTCTTGTCAGTCGGTTGCTGACTTGAAGCAGCTTGGCTTGAGCTGTCAGATTGCTTAGTTGTCGGCTTTGTCGAATGCTTTCCGTTGACTGCTTGAGCAAAAACTTGAGTATACGAATTATTACTCGTCCAAACAACAATTAAATTTTTGGTATTTTTACCTTTACTATCGGCTTGATACTGACTCGTTGTGCCAACGGGATAAAAGGTTACCGACCAGTTGATCGGAACATTTTGATCTGCCAATGTCCCAGTAAGTACATTATTGTTAGTTTTAAAAATCACTTGGTGTTGTTCATCTTGATCAAACAGAATATCGCCCTGCAGCAAAGGTTTACCATTGTTTGAAATGACATGGTTAGAAATCGTCAGTGTATCCGTTAATGACTGTTTACCCCCACTGATGCGTTCATTATCCGTTGTCGAAATTTCTGTCCAAGTTCCTTTAAGGCTCTTATAATTGCCTGCCTTGATTTGTGCTAGGTCCATTGTCACTTTAGGCGTTGCAGCCTTCTTCATTGTCTTTTTTGAACTTGTTGGCTGGGACGGATTGCTTGCCTTCTGATGGCCCTGTCCACAGGCTGACAGGGTCAATAAGGTGAGTAGTCCTACCATTCCGATTACTATTTTTTTCATTTTGAAGCTCCTACATTTAGTCAATTAGTCTTGCTACTTGTCAGCTTTTTTGCTATAAACAGTCCCATTTGGAAAATCGATCAAATGATCGCTATTTCCAGTTAAAACAAACGATTTTTTATCTTTCGATAATCGGGCAACCGCAACCTTGCCGGCATTTGATTCGATGGTTAATTTGTCTTTATCAATTTTGTAAGTTCCGGCTATATGGCTGGTTTCCGTACTGGTTTTATGAAGACCCTTTTTACCTGACATGCCATAATTTGGATTAGGGCCTTCATCGACGAATTTCTCACTAAACTTCCCACCCGAGAAAGTCCACGATTCAGTGGTTTTGACATCAAAGATTCCTTTTTCACTATACTCATACGTCCCACTAAGATGCTTCGGTAACGCCAGAACAATCACAAAAATCACCACTACAATGGCGGCAACCACGCCAACCAACCATCGACTCGTGATTTTTCGTCCTGTCTTCTGGCTAACCATGTCGGCTAACTGATCTGCTTGCTGCTTGAAATTGTTCAACGCACCATTACTTTTTGACTTATCGTTTTTTCCTTCTGACATTTGTAAATTGTCTCCTTATTTGTTTTAACCATTGCTTAGCGACAAATAATCGTTTTCGACACAAAACAATCCCATATCAAACTGACTTGTGACATGGGATTGTCCACGCTTATACTACTTATCTTCGCGTATTCATCGCGGTAAATACGTTTGCAATGGCCGACGTTTTTGCCGCACTATTTGTTGATTTAGATACCGCTAAGTTTTCTTGTTGAATCGCCAATTGATCATGTTGAAAATCTTGAGTTTCTGCCACATTAAAAGCTTCTTGTAAAGTAGTCGCTCGATTTTCTTGCACTAAATGAATTAGGCGATCGATTGTCCAATAACTATAAAATTTTTGAGGAAAATCTTGCATGCCTTTTTGATAATCTGGTTGTTGCTCTTCGTTGGCTAAATTTCTCGTAGCCTCACGCAATGTTGTGTTGATTCGTTTGCCATCCCGAAAACGAAAATAACAAACAACGCCAACGAAAATCACCCAAATCAAAAACATCTCACCGCTCGTAAAAGTAACCAATGCAATAAGCAATGAAACAATCAGCATCGTTCTAAATCGTTTCTTAACTCTGTTAAGATCCTTTTGGGCAGACGCTACATCTGCTCGGGCATTCTGAACTGCAGACGTCAAGTTCTTTTTTTGCACCAAAAAGGCGATAATTTCTTCCTTGCTCATCTTATTTATCCCCCGTCTAAATTAGGTTCGAGTTAGTATCACCAACTAACTAATATCGTGCGTGCTTACTCATAGTTGACCGTTTACGGTCAACTATGAGTAAGCCAAACAAGCTCATCATTTCAGCAACAAATACGGCTAAAATGGACTTAGATTCTTTATTCGAAACATTAGTGTGTGGGAGGCCACGTTTAACGTCCGGGTTAAGCAACTGTCGACTATTTAAATTTTCAATTTGTTTCTTAGCAGGAGAAATCATTGAAATCGCTTTACTATAGCCTTTTGAAGGTGTTTCCACCCTTGATAAATCAGTAGTCGACGATGTTTGGCTCAATGAATTCATCGCTAACGTCGTTTGTTTATCAGGCTCAGGCTTATTATCGTGATCATCCGTCGTCATAATATCAAGTTGTTGATTCATCGTCGCCCGTTGCTGTAGCTTTTCTAACTTAGCTTGCGCAGCAGCCAAGACTTGTCGAGCACTTTCTAATTGAATTTGTAATTGTTGCTGTGCAACATCGGTGGTATTAGCAGCCTTTTGGGCTGTCATTAGTGATGCAGTTGCCTGATCATAAGCGACCTGCGCCTTAATTACATCTTTTTTAACATTTGCTAAATTAGTGGAAGCATCGGTTAGCGCCGTCAGCTGTTCCTGATCGTTTCCTAACATCCTCATTGCGTCTTGCAAAGCCTGCTGATCATGATCCAGTTTTGTTTCAGCAGTAGTCAACTTGGATTGCATTTGATCCAATAGTGTTTGCTTAGATGACAAAGCTTTTGCTGCGTTTTGCTGTTCCGATTGAGCCAACGTTAATGCATTTTTAGCCGAAGTTAACACAGCCAACTTATCTGTTACATTGGTACTTAAATCGTTAACAGCATCTTGAGCTGTCTCAACCTCACCGCTAACTTGAGTAACCACTTCATTTGCAGTATTCAAAATAGTGATGGCTTTATTCTGATCTAATTTAGCTTTTTGCAATTGCTGTTGAGCAGAGTTTAAAGCTGCTTCCGCCGCAGAAGCAGCAGTTTTGGCTTCTGCTAACTTTGCAGTTGCACTATCAACTAATGTCTGCTTTTCGTTAACAGTATTTGTTAATGCCGTAAGATCAACTGACGATTCTTTTAATGGCGGAATAGGAATTTGAGTTGTATCAAAGTTTGGATTGTCCAAAGGAATAGACTGATTTGGTAAAATTTCAAAATGCAGGGCCAGATCCGTGAAACTATCACCATCAGAATAATGTCCTATCCATTGACTGAAGGAAGTGCCAAAACTTTGCGAAAAACCCTCCTTCACAGCCAACGATGATTGCCCAATGCCAAGAACTGACAGTGAATGTCCCCAATTAGAAATAGCATCGCTAAATAACATTCCCACGACATTGTTGTAAATCGCAGATTTAAAATCTGCTAATGTTAAATTCCATTTACTACCTACAGTGAATCCTGCGCCCATGTCCTCCCCATAACCATTTATTCCGCTAGCCTGGGCCGTACGAATAAGGGCATCAAAATCATGCCCACTTGTTAACCAATCCCAGTTATCTGCCTCGTAAGCACGAGCAACATCTTGAGCATATTTTACTGAGCCCTGTGACACAACGACCCCAAGAATTCCTGCTTGGCTTCGAATTGAATTAATCAGTGCAGCTGCGTACGTGGAAAGCGTAATGAGAACATCTTTTGTTAGATCAGTCTCATTATCAATGTGAACAGTTTCATCTACAGGAGAAGGAACGAAATTAGAAACAAAAGAGCTTGCCAACTTCTGCGCAGCACTTGACACATTTTTTAATAGTGACTCGTACTCATCATCATCGATAGCGCCTCTATGTAAATTTGCGTTATATAGAGCACTCAAGGCATCTATATAATCACTATTAATCTTGATTGAACCGTCACTCCCATTTTGTCCTTGTGCCGCTGACAGTTGCTCCTGTGCTTCCGACAACGCTTCGTTGGCAGCAGAGGCAACATTATTGGCCTCATCAACAGACTGATTCGTTGACTTGACACTGTTTTCGGCTAAGTTCACATCATCAGTAGCTGCACTGACAGCTCCCGTTGCCTCATCCACAGTGGCCTTTGCGGATGAGGCTGCGGATTGTGCTGAAGTGAGCTTCTGCTGAGCTGCAAGTAAGTTTGTAGCGGCAGAAGTACCATCATCATTTTTCAGAGCTGACTGCGCTTGATCAACATTTGTCTGTGCCTCCGCCACTGATTGCTTAACTTCATTAGAGCGTTCTTGGGCACCAGCTACTTCAGATTGAGCAGTAGCAACATTATTTTTGTAATCACTGACAATGATTTGATCAGTTGAAACTTGACTACTCAATGACTGATTGATTGCAGTTTGACTACTGAGTGCAGCGTTAGCGGAACTGATCGCACTCGGAGTTGCCATATCAGCCATGCTAAGCGCGCTACTCTCAGAAGCTTTAGCCTGGTCTAAGTTATCTTTAGAAACCGCTTGGACTGAAGCTGCCTCAGTCAACGTCGAAGCAGCACTTGCTGCCATCTGACTGGCAATAACAGAATTATTTGTAATGACGTCAACTGCACTTTGGGCCGAAGTAGCGTCTTGTTTTGCAGTTGTTAATGTATCGGTTTGCACAGTATTAGCCGTAACGGAAACAGTAGCAGCGTGAATCGGTGACAAATTAATACTTGTCAAACTGACACCGGCTAGGATTGCTGTGGATAGAAGAAATACGTGCTGACTCGCTCGTTTTATCATTATTATTGCTCCTCGTATGCGTGAGTCTAATAAACCACCCAATTTGATTTTCGACACTTATCTGACTTGATATTCAAAATTCAGTCAAAAACATAAATACCATTTATTCTGGTATTTAATACACCTTATGGTAGTAAAATTAGACAAAAGTGTCAATATTTTATGTATTAAATACAGGATTTTTACGTACATGCTTTTGCTACCCTGTACCGAGGGTGATGCAATGCCAATTGATTATTTTGGTGAAAGAATGAAAGCAGTACGAAAATCAAAACGCTTAACTCAGTTAGATCTTGCAAAACGTCTTAACGTTAGCAAAGGAACAGTCTCTAGTTATGAACAAGGACTGTCTTATCCAACACTGGAGACTTTTGTTAAACTTTGCACGATTCTAGATACATCTTCTGATTACTTATTAGGAATATCTGACAATCTACCATTTAAGATGGGTGGTTTAACTGACGCACAAATGGAGAGTGTCCTACAGTTTATATCGGTTATTGAACAAGCAAACGACATTATTGAAAATCAAAATAGGCAAACTGGCGACTAATTAGTCTAAAACAGTAATCTTGCCTGTCACCATTAACATCTAAACCTCAATTTGCATAACTACATTTTTGGAACCACAAATCATCAAATTTGAATGGCTCTGTACTTTCTGGTGTTGGTAAAAACCAACATCATTTTTTGTTTTCGTCAAGTAGCGTTGATAATAATTTTTAGAAGAGTTTGGAATACTGACGGGCAAACTTACGTTGTTTTTTTTGCTCAGTGTCATTACATATCACCACACCCCTATCATTTGTTGGACAAAAAAAACGCCCAACTCACGAGCGTTAATCATTTAATCTCGAGTTCCTTGCAAAATTGCCATAATACCTGAATCCTTAATATATTCATAATGAACGCACATATCATATAAGTGCTTACCAGTCCGTCTCATCAAGTCAACTTCATAGAATTCTCGGTCGCCAGTTGAAATACCATTGGTTACGTCCGACACATCGACACGGTTTTTACCAAACTCCTTATTGATCTTATTTATCAGTGATTGAAATTTTTCAATGCTTTCTATATCAATACTCTCATGCGGATTTTCTCCACTAGGATATTCAGTTACATCAATTCGATACATATTTATTCACACCCTTTCACGCCCAATTGTACCTTCGGATTTCTTATCCTGCTTGTGCCAAGTTCTAATTTAGGCCTGTTAAGACGTCGCTCATCAGAACTAGGCTGAATCGGTTTTCTTATGCTGTTTGCATAACCGGCCAATGATTTCAGCTTCTCGCCTCGTCATATAGCTGAATCCTATCTTACCCATTGTTCATTTAACACAAATCATCGATGTGCATTCGAATTTGTACATAGAGATCCACTGCTCGAAGCTGTTTACGCATCAAATCACGGTGATTATACTTCACGTTAAGTGCGTGTAACTCCTTAATTAGCTCTTCTTAAATGTTCCTCATAACGATGCCTCAACTTTCGAATTTTTGATATGTAAAAGCCACCGAGTAGTCGTCAGGCTCGGTGGTGGAGGTCGAATATGATTAACTGCACATTGGGCTTCCTAACCCCCTACTGGTTAAGTTTAAAGCGCACTCTATGTGGACAAAATAACTACGTCCCAAGGGACGTAGTTCTGCTAGCCAACCTCGCTTTAATTGCTGTTTCAACCATTTTTCCGAAGATACCATACTCATCCACAAAATTCCGCTGTTGCGGTGTTATATTCTTTTGTTTCAAAGTACCTCATCTACTATCCAATTTTTCTGAGATTAATCGTATTTCAACTACCCAAATAACAGAATGATTGAGGAGCAACCGAAAGAGACTCATCAAAATCGGTCAAGGACATTGGTTTTTTATAAGAGAAAAAATCTCCAATTTCTATGGCAACAGCAACCTTATGGTTTTCATAATACTCATCAAAAAAGGTTTTGCTTACACCTGCTCCATCTTTTGTAGCATCCCATATCATTTCCGGTTTGTCAGCCAAAACATTTTTTACTGTAAACTCCCCAACAACTTTTCCGAGTGGTCTTGTAGCGTATACCACGATCGTTTGAACCGGTTGCTTAAATTGTATTTTACGGAACTCAAATCTCTTTTCTCCATCTTTTATTCGGCTGACAAATTCTGGTTTAATCGATAATAAAGCTTTCATTGAGTCTCCCCTCTCGCAACACATTTGAAAATACGGCATTATCTAACGCCATAAATCCTGGATAACCATTTCGATCTAAACCACAGATTTCAATTAGGTCATGCCTATTTACCCTATGCTTAAGAGCAACATCGTACTGAAATCTAAGAATAATTGGATACCTCCGATTCTGCCAAAAATCACGAAGCTCCGTTTCTGAGAAAATTGACTGCTTAGTAACATACGCTTTAAAAGCTTCAAAAGATGTAAATTCGCTAATATCCCTATTATCGGTGACTGTACATACTGAAGTTGCAACAGAAGTATACTCAGCACTTCCGCCATTTGCGGTTCTATAAATAATCAATTTATCTCCAGAACAAGCATTTCGCACTTCTCTCATGTTAGTCAGGTAGGTTTTTTCGATCGAATTTGTTTCCGATACATCTTCAGTTTTAAAAGCACCTTCATTATTTAGGCGAGATTCTGGAAATAATGCAGTATGAAACTTCGGTAAAATGGAAAGAAGATACTTTGTTCCAAGCAAATTAAAGCGTGGAAAGTTTTTTGATATAGTTTCCATTACAGCTAAGTCCCTAACCAGCACTGTTTCTCCCGTGTCACGTCTAACACCATATTGTCTAAAACCGTAGCGCGTAAATAAGTCTTTTAAATACTCCAAATTATCATACATAGTAACGTAACAAGCATCATAATTCCCTTCAATAAAGCGATGTAAAAGAAATGAAATCAATCTATTTCCAAGAACAGTACCATGAGATTCAACCTTAAAGGTTCCAACCTTCAGCCTCTTTTTATAGGTCGAGATATCTGGATCAATAGTATCGTCATCACCTTCCTCGGTTTTTAAATACAAAAACGCAATAAGCTTGTCCCCATCAAATACAGTGAGAGCTTTCTCATTAGCTTTACTTTTTTTCAGAAACCATTCGTTGAATCCCCTATATCTCACACGCAAATCATCAAAAAATGAATCGTTCACGTTGATTTCTGAAAATTTCTTTTCACCTAGAACATCGTTTGCCATTTCATTATTCCCCGCTTACTTTTATTCATTCACTCTTATTAAACAATAAAATTAACACTGTTACAATAACGTTGCAGCGCTCCCATGAATGAATAGAACTGGCAAAGGGGTGAAATGCTGTGCTGGTTTTCACCTTAACTATGTCACGTTATCACTATACATCGGTTCAAGTCCGTTTTTTGTCCGCTCTTTATCCGCTAAAAGTCCACTTTTTTATAGACGTGAAGGTCATACTCGGAACTATACTTGTCAAACACAGCAGCAAACTTTACTAATGCATTCGTTTTTAGCTTGTTGTAACGAGTGTGTTCAACATTCATCTTAGACTGGACATCAAAGTCTGCCACATCATACAGATAACATGCCATAAGAATTTTTTGCTTGGTCGCTTACAACTGTCAATTGACCATACAACTTCGTCATACACAGCCTGTGCAACTAATTGCCGACTAATGCTTTCTTCTGCGGTATTGCGAAAACTAGGTAATTTAGGCATGTCATCACTTACCGGCGATTTTAGCGCGGTCAAGTCCTCATTTACATACCGCCGAAACCACTAAAAATATTTGCTGAATAATTGACGAACATCAGCAGTGATCTGCTTTCGGTCAATGTCTGGAAGTAGTGTTTCGATATAGATTGCCAAATTATCGCCCTCCAAAATGCTGCTATACTGAGATTGATAAGATTTTAGTGAGCAAGCTGGCCAGCTTGGTAGCAAATTTCTCCTCAAAAAAGGAAAAATTGATATGGCAGATTGGACAACACAATTAGTAGTTGAGAACAAAACTAATCAGGACCTCTTACTAAGCGATCATTACATTTGCCCTAAAAATCGCGTAGATGGTTCCCAGAAATTATTCGAGTTGGTCAAAAGGCCGCCTACAAGGTTATTTCACCAAATGGACGTCATGCACTGGTTAGGCCATAAACATGTTCAGATGACAGAAGAGTACACCCGTGGAACAGAGGCTGGCATGTTGCATGTTATGGACGGAATCAAGCGATACATCTGGGAGAAAATGCTTTAAAATAAATCTCCCAGATTTTCTCCCAAAAATCGGTACTAAAATATACGAAACTATCAAATTTGAGAATAGCTAGACAATCGAAAAACAGCCATTATCTAAGGATAGTTACCCACAGATAATGGCTGTTTATTTTACATTCTATTCGTACTCAATCGTTGCCGGTGGCTTGCCTGTAATATCATACAGGACGCGGTTCACCCCTGGTACTTCATTGACAATGCGAGCTGATACCTTACCAAGCACCGTCCAAGGAACTTCAGCAAATTCGGCGGTCATGCCGTCGACACTGGTGACGGCTCGAATCACGATGGCTTCGTCGTACGTCCGTCCATCGCCCATCACGCCGACACTTTGAATGCCAGGTAAAGCGGTGAAATATTGCCAAACAGTCTCATCCAAGCCAGCAGCGGCAAATTCAGCACGCAAAATCGCATCTGATTCGCGTACCAGTGTCAACTTGGCTGGGGTGACTGCGCCGAGCACCCGAATTGCTAATCCTGGACCTGGGAACGGTTGCCGCCACACGAGTTCATGAGGCATACCGAGCTCTTCGCCAAGCTTACGCACTTCATCTTTAAACAGCTTATTTAACGGTTCAATCAGTTTAAAGTGCAGGTCTTCTGGAAGACCACCGACATTATGATGGGATTTAATCGTCTGCGCGGTATCCGTACCGGATTCAATCACATCCGTGTACAACGTGCCTTGGGCAAGGAAGTCGACCCCATCTAACTTGCGGGCTTCGTCACTGAAGACCTCAATAAATTCCTTACCGATAATCTTTCGTTTGGTTTCAGGATCCGTTACCCCGGCTAGTTTTCCTAAGAAACGATCACTGGCATCAACTGCGACGATATTCACACCAAACTTGCCTTGTAGACTATCGAGCACTTGCTGGGCTTCATCTTTACGTAACAAACCATGATCAACAAACACGGCGGTTAATTGGTCGCCGATTGCTTGGTGCAACAATACAGCGACCACACTGGAATCTACCCCACCAGATAAGCCTAATAAGACCTTCTTATCCCCGACCGTTTGCTTAATCTCGGCCAATTGCATATCGATGAAATCACTCATCGTCCAGTTAGCGGTGGCGCCAGCAATGTCAAAGACAAAGTGGCGTAAAATGTCGTTGCCGTGTTCAGTCAGACGTACCTCCGGATGAAATTGAAGTCCGTAAAAACCCCGCGCGACATTTTGCATCGCTGCCACTGGTGAATTAGCGCTACTGCCAATTTTTTCAAAACCATCGGGCAGTTGTTTAACGTAATCACCATGGCTCATCAACACCTGCTGATCAGCAGCCATCCCCTTGAAAAGTGGCGACTGTTGATCATCGATATGCATGGTGGATTGACCATAGTCCCCGTTATCCTCAGCTGGCACCACTTGGCCACCAGGCAGGTCTTTAGCCATTAACTGCATGCCGTAACAGATCCCTAGAATCGGTAGGCCTAATTCATAGATGGCTGGGTCAACCGTCAACGCGTCTTTTGCATAAACACTGTTGGGACCACCGGAAAAAATAATCGCTTTAACGCCCATCTGTTTAATTTGAGTTGGCGTCATCGTGTGCGGTTTCAATTCAGAATAAACACCAAATTCGCGAATTCGTCGAGTAATCAACTGATTGTACTGACTGCCAAAGTCTAATACAACTACCCGATCAAATTTTGTTTGATCCATTGTTTGCATGGGTTCTCCTCATTAATCGTCAGTTAGTTATTAAGCCCGCTTGTAATTTGGTGCAACTTTCGTGATCTGTACATCGTGAGGATGAGACTCGATCAACCCAGCATTCGTGATTTGTACAAACTGCGCATGATCAATTAAATCATCCACAGTATGCGCACCGGTATAACCCATTCCTGAGCGCAGGCCACCAATCATTTGGAACAAAACATCGGCAACTGGGCCTTTGTAACTCGTCCGGCCTTCAATACCTTCTGGAACCAACTTCTTTTCTTCTTTAACGCCACTTTGGAAGTACCGGTCAGAAGAACCATGTTCCATCGCGGCCAAGGAACCCATACCACGATACGTTTTATACTTTTTGCCGTCATCACCAGTGAAAATTTCACCAGGTGCTTCATCAGTTCCCGCTAGCATACTGCCCAGCATCACAGCGTTTCCTCCAGCCGCTAAAGCTTTAACAATATCACCAGAATACTTAATACCACCATCGGCAATGATTTGTTTGCCATATTCAGCGGCAACTTGCGCGGCATCAAAAATCGCCGTGATTTGCGGTACCCCAACGCCAGCAACCACTCGCGTTGTACAGATTGAACCGGGGCCGATTCCGACTTTGACTACATCCACGCCAGCTTCAAACAATGCCCGGGTCCCATCGGCCGTTGCCACATTCCCCGCAATTAACGTCCGGTCCGGATATTGTTCACGGATCTCAGCAATCTTATCGAGCACGCCTTTAGAATGACCATGCGCGGTATCGATAATAATCGCGTCGGCACCAGCTTGAAACAAACTTTCAGCTCGTTCAAACGTGTCAGCGGTAACTCCGACCGCCGCCGCAACTAATAATTGGCCTTTTTCATCAACGGCCGCATCAGGCGTCGCCGTCAGATCAACCATTGCTGCTTTAACTTGACCAACTTCTTTAGCTTGATCCTCAATACTCATATTTTTATGGATGACCCCCAGGCCACCTTGTTGGGCCATAACTGTTGCCAATCGTGCTTCAGTCACCGTGTCCATACTGGCACTTAAGATGGGAATGTTCAGCTTTAAATTACGTCCCAATTGCGTTTGCAGCTTAACTTGATTAGGTAGCACGTCACTAGCTGCAGGGATCAGCAGCACATCATCAAAAGTTAAACCTTGTTTAGCGAACTTGTTATTCCAGTTGGTCATGGTGATCAGTTCCTCCTATATATAACGTCATGCCAGTCACGTTACAATTGTGGTTACTTAGCAATCAACAACTCAAAATAAATTGTTACTAATTTAGCAGGTTTGCCTAACTGACGTCAATAGCCAGACCCGAACGATAAATTATATTTCACTGTGAATCATTTGCCGGTCAATAAACGCTCGCAAAACAAAAAAAGATCACCACCAAATTCGGTAGTGATCTCTAAATTCATTTAGATGAGGTTACTTCAAAGCCTTGGCAGCTTCTTTAACCAATGAATTGAACGCACGAGTGTCGTTGACTGCCAAGTCAGCTAACATCTTACGGTTCATTTCAATGTTGGCAACTTTCAAACCGTGCATGAACGTGCTGTAGCTCATGTCGTTTTGACGAGCTGCTGCGTTAATCCGAGCAATCCATAACTTACGGAAGTTACGCTTAGTCGCTTTCCGGTCGCGGTAAGCATACTGCCATGACTTCCAAACCTGTTGTTTGGCAACCTTAAATTGAATATGCTTAGGACCACGATAGCCCTTAGCTAATTTGATCATCTTACGGCGACGTTGCCGAGTAACAGTTCCACCTTTAACACGCATAATTGTTTCCTCCAATAATTGACCAAGCCTGGTCAGATTCTAGTGTTGATAATTACTTGGTCAATAACAACTTCTTGTAAGTCTTAACCGTTGTTGCATCCATCATCTTGGTACCACGTAATTGACGACGTTGTTTTTTGGTCTTACCGTGGAAACGGTGACTCGTGTAAGCGTTGCCGCTAATGAAACCGCCCTTTGCGGATTGTTTGAACCGCTTGGCAACGGCACGGTTAGTCTTTTGCTTTGGCATAAGAATGTCCTCCTCTAAACAGGAGTGTTAAGTTCATGAGCAGCTCAACACTCACTTTCCTAAATATAAATTAACTTACTTTTCTGGTTTTGGTGACAGAACCAAGAACATGCTCCGACCATCCATTTTGGCGTGTTGTTGAACATCAGCGATTTCCTTAGTGGCAGCCGCCATTTTATTCAAAACATCACGTCCAATTTCCTTATGCGTAATTGCCCGACCTCGGAACCGAATCGAAACACGAACTTTGTTACCCTTTTGTAGGAACTTTTCCGCATTTTTCAGTTTCGTATTGAAGTCGTTTTCGTCAATCGTTGGACTGAGCCGAATTTCTTTCATTTCGACCGTCTTCTGATTCTTACGAGCTTCACGCTGCTTCTTTTGTTGCTCGAAGCGGTACTTCCCATAATCCATGATTCTGGCAACTGGTGGCTTCGCTTTTGCGGCTACCAGCACCAAATCCAAGTTTGCATCATCGGCAAGCTGTTGGGCCTCGCTGGTTGGCTTAACACCAAGCTGGTCACCGTTAGCGGCAATCAACCGAACCTCGCGGGCACGGATTGCGTTATTTACCAAAGTATCTTGAGCTATGGTATTCACCTCCATAAATTCTTAGCGAATCAACAATGAAGAGATTTAACAGAAAAATGGCGGGTGATTAAAATCACCCGCCGTCCGCACTAGGTCGCCCTAATCCGGTTCAACTCATCTTTAGCCTGGCAACCATGTCACCGAGGCGAGAAGCGGGTGCTTCTGCTTTTCTCAACAGTTAAATATAATACAGGACCATCTATCGGATGTCAAGCACCCCGGTTAAGTGATTGACTTGGGTCACTCCGCTTCCTCATTCGGTTTCAATTCGCCACTCACTTTTTCACTGGCCGCGTCTTGAGGTAACACTAGATTAAGCACAATTCCTAAAATAGTCGCAAAGGCCAAGCCGGTAAATTGAAAATTACCAAGTTGTAGATAGGCATTACCAATACCGATGACCATCACCGATGACGCAATCATTAAATTACGTTTCTTACCCAAATCAATGTGGTTGTTGATCAGCACAGAAATTCCGCTGGTGGCGATTGTCCCAAACAATAAGAAGCTGATTCCACCAATAACTGGTAGTGGCATTGCCATAATAAGAACATTCAGTTTGTTCACAAAGGCAAAGATAATTGCGAAGACAGCTGCGCCCATCAGGACATACACACTGTGCACTTTAGTGATGGCCATAACACCAATATTTTCCCCATAACTGGTAACAGCTGGGCCGCCGACTAACCCGGCGACTACTGATGCTGCACCGTCTCCCGCTAATGTGCGATTTAAACCAGGGTCCTTAAAGAAATTGCGGTGTGTCAAATTGTCTAACACCATAATGTGCCCCATGTGTTCCGTCATCGTCACAAAGGCAATTGGCGCAATTGTCACAATCGCCCCCCATTCTAGATGAAAGTGATAGGTCAACCCCGGCACTTGAAAATCTGGTAATTTAAACCATGGCGCCACGGCAATCGCATGCAAATCAACAATCCCCGCAAAAATACTGATAATGTAACCCGAGACAATCGCTAACAATACGGGGATCAAGCCCCAAAATCCTTTGAATAACATGTTGAAGAAAATGGCCAATAACAGCGTCGCCATAGCAATGCCAAAATACATCAGATTGTAATGTCCATTTTTCATCATCGCATCGGTCGCCGCGCTGCCAGCTAGCGATAAACCGATGACCATCACAATCGGTCCCACCACGATCGGTGGTAACACCCGATCAACCCAGCCAGATCCGATCATGCCAATTAAACCAGCAACAATTAAATACACTAACCCGACTGCAACTACGCCTTGACCAATGCCAGGATAGCCAGTCGTTTTCATCAAAGCTAACATTGGTGTGATAAAAGCGAAGCTAGAACCCATATAGGCTGGAATCTTACGTTGGGTGATCATGATGTGTAAAAGCGTCCCAACCCCTGAGGAAAAGAGCGCAATGCTGGGGCTCAATCCAACCAATAAGGGCACAATTACTGTCGAACCAAACATGGAGAACATGTGCTGAAGTGACAATCCGATCCAGGGCCAAAATTTGGGCCGATCGTGGATATCAAGGACTGCCTCATCATCATGGTACATCTGCTGTTGCATAGGAAACCCCTTTCTAAAAACACAAGGATTGAACCCGCCGTCTGAAAGGTTGCCGGCCAAAAAGAAAACCACTTACCGAGTAGGCAAGTGGTTTCGAGACGTTTACCTATTTATAATAGTTAAACGTTAGCCGATCCCTTACTAGCCTCACAGGACTACGTTAAAGGTTCATATTTGATTGTTAATAGCATAATGAATTGATTAGCTAGCGTCAAGTGTTTTTTCAGAACGTGAGCCGTCGGTGTAGCCCGCCGCCGCGTTTGTTAAAAATTTGATCGCTGGAAAATCAATACGCTACTCGCGAGAGTAACTGGCTAAATCGTCCAAAATCGTGGACAGGAAGTCCTGCCGACTTTGACTAACCGAGTTATCTTGACCATAGCGACGAACAGAGACTGATTCATCAGCTTTTTCCTTCTCGCCTACCACCAACGTGTAAGGAATCTTGTGCGTTTGCGCATCACGAATCTTAAAGTTCATCTTTTCGTTGCGATCGTCGACCGTTGCTCGAATACCTGCTGCTGCAAATTGTTTCCGCAAACTCTGCGCATAATCACCTTGGTGATCATCACTGACAGGAATAATGGAAACTTGGTGCGGTGCTAACCAGGTTGGGAAGGCCCCTTTATAAATTTCCGTCAAGTATGCCGTGAAGCGTTCCATGGTAGAAACTAATCCACGATGGATCATCACTGGGCGATGTTCTTCACCATCGGCGCCAACGTAGTGCAAGTCGAATCGTTCAGGCAACATGAAGTCTAGTTGAATCGTTGATAACGTTTCTTCATTACCGAGGGCGGTCTTCGTTTGTACATCTAATTTTGGCCCATAGAAAGCTGCTTCCCCTTCAGCCTCAACATAGTCTAGTCCGAGGTCATCCATGGCCCCCTTCAACATTGTCTGGGCTTTTTCCCACATTTGATCATCAGCATAGTACTTTTCCGTGTTTTCTGGGTCACGATAGCTTAAACGGAATGAGTAATCCTTAATATCAAAGTCTGCGTAAACTTCAACCATCAAGTTCAGAATTTTCTTAAATTCATCTTGAATTTGATCTGGCGCCACAAACGTGTGTCCATCATTTAACGTCATTTCACGAACCCGTTGTAAACCAGACAAGGCCCCAGATTTTTCGTAACGATGCATCATACCCAATTCTGCAATCCGTAGTGGTAACTCACGGTAAGAACGAATGTGGTGTTTGTACACTTGAATATGACTCGGACAATTCATTGGTCGCAATTCTAACAGTTCACCGTCACCCATATCCATTGGTGGGAACATGTCCTCGCGGTAGTGGTCCCAGTGACCAGATGTCTTATAAGCATCTAAGTTCATCAGAACTGGCGTATAAACGTGCTCGTAGCCGTGTTCCAATTCTTTATCGATGATGTAGCGTTCAATTGTCCGTCGAATCGTGGCACCATTTGGCATCCAGTAAGGTAAACCGGCACCCACCTTAGGATCAACGAAAAACAAGTCCAAATCATTGCCGATAACCCGATGATCACGGTCATGCGCTTCTTGACGACGAACGTCATCAGCGTCTAGTGAAGCTTGGTCAAAGAATGCCGTTCCATAAACTCGTTGTAGCATTGGGTTAGATGATTTGCCCTCCCAATAAGCGCCGGCAACTGATAACAGCTTAAAGATTTTAACGGCACCAGTGGCTGACATCTGGACCCCGTCACTCAAATCAACAAAATCACCTTGGTGGTAAACCACGACTTGGTTCTCATTTTTAGCAGCTGCCGCTTCAACCAGTTGCGTTTGATAAGGATCACCCTCAACCAACGCTAAGGCGTCAGCTTTGCTCAAGACTTCCCGTTTAATGGGTAAGTTGGCCTTCACCAACTCACGCATCTTCGCTTCCACCGTAGCCAAATCATCGGAGCTAACTTGTTGTGCTGGATTATCCGTATCAAAGAAGAAACCATCTTCATTGGCTTCACCGACCCCAAAGTGCATGTCAGGATACAATTGATGCAGCGCGTTAGCTAAAATTTGGGAGGCTGTGTGCCGTAAAACAACCAGCGCCTCAGGTGCATCTTTGGTGACAATTTCTAACTTGCCATCCGTCATCAATGGCGCTTTATAGTCGACCAGTTCACCATTCAGTTTGCCGGCAACAGCTTTTTTCGCCAAACTTACACTGATCGATTTGGCAATCTCTTCGGTCGTAATTCCCGCCTCAAAAGATTTTATTGCGCCATCTGGAAACGTAATCTTAATTTCTGCCATTTCGTGCACTCCCCTTTAGTCGTAAAAATCCAAAAAAAAATCCCTAACCGCAATTGCAGTTAGGGACGTCATTAACGTTGTGCCACCCAAAATTCACAACCCCGATTGTATCAAACAATCACAAAGGCTGCCTCTCATGACCAATAACGCGGTCAATCGGTCCGGCTTTGGGTCACCGGTCGCTTGAGTCAGGAGTAACGAACGAGCCCGATTAGAACTGTTGCAGCAATCAGTTCCTCTCTGCGAATCGGCAACCCATTAATCATATCTGACTGGAATGACATTATGGTAAACCACCGTTGCCAACTCTGTCAATGGCAATTTCAGACTTGGTGATTAGGCTAATGTTACACTACCACGATTGCATCGAAACATTGCTTAAGCACAATCGTTGATAGACTGGGAACGTTTAAAAAAACTGACTGGTGACTCATGCCTTGGCAAATTAGATTTTAAAAGTAAACCTTGGCTTTGCCTTTTGTCTCAATCGCTTGATAACGGATCGACGTAAATTAAAATCAAAAAAACACCCACCAATACAAGAAGTATCAGTAGGTGTACCTATTTGTCTTATCTCGTAAAACGTTAAATAGTGACTCAATGCTGTTCCAAGTCACTGAGAGTGCGATGCTTTATTTCACATCGCTTGACTAAGCATAACACACAAACGTGTTAAAACCTAATCGATTTAAAAATTACGCTTTAACAACGTTAGTAGCTTGTGGGCCACGGTCGCTGTCTTCAACATCAAAGGTAACGTGTTGGCCTTCATCCAACGTCTTGAAGCCGTCGCCTTGGATTGCTGAGAAGTGAACGAACACATCATCGCCACTTTCACGAGTGATGAAGCCAAAACCCTTGTCGCCGTTAAACCATTTAACTGTACCTTGTTCCATAAGAATGAAACCTCCTGCGCATTGCGCATCATTAATTTTGCATTTACAAGTGAGCTAGAAAGTCATCATTCATTCATTTGAAGAACAAGTAATTTATAACCGTACTATCAACACAATAATGTCACTATACAGGACTTCTTGAAGATAAGCAAACATTATCGCTTAAAATCCGTAATCATTGTCATAAATATTGAGCTCGCAAGGCGGCCATGCGCACACAAACCGCTGCCCCAAGACGCAATGAATTAATTTCACTCAGCTGAATCTGTAATTGCCATTTGTCGCTTAAATCCCACGGATCTAAATAATCCAACACGACTGTATCCCCCACAAAGTCACTGATGACCCCAGTAAAATCAGTATCAACTAACTGTTCGTCATCCAATTGCTGAATGGTCCCGATATTAATCACCTGTTGGGTTTGAAGTGCTTGTCGCAAAATTAAGCACAATAGATCTTCAGTCGGCAAAGACAACCCAGATAGCTGATCACCTAAATGCCAGGGATCACCATAGCCACCTGTTTGAGCGGCTTGCTGCCACACCGCCGTGCTCCGTAGATAATCGGAAGTCAATTTGACTTCGCCGATAAAATCCCGATTAATCAACTGAATCCCGTTGATAGAACCATTTGGGTCAATAACCTTTAACAACACATGTGTTGCATCTGTTTCTAGAATAGTTCCAACACTAAAAGCTTCTGGATCGACAAAATTATAAATAGCGACTAGCGACTGCCGTTTTTTGGCAGTGACCAACTGTTCAGCTAAATCAGCCATGGCGATAACCTGGCAAAACATGTTCTTGAATAATTTCGGCCATCGCTGCTTGATCATTGGTCGCCCTGGTTACAAGGTTCGCGGCGGCAGCAACTGCAGGTACGGCATTAGCCACCGCTACACCGACACCAGCCGCTTGAATCATTGATAAATCATTAAAGTTATCCCCTACCGCCATTGTTTCACTTTGGTCAAGTTGCAATAACTCAGCCAATTGCAGTAAAGCACGTCCTTTATTGATCCCCTTACGATTAAATTCGATGTAACGTCCAGAAGAAAAGGTTACATCCACGTCATCCCCATACCGAGCCATCACAAAATCAGCTAATTCGTGCTGGCGAGCCACATCCGGTGTTTCAAAAATCACTTTCATGATTGGCTCACTTGCCAAAAAGTTTAAGTCTGGTTCATTCAATCGCGTAAATGGTACAGACCGTGAAGCCATGTACGCGGCATCGGTGGGCGTTTGATGATAAATGTACAATTGATTCAAAGTGTATGCATGGCAACTCACCTGATCAAATGTTCGCCCCGCGTCAAAAACCCCCTTGGCGATCGCAAAGGGAATGGCGTTTGTCGCCAGCACACGGTCACCTGCATTTTCCAAAATAGCGGCGCCGTTAAACGAAATTTTATACTGACCAGGCTGCTGTGCCAATCCTAGTGCCTGCAAATTATCTTCAAAAGATTCATATCCGCGTCCTGAATTAGGCACGAAGTACACGCCAGCTGCAGTTGCTTCTTTAATTGCTTGAATATTTTTAGCACTCAAAGTGCCATCTGTATCAAGCAACGTCTCATCCAAATCACTTGCAATTAGTTTAATCAAAATTGTCACTCCTATTTAGATCATTGTCGTTATGACATCTTCTCTACTTCCTATCTAGGATACCGAAAAAGCAACAGTGTGACAATGATGGAAACGATTTCGTGGTGTATAGTGGAAGTGAATCAATGTATCACGTTAAAACCAATGAAAGAAGTGAATCCTTATGAGTAAAGTTTTCGTATCTGCACCACTTCCCGACAAGGCAACAGCATTGTTGCATGACGCTGGTTTGACCGTCAAGGCATACGCTGGTGATGGTTTAATTGACCATGATCAGTTAAAAGCAAGCGTTACTGACGCAGATTTTCTCATTACCGCTTTATCAACCCAAGTTGACAACGACATCATTGGGTCCGCACCACATTTGAAATTGATCTCTAATTATGGCGCTGGATTTAACAACATCGATGTTGCTAGTGCTAAGGCACATCACATTCCGGTCACCAACACCCCGGCAGTCTCAACAACTTCAACGGCTGAAGTGACAGTCGGCTTGATTTTGGCACTACTACATCGAATTGCAGAAGGTGACCGACTCATGCGTAACACTGGTTTTGCCGGTTGGGCTCCCTTATTTTTCTTGGGGCACGAGCTTGCTGGTAAGACAGTCGGCATCATTGGCATGGGCAGCATTGGCCAAGCAGTGGCTAAACGTTTACACGCTTTTGATATGCATATTTTGTACAGCCAACGTAAGCCATTACCGAGTGAAACCGAACTTGCTCTGGATGCGACCTATGCAACGGTGCCAGAAATTCTCAGTGCCGCCGACATCGTCACCGTCCATGTACCGTTAACTGATGGGACGCGCCACCTCATTGACACGGATGCCATGGCCCAAATGAAATCTAGTGCCGTGTTAATTAATGCAGCCCGAGGCCCAATTATTGATGAAGCAGCTTTATTAACGGCCCTTCAAAATCATCAACTTGCTGGTGCAGCGCTTGATGTTTATACCGACGAACCTCATGTCGCTGATGGTTTTAAAGCGTTAGATAATGTCGTATTAACTCCCCATATTGGTAATGCAACAGTCGAGGCACGTGATGCAATGGCCGAAATTGTAGCCAATAACGTCATTGCCATTAACGCTGGGCACGATGCCAAATTTATCGTTAACCTGTAAGCAAGCTAGCCCACACTATTTTAATCAGCAGACTGGTCACAACTGCTCGCATTCGCTACAATAAATCTAAACCAAATTGACAAATGGGAGGGTTTATTAAGTATGTGGTCAGAGTTTAAAACATTTATTGCGCGGGGCAACGTGATCGATCTAGCCGTTGGGGTGATCATTGGATCTGCGTTCACCGCGATCGTTAAGTCATTGGTAAGCACCTTAATCAATCCACTCCTCGGTTTATTTACAGGTGGCATTGACTTCTCAAGTTGGGTCGTCAAACTAGGCGGGGCTAGCTTTCGGTTTGGCAGCTTCATCAACGCGGTCATTAATTTTCTGATCATCGCGTTTGTTGTCTTCCTAATGGTGAAGGCGATCAATCGTTTTATGCCAAAAAAAGAAGCAGATCAGGCTGAAGACACAAAAACGGATCAACTATTGATGGAAATTCGTGATGAATTAAAAACGGCTAACGACCACACGCCAAAGGAATAATTTTTTTGAACGTCAGACGCCTTGTCTGGCGCTCTTTTATTCGATGAATTGTCAGCAACACATCCGGTAGTCAATCCCAAAATGTTGTACTATATGTGGTAGTGTTAAAAAACTTGAATGAGGAGATATCATGGTGATAATTACCGCAGGCATGATCGGGGTTGGTAAAACCACTCTGACTGGATTAATCGCAGATCACTTACACACAAAAGCTTTTTTTGAACCGGTTGGTGATAATCCGGTCCTTCCCCTATACTACAAGGATCCAAAGCAATACGGTTTTCTGCTCCAGATTTTCTTTTTAAACAAACGTTTTTCAATGATCAAACAAGCCCTAGCTGACGACAACAACGTCCTCGACCGGTCGATCTATGAAGATGCTTTATTTACAAAAGAAAACAATAAGGAAGGCAACATTTCGGATACTGAACTTGATGTCTATCTGAAATTGCTGGACAATATGATGAATGAACTGCAAGAGTTGCCTAAGAAGGCACCCGACTTAATGGTTTATTCAGAAACTGACTTTGAAACGATCCTCTATCGGATTAAAAAGCGCGGTCGCGATTATGAACAGTTTGATGATGACCCTGGTCTACGCGACTATTATTACAAAATGTGGTCAGCGTACAAGGATTGGTATAGCGAATATGATGCATCGCCAAAAATGAAGGTTGATCTACAAAAATACGATTTAGAGGATCCTAAAAATATCCAAGAAGTCTTAGCTGAAATTGATGACCACCTGGCAGCAATTCGTAAATAAGCTTTTCATTAGTGACACAAATAAATCCCCCGCAACAGCTCGAAAACTGAGTCTGTTGCGGGGGATTTATTTAGGTAACTGGGCACTAAAAGTTCAAACTAATCGGCATCCGTTTGATTACCTAATTCGGCAATGGCCTGCGCGTAAATGGCTGCGGCCCGATATAAATCATCCACCGGAATAAATTCATTGGGTTGATGCATCGTGTCTGGCGTATCTGGGAACATGGCGCCAAATGCGACCCCCCGTTTCATCAACCGACCATATGTGCCACCACCAACAACTTCTTCTTTGGCTGGTAATCCCGTTTGCTCGTGGTAAATGTCTAACAGGGTCTTAACGATCGGATCCTCGGCATCCACATAATGCGGCACCATGGCCCGACCAGCTTTAGCCGTACCATTGTGAGCTTGAGCAGCTTTTATAACAGCATCAGTGAGGGCTTCAGCAGTCGTATTCTTTGGATAGCGGAAGTTCAAGGTCACCTGACCTGCTTGTTCAGCAAAACGTAAGATGCCGATGTTCAATGACAATGCCCCCATGACCTCATCGGTAATAGCAACACCTAGATGTGCACCAACTGTATCATCATGAACATCATCGCGTACAAATGTTAAAAAGTCGATTGCTGCGCCACTAAAGGATTGATCAGCCAGAAAGGCGGCTAAGTAAGTACCAGCATTGATCCCATTTTCCGGCATTGCCCCGTGAGAAGCTTTCCCATCGACATGCAGGTGAATCCCGTCTTCCTCGATGGTCACTTCACCGGTCACGGGCGCCTGATCTAAGAAGGCAGTAAAATCACTGACCAAAGCCTCATTATCGCCACTAGTAATCACCGCATCCGCCTGGGCAGGCACCATATTATCTCGTTCACCAGACACAAATGAAATTAACGTGTTATCAGCCTCAGCATCTTGACCACCTTCAAACGTCGCTTTCACCGTGATGTTTCCCTTTTCACCATTGATAATTGGGAATTCTGCGTCCGGTGAAAAGCCTAAGGTCGGCGCTGGTTCGACTTCAAAATAACGATTCATCCCTGTCCAATCGGATTCTTCATCTGTCCCAACAATAAAACGAATCTTACGCTTAAGGGGCAACCCGAGTTCAGACACGATCTTTAACCCATAATAAGCGGCCATTCCTGGTCCCTTATCGTCAGAAGCACCCCGGGCGTATAAACGCCCATCTTTTAAGGTTGGTGTAAATGGATCTGTATCCCACCCAGTATCAGCTGGCATTTCATCCACATGTGCCAAAACAGCCAATGTTTCTTCGGCATCTGGGTCACCAAGTTCTACATATCCAACCACGTTATCAATGTTTTTGGTCCGAAAGCCATCACGTTTAGCTAAACTTAAAAACGTTTCTAAAGCAGCTTTTGGTCCGGGGCCAAGCGGTGCGTCATCGGTGGCCTTACTGTCATCACGCACACTAGGAATCTCGAGCATTGTTTGTAAGTCGGTCATCAAATCTGTTTTACGTTGTGCTACTTCTGCTTGCCAATCTGTCATTTGCCATACTCCTTTTCTTTTCATCATTATGCCATAGTTTAGCATAAATTAAGTGCCAAACACGGACCTGATGACTGAGAATGCTATACTCAACATAAAGTAGTAATGAAAGAGGTGCTTGATGATGGCAATTCAACCGATTACCGAAGCAATTCTACGCCAAACGATCCGGAAACGACCGGCTGACAGTCACAAGGGAACTTATGGACGTGTCGTGTTAATTGGTGGCAATGCGCGTTATGGTGGCGCAATCATTATGGCCACGACTGCCGCGATTTATGCAGGTGCCGGTTTAACCACCACCCTCACCGATCCGCTGAATATTACTGCGCTACATGCTCGCATGCCAGAGGCAATGGTCGTTGATTTTCACGACCTAAAGTTGCTGCGTGAACTAACCGAGGCTGCTAACAGTATCGTCATTGGCCCGGGATTAGGCACAGATGACGATAGTTTGAGTGTTTTACAAACCGTACTTGCAGGCGTCAGCGTTGACCAATCAGTAACCATTGATGGATCTGCGATTGACCTGATCGCGAGCCACGATCTGTCATTGCCACAAGCAAAATTGATTTTTACCCCTCACGAAATGGAATGGCAGCGCTTATCAGGTCTGTCTATTTCACAACAAACACCAGCCAACAACACTCGCTTAGCTCAACAACTTGGTGGCATAATCGTCTTAAAAAAGCATCACACCCAAGTTTTATTTGAGGAGCAAACGTTTGAAAACCCAGGAGGTACACCGGCGATGGCAACAGGCGGTATGGGGGATACCTTAGCTGGTATGGTGGGTGGCTTCACCGCCCAATTTGCTAATCAATTAAATGCTGTCTTGTCGGCTGTTTTCATCCACAGCCAAATCGCTGACGATTTGGCTCACAATGCCTATGTGGTCTTACCTACACAGATCAGTGAAGAAATTCCTTGGTATATGAAACAATATTCTCTACCACAATCTTAAACCCGGCTAATCTAATTAGTGTACTCCTCAACCTCACTCACAATGTTTTTATAAACCGCGGAACATAAGCCAAATAATCCCACGTAAAAAACGAACTTCAAATGATGATGATCATCATTTGAAGTTCGTTTTTTTAAGGCTCGTCGTCGAGCGACTGATGGGCCCCCTTTTTAAATGAATTTATTTTATCCCAAGCCCGCGGCGCGTTGGGTCGCAGCTAGTTCTATTTCTGTCAACGTCCGATAGTGACCTGGCAATAGACCACCACTCCCAATCGTTAAGGGTCCAAATGCTTCTCGATCTAAGGCAATCACTCGTTGTCCCAAAGACCCCACCATCCGTTTAACTTGGTGATACTTTCCCTCTGCTAAGGTGAGCCGAATAGTAGTCTGATTTAGTACCAAGTCCTGCTCACCAACTGTTAATGTAGCAGGCTTCAACCGCGTCCCATCTTTTAGGGTGATTCCCTCAGCAACCTTTGCGACATCATCGGTCGACAGCGTGCCCGTAATCGTTGCTCGATACTGTTTTAAAACATGGTGCTTAGGGCTAGTCAAACGATGTCCTAACTCTCCATCATTCGTAATTAAGAGCGCCCCCGTCGTATCCTTGTCTAAGCGCCCCACTGGAAATAAATCATCGCGAAAATCAGCCGCATTGATCAAATTCATGACCGTCGTTGTATTAACGTCGGTGGTCGCTGTGACAACCCCAACTGGTTTATTCATCAAGTAATACACGAACGGTTGATAAATGACCCGCTCGCCGCCCACAGTTACGATGTCAACATTTGGATCAACACTTTGACGCGCCTGGGTGACTAATTGCTGGTTAAGCCGTACATGTCCGGCTTTAATCAGCTGGCGCGTTTGCCGACGGGTAGCAACGCGCATTTCGGTTAAATATCGATCAATTCGCATTGATGTGCCCATGAAACCTCCTTCTGATTGATCCGTTACTTAATGTGCAATCGTTGACGTAAATTAGCCGCCCGTTCGCCCAACATCGCATCAGCTAAGTGTGAACGCAGAGCTAAGTAGACGTAAACACCCCCGCCAAGCATCGTCGCCAACAGTACTTCAATAAAGGCCAGAGATTTAAATTGGGTATTTAGCACGTGATCTAGACCCCATACTGTCAACCGCGCCACGATAAAAGTCGCCAGCGCGTAGACAATAATCTGGTTCAAGCGATGCCATAATCCTTCCCAGTCTAAGTTAAAGTGGCGATCTAAATTACGCAAAATCAACCAACAAGACACTCCAAAACCGATTGCGGTGGCCAGCAATGGTCCAAGCGCTTCCGCCAACGCAACTAGTGGGAATTGCAGAAGCATTTTCACAGCTAAGCCGATCACCAAGTACCAAATCACCGCTCGGTTTTGATCAACGCCTTGCATAATGGTGGACAACACCGTAAAGAGCCCAAATAGAATGGACAAATAGGCTGAAAATTCTAGCACAATTGACCCCGGCAATGAATAGCGGTAGAAGAACGTGTATAGTGGCACAGAAATTGCCGCCATTCCCAAAGCAGATGGGATCATGATGAAACTAAACAATTGCAACGTGAAATTAATTTGATTACTGGTACCACTTTGATCTTTTAGCGTGTGAGCTTCCGTCAGTATTGGAATCGCAGTGGCAGCTAACGCTGAAGCTAAGGAGACCGTAATCATAATGATTTTATTGGCGTTGAAGTCAAAGAATGCGTACAACGTGTTTTGCATACTGTAGCTGAGGTTTGAAGTTAAATGCATGATCTTGAAAAAAGTCATCTGGTCAAACAATTGGTAAATTGCGATGGCACTGGGAACGATTGTAAATGGAATGGCCTGCCACACGATTTGTTTCAACAACTGGGGAGTCGAAATAATCAGCCCATCGTGTGAGCTAGCAATTTTGGTTCTAAAATAGCCTCGATAGCGCCACATTTGATACACTAAAACACCGATTCCGCCGATGGCTCCTAGTCCCGCTGCAAACGTGGATTGAACCACAGCACGCGGCCAATTTTGCGCCGGCGCATGCCCCATTTCCATGATTAAATAAGCAGTTAGCAACATATAAATAATTCGAATTAACTGCTCAATAAATTGAGACACTGCACTGGGTGCCATCATGTGGTAGCCCTGAAACATCCCGCGCATCATCGACAAAATTGGAAAGACAAATACAGCTAACGTCAATGATCGCAGCACTGGAATCACATTAGGGTCCCCTGTCGTTAACAAGTTAAGTGGTGCAGCTACCCACAAAATCACAGCGGCAATAATGCCCGTAATCAAGGAAAGCAACATTCCACGTTTGAACAAACGAAAACCAATTCCATATTCGTTGAGTGCATTATAATGAGCAATCAATTTTGAAATAGCCGCTGGGATACCTGCTGTGGAAATCATCAGTACGATCGAGTAAACATTGTAACCCTTAGAAAATAAGGCATTGGCTTGGTTATAAAAGCTGCCAAACCAAATCACCCAAGGGATAATGTATAACGCACCTAAGATCCGCGAAGTGATACTAGCAGCCGTCATCCAGCCCGTGCCACGCAAAATCTGTTCTTGGTCAGAGACCGCGCCAGCTTCAAAGCCTGGCTTTTCAACAATTGCGGCTAGATCTTCCTCAGCTTCTGCAGCATTTTGAACAATCGGTGTCGCTGATAACTGTTCATCAGGTAACGAAGACATCCTCGCCGGTTTAACAGTGGATTCTTCAAATGGCTGGTCAACTGATTTATCGACCACTTGGCGCTTTGGCTCAACTGATTCTGATGCTGATCCAACGTTCCTGGCGTTGCTATTTTTAGCATCATCCAGCCCATTCATTGAAGCACTCACTAATGCTTCAAGTGGAACCGGTCGTTCAGTCTCAGCCATTGACGTTGCCGGTGCGATTGACGCCGATACATCTTCGCTAAGCATTTCGTTGGCCACACTCGCTTGGTCAGCTGACATTGTGTTAGAAGCCATTGGCTTACTAGCAGATTCTGGTGACAGTGAACTTGTAGTGGTCTGTGCTTGGGTCGCACTGGTTTTTTCTTCATTATTGGTGACCGCTGATTGCCTCCCACCCTCATCGGCCGTTGATTGACCAGCCGAAGTCCTTAAATGGAAAAGGCCCATCAAACTATTAAGGGTTCTTCGCCGCCGAAATTGTTTACGCGTTGGCAACGGTTGATCTTCAGTTGGTGTTGGATCTTTCTTTGACATAACAATCTCAATTCTAATTAGAGTCAGGTTCCATTGAAGTTATAGTGTACCGCGACTAAGCCAATGATGACACGAAAAAAATCACCTTTAGTAAAATCACAATTAGTTACACAGCCTATTCATTATACGAAGTTTCATTGACCAATTTCAACGATAATCACATGACAGAATCAGTTAAAATTCACAACAATGCCAGCGCTATTCAATTTCAAAAACGGGCGCGATCACCTGAAAAACCGATGGTCACGCCCGTTCATTAAATTCAATCGTCACTAAAAATTAATTAATTAGCGACCACATTGACAATTTTGCCTGGCACAACAATCGTTTTGCGAACAGTTTTACCAGCCAGTGCCTTCTGCATATGTTCATCGGCTAAAGCCAACTCACTTAATTCTTCGCGACTGATGTCTTTGACCACCGTCACGTGGCTCTTCACTTTACCATTCACTTGAAGCACGATTTCCACCGTTCGTTCCACTAATTTTGCTGGATCATACGTTGGCCACGGCTGATAAGCGATGGTTTCTGATTCATTGAAGTAATGCCACAGCTCTTCAGCAAGGTGCGGTACTAATGGTGCTAACAATTTAATTAAGCCTTCCATGTAAGGTACAGGTAAATCATCCACTTTATGCGCTTCGTTCACAAAGACCATCATTTGTGAGATGGCGGTGTTGAAGTGCATGCGTTCATAATCCTCGGTCACTTTTTTGACCGTTTCATGATAAACCTTATCGAGTTGGCCATCGTTAATTGTCGTGACCCGATCACGCAGATGATTGTTATCATCAATCATCAGTCGCCATACCCGTTGTAACCACTTGTAGGCACCATTGATGCCATCTTCACTCCATGGTTTAGATTCTTCCAACGGCCCCATAAACATTTCATACAGCCGCAACGTATCAGCCCCATATTTGTCTACAATATCATCTGGGTTGATCACATTACCTTTTGATTTAGACATCTTCTCATGGTTATTTCCGAGAATCATCCCTTGATTGACTAACTTCTGGAATGGCTCTTTGGTCGGTACCACGCCCAAATCATATAACACCTTGTGCCAAAAACGTGCATACAGCAAATGTAAAACTGCGTGTTCAGCACCACCAATGTAAAGGTCAACTGGAAGCCAATACTTTAGTTTCTCCGGATCGGCAAGCGCATGTTGATTGTGCGGATCGATATAGCGTAAGAAATACCATGACGAGCCAGCCCATTGTGGCATCGTATTCGTATCCCGTTTACCATGGCGACCATTTTTATCCGTCACATTGACCCAATCTTCAATGTTTGCTAGCGGACTTTCACCAGTCCCCGATGGTTCAAGTTGGTCTGTATCTGGCAACGTTAATGGTAATTCATCTTCCGGCACTAGGGTAGTTTCCCCGTCATCCCAATGAATCACTGGAATCGGTTCGCCCCAGTATCGTTGGCGGCTGAAAATCCAGTCCCGCAAACGGTAATTAATCTTCTTACCGCCTGCCTGATGTTCCGTCAACCAATCAACCGCCGCACCAATGGCAGTTTGTTTATCTAAGCCATCTAAAAAGCCTGAATTTATGTGAATCCCATTGCCAGTGTAAGCTGCCTTCGTCACATCGCCACCTTCGATAACTGGTTTAATTGGCAAGGCAAATTTTTTAGCGAAATCAAAATCACGTGTGTCATGAGCTGGCACGGCCATAATCGCACCAGTCCCGTAAGAAGATAGCACGTAATCAGCAATCCAGATCGGCAATCGTTCGCCATTAATCGGGTTAATGCCATAAGCACCGGTGAAGACGCCCGTTTTATCTTTATTCAAATCCGTCCGTTCCAAATCCGATTTGGAGGCGATCTGTTGGCGATACTCACTGACCGCGGCCTGCTGACCAGCTGTAGTGATTTGGTCAACCAAGTCATGCTCAGGCGCTAAAACAAGATATGACGCACCAAATAGGGTGTCCGGCCGAGTCGTAAAGACTTCGATTTTCGTTGCATCGGTTTGATCAGCGATCTCGAAAAACACACTAGCACCTTCTGAGCGACCAATCCAATGACGTTGTTGTTCTTTGATACTTTCGGGCCAATCCAAATCATCTAAATCGTCTAGCAAACGATCCGCATACGCTGTAATTTTCAAAACCCATTGCCGCATAGGGACCCGATAGACGGGATAACCACCACGCTCCGTTTTACCATCGATGACTTCTTCATTGGCGACGACAGTTCCACCCATAAAATCAGGCGCCCAGTTCACCATAATCTCATCTTCATAAGCTAAGCCGCGTTTGTAAAGCTGCTCAAAAATCCATTGTGTCCAACGATAATACTCCGGATCAGTCGTATTGATCTCGCGATCCCAGTCATACGAAAAACCAAGCGACTTGACCTGCTTGCGAAAAACATCAATATTCTGATCAGTAAAACTTTTCGGATTGTGGCCGGTTTTTAACGCGTATTGCTCAGCTGGTAACCCAAACGCATCCCATCCCATCGGGTGTAACACATTGAAGCCTTGCATCCGCTTAAGTCGGCTCATTGCGTCAGTTGCGGTATACCCTTCTGGATGACCAACGTGTAATCCTTGCCCCGAAGGATAAGGAAACATATCCAATGCATAATATTTAGGCTGATCTACACCATCTTTAGCCTTAAACGTATGGTTTGTTTCCCAATATTTCTGCCACTTTTTTTCAATACTACGATGATCGTATGGCATAGTAGCCTCCTTATACAGTTCGTTAACGTTGCCCAAAAACCGTGAACTGGCAGTGGAATTCGATGTCCGCCGACTAAAGACAAGATTGCTCGACACAAAAAAAAGTCCTATCAACTGCCTTCAAGCAGTTGATAGGACGGAATTTTCCGCGGTACCACCTATCTTTTATCAGGCTTACGCTCCCTGACAACCCTCAAAGTCGATAACGCCGACCTGCGAAAACGCCTATAACCTAGCTTCAGCATTTTTGGCTTTAGCGGTGAGTTCAACATTGGCCCTAAACTGACTTGCACCATCCGTCAGCTCGCTTTATTAAAGCCATCATTTACTAATCCGCACCCGTTAACTGTTTAAAAGAATGGTCTTAGCATAGCAGTTCAAACTAGGAAAAACAAGCGCGTTTTGCTCGAAGTAAGGCGGCGACTTTAGTGAGTTTACCATCTTGTACTAGTGTTAATTTAGCTTTAGATCAAATGGTCACAATGTCGTTCACAGTCAGCCAACCTGAACTTTTCAATCAATCTCAAGGCGTGAACCATGTTATAATGAACAACACTCACTTCAATTAATCGGTGGTGATTCTCTATTAATCAAATAACCTCAGTGCGCTGGCAAAGATTCCGCTGGTTGATCGTTAGTCTCGGTTTGCTACTCTTTTTCATTTTGCTAACCGGAGTTCTGCTACGAGCACCACTGCTACTCACATTCGACCAAACATTGACTCACTTAATTCGCCAACCTGTCACGCCTGAGCGAACCTGGTTTTTCCGTAACATCACTCGGTTAGGTAATGTTAAGTTTACATTGGTGGTGATGATCATCTTCTCACTAGGTCTGTGGTGGCGACAAAAACTGCAAGGGGCCCTCTTCTTCGCAATTAACGTGGGCGTCTTGGCATTAGTGGTGAACACGCTCATCAAACACCTTGTTGCCCGACCACGGCCACTTATTTTGCATTTAGTTGCGGCCGGCGGCTTTAGTTTCCCCAGTGGTCACGCCATGAATGTCACTTTGATGTATGGGTCCCTCATCATCTTATGTAACTTATACGTTGATCGTTTTGCGCTACGGGCCGTCTTTAATGCGTTGTTAACCTTACTGATCATCACGATTTGTTTAAGCCGCGTTTATCTGGGTGTTCATTTTCCAAGTGATGTGGTTGCTGGCGCCAGTCTCGCGCTAGCTGAACTCCTTATCTCTCGCTATCTATTCTTTGGCCCGCGCAGTGTATCGGCGATTCGACTTAACTAAATGAACTGGATAAACTGATAAAGCCTCCCAAATTTGGGAGGCTTTATTTTTAGGCCCAGAATGGCCCAATCTTCAAACAATCACTTAATATCTTAACGTTTAAACGGCCAAATCAGGATTCCACGTGTTGCGGACGATCCAGCAGATTCAAAACCCCAGCTAGGATCACTAATATCAACGCAACGATGAAGACGTGACGCACACCACTACCCATAATTGATCGTAGTGTTGGTAAAATTTTTGCTGGTAATTGCTGAGCCGTTTCCGGATTAATCAGCGCGTTCAATTGACTGAGCTTGACTCCCGGGTGGGTGGCCACGCCGTGAGCCAAGCTGGCATTCATCACAATTCCATAAATAGCGAGCATTACTGTCTGAGACAGACTTCGTGCCAGCGTATTAAACGAGGTCGCCATCCCGATATTAACTGGATCGACTAAATGTTGGCTCGTTACCGTTGTCGTCGTAATACTAATTCCAAAACCAACCCCTAATTCAGCAGAGACCACCAAAAAGACCCAAAAAGCGGTTTGGGAAGGTAAAAGAACCAACGCAATGGCACCGATTAAAACAATGCCAATGCTAATGCCTACAATGCGCTGTGGTGTTAACCTTGTAATGACGCGCCCCGTAATAAAAGATCCCACGATCCACATCACGGAACTAGGTGTCACGGCAAAACCTGCTTCTGCGGCACGTAAACCCAGTAGGCCTTGCGTCCACGTCGGAATATAGACGTTAAAACAAATTAAGAAACCGGAAATCAACGCCGCCACTGCATTTTGAACGACAAAAGTCCGTTCATTAAACAGTTGTAAATCAATAATCGGATCCGCTGCCCGCTGCTCTTGCCAAATAAATAGTCCCAGGGCCACGATCGCCATCATGAAGACACCAACAATTAGCCAAACATTGTCAGTCCCATCACCGCTCATTTGAAAGCCGATCATCAAACCCAACAACGCCACGGATAACCAGAGACTGCCAAGCACATCAAGGGGTGCGTCTGCCGGCTGTTGCTTGGGTTCGTGTAAAAAAATCATGATCATCAAGATGGTGACTAAACCGATGGGAATATTAATGAAGAATACCCAATGCCAGCTTAATTGATCAACGATAAAACCACCAAGTAACGGGGCCACTACCGACGCCACACCCCAAGCCGATCCATTTAGTCCCATCACTTGTGCTCTTTTTTCGAAGGGATAAATATCCGCAATGATGGTAAAGGAGACTGGCATAATCGTGCCTGCTCCAATCCCTTGTACTGCTCGCCAAAGAATTAAGGTGCCCATTGAATTCGACAAGCCGCTCATCATTGAACCAAACACAAATACTACCAAACCAAATAAAAAGACTGGCTTTCGACCAATTCGATCCGAAAGTTTGCCATAAATCGGGGTTGCTAATGAATTGGTTAACAAGTAGATGGAGAAAACCCAATTCATCAAGGTGACGCCGTGCAGATCTCCAACAATCGTCGGCATCGCTGTCGACACAATCGTTCCTTCCACAGCTGACATAAAGGTGGCTACAAACAAGGCTACCGTTACCAACGTGACATTAGTCGTCCGTTTCTTCGACATTCACTTATCCTAACTTTCCTTAAAATCATGATTACAATGTCAAAACATCGCATCAGCAGTTCAAATCATAAATCAGTAAACCACAAATATTATGCCATAAAAAACATCCCCGGCTGCATAACGCTACGGGGATGAAACAATCACTTAAATAAAAACTTTTGTTTATTCAGTTGCGACAGCCACCGCGTCTTTTAATGCGGCTACCTTATCGGTCTTTTCCCAGGGTAAATCCAAATCTGGACGACCAAAGTGCCCGTAAGCTGCTGTTTGCTTGTAAATTGGTCGTTGTAAATCAAGCATTTTGATGATTCCGGCTGGCCGTAAATCAAAGATCTGGCGAATTGCCGTCGTCAAAGCTTCTTCAGAAACTGATCCGGTATCAAACGTATTGACTGAGATTGAGACCGGTTGAGCTACCCCAATCGCATAGGCTAATTGAACCTCAACTTTGTGGGCCAGTCCGGCCGCTACAATATTCTTTGCGATGTATCGAGCTGCATATGAAGCCGAGCGATCAACTTTTGTCGCATCCTTACCAGAAAAGGCACCTCCTCCATGACGAGCAAAACCGCCATAGGTATCGACAATGACCTTACGTCCGGTCAAGCCTGCATCTCCTTGCGGCCCACCAATAACAAAACGACCGGTTGGATTAATTAAATATTTCGTCTGGTCATCTAACAAGTGAGCAGGAATAACGGGGCGAATCACCTGTTCGATCACATCCTGACGAATTTGATCTAATGAAACATCCGGGTCATGCTGAGTAGATAAAACGACGGTGTCAACACGAGTCGGCTGCCCAGCGTCATCGTATTCTACAGTCACTTGGGCCTTGGCGTCAGGACGCAAATAACTGACAGTACCATTTTTACGTAGTTGCGCAATTCTACGCATCAATGCGTGACTCAACGCGATTGGGAGTGGCATTAGTTCAGGTGTCTCGTCAATGGCAAAGCCAAACATCATCCCCTGGTCACCAGCCCCAATTTGATCCAACGGGTCAGCTTGACCATCACGCCGTTCCAAAGCATCGTCAACACCCTGCGCAATATCTGGCGACTGTTCATCAATGGCCACCAAAACTGCGCAGGTATCTCCATCAAACCCCAATCGACCATCGGTATAGCCAATCCCTTTAATCGTGTCGCGAACCGTTCTTTGAATATCGACATAAGCGGTTGTTGAAATTTCACCAAAGACCAACACTAAACCAGTGGTAACAGACGTTTCACACGCAACTCGTGCTTGTGGATCCTGTGCTAAAATAGCGTCCAAAATCGCATCACTAATCTGGTCCGCAATTTTGTCAGGATGCCCCTCCGAAACTGATTCGGATGTAAATAAATGACGTTCTTGCATTAAATTTTCCCCCATCTGATAATTTCCGGTTACAAGGCCTCTAAGTACGTTATTACTGTACTTATCCTATCGGGAACGAAACTCATAACTTTAATATGGTAACACGCACACCGTATTTTACAAAACATTGTGAGTGCCATTTAAACCTTTTGGCCGGTTCATTGCACCTGCGGAGAACATTGAAACATACCGAATCTGCATTGACCATCCCAGCAAAGTTGATTAGCATGAGTTTATACAACTTGCATGGACTGAGAGGAAACCTTATGTCTGAACACACACGCGCTGATCGACACCTTGTGGCTCCATTGACGAAAATTCCATGGGCCCTGGTAGGAATTTTTATGCTGGCACAAAATATAATCTGGTGGAGCTATCCAATCCATTATGGGCGCATAACAGGGGCAACTTTTCAGCTTAATCAACTCCTCTTATTGGCGTTTAGCTTGACCATGAGTTTAACGAGTTTCTTAATGTTTCAAGCTAATTTTCGTTCATTGTGGGCCCACGTCCCCATTTTGATTGGCTTGCTATTAGCTTGGTCAGGAATTATTCGGGGAAACTTCGAAATTCTTATCATGCTGCTGATGTTAGCTGGTTTCTGGTTGGTAGTCGAACAACGTTGGTTGAATCTTCAAAATGTGTGGGGGCTAATTATTTACGGCGTTTTAACCACTTTTCCGCTCAGTGCAGCAATTTTTTTCTTTCAAAATCGGTATCTGTCACCGACTTTTTTACTGAATTTATTGCCGCTGCTGGGGTGTCAATTATTTTTCACGGCGCCAATCTTTGAATCAGCTAGTTCGCGACAGTCGCGAACTGCACTGTTAACCGGTGGTCTTTTAATTTTAATTATCCTTGCCTTGCGCCGCAGTCTTTTAGGTGTTTTAGCAATTGGCATGGTGATTTTGACCTACTTTTTTATGATCAATTTCACTAACTTAAAGTCACAGTATCGAGCGTCTGCCTACTTGTTGTTTGAACTGATCGCTTATTTGTTGCTTGTGTTTGCTTAATAACTATTGCATCGGTGGTTAAAGCTAAAGACCGTTATTAATCCAGGAACCAGAAAATGGAGTATCAGTCAATGTATGTGCTGACTGATACCCCATTTCTGGTTCTTTTTGGCTTAAACTTGCTTATTTAAATGAGTTTTTAAGTATTTTCCTGTAACGCTGGCACCGGTAGCCGCAATTTTTTCAGGCGTCCCGGCAGCCACCACTTGTCCGCCATGATTCCCGCCGGCTGGTCCCATATCGATAACATAGTCTGCATTGGCGATAACGTCCAAATCATGTTCAATCACAATCACGGTCGCGCCGTCAGCAATTAATTGATCGAATACCTCAAGTAACTGGCGGATATCCAAGGGGTGCAGTCCCACAGATGGTTCATCAAATACATATAACGTCCCCGTCTGTCGCTGGCCCATTTTAGCAACTAATTTCAGCCGTTGTGCCTCGCCACCAGACAATGTTGGCGTGCTTTCGCCCAATTGTAGATATCCTAGGCCCATTTCATGCAAAGCATTTAATGTTTTAGCGATATTTGGCTCATCCTTAAAAACTTCACGCGCGTCATCAACGGACAAGGCTAATACCTCAGCCACATTCAAGCCGTGCCATTTAATCGCCAGTGTTTCTGGGTTATAACGTTGCCCGTGACAGATTGGGCAAACCTCTTCGATATCCGGCAAAAATTGCACATCCATGCTAATCGTGCCGGTACCATGACATTGTGGACAAGCACCATCATTTAAATTGTATGAAAAGTGACTAGCCGACCATTCCTGACGTTGAGCTTCTTTGGTATTAGCAAATAAATTACGAACGACATCCAAAATATTTGTGTATGTCGCAACTGTCGAACGAATATTCTTACCAACCGGTACAGAATCAACTTTAATCACGTGTCGTAGCTTGGCTCGATCTAATTTACTGACATATTTGGGCAATGGATCATGCGCGACTTGCGCTTGAATAGCTGGTATTAGGCTATCTAATACTAATGTCGTCTTTCCCGCACCCGACATTCCGGAAACAACGGATAAACGATTTTTAGGGAAATGAGCAACCACATGCTTTAAATTAAACCGCTGCGAAACAGCTACCGTCAAATTGCCTTTCTTAAACAATTGGGCTTCGGGAATCACTTGCCGTTGTCGAATGGGGGTCGTGCCATTCAAAAATGGTGCAATGAGTGAGCTCTCATCGTGTTCAATTTGGGCAACTGTCCCCTGATTGATCACCTGACCACCGGCGCGACCAGCGCCCGGACCAATTTCAAGGACATAGTCGGCTGCACCAATAATTCGCGTGTCATGATCGACGACAACCAGTGAATTTCCTTGCGCAATTAATTGATGAAATACCTCGATCAATCCCGTTACATTAGCTGGATGTAGCCCGACTGATGGTTCATCGAGCACATATAAAACGCCCGTTGTTTCACTACGAAGGGTTCGTCCTAACTGAATTCGTTGTAATTCACCAGTAGATAATGTGTTTCCTGCCCGATCTAAGGTCAAATAGTTAAGACCTAAGTCCTTAAGTGGCGCCAAACTGTTCAAAAATTCTTTGACGAGGTCATGCCCTAGGTGCCGCATGTCTTCTGGCAACCATGTTTCGATCTGATTAGCAAAGTGCGTCAACTGATCCAAATCCATCTGACTCGCTGTCGCAATATTAGTCTCAACCATTAATTGATCTAAAAGCACAGGATTAAAGCGTGTCCCTTGACAGGTTGGACAGGTATCAAACTCGTAGAACCGATTCAACCGTTGAATTGCCCGTTCGTTGTTGGTCGTGGCTAGTGAATCTGCGACGGCATTATACGCGTTCTCGTAGACAGCGTTGTCCATATGGAAAATTTTTCCACTGCGGCTGGGAATATTGATTGCGTATGTGGCCTTTTGCCCATGCAACACCAATTGCTTTTCACGTTCAGTCAAATCCTTGTAGGGAACATCAATTCGAATCCCCACTGCTTCCGCAACAATGGGCATAAAGTTGCGCCCTGGTAAATGCCAAGCGTTAACTGCACCTTGGCGAATCGTTTTTGTTTCATCCCCAATTAATCGATCGACTGCGATTTGCCGAACTTCGCCAAGTCCGCCACACGTTGGACACGCACCTGCCGAATTAAATGCAAAATCTTCCGCACCTCGAGCACGAAAATGAATCCCACATGTGGGACAATCTACCCAACCATCATTTTCCGCGACAGCTAATGTTGGTGACATTCGATGTCCATTGGGACAGACCATCGAACCAAGCCGGGAAAACATCAAACGTAATACGTTAAGGCTTTCACTCATTGTACCAACGGTCGACCGCACACCGGGAACCTGTGGGCGTTGCCGTAATGCTAAAGCTGAGGGCAAATATTGCACGGAATCTACCATAGCTGCACTAACTTGGCTAATCCGCCGCCGGGTATAGGTTGATAATGCATTCAAATATCGTCTGGCGCCTTCTGCGTATAAAACCCCCATTGCTAACGAAGACTTGCCTGAGCCAGAACGGCCGGTAATGGCGACAAAAGCATTGAGTGGAATATCAACACTAACGTTCTTCAAATTATTCACACGGGCACCACGCACTTCAATATTGTCCGGAATCGTGTCTTTATGTTGAACTACCATGACTGCCTCCTGATAAAGCATGCCCTACGCTTTTGTTTTAAACGCACAATTATTTTGATGATCATCAACTAAGCCGCTAGCTTGCATAAACGCATAAACTGCCACTGGCCCCATAAAACTGAACCCGCGACGTTTCAAGTCTTTGGATATTTTCACTGATAACTCCGTTTGCGCCGGTGTCATACTTGCTTCCGGCACATCGTTAATCATTGGTTGTCCATTGACAAAATGCCACCAGTAACGGTCAAAACAACCAAATTCTTGTTGAACTCGTAAAAATGCTTGGGCATTGGTCACGGTTGCGGCTAACTTGGCACGATTGCGAATGATCCGAGCATCGTTTAACAAGGGTTCCCAATCTTGAGCCGTCATCGATGCCACTGTTTTCACGTCATAAGCATTGAAATCTTCATTAAAAGCGGCGCGTTTGTTTAATACGGTTCGCCAAGATAGACCGGCTTGATACATTTCCATACACATCAATTCAAATAGCGCATGGTCATTATGATGTGGGCACCCCCACTCTTTATCATGATAAGCCTGCATTAATGGCGAACTGGTCGCCCACTGACAACGCTGCATAGTTGCCTCCCATGAAATTGTTTAAGCCCATTATACTTGTTTCACTTTGATGAAGGGTAATCCTAAACCTAACCGTTAGTTTGAAAAATGATTAAAGTTAAGATGAGAGCATATTTGTTGCCGTTTTTTTGAGAAGGGTTGATCACGTTATTTCTGTGGGGACTATGCTGGTTGTTTGCTGGATTAACTCTGATCAATGGTGGGCGTATTTACAGAAGTTATGCGATCCTTGACTCATCTTGGGATTGGTGACTGCAGTTGTCCATTAATTACAACCGTGCTGTGTTCAAAATATCGTCAAACAAAAAGGTGATTCTTGCTCAATCGTAGAACAAGGACCACCTTTTATGACTAGATATGTTAACGTCCGTTTCGCCAAATTAAGTAACCGTTGACGATCGCAAGCACGACCACCTGTGCTGTATCGATCGCTAACATGTTTTGAATCGCCGTGTTAAAAGTGGTTCGTTTATCCTGTTTGGCAAGGAAAATCCGCACGTGTTTAATGACCAGTGGAATCAAGCCAAAAATGACGATCATCAGCCACGGTAGCCAACCGATCAAAATACTAATCAAAACACAAGCCAAAGCTGCCCCCGGAACATATGGATAAGCTTTTAAAGCTCGGCGTTTGCCTAGATAGTAAGGTAACGTATATCGCTGGTTGCGTTGGTCCTGCTCCAAATCACAAATGTTATCCGCAAACATAATGCCACTATCTAGTAATAGGAAGGATGCACCAACAACAAATAATTGCAAAATCACGGCCAAATTAAACGAGATCAAGACATCCCATCCGTGAAAAAACATCGCCATCGGCAACTGATCAGTCATGTTGACATAAGCAGCAATAAAAATTGTCCCAAATCCTTCACAGGTACCACTAAGAATCTCGCCTAATGGCATTCTTGATAGCGGAATTGGCCCAGCCGTATACGTAATTGCAACTAAAATTGCTAAGCCACCGATGAATAAAAGAATTAAATTCGTCCGAATAACTAGCAGTAACCCCATAGCACAAGCCAAAACTAAAAAGAACATCATTAACGCCATGATCCGACGCGGATTCAAATGCTCTCGTCCGAGAATGTTATCTCGATCTCGGTAAGCCAAGTCTTTGGCTTTGTAATAATCTTGAACATTGTTAAAGCCGGTCACAAATAAGGCAATACTCATTTGCCCGATAAAATAAATGAGACTATTGAGCCAGTTAAATTCATTGAAAGCATAATAAGCGTATAGTGTGCCGAATAAGAAAGGCAGCAAACTTGCCGCTTTTGCCGGTAAGCGAATCAGTTCTAAAAATAAGGGCCACGTTAATTTTTGATACGTTGTTGTATTTGTCATTTATTTCACCACTAGTCCAAGGATTAAGCCAACTAATAAACTGCTATTCACCCACACCAGATTACTAATTGACGTTTTAAAAGTCTTTGTTTTACTTTGTTCAGTTGCAAAAAGCCGATTGTTATAAATTGCGATCGGCACGGACAAAAAGATCAGGCTTGCCGACCACGGAACTAGTCTTAATGCCATTCCGATAATGATACCAAAATACCCAATAGCAATTAGCCCATGATATAGTCGCAAACTTGTTGGTACTCCCAAATAGCTCGGTAACGTATGCCGCTTATTTTTCGCATCCTCGGCTAAATCAGATAAATTATTCGCTAACATCACATTAGCAATGGTGCCAATAGATGGCAGACATACCAAACCTAACCCCAGCAATTGCCATATATTAACCATTAGCAACGCGCCTGGCCAGTGCAAAGTTAAGCTGATCAGTTGCTGATCAGCCACATTAATGTAAACGGCAATAAATGGAATGAGCAGGCCCATCGTGATCCCAGAAAATATTTCACCCAGTGGCAGTCGTGATAACGGCATTGGTCCCATCGTATAGCTGAGGCCAATGGCAAAGCACAAGGCTCCAATAAGCAATAAGAATAAATCTGTTCGCCATACTAGCCAAATACCTAATCCACTTGCCGCCCCAACCATTAAAATGCTCAACCAACTCACTGTTCTGATCGACAAATGTTCACGGCCAATGACATTAACTTTTTCTCGATAGGCACGGCTGCGCGCCTTTTGATAATCCATCAGATTATTGATGGCAGTGGTCGCCATATCAAACAGGCTCATGGCGACGAAAAAAATTATGGTATTTAACCAACTCAATTGGTGATACTGGACGGTTGCAAAGCTAATTCCTATTAAAAAAGGCAATAGACTCGCGAATTTAGTACGCAGTTCAACCAATTGAGTAAAACCCTTGGGGTTCATCCCCCGCCCCCCTCATTCATAAAACAGCGTGTCATTATTCAAAACATTTCTGTAAATAGCTTAGCGAAAAAAATGACTTTTGCCTAGTTCTGCATCAATAGTATCTGAAATAATTCACAAATCAATTCAGCGTCATTTATACAAAATTGGTTAGTTTTAACTTAATTTCACAAAATCATCATTAGATAAATCAACTTCAATTCATGGTTAATTTTCATAATATCGCTATATCAGTTTAAGAAAACGCTTACACAATATGTTAATTCGATTACAAAACCGTAATTTGGCCAATATTACTCGTGAAGGTATAGACAATTAACGTTTGTAAACGCTATAATTGTCGTATTGTTTATGCACTTATTTACTTATTGTAAGGGGAGTTGTTGATAAATGGCTCAGAAAAATATTGTTGTCATTGGTGCAGGTTATGCCGGCGTCTATGCAACGAAGCACCTAGCCAAGCACTACAAACGTAACAAAGATGTGCAAATCACTTTGATTGATAAGCACTCCTATTTCACCTACATGACCGAGTTGCACGAAATTGCTGCCGATCGTGTCGAACCAACTGCCATTCAACACGACTTACAACGGCTATTCTGTCGGCGTAAGAACGTGAAGATTGTCACTGATACGGTTAAGTCGATTAACCGCACAGACAAAAAAGTGGTCACCGAACACGGCTCTTATGCTTACGATGATGTCATTCTTGGCATTGGTGCTACGTCTAACGACTTTGGCACCCCTGGGGTGGCGGAACATGGCTTCACTTTGAGTTCGTGGGAACAAGCTGTTGCGTTGAAAGAACATATTCAGCGCACTGTCTACGCCGGTTCCATTGAACATGATCCAGAAAAGCGTAAGTCCTTGCTTTCTTTTGTTGTAGTTGGCTCGGGTTTTACTGGAACCGAAACCATTGGTGAATTACAAGACTGGCGTGAGACGTTAGCCGACGAATACAAGCTTGATCCAAATGAGCTTTAATTTACCATGATGGAAATGGCACCAACGATCATGAACATGCTTGATCGTAAAGATGCAGATAAAGCAGAACGCTACTTAGTCAAAAAAGGCGTTAAGATCATGAAGAACACGGGTGTTGTTGGTGTTCATCAAGATCACGTTGATTTAAAGGACGGTTCTACCTTCCCAACCAGTACTTTGATTTGGACGGCAGGAGTTAAAGCGAGCGACGATGCTGGTCTCTTCGGTCTTGAACAAGGTCGTGCAGGTCGGATCAAGGTTAACAAGTACACGCAAACTGAAACAGATCCTCACGTTTACGTTGTTGGTGATGTCTCAATCGTTGATGGCGAAAATGATGGCAAAGGTCAACCACAAATTGTTCAAGCAGCTGAACAAACAGCGGCGGCAGCGGTTGCCAACATCATTAACACAGAAGAAAGCAAGCCATTAGTGCCATTTAAGCCTAACTACTCTGGATTCATGGTGTCTTTGGGTTCAAAGTATGGGGTTGCCAACTTGATGGGTAGTATCCACTTATCCAACTTCTGGGCTATTTTAATGAAGCACTTAGTTAACATGCTGTACTTCATGCAAATTTACTCTGGATATTACTTATTCCAGTACACCATGCACGAATTCTTCCGGACTCGCCATAATCGCAACCTATTCCGTGGTCACATTTCTCGCCAGGGTAACGTATTATGGACAGTGCCAGGCCGTCTTTGGCTCGGTGCTATGTGGCTCGTTGATATTTGGCCAAAGATTCATGGGGACAGTTCTTGGTTCTTACCAAAACTGCGTTTACCATTCGATTGGTTGAAGCCTGTTGCTAAAGCCGCTACCTCTGGCGCAAGTGAAGCAACTAAGGCGGCCGCAACTTCGGCCGCTAGCGGTGCAAAAGAAGCAGCAACTACTACGGCTAATCCAACGATGTTCTCCTTGTCTTATGACTATGGTCACGATCCAAAAATGGTCTTCGAAAAGATGCCTCATTGGTTCTACAACATCACTAAAGCATCAGTTCCTAACCAACAGATGGCTTTCTTCATGCAGAAGTTTATGACGATTGTTGAAATTGGTATTGGGGTTTGTCTGATTCTTGGCCTATTCACCTGGCTGATGTCAGCTGCCTCAGCAGCATTAGTCGTTGTCTTCTGTCTCAGTGGCATGTTCTACTGGGTTAACATGTGGATCTTTATCCTCGCCATTGCATGTATGAATGGTTCAGGTCGCGCCTTCGGGTTAGACAAGTGGGTCATTCCTTACCTGCAACGACTATTTGGCAAGTGGCGTTATGGCACACCGAAGTCCTTATACGGGACTAATGTAGTTAAATAAAACGACAATTGTCAGTGGTAGAGTTCTAGGGTAGACTTACCCCGGGACTCTATTTTCTTAGTTAGTAGGTGGGATAAAATGAAGGCAGCTAATCCATTCAAACGTTATTTCAGCATGATCCGACCGTTTGACGTTATTATCGTCGGCCTGCTCGTTGTGGCTTCATTTATTCCCCTAATGATTTTTACCAATAATCAACGTCAAGCTGCTCAAGCGCGACAGAATACCAAGGCAACTGAAATTTTCACGGCGGTTATCTCTCACGATGGACACGTTGTTAAACGAATTAACCTCACTGACCATCATGGGATAACCCGTTTCCATTACGCGGATCACGGTGATTATAATGACGTCGTCGCAACCGATCATGCCATCAAAATTGTTGACGCCAATTGTCAAGATCAGGTCTGTGTTCATCACAGCGCGATCAATCGCCCCGGTCAAACAATTGTGTGTCTACCACATAAACTTTTGGTTGAAATCAAAAGTTCCAATGGTGCCACTCATAGTAATTCGACTGGAGGTCTGGTAAAGCCATGACACCATCAACTGCCCCATCCAGAACACGACAAATGATTTATATTGCCCTCTTATGTGCGCAAGGTGTAATTATCGGTTTACTGGAGCGAGCCATCCCCTTTCCATTTGCCTTTGCCCCCGGTGCAAAACTAGGTCTAGCAAATATCATCACCCTAGTTTCACTATTTACCATGCCAATTAGTGATAGTTTCTTATTGGTCTGGATGCGCTTGCTCTTAACGACGCTATTGGGTGGCACCTTGTCCACCTTCTTGTATAGTGCCACTGGGTCATTGCTGGCTTGGCTGGGCATGCTCATCATTAAGCAGCTAGGCGAGCGGCGCGTTAGTATGATTGGTATCTCAGCTAGCGGAGGAATTTTGTTCAATGTCGGACAATTAGCGGTCGCTAGTTTAATCGCTCAAAGCTGGACCGTCATGCTTTACCTCCCCATTCTCTCCTTTATCGGGATTCTCGCTGGAATTGCGGTGGGCATCACCGCTAATTTCTTATTCGAGCACGTCGACACTTTGGCGCGACTGCGTTACGATTATCAACAACATCTTGAGAGGAACCAACTTTAATGAAAATCCATCCAATGTGGCACGAATACCCAATCGTGGCGAATGAATTAACGCAGGTACTTAACCTCATCGAAAAAAATATTACCACCGATAATCGACCGGTGGCAGATGCCATTCTCGACCTGATTAATGCAGGCGGAAAATTGTTACGGCCGGCATATTGTTTATTATTCTCTCAATTTCATGAAACGGACCGACATAAAATGGTTGCCTTAGCCGCTGCCATGGAAACGTTGCATACAGCAACCCTGATTCATGACGACATTATTGATGACTCGGATTTGCGTCGCGGCCAAGAATCTTTGCAAGCTCAATTCGGCAAAGATACCGCAGTATATGCTGGCGACTACTTATTTGTTGTCTGCTTTAAACTGTTGGCCAACTACGCGAGTGACTTGCGCAGTGTCCAACAAGATGGACGACACATGGAAGCTATTTTAAACGGCGAATTAGATCAAATGGCTGCTCGTTATAATTTAGACATGACGATTAAGCAGTATATCAAACAAGTCAGTGGTAAGACAGGCCACCTATTCGCCCTAAGTTCACTACTGGGCGCCTACGAGTCTGGCTCATCACGTTTATTTGCCAAAAACGCGGAAACAATTGGGTTAAACGTCGGCATCGCCTTTCAGCTGTTGGACGATATTTTAGATTATTCAACGACGAGTGAACGCTTTGGGAAGCCCGTTCAAAATGATATGCGCGAAGGTGTCTATTCTGCGCCTTTAATCTTGGCTATGCGACAAGATCCAGCTGTCTTCGCACCATATTTAAGTAAAAAAGCCGCTATGACTGATACGGATACCCAAGCTGTCGCTAGTCTAGTTAATGAATACCACGGTGTAGCGCTCGCTCGTGAACTCGCTGAAGGCTATACTGATAAAGCTTTGAAGGCCATCAATAAGTTGCCCAATCTGCCAGCGCAACGAGCCCTAGAAGACTTAACTGCTTCCCTCCTCAATCGCCAGGCTTAACCAACGGAGGGTTGCAATGGGAAATGCATTAATTTTAGGTCGTTATATACCAGGTAATAGCATTCTTCATCGTTTAGATCCACGAAACAAATTGTTAATCGCTTTTTATTTCATCGGCCTTACTTTCTTTGCGAATAACTGGAGCACAAACGGACTCTTATTCATCCTGATCGGTGTTGGTGTTTGGTTGGCCAAATTACCAATTCGCTTTTTTCTCAGTGGTCTGCGTCCCCTACTGTGGCTCATTTTATTTACTGTGCTGATGCAGCTCATTTTTACACGTGGTGGCCATGTTTTTTGGCAATGGGGATGGTTGTCCATCTCTGAGGTAGGACTCGTTAACGGTGCAGTCGTCTTTTGTCGGTTTGTTTTAATCATCTTTATCTCAACCTTGCTCACCTTAACGACGCCACCTTTAGCCCTGGCAGATGGCATTGCTGCCCTGATTAAACCGTTGCGGTGGCTTCACTTTCCAGTCGATGAAGTTGCTTTAATGTTAGGCTTAGCACTACGGTTCGTGCCCACTTTGATGGATGAAACAACCCGAATTATGGACGCTCAGCGCTCGCGAGGCGTTGACTTTGGGGCTGGCAACCTCTTTCAGCAAATGAAAGCTTTAGTGCCTTTACTTATTCCGCAATTTGTCAGCAGTTTCAAACGTGCTGACGAGTTAGGAACGGCCATGGAAGCCCGAGGTTATCAAGGCCCTAGTCAGCGTAGCCATTACCGCATATTACAGTTTCATTGGGCTGACGCTGCCTTGGTTTGTCTAATGCTTGGCTTTACGCTCATCTTTATAGCAGTTCGGCAGTTTAACTAAATAGACGGTTCATTGGCCAACTCATAACTGTAGCTTACACATCACCGCTATAGTTATGAGCTGGCTATTTTTTGACAAATTTGCGGTTTGACGCAATAAATCAACCACTTCAATATTGCTTAAGGTACAATAAGATTAATCATTTCAATGGGAGTCTTCGTTATGAAAAAAATAATCCTATTAGGTACTATTTTAATCGGTTCTGGGTTGTTAACTGCCTGCGGTCAAGATGCGGCCCCTTCTTCAAAACCAACCACTGCAGATACGGCTCGCTCATCGTCTAAAGCGGCGTCAGCTAGACGTAAACAAGCTTCATTGGAGTCTTCTGCAAAAGCTAATTCGCTGTCCTTAGATCGAGAATCGTCGCGATCTAAGGCTAAAAGCGCTGCAAGTCAGTCAATAGCTGATGCAAATGCTGCGGCCCAAGCAAGCGCCGATGCACAAGCACAAGCTGATCAACAGGCACAGGATCAACAAGATACGGCAGACGAACAAGGCAGTACGGCTGCCGGAACCAGTAACGCTTCCAGCTCTGCAGTGAATAGCACTACACCAAGCTACAGTGGCGGCTACTCGGGAACTCGCGCTAGTCAGCGTCCAACTTGGTCCCCTCAACGCCCCACTTATACCCCTTCATCGCCAGTACAACAGCCAACCATCGCAAATGGTAGTGGTGCTGGTACTACCGATAGTGTTTCTGGTGCGCTGGCGCCCGACACTGCCGGCGAATAAAGTTTCGGAAATCAAATTAAAAAACACCCATCCTATTCATGTTAAATTTGATCCGCAAATTTAACATGAATAGCATCAAAACATATCCCGTAAATCAGGATTGGAGCGAAAAAAGAAATGAAAAAAGTTATAAAACGAGGCGTATCAGCGGCGCTTATTCTCGCCCTGCTCTTATTATTAGCCGCCTGTGGAAGTGAGTCTACCAAAGCAGACTACACCACTAAACAGGCTGAAACGGCGCTTCAAAAAGGTAAAGACCTTAAAGACAAAACCATCAGCATTCGTGCCGATAAACTCGTACCGGATAGTGCATTTGGTTATAACATTGAGACTGGTAAACATCTTAACTTTGTTTCCGAAAACAACCCGCACATCAAAAAAGGCCAAAAGGTAATCGTGAAGGTTAAGCGGGTCACAAGTCAACTTGGCTCATTCATTATTACTTACAATAAAATAAGGTAAAACAGGCGAATTTTATTGCATCTTTTTTGAACAGGAATTTGAAGAAGATCGTTTTCAGTCTTCTTCAAATTCCTGTTTCTTTCCCCGTTTACCCCTAAAATAGGCTGACGGGAAACTTTATACGAATATCCATCCAACTTGTACTGACTTATACAAGAAGTTTCAAAACATTTAAAAGCCTATGTACCGGCGATAGCGCCGGTACATAGGCTTTTTTTATAGACAAACAAAAAAGACCCCTTTCAGGGTCTAAGGATGCCGCCGGTGGGGGTCGAACGTTTCTTTGAACCCTTTGATACCAGTAACTTAGAGAAGCTAAAGATTGGGACGCTCACGAGACACTCACGAAATATGATAGGTCGATCATACATAAAAAGCCCTAACCTCCCGTGTAATAGGAAGTTAGGGCATTTTAAGCATCAAGAAGTAATTTTAATCTGTGATCAAATTGTTATTTAATTAAGCTGCTAAAACTGCATCGGCGTTAAACCAGATTAGTCCACCGTTATCTCCTAGATCGATGGCAATGCCATTAGTTGCATCGTCATAATCGGCAATTGGCCAATAGTTCTTGTCAAATCGTGCATGGTTACCAGGTTGCGCGTCATTCTGGTTAGGGTTATCCGTTAGAGAAACAAGCACTAACGGAACACCGTTGACCGTCCAATCCGGGTTATCACCAGACAATTCGCTAGATAGGCCTTGCCACATGCCGTTAACGAATGAGATTTGATCAAGTTTCCACGGATGATTATTGAAATTAATCCACCCGCCTGCTTGCTTAAATTGCGTGATTGCATCGGTATCACGGTACTCAGCTGGCACTGGTTGCGGTCCATTACCTTGAACAGCTGCTGAATCTGTCATGCGATAGACGTAGTAGTAAGGATAGTTGTCTAACGCCACAAAGCTGTTGTAAGGAAGCTCTTGCACCGCTGTGCCAACCTCGCCGCCAGTATAATAACAAGTGCTGATGCAGTTCGTTCCGTCGGTCATGATCATAATATGACCACCAGCACCAGCAGAAGCGCCTAGCTGACCCCAAATGACAATGTCTCCGGCTTGTGCGTCCCATCCGTTCTGATCGTTTTCCACAATCAGCTCAAAACCATTGTTAGTTAAATATGGGTGAATGGTTTCAGTTGAGTATAGATAGGCATAACGACTAGCACCAGAATCATATAGGGCTTGCGTCATCGATCCGGAGCAGTCTGCTGTGCCATCGTCACCGTTTCGCGATCCATACATTGAGTAAGTCAGTTTCCCCTCACGATCGTAGAACCATTGAATGACTTTATTAATGTCTACTGCCATTATTTAATCCCTCCAATCTTATGATTGATAGGGCCACCTGATTGCGCAACAGTTGCGCCGTTAACAACAGCTTGCTTTTTTACGGCAGGCGCGTTGGTCTGTGCGAACGCTTGGTAAGCACGCTCGACTGAGTCACTTACACGATCGGGATCAATACTAATTCCCTTATCTGACAGAGCTTTGTTAACCTTTGCCACAGCCTCCTGTTTTTTAACAGAACCAGTCATGTTATAGCTGGTTGACAGGCCTTGCACGGCTGTATCTGCTAGATTAAGCAATACTTCCTCAACCTGCTTAGCTTTACTAGCTTTCTGCGTCGCAATCCACTGATGTGCAGCAGGTGATAGCACTTTGAAATACAGAGCAAATAAAAAGCCACTGGCTAACAGCCAAGTGACCACATCATTGATATTAAGATGTAAATTCATTCTACCTACTTATCCTCCATCATTTCTTTGACCTCTTTTGTTAATTTACCAATTTGATGAGTCATGTCATCGATCATTCTAGATTGCTCCTCAACTTTCGTCTGAAGCTTTATGACTTGCGCTTTAAGCTCATCACGCTCGCTCGTAATCTTATCCAATCGATCCCACAATTCTCCGGTGTGATCAGCATAGATATCCTCGCGATCCGTCTGATTCTTTTTAATAGTTGATCTGTACGTCAAATACCCTGTGAACGAACTGCCCATGACTACAGACACAATCGTCTCAATGAGATGGTTCATAAACGGTCACCCCACCTCGCCTCGACCAGAATCCGCATCACAACGGCGCCTGCTAAGATTGTGCCAATACCGACTGGACCCGGTGAATTGTAGTCATGCCATAGGAATAAGACAAAGTAGATCGTCCACACTATCTGCATGGCGGTTAACACTAATGCTTTGGCCTTAAACCAATGCACGTCCCATAACCCGACAAACAAGGCTAGCAGCCCGACACAAATCAAAGCAACCGCGACATAAGGATCAGCGAAATGATGAACAAACGGCTCAAATTGGTCTTTGTCAACAAAATAGTTACGTACATAGACAAAATAGAAACCCAAGATAAAGGTTTCTAATCCAGTTTCAACAACGAAATGATTCTTAACAAAGTTGTGCCACAAAATCGCCTCACTTCCTTTCTATACTAATGCCTTAGATTCATGCAGTGCGTCAACATTTAAGACCTTTAGTCGGGTCATTATTCAGTAGTAGTCTGCGCCACATAATCATCACCTGTGATTTCTTTAAATTGATCGGCGGTTATAACTTTATTTGAAACTTGTACCTTTAAATCAGCGGCCGTCATCGTGTGCCACTGTTGATAGAACAATTTAAATAAATCAAAAAACATCATTTATTCCCTCCATTTTGATTTGCTAATTGCGTGGTTAATGTTGTGATAACTGATTGTAATTGATTAATCTGAGTTTCCATATCGGCATTTTGTTTGGTGATTTCAGTAATCGTTTGTTGCTCAGCAGTCGCTGCCGCAATTGGTTCCGTTACCCAATCGTTTTTTTCAAAATCAAAATAAACTTCTGGACTATTGTAATGTGGTGCCAATTTGGTCATCTTTGAAGGGTCAAATTGGTCAGCTGATACGTCCGCAAACCCGGCAAAGTGATGATTATCATCAATTAAATAAACTTCCGCCATTTTAGCTCCTTTCTACTATTTATTAACTAGATATGAAAAGTTGATGTCACATCCGGCATTGGCCGCTTGAGCTTCCCCAGCAGAATGCACAGTAATGCGATCGGCATGATCACCTTGTGGAACGAAAAACATCACGATCGTATCCCCAATGTGCCCCATATCATTAATAAGCAAGTCCCCGGGATGAAAAGGGATGACGCCGGTTGGAACGTTGGCCACTTGATAAACCCCCAATTTTTCAGTTCCATTCGGCCAAATTGCCCAAGCATAAAATGCGACTAAATAGGCCGCGCCTAAATCAACTTGGAAAAACGCCCCAGTTCCGGTAGCACCCCCGGTTAAATCAACATTAAATCTTTCGACTGTACCGATCCCTTTAGATAATGCTGCAATCGCATTAAAACTGCCAGCGCCAGTTGTAAAATCATCAGCGTGTTGTACACCGGTAAAGTTATTCCCACCGTTTAGAAGAGCTACCTTTTTGTTGGCAATATCGTTTAAAACTTCTTGGATGCTGGTTTGGCCGGTGCTGATTGCCTGCTGAAGGGCATCCATCTCTGTTTTTAGCGGTGTGACACCTGCTTGTACTTGAGCAATAATTTCATCAACTGTTTGCAAATAAGTCTGCGATGAAGTTTGCGTTAGTTTTGTGTCGTCCGTATCAACATTAAAAACAATTGGTACCGAACTAATCACAGTCCCATTATCGTCAATTAAATCTAAAAAGGCATTGAGCACTTGGCCTGCCGCTTCATAGACTTGTCCGGGCACGGTAATAGTCACTAACCCCAGTTGATTGCTGACTAGACTGTAGTCATCGCCAAATTGCTTGACAGTCCCTTGTGCATCGAGCACCTTAATCCTCGGTCTTAAACCAGTTAGATTATACGGAATTAGTCCAGTCTGTGATTGTTTAACTAAACGCAACATTGCCGTTCGTCCATTGTCACCTTGACGACCGTTGAATTGCTTAATTGTATAAGCGGTACCGCCATCGCCAAGCGTCATATTGACTGTTTCATACTGTCCCGACCAGACTGTATCCATTAGCGTGCGGCCTTGATTATCAGACATCTTTATCCTTCTTTCTTTGTGCAAACTAAAAGCCGATAACAGTTCGTCATCGGCTACATTTCTATTTGATTAACTTGTAACAGCGCTTGATTCATCACTTTAAAACAATCATTTAATTTATCAATATTTAATACCAACGAATAAGGTATTGGAATCATCAACGTGTTTAACTCGCCGGTTAATGAACCAATCATCCCGACAAGCTCATTAATGATTTGTTGTGCTTGCTTAAACGCGCCAATCATTTGAAGTCTAAATTCTCGATCAAGTAAGTCAGCATCAATTAACTTGATCTGATTAAGTGCCCCATCACCAAGCCCTAAGGAACCATAATTACCCCAGAAACCATTCATCACCCGATTAAAAATGTCAAAATTATCGTTTAAATCATCCTGGATATGATCAAGGTTGGTCATCATTCGCAAAACCAATCGCGGATTTTCAGAGATAAAATCCGCGATACGGTTTCCTAACAGTTCATAGGTGGACTGAGAAGGATGTAAGACACCGTCTGCCAACAATTGTTGATGATTCTCCACCGTAATAATTGGATTTTGGCGCCAATCAAGCGTTGTAATGCCACGACTTTGAAACGTTTGTTTTAGCGCATCAATTAATCCATTTTCGGAATACCCTGCTGCCTTTGGCGTATCAGGATTAGGAACGTCAACAAATGCAGGCAACGGCAGCAGCGCATAAACTTTGATATCAGCATTCTTGGCATAAATAGCATCAAGACAAACGTTCAATTGGTCAGTAATCGTCTTGATCGGCACACTGATGTCGTCTAAGTCATTAATTCCATAGGCTACCGTACATGCATCATATTGAGTCAGATCTGTGGATTGAATATTAGGCAACAGATCATTAGGTCGATCACCAACGATTCGACCTTCATTCTGTCCACGATTGGCTACGTCAATCCCTAGCTTTTTGCCAATCCAATAAGCTAATGGATGAGCAACAAAACCTGATCCATTCCAACCAGCCGTGATCGAGTCACCAAACATCACTAAATTTATAATTCCTACATTAGCCATCTGACACCTTCTTCCACGTCACGTTACCAGCGTTATCAATCGTTGGCGCCCATGTGCTACCATCTGGTGACGTTAGCCGAGGAATATCTGGCTTGTCAGCAATCAGTGACCATTGGTAAGCTGTTGGATCTAAACTATCTGCTTGTGTAAAATCAGTGTAGGTCCCCATGTAGATAGGATGTGCTTCTGCTGGTGCTGGTGACCATGAGGTAGCTACACTACCCTTTTCCAGCTTGATTCCGGCGATTTGTATGGTATTGGTATTTTCATTACTTCGTTCAATTCGAGGACGTAGATAACCGTCGCTAGTAGCAACTATTGTCGCTGACACTCTCTGCCATGAATCTGTTATGGTTACTGTTTTATTGGCTGGATTGGATGAAGCAGTGCTATAACTACCTTCAGGGTTACCGTTGAGTTGCCAATATATAGTACTTGTTCCAGTACCACTTGTATTTTTTGCATACACACTATAAGTTAAAATATCACCTTTTTTAACTTGGATATACTGGCTCAGTCCACTCCAATCTCGTGTTGTCTGCATTACAGCTAATCCATTATAGGTATCCGTAGTTTTTGTCCATGAACTGGATCCCCACCATGATGCTAGGTTGTCAAAATTCTTTGTATCTGTGTACAGATTAGTTCCACCACCAACATAAAACCCATCCTTACCATCAGCACTATTGGCGTATGCAATGTGAGTATAGCTAGTTTTACCATCTGCGCCTTTGATTGTAACCGCAGCTTGGATTGCATCAGCTAAGTCTTTCTGATTAACCAAGTCGGTCGGACGTCCTTCTAGCGTTGTCCAAGATGGCCATTTTTTCAGCATTAAAGTAACCGCATCTTTAAGGCTGGCTGGATCAAGAGCCATTCAATCGCCTCCCATATTTGCTAAATTTTGTAACGATGTCTGGTCGGTTATCATTGGCAATATAACATTTCCCGAATAATCTACCGAGTTTCGGATTCTGTTACTGATATCGTTTAAACGATGAGTGTTGGCTGATTGTATCTCTAGGAAGTTGGCTGTTAAGTTGTTCAATGTGATTGAAGTGGCTTTCTGGCTAAAGGGATACTCTTGTACGGATACTGTCTCAACCATCGTCTGATAATCTGCTGGCAAAACTTGTAACATCCACATTTCGCCAAGTTGTGGTGTATCTTTGTTGTTCATGGTGACGGTAATTGTCGTTGGCGGTTCACTCTGCATCTTACTAAGTGCGTAAGTGCGCATTGCATCAGCGTCAGTAAACCTTTCGTCTGAAATATCGTCTCCATCACGTTGACCCCAACGTTTAACGCTGTCATCGTCTTGAACTATGAATGGTTGAAAGGATGGCGTTGAACCAGAGTCACCATTATCGTTTTGCTTACCTGAAACCATAACTGTGTTGACGATGTTAGAGCTATCAACGGCTAGTGATACTTCACTAGCGTTATGTTGATAACGAATGGCCATCTGTGTATTGCGCTTCCATGAGTTCTCATCGTAAAAGTGGATCGTCCGTTCATCTGGCCAAACAGCATAAACATTATAATCAGTAATCAACGTGCTGATTCCATCAATCACAGAACATTTACCAAAATCAGTCAGCTCTGTGTTGGCAAACGTCCCATGGATTTGAAAGTCGAAGCCAGTGTTCAAGCCGTCTAATAAAAATGACATCGCATCATTCAAGGATAACGTCACTGCACCTGCTTTTTGTTGACGTTGTCGTCTGCCGTTCAATTGGTAGAACACATGAGTAGCTGTAACAGTAACCTCGTGAACTTCACCGTTCCAGTCATCTGTGAGCTGCTTGATGATGAACTCTTGATTGTTCCACCAAACAGAATTCTCAATCTGCAGGAGCTCGAAACCGACGCTATTGTCGTCAAAGGCAACAAAGTCCAACTGATATTGGCTGTTACGTTGACGTGTAACTTGAAAGCTGTCCCAATCGAAGCAGTCCAGAACATCCGTGTGCTGGCGTTGAATGTCCTGAACGACCACTTTGTCTCCAGTTATCATTGTAGATAGATGAATGGAAAGGAAAAAGTTACATCGACATTGTTCAAGCCAGTAATGACAATGTCATTGTTTCCTTTGTTCAGCACAATGTGCCCATAATCGGTCTCTAAACTGTCTAATTGACCGTTGAGAAACGCATGGACACCGTCTAAGACAAACTCATCCGTATTAGTCATCGAATGTGTGCATTTGAACGACGTTCCGTTCGTCTTATTTTCTAATTCAAACTGTCCAGCACCTTTGATCGTGATTTTCAAAGTATGCCGTTGACGGTATGGATCAATGTTAAGGTCAGACGGGTTGAAAATGTTAAATTCATTTTCATTAAAGTGATAGCTAGGCAGTTGTTCTGGTAATTGCAGGCCAATCTGTAAAGCGTCAGGACTATTAGCGATTTCATCACTGTTTACAAGTGAATACCACATGCCAGATACATTGTCGAACTGAATATCAATTGTCGAATCATTGGTATGATTTAATGGTTGAATTTCAAACGGTTCGGCAACAACATAAGCCACTTTTCCCGGCTCAATATCATCACGAATCCGGATTGGTGTGCGTGAACTAATCAGCGAATAAACCCTAGCAGCCGTTAATTTTAAGTCCTGAATATCTATGGCTCGTGCAAACAAATGCACCGTCACGGTTGAGGTGTTGTAAGTAACGTTCTGTAACAGCTGGCCATCACTGCCAGCTGATTCTAGGTAGCTTGGTGTGATTTGTGGAGCAGAATTATCAATTCCAAGCATCTTAACGGATGATAGTACATCATTGATTTCAAATTCTGGTTCGTCTTGTTTCTTAATGTAAAGTTTTCCGTACACTTAATAGTCCTCCTAACTAAGGCTTTGATTGTTGAGAATCTGACCTCGTTGTTGCACGGAGCTTAATAGCGTGTCAAAAGCGTTAGTGCTGCGCGGCTGTTGCTGGTTTTGCTGCTGTTTGTTTTGACGTAAAGCTCACTCAATTTACATCCCCCCTAATGTTAAAACACCTGCATGTCATGCAAACGTTGGTCTTTAGCCATCTTTTTGTACATCGTTGGCATGTCTATGCCGCTATTACGGATGGCTGTGATTTGGTCGGCCGACAAGCCCAAAAGCTGAGCAAACATTGTCAGCAACTGGTCAAACTTTGTGTTCATCTTGGCCAGCACATCTGAATTATCAGTGGTGCCTACCGTAGTCGCACCGCCGTTAATTTGGTTGACAGCCTGTCCCAACAGCTGCCAAGCACGGCTTGTTTTGGTTAATGGCAAGATTGTTTCTGGGCCATCTTCGCCAACAAGCGCATGGATTGGCTGTGTGATCAAACCACCATTGGCGTAACCGTGACCATTACCTAAAAATGAAAGGCTTGAACCATAACGTGCTTTGGCATAGCGCAATCCAGCAAGAATATCATCATAGCCATTGAAAATATCACCATGTCCTGGAAAAGCATTAGCAAGAAACGTACCCCTTTTGGTTTGCATTAACCCCAGTGCTGGGCCACTACCATCACCATCTGGATCTGCACCAGCTTGCCGTGCTTTTTCGTTACCACGTGATTCTGTTTGAATTTGCCGTAACACACGGTTAACCATTGAATCACTAGTACTTAACCCATTAGCTGCCAGTGCTTCTTTAACTTGACCGGCCCAGCGCTCAACACCAGCACCGGACGGAGCACCCTTACCTCCGCCACCATCACCTAGTGTGTCTTGCAACTTTTTCAGTTCTTTTTTAAACCAATCAACAACACTGCCTGTTAATTTGTTAATAACACCACCGGCTAAGTTGCTAAACATTTCAACACCACCGGAAATGCCGCTAATACTTGACTTGATTAAATTGGTTACTTTCCCGACTGGGTTAGCAAGCCAATCACCAACGGCCTCCAACTTGTCCCAAGCACCAGAAAAGAATTTGCCAACACCGCCAATTACACCACCTAAGTCGTAATGTTCAACGCCAGCCATATTCATGATGGCTTTGGTTTCTTTACCATTGAAAACGCGTGTGCCTTCTGGCAGTAATCCTGTGGCATTGCGCTTTTGAGACATGCCGACTTGACCATTAGGCAACTGGTAAAGCTCTTTCCAGTCTTCTCCAGCACCATCGTTGACCATGACCATGTGCATCTTGCGCTCAACTATACCACCTTGTGAGAAATGAACAGGTGACAGTTTGTGTAGAGCATCTTTGCCAGTAAACTTTTGCCAAACCCAGTTGATACCGCTGATAGCGCCATTAATAACGTTGATAACAGCATTCATGCCATCTGCTGCAGCATTTTTAATGCCATCCCATATGTTGTCGAAGAAAGACTTGAGTCCTGACCACATGGAACGCCATCCGGAATCTATTTTGCTGTTGCCGTCATTAATCCAGCCATGGACTGTTGACATTCCACTTTGAGCATTTTTACCAACAGTTCCCCAAAATCCGTTCCAATTTTGCGAGGTGTCTGACCAGAAGTTATCCCAGCCTTTGTGGATCCTGGCATTGGCACTATCAATCCATGATTTTGTATCATTCATACCGTTTTTGGCATTTTTTGAAGTATCTGACCAAAAGTTGTTCCAGCCATTGCTTGCATTGCTCCAAAAACTATCCCAATCTTTCTTTATCTGCTTATTAGCTGCGTCTTGCTGTTTTTGCTGTTGCTGTTGTGCAATAGAATTTTTCTTGTTTACATCATTCCAAAATCCAGTCCAGCCCTTGCCAACATCGTTCCAAAATCCATTCCAGTCTTTTTGCGCCTGCTTATTGGCTGCCTCTTGCTGTTTCTGCTGCTTTTTTTGAGCCGCATCAGTGGACTTGTTAATGCCATCCCACCATTTGACTACATTGTTAGTCATTTGACGAGCATCCCAGCCAAGACCACCTAGCCAACTATTAGCTGGCTTTTTCTTAGCATTCCAGCCATCAGTAAACTTCTTAGCGGCATCGCCGGCCCATTTACCAGCCACTTTGCCAATTGTGGCACCAACCGCTGCGCCTAAAGGGCCACCAAAGAAAGCACCGATGCCACCACCAATCAGTGTCCCGGCAGATTCACCAACAGCAGAAAACTTTTGTCCCACAGTGCCATTCTTACCAAATGCTTTTGTTAAATTCTTTATGTCACTAATCGCGTCATAAGCAATCGCAACGGGGACTGCAATTTTAGCTAGCTTGCTGCCAATGTTCAGTTTACTGAAGTTGGACAGGATTGATTGAGCTAGTTTAGTATCACCCAGCGCTTTCAGACCGCTGTACACATGACCCAATCCTGCTGCAAATTCCAGTGCTTTTTTTGTCATCCACAAACCCGCAATTACTTTGACGGTAGTTTGAATACCAGATTTGTTTTTGACAATATCATCTAACACATCATGGATAGCTTTTAGCGGGTCTTTCATCGTCTTTGCATTGGAACCACCGACATTTAGCCAACCAGCAATGTCTTTGATTGCGGTTTTAAACAAGGACCAGACTTCTTCACCAGCAATTTTGGCAATGTCCCACATATCTCCGGCAATACCAGTAACATCTTTTTTGTGTGCGGAAACATAGTCCAGAACGTTCTTGGCCCAATTAGCAATAGTTGCCAGCCCTTTACCTAGTGTAGTAGCGGCACTTTGAACAACAGATGATGTCAAAATCCCAGCAAGTGATTGCATGCCACTATTCTTAACATCAAGCAATGGTGCTGCCATTTTAGCCTTGATGGATGTCCAACTACCGGACAGCTGCGCAAGGGCACCTTCACTAGTTTTTCCAAATTGGTCAAATGTGTTCTTGCTTGTTGTCCCAACTTTATAAACCAAGTTCATGAAGTCGTCAGACTTGATTTTCCCGTCAGCAACCATTTTGGCAAATGAATCCTGACTGACTCCGGCAGCTTTGGCTAATTGTGCACCTAAGGTAGGAGCCTGCTTTTCAAGTTTGGCAAGGTTAGTTGTTGTTAAATTGCCTGAAGCAACGACACGTGTCATCGCTTTAGACAAGGAATCCATGCCGTCTCCGCCTTTGTGCGAAGCCGTGGCAATGCTGGCAATACCAGCACTAATGACAAGAGTTTTATCTGTGACACCATGCGTCATGGTATCAACGGTGGTTTGCATGTTGTTAATTTCGCCACCGGTTGCACCAGTCTCACTGCGTAAGTACGACATTTGGCCGGAAAGAATCTGGATATCATTGGCTGACTTACCCATGTTCTCCCACGTCATATTTAGCTTTTCTCCGGCCTCGTTAAGTTCTAGCCCAGACTTTACCGTGTCGGTAATGCTTGAACTTAGACGTTGCCAGCCGCTTGTGATGGCGTTGGTGATTAAGCCACCCTCAACAATTTTGTGAAGCAAACCCGGTGTCTTTTCGGCTTGCTTGTTTGTCCCCGATATAGCTTCCTTAACTCTGTTGAAAACAGATGGGTTAGCCTTATCCATTTCAGTTTGCAGGCCAGTCATAGAAGACTTAGCTTTTGCTAAACTGGTAGCTGTTTCATCAACACGCGTCTTCTGTGTTCTCCAAGCATCGGAGTCTTTGCCACTAGCACTGGCAATTTTATCTAGTTCAGCTGACTGTTTAGACAGTTGCTCATTAAGATTGGTAATGGAAGACTTATAGCCATCCATTTTGGCCTTGTTTGCTTCTTGCTGATTGCCTTCAGCCTGTAAGCGTTCAACATAAACCTGATTGGCACGTGCAGCAGCTGTGTATTCTTGTTGTAGGCCAGCCAAACCGGACTTTTGATAGTCCATTGCTTGCTTGGCACGGTCTTGTTGATACTGCATACTGGCCAGCTGCTTAGTGGCACCATCAATTTGTTGCTGATACTTTAAAAACTGTTGAGCAACATCGGCAGTATTGCCCTTCAACTCAGCTTGTTTGGCTTTTAGAGCGTCAATCTTAGCCTGCTGTGAATCAATAGACTTACCCAAGCCGTCATACTTAGCTTGAGCAGCGCCAACTGCATCACCAGCAGATTTCATCTCCGCTTCTTGAGCTTTCCAAGCATTTTGACTCGAACGAACGACCGCTGTTAATGATTTAACGGATTCGCTTGCCGACAATAGATCAAGGGCAATCTTGGTGCTCATTGTTGCATTAATTTGTTGTGCCACTTCAATCACCCTTTCTCTTTGTATTGCTTCCACATGATTGCCGGATCAACTGGCCGATCTTTCTTATCCTTGGCGGACATCATTTCCAGCATTTCAAAATAATCAGCATCATCAAAATCCTGCATTGACCAGTGGAAATACATGACTGCTTGCTTTTTCATCCATCTAAAGTCCTGTAGCTGATTTTCAAGCTCATAAACTTTGACGGCTGGGTTAATCTTTGCTTTTGCTGGCATCCTGCTTCTTGGCAGCTAAGTCAATATCCTCATCACTCATGCCCATCATGCGTTCAAAAGTGTAATTAACTGCCTGAATAGTTTCAGCGAATTCTAAATCCCCAAGTTTTTCAATTTCTTGCTTGTTCAGGTTTAAAACGGTAGTCAAGAAGTCGATTGAGTCATGTAACATATCGCGTTGAACCTTAATAATTTCTACCGGTTCCATATCGGCAATATCATCAGCCTTGGCCATCATTAATTGCAGATCATACATCTTTTCCATGTTGCGATTGCTGGTTTTAACTTCGTGTACACGATTGCTAAGTTGACTAACTTTAATTTTCATTGGTAATACCATCCTTTTTATTTGATAAGGTCGCTGTGGTGAATCGGACACCACCAAGTTCACCAGAAAGCGACTTTTGAGCATAAAAAAATAGCGCACGTTCGTGAGCCATTAATCAGTTGTTACTATGAAATTGTGCCATCATTATGGAGCTGGAGTTTTAGTGGTACCCGCTGGAGTTGTAGTGGTACCAGATCCTGTTGAACTTTCCGGCAATACGTATCCGCCGAACACTTCTTTGTACATGTTGGCTTTATCAAACCCGCTATCAAGATCGCTATAAATCTTGTATGGCTGATTATTAAAGGCCATAGTAGACAGCGCTGTGTAAGTCAAAGTGTCATCTACACGTAGTTCTGCTGCCGCATCAGTCTGAATGTTAGCTGCGGTTTCGGTCATGATGCCATCGCCAAAGCCATAATAGAAAAAGTGTAAACGGTCAATGGTTTGAGTGGTAATAAGTAAGGCCACATGAGCCTTCAAATCCTCATCCGTATAGCCGCCCTTGCTATCACTGACAAAGCCTTTGATTTGCTGCTTGGTTTTGTAATCCAAGTTGTTAATATCCAAAGCTACTGATGGTTCTGAAGTACCAACGGTAACGTCTTGGACGTTGTTGTTGCCATAGATCTTAGTAATGGTGCCTGCTAAGCCTGTAATGTTGGCAGTTTTAGTACCTAAATCTTTGTGATCGACAGTATAGATACCGTCTGTGCCTAATCCTGCCCCAGTACCAGAAATTAACTTTTGTGATTCATCTACCAAAGCTAACTTGATTTGATATAAACCTACTGTTGCCATTTGAATTCCTCCTAAATATTCTTTGTTCTGCTGAAATAAAACGTGTTAAAAAGTTGCTGTGTGTCGGGGTCTAATGTGCGTTGTCTAACCGCGGCTACCTGCCAATGTTGATGAGTAAAAGCCTTCATCATGGCTATCTCAATGGTTTCGGGGTCAGAATCAAGCAGTTGTGAGTACCAAATCTGTACTTCTACTTCCTGATTTAATGCCCAGAAATCGTTGTCGCCATATGCAGTTGGATCATTTGCAGCATCAGTAATCAACACAACAGTTTTTTTAAGGCTGTCGACTAATTCTTGCGGCAGATTGTTGCCTTCAACCGCATCAATACTGGCAATCCCGGCTTGGCTAAGCATTGTTACCGCATCATCTACGGCGCTCATTCATCCCCACCACCATTCGCTTTGGCAATCATTGCCTGATATTTCTCAGCTTCAGCGGCAAATACAGCATCTTTGGCATCGTCACGGGCATTATCAACAAAATGGTCAGCACGAATATACTTGGTTCCATCATTCAAGAAGCCTGCAATGAATGCTTTATTACCAAAGCCAACCGTTGAACTTCCATTATGGTCACCGTCAATATCTCCCGCAGCACTACTGATGTCTTCGCTCAAATGCCCATACTTACCGCCGTCTCCCTTAGTATTTGGGTGTTTTTCTTTGGTGGTCTCTGCTAGTTTCTTAGCGTAAACATCAGCACCAGCCTTGGTAATCTTTTCTTGGTCGCTAATAGACAATTCGGCAGCCTTTGATACTTGCTTAAGCCATTGACCAAGTGCCTCATCCATATCCATGGTTATGCCCCCTTAGTTGTTTTGACCAGGGTTAGATAGTCATAACGAATAGCATCATTACTGTCGTCCGGGCTAATGTCTGAAATGTCATACACGATGCCATCTATTCTTGCCTGCTGTTGGCTTGCGTTACGTATATCGTGCCTGACAATAACTGTGATTGAATTATCCAAACGTGTTCCCACAAGCGTGTACTGCTGTGTGAGTGTTCGTTTCTGCTGTTTGAAGTGCAGGCTATAAGCCAGAACAAAGCTAGTGACATTGATGCCGGCACCAGTCTTGTGCGATTGTGGAGAACCGAAATCAACCTTGCGGCTGAAATCACTCGGTTTGAAATTAGTTGCCATCAGCATCACCACTGTATGAATTTTCCGGCTGATTGGCCTGCAAATGGAGTAACATCATCAGAACTCCTTGTGATAGTCCGTTTTCAAGAGCGCGGTCATAATATTGCTGTGTAACCATTGTCTTAATGGCAAGTTTTGCAATCGGATCGGATTCATCGAGAACTCCTACTGAGCTTGTTACTACACCCGTAGCACCAGCAACCAGATTTGTAATGGTTGTCTTTTCGGCATCATCAAGATTAAGTTCTGCCATTAGGTCAGTAACAATATCAGGTTGAAAGCTGTCATTATCAGCCATTACTTCATCTCCTTAATTGGCCGCCTGCCAGTCGATCAGCAAACTGTTTATTTCATAGGCGACCTTTTAAAATTATTTACCTGCGCTAGCTGCTGGGAAGTTTGCTTGCTGGTCAGCAATTGTGGAGAACGATCCAGCTACAAAGGCATCAGCATCAGTTGCTTTCACATCAAAGCGGTCAATGACACGCAGCTTAGTCTGATCATGCTCAAACGCACCAGCGCCAATGTTGGTGACAACCAAGCTCATCTGTTGACGGTCAAACAGTGTGGCAGCCTGAGAAAGATCGCCATAATACAACGGATAAACTGGTGCAGAAGCGGTGCCTGCACTTGGCAGCCAACGATCAGAGATGACAACCACCTGATGGCCACGAATGCTGTAAGGCATGTCAGGAACAACGTTGGCCTGAATAAGATACTGGCCCATGGCGTCCTTAACCTTTGCCAACTGTGCAAACCCGCTAACATTGGTCATCAAAACCGATGTGGACTGGATAGCCGGGTCAACGGCTGTGTAGATCATATCCAAAATGTCGTCAAACTTAGCAATTGTTGGCTTCTTAGGAGCGTTGTTCATTGCTGAAATGATGACACCGTTGCGCGTCACAACATCCTTACGAGAAACAAATTGTTCAATCCACGCTTGAATATTTTGATTGCTGTCATTAAGCAAAGTGTTCGGCATTGTAGAAATACCAGCATACCGATGAATTGTGTATTTGATTTGTGTCAGCTTGGGATCATCGTTGTCACCAATAAGCGCATCCTCATCATCAAGATTTGCCAGAGGTGTGATTGTTTCAAAAGGCTCATACACGCGTGACCCAGTAGGAGTAGAAACATTCTCAACCTGGACGTATTGTTCGAGTGACGCATATTGACGCTTGAGCTCGTTGATATTGGTCTGAATATCAGGTGGGATCGTCAGCCCTGCATTGGACGTATCACCGTCAGTGTTGCCGGAAGTTACCAAATCCGTAATCCGCTTCTTGCCCGTAGCCAGATCAACAAAATTGTGGACAAAGTCTTGGGCCTTAGTCGTTTTCTTAATGATGTTTACCTTTTTGTCCGTAATGTCAGCTGGCTTTTCTGCCTCCGCTTCAGCTTTAGCGTCATCCAACGATGACTTTGCAAAATCTCGAGCGGTTTTAGCAGCCTTCAAATCATCCATTACTTTATTAACGTCATCTTCCGTATAAGAAGACGGATCAGATGCCAAGGCAACCGCCATCTTTTGCGACTCGTCTTGTAAATCCGTTACCTTTTGTCCCGCTGAAATCCACGCGGTGTTTAAATCGTTTACACTAGCCATTATTTGGCCTCCTTATTTTTAATGCCTAACAACAAAGTCAGCTTAGGATTAATGGTTTTCTTTCCATCATCCTTAGGCTGGCTTTCAGTTGGCTGACTGTTTGCTTTTACCATTAATGATTTAACACGGTGAATCATGTCAGTTGTTAGTGGCAAAACGCTGTTTGTAACTGCTGGTGCTGTATCAAACATGATGTCATCGGCGAACCCTTTCTCAACAGCATCTTTGGCATTGATCCATGTCTCGTTAACCATCATGTTGTACACATCACTTGGACTCATACCGGTTTTTGCTACATAAACATCAACCAATGATTGGTCAATACTGTCTAACGATTGGCCTGCTGAATTTAATGCATCAACATTGCCGTTGGCTGACGTTGACGCCCTGTGAATCATCAGCTGAGCTGTTGGTGCCATCTCGACTCTGTCTCCTGCCAAAGCAACTACCGATGCTGCAGAAGCAGCAATCCCAACGATGTTAGTGACAATGCTGCCGGAATAGTTCTTAATGGCTGTTGCCATCTCGCTACCAGCAAATACATCACCGCCAGTGCTATTAATCTCCAAAACAACGTCCTGTCCGCTTGCCTGCGATAATGCATCAGACAAATCAGACGGGGTAACTGTCTGGTAACCAAACAATTGGTAAACATCAACATCATCTTCGCTTGAAATAGCGCCCTTAATTGGTACCGTTACTGCCATTCGTATCACCTCCTTTAAGGTTAGACTCCGCAGACATATATTTAGGTGCATCTTCTGGCAAGAAACCGACACGGCGAAGCAAAAAGTCGGATTGGTTTCCAGAAAGCGCGCCGTTTTTTACAGCACCCCCAATTGCTGCTAAATAGCTGCTCCGATCCTGATCAATGGCCGGCTGAATATCGATTTCAATAGCAGCCGAGAATTTCTCATTTAACTCACTGGCAATAGCCTGTGCATATCGGCTGAGACTATTCGCATACATGCCCTCAATCATCGATAAGGATGACTGCTGGTCACCTTGACCATTCAAGTAGCTGTCAGGAATGTTGTATACTTTCGCAATCTGCTTGCTTGTCCAATCTGTCGATGAGAGCAGCTTAGAGACATCAGAGTTTAGCTCCAATGGAGCATATGTTGTCAGCTCATCAAGCACGACTGGACCATTATTAGAAGTTGCTTGAGTCATGAATCCAGCCGACAATGCCTGCTTCTCTTTGAGGCTTAGCGCTGACCCATTCTTTGCAGTCAACGTCCCGTTTGAAGTAATAGCCTTTGAGAGCGCCGATATTGTCAACCCATTGGTGCTGTTTTTGATGTTCAGTTCGTTTTGCAGAGCTAACAGTGGCGAGCGGCCAACTTCTCCACCATTCCCAATGCCGAGTAGTCTAAGATGAATCATGTCTGACTGTGGCACATTGTTTATAAGAGAAATACTTGGTTCGTCAAAAGAAACGTTGTAAGTGAGTCCAGTACCATCGCTCAAAATAAATACAGATACCTGAGACGGGCGCAAATATTCAAGACGAACTGGCTGGCCGGTAAGCTGGTTGCGCCAAATATAGGCATAGGCATTCCCATCAAGCAGTAGCTGTGCCGTCATCGACTGCCAAAAGGCTTGCCGATTAGTGGTTGCTGACGGGTGATCAAGAATCGTTTGTGTTCGCGGCTGTCCTGCTTGCATATAACAGGTTGCCAAGTCAGCGGATAATTGATAGATCGTTGCATAAAGGTCTGAGTTAAGTAGAGCTTTCTGTGCGGATACATAAGCGGCTGGATCAACCATTAATCCAGTCATCATGTCGCCATCGGCTGATTCAAGCACGCTCTCATATTGGGGAGCAGCACGATTAGTTGCTTTGTTATTCAGAAATCCAAAAATCACCATCAGTCACCTCCTTTCTTGGCCTTGCTCATCACAATCGCTGTGGCTACCAATAGCATTCCCAAAATCACTTGCCCGACTAATAGGCTGACTGAGAATGCGGCATACACTAGAACACCAAATCCACATAAAAAAAGAACCGTCTCAATATTTGCAAGGAGAAACAGTCCTGCCACTTTCAGAGCTTTACTAAATTGTTCAACCAACGGGATCACCTCCAAACCCAAACTGGCCGTCTTCGATCATTTTTTTGAACTTCTTGGGCGTCATCAGTTCAACTTCTTTGGTGCGGTCATTCGCTATTCCATAATCCTCGAAGTGATACATGCCTTGATAAAGAGCGTCAATTAAGGCATCAACCACATCGATTTTCAACGTTGCTTTGGCCTTATCGACTTGAATCCCGACCTTGTCTTCATAAATTTGGGCATTAAGCAGTGCTTTTTCCATGATTTTGTCGTCCAATCTAGTGATTGATTTCTCAATAAACATCGTTTGCAAAAACTTAGTTGGGTCTTTCAGTTCACCTGTTCGTTGCTTGACCGGCAAAAGGTTCCAGCCAGAATTAAGCTCTAACTGTTTAACCATGCGTGTAGCACCCATTGCATCGTATCCAAAGCACATGACGTTCAACCGGTGCTTCTCAACAAAATCAATCAGCCATGTATACACCTGATCATCATTGATAATCCCTTGCAGATGGCTAGTGATTGTGCAAAAGCCTTCTTTTGCCAACTCTCGGTAGGCAATACCGTCTTGCTTTTCCTTGGCTTCAATTGATCCAGCTTTTTGCCAAGGAATAAACGAATGTTGAGCAATGTACCAGTGTTTTCCATCACTATCTTCATATGGAAAAACAAAAGCAAGCGCAGTGTTATCGCTGAACATCGAATAGTCAAATCCGATATAAACATCACGACCATCAATTTCGAAGCTAGGAATGATTGCGTGTTCAACGTCTGCTAGTTTCAAGTAACTATCTGATGATTCTTGAAGCCACATATTCAGATTCTTGTTCTGAAAATCTCCAATATTGTTTGAGAGCATGTCACTGTCACGTTTGTCCACCAAACCTTGCATTAACACTTCTCTTTGATCAGGAAAATCCAATAGTGGATTACTCTTAACCCAAGTTTCGGGCTTGAACGTCTCATTAAGACTGTCTTGTGCCCAAATAAGTCCTAAGTACGTATCAGCATCTCGTTTGTAATCCTGTTCCATGGCCTGCTGTATCATTTTCTGATCTTCATGAAACGGTACTCCGGGTTTAGGATAAGCTGTTGAAATCTGGATGAACTGGCGATTTTTCACTTTGACTTGTCCAGATATGATTTTTGATATCTTATCGCGGCTTTCGACTTCTCCGATTTCATCAAAAATAGCTGTCGTAAAATGATAGCTATCATATTGGCCCGATTCATGACTTATTGGGCGTAACACGTTATTGTTGTTACGCATAAGGATCTGGTCTGACTGGATACTATGGGTATCCAAGCCAACCTCAGCCGCAAGCGAACTAAAAGGCCCATTAGCAATGATCTTTTTCATCATTCCTTTGATGTACCCATATATTTTCCCGGTTTGCTTGTAATTAATCGATGCTACTAAGAAATCTTGGTTAGACAATCCCAGCGATTCAACTAAATATGAGTAACACGCAATGATTGACATCATGTACGTCTTGCCTTGACCACGTGCAACACTAACAATGGCACGACTAAACCGTTTACCACCATCTTGATTACGCCAGCCGATAAGTTGAGACAATATAAAAGCCTGCCAAGGCATAAGCTTGGTAGGCTCTCCGGTATCGACATCCGGGCAAATAGCAGCGAATTTTAAAATGTTGCTAACCTTGTTTAAGTCATAATTGAACGGGAAACTATGGTCACCTTCTAGCGAACGCTTTAGATCCTGTAGATGCCTGAATGCGGCAAGTTGAATTAGATATCCGGCTTGTTGATCACCACTAAGAACGCTTAATGCATAAGCTGTCCCCGGGTCCCTAAAGGTACTAATAACTTCTTCAAAATTTCCACGCTGATAAGCTCCAAGAACATCATGGGATTGTGTTAAGTCAACTCGGTTCACCTAACATCGCCTCCTAAGAACTTCTTCATCTCGGCGACTGCATCAGGCTTATTGTCAGGCGGCTTAATTGTTGCAAGATCTGCACGGCTCTTAGGTGACAGCCCTAGTTGAATGCCAATCGCAGTCATTTGCTTAGAAGCATCATTATATATGGCTGTGGCGGGATTGCGCTTATATCCCATGAAGTCTTTTCCAACAACGTCTCCCGCACTATTTTGAACGCTCCTGTATATGGCTTGCTGAACACCATCCTTTTTGATCGACTCGTAGGCTTCTCGGTAAATCTCATAGGCACTGCAGTAGTTTTCAACCAAATTAGCATCGATGCGTTCAATCACTGATTGTTGCTCTAAAACAGGTAGAACACGGCGCCACATTGCTTTAGCGATTCGACCTAAATAAGTTGGCGGTGTGGTCGGAAAATTGCCGTTGTGTTGGTCTTTATAAGCTTTTTTGACGATCTCACCCACCTCCTAACTTCGGGCTGACCCCCCCTAGGTAAAATTTTTGAAAATTTGATTTTGCCACAAGACGACAGCTGGTGTGCGCTCCCCGACTAGAGCCAGTAAGGGGGGGCGTCCAAAAAATTTAGCGTTTGTCATTCTCACTGCTGACGGTCAATCAGTTCAACTATCCGTTTTACGTCACGCAAACGTGGCGATCCCTTGAGCGTATTGGATTGACCGGTGCCATAGTACGTTTTCTCCCAAGCTGTCTTGGCTTGGTGGCAGGTCTTGCAGCACGTGACAAGGTTAGACGCATCACTCATGCCGTTAGCATCATCTTCGATTGGCACCACATGATCAACGATGTTCCCTTGTGTCAGTCTTCCACGTGCTTTGCAGTATTGGCATAGATAGTAATCACGATCAAGCACCAGTTGACGAAGGTGCTTCCATTGTTGTGTTTTGTAAAACTTGTACTGTTCACGCTTGCTGACTGAACGATTGCGTGTGATGTGGTTGTACTTCCAATAGTCACGTTTCTTTTCGTCCGCTGTGGTTTCCAATGACTTGTGCTGTGCGCAGTAGCGTGCCGGCCACTCTACAACATTGTGGCAACCAAGTGCACGGCAGCGATGTACTCTTGGCATGTGTTTTTCTTCTCTCAATAGTTTCTCAATGATTCGGTATTCGGCATCGTATAGGTTGCCGTATTCGGTGTTCCATACTCTAGACATCTGGGACACCTAGTATTTCAAAACGATAGCCATGGGCCGTATTTTGGTTTGCGTGATCTAGCTGTGTCCCTCTAACCGTTTGTGTTGCATGAATCTGATCACTATGGAATAGATCTCCCAGTTGCTCAATCACAATCTCGCTGTAGCCGTCCATGATGATCTCTCTAAGTTGACTCACCATATCTTTTAGATCGGCGAATGTTGTCCAGCCAAAATGCAGGTCAGGCAATGGGATGACTAAGTTGCGATCGCCCGATTTCTTCATGCCGTAATTGACCGGAATGATTTTGTCATTGAACGCTTCAGCCATTTCACTTATCGATAAGCCTTGTTTCGGCTTTACGCGAATATGAATGCTGTACTGCGGAACTGTGCCATTTTCGGTACTATGCTGCTCATACACTTTGTAGTCGCCTAACACCATCTCGAACTTATCAGGATCGTATCCACACAACTCCATCAAAGTTCGTGGGTCTTTATTTGGCTCATGCTTGAGTCTCATTAAGGCCGTGACCGTTTGGCTACCATCAGCATTAAGAGCGACTTTTCTGTCAGCGGACGGTGTCTCCCTATTTGTGCCATCTGAATCGTATTCATTAGGCATGGGTGATTGAAACTCAATCCCAAGCCGTCTTGCTTTGCCCTAAAGCGCATCATAGCTAATCCCGAGCTTGTCTGCCGTCTCTCGTCTTGTAAATCCTTCGGAGGCGAGCTTCCTAATGCTACTGATTTGTTCATCTGTCCATTGCATCTGCTCGCCTCCAGAAATTTAATCTTTGACGTATTTTAGCAGTAGTTCGTCAGGTCGCTTACCTTTCGATTGCAAACTAAAAGCGCCATGCTGTTTAGCACGACGCTTGTCTTGTTTGATTTAGAAAAGCGGTCAGCCTCAACCAACCGCTTGCTTATGTAATGCCACAATGAAGTGGCCATTTGAATTAGATTAACTGCGCATTGGGTGTTCCTGCACCCTTACTGGTTAAGTTTATTAAAGCGCACTTAATGCCGTGTGGTGGATTCGAACCACCATTGGATTACAACCAGTCACGGTACCTGTTGCTACATACATTTCGAGGGGGTTTCCATTGGCTACCTACCAATAGAACAATAACAATATAACACTGCAAAACAATCTATGTCTTCGTTCATAAGCCGCTAATACTTCGCTAATAGACCACTATTTTGCAGCTGTTCATAAATCGCGCCTTGTTTGTAACCTTCTGCAAATCTAAGTAGAGCACGATGTTTATAGTGGAAGTATTGGGTTGACTGGTAACCTAGTCTATCCATTGCTTCTAAGTCAGAGTATTCATTTGGATCAACATACAGATCAAACAGAATCTGTTTGCTTTTGTTATCACACAAGCTAATTGCCAATAAGATGTCACGTAGTTCATTCTCTGCGTCAATCTGCTTAACCATTCGGCTTTCTACACTGTTAGCAAAAGATGGTGCTTTCGGCTGTGCATCGAATACTGGCGACTTAAGTTCTGACATACGTTTGCCTGCTTGGCGCATTAATCGGCCACATCGGCTTAGTTCCTTCTTAGCTTCGTTAATCACCGCATCCTCATTCATCTATCCGCCATCCTTTGCTATAATAAGTTGTCGAGTTAAATAGTTTAAGATGGCCATGTCCGTAAGGATGTGGCTTTTTTCATGTGGCTTTATTTTATTTTGTGGGTAAATACCCTAAAGCTTAATTTGCTGTCGAGTAAACAAAGTAATCTCTTTATTTACTCGGCTCAAATGCGACTCTGTGACAAACGTCTACCACGTTCGACTAGTTCCGCACGTTGTTCATCGGTTAGCACCCTTGTTTTATGTTCACGAGGTTTGGTGATGTACCAGCCTTTCTTCAGCTCACCTTCAATGCTCATGATCTGGCCATCGTCATACTTCGTTACGGCTAGGTTATCCAATAATGGACTGTATTTGTTAAAGTCCAACGTTCGGCATGAGTAAATATGCCAGCGTTTAGTTTCACCATCGATAGATAAGATAGTTTCTTGTTCTTCTAGGCTCAAATGCTGTTTCATTGATTCACCTCATCTGCCATCGTTAATTCATGGATCACTTGATTCTTTTCAGCCGTGCTCAATTCGTCAATTGCTGAAACTAGATAATACTGTTCATCGCTTGTGTGGCCTGCACTCATTCTCATGAACTTGTGACTGGCCCATAAAATGGTTCGCCATATATCGTTATCGTGATCCTGTAACCCATCTGCTAAGAAGTTAAAGTAGGCTTTACGACAACGTTCGTGCTCGATTGGTGTTAATACCTTTCTGCTAGTCAATAGTTAGTCGCCTCTTTCCAGTTGTAAAACACATCGTTTCTGACAATTGGCTTTGGTGTCTTAGCCTTGCCAGTTAGATTAAGTTGCTTCGTCACTCCGATACAGGCAGCCTTGAAGTCGTGACGTCTAACTACGACTGCCTCAACTGGCACTCCTGTGTGCATTGCGAATAACCGAAACGTCAGCTTGTTACCGTTATCGATGCCGTATGGACCAAATGAGTTCTTAACGTCGTACACGTGTAGAATGTGCATGAAGTCATCGTAGATAACGAAGTCGGGCGTGTATCGAATGCTGTTGATTGATGCGCCTTGGCTAATCAGCTTCTTCTCAGCAAGTACGAAATGTGGATGCACTGATACGTGATCAGGATTGACTTGCTTAAGAATGAACCGCTCGTAGAAGTCCAGCTCTTTTTGGCTGTCAAACTTCTGTCCCCACTTTTCAATCTTGGTTCCACGCTTGTTCAGCGCTGTTGGCGAGTTCAATGCATTGGCCTCCCTCCGCCGTTGTGAACATCCCAGATGGTCATGATTGCTAGTACGGCAATTACGATGCCCATTGTAATGTAATAGCCTGTTCCCATCAGATAACTCCTAACGCCCACACTAGTAGTGACTTAATATGCTGCCACACTGTAGGCTTTTTCTTGTGTTCTAAATGCGCTGCCCAGCCATTCGTCGGGAATCCATCATGTTTGTGGATGTCGCGATGGCTTAGTGGCGTTGGCAATATAACTTTCTTAGTTTGCATATTGAGCCGCCTCGTAGTCTTCTAGCCGCGTCATGTAAGTCTCGGCTTTGCGTAGATCAACCATGCCGTTCTTTTGGCGATACCTAGTTAGGTACTTGATGATGTTGCCGATCATGAAGCCCCTAAACTCATCAGCACTCATCTGATCAGCGAAAGAGTCGATCAAATCACGACCGTTTTTGTTTTGGTAATAGTCTGGCTTAATCATTCTTAATGTCCTCGAACCTAGCTTTATTTATTAAGTTAGCAAGCACCCATGGGGCGTAAAAATCGTAGCCGTCTTCTGGATCTTCGCTTTCGAAGAACTTAATCATCCAGTCGTAATCTTTCTGTGACACAATTACCGACATTCGTCCTAAAAACAATGTATCCTGCCTGCGCTAGTGCCACCCTGATGCTATCTTGTGTGGCTTTCTCCTTACCTTTAATCGTCATACGGAAGCACGTCCCATAATTTTAGATGCATATCATTCGGTAATTTTTGTTTATTATTCATTGCTACCTGCCTCCGCGATCTCAATCGTCATTTGGATAATTCAAGTCACTGACCTCAACTGGCCTATATGCTTTTTTAAATACATCGTCATTAACAACCTCGTGCGCTCCATTAAGATCTGTCTCAATCCAGTCGCCATAATTGATATTCGCGTAACCACCGTGTACTTTCATCATGTATACGCCACGTGGAACTAAATCATCGTCCATCACTTGCTCAATGGAACTAACTTCTGTTTGAATGCGAATGTGATACTTACGTGCCACTGTCAATGAATCAAATTTCTCCATCTCAACCAGCGTCGTTTTTGCGTACATCATTGTTCATCACCACTTACGTGCCAGTCACCAAGCCGCAGCATTTCTGCTATTGCCTGATCAACTCGCACACCTTTCACTTGATATTTTTTCATGAATGTTTCAATGCCAATCCTGTGTTGCTCCATGTGATGACCACGACACAGTGGCATGACGTACCGACCAATGTGGCTCATTATGCGGCGGTTGTTACCCATCCCCACAGACTGAATATGAGCAATGTCCGCATGCTGCCGACAAATAGCACATTGGCGATATTTTAGCCCGTAGTAACTCAATGCATAATCACCTTGTTGTAAATTTATCATTTCAACATTCCTCCATTAGTCCACCATAAACGCGCTAAGACCGAACATTTCTTTACCTGGACTGTCTAAATTTGTTTCTGTGATGTCATAACAATGATCTTTATCTGCATTAGTAACTTTTCTAATAAAATCAATTGCTTTTTCCTTTGTAGAAAAAATGCCTGCAATTCCATAATCCACCATGTCATATGAACTATCATCATAATCAACAACATATAATTTCATCGTTTATCCTCCAACAGCTTCAATTCGTCTCGCACGATTGAAACGGCTTCTTCGCCTGAGCGTGCCACGCCGTAAATAACATTTTTATCTCGTAAACCGTTCGTCGCTTGTTCATATTGCTTGTGAATGTCGTGATGACTCATTGGCGTTGGCAATATAACTTTATTAGTGCGTCCGCTTCTGTTGTTCATAAGATTTAAGTGTCTCCTGTTCTCTAATCCCTAGCGCTAGCAAATGGCCTAGAGCCACTTCGTAATTGGCGAATTTGTTATCAACCTTGTACTTTACCAGTCGATCAGCTAACCAATCAGAGACTGGATAAGCCCGATTATGGATCTCATGTAGTCCACGCTTTTTGTTATCCATATTGTCATGCTCACACTCCTTTCATCTGCCGATGATCAAATTTCAATCGGACTGATCATTTGCCCGAATTGTGCAAGAACCTTGTTCCACCTTTTAATAATTTGATTCGATGACCTAAGCTCTCCTTGGGTAAAATGATCAGCCAAATCTTCAAATCTTTGACCTGATGGATGCGACTCAAACAGTGCCTGTTCTAACGCAAACTGTTCAAACTCAATTTGTCGTTGTTTGCATTGATCAGCCGCAACTTGATTCTTGCCATCTAACAGTTTTGCTTTCTTGGCATAATCTGCTGCACTATCTAAGTACATTGCAACTGCCAACGTGTAAGTTAGATGTAGTTTGACCATCACGTCGTTAAATTCAGTTAATGTCATGAGTCAAACCTTTCTGTCATCTTCTGAGTGTTCTTAACAAACTTAATCTTGGCTGTTCGCAATTGACCTTCACGATTCTTTTGAACATCGAAGATTAGGTTGTCGACTGCTTGCGGAGTTGCATGCTCGCGATATAGGAATGCTACTGCGTTACTGTCCTGCTCAATTGAGCCTGATTCACGTAGATCCGATAGACGTGGTGTGCCATTATCACGAGATTCAATACCACGGCTTAACTGACTGAGTAAGATAATCGGAATATTTAATTGGTTCGTCATTAACTTCAATTGACGTGTGACACCTTCAACTTGCAGACGGCGCTCTTTCTCATTTGGATTAGTAACTAATTGCAAGTAATCAATGATGGCAAGGTACTTGCCTGTTTGTGCACTCGCCGCTCGCTCTGTGATTTTGCTGGCGATACTCTGGATGTCACTAAACTGGTCGTAAAATACCAAGTCCCACTTATCCACCATCTTGATCCCGGCCTCTAGGTTGAAACGATCGGTTCCTTTGATCATCTGATGTGGATTAGAAAACTTCTGTAAGGGAATCGCTGTCAGATTTGCCATGATTCGGTTATGGTTCTCTTTGTTAGGCATTTCTAACGAGAAGAAATCTATGGTTAAATCTGGATCTTTTCTGAAGGCTTTGATAACGAGGTTGGCACAGAAGGCTGATTTACCAACCGCTGGCCGTGCACCAATCGTCAACAACTCACCACCAACTAACCCACGACCCGTTAGATTATCGATGAAGTTAAACGTGTGAATACCATCGGTCGTTTCCTCATCAAGCCGCTTTTCAAGTTGCTTACCAAGATCCGTCATTGTCTCAACAGGGATTTCGTCTGGCTGGTTCATTTTTTCTAAAAGTTTCTGCATCTCTTTAGTGATTGATGTTCTCGGTGTTTCCGCATATTGCCTAGATAATTCCTGTAATGACCGTTCTAGGTATGCTCGCTTCACAGCTCTTAGATAACCTTTAAATTCAAACTTGAGTTGTTCAGAATTACTGAGTTGTTTCCAAAAATCATCAGGAACTGGATGACCATTTCGCTCGTCAAATTCTCGTCGTAGCTGAATAAATCCTTTAAATTCCCCGTTACGCTCATTGATAAATTTAACGAGTGCTCGCAAATCTGGGTTCGTAAACCACTCAGGCTTAACCACATTCACGCGAATCAATGATGGTTGATCTACTAACGCGTTAACTACGTTAAATTCAATGTCTGTTCCGCTGTACATATTGCTCTATATCCTCTCTAGTGATAGGAACGTCAGGATCAGATTCAAATTGATTGATAACTGACTCAACATCCCAACCACTCATTTCCAATGCTTCTTGAATGGCATCATCTTTAGTTGATTCAACTGTCGATGTACTACTTGGTTTAGCAATTCGTTCATCCGGCTCATTTAAGTAGTTCTCAAAATGCGTTGGTGCAAACAAAGTTGATGGTCTTAGATACTGATTCATCTTTGGATCGTTCTTCCATTGCGCAGCTTTCTTATTAACTACTTTCGCTAAATCAGATTTCGAATAGCCATCGTTCAATCTGGCACAGATCAATTTCCGATTCGTTTCAACGTTTCTAAAATGCTTTCCAGTTTGTCTATTGAAAAATTCCATGAACTTTCCGAAGTCGACAATAGGTTCTTTATATTCTTTAAGTTCTTGTTTATGGGGCGACACCTGGGGCGTTACATGGGGCGACACTTGTTCTTTTTCTGACTTAAAAGCTTGATAATCCGCGTAGTTATTGACTTTAAGCCTTGTCCCATTTTTGACCGAACTTGAACGAGAAATCATATCGTCTTGTTCAAGTAATTCCAGAAATCTTCTAGCAACTTTTCTGTCAACACCCCAGCGTTCTGACAGTTTCACGATTGATGTGACTTTTTCACCAGTGCCAACTTCTACCAAGTGACCTTTTACAAAAGCCTTTTTTGGCTTGTGATTAACCATCAGCAGAATGTCGAGCCACCATTTTAGGTATCGCTCGTTTCCTTCCTCCCATAGCCAATTGGAGCGGATGGAGCGATACACCTTGATCCAACCTTCATCCGCCATTTGCTACCTCCTAGAATGGCAGGCCGTCATCTGAAACATCGATTGAATCAACGCCGTTGCTTGCAAACGGATCAGAAGCACTAGACTTAGTAGATGACTGTCCATCTTCCTTTTTCCACTGATGCTGAACTTGAGGAAACTCAGTTTCTGAAAAGTCCCAAGGTGCAGCACGATTGACGTTAGTCGTGTTCCCTTTATAGGTATTCTCTTCGTTCTTAAGTGATACGCGGACAGGTTTGTGATAAAGAAAGTTGATGAAGTCGTCTGGAAAATCAAAGTCCTTACCATCCGGAAATCCAGCAGCTTTTAGAATGATTGGTAGGTGTTCGGTGTCATATTCATTTGTCTTCTTGCGCTTCCAGTTATCCAAGAAAACGTGTCGGTTGTGATATTGACCGTTTGTTTCAGTTAAATTAGGTGCTTTATCTAAGTCATTACGAACAATCAAATCCAATTGCAGCGATTCAGCGCCACTTTTAGTTGCACGTTCTTCAACTTTGTTAATAACCATCTCGTAGTCGCCAGCTGGTAAGGCATCATAATCCCCACCCTTTGGCAGACTGTCATAATCCATGTGCATTTTTGCCATTATTTAGTTGCTCCTTTTTCAGGTGTTTTTGCTGTAGTTTTAGGTGATTCTTTAGATTCAGATTTTTTGACTGGATCGCTGCCAAATTTGTACAAGTCTTCGATGGCTGTTGCCGTACGACTGTCTAGTCGATTCTTCGCGAAGACAGCATCGCTTCCCTCCAGAATCACACCACGTTCTCCGGTTTTCGGGTTTACAATCATCCGGCCTACTACATCAGCTAGTCCTAAAAGTCCATCACGGACGCTGTCACGAATTTCTGGTGCGTACTGGTTAAACTGCTGACCAGTTTCAGTAGTGATTTCAATCTGTCGTTCCCATGCTGTCGTTACAATATTGATGTTTGGAATCATATAGAGTGTGGTCATAATGCGTGCGAAGTAATTGGTCCACTGGGAGTAGTCTTGGATTTCATTTGAAATACCGTTCTTACTACCTCGCCCTTTTTCAACAAACCAATCCTTTTCAAAACTGGATATATTGTCGATAACTAAGTTGTCATAATCCTTACTAATCTGATTGACCGTCTTCACAAATTCAGTAATATCCTTTTCTGGATTTGATCGATCGAATTGATATATATCTACATCCTGCCCCGCTAAAACACGGTCTGAATTATCCAAACTTAAAACTAGAGTTTTACCTTTTAGATATTTCACCGAGCTAGTCTTACCGATGCCTGGCTTGCCATAGATAATGACCTTCCAATTCTTGTTTCGTTGAATATTCTTGCCATTTACAATTGCCATATCTTTCTCCTAACTGATCCTGATAGATTCACCTTGCTCAAGGTGCGCACCTTTGACGTCTGCACCATTCTTTAAGGCATCTTTTAGCACTGCTCGCTTAAGCTCGTGTACTTCCTTGATTTCGAAATACTTATCTGGTACCTGTGCCTCATCATCGATCTTCAAGCGCACCGGATTCTTCTGGATTCGAACGTTTCCTCGAACACTTTCAATCTTCTTCACGTCAGCGAGGTTCATCGAATTAAGCAAGAACTGCTTCATGTGGTCCTGATTGACCTTGATCTGCTTGCGCTTAGCTTGCAGCCGTTTAATTTCCTTGTCGTACATATTCAGCGAAGCATCAGATTGCTTCAGTACCACAGCGTAATTAGCCGCCTTATCCTCAATTGCACCGCTGATGGAATCTAATGTGTCCTGTATCAATTGAGGGTCATCCGTGCTTTCCAGCAGACTTAACACTTGCTGGTACTGAGTATCTAGCTCATATAACGTTTCCATTAAGCAGCATCCCCTTCGTTGATGATGATTGCGCCTAGATCGTTGAGCATATCGAGTGGTGTCTCATAGCCTGCATCCTGGAATAACATGTCAAGTAACTCACCGGCATATACACCTGTCAGCTGTCCTAACAGTAAGCTGCTGTTGTGCTTCTTAAGTTGAGCGAGTAACTTGCCTGCGTCTTCCGCCTTGAATAGGTATTCCACACCGTTAAGCGTTAGTGAGCGAACCTCATCGCAGGTAAACAGTTCGTTGCCTTGGAAATCTCGATCAAACAGAATACGATCGTCAACTGGATCAGCTACCATGTGATTTTCGAGGTCTCGTGGATTAGTCATTAGCAGCCTCCTTAAGGTCCTTGAGGTAGTTATTGATGTCGTCGTAGATGTTCGTTGCCATAAGCATCTGACCAGCTTTGTGTTCATCTAGGCTTCGTGTTGCGAGTGGCTGCTTACGCAATGGTTCAATTCGATTATCTAGTAGAGTGATAAAATGCTCTGTTGTTTCAATTTGTGCTTGGGTTACGTAGTGGTTCACTTCTTCAAGATCCATTTGCGTTTATCTCCTTTTCTGTATACAATCTGGTTAATTAATATTTTCTTCATCGGTCGATCAGAGCTGCCACTCTGGTTGACCTTTTTTCGTGGCTGCATGGATTGCAGACCTGCTAGTGCTAATCTGTCAGCTAACGTTCAACCACCGCCTTTCATGTGGGATAATGCTTATGAGGTGAATACATATGATTACTATTGTTATTTCGTTAATTGGTCTGGCGATTTCGGCCTTTACAGCCCTATCCCAATATCGAGTTGCTCATCGTTCTTTAACCGCTACTGTTGTTTGGAATTACTATGCTGGAGATATGATTTACATGTCTGTTTTGGTTCAAAATCCTTCGTCTCTGCCTGCGTCCATTACTTCTGTAGCCTTGGATAATCAAAAAGGAAATGGAAAAAGTTACAGTTGGGAGCACCAAGTGCTTGGTCAAGGCAATAAATGGGTGTACTCTACTTCACTCCCAACTAGCGTTTTGCCGTTTCAAGCAACACAAGTGTTTTTAGCAATCAAATTGAATAAGTGGTCGAAGAATATCTATGAGCTTCCAGTCACACTGACAATTGATTCGACGGCACAAGTATTAAAGCAAGAGGTCAACTTAACTGATACAGAGCAATCATCAGACCAGTTAACGAAAATCCTATCGAAACAATTGTCAGAATAAATATTTTCATTTGTTCAGGATTTGCTTTTAACCAATTCCAATACTCTTTCATCTTCATCCCCTAATTCCAGCCAATCGCTTGGCCTTTTCATTATCCGAACACCTTACTTAGTAGCCACATCCCCGCCTGACTTACCTTCTCAACGGCTACGTCAGCGTGATTGCCAATGCCTAGCCAAATTAGTAATGGGATGAGGATAAGCGCCATAAGGATGTCGTAGTTCATCGCTGATGCTTTGATTGCTGTTAATATTTGTGTCACGATTTACGCCTCCAATAAACGTCATGAAGCCACCGTGGAAACTCTGGATTGCGCCAGAAGTAACCTTTGCCGTCTCGCTTAACGAGTCCCAATCGAACCACCTCAGGGTCGTGTGCAAACTTCTTAATGATCGTCTGCCGATCCGTCCAACTGGTCAGCTCCATAACCTGTTCTGTTGTGTACCAAGGTCGCAATAACGGAATACCCTGACTAAGAGCCGCTAATCTCTTCGTCACTTCCGACTGCACCTTGGCTTCAATAAATTCATCTACCGAATTTGCCATGATCTTGTCCTATGCTGTTTGTTCTGATTCAATGAGCGGCAAGATACCTTCGTTCTTCAACGTTTCATAGATGAAAATGCGTCCTGCCTGAGTCCAGTACGTGTTCATGTGCGAGGTGTCCTCGTCATCAACGAACGTCTGGCTTTGTGTATAGCCTTTTGTTGCATACTTCTGATACAGCAGCCACGTCTTACTCTGCTTGTACTGCACACCAAGTCGATGTAGTTCCTTGTTCATCTTGGCGCCACTCCAGCCGTAGTCCTTGGCAACCTTCGTGATGGACAGTAACGACTTATTACGAAGAATCAGATCATAGTAAGTTGCCTTTGGTTGAAGTTCATTGACCTTCTGCTCAGCGATCAAGCGGCCTTCACGTTCAGTCTTAAGTTGTGTTGCCAACTTGATAATGTTGTCAGGATTAGTTAGCAAGTCTTCAATCGTTGCTGGTGTCATATAGGCGCCGTGCTTGCGAATCGTCGGTAAAACCTCACCTGTGACCCAACGTTTAAAAAGCTTAGCCGATTCAAGGTGGCTACCGAAAATTAATGAGTAGACACCTGACTCTGAAATGATTGTCATATTTTGAGTTCCGCCAAGGGGGCCCTGAATTGGGGCGTCCTTTTTATCTTCGTTATCAACGTGGCTACTAATAGCATTTCTCGATTTTGCATACCCCAGAATGTCAGCTACGTCTTTACCGACAAAATATGGTTCATCATCAACTATTACTGTTCTTACTTGATTACCTTGAAAAACAAAATTCTGTAATTCTTCCATTTATCACGCCTCCGTTTAATCTCTTTAAGAGATATTACTCTTCAAAAAAAAGAGTTCCAACTGGAATCTCGAAATATTCAGATAAGATGAGCATTTCATAGTCATTAAATGGATATTTTCCATTTTCTTTGAGCTCATACTGTCTTCTACTTAATCCTATTAGCGCTCCTACAAAAGCAGTTGTTAGTCGTTGTGCGTTCCTAGCACCTCTTAGCTTGTTCTTTGGTAAAAGATATTTTACACGTAGATCTTCTTTTGATACTCCAATAGACATATGTTTCACTTCCTTTCAACATCAATAGTATCTCATTAAGAGATACATAAGTCAACTATTAAATCTCAAAAAGAGATTTTTTTGTTTAAAATTCTATCTCTTCTAGAGATTATGTGATATAATTATCACATAAAGGAGGCGCTATTATGGAAAATATACTTGGACCATCTATTAAAAGAATAAGAAAAGAAAAACACCTTACACAAAAAGATCTAGGAAAGATGACGGGATTTAGTCAAAATACAGTATCGCAACATGAGAGTGGAAGCCGTGTTATTGACGAAAAAGCTATACTAAAATACTCTCAAGCGCTTGGTGTAACTCCACAAGAACTTTTTAACTCATATCTAGTAAAAGAAAGTTTAGAAAAGGATCGTTTTATTAAAGATCCTTCTCAAACAAATATCGATAATACTGTTGATATACTAAAAAAGTTAGAAGAACCTCGTCAGCAAAACGTCTACAACTACGCTGACAATCAGTTGAAAGAACAAAATGGTAAAGTCGTTAACTTGCCACTCGTTGGTAAGTCAGCCGCTAACCCTACTGAATTGACTTATGGCGATGTAGAAATCGAACATGATGACTTCACCGACGTACCGCACGGGGCAGATACAGCCATTCGTATACAAGGCGATTCGATGGAGCCACTTATTCACGATGGTCAAATTATCTTTTACCATCAGCAAGAAGAAGTTGAGAATGGTGAAATTGCTATCGTTGAAATTGATGGAGACGGTGTTACTTGTAAGCAAATTTGCTACGACTACACTTCCGATGAAGTCATCTTACGATCAATTAACAAAAAATACGAACCACGTCGTGTTAAAGATGACCAGGTACGTATTATAGGCAGAGTTATATTATAGGAGCTTATTGCTCCTATACTTATGCGTTAAAAAGAACACACGTTCTACATATTTATCGGTATTATACTTACATAAGACCAGATACGGAAGTCATTAAAAGCTGGATAAACTTTGGAGGCTAATCATGAAAAAATTAGTTAGTTTAGGGATTGTCACTCTAGCCACCCTATCATTGGCAGCGTGCGGAAATAATAATTCAACAAATAAAGATAGTTATTCGTCCAAAGCACGCTCTGAAAGTGTTGCTAAGGCCAAGTGGGAATCAAAAGCTAAAAAAGCATCTTTAGCCAAAGCTAAATCTGAGTCCAAGGCTAAGGCGGCTAGCGAGTCTCAAGCTAAGGCGGCATCCGAAAGTAAAGCAAAAGCAGATAGTGAATCCGCAGCTGCAGCTAGTTCTAGTTCAGCCGCTGCGGCATCCTCAGCGGCTGTTGCATCGTCTCAAGCAACGCAACAATCAGCAGCGGCAAGCTCAAGCGCTGTGGCGGCCAGTGCGACTGTAGCATCATCTCAAGCGGCAGCTGCTAGTCAGGTGCAACAACAAACTACTCAAACTCAAGGTGAAATCAATCGGGAACGTGGCTATGATCCTAACGGCAATCCAGTAATGCCAGGACAAGATCACGCTGCCGGCACTAATCCTGACGGAACTACAGATTCTTGGGTATCGGGTCAAGAACAGTGGGCTAAACAGAACGGCTATGCAAACCAAGACGGGACGCCGACTGCAAAGGGCCAAGCTGCAATTGACGAAACGATGCAAAACGCCTATTGATGAGGTACGTCCAAACACTGATGACATTAAAAGCCGGGAAAAATAAAAAGCCCCAATCCGCTTGAGCGAATCAGAGGCTGCAGCTTAACCAAAATAATTATATTAATGGAGGAAAATCATGAAGAATGTTAAATGTGTACTTTGCGGTAGCAATAAGCTTGGATTTTATCGTTTGCACGTACAAGACGGGGTTATCTGCCACTCATGTTTAAAAGGAACCCCAATCGGCGAATATGGGGCTTCCTTAATTGAACATAAGCGAAGCCTTGCGGCCTTTTGGGGATCTCGCAATACGTCTAAGGATTTTCGAGAACTGACCGATGTTGGAAAACCGGTTGACCTGTCAGCCTATAAGAAAAATGCAAAAAACGAGGATAGAGCTAAATATCAGACCATAAAGCAAGAATTTATTCAGCATGATAGTGCCAAATTTGAAAATGTTTATTTCGATGACAATCTCAAACGGATATTGATTGATACAACGCTTTTCAACAAGAACTATACCGTAAAAGACTACAGCACAATTGTTGGCTATCACCCAACCGAAACGGGACATTCAGATCAAAAAAAGAAGCACGGAATAACGAGGACTCTTGCTGGCGGCGCACTTCTTGGTCCGGTTGGTGCTATCGCTGGCGCAGTGAGCAGCCGAAGCAAGCAATACGATGTGATTGACAGAATATCAGTAACGATAGCATTCAGCGACGGTAGCTCTCACGAAATTAAAATTCTATCCGGGCCAATAAAGCCTGGATTGGCCACTAATATGTCCGAAAAAGAACTAGCCTCACTTACTGCAAAATTAGATGGCATAATGTCAAGTGAACAAGCAACTCACCATTCTCAAGCTATGCAAGTAGCAAGCGGAGCAGACGAAATCATCAAATACAAAAAGCTTTTAGACGAGGGCATTATTAATGAACAAGAATTCGACGCAAAGAAGAAACAACTGTTAGGACTTTAAAATATATAAAACAGCACATCCCCTCCCGCCAGGAAGTAGATGTGCAAACATACATATAAGGAGTCTACTATGGAACCACAAATTAATACCGTGTATATAACCGGAAAAGATGATAAAATTCCAACTCTCGCAATTAGGAAACCTAAAACAGGAGAGTTTACCATTTACGTCCACGTCCAGTATATTTACTTCAACTTGACTCCGTTTGTTGTAAATATCAGTGTAACTGATCAGAATGACAAAATGATTTTGCAACCGTCTGGTAACACATTCGATTTTTCGAATGTTAAAACTGATGGTCATGAAACTGGTATCAGCGAGGTTTCTTTCTATATTGTCATACAAGCAGCGGAGGTTGCTGATTCTAATCGTCTAACGGCTCATGTAAAAATTGGTGATGAAGAATATAATGTATCTGTATTCTTGACCGGAGGTTCTAACAATGGCTAAGATTGCGAAAGCTGAACAAGGTAACGTTGTTTCAGGAGATTTTGGCAACTCAAACGGAGGTGGAACCATGGATAACAGATACGTAACACACGAAGAATTAGATCATGCAATAGACAAAGTGTCAGATAAAATTGATCTATTAAGTGCTCATATTGATACTAAATTTGAGAAGCAAAAGAATTGGTTCTATGGAACTGGTATCAGTATAGTTGTTGCTGTCATCGCCGTGTTAACTTACATTTTGAAATAAAAAAAGAGCACATCCCCTCCCGCCAAGAAGTTGGATGTGCTAAGCAAGCAACGCAATAACTGCGCCCTTTTCATATACAAATATACATGAAAGAAGGTGATACCACAATGCCTCCCCTAGTCCGCTAACTAGGGATAAAAGATTCTACCGAATCTGTGTGATCGACCTATCTACTTACAAACAAGGAGATAATCACACATGGCAAAACCAATTAAACAGCCTAACGGACGATGGCAAATTCGTCCACGTTTCAAGAGCCCAGTAACGGGTGAATGGGAAACTAAGCAACGCACGTTTAAAACAAAAGCAGAAGCGTCAGCATGGGCTAGTCATATCATCGCAGACGCCGACATGGGTATGACCAGTAAGACAGTTTCACTGGCCGATTACTCACAGCACTGGCTCAACCTGTACAAGAAGCCATTCGTAGAAGCATGGACGATTAAGCGAATTCAGGTTGACCTTAACCATGCGATGAAATTCTTCACACCGGAACGCCCTATCGACCAGATCAATAAGGCTAGTTATCAGATGTGGTTAAACACCGAAGCGGAGCACTTATCACATGAGACTGTAAAGACAATGCACACTAGTATGAAGGCTATGATGGAAAGCGCCATTGATGAAGGTATCATTGCACGAAACCCGTGCGTTGGTGCCCGTTTTGCAGGCGTTGCTCCACATGAAAAAACGCCTAAAGCTAAGGCGTTGTCGGTCAAAGCTTACAAACATCTGTTGCACGAGATTGTGCAGTCAGAAGACTGCGTGTCTAAGTACGCTTGCATCTTGCTAGCATTCACAGGAATGCGTGTCGGTGAGCTGCTAGGTCTCCAGTGGTCGAAACTTAGCACAAATGACCACACCATTTTAATCGATGGCCAGTGGGACTATAAGACGGGCCGTGGCCGCATCCACCTAAAGGATCACACAAAGCCCAGGACCATTACTGTGGAACAAACAGTGTTCCAATATCTGGCCGATTACTGGCGATGGCAGCAACATGACAATAACATCTTGCAGATGAACCAATATGTTTTTATTGGATTCGATGGTAAGCCCGTGTCCCCCACTGCGATCAATAAGTTCCTCAAAAACGCCTGCTTACGTGCTAACGTTCCCAGAATCACTACGCACTCATGGCGTCGTACTCAAGCAACGATGATGAAATTAGCTAAGCTAGATGACAAGTTTATTGCTGGATTTCTTGGCCACTCAGTTGAGACCTTGCAGAAATACTATGTAATTGAAACTGATGACCTTAAAGAACAAAATACTGAACTCCGTCAGAACTTTCTAACTAATCAAGGCATCATCTAAACCGGTAAGAGACGCTCACGAAAAGCTCACGAGACACACGAAAAGCTCACGAAATTCGTGAGCTTTAGTCATATGCTGAACAACGTATAAACGCTGTTATATAGCTATTCACCAAGGTTAACCACATATTAACCGAGGTGCAAAAAGTGCCGCCGGTGGGGGTCGAACCCACACTCCCGGTAAAGGGAACTGGATTTTGAGTCCAGCGCGTCTGCCAATTCCGCCACAGCGGCATACTATTAATGGGGCTACACGCCTTTCGACGCGAAAGGTGGTAACCGGATTTGAACCGGTGATGAAGGTTTTGCAGACCTCTGCCTTACCACTTGGCTATACCACCATAATGGAGCAAATCCAAACTGGGATAGCTGGATTCGAACCAGCGCATGACGGAGTCAAAGTCCGTTGCCTTACCACTTGGCTATATCCCAATAAAAGGGCGGTATGTGAGAATCGAACTCACGCGTGCTGGATCCACAAACCAGTGTGTTAACCACTTCACCAATACCGCCATAATATGTAGCAAGCAGGGATAGCAGGAATCGAACCCGCACCGGCGGTTTTGGAGACCGACGTTCTACCGTTAAACTATATCCCTATAATGGCGGAAGTTGGATTCGAACCAACGAACCTTTCGGGGCGGTTTTACAGACCGCTGCGTTTAGCCACTTCGCTATTCCGCCAGACAATAAAATGGCGCGGGACGGAATCGAACCGCCGACACATGGAGCTTCAATCCATTGCTCTACCGACTGAGCTACCGAGCCATACCGTTTTTTTTTCGGTATTTAATTCTTAAATAACGGTCCCAACGAGACTCGAACTCGTGATCTCCTGCGTGACAGGCAGGCGTCCTAACCAACTGGACCATGGGACCATCATTAAATGGAAGATACAGGGCTCGAACCTGTGACCCTCTGCTTGTAAGGCAGACGCTCTCCCAACTGAGCTAATCTTCCAAAATATTAAAGTGACCCCTACGGGATTCGAACCCATGTTACCGCCGTGAAAGGGCGGTGTCTTAAACCACTTGACCAAGGGGTCATAAAACGGAGAGTAAGGGATTCGAACCCTTGAAGCAGGCTGTTACCCGCTTACACCATTTCCAGTGGTGCTCCTTCGGCCAACTCGGACAACTCTCCATTTTTTTAAATTAACTCCGGCAGGCGGGCTCGAACCGTCGACAACCTGATTAACAGTCAGGTGCTCTACCAACTGAGCTATGCCGGAATAATGCATGGCGACGACCTACCCTCGCAGGGAGCGATCCCCCAACTACTCTTGGCGCGACGAAGCTTAACTTCCGTGTTCGGCATGGGAACGGGTGTATCCTTCGTGCCATCATCACCACACTCTGAGGGTTACCCCCTCAAAACTGAATCTGATTCTTTTTATCTTAACCGGACCACCACTTCGTGGTTAAGTCCTCGA